>NZ_PDWO01000003.1 GCF_010211765.1 Pseudoxanthomonas kaohsiungensis | reverse complement strand
CTCTACAAGTAGCGGCCAACTAGTCGATCAAGGAGTAGGCCCTTGCCAAGAGAATGTCAACAAGATCAGATGGTTGGGGCGCAGTCCGGCGTCCTTGGGAGCACACCTATGTGTGCACAACCGTTCTGACGAATGGGTTCGCAGATTTGATCAGACAAGGGGCGGAACAACCGTCCCTTCGTCTTGGATGGGTTGCCGTAATCGGCATCGTTTCTAGGTTGGGTGTGGTCTCCCCACATTCTCTTCCTCATGAAAAAGATTGCACTTCTCCTGGCTCTTGGCTTGATGGCCGGTGCCGCTCATGCACAAACCTTTAACCCGCAATTGGAGTCCTACGCTTGTGATGGAGCAAGCGCCACGGGATCCAGTTCCACGGCATGCGGTCCGTTCTCGGAAGCAAGTGGGAACGGATCGACTGCTTATGGTGACCAAGCCAGAGCAACCGACCAGGCTACGACCGCCACGGGCAACTATGCCGAAGCAACTGAGTCGGGAGCTACCGCTACGGGGGCTGAAACGGAGGCTAAGGGCGTCAATAGCACGGCCACCGGATTTGGTGCCAAGGGAACTGGATCGAACTCCACGGCAACAGGTACACAAACCAATGCTTCTGGCAACAGCGCCACGGCTACGGGTGTTGCGGCAGAGGCGACCGGAGATTATTCGAGCGCCACGGGTGCAACAGCAAACGCATCAGGACGTGCCGCCAACGCCACCGGCAACAACGCACGTGCTTCCGCTGACGGCACTAACGCCTACGGTTCTGCAAGCTCGGCATCTGCTGCGAATGCTTCTGCGTTTGGACATGGATCTAATGCAAGTCATGCCAACTCTGTGGCCATTGGCGCCAACACTCGAACAACGCAAGCAAACGAAGTCGCCATGGGAAATCGCAAGGTGACGCAAGTCGCCAACGGTTCAATCTCACAAGGTTCGACCGATGCAATCAATGGCGGCCAGTTGTGGGAAGCCCTGCAAGGGTTGGGCGGATCGAGCTTTGACGAAACCCTATGGAACGACCGCTGGGAGAATGTCAACAACCGCTTCGGCCAGGTCGATAAGCGCTTGAACGGATTAGGCGCGCAAATGGGTGCGATGAGCATGATGGCCGCCACCCCTGGCGAGGGAGGAATGACTGTCGGTGTGGGCTTCTCTGGCGGTGAAACGGCTCTCGCTTTGGGCTGGTCTCGCCGATTGAATGATCGAGCCAGCATTGCTGTAGGTGCCTCCTTCGGCGGTGGCAACAAGGCCGTCATCGGTGTTGGCCTTCGGATCGGAGGTCGCTAATGAAATTCGTCCTTCTCGCCCTCCTGCTACTACTGTCATTTGCATCTCACGCGGGTCAACTGTCTTCGGACTTCCGCGGCAAGGTCGTGGACTCTCACGGCCTGCCGTTAGCCGGTGCAATCATGCTCGTGGAACATGTCGAAACCGGCCGCATTACGCGGCACGTGGCCAACGCCAAGGGTCGATGGCATGCCATTGGCAAACGCTCGGATGGTACGTATCGAGTGTCCTGCTACGCTCCTAGGAGCGATGTTCCCGCAGTGCGCTTCGAGGGTCGCGTGGCCTTGGGTCAGACGCATCTTCGCAACTGCGTTATCGGCCAGGTCGGCGCACTTTCACCCGCGTGGCTGTCATCCTGGCAGTGGCGGCAAGCGCAGGGCGGGCGATACGTTCTGCATTGATCGGGTTCACGTAGGAAGCTGGGTCTCGACAACCTTCATGGGGCTTCTGTACGGGGGAAGCGGCGCTCAGGCGCCGTTTCCTTTTTGGGAATATGCGTATCTCTGGCGCGCGGTCGGGCTACGGACACTTTGCCGCGTCGGTCCAAGCCGCAAGGCTGGCGCCTGCTCCACTGTGTTTCGCCCGCGCGCGCAAGCGCTCGGGTGCGGCCCGGCCTGGTGGCCCCGGCGGCGGTCCTGCGCACGCCAATCCGGCGCGCCAGAGGAAACACCAATGAGAGTTCCCAAGCCGCTCACGACTGAGCAGAACCGCCTGATCGAGCAAGCCGAAACCCTCATGCGCTCCCGTATCCGGAGCGATGGCATGCAACTCTCTGATCCGTCCGCCGCAGGCTCGATGTTCCGCTACCGGCTGGCCAGTCACGATCGGGAAGTGCTTTCGATCGCCTTTCTCAACACGCGACATAAGGTCATCGCGGTGGAAGACCTGTTCGCCGGCACTCTGGATGCTTCGGAAGTGCACACGCGGGAAATCGCCAAGCGCGCTCTGGAACTGAACGCCGCGGCGATCATCATGGCTCACAACCACCCGTCGGGCTCGTTGGAACCCAGCGCCGCCGACAACGCAGTGACCACCCGCTGCAAACAAGCTCTCGCCCTCGTGGACATTCGTCTCCTGGACCACTTCGTGGTGTCCGCCGAAGGCTACACCTCGTTGGCCGCGCGTGGCTGGGTCTGACCCAGCCCTACGGGGTTGCCCGCAACGGCAACCCTTTCACAATGATTCGATGACCAAGGCACATCGCGCCCTGCTGGATCTCGTTCGAGAACGCACAGGGCCAACGCACCCCAACTACACGGCGCTTCTGCGAGCCAGGGACGATGTGCGGGCCATGGCCCACGTTCTGGGAGTGAAGGGCGTAGACCCGGACAGCTCGGACTTGGAAGGCTCAACGATCCTTCACCAGCCAGACGTGTCCTATGGCGTGGTCCAGCTGCTGTTGGCAGCAGGTGCCGACGCTGATGCACGCTGGTATGGCGGCCATGGCCGCACGCCACTGTACTTCGCCACTGTTCCGGGCGTACCGACGCTGCTGTATGAAGCTGGCGCTGATCTGGAACATCGCGATGTCAGCGGCCTGACGCCGCTGCTATTCAACATCCAGTACGGCGCCGTGGACATGGTGGACGAGTTGCTTGGGTTGGGGGCGGACGACGCCGTTCACGACGAGGTTGGACTGGATGTGTTCGACTACGCCAGCCGTGTGCCCACGCAAGCAATCGCTGAGCAGTTGGCCGCGATCTTGCAGCGCTATTGCGTCCAACGGGCGCAGACGCGAAGGGAAGGGCTCGTAGCCATCGCTCGACCCATATTGCGACAGTGCGAGCCGCAGCGTCGCTTGTAGTTTGTGCTTCGCTTCGCATTGTTCGCAGTGCCAGCTTCCGGATGGCACGGCGCTGCCTAATGTGGGAGTTCCTTCACTAGGAGTCCTCTTATGGAAGACGCAATCTCGCTGAGCGACGCCCTGGATGCGGCGCTTCGCTATCGAGTCGTTCGTACCCATGACGGGGTGGTGATCCAGCCAGGAACGGCCGATGACTATTTGCTGGATATCGAGCAGGCCGTGGAGAAGGTGCGGATTTCGTTGGAGCGGGGTGATCTGGTCATTACAGACGAAAGCTCCGAAGACGAATGAAGTATGCGGAGCTGGCGCAGCAGCAGGCGCAACTCCTTATTGACCTGATGGCGCAAGGAAAACCCTTCCTGCCGTTTTTGAAGCCGGGCGATCCCCGCACCGTGAACAACCTGCCGTACAACCCGACAACAGGGAAGGCGTATAGGGGCGGAAACCGGGTCATGTTGTGGATCGCCGCCATGGTCAATGGCTGGGAAGACAATCGCTGGGTGACCTTCAAGCAAGCGCAGGCGCTTGGCGCGTTCGTGAAGAGAGGATCGAATTCCATCCAGTTGCGTTACACGATCTATCCTGACGAGAATGAAGCCAAGTCTTCGCCAGTCCACGACCACGGGAATGTACCTGCTGTCAGAACCGAGACCGACAAGGTCAAGACATTCTTCTTCAACGTCTTCAATGCCTCCCAGGTAGAGGGGCTTCCACCGCCTCCGCCGCGTCCGGAGACAACTCCGGCGCAGCGGATCGAGCGGTGCGAGACCTTGCTGAAGGCCTCGGGCGTTCCGATTGTGTACGGAGCATCACAGCCCCACTACTCGCCGCGCTCCGACCAGATCGGATTACCTTACCCAGAACGGTTTGTGAGTCCAGAGGCCTTCTACAGTACAGCTTTGCATGAACTAGCCCACGCAACTGGCCACCCCACGCGATTGGATCGCGACCTGTCAGGTGCATTCGGTTCGGAGAGCTACGCACGCGAAGAGGTTATTGCAGAGACTTCGTCGCACATCATGGGCGTGGAGTTAGGGATTGGTCACGATCCGAGTCAGCACGCAGCGTACATCCATCACTGGATCAAGATCGCGAAGGAAGATCCGAACTTCCTGTATTCCGCTGCATCAGCGGCAGAGAAGGTGTGCGACTTCGTCGGGCTTGAACGCTTCCGGTTTGAACCGTTGCTGGACGAACCAGAAGTGGAGGTTGATCCTCGAACGGTGGACGTTCCTGCACTGGAACAGGCGTCGGTTCCTTCCCTGAACCACGTGCCAGGAATGGAAATGGCATAGGGCCTCCTGCGGATCGCGCCCGTCATCTTTCGACCGATCACGGATCGTCCCTGCGGGCTTGGTCGCTGGCCCAACGATCTGGTCAACGCTCTTCGAGGCGGGAATGCCTTCCGCCGGCGCTTGTCCTGTCAATGGTCGCTTCAGCGGCCCGTGTCCTCGACTGCGTCTGCGGGCCGCGCCAGCCGCTGGTGCTTCTTCCATTGACAGCGCGCCGCCTGCCGGCGGCCGGTCCCCATTCGGGAGCATCGCGGGGGCGTGTCCCCGTGTGGGAACCAAAAATGAGCTGGAAAGCCGTACTAACTGCCTACGACGCCCATTTGGCCGATGACGGCCGGATCGTGCGCAAGGGTAAGACCTTGGGCGTGGTGATCAAAGAGCAGAAGAACCGACTGCGGATCGAGTCGGTAGCGGGATCGCTACTGGCAAGCGGCCCCATCGAGCCACGAACCGTTGAGCGGTTCGTTGAGAGTTTCTGGTACTGGAAGAAGGAGTGCCACTGATGGCCACGTATCGATTCAATCTCCGGCTAGACCGGATCGTGCCTCACACCGCTACCGTCGAGGTGGAGGCCGACAACATCGCCGACGCGATCCAACAGGTACGCGCCGCTGGCGGCGATGGGGCCGTGTGGACGCCCGAGGGCAATGGCTACTGGGGCGATGACCTGGTGGTAGACGGCATGCACCGCGTCGAACCCGCGTTGGACTTCCAGGTGGTGGCTGACCCTATCGAGGAACTGGGGCTGGCGTGGTTCAAGCGTATGGAAGCCAAGCAGGTGACCCTATGAGGCACCGGAAAGGCCCTATCTCTCCTGGCTACGTGCGCCGGACGTCCCCTACGGCCTGCAGCGTCATGCCCTTCACTGGCTCCACCGCAGCAGACATGGAGCAGCTGCGGTTCTTGGCTCAGCAGTACGCCCGGCAGGTGCCGTTTGGTTCGGACTGGCCGGTGAACTTCTGGGCGGACCGCATCGGCTTTGACGCTGGCGACCACGCCGCCCGTTGCTGGCTCGATGGCTACATTCAGCGGTTCACCCATCCGGCCATGCACGCCGGCAACAACACGAAGCACTGAACGATCATGAGCAAAGACGACGAGAAGAAGATTGTTTCCTTGGGCCAGAAGCGGATGGAAGCGTTCTGGGGCAAGCCCATTTCCATCTACACGCGCGCCCAGGCGCTGGCCGATGGCGTGCTGGTAGACCTCACTGAAACCGCCCGCAAGTACGGCTTCAAGATCCCCCTTGCTTGCACGGAAACGGTCTGGCGTTCACTGGACTGGCCGGTGGGCCACAAGCCCGGCAATGGACAGTCCACCGAAGGTCGCGTCCACGATGTGCTGATGATGGCGCGACTGGCAGCCAATGGCGCGGCCAAGGCCGGCGCGTCTGTGGCGGACTTCGATGTGCTGGTGGTGCCGGTCGAAGGAGAAGGCATCGTTCCCGAGACGGTTCGCTTGCGGCTGATGGTGTCTGGTGGCGACAACGGCGAGCCCGTGCTGACCTTGATGTATCCCGGAGAAGAATGATCCGCTGCCTGTAATGGCTCGCAGAAGCAGGGCTTGCCGGGAAGGGCAAGCCCATTAGCTTGGGATATTCCCTAGAAGGACTTCCCATGCGCGCTGTCATCCTCCTTTCCCTGCTTCTCATCGCCCCCATCGCCAGCGTTTCGGCGGGGGAGCAGTCTGCTCGTTCCTACCAGGCCCACGAAGCACAGACCGCCCAGCAAGTCCGGGTGGCGCGTGTCCTCCATGTTCGTGAGGTTCGTATCCAAGCCAAGAAGACCCCCACGGGTACCGTGGTGGGTGCCGCTGTGGGCTATGCCGCTGCCGACCAGATCAACGACCGCCGCACCGCACGTGTCGTCAGCAGTGTGCTGGGTGGGGCGACCGGTCGCGCCATCCAGGGCAAGTTCTACCGCCGTGGTCTGGAGATCTATGTCCAGGAGTCGAGCGGTAAAACGTGGGCCATCGTTCAAGAAGCCGATGTGCCGGTACAGGTGGGCGATGTGGTGGCATTGGTTGGAGCACGGCGAAGCCTACGCGTCGTGCCTTTGAACTAGAAGCAGCAGAGCCGCCGAAAGGCGGCTTTTCTGTATCCACTCGCAGGCCAAGGGGTTGCCGAAATCGGCCATGAACCTAGGTTGGTAGAAACCTCCCCGAGAACCTGCCCATGTCCCGCTTCTCCATTCCTGACTACGACCGCGAACAGACCAAGAAGCTGCATGAAGTGATTTCCTCCGGCAAGCCGCGCAAGCTGCAGTCGTTCTTGAAGAAGCACAACGGCTCCATCATCTTCGACGACGCCGTGTATGTCGATGGAACGGCTTACGACCTGGCCAAGGCCCACATGCCCAAGCAGATTGCCAGGCTGGACGCACACATGCGCAAGCACTTCTATGGATGAGCGAACTGTTCGGCGGATTGTCGATATGCGGAAGCGACAGCGGCGCTCCCTTCGTGAGATTGCCGAGAGCGTCGGCCTGTCTAGGGAAAGAGTCCGGCAAGTGCTGATTGAGCGGGGCGTATCGCCCCAGCAACCTTCACCGGAAAACAACCGGAAGAAACGGCTGCAGTTGACAGAAGAACAACTGCGCCAGCGGTATGGATGCACATCGGAGGAGCTGGACCACATTCAAGGCAACCGGATCATGGAGGACCGGGCATCGCCCGTGGGCCTGTACCGCACGCAGCGGAATAGGTCTTTGTGGTTGAAGCGAGGCTGGGCATTCACACTGCCCACGTGGTGGGCTCTATGGAAAGCGCATTGGCCCAACCGCAATCGCGGCAACCTGGTCATGGTGCCATTGAACACTGCCCAGCCCATCGGTCCAGGCAATGCCCAGATCATCACGCGTTCGGAGGTCATGAAGCAGTGGCACGCCAGGAAGTGACGTTGGAGGACTGAACAACAAGCCGCCGCCTGGCGGCTTTTCTGTATCCGCTCGCAGCAACAGGGGTTGCCGAGATCGGCTTAGCTGATTGCATGGATATCAAGTGATATCCGCTGATATCACCCGATATCAAAGGACTTCCCCATGTGCACCAAGAAAACGAACGCGAACCTATACCTGTACTCCTTCCTGGGCTTGCTGTTCGGCCTGGCTGCTTCCGTGGACGTGGGGTCGCTGGCCCAGCGTGCCGTGGACAACCAGACAAGCTACATCCAGAAGTCCACTCGGAGCCTGGACTGATGGTCCACGTGTCCGTCGTGTCTCCCAAGGGTGGAGTAGGTAAGACCATGCTGGCGTTGCAGCTGGCCGCTTCCTACGCCCGCGACGGGTTGCGCACGTGCCTGGTCGATCATGACCCACAGGGGTCTGTGTTGGTGTTCGGCAAGATTGCGCAGCGGGCTGGGATTGAGCTGCCGTTCGTACCCACCAATGCCCGAGTGAGTGGGTTTGACGTGTACATCCACGATCACCCGCCCGGGCTGGAAGAGGCTTATCCCTCGCGCATTGCTGTCGTCCCGACGCTGCTGGATCCGCCATCTTTCCTGATCCACCGCCGGGGGCTGCGCCACCTGGAAGAGCGTGGACTGGTCGTGGTGCCTGTTGCCTGCCGGTACCGATCGGACCGCAAGCAACAGCGCGACCTGGTGGCCGCTCACTTTCTCGACCGCCCCGTGGTGAAGGACCGGGACGTGTACCCGACCTGCTACGGCCGAGGCCTGACGGTCGTGGACGCGCGGGGAATTCCTCACCTGTCCAAGGCCCAGAACGAAATCGCTCTACTGCGGGCAGCAGTGGATGCAGCAATCGCCCTGACGAACAAACCCCATGAATGAGCTACAGACAGCAAGGAACCATCCTATGACCCGAGCCCTGATCTGCCGCTCAAACGGCGAGCTGGAAGAAATCGACCTGAGGACAGCTACTCCCGAAGAGCAGGCACTGGCCATTCGCGACCACCGGGAGCTGGAACTTGTATTGATCCTGATCCGATCAATTCGCACTGTGGGGGAGGCCGCACGTGAGCTGGAATGACCTAGACGCCGACGACCTAGCCAAGGTCTCGTTCACCACGCAAGCCGAGGGTGTACGCATCCAGCGTGAGCCTGGTCCGCCGAAAATCTACGTGGAAGCCAGTACCGAGCTGGATACCAAGCCCATGCTGCTGCGCACGTCCAAGGCGCTTTATGATCGATTGGAACGGGTGGTCAATGGGAATCGAAGCGTGGCGCTGCAGGCCTTGATCGAAGAGGCGCTGGACCGTTTGGAGTCCGGGCACGAATGCTGGCGCGTGATAGCACGCGATATCGGCTGATATCCGCGGATATCAAGATCAAGAGCATGGATCTGGAACTAGGCCTTAGCCCTTGCTCCGCACTTGGGTTGTAAGTGCTGAATAACCCACGGACACAATCGCTCCACACGAAGCCCCGAACCGGGGCTTTTTCTTTTCGCGTTGTTCGTAGCGTTTCGCAGTTCTGAGGGGTTGACAGCTTGCCGAAATCGGCTTTCTCCACATACTGGATATAGGCAATCGAAAGCATAAAACCCCATAAAACAAGGGGTTCAAGCATAGAAAGCCACCCATCACAACCGGAGCCAAGCCATGAGCATCTTTGACCGTATTGCCCACTCCCAAGAACACAGCTTCATTGCCCTGCGTACCAATGGCTTGTTGGCCATGGCCCTCACCGGACTGGCTGTTCTGACCGCCACCATCCTGCCTGCCATCGTCGCCTGATCGGAGACCGCACATGACAATTTCAGTTATCCGCCCTTTCTCCAACGAAGACGCAGCCGCTGTTGAGAAGGCAGCCGCACGCTTCTGCACGCGCCACGGTATTCAACGAGACGCTGATAGTTCCGACCACCTGAGCGTTCGAGTGCACCTTCTTGACGCATCCGACACCCATCTGGGGCAGTTGTGGCAGGCCTGCTTCTGCCGAGCCGTTGGCCTTCCCTACGACAGTCGGCTGACGGTGGCTTTCGGGCATCTGGGCTTCCAAATCGATTGACCCATTCCTGCCCTGCATCGGCTTAACAAACTTCCCTACCTCCCCCAATCGAGACTTCCCCATGAATATCACTGAACAATCCCTTGTTGCCGGCATCGCCCTGGCCATCTCTGGCGCCGTCATCTGGCTGGGCTCCGCAGCCTTCGACCAAGTAGAGGCCAATACCACCTACTTCGAGCAAATGGCTGACATGGAACGGCAGCCAGTCGTTCTGGCAGAGGTAGCCCGCATCGAAGCGGAACGCAGGCAGCGGCAGGCCGACGAGCACATCGCCCACGCCAAGTAAGGCCTCCAATGCGCATCCTTGAACACCACACCGATCCTGTTTCCGGACACACCTACGCTGTCATAGTGAACCCGGTTGCCGACACCGCACTACCCACGCTGCGCTACCGCCTCATTCGGGCGATCTCCCCGAACTGGGTCCAAGAGGTCAACACAACGCGGTCGGTCTCGCGAACATCCGATATTGCGATCTATGAAGAGTTCGATTGCCTGGGAGAGTGGAAAGACCATCCCAGGTATGTGAGGCGGGTGAACGAGTTCAAGGAGGAAGCCTATCGGCTCGCTACTGTCCTCATCCCCAGGATCCAGAAATGAACTTCAATCCAACCTACTTCTCTTGCCTGCAGCAGGCCATCGAACATGGCTCGCTTCCCCGACTGGAAGAGGCCATGGCCTCCATCTATGAGGACTACCTGAAACGCACGGGCCAACAGCGCCAGCACATCGAGTACAACCTGCACTCGTTGCCGGATACGTACAGTGTCGTGGTGGACGCCAGGGGCGAAGACGACATCACCGCGCTCATGCTGGCCTGCCTGCTGTATCAAGAGAAGGTAAAGCGGGGCGACAGAGCGGGTGCACTGGCCCAGAACACCATCGCGAGGTGGCTACTGGAACATGATGCAAGCGTCGGCGCGGAGGGTTGCAGGCCGATGGTCAGAGCCGTAGACCGCAACACCGGCAAGACGGTGTATGTCCGAGGCCGGGGCAAGAACCTGCTGGAAGCCGTGGGCTGGTCGGCGCTCCCTCCCAGCGTCCAGCAACACATGCAGCCTGGGCGCTTCCAGCGAGAAGCCCGGCGCCAGGACTCCCGGCTGGCGGTCGCGGCCTGATTTGTCCGTCCCACTGGCCTGGTGCCACAATCGGGCCGATAGGGGAACCTGAACAGCCATGCCATCGAAAGCCAGCCTGACCTTCGACCACGCCATCCAGGACGCGGTTGATCTGATCAACCACTTCGACAAACTCAACGCCGTCCCGTCGCCACCAGAGAATGAAGTCCTCAAGCGAGCCAGCTTGGTCATGGCCTTGGCCGCGCTCGAAACGTATTTCGAGGACCGGCTGGTTGAGGCAGTAGAAGCAGTTACAGGAACGGGGGACGGGCAGCTATCCCAGTTCATGCGCGATAGCCTGGCCAACGACCTGAAGTATTTCCACACCCCCTCGACCGACCGTGTTCGACCACTATTCCAGAAGTACCTGGGCGTGGACATCACCGAGTCTTGGAAGTGGAACATGATGGAGTCGAGCGCCGCGCGGAACGAACTAAACCGGCTGGCGAAGAAGCGTGGGGACATCGCGCACCGCTCGGGGCGTCCCCAGAGTGGCGCGCCCGGCAAGCACGCAGTCACCCGCGACGACCTGCGCCGCCACATTCATTTCATCCGTCAGCTGGTCGTGGCCACGGACGCGGCGCTGGCCCGGGCGGGCTAAGTCAGGCGCCCTTCTACCATCCGGCCTTCTTCATCTTGTCGAGTGCCTCGAGGATGGACTGCAGGTTAGTCAATGCGTCCGCGAAGCCGTCGGCAGCGTCAGCTGAGCCCGTTCCTTCAATCACCGCCTTGCTCAATGCTTGCTGCGACGAGGCCAGCTTGGGAAGTACCTCGCAATCAACATCGATGGAAATTAGACCATCCGCCCGGGCCATAGCATCTGCGGCATCGGCAGCGGAACGCAAGACGGCCTCATTCTGCACAGCTGAAAGTGCGCCGGTCCCAGTCTGGGGGTGGAGAAGCTTGGCAGCCGTGTAGTGGATGAAGGCCTGACGAACGGCCGTGGCCCTGGCTTGAGCTGTCAGCAGCGAAAGTCGACCGTGAGGTTGCCCAAAGCCGAGTGTCATGTCGTTCCCTAGCTGGTTAGCCAGGTTTTCACCGGTAGCAGGTGGGTCATGGGCCTTGCCAGCAGGATCCATGAACGCCTTTTGAGCGTGGCATGCTTGCGGCGGAACATCGGCCAGCGGGTTTCTACCGGCGATCGTTTCGGCAATAGGATCCAGGTTGGGTTCAGTCGCAAGGTAGGCGTGGGCTAGTTCGAAGTCTGGCTGCGCCACTTTCTGTGTGTAATCCCTGACAATTGAGGCGCGCTTCGTCTGTTCGGCCAAGGTCATCCCTGTGCGCAGAAAGTTGATGAGCGTGAGGTAGGTGTCAAGACCCATGCCCATGGATTGGTAACTTCTGTCCCCGGGAATTCTATCCGCGCTACTACTAAGGTCGTGGGCGACTATGGCTCTGCATCGGCGTACAGAAAGATGCGATGCAACCTTGGCCTTCTTCTGAGCCTCATCGAAGGCCGTCATCGCCTGGGCGCGATCCTGCGGGAGATCTTCTCTCGCGGCACTGGATCGATTCATGGACGCGACCAAGGCTGAGAAGCTGGTATCCGGAGGTGCCGTTGCCAGGTTGTCGAGCTCGGTCAGCCGCCGACGATAAGTCCCAATAGCTTGTCCAACCGAGAACTCGGCCATGTCACCGTCGCAGGCGAATACCAAGAACTCATTCCTGGCTGTTTCGTCCGGGGGAGTGAATGCCATGAGTGCCGAAACACGACGATCACGAACTGCTGATCCAGCAAGCTGTTCGAGCCCGGTCGTTGTCGCCCCTAGCTTCTTGGACATCACTGCCTGATTTCGAAGAACCTGCTTGTTCGCACACCCCACAGTAAGGCCGAGCGCGAACAGTACAGCTACACCACGAACACACGCCATGACGCGCCTCCGGTGTTCTCTTAGACAATGTCCCCCACGACCATGGAAAACGGCGGCTTGGCGCGGGGCGGGCCACCGTTCATCGGATACCGGCAGGGGAGTAGCCCAAGGCTGCGTTCAACCGCCGGCTGGCCTGTCCGTACCTGGCCAGCACTTCCGCCTCCATCTCCGGGTCCGTCGGGAAAGCCTTCCGCTGGCGACGTGCTGACAGCATGGCCTCCATGGCGGCGTTGGCTTCCTCATACTCCCGCTCGGCCTCTGCGCGCTCCTGGGCGGCCTTCCTTCGTGCGGCCAGTCGTCGCATACGTTCGGTGCTGGGCTTGACGGGGCGCGCTTTCAGCACTGGTGGTGGCGCACTCGCGCCGCCGGCTTTCCCCCGGCGCAGCTCACTGACGCTGGCCGAAGTCAGCCACCAGTGGTCGAGGAAATCGCGCAGCTCGGTGCGGCGACCCACACCCACGACCCGAGCGTTGGCGTCGATCATTTGCCACACGACACGGCGGAAATTGTCGTCAGTCAGCAGGTAGACGACCCGCCGCTTCTCGCGTGCCAGGGGCTTACCTGCCATCCCGGCGAGCAGGTTCGCCAGCCCCTTGGACAGCCTGTCGCCGTAGCGGCTGGATACCCCCAGCATGCAAATCCCGTCGTCGGCTTGGGCGGCGTAGACCCGCGAGCGCGGCATCGCGTGGCGGGCTCGCAGTGCTTCCCGATAAGCAGGCAGCGACACGGACGAGGGCAGTGGCACGAGATGGTTGTGCGACAGCAGGAGGGTGCGGGCGCGTTGCTCGCGCAAGCATTCAGGAAGTTCAGCGACGGTCAGAAGGTCGGAGGACGCGCGGGACTGCTGGCATCGGCGACAGCACACGAATGCGTTCTCGATAGTCAGTGGCCCGCCCAGGAAGGGGTGGACGCATGTGGCAATGACGGGCGCGGAGAACGATCGCGGAACATCGCGGATGTAGGGCTGGCGACACAGAGGGCAGTGTTCACCTGCAGCTTCAAGGACACGGCGGCGAGCGTAGAGGGGCAGGGTGGCACTGTGCGGAACATCGAGTGAGTCGATGGCGTTCTGGAAGTCGGCGAGCGTCAGGGTAGGGCAGGCGGGCGTCATTGGTTGGGGGAAGAGTGGCGCTGCATTGAGTGTGGCGCGGCTTGCGATGTTGGCAAGAGCAGCGCACGCAACGGCACGACGATTGCGAGCGTGGAGTGCGTGGGGCGCACTGAGCGCGAAGGGCAACGGCACGAACTCATTGGCGAGAAGCGGGCGGCTGACGACTGTTTGCGTGGCGGTCGAAAGAGCGACGACGCGAGCGCAAAGCAGCTGGTCAGCGCATGGACAACACGCTCCTTGCGGATTTGACGGCCCTAATGGAAAGAGCACCGAAATGCCGTGCAAGCCGTTGAGCCGCCAGCCTTTCGGCACCTAATGGTCTTCCATTAGGTTTCTGGCGAAAAACAGTGCGAAACCGCTTTGCTGTTGCGTTCGCAGTTCCATTAGTGGGGTCTTGCCAGCGTGCGTTTCCTTCATAGCTTGGATGGAGTCGATATCCAACTATGTGAGCGAACGAACGTGGCAGGAAAAACAATCTCCGTGTGGTTGAAGAGCGATGAGGCCGAGCGCTTCCAAAGCGCAGCCGACGAACGCGCCATGTCACTCGCCGCGTTCCTGAAACGCTCAGCCGATGCAGCCTTGGACACACCCGATCCACGCGCCGAACTGCGCACCTTTTCCACCGAACTACGAGCCGACGCGCGCGCCGACCTGCGAGGCGAGGCGGCCAAGGTTGCCGAGGCCGTCGCCCTCATCGCAGAGCGCCAAGAAGAAATTCGCGGGCTTTTCCATCGCTTCCTCAACGACTTGAACGAGCAGCAGATCAATGCCGTGAAAGTCGCGGTCGAGGTCGGCCGGCAGCACGGCCAGGCCGAAGCCATGCAAGCGATGGGCGCCAAACCCTCATACCGATCCAGTCCACCTCCGCCGCTTGGCTGAGCCATCTCCCCCCGCCACAAGGAACTGCCCACATGAAAAGCCTGATCGTTTCCCTCTCCGTTGTAGCCATGCTGGCAGCATCCGCTGCTCCGGTCGTGGCCCAGGACGCAACCCCCGCTACAACTGAAACGGCCAAGCCCGACAAGCCCAAAGCCGACAAGAAGCGCTTGTGGAAAGCGGGTGGGCTTGGCTGCCTGACCGGCGGCGCCGTCGCTTTGCTGTCGGGAAAGAAAGACAAAGCAATCGCCGCATGTGCGGTGGGTGCTGCCGTCGGCTCGGTGGCTTCTTACAAGAAGCAGATGGATGAAGCTCGCGAACTGGCCGCCCAGGCGCAAGCCGCCGGCATGACGGCCACCATCGCAACCAAAGAGGCCACCGCCCAGTCGGGCGAGAAAGTCGAGGCTGTCGACAGCGTGTCTATCGCTTACGACCCGTCCAGCATGTCCGCCCGCGATCCACAGACGGTCGCCGTGCTCGACAAGATCTCTGCATTGGCGAAGCGCTCCAAGGAGCCGCTGACCATCATCGCCGAAGGCCGCGACATGCACGCCTGTCAGATCCCCCTGGCTGAGCTGTCAGCCCGCGACACCTTCCCGCCGGCCAAGGCCATCGACAAGTGCGGCCAGGGCAAGTCGCAGCTGGTCATCACCCCAGTGCCCGACCTGACCTAACCACCACGGGCAGGCCTCGTTGCCGAGGCCGTCCATTTCGCGAGGACTTCCCCATGCACAACACCAGCATCCAACTCACGGCACATCCGGCTCCCTTCGAGTGCCTGACTGCCGAAGACATCCGGGTGTTCTTCTTGGAGCAGCCCATGCAACTGCCGGCCGAGCTGGCTCCGTTTCTGGGCTACACGTCTCAGGAGTTGGACCTTCTCTATGCAGACGTGGCCGCGGATCCGACCTTCGCGGGCGGCGTTAGCGAGGAGCGCTAACGGCCATGGACGACCTGTTCTCCGACCTAGACGACTTTCCGGTTCCTCCCACACCGCCGGCACGCCCAGCGGTTCCGAATCTGGCCGATGGTTTGCGTAGCGCTGGTCTACTTTCGCACCCGCCGTCGGTAGATCCAGAGTCGGACTCTGTCATAGAGCCCGAGGACGACGAGGTGGTGGAGGCTGTACTTGAGCCCGAGCCGGTACCTGTGTACGAACCTGCCGTAGAGGACGTGTACGTCCCCGCGGTATCGGAGGAAGCGTCCCAACTCTTCACCGACGCAGAAGTCATGGCTGCGGGCAAGCTTTCCCCGGTGCCGGAAGTAGAGGTTGAAGTTGCATCGGAAGTAGTGCCCGAACCCGAACTGCAGCCAGAGCCTGAGCCGGTGGCAAAGTCCGCACCTCCAGTGGCCACCGCGTCGCACACCGTTGAAGCGTTGCCTGAGGCTAGCTCTCGTTCTGCTCCCGGCAGACGTTGGTACTGGGTAGGCGGCGCGCCCGTGTTGGCAGTGAGCGTCATTGGATGGCTGGTGTACGGCTCTAGTAACAAGGAGTCGTTGCTCACGCCGGTGCCGGTGCCCGCCCAGGCACTGGAACCAGTGGCCGATGAAGCACCGGTTGTTCCTTTGGTGGTGGAGCCGGATGCGCCCGCACCCGTCGAAGTCCCGGGCGCCCCGGTCATGCCAGCAGCGCCGATCGCGGAGACCAAGGAAGTGCCAGCACCGGCCCCCGAGCCCACGCCAGCCGCCCCGGCCAAACCTACGCTGAAACCGGTGGCGAAGAAGCCGCAGAGCACGAAGCCCGCTGTCCAGCCTGCGCCCAAGCCCACGTGGCAGGACGACGCATTGGACAAGTTGGACGATTTAGAAAAGCGCCTATGAACTCGCAAGTTCAGGGGTTGCCGAAATCGGCCTCCGCATTAGCTTGAAATCATTCCCCCAACTTCCCCCATCGCATGATCCTTCGACTTCTCTTTCCTCATCTGCGGCGCAGCAAGCCCGGCAAGTTCTTTGCCTCCCATCTGCTGACCTTCTACGGTCAACTGTGCATCGGTGGCCCCAAGGTGGATGACCTTCCCAAGCAAGCGCCCATCGAAGTGCGCGAGCGGATCGTGGGTACGTGGTTCGACCACAGCGAAGACCGTCTGCCTGAGAAGCGGTTGGAAAAATGGGAAGTGGGCCAGCTGAAAGCAGCCCAGCTGCGGGACGAAGAAGAGAAGTGGGCTGCCGTGCGGGCATTCCTGTACTCGGTCTGCCTGGTCCTGGTGCTGTATGGATTGGGGGCAGGCGTCAACAAAGCAGCGTCGGGTGTTGAAGCAAGGTGGGCCAAGCACAAGGCCGAAGCCGCAGCCGAGGAGGCACGCGAGTACGCGGCCAAGCGAGACACGCTGATGAAGGAGTGGGCTGCCGACATCGCTGGCTACTCCACCCGGAAGTGCATTGACGAGGTTTCGGATCTGCGTGACCGCAAGACCGACCAGAAGCGCGACCGCTATACGGCCCTGCAACAGGGCTGTGCGGACAAGCGGGCCGACATCGAGAAGCTGGCCAAGACCTGGTCGCTGGACGACTGCACCAAGGCCGGTGTCCAGCTCAACAAGGTACTTGCCGACGGTGGAACTCACACCTGGGTCGATGAGCTGATTTTCCGCGGCCACTGCTACCCCACTTACGGCGATGCGCTTAAAGAGCGCCTGAAATAAGGACTTCCCCCAATGCAAGCACCTGCCATTCCCCAAGACACACTGAACCTGTTCAACAAGCTGGCTTACGGGATCCGCGATGTGATCCTGCGCCGCCAGTCAGCCATCGTCGGCAAGACCAGCCGCAACGACTGGGTCTATGACCGAGCACAGGAGCGGTTCGACTACATCACCCAGGGCGAAGACCTGATCAACCTGGCCCCGGTACGCGTGGGCGAGCCGCTGGTCAATGTCGAGCCAGAACACCACGAGAAGTTGCGCGAGCTTGGCGCCGTCGAGAAGGACGGCCAGTTTTTCATGCCGAGCCTGTTGGAAGACGAGCGCTGGGTGTTCAAGAACTGGTTCCCCAAGGCCCCCCCCGATCTGGTGTCCATGGATCTGAATTGGCACCTGACGCGCGATGGGCGCCCCACCAACGGCTATATCCATCCAGAAGACTTGGTGCGTGGCAACGACAGCACGGCCACGTCCTTCCTCATGGCGGCCTTCCCGGTGCTGTTCGCGGGTGGCTACGCAATGTCCCAGTTCCCCGTTGTGGGGCCGGGTGTGGCCTTGGCAGTCACCGGGCCGCTGCTGGCTCTGCACGCCTACGCCTTGTATCAGGCAGAAGGTGCGGGGACGCTGGCCAAGGTGCTGGCCCTGTCTGGTGGTGTTCCCCTGATGGCTGCGGGCCTGTCGGGGGATGTTCCCTTCCAGGTCAGCGGCAAGGCCATGCTCATCGGGGGTGTGACTATCGGAGCCATTGTGGCCTTCGCCAAGGCTCTGGCTTCCAGCGGCAAGACACCAGCGGTGTCGTCCATGTTCTCCAAGGCTGCCCATGTATTGATGGTGGTGGGCACGCTGTTCGGGATGAACTACACCCTGGGTCTGCTTCCTCCGTCATTGAACTGGGTCAAGCCCCTCAGCTGGTTCGTGGTGGCCTGTGCCTACCCGCTGTACTACACCGCCGGAAATCACAACGCCCGGACCGCGTTCTTCGATCTGATGACCAAGCGCGGTGCCGGTTCCGTCCACGGCTCGGCCACCATGCTGGGCAAGACTTCCTCCTTCCGGATGCAGCAGATCCGAAGTGCGTTCCGAGACAAGTCCCCGTTCCTTGCGTTCGGTACCGCGTTGGGTGTCCAAGCGAGGTACAACCTGTCGCTGGCCCCGGACCCTGGCCAAGTCATGGGCATGACCGTGGAAGACTTGAAGACCCACCTGTTCTTGTTCGGCAAGACGGGTAAGGGCAAGACGCAGGCCATCCGCAAGCTCATGCTGGAACTGGCTGCGCTGGGTATGCCCATCGGTGCTCTCGTGTCCGACGGCAAGTGGGCGTTGGTGGCAGACACTCGCGCCTGGTACGACCTGATCATCGAGCCGGGTGTTAAGTTCGCGCCCTTCCAGGGCCTGACATCGCTCACGCTCACCCAGGCGTTTGCCGAGGCGAACAACGAGTCGATGGATGATGCCGGATCCATTTGGGTACAGGTGGCCGGACAAGCACATCGCTACGGCTCGGCCATCCTCGAAGCATTGGTGGCGCACGAAAAGGTGCGCCGCGCGGCAGACGAGCGGGAGCTTGACGCGATCGGTCTGCGGATCGAGCGGTTGGTCGCCCAGAAAATTCTGTTGGAGCGCAGCAAGTCCGACCTCACGGTCGTCAACGCTCGCTTGAAGGCCGAGGCAACCTTGGCCCGGACCTTGATGGCCAAGATCAAAGCAGGGCGCGCTTACCGCTGGGCGCCTGCCGCATACAGCAAGATCATCAATACGCTGGGCTCGGGCGTGAAGGGCACCGATGGTGTTTGGCGCCCCAGCGACAAGGCCCTGGCCCTGTTCGACTACCTGGGCTTCCGGGTCAAGAAGGAAGGCGAGGACGACGCGCTGTTTAACCAGCGCGTTGAGCTGGAGCCCAAGTCCATCCATCCCCACCTGGCCGATGAAAGCCGCGTGCTGTCCAACGCGATCTACTTCTTCACCGTGCCTTGGTTCCAGGGCAAGACCGAAGAGCAGCGCCAGTCGTTCCTCATGAACATCGACAAGGACCTGCAGGGGTTCATGCAAAACGACGAACTGCGCGGCAGCACGATCGGGGGCGTGGATTGCGGCGACGAGGCCTGGTCGCACACAGAAGAGGGCGAAGACGTTCTGCAGTGCCTGTACGGCAAGAAGGTGGGTCTGAACTTGTCCGACCGCTACGGCAAGACTGCCAAGGTCATCCAGAAGCTGATCGAGAAGCGCGTGTTCGACGCGGCCCGTGAGCGCAACGAGAAGTATGGCGATGAGTGGCCGGAGAAGACGGGTCAGTCTTATGTCGTTGTGATCAAGGACGAGTGCCAGGACCTGGTGTCGCCGGCCGACGTGCGCATGGTCGCCGTGGGCCGCTCCATGGGCGTCCAGATGGTGTACGCGACCCAGAACTACGAGAGCTTGGACACCATCCTGCCCAGCGACGATGCCAAGGGCGCGTTCCTGTACAACTTCCGGTCGCGGATCATCTTTGAGGCCTCACCCAAGACCTACGACTACATCCAGCGGGATGCGGGCGTGACCATGAAGAGGAAACTGACGGTCAGCGTGCAGGAGACGGTGGATACCAGCCGCACAGTGGACATGATCTATGCGTCCGCCTACACCGACCGCAACCATCCGTCAGCGTGGCGCTTCCGCGACATGGCCCGCCGTGGCTCTACCAGGCTGCAGGTCGTGATCCAAGGCTTGAAGAACTACATGGGCCTGGCGCGACGTATCCCGGTGGAAGAGCTGCAAGAGCAGAACTACTTCCCTGTGTACAGCAGCGGCAAGTACGAGGAAGGCCCGATCATCGAGAAAGCGGATCTCGCCGGCAACCTGATGGAGGAGAGCAACGCACTCCTGTACTTCAACCGCGCCGGCCACCCACGGATCGACTTCGCCAAGATGGAATACATCGGCACGAAGGAGTTCAGTCGTCGCATGAAATCCATTCGAACCGCCAAAGCCGCCCTCATTGAATCCTAAGGAGCCCCCATGTCCAACAACTACGAAAACGATCTGTCTTTGGGCCGCCGCTACAAGAAGTACGAAGGGGCTTACAACCTGGCGTTCGCTGCCGATCCCGACACCCATCTGCGCCGTTTCGATGAAATGGCGCCCCAAGACGACCAGCAGTGGAAGCGTCTGGAGGTGTTCCGCGGCAACGACCGCGAGGCCTACCACACCCACAAGTCCAACCCGAACGACGCCTTGGTGAGGCCCACCGAGAAGGAGCAGCGGATGTGGGAGGCCAACCAGGCCGACATGTGGCGCATCGACCGTGAGCCCTCCTACGGCCAGCACGCCATGACGAACAACAAGTGGTTCGACCTGTCGTTGGAGCAGCGCCGTGGGGAGAACACCCAGAAGTTCTTCCACGCCGCAGAGCAGCGATATGGCGGCGACTACGAGGCCTGGGCGGCCAAGGCCGGCAGTAACGTAGTGGCGAAGGAGGACTACCTGCAAACCCGAGCCGGGCTGGAGATTGAGCAGCGGCAGGCGGTGCAGCAGCAGAAGTTGAAGGAGACGCAGGTCCAAGAGCAGCCCACAGAACAAGCTCCGCTCGCGCAGCAGGCTGCGCCAGCTCAGCCAACACCGCAGGCCTCACCTGAGACCGCCCAGGAGCAAGCCGCGCGCGCAGAAGCCCCCCGTCACACGCGTCTTTCCCTGACCAACTTCGCCACCCCCGAAGACGGTATCGCGCACCTGCACAAGGAGATGTCGCCGCTGCCCGAAGCACAGGTCAAGCAACGGATAGAGCAGGCCGAGGCCGATCACCAGGCCATGGGCAAGGGAAAAACCGGAGACGCCGCCCCCAGGGTGGAGGCTTTGAACGCTTACCACGCCCATGTCCAGGAGGCACAGCAGCAGGAACGTCGCCAACGGCAGGAAGCGCCTGCCCAGGTTGAAACACAGCGGCGCACGTACCAGCAATGATCGCCCGGGCCGCGTTGATTGCAGCGCTGTCGGTGGGCGGCTACGCCCAGGCGGCGGTACCTCAGCACATCGAAGGCATGTCGCGCACCACACGCGCACATGCCGAGCAGGCGTTGGAGTGCTCCCGCAAGCTGGGGCGCGACCCCACACTGCTGATCGTCGCCGATATGCGCTTGCCCAGCTCGGCCCAACGCTTGTGGGCCATCGATCCGCGCACGTCCGAAGTGGTGTTGCGCACCGAAGTGGCGCACGGCCGCGGCTCTGATCCTGACCGCTCAGGAAGGGCATCCGTTTTCTCCAACACGCCCGGCTCACTGATGACCAGCGTGGGGCTGTACGCGGTGTCCGAGGCGTACCAGAACACCAGAGACGGCAGCACCCGCCGCCGGCTGGATGGCCTGATGGTCGGCTTCAACGACGCTGCCCGGGAGCGGGCGGTGGTGCTTCACCCGGCCAGCTACGTCCGCTCGGGCTGGGCAGGACATTCCGAAGGGTGTCCCGCTGTCTCGTACGCCGTCATGGACCAGTTGAACGAACGCGGGCTGGACAACGCCATTATCTGGATTGAAGGGGACCAGGCAGGTTTGTCGCAGGCCATTGCTTCTTGTTCTGGCAGCAAGGTGCGCAATCGCTTTCGCTGGCCTTGGCAGAAGTTGCCCATCAGGCCGGAGTGGAAGCCGGATGTCTCCGACGCAGTGAACCCGATGTTCGAGATCCAGGCCGAAGGCTTCTGCCCGGTGCGAAGCGACCTCGTGTGGTTCAGCCGGGAGGAACCGCTGTACGCCAGCCTGGCGGGTGGGCGCTGGCCACTAGAAAAATGGCATTAAGAAACAATGGGTTGGAGTAGGTGGCGGGGTCGTGCCGCGCGGATACTTGCATGGTGAGTTATAGGTGTGGTTATATTCTGCCGTCCAAATGTAAAGGTCGGCCATGCTCACCCAAACCGAAGTCGAAGCGCGACTGACACCCTACATGGCCCGTATCGTGCGCGTCATGATGGGCGCGTGGGCTGACTGGATGGCGAGCGGCAAAAGCGGCCGCTGGAAGCGGAGGCGTAGCCGGGCCAACTACATCTGGGAGGAGTTGGCTTGTGGAGCGGAGACGGCTTTCGCCAATGATCCGAGTGTCCAGATCCTTCCCAAGAACCAGAGCTGCTGGTTCCACATCGATGGTCTGGTCTTCCGCCTCAAGAAAAGCGACGCAAGCGGGCTCACGAGCAACTACCCCACTCAAACAGCCTTGGATTACCACGATCAGCAGGAAGATCTGCCGGGTATCCCCCCTGTGCAACGGCTTGAAGTGACGTACGTCCTGAACAAGTTGGAGACTGCCGTACAGGACATCCTGCTGGTAGCTCGAGATCAAGGCAGGGTGCTGTGGTGTAGCTCCCTGCTGCGCAAGGATGAGGGCGGGAATGTGGTGTCGATCACGTCTCCGGCGGCCCCAACGCCTCCTGCTCCTACTCCGAAGACGATCAAGATCCGCGTAAAATCCGAGCGCGATAAGAAGACAGAGAACGAGACATGACTATTCCGCTTGCCAATGCAGCCTTGATAAAGGTGGCACGGCAGGCGAGGGGCATGAGTCAGGTCCAGTTGGCGAAGGCGGCCGGGGTTACCCAGGCCGCCATTTCCAAATGTGAGGCCGGTCTTATGCAGCCGGGGGCCGAGTTGATCGAATCCCTGGCCCGAGCGCTCACCTTCCCTGCGTCTCTCTTCTACGAGACTGATCCTGTGTTTGGCGTTCCGGTCAGTATCAACTACCGGAAGAACGCCAGCGTCGGTGCCAAGGCGACTGACAAGATGGAGGCGGAGATCAATCTCCGCCTCATGCATCTTCGTCGCCTGCTGTCGTCTATGGACTATCAGCCGGAACTCACGCTGCCTCGTTTCGACATCGACGATTACAACGGTGATGCCGCTCGGGTAGCGCAGATGGTGCGCCGACATTGGGGCGTGCCCAGCGGTCCGCTCCACGACCTGACCGCACTGGTGGAGCGTGCGGGCTGCATTGTTCTGCCGTGTGAGTTTGAGAGTATCGGCGTCTTCGGCTTGACCCTGCAGCCCCCCGGCCTGCCGACCTGCATTTTCCTCAACCAAGCAATGCCAGGTGACCGGCAGCGCTTTACTCTGGCGCATGAACTGGCGCACGCCATCATGCATCGCATGCCCAGTCCTGACATGGAGCGCGAGGCGGATGTGTTCGCCTCCGAACTCTTGATGCCCGCGCAGGACATCCGCGGTGACTTGATGCATGGCATTACCCTGCCAAGGCTCGCTGCCCTCAAGCCAATCTGGAAGGTCTCCATGGGGGCGCTACTTATGCGTGCCAAAGCGCTGGGCTGCATCACCGACATGCAAAGCACCTATCTGTGGCGGCAGATGAGTAAGCTCGGGTATCGAATGAAAGAGCCTGTCGAAGTCGATTTCGCTCCCGAACAAGCCACGGCGTTCAATGACATCTTGCGTGCTCATGCCGAGGAACTGGGGTACACCATGGCCGACTTCGAGGCCATGTTGCATATGCATGCCAGCGAGTTGAACAAGATGTACAAGATTGAGAGGCCGGATCCAGCGCCAAAGCTGCGTCTTCTCAAGTTCGGCGCGTAACCATTTCAACCATGGTGTGCCGGATATCGGCTGATTTCTATGAACTGACGGCATGCCTGATCTGGCAGCTACGACAACAGGTCTTGGCCGAAGCTGCGGGCAAGCTTTGGCCCCTGTGCTACTAACGAAGCTCGCGGAACAAGCCTTCCTTGAGGTGGTAGCGGGTTATGGGTCGATCAACGGGACGCCCACTGAACTCAGCAAACTGCTTGTCAACTACCTTATCTAAAAGTGCGGCCATCGCTTCGGCTGGCGACTCCCCATCTGCTAAGGCCTTGTCGTAGGTTTCCTGGATAGGGAGAGCGTTCACTACGATTTCCGTGCCGAGCGCCAAAACTTCGTTTTCCGGGACGACTTCCGGGGTGGCATCGAAGGTCAATCTGCCATCGACCAGCGTGCTGCGTGGGATGAGCCGATAAAGCTTGTGCTGTCGGGAGACTGGGCACCAAATGCCGAAAGCATACGTGGATAAGGTTGGCGGGTAATTGTTGGTGCGGTTGTACTCAATTGAGGACTGCAGTGCGGTCTGAATGGCCTGGGCCACGATGGAGACGAACAGGTCTGCCGTGTACAAGTGCTGGACCTGGTCAGGATCAAAGGTGTCCTCCGAACACGCATATCCGTTCTCGTTCATCGGGTTGTCCGCACGTCTGGGAATGATGATGTGTCGCTTCGGTTCGCCGGTTTGCTGATCGAACCTGAAACTCAACTGGAGGTTCTCCAGGTCTTCACGAATGATGGCCAGCACATGTTGGGCCTCATTCGCGTTGCCAGCAAACGCCAGGAAGGCTGAGGTCCTGAAGGCTTCGTAAAAGTTGTTGGTGAAGTGGCCATTGCGAAGAATGTCAGGTCGCCCCACCTGGATCTTGAGTTCATGGACCTTCCGAATGCCCGTGAACAACGTGGTGTAGCTCACGCCGCCCTCTTCACTTGTCATTTTTGCCGTCAGCGCGCTGTCGGAAATGGCAAACAGGCCCTGGTGCCCGGGCTCTTCGTGTTGAAGCAGAAACTGCTGGCGAACTTCCGTGCGGCCAACTTCATGGCCTATCAAAATCAAGGTCAAATCGAATCCTCCCGTGGTAGCTCGATAGTAGTGCGCGCAGGCCTAGACAGACCAGCCATCCTGCTCATCCTGTTGTAGATGAAGCCTCCCGTTTACGACGCCTTCGGCCCACCCGGCAAGCACATTGACCCATCGGTCCCAGTTCGACGCTGGGACCTGGGCCTGGCTTATGGCCTGCTGGGCGGCGCGGTAGGGTTCTTCCCCGTCGCAGCGTGGGGGATTGGCGTGCGCGATACCGTCCGGGCGTTGACGTTGGATCCTGCCTTCTACTCCCGGATCGACAATCCGCAGTGGCTGTCCGACTGGTCTACGCTGGCAGTGGCCACCGCCATAGGTCTGGCTGGAGGTAGTGGCTTGGCGTGGACGGGTCTTATGCCGCGTGCCAACCAGTGGGTAGTCTCCGGCCCCAAGCTCCTGGAAGAAAAAGAGGCTATCCGAGAGGCGCGCCGACGCTCACCCTCCGAAGCCAAACGCCAAACAGACACGTTCGGCATGTATCTGCACCCCGACCTGTGGCTGTCCAAGAAGCAGTTGTCGCGCCACATCCTGATGTACGGCTCAGTGGGTAGCGGCAAGACCCAGATATTGTTGGCGCTCCTACGGCAGGTCTTCCAGCACGACGAAACGAAGTGCCTGATCTACGATGTCAAAGGCGATCTGACGAGCAAATTTGCCGCATCGATTTGTTCACCATTCGACCGCCGTAGCCGGGGGTGGTGGGTGGCCCGCGATGTACGCACCGCCACCCAGGCCGCGGCGTTTGCCGACAGCCTCATCCCAGAGGACAGCGGGAGCGGCAAGTTCTGGACGCAGGCCGCCAGGCAAATCCTGCTTGGCGTGGTGCTGTCGTTGCAAAACGAGAAGCCGCAGCGGTGGACTTGGACGGATCTGGCGCAGCGTGTGTCCATGAAGGCCAAGGACATGGCCCCAGTGCTGGACAGGAACTACCGCAAGGCCCATGGGCTGATTTCCGATCCTACTTCCCAGACCAGTTTTAACGTGCTGGCCACCCTGCAGGGCTATACCCGCGTGATTGACGACCTGGCGCGGGCCTGGCCGGACTACGAGGTTGGCAAGGATCTGACCTCGGAGACCCCATGGCCAGGGGAAAAGGACGAAGCCGCGTGGAACGCCACGTGGTTGAAGGGTCGGCGGCTGTTCTCCATCACCGACTGGGCCATGGATGGATATGACGGCCCGAAGAAGGTCATCCTGCAAAGCGGCCCCGACGCGGGGCTGGTTTCGGCTTACATCGCAGCGATGGTCAACGTGGCCGTGCCTGCCATCATTTCGCCTCAGCTGCCCGACAACGAAGAAGGGCGCTTCCTGGGCTTCTTCCTCGATGAACTGGCTTCCATCGGCAAGATCAATTTCCAGCCACTGGTGGACAAAGGGCGATCCAAGGGCTGCGTGTGCGTGCTGGCCACTCAGGACCTGGCGCAGCTTCGCGCACCGTCGCTGTACGGTGAACACCTGACCAAGGCGCTGCAAGGCATGGTGGGCACCCATGTGATCTGCCAGATCCAGATGGGTGAAACGCGCGATGAGCTATCACGCATGATGGGGAGCAACAACGTGGCCCGCATGGACCACGGCCCCGGCGCCCGCCTGTCCAATGATGGCAAGCCTGTGGTGTACCCATCGCAGTTCACCGACCAGCTGGGCTTTCGCAAGACCGAGCGCTGGTGGTGGCGCTTCTCTCCCGCCAAGCGGAACGATCCAGGTTTCATCATTCGCGCCTTGGTCCAGCAGGGAGGCGATGTGCTGATGCTGGACTTCCCTGGACAGAAGTTGCCCGACCGACGGGCTGGCCAAGTGCCCGCTCGGTGGACGCAGCGGCCGGCGGGCTTTGAGCCTGAGCGCCCCGAAGACAAGATGATGAACACGTGGGCAGACAAGCCCATGGGAAAGACTTACTCGGGCGAAGAGATCGAGAACTTATTTCGCCATTGAGTTCGCAAGATCAGGGGTTGCCGAAATCGGCTTGGCTGCTTGCATGGAAGGGTCATTCTTCCCCAAGGCCTTCCATGACGCTGTTCAAGCCCACCGGCCATCTCTTGCCGTTGTCGCAGTTCCGGGAACGCTTGGCCCAAGGCGCCGACCCTAACGACATCTTCCATGGCTCGGAACGATCCAGCCGCGTACCCCTGATTGTCGCAGTCTCTTTCCGGTCAACCGAATACCTGCGCACGCTGCTGGCCGACCCCAGGACGGGGTTAGCCATCACCGACCTACAAGGCAGAACGGCGCTCCACATCGCCGCGGAGCGGGCCAACCTGGAGGCCATCGGGCTGTTGTGTGAGGCAGGCGCTCCGCTGGATGTAGGGGACATCGACGGACGAACGCCCTTGCACCATGCGCTACGAGCCCCCGAACCTCATTCCATCCGGGCTATGCAGCAGTTGATGGAGTGCGGGGCCAACGTCAGTGCCCAGGACAAGTTTGGCCGCACCGTGCTGCACGAAGTCATGTTGAGTGGCTCATCGTTCTGGCATAAGCCGGTGGACGAGAAGACTGCGTTCTTGTTGCGTGCGCGGTGCGCCTTGGACGTGCCCGACGAACGGGGCCGCACGCCCCTTCACTATGCAGCCGTCACCGGCCACCACCGAGTGGTACGTGCGCTGCTGGCGGCGGGAGCCGACCCCGAATTGTTCGACCACGACGGGTATCGACCCGTGGACGATGTGCGGCGCCAGATCGCCGAAGACAGCCTGGGTCTGGACAACCACATGGGGTACTTCGAAGACCTGTCTGAGGTGCTGGACATACTGGTCTTCCACACCCGCTCCCGGCTCACCCAGTTGGTTGGGTCTGTCGTGGTGCGAACGAGCGGCCAGTCCGGCGCGTTAGCCCGGCGGATGTAGTTGTCAAACCGCGCATTCCCGAGACACTGGAAGCCATGCTCAACGTCAAAGACCTGAACTCGCAAGGCCACAACAAGTATGGCGACGCCATATTGGACTATGCGTGGCAGACCAAGCGGCTGACGAGCTACTACGTGGGCCAGAAGGGCATGGAGAAAGACACACTGCGCTGGGGTGGTCACGGCGCTGACTACTTCAACCTGGCAGGCCAGGCGGTGACCAAGGAACAGATGCTGGAACTGGCCGCTGGCTACTCCCCTGACGGCCAGAAGACTGCCCTGTGCCAGAACGCAGGTGTTCTACCCGAGCAAAAGGTCAAGCTCGATCGCAACGGCCAGCCCCGGTTGGACAAGAACGGCCAGCCCATCACGAAGTGGGAAGGTGGCCACCAGGTGGGATACGACTGCAAGTTCAGTCCCCCAAAATCCGTGTCCATGATGTTCGCCATCTCCGATCCCGAGATGCGCGGCGCCATCCTCGCGGCACACCGCGACGCCAACGACAAGGCCATGGAAGTGCTGACAGGTGCCATGGAGACGCGCCGCGGCAAGGGCAGCAAAAACTACATCGGCGTGAACGGCCCCATCTGGGTTTCGTGTGACCACACAACTGAGCGGGAGAACGGGTTCCATCTTCACACCCACAATATTTTGTTCGGCGTGGCCCAAGGCGAAGATGGGAAGTGGGCCACATTCGAGTCCAGCGAACTGTACCGGCACCAGAAAGCCGCTGACGCCGTCTACCAGTCTCATCTGGCCGAGAACATGCGCAAGCTGGGATTCGGCATTGAGCAGGACGCCCAGTTGAACAAGGAAGGGCAGGACACCGGCATTCGGTCGTGGCGTGTGGCTGGTGTGAGCCGCGACACCGAGCTGATGTTCTCCGAGCGGCAGCGTCAGATTTATGAGGCCATGGCCACGGGGTTGTCCCATGACCAGGCGTGGCGCCAGACCCGCAAGGCCAAGGATGAGCCAGAGCCCGAGCAGCTGTTTGCCCAGTGGCAGGAGTCGATCAAGGGCCAAGGTGTGGAGGTCGATATCCAGCACTACTTGGGCCGGCGGGACGTTCAGGCACCCCGCCGCACCGATGAGCAGATCATGGCCAAGCTCCACGAGAGCAAGGCGGTTGTCAGAGACGTGGACATTCAGTGGGAAGTCTTCCGGGCTCGGGCTGGCGATGGCCCACAAGCCATGCAGGAAGACGTGCAGCGACTTCGGGACACCATGGTCAAGATCGCGCCTGAGCGGCAGCATGCCATGGACCAGGGCGAGACCCTCTCGCGTCGCTACACCGAAACGCGCTTCGCATGGTCGGAGGTCGTGGACTGGGAACAGGAGGTGGTGCGCCGAGCAGAGGAGCGCAAGGACGACAAGAGCGTTCGGGTGCCCAAGGCCGTCCTAGCCCAGACGATTGCCGACTATCAGAAGGAGAAGGGCTTCACGCTGTCGCAAGAGCAAACCAGTGGGCTGTACCACCTGTGTTCCGAGACCGGCGGGCATGCGGTACTCGCAGGCGTCGCCGGTAGCGGCAAGACCACGATATCCGATGTGTACAAGCGGGCATTCGAGGCTAACGACCAGCAGCTGATCGGTGTATGCGTGTCCAACAAGGCCGCCAGTAAGCTGCAAGAAGAGTCGGGAATGGAGTCCATCAACATCAAGCAGCTGTTGTCCCGGCTGGAAAGCGGCAAGCCGTTGACCGCCACCATGCCAGCGCTCACCAACAAGTCAGTGGTAGTGCTGGACGAGGCCGGCATGGTGCCCACATGGGAAGTGCGCGAACTGATGCGATATGTAGACTCTGTAGGAGGGAAGATACTCGCCCAAGGAGACACCCGACAACTCCAACCGATTGGTTGCGGCAGCGGGATGAGCTTGTTGGCGGGGAAGCTGGGGCAGGCCGAGTTGACCGAGATACGGCGTCAGAAGAATGCCGAAGACCGCGATGTCGCTTTCTTGCTCTACGACCGGGACGAACGCGGCCGGGTCATCTTGGACAACCGTGGGCCGAAGTCCAGGGGCGAGGTGTTCGAGAAGAGCAGAACGATCTACGAGAAGCTGGAAGACCGCGGCTGCATCGATGGGTTCGACACCCGCGACCAAGCCATGGACGCTTGCGTGTCCGACTGGTTGAACAGCTCCTACGTCTTCGACAACAAGCTTTTGATGGCCTCCGACCACGCAGACATTCAGGCGTTGACGCTCCTGGTGCGCCAAGAGCTACGCGCACGCAACGAGCTGACCGGGGAAGACCATGTGTTCCTCGGGCGGCATGGCGATCGCGAGTTCGACATGAGCGTGGCCCTGGGCGAGCGTGTGCGCTTCACCAAGAACGAAAGCGCCTTAGGCGTGAACAACGGCGACTTGGCCACGGTGGAGGGGGTTAGCCGCACTGAGAAGGGGTCTGTTGCGCTGAACCTTCGGGTGGCCAGAAGCGGCCAACCCAGCTTCGCCGTGGCGGTGGATACGGCTGAATACAGCCATCTGGCTGCGGGCTACTGCCGCACCGTCCACGACGCTCAGGGGCAAGGTGTCGATGACGTGTTTCTGTTCGCCAACGCCAAGATGATGGACAACCAGTCGGCGTTGGTGGCTTTCACCCGACTCAAGGGCGGGCGCTTCCGCATGTACGGATCGGAGATTGAGCTGGACCAGATCCGCAACAGGCTGGGCGTCGATCACTTGAAGCAGAACGCCACGCAGGAAGGCCTGTGGCAGGAGCGGGCCAACGTCCGTCCACCCACAATGGAACAGAATTACGAGCAGGTGTTGCGTCGCCAGCAGGGGATGCAGCGGTAGCCTGGGGCAGGGCTTTCCCGACCCATCCTGTTGTGAGAGTCTATGGACAACGGCGCGTGGTTGGTGAGGCCCTGTCTCCGTTTAAAGACAAAATCTCACCGACTGGCTGAGCCCCATAAGGCGCGTCCAATGGGCCGGGGCAGCACGACACAAGGAGGCCTATATGGTTCTATTGAGCGTGTCAGCCAGCTGGCAAAGCCGTCGAGGATTCAGTCGCAAATTCGCACTGAAGCTCGGTCTGCCTGTCGGACTTCTGCTGACGGTGTTCAATGTCCTCAGAATGTTCTGACGGCTGGCAACACCAGGGGATGGGGGCCGCAAGGCCCCCTTCTTTTTCTGCCGATCCAAGCCAAAGGGGGCGTTATGTGTCGAGCCGTAATCCAGCATCGCAACGACGGCGTCTTCGACCTGGAGCTGCATTATTGCCAGTTGCCAGAACCGCCGCGCGTAATTCAAATCGAACATATCGGCACCGCGATGAGGGATCGTGCTGAGGCGAAAGTCCGCGCCGAAGCCAAGTACGCCCAACACGACTGCGCAAAACGGTTCGGATGCACTTTGACCTGGGAGGAACGCCAGCCCAAGCCAAATTCGAAGTCGGAATCCAGCTTCTTCGAGAAGGCGATCAGGGGCGACTGACCGGCCATCCCACCATCCACCGGGTCCGCCATGCTTCCAGGCGGCGTAGTAGCCCCATGCGCCGGCCCAAATCCACCATCAAGTTGGGCGGCTGGACATAGACCTTCCAGCCTTTGATGTGGGCGACCCAGCGCCACACGTACTCGCGCTCTTCGGCATCTGCATAGGTGCTTTCGATCGCTTCCAATAGAACCATTCGATGTGGCCTCAGCCAACCGCCTGCCGCGGCCCGGTGTTGGCTTGCGCGTTGCTTGGGGTTGATGGTCTGGCCGATGTACACGGCCCGCTCCTGGTCGAAGACCAGCGCGTAGAGGTGGCGGGTGCGCCTCTGGAAGTGGTTTCTTCGCACCCATTGGCTCATTCGGGAAAGCCCAGTACGGCCAGAAACTCGTCCAGCGTGGAGCCGGGCGGGCGCACCCTGTGGAAGTGGACGGCCCGTTCGGCTCGCTTGTTGGCCTCAGGCAGCTGTACTGAAATGCCGGCGTTCTCAATGATGGACAGGTCCAGCTCCCACTGCTGGGCTGAGCGCTTTTTCCACAGCGCGTTGGCTTTCCGCAGGTGCTGGTCCAGGGCCGCGTCGTCCCAGCCGTTTGTCAGGCGCAGGTGTTCGCGGGCCGCCTGTTCTTCGTTCAGTGCCTCAGCGCGGTCGTAATGGATAGCGTGGTGACAGCGGCTGCAAGCGCAGACCAGTCGCTTCAAGACCTGGGTGCCGTCCAAGTAGTCGAACCGCTCGTATGCCTCCAGGTGGATGTCCTGCTCCCGGTTAGCCGGTGTCCCGCACAACTCGCACTTGCGACCCGCCCGCAGCTTCACGCCCAGACTGATCCGCTTCCAGTCGTCGTGCTCCACGCATGACCGGACGCTGTTGTACCAACAGGTGGTGGGGATCAGGTCTACCGCGATCCTTGGACTAGATCCGAATGCCCGATCCTCGACCGGAAAGTGTTCCACGGGAGGCAAGGGCGTGATTCGGGGCCAATGCTCGGCCAAAGCTGCATCGACGTTAGGGAAGCCATCCGGCGCATACCAGAGTTCGTGATCCAGGCACCAGCGTGCGCCTAGTGCCTTGGCGTGGTTCTTGTCGTTGAAAGGAACGCGAAAATAGGTCGGCATTCCTTCACGGTAAAAGGCGCGCGCGTTCTGGCAACCCCAAAACAAGACACCCCCGGCAAACCGGGGGTGGGGCCGCATAGAGACCCTGCGGCGAGGGCGAGGTGGGCCCGCCGCCCTAACAGAGTGCGTAACGAAGCTTTCTGGTCAAGCAGTCCCTATCGGATTGGCACATGAGTGAACGACACGGGGAAGTCACGCAATTTGACGATCTGCCTTTTGGCGTCGTGGCCGAAGTGGCCCAACGTGAAATGAAGATCGAACTCCGAGCCCATGCGTTCTCCGTTCTTCAAGTAATTCGTCGCGTCAATGACAAAGGTAAGGGAGCCGCCTACGGGTAGATTAACGGACGGATCGGCTGTGTTCTTGGCCACCGGGATGCCATGGATTTTGCCGTAGTTCTGCGTGGGGCTATACGACAGTCCGTGGTTGTCGACTAGGTTGGTCGAGCGGGACAAGTAGTTCAATGCCAGCGGCTCGCGGCTCTGGTTGCGCACCTGGACGGTAATAACCAAGTGCGAAGCGCCATTGGGCTTTTCTTGCTTGCGAATCGATTGGATGGAATAGGCCAGCGGCTGCGCTTGTTGGCCGTCCTGCTGGGCCAGCTGCGCTCGCAATTCGGCATTCTCGCGTTGTAATTGTTCGTTGGATTGAGCCCAAGCGGTGGCACTCATGGCCATCATGGCCAGGAGAAGGATGCTCTTCATGACGGCTCCTGATTAGAGTGAGGGTTGCGCGCGAGCCAGCATGTTTCCGGCTTTGTCCACGAGTTCGATGCGAACGATTTCTGCGCGTACTCGCGGCCAATCCAGTTCTCCGCCATCGGCCTGTACCGCTTGCAGGTAGAACTTCACATGGCCATTGCCCGCTTGTCGGGCGGCATCGGCTGCTCGGGCCTGTGCTTCGTCTTCTACCTTGAACTGGGCCTTCCAGTTTTCGGTGTTCACGAGCTGCAGAACGCAATGGCCATCGCCATCGGTGAAGGTCAAGCCAGGGGGCTCGGACGAACCCATCATCGGGTCGTCGCTCGCCCATGTCATATGAGTGGAGTCGAAGAATGCCTTCGTATCCATGTTGTATTCGCGGTAGTCGTCCCGCGTTTGGCGCGTGAAGGTGAACAGCCTCTTGCCCTTCATGGGAGCCACCGCTGCTTCATATGCCCCGTCCATCGCCTTGATCTTGTCGGCGCGAGCGAATCCCTCGAGGCTGCGGAATGTCGGGTCTTCTTTACGTGCGTACTCGATGACCGCGCGCTCCTTACCTTCGGCCGGTGCGAGGTTGGCGTATATCCCCAAGCAGTCCAGGGCGGTGTCCATGATCACGAACTGATCAGCAGGAGTTTCCGGGTTGGGCTTGGATGAAGTGGGCGCGGATGGCGCCGTCTCCACTGCTGGTTCGGGCGTTGCATCCGTATCGGGAGCAGTGGTTGCTGATTTGCTGCAGGCCGAAAGGGCGCAGATCAACAGTATGGGAAGAGCGACTGGTTTCATGGTTCCCCCGTGGTAGTGGCTCGGGGGCATGGTCGCATGCAATTTGCGATAATCGCAAATGACCTAAACCGGGGGTCTGGGTCAGGCTATGTGGTCGTTTCCCGCAGTCCAGCCATGCAGCCCAAGTCTCCCGCCACGCTATTCGGCCGTCGCCTTCGGGCGGCACGGCTGGCGGCTGGCTTGACACAGGCGGACTTGGGGAGGGTGCTGGGCTTGGACGACCAGAACACAGGCGCCCCTCGGGTCAGCCGATATGAGACCGGGAAACACGAGCCCGATCAGCAGACGTTGGCCAAGATCGCTGAGGCTCTAGGCCTGCCGGTGGCCTACTTCCATGCCACATCCGACCCCCTGGCCAAGATCATCCTGATGGTGGGACGCCTGCCCACGAAAGAGCAGGCACGGATTGGCGAACTGATCGAGCAGTGGATCGACAAGAAGTAGGGCCTACGCCGCTGACTTCTTGGTGAACAACATGGCCATGACCTGGGCCATTTCCTCTGGCGACAGCTCCGACAACACCGCCACCGCGGTCTCTACCGCCGACGGACCTCCCTTGCCACCTGCAAACAAGCGCCTGCGGTCGGCTTCCGCCATCTTGCGCCGGATGGCCTCCGGTTTCGGATTGAAGTACCTCATGAAGGAAGCCAAGTCGTCGTGGCCCGACATCTTGGCGATCATGGCCGCGGGCATGTCCTCGCCCAGCTCCGTAATGCGGGTGTGCCGCAGATCGTGCAGCCGCTTGTTCAGCATGTCCGGGCGGTTGTGCTTTCGGGCGGCGCGTCGGCGAGCACGCTCCCAGGCCTTCGTAACGGCGTCTGGCCAGATGCGATTGCCGGCAGCCGTCAGGAACACGGCGCCAGCCTGGGTATCGCTGGCTTCTCGGCGACGCGCCAGCATCTCGACCACGGCAGGGGCGAAAGGGACTGTGCGCTCACGCAGCAGATCTTTGCCCTTGACCCGTCGGCTCTTGGTGTTCGTGAGCTTCGCCGCAGTGTTGTCCGCAGTCACGCGTTCCCAGTCCAGCTTGACCGCCTCACTACGGCGCATGGCCGAGTGGCGGTTGATCACCACCACGTCCCGCGTGGCTTGGTCGCATTCTTTCATCTCGTCCATGATCCAGCCGAACTCTTCTTCGGTTAGGGTCTCGTCCCGACCGGGATCCTTGGCGATCGGTGGCAAAGGCACCTTGGTCAGGTCCAAGTCCAGCCCCCACTCACGGATGGCATGGCCCATCACCGTGCGGATGGTCTGAATGAGTTTGATGCAGGCGTTGTTCTTGGGAGGCTTTCCGTTGCGGCCCTTGTAGTGGAGCAGGATGGCCCGGGGATGGGATTTCGGACGCTCCGTATAGAAGTCTGTGGGCGCCAGCTCGTCCATCGTCTTACCCAGCACGGGAGCGAACGCCTTGTTGTGGGCGTTGGCGCCTTTCTCGGCGATCCCCAGCAGCACGCGAACGCGCGAGCGATCCGAGGCGCACGAGCGATACTTGATCGACTCGTCGTCCAGGCCTTCCAGGTACTTCGTCAGCAGCATTTCCAGCGTCCATGAGCTGGCTTGTGCGCTTCGTGAGAACTGCTTTTTGGACTTCTCCAACGCAAGCCATTCGGCTTCGGCCCAGGCTTCCGCCTGCTTCTGCCAATGGAGCAGATCCTTCTCGGTATAGCCACCGGTCTTGGGGCTGATCGACAGCTTCCAGACATGGGTCTTGTCGCGATAGACCGCATTGTCTTTCTGCCACCGGATGCGGGCGGCCCATCGAGGCTCGCCAACCGCTATAAAGAACACGCCGGGAACGGATGACTGCCAGTCAGAAGCCAGTAGCGCCTTGGACTTGGCCTTGGCGGCCATCACGGCTTTGGAAGGACGTGCCATGGTATTGCCCCAAATTTGCCCCGATTACGGAACTGTACTTTAAAATGATTTCAAAATCAGCAAGATACAAGACATGCATGTTCCACCAGGAGTCCAAGATCGCCGCCTCCGGCCTGGCCGACCTGTTCCCGCGGATCGAGATCGTGTCGGAGAAGGATCCGCCGACCTATGCGCGGGTGCTGGCGGAATTCGGCATCGACGCGACGCAGTTCGTGATGGTGGGCAATTCGCTGCGTTCGGACATCGAGCCGGTGGTGCGGCTGGGCGGCTGGGGCGTGCATGTTCCCTACGCGCTGACCTGGGCGCACGAGGCCGAGCATGGCCTGGCCGAAGCGCATCCGCGCGTGCTGTCGGTGGCCGCCGCGTCGGAGCTGCCGCGGGCGGTGCGCGAAATCGTGACGCGCGTTCGCAACGGCTCCTGAACGCACGCGGCGGCGGCGCCGACCCGGTAACGGTTACAGCCATTCCGGTTAAATCGCTGTTCACTGCGCCGGCAGCAACGTCTCGGTCACGAACCACGACAGGAGCGTTGCCATGAATGGGCTCTTCGTCATTTCCCATGGAACTTGACTTCACACACACCGAACCACAAGACGGTGGCGGTACGCTTGCGGCCCTTGTTGTGTAGCGGAGTGATGGGAAGTGGCGGGATTGGAAGTTGAAGGTTTGTTCACGGCGGCGCTGGGACTTGCCGAACCGTGGAAGGTGGACAAGGTCGAGCTGAACACGGCCAAGCGGCGCATCGACTTCGAGGTGGTCAACACCGGTGGGCGCATGGCCTGCCCGGCGTGCGGCACGCAGGGCCAGGCTGTGCACGAGCGGGTGCGCCGGTCCTGGCGCCATCTGGACTTCTTTCAGTTCGAGGCGTGGCTGCATGCGTCGATCCCGCGCGTGGGCTGCACGGCGTGCGGCAAGACCAGCCAGGTGCCGGTGCCCTGGGCGCGCGAGGGCAGTGGTTTCACCATGTTGTTCGAAGCACTGGCCATCTCGCTGTGCCAAGAGCTGCCGGTGCGCCAGGCCGCGCAGATGCTGCGCGTGCGCGACAAGCTGCTGTGGCGGCGCATCGAGCACTACGTTCAGCAGGCCCGTGCGCGCCAGGACATGAGCGCGGTGCGTGTCGTCGGCGTGGACGAGACCAGCGTGCGGCGCGGCCAGCAGTACATCACCGTGGTGCACGACCTCGATGCCAAGCGGCTGCTGTTCGCCACGCCAGGGCGGGACCACAGTACCGTGCAGCGCTTCGCCCAGGACCTGGCGGCGCACGGTGGCAAGCCCCAGCAGATCGAGCACGTGTGCATGGACATGAGCGCGGCCTACGCGCTGGGCGTGGCCACGTCGCTGCCGCAGGCCCAGGTCAGCTACGACCGCTTCCACGTGGTGGCGCTGGGCAACGCGGCGATGGACGAAGTGCGCAGCGCCGAGTGGAAGCACGAGGCCGCGCAGGTCAAGCAAAAGCTCGGGCCGCTGGGCGCGCGCGAGCGCCGCTCGGTGCTGTGGGCCATGCGGCGCAACCCCTCGGGCTGGAACGCGGCGCAGAGCCGGGCCATGCACTGGCTGCAGCGCGCCAACCTCAAGAGCACGCGGGCCTGGCGGCTGAAGATGGCACTGCGCCAGGTCTACGCGCAGGCCCGGCTGCACGGCGATCCGACCACCGCAGCGGCCGACCTCAAGCGCTGGATCGGCTGGGCGCGGCGCAGCCGACTGGACGCCTTCAAACGGCTGGGGGCCACGCTGGCGGGCCACTTCGAGGCGGTTGTGCGCGGCATGTTCGAGCACCGCAGCAACGCCTTCGTCGAAGCCATGAACGGCCTGCTGCAGCAGGCCAAGCGCGCCGCCCGGGGCTTCAGGAGCGCCAAGACCTTCATCAGCATCGCCTACCTGCGCATGGGCAAGCTCACGCACTTGCCCACCTCACCCTTCGCGCCGGCCATGCCACGCGATGCCCGTCTTGTGGTTCGGTGTGTGTGAAGTCAAGTTCCATGGGAAATGACGAAGAGCCCATGAATGCCGTCACGCACACCCACCGCTCCAGCCCGCGCGGCGCCTGGATGCGCGGCGCCTTGCTCGCCGCCGCGCTCGCCGGCGCCGCCACGCTGTTGCCTGCCGGCAAGGCCCAGGCCAGCGACGTGCAGGTGCGCGTGCTGGTCGACGTCGCCGACCTGATCTTCCGCAGTGGCCGGCCCTACTACTACGATCGCGGCTACTACCAGCCGGTGGTGGTCGAGTACGACCGCTGGCACCGCCCGGTCTACTACCGCTACGGACCGCCGCCGCGGCCGGTGGTGGTGTACCGCCCGGCGCCGCGGTACCACTACGCGCCGCCGCCGCCGCACTATCGCGTCAGCTACGACGACCGCCGCCATTACGACCGCGACCGGCACCACCATGGCCACCACGGCAAGAAGGGCCGTGGCCATGACAGGCACCGCGGCCGCGGCTGGGACGACTGAGCGCCTACGCCTGCCTGCCATGCCCTACCGGAGCCGGTTCCCGTCATGGGAGCCGGCTTTCTTGTTGCGCGAGCGGGCAGCCTGCGCGCAGGCCGTCCTGACAGGCACACGGGCCTGGGGCAGAATCGTCCGATGATCCTCGCATCGCGTCCCCTCCGCCTGGTCATGGGCTTCGCCACAGCGGCGGCAGTGGCCACGGTTGCGCCCGGTGCGACGGCGCAGCAGCCGGCAGCCGCGGCGCCGGACACGGCCACCGGAATGCCATCGCGCGCGCGCCACCGGCGATGCCTGGCTTGATGGCCGGCTCGCCGACATCGACCAGTACGCCGCGCGCTATCCGGAAGCGTTTGCCGCCGAGCTGGAGCGCTACGCCGGCGTACCGCGCGGATACGTGCATGGCCTGCTCGCCCAGCCCGGCTGGGGCGGCGGCGATGCCTGGTTCGCCTGTTTCCTCGCCCGCGCCACCGAGGCCACCTGCCGCAGCGTGGTCCGCGCCCACACCATGGCGGGTGCGGATGCGGACTGGGAGCAGGTCGCCGAGGGCTTCGACGCGCGTCCCGGATCGCAGGCCTGGCTGGCCATGCGGCTGGCACTGGCCGACAGCTACCGGCGCTGGTCGCGCCCGCTGGAGCCGGATGCGGCGCTGTCGCGCGCCCTGCGCGCGCGTGCGCAGGACGAATCCGAGGCCGCGAAGCGCGACCGCCACTAGCGCGAGAGCAGCTCCTGCAGCCGCGCCGCGTTGGCGGTGGCAAAACCATGCGCGGTGTTGTCGAAGACCACCCAGGCGGGCATGCCCGCGTCGCGAAGGGCGGCGAGGCGCGTGGCCAGCTGCCGCAGCCGCGTGTCGGGGTAGTCGCTGTAGTACATCCGCGGCGAGCCGTGTAGCCGCCAGTACGGCCAGATCGACTCGACATGGGCGCCCGCCTCGTCGGCCTGGTCGCTGGACGGGCCCACCGCCGGATCGGCGTTGACCCGGCCCACGCCGTACCGCGCCAGCAGCGCACTGGCGCGCGGCGAGAACCAGCTGGCGTGCCTGGGCTCGCATACCAGCGGCGCATCGCTGCGGTGGCGGAACATGCGGAAAAACACCGAAGCCGCGCGCGGGTCCAGCACATGGCTGGGGGGCAACTGCAGCAGGTAACCGCCCAGCCGGGCGCCCAGTCCCGACGCCTGCGCGAGGAACGCATCCAGTGCCGGGCCGCAGCCGCGCAGCGCCAGTTCGTGCGAGATCAGCCGGGGCATCTTCACCGAGAACCGGAAGCCGCGCGGCACGCTGCCGGCCCAGCGTGCATAGGTAGCCTGCTGGTGCGGGCGATAGAACGAGGAGTTGATCTCGACGATCGGGAACCGCGACGCATACCGCGCGAGTACGCTGTCACCGTCCGCGAACAGGTCGCGATACCGTCCTGGTATCGACCAGCCTGCGCATCCGACCACGACCTTGCGCATCCGGGCGCCTTCGCGTCTCCGCGCGGCATCTTCAATCGGGTTTTCCCGTGTGGCTGGCATGCAGGAAAGGCTGCCACGCCGGGGCGTGCGGGTGGCGTCAACGCGCCGCGGCGAGGCCGGGTTCGCGAACCACCCGTGGGCCGGATCGACCGCGCTACACCATCAGCAGCACGATCACCGTGCCCCACGTGGTCAGGAACACGTGCGCGATCGCCACCGAGCCGGAGTAGCCGATCACCGCGATCCTGCAGTGCGGCCAGCGCGGCGGTGAACGTCTGCGCGCCGGACAGCGCGCCGAGTAGCACGATCGGGCTCGGCGCGCTGGCCGTATGCCTGCTGTGGTGGCCACCACCTTCCCGCTGGCGCTGCCGTTCCTACTGATGGAGCAGGGCGCGCCGGCGATGCGCGCCTCCAACGCGATCGCGCTGGGCGTGGTCCTCGTGGCCCTGACCATCGCGCTGGGCGGCTGATCGCCGGCCGCGCGACCCCCGCGCGCCGCAACCGTGCCCGAACGGCGACCGCGCCGGGCATGCCTCGGGCGCGGGCCGCCTGTAGCATTCACCCCTTGCCCCCGCCGGATGCCCGGAGCCCCGGATTCCGGAAGCCCATGCCCATGCCTGACACCGCCGCCAACTCCCCGGACCCTCGCTACGCGGCATCCGCGCGCCTGTCCGTCGCGCCGATGATGGACTGGACCGACCGCCATTGCCGGGTCCTCCACCGGCTGCTGGCCCCGCATGCGCGCCTGTACACCGAGATGGTGCATGCCAATGCGGTGGTCCTGGGCGACCGCGAACGCCTGCTGGGCTTCGATCCGGTCGAGCAGCCGGTGGCGCTGCAGCTCGGCGGCAGCGAGCCCGCGCTGCTGGCCCAGGCGGCGCGGATCGGCGGCGAATGGGGCTACGCCGAGATCAACCTCAACTGCGGCTGCCCCTCCGACCGCGTCCAGGCCGGGCGCTTCGGCGCCTGCCTGATGCGCGAGCCGGCACTGGTGGCCGAGGGCGTGGCGGCGATGCGCGCGGCTACGCCGGTCCCGGTCACGGTGAAGTGCCGGCTGGGCGTGGACGACGACCAGGACTACGAGCGCTTCCTCGCCTTCATCGACACGGTCGCCGCGGCCGGCTGCGCGACCTTCGTGGTCCATGCCCGCAACGCCTGGCTGCAGGGCCTGTCGCCGAAAGAGAACCGGGAGGTGCCGCCACTGCGCTACGAATGGGCCTGGCAGCTCAAGCGCGACCGGCCCGGCCTGCAGGTGCTGGTGAACGGCGGCATCGCCTCGCCGGAGGCGGTCGAGGCGCAACTGGCGCATGCGGACGGCGTGATGCTGGGCCGCGCGGCCTACCACGACCCCTACCTGTTGCACCGGCTCGACGTCGCCCTGTACGGCGGCCCGCTGCGCGACCGCGCCGGCCTGCTGCGCGCGCTGCGCCCGTACGTGGAGGCGCAGCTGGCCGCCGGCGTGGCGCTCAAGCACATCACCCGCCACGTGCTCGGCCTGTTCCATGGCCAGCCCGGCGGTCGCGCGTTCCGCCAGGTGCTGAGCGAGGGCGCGCATCGCGACGGCGCCGGCTGGACGCTGCTGGAACAGGCGCTGGACGCGACCGCGCAGCGGCGCGTGGCGGCGTGATCACCCGCGATCCGCAGGCGTTCCTGGCGGTGGCGCGCGGCATGGCGCCGGACTTCGGCCCGGCCACCGCGCGCGCCGCGTTCCTGGTCACGCCCGAGGGCTTCGCCCGGGCCGAGCAGTCGGCCCTCGACAACCGCTACATGGCCGCGGCCGGGGGCTACCACTGCGAAGCGGCGCTGGCCGAGCATCGCGCGCTGCAACGCGCGCTGGCCGCGGACCTGCCGGTGTTCGCCTTCCCCGGCGACCCGGCCACGCCGGACGCGGTGTTCCCGAACAACGTCTTCGCCACCGCGCGGCCGGATGCGCGGGTCGACCCGCACGGCCGACTGCGGCTGGTGGTGGGGCGCATGCGCCACCCGGTACGGCGCGGCGAGGCCGACCGCGCCGACATCCGCGGCTTCTTCCGCGCGCTGGCCGGCACCGGGGAGATCGACCTGTCGCAGCAGCCGCACCCGTGCGAACTGACCGGATCGATGGTGGTCGACCGCGCCCGTGGCCTCGGCTACTGCGGCCTGTCCGAACGCTGCGACGAGACCGGCGCGCGCCTGGTGCACGAGGCCTTCGGCCTGCGCGCGACGCTGGTGTTCGACCTGGCGCCGGGCGAGTACCACGCCAACGTCGTGCTGGCGGTGCTGGCCGGGCGCGCGGTGCTGGTCAGCCCGGCCGGGTTCGCCGACCCGGTCATCGCCGAGGCGATCGCCGGGTTCTATGCGCCGCACGTGGTGCGGCTGCGGGCCGGGCAGCAGGCGGCGTTCGCCGGCAATGCCATCGCCCTGGCGCCGGGGCGCGCATGGATGAGCCAGGCCGCCGCCGACTCGCTCGATCACGGGCAGCGGCAGGTGCTGGCCACGGCCGGCTTCGCGCTCGGGCAGGTGCCGCTGGCGGCGATCGAGGCCGGCGGCGGTTCGCTGCGCTGCTGCGTGGCCGAAGTGTTCTGAGCCGGTCGCCGGCTGAACCGGATGCTGCCCGCATGTGGATAAGTTCAGATCGGATTCACCGCTTTCTAACGAACATCGTCGTCCAACAGCGCCATTGGCCCCCCTGCCCGTATGCGGCGGGATTTGCCATTCCCGCCCGAGTCCGTTAGGAAGTTGTGATGACCCGCCTGCTCCGCCTTGCCATCGCCCTGCTGCCGCTCGCCCTGGGCACGGCCGCGGCTGGCGCGCAGGAGGCGCCGCGGCAGCGCGGCCCGGAGTCCGGCCCGCGCATGGGCGGACCGCGCGAGGTACGTCCCCGCGAATCCCTGATGCAGCGCGGCCGCAGCGAGCGCGAGATGCCGCAGGCCTCCCGGCCCGACCGGGAGCCGGCGCGCCCGCCGGCCCAGGACAGCCGTTCGATCTCCGATGCCGTGCGCCGGGTGCAGCGCACCACCGGCGGCCAGATCCTGGGCGCCGAGCAGGTGCCGTTCGAGGGACGCAACATCACCCGGGTCAAGTACATGGACGACCGTGGCCGGGTCCGCTACATGGATTACACCGGGGACCCGGGCACGGCGCAGCGCGGGCAGCCGCGACGCGCCGATAACGACGAACGCTAGACAATGGGCACCCGGCCCGGAGGCCGGCCCCATCAGACACTGCAACTCAGGGAGAGTGCATGCGTATCCTTCTGGTCGAAGACGAAGCGCCGCTGCGGGAAACGCTGGCAGCGCGGCTCAAGCGCGAAGGCTTCGCGGTCGATGCCGCGCAGGATGGCGAGGAAGGCCTGTACATGGGCCGCGAGGTGCCGTTCGACGTGGCGATCATCGACCTGGGCCTGCCCAAGATGTCGGGCATGGAGCTGGTCAAGGCCCTGCGCGACGAAGGCAAGAACTTCCCGGTGCTGATCCTGACCGCGCGCTCGAGCTGGCAGGACAAGGTGGAAGGGCTCAAGCAGGGCGCCGACGACTACCTGGTCAAGCCGTTCCACGTCGAGGAACTGCTGGCCCGGCTCAACGCGCTGGTGCGCCGCGCCGCAGGCTGGAGCAAGCCGGTGCTCGAGTGCGGACCGGTCGCGCTGGACCTGGCGGCGCAGACCGTCAGCGTGTCGGGCAGCAACGTCGACCTGACCAGCTACGAGTACAAGGTGCTCGAGTACCTGATGATGCACGCCGGCGAACTGGTGTCGAAGGCCGACCTCACCGAGCACATCTACCAGCAGGACTTCGACCGCGACTCCAATGTGCTGGAGGTCTTCATCGGCCGCCTGCGCAAGAAGCTGGATCCGGACGGCGAGCTCAAGCCGATCGAGACCGTGCGCGGCCGCGGCTACCGCTTCGCCATTCCGCGCACCGACGGCTGAGCCGGCCGGGACGGGCCGCCTGAAACAGGGCCAGACGCCGGGAGCTTCCGTGGAGCGCAGCCGACTGGGGTTCCGGCCGTGGCGGCCGCGCTCGCTCAAGGCACGACAGCTCACCGCGGCCAGCATCAGCCTGGTCGCGTTCCTGATGCTGGCCGGCTTCGCCCTGGACCGCGCCTTCGCCGAGACGGCGGAGGCCAACCTGCGCCAGCGCCTGAAGAGCTACGCGATGGCGTACGCGGACAACATCGACTTCGGCCGCGACGGATCCCTGTACACGCCGGAGCTGGGTCCCGACCCGCGCTTCCACCGCCCCGGCAGCGGCCTGTACGCCGAAGTGGTCATGCCCAACGCGCACTGGGCCTCGCTGTCGGCCGAAGGGCCGCTGCTGCCGGAAGTGGCCGGCCAGCTGGAACCGCGCCAGGAGCGCTTCGACGGGCCGCTGGCGATGACCCAGGTCGATGGCAGCGAGGGCGAGGTGTACCGCTATGGCATCGGCCTGGTCTGGGCCGAGCGCGGGCCCGACAACGAGTTCCCGTACTCGATCTTCGTGATGGAGGACGCGCAGACGCTGGCGGCGCAGGTGCGCGTGTTCCGCGCCGCGCTGTGGGTCTACCTCGGCGGCGCCGGCCTGATCCTGCTGCTGCAGGTGGTGATCCTCAACTGGAGCCTGCGGCCGCTGCAGCGCGTGATCGCCGAGCTGGTCCGGGTGCAGCGCGGCCAGCTGCAGCGCATGAGCGAGCGCCACCCGCGCGAGCTCGAGCCGCTGACCGAGAGCATCAACGCGCTGATCGACAGCGAACGCGAACACCTGGACCGCCAGCGCAACACCCTGGCCGACCTGGCCCACAGCCTGAAGACGCCGCTGGCGGTGCTGCGCACCCAGCTGGATGCGGGCGAGGGCAAGGGGCCGCGCGAGGCCGTGCTTCGACAAGAGCTGGACGTCCAGCTCAAGCGCATGAACGACCTGGTCTCCTACCAGCTCGCGCGCGCGGCCTCGGGCGGCCACAAGCTGTTCTCGGCGCCGGTGCCGATCGAGTCCACCGCCGAGGAGATCGTGCGCGGGCTGGAGAAGGTGTACGCGGCCAAGAACGTGCTGTGCGAATTCGACGTGGCGCCCGGGGTGCAGTTCTACGGCGAGGCCGGCGACCTGCAGGAGCTGCTGGGCAACCTGCTCGAGAACGGCTTCAAGTGGGCGCGCCACCGCGTGCTGCTGACCGCGCGCCCGGGCCCGGGCGCGCCCAACCGCCGCGCCGGCCTGCAGCTGGCGGTGGACGACGACGGCCCCGGCATCGCGCCGGAAGACGTGGCCAAGGTGTTGCAGCGCGGCGTGCGCGGCGACGAACGCGTGCAGGGACACGGCATCGGCCTGGCGATCGTGCAGGACCTGGTCCGCGACTACCGCGGCGAGCTGCAGGTCAGCCGCTCGCCCGAACTGGGTGGCGCCCGCTTCGAGGTGACCCTGCCGCCGGGGCTGTGACCTCGCTGTCCGCGCTTGGGGCAGCGTCGAACCAGCCGCCCGGCATCGCTTTCCTACAGGAGCCGATTCATCGGCGACGCGAGCGCAGTCGGGGCGCAGCGTTCAACGTCGCCCCCATTGACGCCCTCGTGTCGCCCATGAGGATGGGCTCCTACAGAGGGGCGCACCGAACATCGACGAGCTGCAGGTGCGGGCGGCTTTTGCAGGAGCCGATTCATCGGCGACGCGAGGGCGCTCGGGGCGCAGCGTTCAACGTCGCCCCCATTGACGCCCTCGTGTCGCCCATGAGGATGGGCTCCTACAGAGGGGCGCACCGAACATCGACGAGCTGCAGGTGCGGGCGGCTTTTGCAGGAGCCGATTCATCGGCGACGCGAGGGCGTTCGGGGCGCAGCGTTCAACGTCGCCCCATGGATGCCCTCGTGTCGCCCATGAGGATGGGCTCCTACAGGGGGGCGCACCGAACATCGACGAGCTGCAGGTGCGGGCGGCTTTTGTAGGAGCCGATTCATCGGCGACGCGAGGGCGTTCGTGGCGCAGCGTTCAAAGTCGCGCCATGGATACCCGCGTGCCGCCCATGAGGATGGGTCCTACAGGGCCGGGGGCGGGCCGTAAAAGCGCGCCAGGTGCGCGGCCACCTCGGGCATCGCTTCGGCCAGCAGCGACGGGGCCGAGAAGTGGTACTCGGTGGCGACCGCGAAGAATTCCTCGGGTGCCTCCGCCGCGTAGGGATCGATGGCGGTCTCGCGGCCGGCGTCCACCTGTGCGCAGAACGCCTCGTAGGCGCACTGGAAGTCGCGGGCCCATTCGCGATGCCAGCGGGCCGGCAGGGGCGGGGTGCCGTCGAGTTCGCCGTCGAGCACGTCCAGCTTGTGCGCCATCTCATGGACGGCCACGCAGTAGCCGGCCGCCGGGTCTTCCAGGTCGGCCCGCACGTCGGCCCATGACAGGATCAGCGGGCCGTGGTCCCAGGCCTCCCCGGCCAGGTCGTCGTCCCATTCGTGCAGCACCCCGGCCGCATCGACATGGCTGCGGCGCACCCGGAAGGCGTCCGGGTACACCAGCAATTGCGACCAGCCGCGCAGGCCGGCAGGGCCGAACTCCAGCAGCGGCAGGCAGCACAGCGCGGCCAGCAGCACCCGCTCGCCGTCGTCCAGCTGCAGGCCTGCCAGCGGGGTGATGGTCTTCTCGTGCAGGAAGCGGGCGGCAAGCGCGCGCAGGCGCTCGCGGCGTTCCGGTTCGAGCGCGGCCACCCACGGCAGGCGCGCGCAGGCCGCGTGCCAGAGGGTGTCGTCGAGGGATCCAGGGCGCGGCCGCAGCCAGCGCAACAGCGTGGCTATCAGCGGAACATGCCCGGCAGGAAACTGTGCCAGCGATTGCCGCGCACGCGCGGGACCGCGCTTTCGCCATCGCCGCCGCCACCGCCGGTCGCGGCCGGCTTCGGCGTGCTCCTGGCCGCGGGCGGCGTGGCCGGGCGGGCCTGCGGTGCATCGCCCTCGGCCACCGCCACCGTCGTTGCGGGGCGTGCGTACACGCAGGCGCCGTTCTTCGCGGCCGGCTCGGACTCGGCAGGCGCCGCCCAGCACATCGCCGGGGCGGCGAGCAGCAACAGGAACGGGAGCAGGCGGCGCATCGGCGGATCCATCGACCGGGCGGAGGGCCCGACTATAGCGCGGCCGGCGCCGCCCGGCATGTGCCTGGGGCGTGGCGCCAGGGGTGATAATCGCCGGTCGGAAGTGGCCGCCCGGCCGGGGAGTCTGCGTGGACGATCGCCAATTGCTGGTCAGGCTCGGGACCGGTGCGGTGTCCGGCGACGCGCTGGCGCGCGAGGCCGGGGTGACCCGCGCGGCGGTGTGGAAGCGGATCGAGGCGTTGCGGTCGGCGGGCGTCGAGATCGAGGCCCGCCCCGGTCAGGGTTACGTCCTGGCGCATCCGCCGGACCTGCTCGACCTGGCCGGGCTGCAGGCGGCCCTGGCCGGCGTGCTGGTGGCCGGCCGCGATTCGCTCGAACTGGCCTGGAGCCTGGATTCGACCAACAGCGAACTGCTGCGCCGCCCGCCGCCGGCCGGCACGCTGGTGCTGCTGGCCGAGCGCCAGACCGCCGGGCGCGGACGCCTGGGGCGGGCCTGGAATACGCCGCTGGCCGGCCAGGTCTGCCTGTCGGTACGGCGCGGCTTCGACGGCGGCCTGGCCCGCCTCGGTGGGCTCAGCCTGGTGGCCGGGGTCGCGGTGGCCGAGGCGCTGCGCGCGCTGGGCTTCGCATCGGTCGGCCTGAAGTGGCCCAATGACCTGGTGGCGGGCGATCGCAAGCTCGCCGGCCTGCTGGTCGAGGGCGGTGGCGAGTACGCCGGCCCGGTGCAGGCGGTGGTCGGGATCGGGATCAACGTGCGCCTGCCGGCGGCCGTCGCCGCCGCGATCGACCAGCCCTGGACCGACCTGGCCGGGCTCGCGCCCGACGGCGGACCACCCTCGCGCAATACCGTCGCGGCGACGGTGCTGCAGCGGCTGCTGCCGGCGCTCGATGCGTTCGATCGCGACGGGCTGGCGCCGTTCCTGCCTCGTTACGAAACGCTGGACGTACTCGCCGGGCGCCCGGTACGCGTGCTCGCGGGGCGCGAGGTGGTCGACGGCCAGGCCATCGGCCTGGCCGTCGACGGCGGCCTGCGCGTGCGCACCGGCGAGGGCGACCGGATCTTCCATGCGGGCGAAGTGAGCGTGAGGCCGCGATGAGCGACTGGCTGTTCGACCTGGGGAACTCGCGCTTCAAGGCCGCGCGCAGGCGGCCGGACGGTGGCATCGGCGAGGTGCTGGCCTGGCCGCACAGCGCCGAGGCGATGGCCAGCGGCGACGATGCCGGCCAGGTCCCGCTGCCCCGCGGTCGCCGCGCCTGGGTCGCGAGCGTGGCCGCAACGGCGTTGACCACGCGGGTGATGGCGCTGCTGCGCGAACGCTTCGAGGAGGTGCAGGTCGCCCGCACCCTGGCCGAATGCGGCGGCCTGCGCGTGGCTTATCCGCAACCGCAGCGGATGGGCGTGGACCGCTTCCTCGCCATGCTCGCCGCGCGCGCGGGCGGTGGCGACGTGCTCGTCGCCGGTGTCGGCACCGCGCTGACGATCGACCTGCTCGCCGCCGATGGCATCCACCATGGGGGGCGGATCGCGGCCTCGCCGACGCTGATGCGCCAGGCGCTGCAGCAGCGTGCGGTGCAGTTGCCCGCCTCCGGGGGGCACTACCGCGAGTTCGCCGACGACACCGAGGATGCGCTGGCATCCGGCTGCGACGGCGCGGCGGTCGCGCTGGTCGAGCGCTCCCTGCGGCACGCGCGCGAACGGCTCGGCCGCGAGCCGGCGCTGCTGCTCCACGGTGGCGGGGCGGAGGCGTTGCTGCCGCTGATGCCGGCGGCGCAGCTGCGCGTGGCCCTGGTCCTGGAGGGCCTGGCGGCATGGGCGCAGCTGCACGCGCCGGACGAAGCCGATGGGCCGGCGCCGCTGCCGTCCCGCTAGAATCGCCGTCCATGCGAGTCCGTGCCCTGATCGTCGTCCTGGTCGCCCTCAACCTCGGTGTCGCCGCCTGGTGGCTGACGCGGCCGTCGCCCGCGCCGCGGCCGCTGCCAGCGTCGGACAAGGGCGGCGTCGCGCTGGTCCTGCTGCCGGCGCAGGCGGCGACGACCTCGCCTGCGACCGCAAGCGGCAACGAAGACGTCGGGCCGCAGGCTGCCGGCCCCGCGCCCGCCACCTGCCTGAGCGTGGGGCCGTTCCCCGACCGGGGCGCGGCCGAGGTCGCGCAGGCGGGGCTGGGCACGCTGCTGCGCGAGGCGGAGATCCGCGAGGAACCCGGCGCGGCGAGCGGCTATCGCGTGCTGCTGCCGCCGGCCGCCAGTCGCGCCGAGGCGCAGGCGACCGCCGATCGCATCGCGGCCGCAGGCTTCCAGGATTTCCTGCTGCTCAACCAGGGCGAGGATGCCAACGGCATCGCCCTGGGTGCCTATCGCGGGCGCGAGACCGCCGAGCGCCGCGTCGCGGCCTTGCGCGCGGCCGGGTTCCCGGCGCAGCTGCGCGCGCAGGGCGCGGCTGGACCGTCGCGCTGGTGGCTCGACGGTGCCAGCGCCGATGCCGATTCCGTGCGCGCGACGTTCCCCGCCGCGCAGGAGCGCGACTGCGCGACGCTGCCTGTCGGCACGCTGCGCTAGAATCCGACGCGCCACGACGCCGCCTTAGCTCAGCTGGTAGAGCAACCGCCTTGTAAGCGGTAGGTCATCCGTTCGATCCGGATAGGCGGCACCACATCGCGTCCGGTCGGGGCGCGAAGGCATCTGCGCGAGCCGCTCGTCGCTGCGTTGCGGCGGGCCAGCGTCGGCGCCCTTGCCTAGAATGGACGTCCGCAATCCACCTGCAGACGATCCATGCCCCGCAGCTATCCCCCTGTTTCCTTCATCGGCGTGCCGACCGACATCGGCGCCGGCCATCGCGGCGCCTCGCTGGGGCCCGAGGCCCTGCGCATCGCCGGCCTGGCCGAGGCCTTGGCCGGGCGCGGCATCGACGTGCGCGACTGCGGCAACCTGGCCGGCCCGGCCAATCCCTGGCTGCCGCCCGAGGCCGGCTACCGGCACCTGGACCAGGTCGTGGCCTGGAACGGCGCGCTGATGGAAGCCAGCCTGCGCGAGCTGCGCGCCGGCCGGATGCCGGTGATGCTCGGCGGCGACCATTGCCTGGCGATCGGCTCGATCACCGCGGTGGCGCGCCACTGCCGCGAGACCGGCAAGAAGCTGCGCGTGCTGTGGCTGGACGCGCACGCCGACTTCAACACCAGCGACGTCACGCCGTCGGGCAACGTCCACGGCATGCCGGTGGCGTGCCTGTGCGGACTCGGGCCGGAGGCGCTCACCCGCCTGGGCGGGGAGGCGCCGGCGCTGCAGCCCGGGCAGATCCGCCAGATCGGCATCCGCTCGGTGGATCCGGAGGAGAAGCGGCTGGTCAAGCAGCACCGCCTGGACATCTACGACATGCGCTACATCGACGAGGTCGGTATGAAGCGGGTGATGGCGCAGGCGCTCGACGGGGTGGACGCCGACACCCACCTGCACGTCAGCTTCGATGTCGACTTCCTCGATCCGGGGATCGCGCCGGGCGTGGGTACCACCGTGCCCGGCGGCCCCAACTACCGCGAGGCGCAGCTGGTGATGGAGATGATCGCCGACACCGGGCGGATGGGCTCGCTGGATATCGTCGAGCTCAACCCGGTGCTGGACGACCACAACATCACCGCCGAGCTGGCCGTGGACCTGGTCGAGAGCCTGTTCGGCAAATCCACGCTGATGCGCGACTGAACATCCCCGGCACGCATTCACGCCGGTTCCACGGTGCCCCCTCCAGATTGGCCGCCAACCCGCACAGGTTGCGGTCGAACCGTCACGAGGAGCCCGAAATGAAGCGCATCATCACCCTGACCCTGCTGAGCCTGTTCTCCGTGTCCATGCTGTCGGCCTGCAACACCGTTTCCGGTGCAGGCAAGGACATCGAAGCGGCCGGCGACAAGATCGACGACAAGGCGCAGGACTGCAAGGACGGCAAGTGCTGATCGCCGATCCACATCGCGTCGCGGGAAAGGGCCGGACATCCGGCCCTTTTCTTTTTCGCGGCGGCGCGCGCGTGCGGCGGTGATGAGCGGTTCAGCCGGATAACTTCGCATTGACGCGGGATGGATCGGCGCCCAACGGCGTACGCGGGACACTGGCGCCACGGTCAACCGAGCAACGAAGCGAAGTGGCCGTCCCCCGACACGCACAAGCAGGAGCATCACATGAATCGCGACATCATCGGTGGCAACTGGAAGCAGCTCAAGGGTCAGATGCAGGCCAAGTGGGGCGACCTGACCAATGACGATTTCGACGTGGCCGAAGGCAACGCCAAGTACCTTGCCGGCAAGCTGCAGGAACGTTATGGCTGGGAGAAGGATCGCGCCGAGAAGGAAGTGCGCGAGTTCGAGAGCAGCCTGGACGAGCGTTACCGCCACTGACGGGGCGACTGCCTCGACAGGGGGAAAGGGCGGCGCAAGCCGCCCTTTTCCGTGTCTGTGGCTCGTCGCTCCCGGTCGACGGGTGCGACGTCGATCGGACCGGAGGCGTTGCCCGCCTGCGCCGCCAGCGCGGTCGTGCAAGCCGGTTTTGCTTCTCCCTCGAAAGGGAAAGGCGGGTGTGGTCCCGCCGCGCTCAGCGCGGATCGGGGACGAACTCACCAGGGAATGGATGTGGCTCGTGCAGGGGCGGCCGGTGCCTGCCCGGTCGATGCAGGGTCGGCATGCGCACGCCGCGCGCGAGCAGCCCGGCCCGTGTGTCGTAGCGCACCTCGCTGACCTGTGAGGGCACGGCTTCGCGCTCGAAGCCGGTGTAATAGGCCCGCGATCCCTCCACGGCGCCATGGCCGGTGCCCAGGCCCGGGGCTGGCGCGCCCGAGGCGATGGCACGGGCCTCGGAATGCACGCCTGCTCGATGCGGGCCGTGGACGCCATCGGTCGTCCGCTGGATCGCCCTGGCCTGACGGCCGGGCGATGGTTCGCTGCCATGCGCTTCGCGGGCGCTGCCGATGCCGATCGGGGGAGGGAGATAGGCGGGCGCGTGCTCGCGGAACACGGCCACGCCGATCACGCCGATGTTCGCCGGGCGGCCGGTCCGCGCGGCGTAGCTGCGCGACGGGTCGTCGAACACGAACCGGGCCACGGTGCCGAGCGACTTGCGCCAGCCGGTGACCTCCAGCGCCTGCCAGGGGCCAAGCACGTAACCGGCCTGGCCGAAGGCTGCCGAGCGCCCGTCGATGGCGTTGAGACCGTCGACCGACAGCACCACCAGGACGCGGCTGCCGGTGAGGTTGCGCAGGCCGATCGCGTAGGGCCGGCCAGGCTCGCCGGCCACCCACGCCTGGCCCTGGTGGTGCCAGGACTGCAGGCGCCGGCCGCTGTCGCGGTCGACGATTTCCAGTTCCACCAGCGCCGGCGAGGGGCTGGGCCGGTGGGCGTGTGCCGGCGCGGCCATCGCCAGCGCCAGCAAGAGAAACCGTGCGAAAGACGCCAATGCGGTCGCGATCGCGTTGCTCGGGGTGGTCATGGCAGTGGCCGCTGGGAGGTTGCCTGCGATGAACGCGCCACGGGCGGCAATGGGGTTTTCTTCGTCTGTCGCCGGGCCCGACGGCCGTCCAAGGTAGAATCGACCGGTCTCAACCGCGCATCCGCCATGACCGTCCGAGTCCTCACCGGCATCACCACCACCGGTACCCCGCACCTGGGCAACTACGCCGGCGCCATCCGGCCGGCGATCGCCGCCAGTCGCGCGCCCGGGGTGGAGAGCTTCTTCTTCCTGGCCGACTACCACGCGCTGATCAAGGCCGACGATCCGCAACGCGTCGCCCGCTCGCGCCAGGAGATCGCCGCGACCTGGCTGGCCTGCGGCCTGGATCCGCGGAAGGTGACCTTCTACCGGCAATCGGACATCGTCGAGATCCCCCAGCTCACCTGGCTGCTGACCTGCGTGGCGGCCAAGGGCCTGCTCAACCGCGCGCACGCCTACAAGGCGGCGGTGGACAAGAACGTCGCCGCCGGCGAAGACCCCGACGCGGGCGTCAACGCCGGCCTGTACATGTACCCGGTGCTGATGGCCGCCGACATCCTGGCCTTCGGCGCGCACAAGGTGCCGGTGGGTCGCGACCAGATCCAGCACATCGAGATGGCGCGCGATATCGGCCAACGCTTCAACCACCTCTACGGCGAGGCCTGGCGCCAGGCCACGGGCAACACTGGCGAGCCGCTGGTGCTGCCGGAGGTGCAGATCGACGAGAACGTGGCCACGCTGCCCGGCCTGGACGGGCGCAAGATGTCCAAGAGCTACGACAACACGATCCCGCTGTTCGCGCCGCCGGCCGAACTGAAGAAGCTGGTGATGTCGATCGTGACCGACTCGCGCGCGCCCGGCGAAGCCAAGGACACCGAGGGCTCGGCCCTGTTCCAGCTTTACCAGGCCTTTGCCACGCCGGCGCAGGCCGAAGAGATGCGCCATGCCTTCGCCGACGGCATCGGCTGGGGCGACGCCAAGCAGCGGCTGTTCGCGCTGGTCGACGAAGCGGTGGCGCCGATGCGCGAGCAGTACGCACAACTGATCGCCAAGCCCGCGCACCTGGAGGACATCCTGCTGGAAGGCGCACGCAAGGCGCGCGACGTCACCGTGCCGCTGCTCGACGGCCTGCAGCGTGCCGTCGGCCTTGGCCCGTTCCGGGCGGCCGCGGCCGGTGCCCGCGCGAAGAAGTCGGCAGCGGCCAGGCTCCCGCAGATCAAGCAGTACCGCGAAGCCGACGGCCGCTTCCACTTCAAGCTGGTCGACGCGGACGGACGCCTGCTGCTGCAGGGGGATGGCCACCAGTCGCCGCGCGAAGCCGGCGAGGTGATCGCGCGGCTCAAGCGCGAGGGCCTCGACGCGCTGCACGAGATGGAGTTGCGCGCGGTCGGCCTGCTGGGCGAGAAGATCGGCACGCTCGGCGAGGGCCTGGCCGGCGTGGACGAGGTCCTCGATGCGCTGCGGCAGCTGGCCGAGGCCGAGGCATGAGGGCGCGGCGCTGATGGCCTGGTTGTCCCTGCTGCTGTTCCTGCCCTGGTTCGCGTTGCTGGGCGCCCTGTACTGGGTGTATCCGCGCACGCCCCGGCCGCTGGCGCGGCGTGCATTCGACACCGCGGTGCTGATGCTGGCGCTCGTGCTGAGCATCGCCGGCATGCTCTGGGGCTACAGCGAAGGCGTGGCCGACGCGCGCAGCGGGCCGATCTGGCGCCAGGTGCTCGCGGTGCTGTACGCCTACGGCGCGTTCCTGGCGGTGCTGGCGCTGGCGATTCCCCTGCGCATGCGGTTGATGGATGCGTGGCGCCAAAGGCCCTTGTAGGAGCCGATTCATCGGCGACCCGACGCGCCGGCGCAGGCGACATCCTCGGCACCCCGACGCCCGTGTCGCCGATGAATCGGCTCCTGCAAATGGGGGCGTCCGGTCTACGACCAAAGCCGGATCGCAGGCACCGCCTGCCCTGACTAGGATGGTCCCGCGCCACGGAAGACAGCCAGCAAGGAGGCCGACATGCCCGAACACGGCATCCATACGATCGATACCGGCTATGTGCGGCCGCGCTTCGACGCGGCGTACCTGGTCGTGGAAGAAGGGCGCGGTGCCTTCATCGACTGCGGCACCAACCACAGCGTCCCGGTGCTGCTGGCGGCGCTGGAACAGGCCGGGCTCGTGCCCGCCGACGTGGACTGGCTGATCCTGACCCACGTCCACCTCGACCATGCAGGTGGTGCCGGCACCCTGATGCGGCAACTGCCGAACGCTCGGCTGGTCGCGCATCCGCGCGCGGCGCCGCACATGATCGATCCGGCGCGTCTGGCCGCCGGCGCGACGGCCGTGTACGGCGAAGCCGAATTCGCGCGGCATTACGGGGAGCTGGTGCCGGTGCCGTCCGGACGGGTGGTGGTGGCCGCCGATGGCCACGAGGTCGACCTAGCGGGCAGGGCGCTGCGTTGCATCGACACGCCCGGCCACGCGCGCCACCACCAGTGCGTGTGGGACGCGCGCAGCCGCAGCTGGTTCACCGGCGACACCTTCGGCCTTTCGTACCGCGAACTGGACGGCGCGCACGGTGCCTTCATCCTGCCCACGTCCTCGCCGGTGCAGTTCGAGCCCGAGGCGATGCAGGCATCGATCGAGCGGATGATGGCGCAGTCGCCGCAGGCCATGTACCTGACCCACTACGGTCGCGTCGGGGACGTGGCGCGGCTGGCCGCGGAAATGCACGAGCAGATCGATGCGATGGTCTCGCTGGCGCAGGCCTGCGATGGCCAGCCGGATCGCCACCGCGCGCTGGTGGCCGCGCTGTCGGAGTACTACCTTGAGCGCGCCCGCGCGCATGGCGTCGCCCTGGACGACGCAGCGGTGTTGCAGCTGCTGGCGATGGACATCGAGCTCAACGCCCAGGGCCTGGAAACCTGGCTGGAGCGTTCGCGGCTGTAGGAGCCCATCCTCATGGGCGACACGGGTGTCGGGGTGACGAGGAGGTCGCCTGTCCCGACCATCTCGGGTCGCCCATGAAGATGGGCTCCTACAACAACCGCGGCGGCAGGTTGGATCCGCCGCGCGGCATCACTCCCAGCGGTTGGCGTGCGGCCCGAACGGCTCGCGCTGCTGCCGCACCACGCAGAAGCGATGGCCGCTGGGTGCTTCCATCACCCACCAGCGCTTGATGAAGGCGATCTTCTTCGCCCCCAGCGCGACCAGCCGTTCGGCTTCGGCCTCGACGTCGTCGGTCTCGATGTCCAGGTGCACCCGCGCATCGTGCCCGACCTTCTGCAGCAGGATGATCGGCTCGTCCTCGGCGGTTTCCAGTTCGGCGTACCTGCCGTCGCCGTCCTGGTCCGGGCTGGCGACCGGCTTGCCCAAGGCCCGGCTCCAGAACTCGGTCGATGCGGCGAGGTCGTCGACCTTGCAGTCGAGGACCAGGGTGCTCAGGCGGCTGTGGTGTGGCATGGCGCTGCTCCGTAGGGAAGGGGATTCCGACGGTACGCCGCCGCCGTCGCAGCGCATGTGACGGCGGCGCCTACGCTCACCGCCCTGGCATTACTGCGGCAGCGCCATGTCGTCGAGCAGCGCCTTGAGGAAGCGCGCGGCCTCGCCGCCGGTAGCGGCGCGGTGGTCGAAGGTCAGGGAGATCGGCAGGCGGCGGTGGACCTCGATGCCGCCGATCACCGCCACCACGTCGTGGCTGAGCTTGCCGGCACCGACGATCGCCACGCACGGCGGCACCACGACCGGCGTGGCGTAGCGGCCGGCGAACATGCCGAAGTTGGACAGCGAGATGGTGTAGCCCGACAGCTCGCTGGCGGCGATGGAGCGTTCCTCCACCTGCAGGCGCAGGCGGTTGATGCCCTCGCGGATGCCGCGCGCATCGAGCATGTCGGCGTTGCGCAGGGCCGGCACGAACAGGCCGTCGTCGGTGTCCACCGCGATGCCCACGTCCACGTGCGGGTGGCGCGTCACCGCCAGCGCGTCGCCATCGAACCAGGCGTTGAGCGCGGGCACCGTCTTGCAGGCGACCGTGATCGCGCGGACCAGGCGCGCGGTGATGTCCTGCTTGCCGATCCAGCCGTGCAGGTCGGCATCGTCGACCAGCGTGGTCGGTACCACCTTGCTGTGCGCATCGGCCATGACCCGGGCCATGTTGCGGCGCACGCCCTTGAGTTGCTCGGGCTGGCCGCTGGCGGCGGCCGTCGCGCCCGGCGGACGGGTGCGCATCGGCTTGCCGGCGGCGGACATCGGGGTGCGCTGCGGTGCGTCGTCGCGGCTGACGCCACGCGACGCAACCGGCGCGGCGGACTGCGCGGCGGCAGGTGCCGGGCCCGTGCGGCCGGAAGCGGCGGGAAGCAGGCTGGAGGGCGAGGCGGCCGCGTTCTTCACGTCGGCCAGGCTGACGGTGCCGTCGGCGCCGGTGGCGCGCACGCGCGCCAGGTCGACGCCGAGCTTCTTCGCCAGCGCGCGCACCGCCGGCATCGCCTTCACGCCCCCGACGGAGATCGCCGTCTCGCTGTGCACGGCATCGGAGGACTGCATCGCGCCGACCACGGTGCCGGCGTCGCCGCCGCGCGCCTCGGACGGCGCCGGCTGCGTCGGCGGTTCGCCGCCGTCGTCGCTGGCCGCGGCCTTGGCCGGCGCGGCGTGGCCGCCGCCATGGTGGTGGCCGGTGTCCTGGCCTTCGGCGCGCTGCGGCAGGTTCGGGTCGGGCTCGAACACCGCCAGCATCGCGCCGGTGGCGATCACGTCGCCGGCCGCACCGGCCAGCTTGAGCACCTTGCCCGAGACCGGCGACGGCACCTCGACCACGGCCTTGGCCGTCTCCATCGACACCAGCGGCTCATCCAGGCGGGCGACATCGCCCTCCTTGACGTACCACTCGACGATGGTCGCGTCCGGCAGGCCCTCGCCCAGGTCGGGCAGGTGGAAGGTCTTGCTCTGGCTCATGCGGATGTTCCTGGCAGGTCGTTGCGGGCGCGGCCGCGGGCCACGCCGGAAAGGTCGGGTAGCGGCGCCGCGGCATCGCCGGCGGCGCCGCGATTCAGCCGTGCGCCACCGCGCGCCGGGCAGCGGCCACGATACGCTCCACGCTGGGCAGGTACTTCATCTCCAGGCGGAACAGCGGGATGTGCGTATCCCAGCCGGTGACGCGTTCGACCGGGGCGAGCAGGTCGTACATAGACTGCTCGGCCAGGCGCGCGGCGATCTCGGCGCCGAAACCGGCGGTGCGCGGGGCTTCCTGCACGATCACGCAGCGGCCGGTGCGCGAGACCGATTCGGCGATGGTGTCGAAGTCCAGGGGGCGCAGGGTGGCCACGTCCACCACCTCGGCGCTGATGCCGTCCTTCGCCAGCGCGTCGGCCGCCTCCAGCGCCTCCTTCACCTGCGCGCCCCACGCGACCAGGGTGACATCGGTGCCTTCGCGCAGGACGAAGCACACGTCCAGCGGCAACGCCTCGCCGTCGTTGGCGACCAGTTCCTTGTACTGGCGGTAGAGCCGCTTGGGCTCCATGTAGATCACCGGATCCGGGTCGCGGATCGCGGCCAGCAGCAGGCCGTAGGCGCGCTGCGGCGAGGACGGCATGACCACGCGCAGGCCCGGCACGTTGGTGAAGATCGCCTCGTTGGCCTCGCTGTGGTGCTCGGGCGCGCGGATCCCGCCGCCCCACGGCACGCGCAGCACCATCGGGCAGTGCATGCGGCCGCGGGTGCGGTTGCGCAGGCGCGCGGCATGGCAGATCAGGTGGTCGACCATCGGGTAGACGAAGCCGTCGAACTGCGCCTCGGCCACCGGCTTCATGCCCTGCGCGGCCAGGCCGACCGACAGGCCGGCGATGGTGGTCTCGTCCAGCGGGGTGTCCAGCACGCGCTGCGCGCCGAAGGTCTGCTGCAGGCCGGCGGTGGCGCGGAACACGCCGCCGTTCACGCCCACGTCCTCGCCCAGGACCAGCACCGACGGATCGTGTTCCAGCTCCCAGGCCAGGGCCTGGGTGATCGCTTCGATCAGGGTGATCGGAGCGGCGGTCGGGGTCGCGGTCATCGGCTGTCCTCCGCGGATGGCGTCGTTCGATGCGGCGGCATCGCCGTGGGCGGCGTTGTGGGCGTCGCGCGAGGGCGAACGGATGTCATCCATGGCGCTGCTCCAGGGCCACCGCGGCCGCGCGCTGGGCCAGCAGCTCCGGCGGCGGATCGGCGTAAAGGTAGTCGAACATCGCCTCCACCGGCTGTACCGGCGTGGCCAGGTACGCGTCGACCTCGATGTTCACCAGGCGGTCGCATTCCTGCTTCCAGGCCGCTTCCTCGGCCTCGCTCCACGCGCCCTGCGCGGTCAGCCAGGTCCGCAGGCGGGTCATCGGCTCGCGTTCCCACGCGGCCTTGACCTCGGCGTCGTCGCGGTAGCGGCGCGCGTCGTCGGCGGTGGTGTGGTCGGACAGGCGGTAGGTCATGAACTCGATCACGCTGCCGCCCTGGCCGCTGCGCGCGCGTTCGCTGGCGATGCGCATCGCCTCGAGGACGGCGACCAGGTCGTTGCCGTCCACCTGCAGGCAGAACAGGCCGCCGGCGATGCCCTTCTGCGCCAGGGTCTGCGCGCCGGTTTGCGCCGAACGCGGCACCGAGATCGCCCAGCCGTTGTTGACCACGCCCAGCACCAGCGGCAGCTCGTAGGCGCCGGCCGAGTTCAGCGCGGCGTAGAAATCGGTCTTGGAGGTGCCGCCGTCGCCGCAGGTGGCGACCGCCATGTGCGGCTCGCCGCGCAGCTTGAACGCCAGCGCCGCGCCGGCCGCGTGCAGGCACTGGGTCGAGATCGGCACGCAGAACGGGAAATCGTGGCGCGCGCCGCCTTCCTGGAAGTCGTTGCCGCGCTCGTCGCCGCCCCAGTACAGCAGCACCTCGCGCGGGCGCACGCCGCGCATGAACAGCACGCCGTACTCGCGGTAGCTGGGCGCGTAGACGTCGCCCTCGGCCATCGCCGCGCCAATGCCGACGTGGGTGGCCTCGTGGCCCAGGCAGGGCGCGTAGGTGCCGAGCTTGCCGGTGCGCTGCAGGGCGATCGCCTTGGTGTCGAAGGCGCGCACGAACAGCATCTGCTTGAACAGCGGCACCAGCGTGGCCGGATCACGCAGCGCGACGGGGAACTCGCGGACCGGTCGCCCGTCCGCGCCCAGGTATTGCAGGTAGTCGATCTGGAAGCTTGCGGCTTGGGTCATTGCGTGTGCGGGCGTGGGCCCGAATGCGGTGCAGGAAAGTTGCATATGGTACGGAATGCCCGGAGAAAACCCGCCGTGCAGCGCAACAACGCTTGTTTTCCCAATACTTGCGCCGGGCCGTTCAGCCAGGTACGGACGCATGACAGCGGTGGCCAGACGCCCCCCGGCCACGCTGGGTTACCCTTGCGGCCCCCCGTGTCCCCGCCACCTGCCGATGACCCTCGACAAGAACCAGCGTCCGCTCGAACCGGGCATCCACACCGACCTGCAGGGGCGGATGACCTATGCCGGTTACCTGCACCTGGAGCGCCTGCTCTCGGCGCAGCAGCCGCTGTCCGACCCGCCGCACCACGACGAGATGCTGTTCATCGTCCAGCACCAGGTCTCGGAGCTGTGGCTGAAGCTGCTGATGCACGAACTGCATGCCGCGCGCGAATTCCTCAAGGCCGACCAGGTCTGGCAGTGCCGCAAGGTGCTGGCGCGCAGCAAGCAGGTGCTGCGCCAGCTGACCGAACAGTGGTCGGTGCTGGAGACGCTGACGCCGTCCGAATACATGGGCTTCCGCCACCTGCTGGGGCCCTCGTCGGGCTTCCAGTCGCTGCAGTACCGGGCGGTGGAGTTCCTGCTCGGCAACAAGAACCCCGGCATGGTCAAGGTGTTCGCCCACGACCCGGACGGCCAGGCGGCGCTGCGCGCCGAGCTGGAACTGCCCAGCCTGTACGAGGAATTCCTGCGCTACCTGGCCCGCTTCGGCCATCCGATCCCGGCTGCCTACCTGGACCCGGGCCGCGACTGGAGCGCCGCGCACGTCTCCGACCCGGTGCTGCGGCCGGTGTTCGAGCGGATCTACGAGGACACCGACCGCTACTGGCGCGAGTACTCGTTGTGCGAGGACCTGGTCGACCTGGAGACCCAGTTCCAGCTCTGGCGCTTCCGGCACATGCGCACGGTCATGCGGATCATCGGCTTCAAGCGCGGCACCGGCGGATCCAGCGGCGTGGGCTTCCTCAAGGATGCGCTGGAGCTGACCTTCTTCCCCGAGCTGTTCGAGGTGCGGACGAGCATCGGTCCGGCCTGAACCGGGCTCACTGCACGGGCCCCGCAGGGCCCGCACGGGGCTGGCCGGCCCGCCCACGGGCCGACCGGGGACTGGGAGGCGCCCGTTCGTTGCGGACGCAAGTGGCTGCCAGGCAAGGGAAAAACCGGCTTGCGGGGGCGGGGTGCGCGGCGCACTCGCATTGACGCCCGGCGCCGTCGTCGGTGATTCTCGGCCCACTCCGGGGGCGACGCCCCTTTGTATCCCATCAGTACGCAAGGATCTTCATGAGCGCCGACGTCGTCGAGCCCAAGGTCGCGGCCCCGCCCGCGCCGCCGCCCACCCTGCCCGAGTTCGCCCAGGTCATGGGCCATCCGCGTCCGCTGTGGATGCTGTTCATGACCGAGTTCTGGGAGCGCTTCGCCTTCTACGGCATGCGCTGGGCCCTGGCCCTGTACATCGTCGCCCAGTTCCACGGCGGCGACAGCGCCGGCGAGGCGCCGGCGAGCATGCTCTACGGCGCCTACCTGGCGCTGGTCTACGCCGCGGCGATCTTCGGCGGCTACGTCGCCGACAAACTGATCGGCTACCAGCGATCGATCCTGGTCGGCGCCGCGTTCATGGCCGCCGGCCTGTTCCTGATCACCCTGCCCAGCGAGGCGATGCTCAAGCTCGGCCTGGCCACGGTGATCGTCGGCAACGGCATGTTCAAGCCGATCATCTCCACCGTGGTCGGCAAGCTCTACGCCACCGGCGACGGCCGCCGCGACTCGGGCTTCACCATCTTCTACATGGGCATCAACCTGGGCGCGTTCATCGCCCCGATCCTGACCGGCCTGCTCGCCGACAAGGTGTTCGGCACGCCGGAGATGCCGTCGTACAAGGTCGTGTTCATCGCCTCGGGCATCGGCATGGTGCTGAGCCTGGTGTGGTTCTGGTTCGGCCGCGGCCAGCTCAAGGGCATCGGCGCGGCTACCGGCGCGATGGCCGGCACCGGCCGGCTGCTGCTGGTGGTGCTCGGCGCGATGCTGGCGGTGCCCGGGTTCTACTTCCTGCTGACCATCGATGCCGGGGTCCTGAACTGGATCCTGATCGCGCTGTTCGTCGCGCCGGCGCTGATGCTGCTGGTGGAGGGCATGCGCGAGGGCGCGGTGCAGCGCGACATGGTGATCGCCATGCTGATCATCTTCGGCTTCAACGTGCTGTTCTGGATGTTCTTCGAACAGGCCGGCAGCTCGTTCAACTTCCTGGCCCAGAACATCGTCAACCGCGACCTGTGGGGCTGGGAGTTCCCGGTCGGCTGGTTCCAGTCGGTGAACTCGATCGCGATCATCACCCTGGCCCCGATCATGGCCTGGATCTGGGTGAAGATGGGCTCGAAGAACCCCTCGATCCCGCGCAAGTTCGGCCTGGGCCTGATCTTCAACGGCCTGGCGTTCCTGCTGCTGATGTTCGCCCTGTCCAGCCTGGTCGACCCGCAGTCGCTGAAGATCCCGTTCTGGACCCTGTTCATGGTCTACGTGATCCAGTCGGTGGGCGAGCTGTGCCTGTCGCCGATCGGCCTGTCGATGACCACCAAGCTGGCGCCGGTGCGCCTGACCGGCCTGGCGATGGGCGGCTGGTTCCTGTCGATCGCCATCGGCAACAACCTCTCGGGCATCTTCGCCTCCAGCGTCAGCGGCGAGGGCGGCATGACCGTGGCCTCGGCGCATGCCGGCTACACCTTCGGCTTCTGGGCGCTGCTGGGCTCGGGCGTGCTGCTGTTCCTGCTGGCGCCGCTGGTCAACCGGCTCATGCACGGGGTCAAGTGAGCATGGCGGACCTGCGTGGCGGTACCGGCATGGCTTCCGCGCTGGCGCTGCTAGTGGTGGCGTTCCTGTCCGCATGCAGCGGGCAGGAGCCGCCGGCGACGTCCGGGCCGCCGCTGCCGGTGGACACCACTCCGCAGAAGCCGCCGGTGGCCGACGTCCGCGAGCCGGTCGCCTCCGGCAACACGCGCGCGGCGGCCGACATCGCCGCGATCGCCGCGCTCGGCGCGTCGTTCGACCCGAACCGCAGCGCCGCCAACGACCTGGAAACTGCGAAGGTCGAAGCCAAGCGCGGCGGCAAGCGCATCGTGCTGGAACTGGGCGACGCGGCCTGCGCCGAGTGCGCGGTGCTCGACGAGCGCATCGAGGGCGAAGCCCCGTTGCGCCACCGGCGCGACGCCGGCTTCATCTGGGTCAAGGTCGATCGCAGCGCGCCGGGCAACGTCGCGTTCCTGGCCGCCTACCCGGGCAGCGCCGAGGCCCACGCACCGCACCTGCTGGTGCTGGATGCCGACGGCCAGGTCCTGCACGCGCAGTCAGGCCACGACCTGCTGCGCAAGGGCAAGCCGGACCGTCGCCGGATCGAGGCATTCCTGGAGGAGTGGGCGCCGCCGGAGGCGCCCGCGCAGCCCTGATCCGCGACAGGCGGGCGGAGCACCGGCCTGCATGGACGTGGCGCGTGGCAACGCGCCCGTCCTGGTCCCTCAACCCTCCCGGTGAATCCCCGGACTACGGCGGCGGGCGTCAGCCGCCGTCGCGCAGGGCCGCCAGGCCCGGGCCGGAGAGCTTGCGCAGCAGGCGGTCGAGCATGGCCTTCTCCTCGTCGTCGAGGGTGGCGACCAGCCGTTGCTCGCAGCCCAGCGCCATCGGCGCGATCTCGTCGTAGACCGAATAGCCCACCTCCGACAGCGCCAGCACCGAACGGCGCCGGTCGTCGCTGTGGATCTCGCGCTTGATCAGGCTCCGCTCCAGCAGGCGCGCCACCGCACGGCTGACGGCCACCTTGTCCATCGCGGTGCGGTCGGCGACCTCGTTGGCGGACAGGTCGGGGAAACGGCCCAGGACCGCCATCACCCGCCATTCGGTGATCGCCAGCCCGAACCGCTTCTGGTAGAGGTCGGCGATGGTCTGGCTAACCCGGTTGGAGAGCACGCTGAGGCGATAGGGCAGGAAGTTCTCCAGCTCCAGCTGGGCGTGGCGGGTGGCATCCGCGGCAGGCGCGGCACCGGTGGCGTCGGAAGCGTTCGGAACGGTCATTGCGGCAGGACACCTTGCTTATGGTTGCAGGAGTAACTATAAAAGGGGGTCGAAACGGACCGCTCCCCCGCGGGTGTTCAGGAAGCCATCATGAGCGCGCAATCGCAAGCCCTCCCCAGCACGTCGCCCGCCAACGCCGGCATGGCCGTGAGCCAGTTCGAGAACCCGATGGGGATCGACGGCTTCGAATTCGTCGAATTCGCCGCCCCGGCCGGGCAGGCGCACCAGCTGCACGACTATTTCCGCAAGCTCGGCTTCGTCCAGGTCGCGCGGCACAAGACCCGTCCGATCAGCACCTACCGCCAGGGCGACTGCACGTTCCTGATCAACGAGGATCCGGACTCCTTCGCCGCGCGCTTCGCGCAGCAGCACGGACCCAGCGCCTGCGGCTTCGCCATCCGGGTGAAGAAGCTGGCCGACTGGGCGCGCACCCAGGCGCTGAAGAACGGCGCCGAGGCTTTCGACGGTCGCGACGAACTGAGCAAGGCGGTGGCCGCGCCGGTGATCAAGGGGATCGGCGACTGCATGCTCTACATCGTCGACCGCTACGACGACAAGGGCACCATCCATGACCCGGACTACGAATACCTGCCGGGCGTGGAGCTGATGCCCAAGGGTTTCGGCCTGACCTTCATCGACCACCTGACCCACAACCTGTACCACGGCAACATGGCCAAGTGGGCCGACTACTACGAGCGGCTGTTCAACTTCCGCGAGATCCGCTACTTCGACATCAAGGGCGCCAAGACCGGCCTGCTGTCCAAGGCGATGACCGCGCCCGACGGCATGGTCCGGATCCCCCTCAACGAATCCTCCGACCCGAAGTCGCAGATCAACGAATACCTCGATGCCTACGGCGGCGAGGGCATCCAGCACATCGCCTGCTTCACCGACGACATCTACGTGACGGTGGAGAAGATGCGCGAGGCCGGCGTCGAGTTCCTCGACACGCCCGACACCTACTTCGACGTGATCGACCAGCGCATCCCGGACAATGGCGAGGACGTGGAGCGGCTGCGCCGCAACAAGATCCTGATCGACGCCGACCCGGAGACCAAGCAGCGCAAGCTGCTGCAGATATTCACCCAGAACGCGATCGGCCCGATCTTCTTCGAGATCATCCAGCGCAAGGGCAACGAAGGGTTCGGCGAAGGCAACTTCCAGGCCCTGTTCGAAAGCATCGAACGCGACCAGATGCGCCGCGGCGTGCTCTGACCCGGCCGATGGCCCGGCGTGCGACGGCGGGAGGGCCGGGCGCGCGCCGGGTGCGCCCCCACCGCAAGGACGAGATCGAGATGAGCACCGACCGTTCCGCCTACATGACCGGCTTCGGCAACGAATTCGCCACCGAAGCGCTGCCCGGCACGCTGCCGGTCGGGCAGAACTCGCCGCAGCGCGTGGCCCACGGGCTGTACGCCGAGCAGCTGTCCGGCAGCGCGTTCACCGCGCCGCGCGGGCAGAACCGGCGCAGCTGGCTGTACCGGATCCGGCCGGCGGCGATGCACGGGACCTTTTCCCCGTTCGCGCAGCCGCGGTTCCACAACGACTTCGGCGACGGCCCGGTGACCCCGGACCAGTTGCGCTGGGATCCGCTGCCGCTGCCATCCACCTCCGTCGATTTCGTCGAAGGCCTGTACACGATGGCGGGCAACGGGTCGCCGGCCGCGCAGCAGGGCGTGGGCATCCACCTGTACGCCGCCGACCGCGACATGGCCGGCCGCTTCTTCTACGACGCCGATGGCGAGCTGTTGCTGGTGCCGCAGCTGGGCCGGCTGCGCATCGCCACCGAGCTCGGCGTGCTGGACGTCGAGCCGCAGCAGGTCGCGGTGGTGCCGCGCGGGATCCGCTTCCGCGTCGAACTGCCCGATGGTCCTTCGCGCGGTTACGTGCTGGAGAACTTCGGCGCGCCGTTGCGGCTCCCGGAGCTGGGACCGATCGGCGCCAATGGCCTGGCCAACCCGCGCGATTTCGAGACGCCGGTGGCGGCCTACGAGGATGTCGAGGGCCGGTTCGAGCTGGTGGCGAAGTTCCAGGGGCACCTGTGGCGCGCCGACATCGGCCACAGCCCGCTGGACGTGGTCGCCTGGCACGGCAACTACGCGCCGTACCGCTACGACCTGCGCCGCTTCAACGCGATCGGCTCGATCAGCTTCGACCACCCCGATCCGTCGATCTTCACCGTGCTGACCGCGCCCAGCGACACCCCGGGCACGGCCAACGTCGACTTCGCGATCTTCCCGCCGCGCTGGCTGGTGGCGCAGCACACCTTCCGGCCGCCCTGGTTCCACCGCAACGTGGCCAGCGAGTTCATGGGCCTGGTGCACGGCGCCTACGACGCCAAGGCGGAGGGCTTCGTGCCCGGCGGCGCATCGCTGCACAACTGCATGAGCGGGCACGGCCCGGACGCGGCCACCTTCGACAAGGCGTCGGCCGCCGACCTGTCCCGGCCCGACGTGATCGCCGACACCATGGCCTTCATGTTCGAGACCCGCGCGGTGATACGGCCTTGCGCCCAGGCGCTGGCGGCCGGGCACCGGCAGCGCGGTTACCAGGGCTGCTGGGCCGGCCTGCGGCGCAACTTCCAGCCACCGGCGTAACGGCCGGACGGCGCGGGGAAGGGGCCTCCTGCAGGCAGGCACCCTACCGCCCACGGCCGTGCCGTCGAGGCGCGCCCGGAACAGGCGCGCGCTTGCCGGAGCCTTCGCCCGGCGTTGACGCAGCGCCTGCCAACCTCGCCGCCGTCGTCCACGCAGGGGAAACCGATGTCGTCCAGGATGCTCGATGCCTGCCTCCTGACCTTCGCATTGCTGCTGGTCTCGTGCGCGCAGGCGCCGGGCGACGCGGCGCAATCGGCCGTCGTGCACGAGGCCGGGGTGGATCCGGCCCTGGATGCGCCGCAGGAAGAGGTGCCCCCGGCCACCGTGCCCGGCGCGGCCAGGGCGCTGGCGCCGTTGGCCGCCGACTTCTCCGGGTTCGGACCGGTTCCGTTCGGCAGCGACGCGCAGGCGTTGCGGCTGGCGTGGGGTGGGCCGCTGGAGGGCGGCGGCGAGGCGCAGGGCGACGCGGACGCGTGCCACTACCTGTTCCCGCAACCGCGGCCGGCGCACGGTTACGGCACCGGCTTCATGGTCGAGGGCGGCCGCTTCGTGCGCGTGGACGTGGACGATCCGGCCGCCACCGCGCCGGGCGGCGGGCGCATCGGCATGGCCGCCAGCGAGATCGCAGCAATGTACCCGGGGCGGATCGAGGAGCGCCCGCACAAGTACGTGGACGGGGCGAAGTACCTGCGGGTGACCCGCGACGGCAGCGAGGCGGTGCTGCTGTTCGAAACCGACGCGCAGGGCCGGGTCGAGGAATGGCGCATCGGCCTGCCGCCGCAGGTCGACTACGTCGAAGGCTGCGGCTGATCCTGCCCGCGGCGGCCTGGTGCCGGCATAGAATCAGCGCGGGACTCGGGAGGGTATGGCGATGGCGGAAGCGTTGGGACTGTTCGCGCTCGGCCTGCTGCTGCTGGCGCTGGGTGGGGATTCGGTGGTCAAGGGGGTGTCTGGCTTGGCCCAGCACCTGGGCGTGCGGCCATTCGTGGCCGGGCTCCTGCTGGTCGCGTTCGGCACGTCGGTGCCGGAGCTGGCGGTCAACGCACGCGCGGTGTTCGAGGGGCAATCGCACCTGGCCCTGGGCAATGCCGTCGGCAGCAACGTGGTCAACCTCGGCCTGACCCTGGGCCTGGCCGCGCTGGCGGCGCCGCTGCTGCTGCGCGCCCGCATGGGCGTCCCGCTGCTGGTGCTGCTGGCGGTGGCCACGTTCGCGCTGATGGCGTTCGGGCTCGACGGCTACGTCAACCGCATCGAGGGGGCAGTGCTGCTGCTGGGCTTCGTCGCCAGCACCGCGTTCCTGTTGCGGCAGGGACGCCGCGAGGCGGACGAAGTGCAGGCGGAGATCGCCGCCTTCGCCACCACCCGCACCGGGCTGGGCCTGAATCTGTTCCGGCTCGCCATCGCGATCGCGCTGCTGTGGTTCGGCGCGCGCTGGGTGGTCGACGGCGGCCTCGGCCTCGGCCAGGCGCTCGGCATGACTCCGCTGATGGCCGGCCTGCTGCCGGTGGCCATCGGCACGGCGCTGCCGGAGGTCGCGGCCGCGATCGCCGCGGCGCGGCGCGGGCAGGGCGACATGGTCGCCGGCCACGTCATCGGCTCGAGCCTGTTCAACCTGCTGGCGATCGTCGGCGGCATGGCGGTGCTGCAGCCGCTGGCGCTGCCTGCCTCGTTCGTCCGGTTCGAGCTGCCGGCGGTGCTGGTGCTGACCCTGCTGGTCTATCCGCTGCTGCGCAGCGGCCGCCGGATCAGCCAGCAGGAAGGCGGGATCCTCTGCCTGGCCTTCCTGGCCTGGGTGGTGCTGGAACTGCTGCTGTTCCTGTAGGAGCGCTGCCGTTTTTCAGGGGCATGTTCATCGGCGACACGGGCGTCGGGACTACGGTTCCGTCGCCTGTGCCGACGGTGTCGGGTCGCCCATGAGGATGGGCTCCTACAAGGAGCCTGCGTCCCCGTCGTTCTCCGCATCCATCCCCGGCTGCCGCGGCGGCTCGGCCATGTGCAGCGACAGCGCGGCCTTGGCCATCAGGTGCGCGCTGATCGGCGCGGTGATGAACAGGAACGCGGTGATCAGCAGTTCGCGCGGCTGCGGATCGGTATCGGAGAACCAGTGGTAGCCGACCGAGGCCAGCAGCACGCAGCCGACGCCCAGCGTGCTGGCCTTGGTCGGTGCGTGCAGGCGCTTGAAGAACTCCGACAGCTTCACCAGGCCGAGCGATCCGACCAGGATGAAGAAACAGCTGGAGGCCAGCAGCAGCACCAGCGCGATGGCGACCAGCCAGCTCATTCGACGATGTCCCGGCGCATCACGTACTTGCTCAATACGACGGTACCGACGAAGCCGAGCATGGCGATGACCAGCGCGGCCTCGAAGTAGACCGCGGTGCCCAGGTGCATGCCGAACAGCACCAGCAGGGCGATGGCGCACACGAACATCGTGTCCAGGGCGAGGATCCGGTCGGGGACGCTGGGTCCCTTCAACAGCCGGTACAGCGCCAGCAGCAGTGCCACGCCGACCACGTGCATCGAGCCGACCACGGCCCAGGCCACCAGCGCGTGCGGGGTCACGGGAAGATCTCCATCAGCGGCGCCTCGTAGCGGGTCTTGATCTGGCGCACCACCCGGTCGGCGTCGTCCAGGTTGAGCACGTGCACCAGCAGGTAGCGGCGGTCGTCGGACAGCGCCGACGACACCGTGCCCGGGGTCAGGGTGATGATGCTGGTCAAGGCGGCGATGCCGTGGATGTTGGCGATGTCCAGCGGCACCCAGATGAAGCCGGGGCGGATCTTCGCCTCCGGGCCGAGCACCTGCAGCGCGACGGTGACGTTCGACCGCACGATGTCCAGCAGCAGGATGCCCAGCATCCGCGGTGCCCCGCGCAGGTTGCCGATGCGGGCGAACTCGCGGTCCAGGCGCGCGGCGAACGGGGGGATCAGCAGGGCCAGCACCAGGGCCATGAGCACGTGGCCGCGGGTGACCTGGTCGTTCATCAGCAGCCAGAAGCAGAACACCGCCGCCGCCAGCGGCAGCGACGGCAGCCAGCGCTTGCGCCATTCGGAGAAGCGTTTCGTCGCCATGCTCAGGGCTCCCTCAGCGCCGGCGTCGCCGCGCGCACCTGCTGCACGTAGTCGCCGGGGGACTGCAGCTGGGCGGCGGTGGCGCGGGTGTAATCCAGCAGCGGCGCGGCGGCGACCACCATGGCGATGCCGTACGCGAGCAGCAGGACCGTGGCCGCGGTCTCGAGCGGGCGGCCCGGGGCTGCGCGCATCTCGTCCAGCGGGGTGTAGGCGGCCAGCCGTTCCGGCGAGGCATCCGGCCACGGCTCCACGCGCCAGAACAGGCGCGTGCCGGCGCGGGCCAGGCCGACGATCATCATGAAGCTGCTGCCCAGCACCAGCGCCCATACCCATGCCGTGGAGGCGCCGGACGGCACCGCCTCGAGCAGCAGCAGCTTGCCGATGAAGCCGGACAGCGGCGGCAGCCCGGCCAGCGAGACCGCCGTGACCAGGAACAGCACGCCCGGGATCATGCGGCCCGGCAATGCGGCCACCAGGTCCTTGCGGTCGCCCGCGCTGCCACGCCGGCGGCGGATCAGGTCGGCGAGCAGGAACAGCGCCGCGCCGGCGAACGTGCTGTGCACGAGGTAATACAGGCCGGCCGCGATCGTGCCGGTGGTGGACAGGGCGAAGGCCAGGAACAGCGTCGCCGCCGAACCCAGCACCAGGTAGGCGGCCAGCGAGCGCAGCTGGCGCGATGCCAGCACGCCGAGCGCGGACAGGGTCAGCGTGACCCCGCCCAGCGCCAGCAGCGCCGGCCAGGCGAAGCCCTCCAACGCCCCCGCCGCGCCGAAACTCAGCATCGCCACCCGCAATACCGCGTACAGGCCGACCTTGGTCATCACCGCGAACAGCGCGGCGACGGCCGCCGGGGCATGGGTGTAGGTCTGCGGCAGCCAGAAGTACATGGGCAGCAGCGCGGCCTTGGCGCAGAACACCACCACCAGCAGGCCGGCCGCCGACTGGACCAGCGCCAGGTCCTGCGGCGGGGCCTGGGCCACGCGCAGCGCCATCTCGGCCATGTTCAGCGTGCCCAGCAGGCCGTACAGCAGCCCCAGTGCGATCAGGAACAATGCCGAGGCGGCGATGTTGAAGGCGACGTAGTGCAGCCCCGCGCGCATGCGCTCGCCGCGTCCACCGCTGAGCATCAGCCCATAGGAGGCGATCAGCAGCACCTCGAAGAACACGAACAGGTTGAACGCGTCGCCGGTGAGGAAGGCGCCATTGAGGCCCATCATCTGGAACTGGAAGAACGCGTGGAAATGCGGCGCGCGCCGGTCCCAGCCGGCGCAGGCGTGCAGCAGGCTGGCCGCGCCGAGCAGCTGGCCGACCAGCAGCATCAACGCGGAGAGGCGGTCCACCATCAGCACGATGCCCAGCCGCGCCGGCCAGTCGCCGACCAGGTAGACCGGGATCCGGCCGCTGGAGGCTTCGATGGCCAACGCCACCGACACCCCCAGCATCACCGCCATCGAGATCCAGGCCACGATCCGCTGCGGCGCCATGCCGAAGCGGCGGTTCTCGAAGAACAGGACCAGCGCCGCGGCGAACAGCGGCACCAGGACCGGCAGCAGCGGCAGGTGGGTCATGCGCCACCCGCCTTGGCGCCAGCCTCGGCCGCCTGCGCCGCGGTCCGCGCTTCCTCGCGTGCTTCCTCGTGGCGGCGCTGCTCGGCCAGCAGGAACTCGCGCTCGGCGCGACTGCCGTCGACGTGGTCGCTGTCGTTGTCGGCGCGGCTGCGGATGGCGACCACGATGCTGACCGCGGTCATGGCGAAGGCGATCACGATCGCGGTCAGCACCAGCGCCTGCGGCAGCGGATCGCTGTAGTGCGACAGGGTAGGCGTCACCCCGTCGCGCAGCACCGGGGGCTTGCCCGCCACCAGCCGGCCGCCGGCGAAGATCAGCAGGTTGGTCGCGTACGAGAGCAGGGTCAGGCCCAGGATCACGTCGAAACTGCGCGCGCGCAGCAGCAGGTACACCCCGGCCGCGGTGAGGATGCCGATCGCGCTCGCCATCGCCAGCTCCATCAGGACGCCTCCATCAGATCTCTCCCGTCCGGGTCGAACGCTGGCCCGGCTCGATCACGCCCAGGTGCGCGACCCGGGTGCGCGAAGGCTTGATCGTGCCCAGCATGGACAGGATCAGCATCGCCCCGCCGAACACCACCAGGTAGACGCCGGTATCAAAGCCGATCGCACTGGCCAGTGGCACCTTGCCGACCCATGGCACGTCGAGGTCGACGTGGCCGCTGGTCAGGAACTCGACATCGAACAGGAGCGAGGCCGCGCCGCTGATCCCGGCCACGATCAGGCCCACGCCAATGCAGCGGATGTAATCGAAGCCGAAGCGCGACTCGACCGACGCCGCGCCCTGGATCACGTACTGGGTCAGCAGCGGCACCGCCAGCACCAGGCCGGCGATGAAGCCGCCGCCCGGCGCGTTGTGGCCGCGCAGGAACAGGAACACCGAGACGGTCAGGGTGAGCGGGAACATCAGCTGGGCCAGGTCGGCCGGCACCGGCAGCTTCACCGGCGGCCCGGCCATCACCTTCTCCGGCGCCAGCCGCGCCCGGCGCAGCAGGGCATGCACGATCAGCGCGGCGATCCCGAACACGGTGATCTCACCGAAGGTGTCGAAGCCGCGGAAGTCCACCAGGATGACGTTGACCACGTTGCGGCCGTAGGCCTCCGGCAGCGAGCGGGCCAGCATCTCGAGGCTCGCTGGTTCACCCACCGGTCGGGTCATGACCGCATAGGAGAGCAGGCCGATGCCCAGGCCGGCGGCCAGCGCCACGGCCACGTCGCGGACCCGGCGCCGCGGTGCGCGCTCGGGTGGCGATCGCGGCGGCAGGTAGTGCAGGCCCAGCAGCAGCAAGGCGAGGCTTACCATCTCCACCAGCAGCTGGGTGAGGGCCAGGTCGGGCGCGGACAGGAACACGAACACCAGGCTGACCATCAGGCCCGCGCCGCCCAGCACGATCAGCGCCAGCAGGCGCTGCCGGTACGTGCGCACCGTGTACAGCGCGCAGGCCACCAGTACCAGCCACAGCAGCCAGCCCAGCAGCGGCATCGGCTGCGGCGCGCGCAGCACCAGCGGCGCATGGCTGCCGGACAGGAACGGCGCGGCGCCGGCCGCCAGCGCCGCCAGTACCAGCCAGACCAGGCTGCGCTGCAGGCTGCCGTTGGCTACCCCCGAGGTGAAGCGCCCGGCCAGTGCGTACAGCGCCTCCATGTTCCAGCGGAATGCGCGCCTTCCCAGCGAGTGGCGCACGATCGCGTGCAGGTCGAACAGCCGGCGCAGGCCGAAGTAGAGCGCGATGCCGCCGAAGGTGCCGGCCAGGCTCATCATCAGCGGCTTGTTGAAGCCATGCCAGATCGCCAGACTGTAGTTGGGCAGCGCGTCGCCCAGGATCGCACCCGCGCCGGCGTGCAGCACTGGGGCGACGGTCAGTGCCGGCGCCACGCCGACCGCCACGCACAGCACCACCAGCACCTCGACCGGGATCTTCATCCAGCGGGGCGGTTCGTGCGGCATGTGGTCCAGTGCGCGCGGCCCGCTGCCGAAGAACGTCTCGTAGACGAAGCGCAGGCTGTAGGCCACGCCGAAGATGCCGTACAGCAGCGCGGCGATGTTGATGCCGATGCGCCACCAGTGGTGTCCGCCGATCTCCAGCGCCTCGGTGTAGAACATTTCCTTGGACAGGAAGCCGTTGAGCAGCGGGATGCCGGCCATCGCCAGCGACGCGGTGATGGCCAGTGCGCTGGTCATCGGCATCCAGCGGCGCAGGTTGCCGAGCCGGCGCATGTCGCGGGTGCCGGTCTCGTGGTCGATGATGCCCGCGGCCATGAACAGCGAGGCCTTGAACGTGGCGTGGTTGAGGATGTGGAACACGCCGGCCACCACCGCCATCGGCGTGGACAGCCCGAACAGCAGGGTGATCAGGCCCAGGTGCGAGATGGTCGAGTAGGCCAGCAGGCCCTTGAGGTCGTGCTGGAAGATCGCGTGCCACGCGCCCAGCAGCAGGGTGGTGGCGCCGATGCCGGTGACCACGTAGAAGAACAGGTCGGTGCCGGCCAGCGCCGGGTGCAGCCGCGCCAGCAGGAACACGCCGGCCTTCACCATCGTGGCCGAGTGCAGGTAGGCCGACACCGGGGTCGGCGCGGCCATCGCGTGCGGCAGCCAGAAGTGCAGCGGGAACTGAGCGCTCTTGGTGAACACGCCGGCCAGCACCAGGCCAAGCGCCCACGGGTAGAGCCCGCTGGCGCGGATCAGGTCGCCCGAGGCCAGCACCACGTCCAGGTCGTAGCTGCCGACGATGCGCCCGATCAGCAGCACGCCGCCGAGCAGCGCCAGGCCCCCGCCGCCGGTGATCGCCAGGGCCATGCGCGCGCCCTCGCGCGCGTCCTGGCGCTTGTACCAGAAGCCGATCAGCAAAAAGGAGCTGATGCTGGTCAGCTCCCAGAACACCAGCAGCAGCAGCAGGTTGCCCGCGATCACCACGCCCAGCATCGAGCCCATGAAGAACAGCAGGCAGCCGAAGAAGCGCGGCGCACTGTCCTCCTCGGCCAGGTAGTAGTGCGCGTACATCACCACCAGCGCGCCGATCGCCAGCACCAGGCCGGCGAACATCCATGCGAATCCGTCCAGGCGCAGGTCGAAATCCAGGCCGATCTGCGGGATCCAAGCGTGGTCGGCGCGCAGGATCCAGCCCTGCATCACCGCCGGCGTGGCCCAGGCCAGCACCAGCAGGCCCAGCAGCGGCGCCGCGGCGGCCACCCACGCGACCTGCCCGCGCGGCCGCGCGCGCAGGAACACCATCGCCACGGCGGCCAGGAACGGCAGCGCGAGCAGGATTTCCAGGAAGGGGATCATCCGCGAACAGGATCGATCTGCGTGGAACAGGTTCGAGTGTAGCAGCCGGTTCCACGACGCCGTAACCGGTGTAGCACCGGAACGCACCATGTCCCGGGCTACGCGTCGGGCATCCATCGCGCGTGCCCGGTCGTGCACCCTGCCGGCGCGGCGCGCCCGCCGGTACTTCGCGGCCGTCGTGGATGTGCGGCCACCCGCGAGCCGTCGCCGGGCACGCCCGCCTGCGCCGGACAGGGGATGCCTCGATCCCGCTATCCTGTCGCGCATGCAGGCCTCCGCACTTCGATGACGACTCCTGGCCATCCGCCGCGCGCGCTGCTGCACGGCGCCAGTGGGCAGATCGGCCGGCGCGTGCTGGCCGACCTGCGCGCGCGCGGCTGGCGGGTGGTGGCGCTGTCGCGCGAGGAGCGGCCGGCGATGGCCGGCGTGGAATGGCGGCGCGGCGTGTTGCCCGATTCCGCCGGTCCCGGCGACGGCTTCGACGCGATCATCAGCTGCGGTCCACTGGACCTGTTCTCGCACTGGTATGCCCGCACGCCCACCGGCGATGCGCGCGTGGTCGCCTTCGGTTCGACCAGCGTCCACGTCAAGGCCGACTCCTCCGATCCCGGCGAACGCGACGTCGCCGCGCGGCTGCGCCTGGCCGAAACGCGACTGGCCGATGCCGCGCCCGCGCGCGGCGCGGCGGCCACGCTGTTGCGTCCGACCCTGGTCTACGGCGCCGGCAGCGACCGCAACCTGACCCGCATCGCCGCGCTCGCGCGCCGGCATGGCTTCTTCATCCTGCCGCACGATGCGCGCGGGCTGCGCCAGCCGGTGCACGTGGACGACCTGGCGGCGGCGGCGGTGGCGGCGCTGTCGTTGCGCGGGCCCGGCCTGCGCGCCTACGACCTGCCCGGGGGCGAAACCCTGGCCTACCGCGAGATGGTCGCGCGGGTGCTGGCCGCGCTGCAGCCACCGCCGCGGCTGCTGGTGCTGCCAGGACCGGTGTTCGCGCTGGCCGCGCGGCTGGCGCGCGTCACCGGCCTGCACGATGCCGGCGCGGCGGTACTGGCGCGCATGCGCCAGGACCTGGCATTCGATGCCGGCCCGGCGCGCGAAGCGCTGGGCTACGCGCCCCGCCCGTTCCTGCCCGACGCGGCGATGTTCGACGCGCCGCCGCGCTGAGCCAGCGGATGCCGCTCAGTACCTCCAGCCCAGGCGGCGGTACAGCTTGGCCAGCACCCAGGCCGGGCCGATCAGCAGGTAGACCAGGTCGGTCAGGAAGCTGGGCTTGCGGCCCTCGAACTTGTGGCCGATGAACTGCGCGATCCAGGCGACGACGAACACGGTCACTGCCGACCACAGCAAGGCCGGCAGGCCGAAGCGCGTTTCGATCAGCCGGCACAGGCAGCCGCAGACGAAGAACGCCGCCAGCATGCCCAGTCCCAGGCTGCGCGAGAGCCGGTAATAGAACATCCACGCGAAGAACATGGCCAGGGCGGCCCAGATGCCGGTCTTCATCCAGGTGCCGAAGGTCGGGATGCACCAGATCAGGGCCACCACCGACCACAGGATCGCCGGCACCGCGACCACGTGGATGCGCTGGTTCAGTGCGTTGCGGTGGTCGTCGGAATAGCTGGCGAAGTAGCGGTCGATCGGCCGCTGCAGGGTTGCGTCCATCCCACACCCCTCCCGGGGACTCTGTGCGCTCGGGTATGGAGCATAGCGCGGGCGTCGGGACCCCGGGAGCCTCGGGTAGGGCCGGGCTTGCCCGGCTGCCCGCCGCCCGGATGCCGCCACTCAGTCGATGTCGATCCCGGCCAGCTTCTGCAGCGCCTCGGCGTAGCGGGCCCGGGTGCGCTCGATCACCCAGGCCGGCAGCGACGGACCCGGCGGGGTCTTGTCCCAGTCCAGCGTCTCCAGGTAGTCGCGCACGATCTGCTTGTCGTAGCTGGGCGGGCTGGTGCCGACCTGGTACTCGTCGGCCGGCCAGTAGCGCGAGGAGTCCGGGGTCAGCATCTCGTCCATGATGTACAGGCGGCCGTCGGCGTCGGTGCCGAACTCGAACTTGGTGTCGGCCAGCAGGATGCCGCGCTCGGCCGCATAGGCGGCGGCGAAGCGGTACAGGCGCAGGGTCGCATCGCGCACGCGCTCGGCCAGCTCGCCGCCGACCGTTCGCACCATCGCATCGAAATCGATGTTTTCGTCGTGGTCGCCGACGGCCGCCTTGGTCGAGGGGGTGAAGATCGGCTCGGGCAGCTGTTCGGCCTGGCGCAGGCCGTCGGGCAGGGCGATCCCGCTGACCTGGCCGGTGCGCTGGTAGTCCTTCCAGCCGCTGCCGATCAGGTAGCCGCGGGCGATGGCCTCCACCGGCACCGGCTTGAGCTTGCGCGTCACCACCGCGCGCCGGGCGTACAGCGCCGGGTCCACGCCCCCGGGCAGCACCGCGGCGACATCTATGCCGGTCAGATGGTTGGGGATCAGGTGGGCGGTCTTGCCGAACCAGAAATTGGAGATCTGGCAGAGCATCTCGCCCTTGCCGGGGATCGGGTCGGGCAGGACCACGTCGAATGCCGACAGGCGGTCGGTCGCCACCATCAGCAGGAACTCGCCGTCGTAGCCTTCGGCCGCGGCCAGCGCCGCGGCGGGGATGTTCCCGCGGGGGAGGTCGAAGACGTCGCGCACCTTGCCGCGGTGGCGCAGCGGCAGGCCGGGCAGGTCGGACTGGAGCAGGGTCGTGGACAACGCAGTCTCCGGGCAGGGCTCAGTGCGGGGCTCCCGGGGCCGCGCCGGCAGTGGAGCGCGCGGCGGCCGGCCGCACAGTGTACGGCGACCCGGGGCGGCTGTGCCGTAGAATTTGCGCTCCGCCCGCACGGTGCCGCCGTCGAATGAACCGCTGGTACGGAAAACTGCTGGGCCTGATCGCCGGCGCGCTGCTGTTCCGGCCCAACCCGCTGTTCGGCGCGGTGGTGGGCCTGCTGGTCGGCCATGCCTTCGACCGCGACTGGTTCCGCCTGCGCGCGCGGGAGAACCCGTACGCCGAGCTCGGCCTGACGGCCGAGGCCAGCGATGCGGAAATCGACCAGGCGTACCGCCGGCTGATGTCCCAGTACCACCCCGACAAGGTCGCCGGCGCCGCGCCGGAACTGCGCGACCAGGCCGAGAAGCGCGCACGCGCCATCAACGCCGCCTACGACCGCATCCGCACCCTGCGCCGGCGCTGAACCGCGCGCGGGCGCCATCCGATTCCCACCGCTTCCCCGAGCCGACCATGCAACCCACCGTCATCGCCCCGTCCATCCTCTCGGCCGACTTCGCCCGCCTGGGCGAGGAAGTGGACAACGTCCTCGCCGCCGGCGCCGACTGGGTCCACTTCGACGTGATGGACAACCATTACGTGCCCAACCTGACCATCGGCCCGATGGTCTGCCAGGCGCTGCGCAGGCATGGCGTCACCGCGCCGATCGACGTGCACCTGATGGTCGAGCCGGTGGACCGGATCGTGCCGGACTTCGCCGAGGCCGGCGCCAGCCTGATCAGCTTCCATCCCGAGGCCAGCCGCCACGTGCACCGCACCGTGCAGCTGATCCGGTCGCATGGCTGCCAGGCCGGCCTGGTCCTCAACCCGGCAACGCCGGTGGAAGTGCTGGACTGGGTGCTGGAGGACCTGGACATGGTCCTGCTGATGTCGGTCAACCCCGGCTTCGGCGGCCAGGCCTTCATCCCCTCGACGCTGGACAAGCTGCGGGCGGTGCGGGCGATGATCGACAAGACCGGCAAGCCGATCCGGCTGGAGATCGATGGCGGGGTCAAGGCGGACAACATCGGCGAGATCGCCGCCGCCGGCGCCGACACCTTCGTGGCCGGCTCGGCGATCTTCGGCGCGCCGCGCACGCGCGAGCACTACGCCGGCGTGGTGGGGAAGATGAAAGCGGCAGTGGACGCGGTCCGCGGCTGAGCAGGGCGGGCGCTTGCCGGCCGGCCGGCGACGCCTCCACGCGCCGCCGGCCCCTTCACCCACGTGGAGGCAATCCCGCCTCCGCCCGTCGTCCCTGCCATGGCCTTCGATGCTGGCCACCGCCGGTGACAGCATGATGACGCTGCATGCCAGCGCGGATGGGCCGCCGCCCGCGTTCCGGCCGCAGCCGGTTCACGCGTCCGCGCCATGGCGGTTGCTACGCTGCGCCGCCCTGCTCCGGAACCGCGCATGAGCGCTGCAGCCGAACCCGCCGTCTGCTGGCTGATCCTCAACGGCAAGTCCGCCGGCGACGACGCCGTACGCGAGGCGGTGGCGGAAATGCGTGGTCGCGGCCAGGCGCTGGCGGTGCGGGTGACCTGGGAAAGCGGCGATGCCGCGCGCTGGGTCGCCGACGCGATCGAAGCCGGCGCGTCCAGCGTGGTTGCCGCCGGCGGCGACGGCACGCTGAGCGAAGTGGCCGCCGCCCTGGCCGCGCACGACCTGCCGGCGGCGCGCCTGCCGGCGCTGGGCCTGCTGCCGCTGGGCACGGCCAACGACTTCGCCACGGCCGCCGGTGTTCCCCTGGATCCGATGCAAGCCCTGGCCCTGGCCGCTTCCGGCGCCGCCCATGCGCTCGACCTGCTGCGGATCGACGCCGATGGCCGGCGGCACTGGTGCGCCAACCTGGCCAGCGGTGGCTTCGGCACCGAGGTCACCGTGGAAACCGACGAAGGCCTGAAGAAGCTGCTCGGCGGCCTGGCCTACCTGGTCACCGGCATCGCCCGGCTGGGCCGGATCGAGCCGCTGCCGGTGCGCGTGCGCGGCCCGGACTTCGCGTGGGACGGCGGCCTGATCGCGCTGGGCCTGGGCAACGGGCGCCAGGCCGGCGGCGGGCAGGCGCTGTGCCCCGACGCGCTGGTCGACGACGGCCTGCTCGACCTCACCGTGATTCCGGAACTGTCCGGCGAGTTGCTGGCCACCGTCGGTACCCTGGTGAAGGAGGGCCAGCGCGCCGCGCTGGAGCGCAGCGCCGTGCGCGCGCGCCTGCCCTGGGTGGAGCTGGAGTCGGGCGAAGGCGCGATGACCCTCAACCTCGACGGCGAGCCGGTGCAGGCACGCCGGTTCCGGATCGAATGCGTGCCCGGTCGCGTGCGCATGCACCTGCCGGCGGACAGTCCGTTGCTGGGGCAACCGTCCGGGCGGCTGCGCGGCGACGGCCAATCCGGTTAAAGTTGCGGCCATGTTCGGCCAGACGACCAGGCTTTCCCTTGCTTCCGCGCGCCGGTGCCGGCGATGGCGGCCTTCAGCCGTCCTCGTCCCGCGCCACGCCCCGAATGCCCGCAAGGAATCCCGCCTTGGTCACGCCCGAACAGTTCCGGCAGCACGCTGCTGACGTCCACCGCTCCAGTCCCAATCCGCGTGTCCCCGTCGTCCGCGAGGTGCTGTCCGACCTGGACACGCCGCTGTCGGTCTACCTGAAACTCGCCGACGCCCCGCACACCTACCTGCTGGAATCGGTCGAGGGCGGCGAACGCTTCGGCCGCTATTCGATCATCGGCCTGCCCGCGCGCCGCACCGTCGCGTTCCGCGGCCAGCAGATGGAAGTGCGCGAGCACGGCCAGCTCGTGGAGCGGCGCGAGGTCGCCGATCCGTTCGCCGAGGTCGAGGCGCTGCGCGCGTCGTACTCGGTGCCCAGGCTGGAAGGCCTGCCCGGTTTCACCGGCGGCCTGGTGGGCTGGTTCGGCTTCGAATGCATCGGCTACATCGAGCCGCGCCTGGCCGGCGGCGACAAGCGCGACGAGCTCGGCACCCCGGACATCTACCTGATGCTGTCCGAAGAGCTGGCGGTGTTCGACAACCTCAAGGGCCGCCTGTACCTGGTGGTGCATGCCGATCCGCGCGATGCCGGCTCATGGGATGCCGCGCAGGCGCGGCTGGACGGGCTGGTCGACAAGCTGCGCCAGCCGGGCAGCTACCCGGTACCGCTGAGCCGCGACGTGCTCGACGAGAGCCACTTCGTGTCCGGCTTCACCCGCGAGGGTTTCATCGAGGCGGTGGAGAAGTCCAAGGAATACATCCGCTCCGGCGACGTGTTCCAGGTCGTGCTGAGCCAGCGCCTGAGCGTGCCGTTCAACGCGCGGCCGGTGGACGTGTACCGCGCCCTGCGCGCGCTGAACCCGTCGCCCTACATGTACTTCCTCGATACCGGCGAGGTGCAGGTGGTCGGCTCCTCGCCCGAAATCCTGGTGCGCCAGCAGGGCGACGAGGTGACCGTGCGCCCGATCGCCGGCACCCGCCCGCGCGGCGCGACCCCGGCCGAGGACCTGGCGCTGGAACAGGACCTGCTGGCCGACCCCAAGGAGCGCGCCGAGCACCTGATGCTGATCGACCTCGGCCGCAATGATGTCGGCCGGGTGTCGGAAGCCGGCAGCGTGGAGGTGGGCGAGCGCTTCGTGATCGAGCGCTACAGCCACGTCATGCACATCGTCAGCGAGGTCACCGGCAAGCTGCTGCCGGGCCTGAGCTATGCCGACGTGCTGCGCGCGACCTTCCCGGCCGGCACGGTCAGCGGCGCGCCGAAGATCCGCGCGCTGGAAGTGATCCGCGAGCTGGAGCCGATCAAGCGCAATGTCTATGCCGGCAGCATCGGCTACATCGGCTGGCATGGCGACGCCGATACCGCGATCGCCATCCGCACGGCGGTGATCAAGGACGGCCGCCTGCACGTGCAGGCGGGCGCCGGCATCGTCTACGACTCCGACCCGCAGAAGGAATGGGACGAGACCATGAACAAGGGCCGCGCGCTGTTCCGCGCGGTGGCGCAGGCGGCGAAGGGGCTGTGAGGGGAATGCCATGCTGCTGATGATCGATAACTAGCATCGATGTCCGACGGGTTCCGAGCTACTCCGAAGTGATTCAAAATGTCCTTTGACTACAGCCATTTGTAGTCCGAAGGCGTCTTGTGTTGTTTGCTCGCAGCCGAGAGAAAAGGGGGTATCGTGAGGGGTATCGAGACTGGATACCCGCTTTATGGCCGCCCGATCTTCTGCGCAACTGACTGACACGCGCATTCGCAATGCGAAGCGTGCTGACAAGCCCTACAAGCTGACGGATGGAGCTGGCCTGTTCCTGGCGGTGCAGCCAACTGGATCCAAGTGTTGGCGCTACAGGTACCGCATCGACGGACGCGAGAACCTCTTTGCCCTGGGCGAATATCCGGCAATCAGCCTTCAGCAGGCGCGTGCCCAGCGGGACGCTGCGCGCGAGCTGGTCAAGAAGGGAATACATCCAGCTGCCCATCGAAAAGCGCAGCGATTGGTGGTGGCGAAGCAAGCTGCTGACACATTCGAAGCGGTCGCCAAGGAATGGGTTGAAGAAAACAAGGAAGGCTGGTCGGCCTACTACCTGTCACAAGTCGAAACGGTGCTGGCGCAGGACGTCTATCCGGACGTGGGAAGGCTTCCAGTCAGGGCGGTTCAGGCGGCGCATTTGCTCGCAATCCTGAAGAGGGTCGAGAAGCGGGGTGCGCCAACCATCGCGATTCTGATCCGGCAGTGGTCTTCCGCGATCTTTCGCTACGCAGTGGTTACCCTGCGAGCAGATCATGATCCGGCTGCGGCGCTCAAGGGTGCTGTTACCAAGCCGAAGACAAGGCACAAGCGAGCCTTGGCCCAGAGTGAACTTCCCGGCCTTGTCGAGAAGGTTGAGGCATCGCGCAGCGGTACGCAGGTGAAGACTGCGCTCAAGCTTCTCCTCCTAACCTTCGTGCGGCCGAAGGAGCTGAGGGAGGCGCAGTGGGTTGAATTTGACTTGGACGGGGCGCTGTGGGAAATCCCCGATCGCAGGATGAAGCGGGGCATTGCGCATGTCGTACCGCTGAGTCGTCAAGCCGTCCAACTGCTCACTCAGCTCAAGGAACTCACGGGGAAACGGCCGCTGCTCTTTCCGAACGAGCGCGATCCCCATCGGCCGATGAGCCCGACGACACTGAATCGATGCCTGGAGCGCATGGGATACGCCGGTTACTTCTCCGCGCACGGGTTCCGGGCCACCGCATCGACCCACTTTAACTCGGTCGGGTGGCGAAAGGATGTCGTGGAGCGGCAGCTGTCCCACCAGGGGGGAACAAGGTTCGTGCGAGCTACAACCATGCTGAATACCTGCCGGAGCGCACCGAGATGATGCAGGCGTGGGCGGATTATCTGGATTCCCTGTCGGGCAACAGCAATGTTGTCCCAATCAGGCCTGTACTCCGCCGGATCTCATCCTGATTTTGGTCGCTTTCGACATGGTGATAGTACTGATGAGGAGTGCAAGGCGAGAGAGGTAGCCATGAAGTACAAGCTGATCGACCCGCTGCTAGTGCAGCTATCCAGAGCGCTGTTTCTGATCAAAGAAGTGAGGCCGGTACGGCTTTCAGGCCGGAGCCGAGACTGGGTGCTTCTGATCCAGGGGCGCGGGTTTACTCGCTTGCTTCAGGATGAAGTGCTCTGCTCGGGAAACCTGCATCGCCCCTCCTCGGCGGGCATGCCAAGGTCAAGAAGATTCTTCTCAGAAGGACATGCCTTGGCTGCGGCGCAGGCTATGGGGCTTGTTCGGAGACGAGTCGCTTGGTTGATCGACTCTGAGAAATCCCCTCGCGACAGGGCTGGGAAATGATTGATCCCTTGATCAACGATCTTTCCGAGGATCGGTTTCCTGATCTCCACGTCAGCGTTGAAGCTGATCCGTTCGTTGATAGGGTTGAGTGGGGGAATCCTTCAGCCCAGTACATCTATACGGCCGCCCTGATTACCAGTGGAGCAACGAACCTCGACGAGCTGAACGGGCGGCTTCAGGCCGTGCAGACTGCTGTTGACAGCGCCTTGGAAGGCGCTCGGTTTGCAGGGGAGGGGGAATGGCTGTACGGCTGTTGGGTGATTCCTGAGGAGCATCCTGGGCTGACTGCTTCCGTGCTCGGTGAGTTTGATTCGAGATCTCACTATCCGGCTTGCGAACTCCATGCGGCCATGGCCGTTTGGTTGATGGTCGAAGCACGAGCCGCTCTGCTCGTCGCCGAACTGGACGAGGTCAACCGTCTGGTCATCCAGGCGTCAATCTGCCTTGCGCACTGCTTCGGTGAGGGTGGTCGGTCTGTTGTGGAGAACCACGAGAGGGCTGCGCGGACGGAGAGGGCTAGGAAGGCGGGAAGCAGTCCTCGCCCGGCCACGCAAGAGCGGAACGCCAGAATGCGAGAGGAGTTTGAAAGCGGCATGTGGAGATCGAGAGCGAGTGCGATCGAGGCATTGGCGGGGAAGTATCACCTTTCCTTCGACCACGTAGATTCTTTGATGAAAGGCATTCCCTACAGGCGTCAGCCATGAATGCCATTCTGCTGATCGGAATCCTGATCCTCGCTCAAGCTGGGCTCGTAGTCGTTGCGTTTCTGTATTTCCGACGCACGGAGAAGCAGGAGATGCCAACGCCGGCAGAGGCCGAGCCTGCTGTTCCTGTGGATTTCGCTGAATCGAACCAGGACTTCGGTGGCTATCTGATCAATACGGACGCAGGCGTCACGTTGGATGACGTCTTCCGCGACAGAGATTGAATCAGGCCGGACCATAAGCGACCAATTGCAGTAGATGCCTGTTCCTGGGCGGGGGGGGTAAAAGCGTAGTTTTCACCCCTTTCTAGCGCGTTCATGACTGCTGATGCTCCTTGCACACATGGTGCGAGGAGAAACGCAAATGACTGACAGCGTCCGGATCCTGAGGATCCACCAAGTGCGCGAGCGGACGGGGCTTTCCAGGTCGACCATCTATGAGCTGGTCGCGGAGGGCGTCCTGCCTCCGCCGGTGCGGATCGGGCGCCGCACCGCTGGCTGGGTGGAGGCGGAGATCTCTGACTTCATTCGGCGCCGTATCGCCGAGTCTCGGGCCGTGCCTGGGGGTGCGGCATGCGTCAGATAAAGAGAACCCCTGCAGCGCTGGCGGGCGACGGCAGGGGTAGAAGCACTATGCGAGCGAGCTTCGATTGCGATCCTACCAGGCCCGTGCAGGCGGTGTTGGATCGACTGGACGGAGTACGTCGTGCGGGGCGTGATTGGATTGCACTCTGCCCGGCTCATGACGACCGCAGTCCGTCTTTGGCGATCGCGAGCGGTGACGCGGATGTCGTACTTCTGCACTGCTTTGCAGGATGTGCAGCAAGCGACGTTGTGCACTCGATCGGTCTTACGCTTGCTGATCTGTTCCCGAGGCCGCGGGGTCTTGGCGGGCCGCGCACCAGGAACAGGATCTCCGCCGAAGCGCGTTTTCGCGCTGCATTCTCAACGGTCTTGCATGAGGCAACGATCATTGAAGTCGCGGCATCCGATCTTGCGAAGCGAGCAACCCTGTCCGAGGAGGACCGTCAACGCTTGATCGAGGCCGTGGAGCGCATTCATCAGGCATGGGAGGTGCTGCGTGGGCACCGGAACGCTTGAGCAACGCGCTGTATCAGTTCTGCGGGAGGGCCAGGAACGGGTGGACATGCTGCGGGCCGCCGACGTGGCGATGGAAGAGATCAACTGGTTGTGGCCTGGCTGGCTGGCTCGCGGAAAGCTCCATCTGCTTGCGGGTGATGGTGGCACAGGCAAAACGACCTTGGCGCTGGCGATGGCCTCGACGATCAGTCGCGGTGGTCAGTGGCCGGACGAGACCCGCGCAGCCGCAGGCAACGTCTTGGTGTGGAGCGGGGAGGATGACATTGCCGACACGCTCGTTCCGCGGCTCGCGGCGGCGGGCGCGAATCTTGAGAACGTCTACCTCGTTGGTGACGTGCTCCAAGGGCACAGGTCTCGGCCATTCGATCCGTCGCAGGATCTGGACATGCTCGCAGCTGAGGCGGAGAGGATCGGCAAGATCTCCCTGCTGATCGTTGATCCGGTGGTGTCCGCGGTCCTGGGCGACAGCCACAAGAACACCGAGGTCCGAAGGTCACTTCAGCCACTTGTTGAGCTAGGCGCCATTCTCGACTGTGCTGTGCTCGGCATCAGTCATTTTTCCAAGGGCGGTGGTGGAATCGACCCCTTGCTCCGGGTGACCGGGTCGATCGCCTTCGGCGCCACTTCGCGGGTGGTGCTCGTGGCGGGTAAGCCCCGCGATGGCGACGACAGGATCCTGGCGCGTGCAAAGTCGAACATCGGCCCAGATGACGGCGGGTTCGCGTACCGCATTGCGCTGGCAGAGGGACCGCCGCAGGCCTCCTACGTGGCCTGGGGCTCTGCTCTAGAAGGTGCCGCCCGCGATCTGTTGGGAGACCAGCCTGGCTATCAAGGCGAAGGCGCCTCCGAGGCCGTCACCGATTGGCTCCGGGAAGTCCTTGGCGCAGGGCCTCGTGACGTTGCTGATCTTCGGAGAGAGGCGCAGATGCTCGGCCACAGCTGGCGGACCGTCGAGCGCGTGAAGAACTCGCTCGGGATCCGCTCGCGAAAGGACGGGAAAGAAGGTGGTTGGCGCTGGTCGCTGCCGACCGAAGACCGCCAAGACCGCCAGTCACAGGGTGGCGGCCTTGGCGGTATTGACGGGGCCGGCACCTAGCTGGATCGAGCGAGACTTTCAGATCGGCTCCATTGCAGTGGATCTGAATGTGGCCTCCTGAGAGATAGAGTGCAAAGGATTGGGTCATGACATTGGCAAGGCAGATTCTTGAGGTCAGTGAATCGGTGAATGCCTGGGATGAGGCGTTGATCAGGCAGGCAGAGACGCTGGTGAAGAACTTCCGCCAGGAGCGGATTGCCCGCCAAGCCGAGTGGTTCCGTGAAGCAGCAAGCAGAGGGCGGCCGCGAGGACGCCACAACATCGAGGCCTGGTGCCCCCTGAATCTGTTTGCCCGACTGCACAACGGATCGCTGCAGATCTACTGGCAGCTTGTTTATCGGGATCGCACCACGAAGTCCGTTGGGTACAAGCACCTCGCCAAGAAGAAGACGGGCGGCTACGACCTTCGCCGGCTTCTCGCACATGCCAAGTCGTTTGAGCGTGACCTGGTTGCCGAGTACGAAGAGGACGCGCAGATCCAGAGGCTGCGCTGGGCGCAGTTCATCCGTTTGAGGCGGGACCTCGTCCAGATGGCCGACGCGAATGGTGCCGAGGGCGCCCTGATGAAGCGCCTTCGCCGCATGAATCAGTAAACGAGGAGAGAGCCCTGTGCAGACGGTGATAGAGCGAGTAATTCAGAAGGTTGCATCCTTCCAGTCGCTTGATGAAGGCGAGGAGGTCATGTGGCATGCCGCCCAGGCAGCCTATCGTCGTACCAGGATCAAGAAGCGGGCACTTCAGGCGCTCTCCAGCGGCAACGATGGCGGCTGGTCAAACAGCTGGGGAGTGGGCGACGTGCTGGCAGTGGCCTTGATCCTCAACAGGCAGGATGTTCTTTCCCGTCATGGCTATACGATCCTCCAGGCGATGGAGCGCATCAATCCGTTTTGGATCGAGTCGCTGGCCAGGATTGAGGCAGAGCTCAAGGCCGAGGGTCATCTTCCTGGGAGGCTCCCGTGATGACCGATTCTGTCGAGCGGATCGAGATCGCGCTCCCGCAGGGCGTGGCTGCGGAACTCCGTTACCTCGTGGATCTGTTGTCGGACGATCCATATGGAGCAGCGCCGGCCAGCATCGATGAGCTGTGCAACTACGTCATGACGGCAGTCGCGGATGGATCCCGTCGACCGGGAAGCTGGGAGCGTGGATTGCTCGACTCTTTGGGCCTGGTATCCCAGCGCGATGAGCATCACGTCTATCGACCTGATTGCGGTCCGCCGAGGTCCGGAAAGCTGGGCGCTTGATCGGAAGTGTCTCGTTCGCCAAGAAGCTTCCATTCCCCGCTTTCTGGATTTCCCAGCCAGACGGTCCGCCATCTCGCATCGTTGAACCAGACTCGGTACGTCGGGCTCCCTTTAGCGACTCTCTCGCGGACAATGCCCACTCCAAGTTTCGAGTGTGAGATCCAGCGGTCGATGTAGGAATCCACCCCTGTAGCCAGCAGGGGGTCGATATGCGGCGGTGTCGGGAGGAGCTTCCGATCACGGGTCGGCGAGCCATCTCCCGGTGTGGCGGCAACAACGAGATCGCCGCCAGGCTCGGGATCAAGCTCCAAGACGCCTGTTCCCACGAGCCTGGTTACAAATCCGTCCACGCATTTGAAGAAGTTCGGGATCGCCCGGTTCTCTGCTTCGGTGAAGTACCAGACGAAAAGGGACCACTTCTTGCGCCCCAGCCGCTGCGCTTCCTTACGCCCTTGCCATTGAGTCATGAACAGGCGCCACAGGGTTGGATCGACGCCATAGGTCGCTCTCAGCCAGCGTCCAAGCTCCATGCGGCTGACAGGGTGGCCAACGGGCTTGCCGTCGATGAAGTGTAGGTACATGGCCGCTTGCCAGAGCAGGTAGTGGGCCTGGTAGGCCCAGGCAGGGCCGCCGGAGCTCCTCAGCACTGGGTGAAGGATTTCCGGGATCATTGCCAAGAGGGTGTCAGCCTTGCCCTCGTCCCGTTGCTGGAGCGCCGCGTACTTTTCGGTGATGGACTCGGGCCTGGTGACCCGTAGCAGGTAGCGCAGGTCATCGACATGAGGTTCGCGGAGCTCCGCCTTCTTCTGGTCAAGCCAGATCTCCCGTTCCTGCTCCTTCTGCGCCTTGAGCCTGGCCAGTTCGTTGCGCCGCTCCTGGTTGTCCGCGATCTTCCGGTTCCTTGCCGCCAGTCTGACGGCAAGGGCATCGCGGGCAGCACGCCAGGCCTCAGTCGCAGGTGGGCATGAGATCCAGGACCGGTTCCGGGGCGTGTCCAGAACCAGCGCCTCGAAGACGGCAGGATCCTCAGCCTGTTGTGCTGTCACGCCGGACAGGTCGATTTCGACCATCCGGCGGCCTTCAGACTGGACGTTCCTGGTCTTCAGGTCAGTGACCGCGTGGGAGACTCGAATCTCGATCAGGAGTTCCCCGTCCTCATCCTCGGCCAGGACATCAGGGCGGTAGTCTGCAATGCTCGCTTCGGCACGGGCTTTCCGGAGCTGCACGGTGCGGGAGGGATAGTCCACGCGGTGGCCCAGAAGCTTCCCGCCGCGGACATCGGTTGCGGTCGGTGGGTTTGGCATGTCCTCGGTACCATTCCAAGCCGGGAGGGTGAGGCGCGGTCGCTCACAGATCAGCTGCTTCGCCATGCGGTGGATGGCCGACTCGTAGGCGCCCGAGCATGTGTGATCGGAATGGTGCGCAAAGTAGGCCCGTCGCTTGGTGCCCTGGTTCCGGGCCTGGAGCGGGCTGCCGCAGGCTGGGCAGGTGCAGCCGCAAGCCAGCCCGTTGGCGACCTGGCGTGGGGACCACATCCGCCCGTCGCGCAGCCCGAAGGGCACACGGAGCGTCGCAGCATTGTCGGGCTGGGCTTGGCGCATCGTCCGATCGTCACGCCATCCAGTCTCAGCCATTGAGATACGGCCGCCTGGGCGAGCTCTGGCCCCCTTGACTTCGCCATGCGAAGGCTCTGCAAGCCCGCGGGCGGCCCCGCCGCATCGACTGCCGAGCGGCAAAGCAGCTAGCATCCCCTGTCTACCCGGAAGATTGTCGCCATGCGACTTCCAGGCCTTCCAGGCCGGGTCGCAGACCAGAATTCATGCTCATGCTTCTCCCAGACTTGGGGTTCAAGACCACCGCTGGGGGCGCTCACGCGTCCCGCACCATCATGCTGGCCGAGCTGGGCCTCCTGCTCGATGCCTGTCCCGAAGATGCAGGGCAGGCGGACTATCGCCAAGCCGTGGTGGACCTGAATTGCCTGGCCAAGCGCTCGACCAGTACCCGGGCACTGACCTGGGGGCACCTGGTTGACCTGTATGGGGTGAATCCTGACCAGCTAGTCTTCCGCGGCATGCGCTGGTTCTGGACCAAGGACACCGAGGGCCGCCCCCTCATTGCCCTGAGTGCCGCCCTGGCCCGCGACGGCCTGCTGTCCTCGATTGCGCCGCATGTCTGGGCTGCGCCGGTGGGGTCGACCGTGTCCCGAGAGTCCGTCGAGACCTTCATGGCCGGCAAATTCCCGGACCGCTTCAGCCCGGCGACCCTGAAATCTGTCGCCCAGAACATCAATGCCTCCCTGACCCAGGCCGGCCACCTCGCTGGCCGGGCCCGGAAGCAGCGCGAGCAAGCCCGGCCCACTGCCGGGTCTGTGGCGTACGCCCTGCTCCTGGGACATGCCTCCGGCGCCCGCGGACCCGAGCTGTTCCAGACCCGCTTCATGAAAGCCCAGGATGCCCCCGTGGGGGTATGCATCGGCCTGGCCGAGGACGCGGCGCGCAAGGGCTGGATCGAGTTCAAGCGGGTTGCCGACGTGATGGAAGTCGCCTTCCCTCGTCTGATCCGTGCCGGCGAGGAGACCGTGATCCGTGAGCAAGCTTAAGCGCCTGCTGCAATCCTGGGAGCGCTTCATCCGCACGCCCTGGCGGGACGACGTGGCTGCTGCGCAGCGTGTGGTCTTCTGCGTGTATGACCCTGCCGAGGAGAGGTCGCTGAGGGCGAAGGTCGAGGAGTTCGAGCTGGCCACCCGTGCCGCAGGACATGCCTGGCAGCAATTCGACCTGACCGATACGTTTGCCCAATGGCTGGGTTCCCAGCGCTATGCGCCCAAATACTTCGAGAAGCCCGAGCTGCTGGGCACCCTGCTGCCCAAGTACCTGGACTTCCTTGCCCAGCGGTTCGCGGCATTCGTTGAAGAGACCGGCGCTGACGGCAACAGCGTGGTGGCAGTGAGCGGGGTGGGATCGGTATTCGGCCTGTGCAAGGTCAAGGATGTGGTCGACGCGTTTGCGCCGCATGTCCGTGGCCGCCTGCTCGTGTTCTTCCCGGGCAGCTTCGAGAACAACAACTATCGCCTGCTGGACGGGTACGACGGCTGGAACTACCTCGCCGTACCCATCACGGCGGATCAATCCTGATCGACCTCGCATTACTCAGGGGGAGTCATGCTCAATCGCGACATCTATCTCAAGGACCCGGCCGAGCGGAAGCTGGTCAACCAGGGTGTGGCCAGTGTCAACGATGATGCCTCGGCGGAAGCGCTGGCCGTTCTGCGCTATGAGCTGGAGACCTTCGTCTGCGACGGTCAGTACGAGAAGGGACTGGCCCATATCCTGGACACGTTCCTGCGCAACATCGACCAGCCGCAACAGCCCGGCGTGTGGATCAGCGGGTTCTTCGGTTCGGGTAAATCGCACCTGGTCAAGATGATGCGTGCCCTGTGGCAGGACGCCCCGTTCCCCGACGGCGCCACGCCCCGCGGGATTGCCGACCTGCCCGCTTCGGTGGCCGACCCGCTCAAGGAACTGAGTGCGCAAGGCAAGCGCCATGGCGGTCTGCATGCAGCCTCGGGCACGCTCGGTGCAGGCGCCACCGGCAGCGTGCGCCTGGCCCTGCTGCGCATCATCTTCAAGTCGGCCGGTCTCCCGGAAGGCTACCCGGTGGCCCGCTTCGTCATGTGGCTGATGAAGGAAGGGCGGCTGCAGGAAGTGCGCGATGCGGTCGAAGCCGCCGGCTATGACTGGCAGGAAGAGTTGGACAACTTCTACGTGGCCGATGGCATCGCCGATGCGCTGATCGCCGTCTGGCCCGACCGCTTCGCCTCCCGAAATGCCTGTGTCGAAACGCTCACGCAGATGTTCCCGGCCGTGAGCGACGTTTCCAGCGACGACATGATCAAGACCATCCGTCAGTCGCTCACCCGGGATGGCAAGTTCCCGCTGACCCTGGTGGTGCTCGACGAGGTGCAGCAGTACATCGGCAGCGATCCGCAGCGCTCAATGGATGTGCAGGAAACCGTCGAGGCCTGCAGCAAAAACATCGGCGGCAAGCTGCTGTTCGTGGGCACCGGCCAGACCGCCGTGACCGGCACCGCCAACCTGGCTCGCCTGCAGGGCCGCTTCACCGTTCTCGTCGAGCTGTCCGATGCCGATGTGGAAGCGGTAATCCGCAAGGTCATCCTGGCCAAGAAGCCGGAGACCATTCCGACGATTGCCGACACCATGGGCCGCAACCTGGGCGAGATCTCGCGCCACCTGCAGGGCACCACCATCGCCCACCGGCCGGAAGACCAGGCCGTCTTCCCGCAGGACTACCCGCTGCTACCCGTGCGCCGCCGCTTCTGGGAGGCAGCGCTCAAGGTGCTCGACCAGACCGGCACCGCCGCGCAGCTGCGCAACCAGCTGTCGGTGGTGCACAAGGTTATCCAGACCAACCTGGACGAGCCGCTGGGCTCGGTGGTGCCGGCCGACTTCGTGTTCTTCGACAGCGCCGAGAACCTGCTGCAGATGCGCCAGCTGCCGCGCAAGGTTTACGAGAAGACCAGTGCCTGGATGCGCGGCAATGAAGAGCAGCAGCTGATGGCCCGTGCCTGCGCCCTGGTGTTCCTGATCAACAAGGTGGCTGCGGCCAATACTGAGCTGGGGGTCCGCGCCACCGTAGACAGTCTGGCCGACCTGCTGGTGGTGGACCTTCCCGCTGGTTCCAGCGCCCTGCGCAGTCGCCTGCCCGCGGTGCTCGATGCCTGCGAGCTGCTGATCAGGGTCGATGCCGAATACCGCATCCAGACCGAGGAAAGCGCCGCCTGGAACGACAGCTTCATGAACCAGCGCGCCAACCTGGCCAGTCAGGCGCATACGCTGGAGCATGAGCGCGATACCCGCATCCGCAAGATGTTCGCGGACACGGTCGGCCGCCTGTCGCTGACCCAGGGCGCAGCGAAGGTTTCGCGCGAGGTCAGCCCGCTGTTCGATGCCGAGCTGCCCAAGGATGCCGACCAGCGCATCTACGTCTGGGTGCGTGATGGTTGGAGCACCGATGAGAACACCGTCAAGGCCGAGGCGCGACAGGCAGGCAGTGCCTCGCCCACGGTTTTCCTGTACCTGCCCAAGCGCCATGGCGACGACCTGCGCAACCAGTTGATGGAGTACAAGGCCGCGCGCAACACCATCGACGAGCGTGGCACGCCGGGTGCCAGTGCCGCCGCCGATACGCGCGAAGCCTTCGAGGCGATGCAGACCACCCTGCGCAATGCCGAGAACCGCATCCAGGCGATCCTGCGCGACTGCTTCAATGACGCGCGGGTCTACCAGGGTGGCGGCACCGAGGTGGTGGGCAGCGACCTTGCGGCGATGCTGCGCGAAGCCGCCGACAGCGCCCTGCTGCGCCTGTATCCGCAGTTCGGCCTGGCCGACAACGCTGGCTGGAGCAAGGTATTCGACAACGCCCGCAAGGGCGCGCCGGATGCGCTGAAGGCCGTCGGCGAGGACGGCGAGGCCGACAAGAACCCGGTCTGCAAGGCCGTGCTGGGCTTCATTGCCGGCGGCAAGACCGGCGCCGAAGTCCGTGCCCGCTTTGAAGGTGCGCCCTATGGCTGGTCCGGCGATGCCGTGGACGGTGCGCTGTTCGCCCTGCTGGTGGCTGGCGCCCTGCGCGCCCAGGACGAACGCGGCCAGCCGGTCGAGTTCAAGACGCTGGAACGCAAGGCCATCGGCAAGACCGGCTTCCGGGTCGAGGCCACCACCATCACCGCGACGCAGCGCATCCAGATCCGCAAGTTGTTGCAGCTGCTTGAAGTGAACGCCAGGCCCAATGAAGAACTCGCTTCGGTGGCAGGGTTCCTGGAAAAGCTGCGCGTCCTGTCCGAACGGGTCGGCGGCGAGGCACCCAAGCCGGCCTCACCGGATGTAAGCGTGATCGACGACCTGCGCCGCAGCGTCGGCAACGAACAGCTGCAGGCGTTGCACAACCAGCGCGACACGCTGGCGGAACTGATCGAGCAGTGGAAGGACCAGTCCGCCCGCATCGAGTCGCGTTGGCCCGCATGGCTCAACCTGAAGCAGCTTACCAGACACGCCGAACCGCTGGACGCGACCGAGGCCATCCGTGCCCAGGTGGCGGCCATCGAAGCCAGCCGGCAGCTGCTGGCCGAGCCTGATCCGGTGCCCGGTCTCGCCAACGAGCTGACCCAGGCCCTGCGTGAACAGCTCAACCGACACGCGGCGGACTATGCGGAACGGCATGGTGCCGGCATGAACGGGCTGGATGCCGACCCCAACTGGGCCAAACTGGAGCCCGAGCAGCGCAACGCCTTGCTGGCCGCGCAGAAGCTGACGCTCGCGGACACGCCTGCCATCAATGTGCAGACCACCGAGGACGTACTGGCCAGCTTGCAGGCACACCCACTGCCCGGCCTGGCCGACCGCATCGCCGCCTTGCCCGGCCGCTTTGCCCAGGTGGCGGAGGAGGCGGCGCTGCTGTGCGAGCCCAAGGTGCAGTTCGTCCCGCTGCCGCAGCGCACCTTGCAGAATGCCGACGAGGTGGACGCCTGGGCGGCCGAGGCCGCCGCAGCACTCAAGTCCGCGCTGGCCAACGGCCCCGTGCGGCCGCGATAGGGAGAGCACGACATGGATCCCTTGGAACGCAGCCTGCGTAACCGTCTGGAATCGACCGTCAAGCAGGCACGGCGCCTCGCTGAGGACGGCGCCCGCGCCGTGTTGGGCGAACTGGGTGTGGGCGAGGCCAATCCGCCGGCGCACCTGCAGGAGCCACAGCGTGCCCTGCGCCGGCGCCTGCGCGCGCATGGCCGCCAGCTCGGTGACCAGCTCAATGGCGGCAAGGTGCAGACCATCGCCCGTCTGGTGCAGGAAGTGGCCTACCAGCACTGGCACCGCATGCTGTTTGCGCGCTTCCTGGCCGAGAACGGGCTGCTGATGTTCGACGGCGTAGCCGTCACCCTGGAGGAGTGCGAGGAACTGGCGCCGGACGAAGGCGCACGCAACGGCTGGGAGCTGGCCGGGCGGCTGGCCGAGCGCATGCTGCCGCAGATCTTCAAGTCCGGCTCGCCGGTATTCGAACTTATCTTGCCCGCGGATGTGCAGATTCCGCTGGAAAAGTTGCTGGCCGACCTGCCGCCGGAAGTGTTCACTGCTTCCGACAGTCTGGGCTGGGTCTACCAGTTCTGGCAGGCCGACAACAAGGACGCCATCAACAAGTCCGAAGTGAAGATCGGTGCCGATGAGCTGCCCGCCGTCACCCAGTTGTTCACCGAGCCGTACATGGTGGCCTTCCTGCTGCATAACTCGCTGGGCGCGTGGTGGAACACGCGCCATCCGGACACGCCGTGCCCGGTGAGCTTGGACTACCTGCGCACGCTGGAAGACGGCACCCCTGCGGCAGGAACGTTCGACGGCTGGGCAGACTCGCTGGCCGAGTTCAAGCTGCTCGACCCCTGCTGTGGCTCGGGCCATTTCCTGGTTGCCGCCTTCCTGATGCTGGTGCCGATGCGCATGGCGGCCGAGGGGCTGAGCGCGCACGATGCCGTGGAGCGGGTGCTGGCGGAGAATTTGCACGGACTGGAGCTGGACGCCCGCTGCGTGGAGATTGCGGTGTTCGCGCTGGCGCTGGAAGCCTGGCGTTATCCGGACGAACGCGGCCATGCGCTGGGCGTGCGCCCCATCCCCAACCCGCGTATTGCCTGCTGTGGTCTGAAGGTGGCCGCGAAGGTGGAGGACTGGCAGGCGCTGGTGCCCGAGGGTGCGGTCAATGCCGGGCAGTTGCGCGAAGGTCTGGCACGGCTGCATCAACAGTTTGCGCAGGCGCCGCTGCTGGGCAGCCTGCTTTCGCCCAGCCGCCAGAAGGGCGATCTATATAGCGCCGATTACGCGCTGCTGGAGCCCTTGCTGCTAACGGCGCTGAAACAGGAAGTCGGCGAGGACGGCGAGGTCCGGCGCGAATCCGCACTCAGCGCGCTGGGCCTGCTGGAGGCGGCGCGGCTGCTGGAGGCGCGTTACCAGCTGGTCATCACCAACGTTCCGTATCTGGCCCGTGGCAAGCAGGATGAAGTGCTCAGGGATTACTGCGAACGCCATTACCCGGCGGCGAAGAACGATCTGGCCAACGTGTTTCTGGAGCGCTGCCTGGAACTGTGCGGTGACGGCGGCGTGGTGCAGATCGTGATGCCGCAGAACTGGCTGTTCCTGACCAGCTACAAGAAGCAGCGCGAGTCCTTGCTCAAACGGGTGCAATGGAACCTGCTGGCGCGGCTGGGCGAGGGCGGCTTTGAAAGCTCGCAGGCGGCGGGCGCGTTCATCATCCTGCTGACCCAGACCCGCACCCCGGCGGCGGACGAATTCCTCATGTGCGGTGTGGATGCGAGTGCGCCCAAGGTTGCGCAGGAGAAGGCGGTGCTGCTGCGTGAAGGCGAGTTGGTGGCGGTAAGCCAGAAGGCGCAGGCGAAAAATCCCGATGCAAGGGTGGCGTTGAACGGCGAGGCAACTGGTACCTTATTGAACGCAATTTCGCATAGTCACCATGGCTTGGTGTGTGGCGACCGGCCAAGGATGACTGTCAGCTTCTGGGAGCTCAGTGCAAAGAACGGAACTTGGATCGATTACTGTGGAACGGTTACTGATTCAAAGCATTTTGGGGGTAAAGAAACTTACTTACGTTGGTGCAATGGCACCGGTGCTATTAGGGAGTTGAGGGGCGCTACAAACCTTGAAACCCATGCATGGCTGCGCAAAGGCATAGTTGTGAGTGCAATGCGAGCCTTGCCAGTCACGCTCTACACGGGTATGGCTTTTGACAACAACACAGCTGTTATCACGGCAGATGTAAAAGGGCATCTCCCCGCCATCTGGTGCTTCTGCTCCTCCCCCGAGTACAACGAAGCCGTCCGCCGAATTGATCAGAAGCTGAACGTCACCAACGCCACCTTGGTCAAGGTGCCGTTTGATCTGGAGCGCTGGCAACAGGTGGCCGCCGAGCGCTATCCCAACGGCCTGCCGAAGCCGTACTCCGACGATCCCACCCAATGGATCTTCCACGGGCACCCCTGCGGCTCAGTGGTCTGGGACGAGGAGGACGCCAAGTGGACCGCACCCGGCCCGCAGCGCATCGAGGCCAGCGTGCTGCAGATCGCCGTCGCCCGCCTGCTCGGCCACCGCTGGCCGGCGGAAACCGATGCGGACATGGAGCTGGCCGACGAGGCTCGCGCCCTGGTCGCGCAAAGCCAGACGCTGCTGTCGCACGCCGACACCGACGGCATCGTCTGTATCCCGCCCGTGGGCGGCGAGAAGGCCGCCGCCGATCGCCTGCTGAACCTGCTGGCCGCCGCCTATGGCGAGAGCTGGAACAACAGCGTGCTGACGCAGCTGCTGGCCAGCGCCGACTATGCCGGCAAGACGCTGGAGAGCTGGCTGCGCGACAAGTTCTTCGCCCAGCATTGCGAGCTGTTCCACCAGCGCCCCTTCATCTGGCACATCTGGGACGGCCTGCGCGACGGTTTCGCCGTGCTGGTGAACTATCACCGCCTGGACACCAAGACCCTGGAAGCCCTGATCTACACGTATCTGGGCAACTGGATCAGCCGCCAGACCCAGGACGCTGCGGCTGGCGTAGAAGGCGCGCAGGAAAAGCTCGACGCCGCCCAGGCCCTGAAGCAGAAGCTGGAGCTGATCCTCAAAGGCGAGCAGCCTTACGACATCTTCGTGCGCTGGAAGCCCCTCGACCAGCAGCCCATCGGCTGGGACCCCGACCTCAACGACGGCGTGCGCCTCAACATCCGCCCCTTCCTGTCCGTGCCCGATGTCGGCAAGAAGGGCGCCGGCGTCCTGCGCGAGCGCCCCAAGCTGAAGTGGGACAAGGACCGCGGCAAGGACGTCGAATCCGCCCCCTGGTACCACCTCGGCCCGCAGTACGGCGGCAAGCAAGGCGACCGCATCAATGACCACCACCTCAGCCTGGCCGAGAAGCAGAAAGCGCGGGAGCGCAAGAAATGATCAAGGACGTCAAGAACTTTCCGATCTCCCAGTTGTTCGACATCGAGGCACGGGTGGTCTACGCCATTCCGCGCTACCAACGCGAGTACACCTGGGGCTCGAAAGCGTGGGAGTCCTTGTTTGACGACCTGTTGGACAACGATCCCGGTTACTTCCTGGGTTCGATCATCTGCATCAACCACACCACCGACACCCTGGCGATCCAGCGTCTGGAAGTGGTCGACGGCCAGCAGCGCCTGACCACGCTGTCGCTGTTGTTTGCTGCGCTGTACCAGGCGCTGAGAGTGCAGGATAAGGATCTGGATGACGACCAGCGTGTGGAGCTGATCAACCTCAAGCGCAAGCTGGTGCTGAAAAAGGGCGATGACGAGCTTCGGGTGATCCCGCAGATCCAGAACAGGAATCTGGACGATTACCGCGCTGTGTTGGCAGAGGCGGGCGTCATTGGTCACGTCGACACGCCGTCTTATGCCGGCAATCGGAAGATATTCAAGGCATACCGGTACTTTCAGTCCCGCATCAGGGCGATGCTTGACGGCCATGAGGACCGGATCGCGCCGATCATGACTTTCCTTGAGAAGGTGAGTCAGGCCAGCCTAGTGAAGATTGAGGTCGCCAGCCATGCGGATGCCTACACCTTGTTCGAGTCGCTGAACAATCGCGGCGTTCCGCTGACAGCCATCGATCTGATCAAGAACAAGTTGCTGGCAAGGCTGGAGATCGATGAACCCGGCAAGGTGGACCGCTACTTCGATATTTGGAAGAAATTGCTCGAAGATCTTGGCGATGATTATGCCGTCCAGGAACGCTTTTTCCGACATTACTACAACGCGTTCAAGGATCGGCTGAATGCGCCATTCCGCAAGGAAGAGGACAAGCGCAAGGATCCTCTGGGTCCGGAGGCTAAGCGCTCCAACTTGATCCAGATCTATGAGAAGTTGATCAACGAGAATGCCGAGCAGCACCTCAAGGACATTCGTGAGGCCGGGCGCTTGTATGCGTTGATGCTGGGGCGCAATGAGGATCCGACCTGGGCTGCCCTGGACAAGCCGTTGCAGGATCTGGATCGTATCCAGGGCGCGCCCTCCCACCTGTTGATGCTGTACCTGCTGATGCAGCGCCAGACACTGGGACTGGATTCAACGCAGTTGAGTGCCGTCGTGCGGTTGCTTGTGTGCTTCTTCGTTCGTCGCAACCTGACCGATACGCCGCCTACCCGTGATCTGACACGACTTTTCATGTCGATTGTTGACAGGCTTTCTGACAAGGCCGGTGATGAGGTCGTGATCACGATTCGCGATACGTTGCTTGCGGTGTCTGCGTCCGACGACGTGTTCCGCGGCAAGCTGGAAGGTGCCATCTACGAGGAGAATGCTGGCGTTGCGCGTTTCGTGCTGTGCGCACTGGCGGAACAAGGTATGACCCGGGAAACCTGGGTGGACCTGTGGCGGTTCGAGAACAAGCAGTTCGTCTGGACCATTGAACACATCTTTCCCCAGGGCGAGAACATCCCCGAGGCATGGGTGGACATGATTGCAGGCGGCGACATGACGAAAGCGAAGGGGTTGCAACAGGTGCATGTGCACAGGTTGGGCAACCTGACCATTTCGGGTTTCAACAGCACTCTGGGCAACAAGAGCTTTGCTGAAAAACGCGATCGTACGGACAGGCAGGGCCGGCCGGTTGGATACAGGAATGGCCTGCGGCTCAATGAGGAGTTGGCCAAGTCGGATGCCTGGAGCGTTGAGCAGATCGAAAAGCGCACAGCGGAGCTTGTTGATCGCGCGGTCCGGCTGTTCGACTTTCATGGTGTGAGTTGAGGGGCCACCCGAGGCGTATTCAGGTTTGAAGCTGCGCCGATAGACTTTATGACACTAAAAGAATTGCATTTAGTGTAATTTAGTTTTAGTCTCCCGCCCATGCAGCCGCTTGTCGCCCAGTTTCAGGCTTATGTTCAGCAGCTCACCGGCCAGGCGCCAGTGTGGCTCGACTGGCCGGCTGGTGCGTTGCCCGGCTACCTGAAACAGCGTTACGAGCCATATCTGGTCAGTCTTGGCGAGCAAATTTGGGCAGCGGCCTTCCTGCGCGAGGCTGAGCCGCCTGCTCCTTTGGCCTTGCGTAAACAGCTGGATCAACTGGTCGATGGTCTGGACGTGCCCGTCGCGGGCGTGTGTCTTGTGGCGGAGCACCTGCCTCCGTACCTGCGCACGCGCCTGGTGGAGCTGGGGCAACCCTTTGTCGTGCCCGGCCGACAGCTGTTCTGGCCGGCCATCGGCAGCGCCGAAACCCTCCAGCGCCCGCAGCGGCTGCCGCCGGCGCCGGTAAGCAATCTGGGGCCGGCGGCCCAGCAGTTGTTGATCGCATTGCTGCTGGATCGGCTGCTGCCGCCCGTGACCATTGCCGTGGCCGCAGAGGCCCTTGGCTGCACGGCAGCCAGCGTCAGCCAGGCGGTGAAGGCACTGGAAGGCAGTGGCCTGGTGCATAGCGAGACGCAGGGACGGACGCGGGTGTTTGTACTGGCCGGTCCTGCGGCTGTTGTCTGGCAGCGTACGCAGCCCCTGCTGCGGACGCCGGTTCGTCAACGGCTGCGGATTCTTCAGGCCGATCTGCCTCGGGAGGTGACTCTGCGAGCGGGTGAGAGTGCGCTGGCAACCCAGACCGATCTGGCCGATCCGGCCGAGCCCGCCTACGCCATCGCCAGCCGCCAGTGGCCCAAGGAGATTGGTGCCAGGCACATCCCGACCCCGGACGCCGGAACCTGCGTGGTCGAGCTTTGGCGCTACCCGCCGGAAGCGACCGCCACCGGGGGAGTGGTTGACCCGCTGTCGCTGTTCCTGAGCCTGCATGACAGTAAGGATGAGCGGGTGCAGTTGGCGCTGGAGGACTTGATGGAGCAGGTCGCATGGTGAGGGGGCTGGATACGTTCGCTGCGTTCTTTGCCGGCGACGAGACACGCTATGCGCTCATCGGAGGTGTGGCGACCCAGCTGGTGCTGGAAGCGGCGGCCCTGCCGGCGCGGGCGACCAGGGATCTGGATATCGTGCTGTGCGTGGAGGCGCTGGATGCCGCGTTCGGGCAGAAGCTGTGGGACTTCATCGAAGCGGGTGGTTATGAAGTGCGTCAGCATGGTGAGCATGGACGCAACTTCTATCGCTTCGCCAAGCCTGCCGATGCGAAGTACCCCCACATGCTGGAGTTCTTTGCCCGTGAACCCGGGTATCTTCCGCTGGCGCAGGGCGCCCACCTGACACCGGTACCTTTCGACCAGCAGGTGGAGAGCCTCTCTGCGATTCTGCTGGACCAGGATTACTACCGCTTTCTGCATGCGCACACCCACCAACTGGACGGTGTGCGGATCGTCACCGAACGGGCGCTGATTCCGCTGAAGGCGCGCGCGTGGCTTGATCTTGTGTCCCGGAAGGCCGTTGACCCCGATGCAGTGGACAGCCGCCATATCCGCAAGCATCGCAACGACGTGCTGCGGCTGTCGCAGCTGCTGTCCGAGGACGATCGGATCGAAGTGTTTGACGCGATCCGGACCGATATGACCGGGTTCTGCCGGGAGGTGGAACCGGTCGTATCCGCCGAATTGTTGCGCGAGCTCGAGATTGCCGAGGCGCCCGACGCGCTGCTCTCTCGCTTGCGCCGGAGTTTTGGAGTGAGTGCATGATCATGACCGAAGCCACCAGCCCTCTGCAGGCGCTGGCACAGGCGCTGCGCCGCGCGGCCCGTTTCAACCGGGACGTGGAGTGTGGGCCGCACTGCATCCTGTGGCCGGACAAGGAAGGCCAGTGGCGGCCTGTGATCGCGGCCCTGCAGGCTGAGCTGCCCGAGCTGCTGGTGCTGGGCCCGGTTGACGAGGCGCATCGCACCGGGCCGGCGATCTGGCTGCGCTGCGCCATCGCCGGGCAGATCGCTTCGGTGAAGCTGGATGGCCAACATCCCCCCGTCCTCTACCTGCCTGAAGTAAGTCGCCAGGACCTGCGGGCTGTTGAGCAATGCCCGGAACCGCTCCGACCTCTTGCGGAACTTCAGTATCGCGGCCAGATTTTCTCCCAGGCCAACGCCAAGGACTGGACCGTACGCGCCTTCCTCAAGGCCGTGCAGGGTGGCCTGGGGCTGGATGTGGGCCAGGACAAGGAAACCCGTGATGCGCTGCTGCTAGCGCTTCCGCAGGTCATGGATCAGCCGCTTGAGGTGCTGCGCGCACGTCGACTGGATAGCGCGTGGTTCAACACGCTGCTGACTGGCGGCGATCCGGTCCGCGATCTGTTGCTTTGGATGGATGCGCCAACCGCCTTCCGTGAAGCGAGGGATGACAGCGCCTGGGCGGCGTTCAAACGGGTCAGCAAGGCGAAGTTTGCGTTTCAGCCCGACGATGGAGAGCTGGCTGCGGCGGCGAAGCTGGCGGCGCGATCCGGGCCCTGGAAGCTCGTGTGGCAGCGCTATGAAGAAGCCCCTGCGCGGTACCGGAATATTCCGAAACTGATCCGCCGCTGCACGCCGCCGGTGTTCGACATGCTGACGGGTGCCGACACCGCGGGCGGCTGGCCTCAATGGAACCAGGAGCGTGAGGACGATCTGCGCGCTTCGCTCAATGTGCTGGCCCACCGGCCGCCACACGAGGCACGGGAGCAGTTGCTGCGGCTGGAGCGCGACCATCGTGCGCGGCGCGACCTGGCGTGGGCGTCCCTCGGCGAGGCTTCTCTGGCGCTGGCGATGGCACCGCTGGCGCAATTGGCCGATGCCACCTCCCGATCCGCGGCAGCGGCTACGATTCAGGACATGCAGACGCTGTATTCAACCAGCGGCTGGCAGGCCGATGACGCGGTGCTGCGTGCCCTGGAGTACGCCGAGTCACCGCAGGACCATGCGGCAATCACCGCAGCGATCCGCAGTGTCTATCTACCCTGGATGGAAGAGGCTGCGCGTCAGCTGCAGACGCTGGTGCATGCGACCCGGTCTCCGGGCGGCGTACGCGAAGGCAAGCCCCCGGCCTACATTGCGAAGAACCAGTGCGTGCTGTTCGTGGATGGGCTTCGATTCGACCTCGGGCGCCGGTTGGCTGGCCTGCTCGCTGATGGGGGGCGTGAAGTCACCGAGCATCCGACATGGATAGCCCTGCCCAGCGTAACTGCGACCGGCAAGGCCGCGGTGTCGCCGGTGGCCGACCGTTTCATGGGCCAGCCGGGAGCAGATGATTTCGTTCCTGATGTCGCCGCAACCGGATCCAGTCTGAGCACCCAGCAACTTCGCAAAGTGCTGACGGACGCTGGCTGGCAGGTGCTGACGGGAAACGAGGTCGGTGAGCCGGGCGGGCAAGCCTGGTGCGAGTTTGGCGATATCGACCAGGAGGGTCATGCGCGCGGCTGGAAGCTCGCGTTGCATGCGCAGGCGTTGCTGGCTGAGATTTCGGCGCGTATCGCGGCCCTGTTGGACGCCGGCTGGGGTCAGGTGAGAGTGGTGACGGACCATGGCTGGCTGTTGCTGCCGGGCGAGCTGCCCAAGATCGAGTTGCCCAAGGCGCTTGCGACTACCAAGTGGGGGCGCTGCGCTGTGTTGAAGGATGGGGCGCATTCCGACGAGCGCCTGTACCCGTGGTACTGGGATCCAGGCCAGTCCTTTGCCTTGGCCGACGGGATCGCCTGCTACAAGAAGGGCGAGGAGTACGCGCACGGTGGCTTGAGCCTGCAGGAATGTCTGACGTTGCAGCTCGCAGTGAGCTCCCAGGCGACGTCCGCGATTCGGACTGTGCGGATCGGTGACATCGGCTGGAAGGGGTTGCGGGTCTCGGTCTCGCTGGAAACTCCTGTGGAGGGGCTGCAAGCAGACGTGCGGCTGCGGGCGGGCGATCCGGCCAGCAGCGTTGTAGTTGCCAGCAAGCCGTTCTCGGGGCATGGCACCTGTTCGCTGGTCGTTGAGGACGAGGATCTGGAAGGTCGGCCAGCTTTTGTGGTTGTTGTGGATGCGGATGGCGTATTGCTCGCCCAGCGAGCGGTTTCCATTGGAGTGAACGAATGAGCGTGCAGCTCGACCAGATTGATCGTCTGGCGGTTGATGCCCTGGACGGCTACCTGGTCCGCAAGGATCTGGTCAGGACCTTCAGCCGGCAATTTCCGGTGCCGACCTATGTGGTGGAGTTCCTGCTGGGTCGCTACTGCGCCAGCGTGGATCCGGCGGAGATCGAAGAGGGGCTGGAGATCGTCCAGCGCCAGCTGCAGTCCCGTACGGTCAAGGCGGGCGAGCAGGAGCTGTTCAAGTCGCGAGCCAGGGAGCAGGGCCAGATCAAGTTGATCGACCTGATCACTGCGAGGCTGGATACCAAGACCGACAGCTATCTGGCGACTCTGCCAAGCTTGCAACTCAAGGATGTGCGCATCGATGCCGAGCTGGTAAGCCAGCACGAGCGCATGTTGACCGGTGGCTTCTACGCCGAGATTTCCCTGGGCTACGACGCCACCATTGCCCAGGAGAAGAACGGCCGGCCCTTCGGCATCGAGTCCATCCGGGAGATCCAGCTGTCGAGTCGCGACGTGCTGGAAAAGCTGGGTCAGGCGCGGGCCGGTTTCACGACGGGGCAGTGGAAGGATTTCCTGTTGCGCTCGATCGGCATGGAGGCGGAGGGGCTTTCCGACCGGCAGAAGGACGCGCTGCTTCTGCGCATGGTTCCGTTCGTCGAGCGCAACTACAACCTGGTTGAACTGGGGCCGAGGGGCACTGGCAAGAGCCACTTGTTCCAGCAGGTGTCGCCCTACGCCCACCTGATTTCCGGCGGCAAGGCCACCGTGGCCAAGATGTTCGTGAACAACTCGACCGGTCAGCGCGGCCTGGTCTGCCAGTACGACGTGGTGTGTTTCGACGAGGTCTCCGGCATCTCCTTCGACCAGAAGGACGGCGTGAACATCATGAAGGGCTACATGGAGTCCGGTGAGTTCAGCCGCGGCAAGGAGAGCATCCGTGCCGATGGCAGCATCGTGCTGGTGGGCAACTTCGATGTGGACGTGGAGCATCAGCAGCGCATCGGGCACCTGCTGGGGCCGATGCCTCCCGAGATGCGGGACGATACGGCCTTCATGGATCGAATCCACGCCTTCCTGCCTGGCTGGGACGTGCCGAAGGTCAACAAGGATCTGCTGACCGACCACTTCGGCCTGGTGAGCGATTTCCTGTCGGAATGCTGGAGCCAGCTGCGTGGCGAGAGCCGCGTGGGGCTGCTGCAGGGGCGTGTGCAGTACGGCGGTGCGCTTTCCGGGCGTGACACGACGGCGGTCAACAAGACGGTAAGCGGGCTGCTGAAACTGCTGTATCCCGCCGCGGTCGACGTGCCGGATGAGGATATCGAGTGGGCCGTACGGATCGCGCTTGAGGCGCGGCGACGGGTCAAGGAGCAGCAGAAGCGGATCGGCGCCGCCGAGTTCCGCAACACCCACTTCAGTTACGTGCTGGGCGAGGACGGCGTGGAGCGCTTCGTATCGACGCCGGAGCTGCAAAGTGCCGGAGGCATTGGCGAGGACCCGCTGGAACCGGGACAGGTGTGGACGATCAGCCCGGGCGCTGATGACGAGCATCCGGGGCTGTTCCGCATCGAGGTCAACGAGGGGCCGGGATCGGGCGTGAAGATCCTCAACAAGCCTGTGCCGCCGGCGTTCCGCGAAAGCATGGGTTACGCCGAGCAGAACCTCTACGCGCGGGCGCAGCAACTGGTCGGAGACAAGGATCCGCGACAGCACGAGTTCACCGCCCAGCTTCGGGCGTTCGATGCCGCCAAGGCTGGCGGCAAGCTGGGGGTGGCCTGCCTGGTGGCCCTGTGCACGGCGCTGCTGAAGCGCAGTGCGCGCGGGGGATTGATCGTGGTGGGCGAGGTGAACCTGGGCGGTTCGATCGAGCCGGTCCATGACCCCGTCAACCTGGTGGAACTCGGGGTAGAGAAGGGCGCCAGCGCGCTGCTGATGCCGGTGTCATGCCGGCGCCAGCTCATCGACCTGTCGGACGACATGGCGACCCGGATCGACATCCAGTTCTACTCGGACGCCAAGGACTGCCTGCTGAAGGCGATTCAGGACTAGATCGGCCGCACAATGTCGCGTGCGGACGAGATCTGATCTGAGCATCGATTTTTGGGTCCTGCAGCAGCAGATTGCGGGTATATGAGCGGGTATCCTCACGCATGGCTCGTTACATAGTGTAATTAAATCAAATAGATAGGCGCGACATGCTGCTGATGATCGACAACTACGACAGCTTCACCTTCAACCTCGTGCAGTACCTGCAGTCGCTCGGCGCCGAGGTGAAGGTGGTTCGCAACGACGCGATGACCGTGGAGGAGATCGCCCGGCTGAAGCCGGAGCGCATCGTGATCTCGCCCGGCCCGTGCACGCCCAACGAGGCGGGCGTGTCGCTGGAGGTGATACGCCGGATGGGTGCGAACACGCCGATCCTCGGCGTGTGCCTGGGCCACCAGAGCATCGGCCAGGCCTATGGCGGCACGGTGGTGCGCGCGGGCAACATCATGCACGGCAAGACCTCGCGGATCCGCCACGAGGGGCGCGGTGTGTTCGCCGGGCTGCCGGACGCCTACGAGGCCACGCGCTACCACTCGCTGGTGGTGCAGCGCGACTCGCTCCCGCCGGAACTGGAGATCACCGCCTGGACCGAGAACGAGGACGGCTCGTTCGAGGAGATCATGGGCCTGCGCCACCGCGAGCATCCGGTCGAGGGCGTGCAGTTCCATCCGGAGTCGATCCTGACCGAGCATGGCCACGCGTTGCTGAAGAACTTCCTCGAGCGCTGAGTCGTTCGAGGCGGCACCGTGGAGCCGCGCGACAGGCGGCTCAGCGATACACGACATGCCGCAGCAGGAAGAAGTTGGCCACGGCCAGGCCGGCCTCCACGACCGGCTTGGCCAGCCAGGCCCATTGCAGCCCGAGCTGCGCCTCGACCCAGGCCAGCAACAGGCTGCTGATCGCGGTCATCACCAGCCACAGCGCCCAGAAGCGGGCGAAGCGGCGCCAGCCCAGGCGGCTGTTCTGGCCGTCGGCGAAGGTGTAGCGGCCGTTGAGCCAGAAGCCCAGCAATGCGGAGGCGGTGCGGCTGGCCAGGTTGGCCGGTGCGGCCGGCGCGCCGAGCGCCGTGAAGCCGACGAACAGCAGCCAGTCCAGCAGCAGCTGGAGCAGGCCGAATGCGAGGTAGTGGCCGCCTTGGCGGAAAAGTGGCATCGGCGCGCGTGCGTCCGCGGGTATTAGCAGGGCACCATTGTAGGGCCGGGCCGGGGAGTTGATGCCGGTGTGTCGGCCGGCGGGTGCGCCTGGTGTCCTCGATTCCTGTTCGACATGGGCCGCTGTGGACCGGCGCGGGCCGCGCACCTGCAGCCATGGACGGCCAGCGTAGAATTGGAGCCAATCCAACGACAGGTCGCGCCATGACCCAGGCATTGCACGTGGTGATCCTCGCCGCCGGCGAGGGCAAGCGGATGAAGTCGGCCTTGCCGAAGGTGCTGCAGCCGGTCGGTGGCCGGCCGATGCTGGCGCACGTGATCGACACCGCACGCACGCTCCGGCCGTCCGGCATCCACGTGGTGCATGGCCATGGCGGCGACGCGGTGCGCGCCGCGTTCGCCGGCCACGACGACCTGCACTGGGTCGAGCAGGCCCGCCAGCTGGGAACCGGCCATGCGGTGCAGCAGGCCTTGCCGGACATTCCCGAGGCCGTGGACGTGCTGGTCCTGTACGGCGACGTGCCCTTGACCTCGCCGGAAACGCTGCGCCGCCTCCTGGCCGCGCCCGGGCTGCTGCGCGTGCTGGTCGCCGAGCCGGCCGACCCGGCCGGTTACGGGCGCATCGTGCGCGATCCGCAGGGTCGCGTGGCGGCGATCGTCGAGCACCGCGATGCGGACGACGAGCAGCGCCGTATCCGCACGATCAACACCGGGATCATCGCCGCCGAATCCGATCCGCTGAAGCGCTGGCTGTCGCGGCTGTCCAGCGACAACAGCCAGGGCGAGTACTACCTCACCGACGTGTTCGCCATGGCTGCCGAGGAGTACAACGCCGCCGAGATGGTGCTGGTCGGCGATCCGCTGGAAGCCGAGGGTGCGAACGATCCCTGGCAGCTGGCCCAGCTGGAGCGCGCGTTCCAGCTGCGCTGCGCCCGCGAGCTGTGCGCGCAGGGCGCGCGCCTGGTCGATCCGGCGCGCTTCGACCAGCGCGGCACCGTGCGCGTCGGCCGCGACGTGGAGATCGATGCCAACGTGGTGCTCGAAGGCGAGGTGGAGCTGGGCGATGGCGTGCGCATCGGCCCGTTCACCCGGCTGCGGAACGTGAGGCTGGGGCCGGGCACCGATGTGCGCGCGCATTGCGACCTCGATGGCGTGGTGACCGAGGGTGCCGCCCAGGTCGGCCCCTATGCCCGGCTGCGACCGGGAACGGTGCTGGCCGACGGCGTCCACATCGGCAATTTCGTCGAGACCAAGAAGGCCGTGCTGGGGGTCGGCAGCAAGGCCAACCACCTGGCCTACCTGGGCGACGCGGCGATCGGGGCAGGCGTGAACGTGGGCGCCGGCACCATCACCTGCAACTACGACGGCGTGAACAAGTCGGCCACGGTGATCGGCGATGGCGCCTTCATCGGCTCCAATTCCTCGCTGGTGGCGCCGGTCGAGATCGGCGCGGGCGCCACCATCGGCGCCGGCTCGGTGATCACCCGCAACGCGCCGGCCGGCGAGTTGACCGTATCGCGTACGCGTCAGTCCACGATCGAAGGCTGGAAGCGGCCGCAGAAGAAGCCGAAGGCCTGATCGAGCGCGCCTGCGGCGGCTTCAGGGGCGCGCGGGCATCGGCGCGATCAGGCGCCCGCTTCGGGCAGCATCACTGCCACGCACAGGCCATGGTCGCTGCGGTTCTGCAGCGAGAGGCGGCCACCATGTGCTTCGACGATCTCGCGGGTCAGCGCCAGGCCCAGGCCGGTGCCGTTGCGCTTGGTCGAATAGAACGGCAGCAACGCGTTCTCCAGCACCGCTTCGTTCATGCCCGGCCCGCGGTCCAGCACCTCGATCCGGGACCAGCCAGGCAGGCGCTGCACGCGCACGCGCACCTCGTCGCTGGGCGGAGTGGCGTCGTTGCCGGCCTCGTGCGCGTTCTTGAGCAGGTTCAGCAATGCGTGTTCCATCTGCGCCGGATCCACCCGCGCGCGCAGCTCGGCCACCGGGCCTTCCAGGTCGAAGCCGATCTGGCGCTGCAGGCGGGCGAGGAAGTCGTCCCAGGCCACCGCCTGCAGCTGCGGCTGCGGCAGCTTGGCGAAACGCGCATAGCCGCGGATGAAGCCTTCCAGGTGCCGCGCGCGATCCTCGATCGTCGAGAACACCTCGCCCAGGCGCTCGTGGCGGCCGCGCCGGACCAGCTCGGCGCCGGAGTGCGCGAGCGAGGCGATCGGCGCCAGCGAGTTGTTCAGCTCGTGGCTGATCACCCGGATGACCTTCTTCCAGGTCTGCACTTCCTGGCGGCGCAGCTCGTGGGTCAGCAGGCGGATCAGCAGCAGCTCGTGGCGGCGGCCGTTGAGGCTGAAATTGCGCCGGGACAGGTGGTAGACCTCCTCCTCGTCGCCTTCGCCGGGGACCGCGAACAGGCTGTCGCCGCCGCGCGCCACCGCTTCGCGCAGTTCCACCGCCAGGCTGTCCATCAGCTCGGCCATGCGCAGGCCTTCCAGCTTGCGGCCGTCGTGGAGCAGCTTGCGCGAGGCCAGGTTGGCGTACACCACCCGGCGCACGCCGTCGCCGCCCTCGGCCGAAAGCAGCATCGCCACCGGCGTGTTCTGGACCATGGTGTCCAGCAGCAGTTCGCGCTGGACCAGTTCCTGCCGCTGCTCGCGCAGTACCTCGCCGAGCTGCCGGTGCGCGCGGACCAGTTCGCCCAGTTCGTCGTCGCTGCTCCAGTGCACGCCGAAGTTGAACTCGCCGTCGCGGTAGGTGTTGACGCTGCCGGCCAGGGCGCGGAACAGTGCATTCAACGGCGCCAGCGCGCGTCGCAGCGCCCACCACATGAGCGCGAGCAGGACCACGACCGACAGCACCGCCAGGATCCAGCCGCGGTCGATCCAGTAGGCGAAGGCCCAGGGCAAGGCCGCGGCGAGCGCCAGCACCGGCAGCAGGCGCAGGAACAGGCGCAGGGTGAGGTTGCGGCGGATCATCGGGGCCGGCTCAAGCGGGGTGGGCCATGGTGGCGTCCGGGGTCATGCCGGCTTGAGCCCGTGGCGCTCCATGCGCCGGTAAAGGGCCTGCCGGCTCATGCCGAGTTCGGCGGCAGCCTGCGCGATCACGCCACCGGCGCGCTGCAGCGCCGCCTCGATCTGCTCGCGCTCGGGCTCGCGTGCCGGGCCGCGCGCGGCGGTCGCGCGCGGCAACCCCAGGTCGGCCACTTCGATCCGGGGGCCGGTGGCCAGCAGCTGGGCGCGCTGGATCACGTTGCGCAGCTCGCGCACGTTGCCCGGCCATGGATGCCGCTGCAGCGCCGTTCCGGCCGCCGGCGAGAGCGGCTTGCCGCCGTCGCCGAAGTACTCGGCCAGTGGCAGGATGTCGCCGGGCCTTTCGGCCAGCGGGGGCATCGCCAGTTCGATGGTGTTGAGCCGGTAGTACAGGTCCTCGCGGAACGTGCCCTCGCGGATCATCGCGGTGAGGTCGGCGTTGGTCGCGCTGACCACGCGCACCTTGACCTGGCGTTCGCGGTTGGAGCCCAGCCGCGCGAAGCGGCCGGTCTCGAGCACGCGCAGCAGCTTCATCTGCCCGGCCGGCGGCAGGTTGCCGATCTCGTCCAGGAACAGGGTGCCGCCGTCGGCGGCCTCGAACTTGCCTTCGCGCGCCTTGTTGGCGCCGGTGTAGGCGCCGGCTTCGGCACCGAACAGCTCGGCCTCGATCAGCTCCGCCGGCAGCGCGCCGCAGTTGACCGTGACGAACGGGCCGGACTTTACCGCCGAATTGGCCTGGATGATCTCGGCGATCTTTTCCTTGCCGCTGCCGTTGGGCCCGGTGATCAGCACCGGCAGGTCCGAGCGCGCGACCTGGCAGGCCAGCGCGACCACGCGCTCGCTGGCCGGATCGGCGAACACCGCCCCGCGCAGGTCGTAGCGGCGGGCCAGGTCGTCGCGGCGGCGGCGTTCGCCGTCGCGGCGTTGCTCGAGTTCGCGCCGTGCCTCGGCCAGCTCCAGCAGGTTGTTGACCGTGGCCAGCAGCTTGGCATCCTGCCAGGGCTTGGCCACGTAATCGGCGGCGCCGGCCTTGATCAGTTCCACCGCGCTCTCCAGGTGCGTCCAGGCGGTCAGCAGCACCACCGGCAGGTCCGGGTGGCGCTCGCGGATCGCCGCGAACAGCGCGCGGCCTTCGTCGCCGGACGTGGTGTCGGCGGTGAAGTTCATGTCCTGGATCACCAGGTCGACCGGCTCGCTGTCCAGCAGCGCCAGGCCCTCGCCGGGCGAGGAGGCGTGCACGGTGGAGATGTCATGCAGCGAGAACAGGACCTCCAGCGCGGTGGCGACGGCGGGGTTGTCGTCGATGACGAGGAGGTTGGACATGGGCGCCAGGGCAAGGAAAGCGGAGGAACGGTGGATCGTACCGGCTCAGGGGCCGGGATTGGCGCGGTGGCCGTAGCTGAGGACGCGGGTGATGCGCCACTGGCCGTCGTGCAGGCGTTGCCAGACGATCGTGAAGTCGGCGAGCCCGTCGCACGTGCCGCCGCCGTTCTGGCAGAAGCGGTGCCGGCCCTGCGCGATCGCGCCGAAACCGCGGACCGGATGGACCACCAGGCTGCCCGGCACCAGTTCCCGGGTGAACTTGCCGCAGGCGTACTGGCGGGTGTTGGCCAGCATCGCCTCGCGGGTCCAGGTCACCCCGCCGGTGTCGTGGTAGAACTCGACCGCCGGGTCGAAGTGGCTGGCATGGCGGTCGAGCTGCGCCGGATCGGCGCAGCGGTTGAAGGCATCGAAGACGGCGGCGTCCAGCGCCGCGATGGTCTGCGCCAGGCCGGCCTCGCCGGCCGCCGGCTCCGCCCCGGCCGGGGCCGATGCCGAAGCCGGGCCGGCCGCCAGCCAGGCGACCGCCAGCAGCACGCCAGCGAACGCGGCCCGGGGCAGGGGCGTCGCGGAACCGGGGTGCGCGTGGCGCCGCGCCTGGTGGCGGCGGTTCATACGCTGCGGGTCGCCACGGCCGGCGGGATCGAAGCCGCGCGCCGCGCCGGTGCCCAGACCGCCAGCTGGCCCAGCGCCCACAGCAGCACCGCGCCGGCCGGCAGGTAGAACAGCGGCAGGCGCGCCATCTCGTACTTGCCCATCAGCAGCTGGTTGATCGCGAACGCCAGCAGCATGCCGACCGCGATACCGATGGTGGCCAGCAGGAAGTTCTCGGTCTGGAAGTAGCGCAGGATCTGCCCGCGGGTGGCGCCCAGTGCCCGGCGCACGCCGATCTGCTTGGTGCGCTGCTGCACCCAGAAGCTGGCCAGGCCGATGATGCCCAGCGCGGTGATCAGCAGCAGCGCCACGCAGACGATGCCCAGCAGCCAGGCCATGGCCCGCGGTGCCTGGAAGAACTCATGCCGCAGCTCCTCCACCGTCTTGCTGTTGTCCTCCAGGATGATGCGGTCGGCGCCGTTGGCCAGCAGGGTCTTCTTGGCCGCCGCGAGCACCTCCGCGCGCCGCTCCGGCGAGGTGCGGATCACGTAGTTGCCGCCGAGGTTGTAGTGCGGGCGCAGCGGGAACACCATCGAGTACTCGCGCGCCGACGGCCCCCCCATCTGGCTCGGCCGCACCAGGTGCTCGACCACGCCGATCACGCGGATCGGCTTGTCGCCCCAGCTGTAGAAGCTCTTTCCCACGGCATCCTCGCCGGGGTACAGCTTGTCGGCCAGCGAGCGGGTGATGATGGCGCCGGGCACGCTGCCGTCTTCGGTGAGGCCATCCAGGAGGTCGGAGGCCTCCTGGTACTCGTCGGGGTTGAAGTCGCGGCCGGCCACCAGCTTCAGCCCGAGGGTCTCGATGAACTGGTCCTCGGCCATGTACGTCGTCGCGCTCAGCGTGGACTGCTGCTGTTCCTGGGCCAGGCGCACGCCGCTGTTCCAGGAGGAGTTCACGAACGGCACCTGGTTGAGCACGGTCGCATCCTTGACCCCGGAAATGGCGCGCAGGTTGGCCAGGTCGGTGCGGGTGCGCGCGGACTGGTCGGCGTCGCTGCCGATGCTCAGGATCTGCACGCGGACCAGTTCGTCCTCGACCAGCCCGCTGACCTCGCGAACCTCGCGGATGCGGTCGCTGATCATGAAGAGGGCATTGCAGATGATCGCGCAGGTCAGCGCGATCTCGATGACGATCAGCGATGCGGCGGTCTTGTGCCGCATCAGCGTCGACAGGATCGGTCGGATGTCCATGGAACGTCTCCGGGTTGTCTTGCGTAGAGCGGGGCTTGCCCCGCTGTTCGGTGTGCTTCCGGCGGCTGCGCGGCCGGGCGTCGTTTCGAAGGGCAACAGCAGCGGAGCAGGCCCCGCTCTACGTCATTGGCTCTTGAGCTGGATCGCGGGGGTGACCTGCATCGCCCGCCATGCCGGCACCAGGCCGGCCAGCACGCTGGCGACGATGGCCATGACGAAGGTCAGCAGCAGCATGCCCAGGTCCAGGTGCGCCAGCTCGGCGTAGCTGGCCGGTTGCAGGCGCACCGCCCACAACCCAAGCAGCGACAGCCCGAGCCCGAGGATGCCGCCGGCCAGGCCGATCGCGCCGGCTTCGACCAGGCACTGGGTGAAGATCGCCCCGCGCGAGGCGCCGAGCGCGCGGCGCACGCCGATCTCGCTGCCGCGGCGCAAGAACTTGGCCAGCAGCAGGCCCACGGTGTTGACCAGGCACACCAGCAGGAAGCCGAAGCCCAGCCACAGCTGCATCACCACGTCGTTGGGCACCACGCGGTTGAACTCCAGCCATTCCATGACGTTGCGCAGGCGCACGTTGGTGGGGCGCTTGTAGCGGCCGGAGGCGCGCTGCTGGTCCGAGTAGTTGACCAGGTAGTCGCGGTACTCGCCGGCCTTCTGCGCCGAGTCCAGCTCGACCCAGTACTGGATCCACACGCAGGGCGCGTTGACGCCGGTGGAATCGCCGCCGCTGTCGCCCCAGCAGTCCATGCTGCCGTTGCGGCCCATGTCCAGGTCGCGCGAGGTGCTGAACGGCAGGAACACGTCCTCCAGCGCGCCGTAGCGGTCGCTGTTCATGTCGTAGAACCTCGGCGTCGGCCGCCACTCGTCGACCACGCCGACCACGGTGAAGTCGGACTGGTCGATGCGCAGCTGCTTGCCGACGCTGTTGCCGCCGCCGAACACGCGGTCGTTGAGCGAGCGGGAGATCACCGCCACGCGGGCGTGCGCGTCGTCCTCCCTGGCGCCCCAGCCGTTGCCGTACAGCATCGGCACGTCGAACATCGGGAAGAAGTCGGCCGAGGTGTAGCGCGCGTCGCTCACGAACGGCATCAGTCCCTCCTTGCCGGGGGTGATCGACACGCCGCCGCCGGTCATCATCGCCTGGCGGGCGCCGCGCTTCTCGCGCAGCAGGGTCTCGGCGTCGAGGCGGGTGACCTGCTGGCTCGGTTCCTCGCCGGGGGTGAAGTCGTTCATCTCGGCCGGGTCGAGCTGCACGTAGAACAGGCGGTCGCTCTTGCCCGGGATCGGGTCGCCGGAGAGCACGTGGAACACGGTCAGCGTGGTCATGCACGCGCCGATGCCCAGCGCGATGGCCAGCACCATCAGCGCGGTCAGTGCCTTGTCGCGGCGGAAGCTGCGCAGGGCCAGGTTGCAGTAGTAGGCGAACATGGGCGCCTCCTCAGGCGGTGGCGTTGGACGCGGCGTCGTTGCGCGCCAGGCGGGCCAGGTTCGGCTCGACCGACAGGTCGGTGGCCACGCCGTCGACGATGTGCACGTTGCGTTGCGCGCGCGCGGCCAGTTCCGGGTCGTGGGTGACCATCACGATGGTGGTGCCGTCGGCATTGATCTGCTCGAGCAGCTCCATCACCCCGCGCGCCATCTGCGAGTCGAGGTTGCCGGTGGGTTCGTCGGCGAGCAGCAGCTTGGGCTCGCCGGCGAGCGCCCGGGCGATCGCCACGCGCTGCTGCTGGCCGCCGGACAGCTCGGCCGGGAAGTGCCGCATGCGCGAGGCCAGACCGACCTGGGCCAGCGCCTTCTCGATCCGCGCCTTGCGGTCGGCCGAGGGCAGGCCACGGTAGCGCAGCGGCACGTCCACGTTGTCGAACAGGTTCAGGTCCGGGATCAGGTTGAAGCCCTGGAAGATGAACCCGATCTTGTGGTTGCGCAGGCGGCTGCGGGCGTCGTCGGACATGCCGCGCACGTTCTCGCCGTCGAGGAGGTAGTCGCCTTCGGTGAAGGTCTCCAGCAGGCCGGCGATGTTGAGGAACGTGGTCTTGCCCGAGCCGGACGGTCCGGTAACGGCGACGAACTCGCCCTCGCGCACGTGCAGGTCGAGCGAGCGCAGTGCGTGGGTTTCGACCATCGCGGTCCGGTAGATCTTGGAGACCTGGCGCATTTCCAGCATGGCGGAGTTCCTTCTTTCTGGGGATTGGAGGTTCGGGATGGGGGATTCGATGGAGCGGAAGCAGAAGCGGGCGCGGGAGGCGGAGGGACTGCGGTCCTGGGCTTTACCAGTCCCCGATCCCGGATTGCCGATCCCGGCCCTTTGTCAATTGACCGCCACGCGTTCGGCGTCGCCGAACTGGTCGCTGCCGGAGACCACGATGCGGTCGCCTTCCTTGGCGCCGGAGACGATCTCCACGTAACCCAGGCTGCTGACGCCGGTCTGCACCGGGCGGCGCACGGCGCTGCGTCCTTCGACCACCCAGGCGAAGCGGCCGCCTTCCTGCTCGACGAACGGGCCGCGCTCGACCATCAGCACGTCCTTGCGGGTGTCGAGCACGATCCGCGCCGACAGGCGCTGGTTCTGGCGCAGGCCCGGCGGCTGCTGGCCCTCGTCGAAGCGCAGGCGCGCGGTGACCTCGCCGTTGACCACTTCCGGCGACACCGCCGAGACCTTGGCCGGGAACGGCCGGCCCTGGCTGGTGACCTGCGCCGGCACGCCGATGCCCAGGTCGCGGGCGAAGCTTTCCGGCACGCGGATCTCGACCTCGAACTCGCTCAGGTCGACCACGCTCAGGATCGGCGCGTTGATCGCCACGTTGGTGCCCTGCGAGATCTGCACCTGGCCGACCTGGCCGTCGAACGGCGCGCGCAGGGTCAGCGCTTCGACCTGGCGCTGCAGTTCGGCGGCCACCGCCTTCTGGCGGTCGGCCAGCAGGCGCTTGTTGCGCGCGTCCAGCGCCGCGCCCTGGCCCTGCAGGCCGGCGTCGCGACGCGCGGTCTGCAGGCCGATGTCGGCCTTCTTCAGTTCGTCACGGGCGCTGGCCAGTTCGATGTTGGAGACCGCGCCGCCGGCATGGCCGCGCTCGTAGCGCTCCAGGTCGCGCTGGGCGGCGGTGTGGTCGATCTCGGCCTGGTCCAGGGCGCGGCGCGCGTTGAGCTGGGCGATCTGCGCGTCCAGCTGGGCGCGGCTGGCCTCGGCCTCCATGCTGGCCAGCGTCGACTCCTCCTGGACCAGCTTGCTGCGCAGCTCCGGGCTGTCGATCACCGCCAGCACCTGGCCCTGCTTGACCGCGTCGCCGGCCACCACCTTCAGGCTGACCGTGCCGCCGGCGATGGCGTACAGGGTCGGGCTGTTGGCGGTGATGACCCGGCCGTCGGCCGAGATGTCGCGGACCAGGTCGCCGCGGGTGACTTCGGCGATGCGGATCCGGGAGGCGTCGTAGGAGCGCGACCCGGCGCCCCAGCCGGCTACGACCCAGGCCAGCAGGGCCAGCACCGGCACGGCGGCCACGGCCGGCCACAGCCAGCGGCGCCAAGCCGGGCGTTCCGGTCGGGCGGCGGAGAGGGGGCGGTCCTGGGCAGAGGTGTCGGGGATCATCGATGGGAGGCGGATGGATGGAGTCGTGGAACAACAACGCACACCGCGTGCCAACCGTAAGTTGTTGAGTTGAAAGTAATTGCAGGTTGGCCGCGAGTGTCCGCCACGTCCAGCGGACACTCGCGGACACTCCGGCCGCCGGCGGACAGCCGGTGAACGCCACCCGGACCGGGCAAGACATGCGGCGGACAGCGGCAGGACCGGGTCCGCTAGAATCGCGGGCTTGTTTCCTGGTGGATGCCGGCATGTGCGGAATCGTTGGCGCGATCGCCGATCGCGATGTGGTCCCGGTCCTGGTCGAGGGCCTGAAGCGGCTGGAGTACCGGGGCTACGACTCCTCGGGGATTGCGGTGGCCGACGCCGCCAGCGTGCGCCGGGTGCGCCGCACCGGCCGGGTGGCCGAGATGGAGCAGGCGGCGGTGGCCGAAGGCTTCCGCGGCGTGCTCGGCATCGGCCACACCCGCTGGGCGACCCATGGCGGGGTGACCGAGGCCAACGCCCATCCGCACATCAGCCACGGCAACCTGGCGCTGGTCCACAACGGCATCATCGAGAACCACGAGGCCCAGCGCGAGCGCCTGGCATCGCTGGGGTACGTGTTCGAGTCGCAGACCGATACCGAGGTCATCGCCCACCTGATCCACCACCACATGGCCGGCGGCAAGGACCTGCTCGCCGCGCTGCAGGCGGCGGTGAAGGAGCTGACCGGTGCCTACGCGCTGGCCGTGCTCAGCCGCAGCGAGCCGGAGCGGCTGGTCTGCGCGCGCATGGGCTGCCCGCTGCTGGTGGGCCTGGGCGAGGGCGAGAACTTCGTCGCCTCGGACGTCTCGGCCATCATCCAGGCCACCCGCCGGGTGATCTTCCTGGAGGAAGGCGACACCGCCGAGCTGACCCGCGGCGCGGTGCGCGTGTTCGACGGCGACGACCGGCCGGTCGAGCGCGAGGTGCATCTTTCCGACGTGTCGCTGGCTTCGCTGGAACTGGGCCCGTACCGGCACTTCATGCAGAAGGAGATCCACGAGCAGCCGCGCGCCCTCGCCGACACCATCGAGGCGGCGATCGACGCCGGCGGGTTCGAGCCGGAGCTGTTCGGCGCGAAGGCCGGCGCGGTGCTGCGCGAGGTGACCGGCGTGCAGATCCTGGCCTGCGGGACCAGCTACTACGCCGGCCTGACCGCGCGCTACTGGATCGAGGCGATCGCCGGCCTTCCGTGCAGCGTGGAGATCGCCAGCGAGTACCGCTACCGCGACGCGTATGCCGACCCGCGCCACCTGATCGTCACCATTTCCCAGTCGGGCGAGACCCTGGACACGATGGAGGCGTTGAAGTACGCCAAGTCGCTGGGCCATCGCCACACCCTGTCGATCTGCAACGTGCCCGAAAGCGCGATCCCGCGCGCCAGCGAACTGGTCTGCTACACCCGCGCCGGGGCCGAGATCGGCGTGGCCTCGACCAAGGCCTTCACCACCCAGCTGGCCGCGCTGTTCCAGCTGACCGTGGTACTGGGCAAGCTGCATGGCCGGGTGTCTGCGGAGCAGGAGGCCGACTACGTCGAGCAGTTGCGCCACCTGCCCGGCAGCGTGCAGCACGCGCTGAACCTGGAGCCGCAGATCCAGGCCTGGGCCGAGCGCTTCGCCGGCAAGCACAACGCGCTGTTCCTCGGCCGCGGGCTGCATTACCCGATCGCGCTGGAAGGCGCGCTCAAGCTCAAGGAAATCTCCTACATCCATGCCGAGGCCTATCCGGCCGGCGAACTCAAGCATGGACCGCTGGCGCTGGTGGACGCGGAAATGCCGGTGGTGGTGATCGCCCCCAACGACCGCCTGCTGGAGAAGGTCAAGTCCAACATGCAGGAAGTGCGCGCGCGCGGCGGCGAGCTTTTCGTGTTCGCCGACCAGGACAGCCACTTCAGCGAGTCCGAAGGCGTGCACGTGATCCGCACGCCGCGCCATGCCGGCGTGCTCAGTCCGGTGATCCACACCATCCCGGTGCAGATGCTGGCCTACCACACGGCCCTGGCGCGCGGCACCGACGTGGACAAGCCGCGCAACCTGGCCAAGTCGGTGACGGTCGAGTAACGCTGCGCGGCCCTGGCCGCGCTGCCCCCGGGCCGGCGTGGCGGCAACGCAGTCCCGGGGCGTGGCGCACGACCCTTCCCGACGCAGCCACGCGCCGATCCCGGCGCGTGGCTTCAGCCGTCCACCTCCTCGCCGGTCTTCGAAAGCTCCTGGGCGCGGCGCTCGTCCAGGAAGCGCTGCAGCCGCTCCACCTCGGCCGGCGACCAGTCGTCGATGCCGGTGGCCTCCAGCCAGGCATCGATGTAGTGCGAGGGCGCATACACGTGCCCGAAGCCCATCGGCGCGCTCATCGACAGGGAGGTGTCCATCGCCATCTGCATCATCGTCACCACCGGATACCAGCGCATCGCCGGCGACACGTCGGGCGGCCGCGGCCGGTGCAGCAGTTCCGGCTCGCGGAAGAAACCGTTGCGGTCGAAGAACGTCACCGCATCGCTGCCGTACTGCAGGTAGACCAGGCGCATCGGGCCCCATGGGGTTTCAGCCGGCGTCGGGCTGCCATCCTGGTTCATGAAGCGCACGAAGGCGCCATCGCGGAACTGCGGCAGCCACACCGGCGTCCCGGGGTTGCGCGCAGCGGTGAGCGAGGCCCACCTGGCGGCGGCAAACGGGGGGCCGCTCCACACCGCACCGTCGAACGGGTCCCCCAGCAGCTCGAACAACTCGAACGAACGCTCCGAGTTGAGCGCGCCCAGGCTCAACCCGTGCAGGAGAAGCTTGGGCCGGCGCTCGCGCGGCAGCGTGCGCCAGTGGCCATAGACCTCGCGGAACAGCGCGCGTGCGGTCACTCCGCCGGTGTCCGGATCCAGGAACAGGGTCAGGGGGCTGGACAGGTACGAGTACTGGACCGCCACCGACGCGACGTCGCCGCGGTAGAGGTACTCGATGCCGTCGATGCCGGACGGGTCGACCCAGCCGGTGCCGGTGGGGGTGATCAGGATCAGCGCCTTGCGCTCGAAGCCGCCGACGCGCTTGAGCTCTTCCAGCGCCAGCTTCGCCCGCGCTTCGGGGGTGTCGCCGGTGGGCAGGCCGGCGTACACGCGCAGCGGCGCCTTCGCCGACGGCCCGGCGAAGGCGGCGATGTCGGCGGCGGTGGGCCGGGCATCGACGTAGCGACGACCCATGCGGCCCAGCTGGTCCCAGGCCACCAGCGATTGCGCGCTGCCCGGGCTGTCGGCCGCGGTCGGCGGCGGCATGTCCGGCGGGATCAGCGCATCGGCCTGCCGGTAGGAGGCGTCGAGCATGTCCAGCAGCGCGGCGAACACCACGCCGTTGGCCAGGCCGACCAGCAGCATCACGCCGCCTATGGCGCCCGCCACGCGCGCGATCCGGCGCGGCACCCTTCGCTCCACCAGGCCGACGATCGCCCTGACCGCCAGCAGCGCCATGCGTCCGACCACGACCACCAGCACGGCGACGACGATCGCGCCGGCGGCCACGCCCACGATCCGCGCCGGACCGGCCGGCTCCAGGCCCATGAGCGCGCGGACGATGTTCTCCCAATGCTGGCTGCGCCACAGGGCGACCGCAGCCAGGACCGCGCAGGCGGCCAGCACGATGCGGCGCCGGCGCGGGGCGCCGGCATGGCCAGCCACCGGAATCTCCAGGTAGCCCCACAGCCAGCGCAGCATTACCCCGAGGCCATAGCCGGCGGCCAGGCACAGGCCCGACAACACCGCCTGCGCAACGGTGATGCGGGGGGTCAGGCTGGGTGTCAGCGAGGCGGCGAAGAACAGCGTGGCCGCCACCAGCCCCGTGTTGGCAGGCGCGGCCAGCAGCGCGCGCCGGAGGCGCGCGAGCGGGCCGGGCGGCGAGGAAGCTGTAGCGGGAGCGGCGACGTCCTGGTGCATGTTGCTTCCCCGTAGGCGTGGTCCCCGGGGCCAATATACGGCCTGCATTGGCCGGGGCGGCGGGCAATGCGGCTGTCGTAGACTCCCGGCAACGCCGCCCGGGAAGAGCCCATGCGCCTGTTGCTTACGCGGTGCCTGCTCGCTTTCCTGTTGGTCGCAGCAGGAGATCCGCCGGCCGATGTGCCGCCGTCCGCAGCCCCTCCTGCCGATGGCGGGCACGGCGGCACGGATCGCGGGGCGCCGGATCGTTAGAATCGTCGCCTGTTCTCCCGCAGTCCCCGCCATGTCCCAGCGCGCCTGGGTGGCCGCCGCCATCCACAAGATCGAGGCCGACTTCAACCGGTCGGCCGACACCCACCTGATCCCGCTGCCGCTGCCGGGCTATCCGGGCATCGATGTCTACCTGAAGGACGAGTCCAGCCATCCGACCGGCAGCCTCAAGCACCGGCTGGCGCGCTCGCTGTTCCTGTATGCGCTGGCCAACGGCTGGTTGCGCGAGGGCAGCACGGTGGTGGAGGCCTCCAGCGGGTCGACCGCGGTGTCGGAAGCGTACTTCGCGCGCCTGCTGGGGCTGCCGTTCATCGCGGTGATGCCGGCATCGACCTCGCCGGAGAAGATCGCGGCGATCGAGTTCCAGGGCGGCCGCTGCCACCTGGTCGAGAGCGCATGCGGACTCAACGCCGAATCCGAGCGGCTGGCGCGCGAGGTCGGTGGCCACTTCATGGACCAGTTCACCTACGCCGAGCGGGCCACCGACTGGCGCGCCAACAACAACATCGCCGAGTCGATCTTCAAGCAGATGGCCGAGGAGCCGCACCCGGTGCCGGCGTGGATCGTGTGCGGCCCGGGCACCGGCGGCACCGGCGCGACGCTGGGCCGCTACGTGCGCTACCGGCGGCATGACACGCGCGTGCTCTGCGCCGATCCGCAGACGTCGGTGTTCTACGACTACTACATGTCCTGCCGCGACGGTCGCCCCGATCCGGCGCTGGCCATCGCCGGCGGCTCGCGGATCGAGGGCATCGGCCGGCCCGGGGTGGAGCGCAGCTTCATCGCCGGCTGCGTGGACGCGATGGTCAAGGTGCCCGATGCGCTGAGCCTGGCGGCGATGCGCCACGTCGGCGCGGTGCTGGGGCGGCGGGTGGGCGGCTCCACCGGGACCAACTTCGTCGGCGTGCTGCGCGCGGCCCAGGCCATGCGCGAAGCGGGCCAGGACGGTTCGATCGTCAGCATCCTGTGCGACAGCGGCGCGCGCTACGCGCACAGCTATTACGACCCGGCGTGGTACGCGCGCCACGGCATCGACGTGGACGGCGCCGACCGCGCCATCGCCGAGGCGGTGGCGGGCGCACCGCTGGCCGACCTGCCGGCCTGCGGCGAGCTCTGACCTGCGGCGCGCGTGATTTTTTGTAGGAGCCGATTCATCGGCGACCCGACGCCGTCGGCACGGGCGGCGTCCGCATTGCCCGGACGTCCGCGTCGTCGATGAACCGGCTCCTGCACGCAACCCCGATGCGGGCCGATCCTGCCGCTTGAGTGTCGATCCCCGTCCGCCGGCCGAACCGAGGGTGTGGAGGCGCGGGTTGATTTTCACCGCCACCGCGCGCATCTAGTCGGATGACTCCGACACGGTCCGCCCCCATGCACGACAACCCGCTGCTCGATTTCTCCGGCCTGCCACGTTTCGACGCGATCCGGCCCGACCACATCGGGCCGGCCATCGACACGCTGCTGGCCCAGGCGGAGGCCGCCGTGGCTGCCGCCGAGCGGGTGGCGCCGGTGACCTGGACCACGTTCGTCACCCCGCTGGAGGATGCCACCGAGCGGCTGTGGCGCGCGTGGGGCCAGGTCGGACACCTGCAGGCCGTGGTCAACACGCCCGAGCTGCGCGAGGCCTACAACGCCAACCTGCCGAAGGTGACCCGGTTCGGCAGCGCGCTGGGCCAGAACCTGGCGCTGTACGCGCAGTACAAGGCGCTGGCGGCCTCGCCCGAGTACGCCACCTATGACGCGGCACGCCGCAAGGTGGTGGACAACGCGCTGCGCGATTTCCGCCTGGGCGGCGCCGAGCTCGATGACGCCGCCAAGGCGCGCTTTTCGGCGGCGCAGGAGGAGCTGGCCGCGCTTTCGGCGAAATTCTCCCAGAACGTGCTCGACGCGACGGACGCGTTCGGGCTCTACGTGGAAGACGAGGCCCGCCTGGCCGGCCTGCCGCCGGAGGTGGTCGCCGCCGCCCGCGCCGCGGCGCAGAAGGATGGCCGCCCCGGCTGGAAGCTGACCCTGCAGATGCCGTGCTACCTGCCGGTGCAGGCCTATGCCGAGGACCGCGGGCTGCGCGAAGCGCTGTACCGCGCCAACGGCGTGCGCGCCTCCGAGGCCGGTCCGGCCGAGCTGGACAACAGCGGCCTCATCGACCGCATCCTCGCACTGCGCGCGGAACTGGCGGCGCTGCTGGGCTTCGCCAGCTACGCCGAGTACTCGCTGGCCACCAAGATGGCGCAGTCGCCGGGCGAGGTGCTGGCGTTCCTGCGCGACCTGGCCAGTCGCGCGCTGCCGTTCGCGCACCGCGACCGGGCCGAGCTGGAGGCCTTCGCCCGCGACGAACTGGGGCTGGCCGTGCTCGAGCCCTGGGACCTGGGCTATGCCAGCGAGAAGCTCAAGCAGGCGCGCTACAGCTACTCGGAGCAGGAGGTGAAGCGTTACTTCACCGAGCCGGGCGTACTGGCCGGCCTGTTCGGCGTGATCGAGTCGCTTTACGGGGTGACGGTGGTGCCGGACTCCGCGCCGGCGTGGCACGAGGACGTGCGCTTCTTCCGGGTCGAGGATGCCGGTGGCCGCCTGGTCGGCCAGTTCTACCTGGACCTGTACGCGCGCGAGGGCAAGCGCGGTGGCGCCTGGATGGACGACTGCCGCAACCGGCGCGCCGGCGCCGATGGGGTGCAGACCCCGCTGGTGTACCTGGTCTGCAACTTCGGCAAGGGCGTGGACGGCAAGCCGGCCACCTTCACCCACAACGAGGTCACCACCCTGTTCCACGAGATGGGCCACGGCCTGCACCAGCTGCTGACCGCGATCGGCGACCTGCCGGTGGCCGGGATCAACGGCGTGGAGTGGGACGCCGTGGAGCTGCCCAGCCAGTTCATGGAGAACTTCTGCTGGGAGTGGGACCGCGTGCGGGCGATGACCGCGCACGTGGACAGCGGCGAGCCGCTGCCGCGCGAACTGTTCGGGAAAATGCTGGCGGCGAGGAACTTCCAGAGCGGCATGTTCACGGTGCGCCAGCTCGAGTTCGCCCTGTTCGACATGGAGCTGCACAGCCGCTTCGACCCGGCGCAGGACAGCGTGCTGCAGCTGCTCGAACGCGTGCGCGACGAGGTGGCGGTGAACCGGGCGCCGGCCTGGCACCGCTTCCCGCACCAGTTCAGCCACATCTTCGCCGGCGGCTATGCGGCCGGCTACTACAGCTACAAGTGGGCCGAAGTGCTCAGCGCCGATGCCTACGCCGCCTTCGAGGAGGCGCCGGACCAGCTGGCGCAGACCGGCGCCCGCTTCCTGGCCGAGGTGCTGTCGCGCGGCGGCAGCCGCAGCGCGCTGGAGAACTTCACCGCCTTCCGCGGCCGCGCGCCGAGCATCGATGCGCTGCTGCGACACAGCGGCATGACGGCCTGAGGCTGCGGGTAGCGGAAGCGGGGCAACTGGACAGCCGAGCGAAGCAGCGGGGCAAGCCCCGCTCTACGGGGGGCGGTATGTTGGCCGGAACGGCGCTGGCCAGATGCACCACGAAACCTGTCGGGCACGCGCCAAGGACCGGCGCGCTCTCGTAGAGCGGGGCTTGCCCCGCTGCTCCCTGAAAGCAGGAAGCCCGGCTCGCGCCGGGCTTCCCGTTCCTGTTCCTGGCCCTGTTCCCGCGATCAGGGTCGCGCGAACACCAGCGTGCTGTTGGTGCCGCCGAAGCCGAAGCTGTTGGACGCGACCAGGTCCAGCCGTGCGTCCCGGCTCTCGCGCACGATCGGGAAGCCTTCGGCGCGCTCGTCCAGCTTGTCGATGTTGGCCGAGCCGGCGATGAAGCCGTCGCGCATCATCAGCAGGCAGTAGATCGCCTCGTGCACGCTGGCCGCGCCGAGCGAATGGCCCGACAACGCCTTGGTCGACGACAGCGGCGGCAACGCCTCGCCGAACACCTCCCGCACCGCCTGCAGCTCGGTGACGTCGCCCAGCGGCGTCGAGGTGCCGTGGGTGTTGAGGTAGTCGACCTTGCGGCCACGCACGCCTTCCAGCGCCATGTGCATGCAGCGCACCGCGCCTTCGCCGGACGGGGCGACCATGTCGGCGCCGTCGGAGGTCACGCCGTAGCCGACCAGCTCGGCATGGATGCGCGCGCCGCGCGCGATCGCATGGTCCCAGTCCTCCAGCACCAGCATGCCGCCGCCGCCGGCGATGACGAAGCCGTCGCGATCGGCGTCGTACGGACGCGAAGCCTGCTGCGGCCGGTCGTTGAACCCCGTCGACAGCGCGCCCATCGCGTCGAACATCACGCTCATGGTCCAGTCCAGGTCCTCGCCACCTCCGGCGAAGACGATGTCCTGGGCGCCGTGGCGGATCAGGTCTGCCGCAGCGCCGATGCAGTGCGCCGAGGTCGCGCAGGCCGCGCTGATCGAGTAGCTCAGTCCCTTTATCTTGAATGCGGTGGCCAGGTTGGCCGACACGGTCGAGCACATCGTGCGCGGCACCATGTACGGGCCGACCTTGCGCACGCCGCGCTCGCGCAGCAGGTCGGCGGTTTCGACCTGCCAGCGGCTGGAGCCGCCGCCGGAACCGGCGATCAGGCCCGTGCGCGGATGGCTGACCTTGGCCTCATCCAGGCCCGCGTCGGCGATCGCGTCGCGCATGGACACGTAGCTGTAGGCGGCCGCGTCGCTCATGAAGCGCTTGAGCTTGCGGTCGATGGCTGCGTCCAGGTCCAGCTCCACCGCGCCGCCGACCTGGCTGCGCAGGCCGCGTTCGGCGTGGTCGGGCAGGAAGCGGATGCCGGAGCGGCCTTCGCGCAGCGAGGCCGAAACCGTGTCGAGGTCGTTGCCCAGGCACGAAGCGATGCCCATGCCGGTGATGGCGATGCGGCGCATGCTCAGAAGTCCTCGGTCGAGGTGAACAGGCCCACGCGCAGGTCCTTGGCGGTGTAGATCTCGCGACCGTCGACCAGCATGCGCGCGTCGCCCTGGGCCATTACCAGCTTGCGGTTGATGACCCGGCTGATGTCGATCTCGTAGGTGACCAGCTTTGCCTTGGGCAGCACCTGGCCGGTGAACTTGACCTCGCCGCAGCCCAGCGCGCGGCCGCGGCCGGGCGCGCCCAGCCAGGTCAGGTAGAAGCCGACCAGCTGCCACATCGCGTCCAGGCCCAGGCAGCCGGGCATCACCGGGTCGCCGATGAAGTGGCACTGGAAGAACCACAGGTCCGGGCGGATGTCGAGTTCGGCGCGGATGAAGCCCTTGCCGTACTTGCCGCCGTCGTCGTTGATCTCGACGATGCGGTCGAACATCAGCATCGGGTCGGCGGGCAGGCGGGCGTCGCCGGAGGCGAACAGTTCACCGCGACCGCTGGCGACCAGCTGTTCGCGGGTGAACGAGGAAGCGCGAGTCATGGGGGGTCCGGAGCGGAAAAGCATCAAATCGTGCCCGAGAAACCCTGTTTCAATCAAATGCTTGGACATACGCCGGCGTGTGTTCCCGGTGGCGGCGAGCAGCTTTGCGGGCCGGGCTCCTCCGCGACGGCGCGTCGTCGATCCGCCGCTCGCCCCTTCGGCCCCATACCGCAGGCCCGGCGATCTGGCTGCCGACCTTGGCTTCGCCAGCCAGCCACGCGCCAGCGGGGTGCTTCGAAGGAGCCGGGCTCGCCCGCGAACCGGCGCCAGCACGGGGGCGGCATCGTGTCCCGCGGGCGCGCGTGCTGCCGGCCACGGGCTCCTGCGCACGCAGGGGTCTCCCGCGGGCGCGCCAGGTCGCACAATGGGCAGGCATGATCGCCGAAACCCCGCCTGCGCCACGCAAGATCATCCATGTCGACATGGATGCGTTCTACGCCTCGGTGGAGCAGCGCGACGATCCCTCGCTGCGCGGGCGGCCGGTGGTCGTGGCCTGGCGCGGCGCCCGTTCGGTGGTCTGCGCGGCGTCCTACGAGGCGCGCCGATACGGCGTGCGCTCGGCGATGCCGGCCCTGCGCGCCGAGCGGCTGTGCCCAGATGCGGTGTTCGTGCCGCCGGATTTCGTGCGCTACAAGGCGGTGTCGCGCCAGGTGCGCGAGATCATGCTCGCCCACACCGACCTGGTCGAACCGCTGTCGCTGGACGAGGCCTACCTCGACGTGACCGCGCCGAAATCCCGGCTGGCCAGCGCCACCGCGGTGGCCGAGGCGATCCGCGCGCGGATCCGCGAGGAAACTTCGCTGACCGCCTCGGCCGGCGTGGCGCCGAACAAGTTCCTGGCCAAGATCGCCTCGGACTGGAACAAGCCCGATGGCCTGTTCGTGGTCCGCCCGCACCAGGTCGAGGCGTTCCTGACGCCGCTGCCGGTCGGGCGCATTCCCGGGGTGGGCAAGGTGATGCAGGGCAAGCTCGAGGCGCTGGGGATCGCCACCGTCGGCGACCTGCGCGCGCTGGCACTGGAAGAACTGCAGGGGCGTTTCGGCAGCTTCGGCGCCGCGCTGTACCGGCGCGCGCGCGGCATCGACGAACGCCCGGTCGAGCCGGACCAGCCGGTGCAGTCGGTCTCGGCCGAGGACACCTTCGCCCAGGACCTGCCGCTGGACGCGCTGGAGCCGGCGATCCGGCAACTGGCCGAGAAGACCTGGCAGGCGTCGCGCAAGACCGGACGGGTTGCGCGCACGGTGGTGCTCAAGCTCAAGACCGCGCAGTTCCGCATCCTGACCCGGAGCCTGACCCCGGACACGCCGCCGGATTCGGCGCAGGCGCTGGCCGGGATCGCACTGGCGCTGCGTGATCGCGTCAACCTGCCGGCGTCGACGCGCTACCGGCTCGTCGGCGTCGGCCTGTCCGGGTTCCGGGACCCGGACGAGGCCGCGCCGCAGGCCGACCTGTTCGACGCCGCGCTGCGGTAGGAGCCGATCCTTATCGGCGACCCGGGGCCACCGCACAGGCGAGGCCCGTATTTTCGCGAAGACCTCGGGTCGCCGATGAATCGGCTCCTACAAGGAAAGTGCCGTGCCGCCTTGACGGGTGCGCCGGCACGAGGCCGCGTCCCGCGTCCGCCAGCTCCTGGTGGAACGGGGCCGGATCAATCCGATCACGCCTGCCAGTTGAATTCCAGCGTCTCGTCGCGGGCGAAGCGCTGCAGGTGCGATTCGACGACCTCGCGCAACCGCGCCATGCCGGCGCCGTCGTCGTGGACGAGCTTGATCAGCAGGGCGTCGCCGGCGACTTCGAAGTCCGCGCCGGCGGCTTCGGCGAAGGGGATGTGGGCGTGCGTGTCGCTGTCGCGGCGCACGTCGAACTTGTGTCGCCAGTGGTTGCTCAGGGTGCGCAGCAGGCGCGGCGCGTCGTTGGAGGCCACTAGGGCGCGGCTGGTCGGCATGGGTCGGGTATCCGTGGGGAACGGCCCGGCCAGTCTAGGCAACCGGCGGCACGCGGCCGTGGCCACCGGCGGGATGATGCGTTCCCGCACCGCTGCGCCGGGGTACGGCGCAGCGGTGGCGGCGTATGCGGCTGGGCAGGAGCCGGGGAGACCGGACATGCGTCCGTGGAGGCGCGCCCGCGATCCGCGCCCGCGGCCCGCAGGCGGGATCCCCGGTGCTGGCGACGTCGCGTCGCCGGCAAGCCGGGCTCCTACGGGACTTCAGCCGCGCGGCTGCCAGCGCACGCTCAGCCCGTACTCCCGGCCGGGCTGGGCGTACCAGTCCACCAGCTGGTAGTCGCGGTCGAACAGGTTGGTCACCCGCGCAAGCACGGTCCAGTCGCTGCCCAACGCGTACTCGAAGCGCAGGTCCAGGGTCGCGTAGCCGCCCACGCGGACCAGGTTGGCTGCGTCGTCATAGCGGCTGCCGGCAGCGTTGAGCGTGGTGCCGAAGGCGAAATCGCCGAAATCGCGGTCCAGGTCGATGCGGCCGGTGTCGCGCGCGCGCCGCGGCAGCAGGTTGCCGCGGTTGGCGCCTTCGGAGCGGTTGCGCGGATCGACGTGGCTGTACTGCGCGGCCAGGTCCCAGCCGGCCAGCGTCGTGCCCACGGTCAACTCGCCGCCACGCAGGCGCGCGGTGTCGATGTTGCCGGGCAGGAAAGTCGCCGAGTCGAAGCTGATCAGGTCGTCGACGCGGTTCTCGAACACGTCCAGCGTCCAGCGCCAGGCCTGCAGCTCCCCGGACAGGCCGATGTTGAGGCTCTTCGACTCTTCCGGCTGCAGTTCGGGGTTGCCGTAGTACGGGTAGTACAGGTCGTTGAAGCTCGGGGCGCGGAAGCCGGTGGAGTATCGGGTCGACAGCAGCATGCCGCCATCGAAGTGCCAGCCCCAACCGAGGTTGCCGGTGGTATGGCTGCCGAACTGCTCGTTGTCGTCGTTACGCAGGCCGGCCTGTAGCTGCTGCGCGCCGAAGCGGCCCTGGTACTCGGCGAACACGCCGGTGTTGTCGCGGCTGTCCACGTCGTAGGCGGTGCTGCCGGTGATGTGGTCATCCAGCCAGTCCACGCCGGCGGTCAGTGCCTGGCCTTCGCGCAGGATGAAGTCGCCCTGCAGCGCGGCCTGGTCGCGGCGGGTTTCCAGTCCGCCGACGAAGCCGGTGGCGCCATAGTCGTCCGAATCGTCATAGCTGCGGCCCACGGTGGCCTGGAGCGAACCTGCGGCCGACGGCGCGAAGCGCAGCTTGCCGGAGAACACCTGCTGGACGGTCTCGGAGTAGTTGGCCCGGCTGCCATCGTAGTGGTTGTAGCCTTCGGCGCGCAGTGCGCTGCCTTCCAGCGTCCAGGCATCACCGAGCCTGCCGCCGCCGCGCAGGCTGGCCGAGCGGTTGCGGTAGCCGTCGCGATCAGGCTCGTCGGCGAAGCAGCCGGCGCCCCAGCCGGCGGCGGTGCCCTCGCAGGCGTTGATGCCGTCGGTGCGCAGGAAGGCGACGTCGGCGCCGAACCAGCCGCGCTCGCCGCCCAGGCCCAGGCCGGCGCTGGCTTCGCGCAGGTGGTTGCTGCCGAGGCCGGCCATCGCGCGTGGCTTCAGTCCGCCGGTGTGGCGGCGGGTGAAGATCTGGATCACGCCGCCGATCGCGTCGGCGCCGTACAGGCTCGAATGCGGGCCGCGCACGATCTCGATCCGCTCGATCTGTTCGACCGGCAGGTCCTGCAGCGCCGGCAGGCCGGCGGTGGCCGAGCCGATGCGGACGCCGTCGACCAGGACCAGCAGCTGGTTGGAGCCGGCGCCGCGCAGGAACAGCGAGGTCTGCTTGCCCAGCCCGCCGGTGTTGGTCAGGTTGATGCCGGCGCGGCCGGCCAGCAGCTGCTGCAGCGAGGACGCCTGGCTGCGCTCGATCTCGGCGCGTCCGATCACCTGGGCCGGTGACAGGCTGTCGCGCAATGCGATCTGGGTCCGGGTCGCGGTGACCAGCACCTCGTCCAGGTCGGTGGCCGGGTCGGCGGCAAGGGCCGTGCCGGGGGCGAGCAGGGGCAGGGCCAGCGCCAGGGCGACGGCGGTGGTCAGCGGGCGGAACGTCATCGTGCAACTCCATGCGTGCGTGGCGCCGCACCCGGCGCCCGTGTGGGGAGTCGCGACAGGAGGATGCACGGGAGCGGACAGGCGCCAAGCGGCGTCGGCACGCCGCGACGCCCTCCGCATCGCAACCTGGGTTCTGCAAGGCCGGTCTCCGGGCTTGCGATCGGGAATCCGGCTTGGATTGCCGGATTCCAGCGGCGACGCCTTCCCGTGCAGGGCACAGTGGCGGATGTCGCGCGTTGCGGTCGCTTACCGTTGCGGGGGCAGCGCCGGCCTTGTCGAGGTTCGCACCCGAAGACGCACCGGCTTCCCGTTTCAACCCTCCCCGCGTCCGCGCAGAGGGTCACCTTGCAGGCGGTGGATTGTATGCGATCGGATGAGGCCTGTGCCGCCAGGACTAGACGCCGCCCCAGCGCCGTTCAAGGGTGCCCGCCCGCTCCCCTGCCGGTCGAAGCCACCGGATTTCCCATGCATTCCGGGCCCTGGCGTCGCCGTCCTTGTAGGAGCCCATCTTCATGGGCGACCGGGCGCCGGTGGATGCGAAGCGTCGCCTGTGCCGACGGCATGGGGTCGCCCATGAAGATGGGCTCCTACAGGTCGCCGCTCAGGTGAAGCGGTTGCCGCCGTCGTCTTCGGCGGGGGGCGCTTCCGCGCCCGCGGCTGCTTCGGCGCCTTCGCCGTGGTCACCATAGAACGCGGTGGTCACCGGCCCGCCGACCGGGCGGCCACGAGGGGGCAGCAGGGCGGCGCTGGCGGTCTCCAGCTCGGCCAGCAACTGCTGCCGGCGCGGTTCGGGCACGTCGTGCCAATGGCAGTCCAGCAGCGCGCCTTCCAGCGCGTACAGCAGGTTGAGGCTGGGCTTGAAGCCGGCGCGCTTGACCTTGAGGAAGGCCTGCACGGCGCCCACCGCCACCAGGTCCTGCGCGCTGCGCAGGCCGACCTGGCGCAGCCAGGCCGCGCTCTTGGGTCCGATGTTGCGCAGCTCGGCGGTGCTCAACGCAGCGACTCGACGAAGGCGGCGGCGATCGCTTCCAGGCCTCGCTGGTCGTCGGCGTCGAAGCGGTCCGCCACCGGGCTGTCGACGTCGAACACCCCGACCAGGCGGTCGCCGTCCAGCAGCGGCACCACCAGTTCCGAGCGCGAGGCCGAGTCGCAGGCGATATGCCCGGGGAAGGCGTGGACGTCGGCTACCCGCTGGGTCTGGCGACTGCTCGCGGCGGCACCGCACACGCCCTTGTCCAGCGGGATGCGGATGCACGCCGGCAGGCCCTGAAACGGCCCGACCACCAGCTCGGCGCCGTCGTAGAAATAGAAGCCGACCCAGTTCAATTGCGGCAGCGCATGAAACACCAGCGCCGACAGGTTGGCGGCGTTGGCGACCCGGTCGCGCTCGCCGTGCATCAGGCCGCATGCCTGCTCGAGCAACTGTGCGTACTGGTCCGGCTTGCTGCCGGCCAGGGGGATGGCGGAAAAGGACATGCGGCCGATTCTACCCCCATGCCGGTCGAGGGCGCGGACGCCCGTCGCGGCGGCGCAATGCCGGATTTATGATTGCGCCCGATCACCAGGAGCGATGCATGGACCAACAGGCCACGCCCCCCGCCGGATGGCGCGGAGGAGGCGCCACGCGGCTGGAGGCGTTCGTCGATGCCGCCTTCGCCTTCGCCGTGACCCTGCTGGTGATTTCCGCCGACCGGGTCCCCGACAGCGTGCGCGCGCTGGTGCTGGCGCTCAAGCAGGTCCCCGCGTTCGCCGCCGGCTTCGCGCTGCTGGCGCTGTTCTGGTATGCGCACGTGCGCTGGAGCCGCCACTACCGCCTCGACGGCATGCTGGCCACGCTGCTGAGCCTGCTGCTGGTGTTCCTGGTGCTGGTGTACGTCTATCCGCTGCGCCTGTTGCTGGGCACCTTCTTCGCCTGGATCACGGCCGGCTGGTTGCCGATGCCGCTATCCGACGTCGCCGGCGCGCCCCAGATCGCGTTCGTGTTCGTGTTCTACGGGCTGGCCTTCGCCTCGATGTCGGCGTGCATGGGTGGGTTGTACCTGCTGGCCTGGCGCCGGCGCCGGCAGCTGGCGCTGGATGCGGACCGGGCCGCCGACGCGATGGGCGAAGTCGCCGCGTACGGTTACTTCTGCGCGGTCGGCATGCTCTCGGCACTGGTGGCCATCGGCCTGCCGGAGGATGCGGTGCCGTGGCAGGTGGCGATCCCCGGCACCCTGTATTTCCTGCTCTCCCTGACCGGGCTGGTGCACGTCTTGGGCCGGCGACGTGCGCGGCGCCGCGTGGAGGCCGAGGGAGCCGCCAATGCGTAGCGTGTTCGTGACCGGCACCGATACCGGGGCGGGCAAGACCCTGGCCAGCTGCACGCTGTTGCATGCGCTGCGCGCGCGCGGCCTGCGGGCCGTGGGCATGAAGCCGGTCGCCAGCGGTTGCGAACGCACAGCCGAAGGATGGCGCAATGCCGATGCGCTGGCGCTCTGGCAGGCGAGCCAGCCGCGCCCCGCCTATGCCGACCTCAACCCGTTCGCCCTGCCCGAACCGCTGGCGCCGGAGCTGGCCGCGCGGGCGGCCGGCGTGCAGGTGGGCCTGGAACCGATCCTGGCCGCCTACGCGCGCCTGCAGGCGCAGGCCGACGCGGTGGTGGTCGAGGGCGTCGGCGGTTGGGCCGCGCCACTGGCCGCCACGATCGACCAGGCCGACCTGGTGCGCGCGCTGCACCTGCCGGTGGTGCTGGTGGTGGGGATGCGGCTGGGGTGCCTCAACCATGCCCGCCTGACCGCCGCGGCGATCGCCGCCGACGGCTGCGAGCTGGTGGGCTGGATCGCCAGCGGGGTGGATCCGGACATGGCGTGCCGGGAGGAAAACCTGGCGTTGCTCGACGCGCGACTCGGCGTGCCGCGTCTGGGCGACCTGCCGCCGGTACGCGATCCCGATCCCGCGGTCCTGGCCTCGCGGATCGTGCTGCCGCCGTAGCCGCGGAGGCGCATCCGCCGCGGGCTACCCGTGCCGTGGCCGGCCGTGGCGTGATTCGCGGACAAAAAAAGGCCCGGCAGCGGGAGGGAGCTGCCGGGCCTGGGTCTGCGCGGAGGGAGGGATCCGCGCAAATTTCGTAGAACTTGGAGCGTTGAAGCGGTCGGCTTAGCGCTTGGTCGCCTTGGCGACCTTGGCCACGGTGGCCTGGGCCTGCTCGGTGGCGGCCTCGAACTGGCTCTTGGCCAGCTGGCCGAGCACTTCGGAGGTCTTCAGGGTGAGGCCGAACACTTCCTGGCCGGCGGCGGCGACGCGCTCGGCGTTGTCGCGGGCCACCTGCAGGCCCTTCGGCACCAGGGTCTTGTACGACTCCAGGTCACGCGCTTCGACGAGCTCGCCGAGGAAGCTGGTGGTGGCGTCGACGTTCTTCTCGAGCGTGCGCAGCTGCACGCCGAACATGGTCTCGGCGTTCTCCAGGGCCAGCCGGTTCATGCGCGCGGCGACCGCGGCGAACTGGTGGGTGTAGGCGCTGAACTGGTCGTTGAACTGGTAGGACATGGCGGACTCCGTTACGGATTTGCCTCTATGGTGCGATGCAGCATAGACCCTCTTTTGTTGCAATGCAACAACTTTCGGCAAGATTCTTTCGATCCTTCAGCAAGGTTCGATAAATCAGGCAGATAGACGGTGGCTTGTGCCCATACGGCACCCGTCAGCGCACGGATCCGGGGCGGGGTGCGCCCCGAAGACGCACCTGGGGGGCGCGAACAGGGCGCGGCGGGGCGTGGGAAGGCCCCTGAACAGGCCCCAGGGCGATGCAGCAGGTCTCAGCCGCGGTAGCGGCAGCCCGAGGTGCAGGTCTCGTGGACGACGACTTCGCTCAGCAGCGGCACGGCGGGCTTGAGCCGCTCCCAGATCCACGCGGCCAGGCGCTCGCTGGTGGGGTTGTCCAGGCCATCGATGTCGTTGAGGTAGTGGTGGTCCAGCTGCTCGTAGAGCGGCTTGAACGCGGCCTTGATCTCGGCGAAGTCCATCACCCAGCCGGTGTGCGGGTCGACGTCCCCGGAGACGTGGATTTCCACCCGGAACGAATGCCCGTGCAGGCGCGCGCACTTGTGCCCGGCGGGGACGTGGGGCAGGCGGTGGGCCGCTTCCAGGGTGAAGACCTTGAAGATGTCCATGGCGTGGTCCGGTGGCTCGGGTGCAGGCGGGGGCGGTTCTACCGGGCCGGACGCAAGTCGTCCGGCCCGGGGCATGACGGTATCAGCGCTGCGCGTCGCGGCGCGGGCCACCGCCGCCGCGACGGCGGCCGTCGGCCGGCTTGCGTGCGCCTTCGCGCGGGCCGCCGTGCGTCTTGGCGCCGGCATGCGCATGGCGCTGGCCGTCGCCGCCGCCGTGCGGACGCCGTCCGCGGCCACCGCCCGGCTTGCGCGGCGCGCGCTCGCCGCCGGGGATCTCGGCCTTGCCCGGCGCGCTGTTGCCCCAGCGGATCGGCACCTGCGGTTCGAAGCCCGGCACGTCGCGGATGTCCATGTCGCGGTTGAGCATGCGCACGATCGCCCGCAGCAGCTTGGCCTCGTCCTGGGCGACCAGCGAGATCGCCTCGCCGGTGGAACCATTGCGGCCGGTGCGGCCGATCCGGTGCACGTAGTCCTCGGCCACCATCGGCAGGTCGAAGTTGATTACCCGCGGCAGCTGGTCGATGTCGATGCCGCGCGCGGCGATGTCGGTGGCGACCAGCACCTTGACCTTGCCTGCCTTGAAGTCGCTCAGTGCGCGCATGCGCTGGCCCTGGCTCTTGTTGCCGTGGATCGCAGCGGTCTGGATCCCGGCCTTCTCGATGAAGGTGGCCAGCTTGTCGCTGCCGTGCTTGGTCCGGGCGAACACCAGGGTCTGCACGCGCGCGTCCTGCGCCAGCAGGTGCAGCAGCAGCTCGCGCTTGCGGCCGCCATCGACCGGGTGCACGCGGTGGGCGATCTTCTCGGCCACGGTGTTCTGCGGGGTGACCTGCACCTCGCGCGGATGGCGCATGAATTCCATCGCCAGCTGCTTGATGCTGTCCGGGAAGGTCGCCGAGAACAGCAGGGTCTGCCGGTTCTGCTTGGGCAGCTTGGCCAGGATGCGCTTGATCGACGGCAGGAAGCCCATGTCGAGCATGCGGTCGGCCTCGTCCAGCACCAGGATCTCGATCCCGGACAGGTCGACGCTGCGACGCTCGATGTGGTCGATCAGGCGGCCCGGGCAGGCGATGACCAGGTCGACGCCACGGCGCAGGGTGTCGAGCTGGTTGCCCATGCCCACGCCGCCGTAGATCACGGCGCTGGGGATGCGCAGGTGCTTGCCGTAGCCGCGCAGGCTGTCGTGCACCTGGGTGGCCAGTTCGCGGGTCGGGGTCAGGACCAGCGCGCGCGGCTTGCGCGGGCCATGGCCGACGGCCTGCGGGGCCGTGCCCAGGTGCTGCAGCAGCGGCAGGCCGAACGCGGCGGTCTTGCCGGTACCGGTCTGCGCGCCGGCCAGCAGGTCGTGGCCGGCCAGCGCCAGCGGGATCGCCTGCTGCTGGATCGGGGTGGGGGTCTCGTAACCCTGTTCGGACAGGGCACGCAGGAGGAAGGGCGCCAGGCCCAGCGACTCGAAGGACATCTTGGAAAGCTCCATGGCAACAGCCCGCGGACAGGTGTCGGCGGGCGGATCGTTGTTCGATCTGGTGGCTCGGAGCGTTCCCGTGAACCGCGCTGCGAGAGGGTGTACGGCCGGATGGACCGGCCCGATGGCCTGCGAATGGCGTCGGAGTGGGGCGGACGCCGGAGTGACCCGGCGCTGCCGGTCCCGGAGGGAAACGGACGGCCGCTGGCAATCAGGCCGCGGATTCTACGCGATGAATGGGGGCCGTGCCGGAGATCCCGTTCAGGTTGGGCCCCCGCCACCGGGATCCGTCGGTGGATCGGTCGCGCCGCGATGTTTTCCAATGAAACCAAGGAGGCGAATCCGTACAATCGCCAGCCCAGCCCTGCAGGAGAGCGCGTCGCCATGAAGCTTGGTTCCCTCAAGGAAGGCGGCCGCGACGGCACCCTGGTCGTGGTTTCGCGCGACCTGTCCCGCGCGGTGCGCGCCCCCGGCATCGCCGCGACCCTGCAGCAGGCCTTGGACGACTGGCAGCGGGCCGCGCCGCGACTCAACGCCCTGGCCGCGGCGCTGGAAGCCGGCGACGCCGCCGATGCTTTCGCGCTGGATCCGGCCGCGTTGGCCGCGCCGCTGCCGCGCGCCTACGAATTCGTCGACGGCAGCGCCTACCTGCCGCATGTGGAGCGCGTCCGCCGCGCCCGCGGCGCCGAGGTGCCGGAGAGCTTCTACACCGATCCGCTGATGTACCAGGCCACCAGCGCCGGCTTCTATGGCCCGCGCGACCCCGTGCGCGTGACCAGCGAGGACCACGGCATCGATCTGGAGGCGGAGATCGTGGTGGTCACCGACGACGTGCCGATGGCGGTCACGCCGGAGCAGGCCGCCGGCCACATCCAGCTGGTCGGGCTGGTCAACGACGTCTCCCTGCGCAACCTGATCCCGGCCGAGCTGGCCAAGGGCTTCGGCTTCCTGCAGTCCAAGCCGCGTTCGGCGCTGTCGCCGGTGTTCGTCACCCCGGACGATCTGGGCGAGGCCTGGCGGGGCAACAAGCTGCACCTGCCGCTGTTGACCCACATCAACGGCAAGTGGTTCGGCGCACCGGAGGCCGGCGAAGACATGCAGTTCGACTTCGCCCAGCTCGTCGCCCACGCCGCGAAGACCCGCCCGCTGGCCGCCGGCACGATCGTCGGCTCCGGCACGATCGCCAACCAGGACGTGTCCCGCGGCGCCTCGTGCTTCGCCGAGCAGCGTACCGTCGAGGCCCTGCGCGACGGCAAGCCGAGCACGCCCTTCATGAAGTTCGGCGACACCGTGCGGATCGAGATGCTCGACCGCGAAGGCCGCAGCCTGTTCGGCGCGATCGAGCAGCGGGTCGAGCGCCAGCCGCTACCCGGACAGGGCTGAGCCGGCGGGCGGTGCCGCGGCCGCGACCGGCGGCCATGGCGTAGGAAACGGGCCGCGCTATCTTGCGACGGCCCGGTCGCTGGGAGGCGTGCGGTGGACCATCCGACAATCGACGACAGCCTGCACCTGTATTCGTACTGGCGCTCCAGCGCGGCCTACCGGGTGCGCATCGCGCTTGCGTTGAAGTCGCTGGCGTTCGATACCCGCCCGGTGCACCTGCTCAAGGACGGCGGCCAACAGCACGCGGCCGGCTACGTCGAGATCAATCCGCAGCAGCTGGTACCCGTGCTGCTGCATGGCCGGCGCGCGATCCGCCAGTCCCTGGCGATCATCGAATACCTGGAAGAGGCCTGGCCTGAAGCGCCGCCGCTGCTGCCGGGCACCGCGCGCGAGCGCGGCCGGGTGCGTGCGCTGGCGCAGCTGGTGGCCTGCGACATCCACCCGCTCAACAACCTGCGCGTGCTGCAGTTCTTCGAGCGGCAGTGGAACGTCCCGCAGGCCGAGCGCGACGAATGGGTGCGGCACTGGATCGTCGAGGGCCTGGCGGCGTTCGAGGCGCTGGTCGCCGACGACCCGGCCACCGGCGCCTTCTGCCATGGCGATGTCCCCGGCCTGGCCGACTGCTGCTTGGTGCCGCAGCTCTACAACGCGCGCCGCTTCGGGTTGGACCTGGGGCCTTGGCCGACCCTGGCCCGCATCGAGCAGGCCTGCCTGGCGCTGCCGGCATTCAAGGCGGCGGCGCCCGAAACGCAGCCCGACGCCCCGACAGGCGCCTGACCGCCCCTGTGTAGGAGCCCATCCTCATGGGCGACCGGGCGCCAAAATCATGGGAACGCCGCCTGTGCCGACGGTATCGGGTCGCCCATGAGGATGGGCTCCTACAGGGAAAACCCGCGCGGCCGCCGCTGCGGGCACGCGAGGCGTGGCATGCATCCGCCGGTATCGCCCCTCTATACGAAGCCGTGCGTGATCGTCGGCGTGGCCGGCGGGGTGGTCACGTCCGCATAGGGATCGTGCTCCTCGCTCGCGCCTTCGGACAGGCGGAACTTCAACGCCAGGCCGTCGCGCGAGTCGGCTGCGCGCAGCGCTTCCTCCTGCTCGATGCGGCCCTGCTTGACCATCCGGAACAGGCACTGGTCGAAGGTGTGCATGCCTTCCTCGAGCGAGCCTTCCATCGCCGCCTTGATCTCGTGCACCTGGCCGCGCCGCAGCAGGTCGCGGATCATCGGCGTGTTGATCAGCACCTCGGTCGCCGGGATCCGGCGCTCGTCCAGGCCCTTGACCAGGCGCAGCGAGACCACCGCGCGCAGGTTCAGCGCCAGGTTCATCAGCACGTTCTTGTGCGCGCTCTCGGGGAAGAAGTTGAGGATGCGCTCGATGGTCTGGTCGGCATTGTTGGAATGCAGCGTCGCCAGGCACAGGTGGCCGGTCTCGGCGAAGGCGATCGCCGCCTCCATCGTCGTCGCGTCGAGGATCTCGCCGATCAGGATCACGTCCGGCGCCTCGCGCATCGCGTTCTTCAGCGCGTTGTGGAAGGCGTGGGTGTCAAGGCCGACCTCGCGCTGGTTGACGATCGACTTCTTGTGCCGGTGCAGGTACTCGATCGGGTCCTCGATGGTGAGGATGTGCCCGGTGGTGTTGCTGTTGCGGTAGTCGATCATCGAGGCCAGCGAGGTCGACTTGCCCGAGCCGGTGGAACCGACCAGCAGCACCAGGCCGCGCGGGGTCATGATGATGTCCTTCAGCACCTCGGGCAGGTTGAGGTCCTCGATGCTGGGGATCACGCTGCGGATCGCGCGGATCACCATGCCGACCTCGCCGCGCTGCTTGAACACGTTAACGCGGAAGCGGCCGGAATCGGGCAGCGCGATCGCCATGTTGAGCTCGAGTTCGCGTTCGAACTGCGGCACCTGGCCCTCGTCCATCAGCGAGTAGGCGATCTTCTTGACCATGCCCGCGGGCAGGCCGGTGTTGCCGAGCGGATAGAGCTTGCCTTCGATCTTGATGTACACCGGCGCGCCGGTGGTCAGGAACATGTCCGAGGCGTTCTTCTCGGTCATCAGCTTCAGGAAATAGCCGATATCCATGGTGCGACGATCCCCACTACTCGTAGTTTTTGGCGTCCGCGGACGTGCCATTGCACGTTCGGCGCAGGCTTCAGACAATGGCCGTGCCACTAACGACACGACGTTCCCCAATGAACGAGCCTAGCTTCGCACACTTCCGCCGGCGCCTGTGCGCGCTGGTCGCCGCATCCGGGCTGGCGGTCACAGCCCATGCCCAGGTCGCCTCACCGGATGTCCTGCGCGCCCAGCAGGCGGTGCAACAGGCCCAGGACGCCGATGCCGACCACTACGCCCCCGACCTGATCGATTCGGCCCGCCAGGCCCTGGTGCGGGCGCAGGCCGGGACGCTGTCGCGCAGCCGCGGCCAGCGCCGCGAGGCCGACGAACTGGCCCGCCAGGCGGCGGCCGATGCCGACCTGGCCCGGGTGCGCAGCGACCGCGCCCAGGCCGAGGCGGCCGTCCAGCAACGGCGCGACGAGATCGCCGGCTTGCGCCGCTCGCTGGGACTGGAGGCGACGCCATGAGCCGCCTGCTGACGATCCTGCTCGCCGCCTGCCTCGCACTCGCCTCCGTATCCGTGCGCGCGGCGGATGACGCGGACGTGGCGCGCCTGCAGGCGCGGATGGACACCCTGCAGGCCGATCCGGCCGTTGGCCGGATGGCCGCCTTCGAACAGATGGAGGCCCGCCAGGCCATCGCCCGCCTGGACGATGCCCGCCGCAGCGAGCGGGCGGGGATGCTGTACGTGGCCGAGCGCCGGGTCGAGATCGCCGAAACCGCCGCGGCCGCCGAGTCCGCCCGCCGTGAGCTGGCCGCCCTGGACCTGCAGCGCAGCGAGCTGCTGCTGCAGGCCAGCCGGCGCGACGCCGAGCGCGCGCGCCAGGAGGCCGAGCGCCTGCGCATCCAGTCGCAGATCCAGGCCGAGGAGGCCGAGCGCCTGCGGCTGGCCGCCGAGGCCGAGGCCGCGGCGCGCACCGACGTCGAGCAGGCACTGACGTCGGTCACCGGCAAGCAGACCGCCCAGCTCAGCGCGGCGCGGCGCAAGGAGGCGCAGCTGGCCCGGCAGGAGGCCGAGCTGGTGTCCGGGGCCAAGCTGCCGCCTTCGACGTTCGAGTCGCGCGGGGAAGTGTTCACCCTGCCGGCCGCCGCCTTCGCCCAGAGCCGGCTGAGCGCCGACGGCCAGGCCGGCGCGAGCGCCCTGGCGGCCTACCTGCAGATCGGCAAGCGCGGGAAGGTCCGGGTGGACGGCTACGACAAGGACGCCCAAGTCGCCCGCGCCCGGGGCGAAGCACTGAAGGCCGCGCTGGTCGCCGGCGGCGTGCCGGCCGGACAGGTGCAGGCGGCGGGGAAGACCGCCGGGGCCAGCGCCAAGAAGGCCGCCGAAGTGATCGTCGCCCCGTAGAGCGGGGCTCGCCCCGCTGACCGGCGCCGCGGTCCGACAAGCACCCCAGGGCGACTCGCCGGCGCTGTGAAAAATCCAGTTACATCATTTGGTTACACGGTCTTTCACGGCTTTCCATCGACTTGGTTAAAGCTTCGTTTGCGCCTGCTTTCCCCGTGTATTCAAGGGCTTGCGGATCGGGTTGCCACTGCTCCGGGGCAGGCGTAGGGTCGGATACCCAGGCGGCGTCCTCGCTGCCTGGCTGACCGGAGCACTCTGCCGATGCAGCCGTTGTCCGCTTCACTGGAGATCGCCGTCGGGCCGCAGCAGGCCCGGCCGGAGGTGTCCGGTGGCGAACTGGCCATCGTGCTCCACGACTGCTCCGACAACGCGACGCCCCGGACCCTCCAGGCCCGGGGCGTTCGCTTTCATGGGCCGGCCAGGCAGGCCGGCATCTCCGGCACGGACGCGCGCAGACCCCCAGGAGTGCAGACATGTTCGAAGGGCAACCACAGGCCGAAATCGATGCGCTGATGAAGCGCGACCCCGAGTTCAAGCAGCTCTACCAGCGACACCGCACGCTGGACAAGAAAGTGATGGATGCCGAGCTCGGGGTCCTGCCGCTCGACGACGCCACCCTGTGGCAGATGAAACGCGAGAAGCTCCACGCCAAGGAGAAGCTGCTGCGCATCTACGACCGGGCGCACTGACCCGGACTCCCGTCGACCACGCTTCATGCCGTGGGCGGTGGCGGCTTCCTCGTCGGTCCGCCACCGCCCACGCACTTGTCTTCCCCATGCCGGCACCGCAGGAGCCTGCTGTCGCCGCCATAACGACGCCCTGGTCCGGACAACAATGTTCCAGCCTGCGGCGGCGCTCCTTTGTAGGAGCCGATTTTCATCGGCGACGCGCAGCCCCCGACCGCGACCCTCGCGCCGTTCCACGCCCGTGTCGCCCATCAGGATGGGCTCCTACACACAGCAGGGCGACCCGAACGCTGACGTGGCTGCCGCATTCGGCCGATAATCCCGGTTCCGCCGCGCCCTGCGGCCATGCAACCGGATCGATGATGGCCCCGCACGCTTCCGTGCTCGAACTGATCGGGCGCACGCCCATGGTCAAGGCCCGGCGCCTGGACACCGGCGTCTGCGAGCTCTACCTGAAGCTGGAGAACGCCAATCCCGGTGGCTCGATCAAGGACCGCATCGGCCTGTCGATGATCGAGGCGGCCGAACGCCGCGGCGACCTCAAGCCCGGCGCGACCCTCGTCGAGGGCACCGCGGGCAACACTGGCCTGGGCCTGGCGCTGGTGGCCCAGCAGAAGGGTTACAAGCTGGTGCTGGTCGTGCCCGACAAGATGAGCCGGGAGAAGATCTTCAACCTCAAGGCGATGGGCGCCGAGGTCGTGCTGACCCGGTCGGACGTGGCCAAGGGCCACCCGGAGTACTACCAGGACCTGGCCGCGAAGATCGCCGCCGAGACGCCCGGCGCCTACTTCATCAACCAGTTCGGCAACCCCGACAACCCGGTGGCGCACGAGACCGGTACTGGCCCGGAGATCATCGCGCAGATGGCCGAAGTCGGCGGATTCGATGCGATCGTGTTCGGCTGCGGCAGTTCGGGGACCATGACCGGGCTGTCGCGCTGCTTCGCCGAGCAGGCGCCGCAGGTCGAGCTGGTGCTGGCCGACCCCGTCGGCTCGATCCTCACCCAGTACATCAACGAGGGCGTGCTCAGCGACAAGTCGGGCAGCTGGCTGGTCGAGGGCATCGGCGAGGACTTCCTGCCGCCGATCTCGGACTTCAGCCGGGTGAAGAAGGCCTATGCGATTTCCGATGCGGAGAGTTTCCACACCGCACGCGAGCTGCTGGCGAAGGAAGGCATCCTCGGCGGGTCGTCCACCGGCACCCTGCTGGCCGCGGCGCTGAGGTACTGCCGCGAGCAGACCGTGCCGAAGAAGGTGGTGGTGTTCGTCTGCGATACCGGCAACAAGTACCTGTCGAAGATGTACAACGACTACTGGATGCTGGACAACGGCTTCCTCGAGCGGCCGCAGCACGGCGACCTGCGCGACCTGATCCTGCGCCCGTACAGCCAGCGCGACACCGTGGTGGTCGGGCCCAGGGACCTGCTGACCACGGCCTACCAGCGGATGAAGCTGTACGACGTCTCGCAGCTGCCGGTGATGGACGGCGAGCGGCTGGTCGGCATCATCGACGAGAGCGACGTGCTGCTGCACGTCTATGGCGACGAGGCCCGCTTCCGCGACCCGGTATCGGTGGCCATGGTCAGCAAGCTGGAGAAGCTGGACGTGAAGTCGCCGATCGAGGCGCTGCTGCCGGTGTTCGACCGCGGCCAGGTGGCGATCGTGACGGACGGGGACCGGTTCCTGGGCCTGATCACCCGGATCGACCTGCTGAACTACCTGCGACGGCGGGTGCAGTAGGCCGGCCCGGTCTCCACCAGTCCGGTTCTCGCTGCTTCCGACCCGGGGCACGAGAGCATGTCCCGGGCGGCGACCGGGCTGCTGCCGCTGCGGGGGGGGGGGGGCCGTGACGGTGGTCACGTTCCGGTCGGGCCTGGCGGCCCAGCGAAGGATCGCGGCCGGCCGGGTTTCGTCCCCGGGCTGTTGGCTGGGGCCCCGGAAAGCCGAAGCGTTAAGCCTTCACTGGTAGAATCCGCGGTCCTCTGACGAGACCGGTCATGTCGCAGCACCCTCCCCATACTTCGCCGGATGGCCGCAGGCTGGCCCTGGCCACCCTGGCGATCCACGGCGGCCAGGCTCCCGACCCCAGCACCGGGGCGGTGATGCCGCCGATCTATGCGACGTCCACCTACGCCCAGAGCAGTCCGGGCGAGCACCAGGGTTTCGAGTACTCCCGCACCCACAACCCGACCCGCTTCGCCTACGAGCGCTGCGTGGCGGCGCTGGAGGGCGGCAGCCGCGGCTTCGCCTTCGCTTCCGGGATGGCGGCGACCTCCACCGTGCTGGAGCTGCTGGACAGTGGCGACCACGTCATCGCGATGGACGACCTGTACGGCGGCAGCTACAGGCTGTTCGAGCGGGTGCGCCGGCGCAGCGCCGGGTTGGACTTCAGCTTCGTCGACCTGGCCGACCTGGCCGCGTTCCAGGCCGCGATCACGCCGAAGACGCGCATGGTCTGGATCGAGACCCCGACCAACCCGATGCTGAAGATCGTCGACATCGCCGCCGTGGCGGAGATCGCGCGCCGGCGCGGCCTGCTGGTCGTGGTCGACAACACCTTCGCCTCGCCGATCGTGCAGCGCCCGCTGGAGCTGGGCGCGCACCTGGTCATGCATTCGGCGACCAAGTACCTCAACGGCCATTCCGACATGGTCGGCGGCATGGTGGTGGCGGGCGAGGACGCCGAACTGGCCGAGAAGATGGCGTTCCTGCAGAACTCGATCGGCGCCGTGCAGGGGCCGTTCGACAGTTTCCTCGCGCTGCGCGGGCTGAAGACCCTGCCCTTGCGCATGCGTGCCCACAACGAGAACGCACTGGCCCTGGCGCAGTGGCTGGAGACCCATCCGGCGATTGAGAAAGTGATCTATCCGGGCCTGTCTTCGCATCCGCAACACGCGCTGGCCGCGCGGCAGATGCAGGGCTTCGGCGGCATCGTCTCGATCGTGCTCAAGGGCGGCTTCGCCGCGGCCAAGCGCTTCTGCGAACGCACCGAACTGTTCACCCTGGCCGAATCGCTGGGCGGCGTGGAGAGCCTGGTCAACCACCCGGCGGTGATGACGCATGCGTCGGTGCCGGTGGAGCGGCGGGAGCGACTGGGGATCTCCGATGCGCTGGTGCGGTTGAGCGTGGGCGTGGAGGCGCTGGTGGATCTGCGCGCCGAGCTTGAGCATGTCCTCGCATCATGATCCCAGCGCAGGAGGTCATGGAGTGAACCCGCAGTCAGTAGGCCCGGGTTTCGAGTCCGCCGCTCCCGAGCGCGACCTGAAACGGGATAACTGGGAGTTGCGATGCCGTCTGGCCGAAGCCCGGCATTCGCTTTCCCAGGCGCGGGCTGAAGTGGATCGAATGCTCCACAGCCGATCCTGGCGTGCGACTCGTTTGATGCGAGTGGGGTTGGACCGCGTGCGCGAGTTGTTGCGTCCCCGCGGCGTTGTGCCTCCTCCCACTTTGCGTTCGCAATCCGATTTCGCGCCGGCCGCGGCCCGAGGTGACGAGCCCTTGCTGTTGGTGGATGTCACCGAGCTGGCAATCGAGAACCTGCAAGGCGGCATCCAGCACACCGTCAAGGGAATCTTGTCCGAGCTTCTGTTGGCGCCGCCGGAGGGCTGGCGCGTGGCACCCGTGCAGTTGACTCGCGAGGGCGTGTACGTTTCTGCCTCGCGTGACCTGGAGTATCTGTTTGGCCCTTTCGACGACTCATTTTCCGGGAGGCACATCAGCGTGCGCGAACGCGATGTCTTTCTCGGACTGGATCTGCTGCGCGACCATTCCGCGGTCTTTCGCGATGCGCTCGCTCGCCTGCGCGGCGCGGGCGTCCAGATTAACGTGGTCGTCTACGATCTTCTCCCGATCGACCTGCCGCACTGCGTGCCGGAGCACATCAGCAGGTCGTTCGCACAATGGCTGGACGTGGTTGGCGACCTCGCCGACGGCGCACTATGCATCTCCCAATCCGTTGCGCACCGCTTTCTGCGCTGGATGTCAGCTCGCTCTGGGCGCAAGGCGGGGATCACGGTAGACAGTTTTCGACTGGGCGTGCCGAATCGTGGCGGCCAGGCGCCCGGCCGCAAAGTCGTGCAGTGTGATGACTCGGCCAAGTTCCTGATGGTGGGGACCGTCGAGCCGCGCAAGGGGTATGTGGACGCGCTGGATGCTTTCGATCGCATCTGGATCGCGTCGCCGGACTCCGGCATTAGTCTGACGATTGTTGGGCGTTATGGCTGGGGTTTGAGGGATTTCCTCTCCAGGCTGGAGGCGCACCCCGAACTGGGTCGTCGCCTGAATTGGTTGCGTAGCGCCACTGACGACGAAGTCCATGATTGTTATCGATCGGCCGATGGTCTTCTCTTCTGCTCCTATGGGGAGGGCTTCGGCCTGCCGATCGTGGAGGCGGCGCAGCATGGCCTCCCGATGCTCCTTCGCGACTTGCCTGAGTTCCGCGAAGTAGCTGGCGATGGGGCGTTCTTCTTCAGTGAGCCGGGTGCTGACGGAGTGGAGGGCGCGCTGCTCGACTGGCTGGAGCTGAGGCGGCAAGGAGCGGTCCCGCGCCCGAGTGCCGCGGTGGCTATCACATGGGAAGCAAGCGCACGCGAATTGCTGGGCGCTGTCGCACGGGTGCAGCGGTGTTGACGGGATCGAAGCCTGACAGAGGTGCTCGGGCATCTGTGCTGAGGATTTCTCCGGCCAGGCTCGGGGCTCACCTTGACTGCGTTGACAGAGGGCCCGCGGGCGGCCGCTTTCGCTGCGTATTGCGGCACGCAGCCCTGCTTTTCAGGGGCCAGGCAGGCTTGGGAACGATGCTAGAATCGCGCGTCGCCGATGCTAGTGCCGCTGGAAGGATCTGATGACCGATACGCAAGCAGGATGGTCGTCGGCAGCCGCTGCTTTGGGCGCCGCCGCGACGGGCGGGAAAAGGGCGGCGGGACTGCGCGAGAGCCTCGCCATGCGTTCGGCAGGCAGCCGCGCAGTATCGACGGGTGTCCCAGCAGCTGTGCCCGCACTCCGGAGCTTTGTATGACCGATCGAATCCTGGTGACCGGCGGGGCTGGCTATATCGGCTCTCATACGTGTGTCGCGCTGGCCGAAGCGGGTATCCGCTACACCATTCTGGACAATTTCAGCAATGCCAATCCCGGCGTGATTGGCCGACTCGAATCACTTGTCGGTTTCAAGCCGGAACTAATCGAAGGCGATGTGCGCGATCGTGAGCTCCTCGATCGCTTGTTCGAGGTCGGTAAATTCACGGGCGTTATCCACTTCGCGGGTCTCAAGGCGGTCAGTGAGTCCGTCGACAAGCCGATCGAGTACTACGACAACAACTTCATCGGTACGGTCAGGCTGGTCGAGGCGATGCGCACATCGGCGTGCCGCACTCTGGTTTTTTCGTCGTCGGCGACCGTGTATGGCGCTGCATCGGCAGCGATGCCGTTACGCGAAGATAGTCCGTTGGCGGCGACGAATCCCTACGGCCGTTCAAAACTTATGGTCGAGGACATGCTGCGGGACCTCGGCATCGCCGACTCGGAATGGCGCATCGCGCTCTTGCGTTACTTCAATCCGGTGGGCGCACATGCGAGCGGTTTGATCGGTGAGGATCCGCGCGGCACACCGAACAATCTCATGCCGTACATCAGCCAGGTTGCTGTGGGGCGTCTGCCGCGGTTGAACGTATTCGGCGACGACTACCCGACACCCGATGGCACTGGCGTGCGCGATTACATCCATGTCGTCGATCTCGCCGCCGGCCATCTCGCCGCACTCGCGCGGTTGCGGCAGCGCGAAGGCGTGCTGGCAGTCAATCTGGGCACCGGGAAAGGTACGTCGGTGCTGGAGATGATCCGTGCCTTCGAGGCTGCCAGCGGCCGGTCGATTCCGTACCAGGTAGCAGCGCGGCGTCCTGGAGACGTCGCCGAATGCTGGGCTGACCCGTCGCACGCCTACCGCGAACTTGGCTGGCGTGCGCGTTTGGCTCTGTCGGACATGTGCGTCGACGCCTGGCGTTGGCAGAGCCATCAGGCTGGCTGAGCGAGGCTGCATTCAAGAAATTATGGAAGCCTTCAACCCTATGACCATCAAGCAGACCATTAGAAACGTTGCGCGGCGCCTCAGTAACATGCGCTTTATTGGCAAGCCCGTTCGCATCATGGCGGCGGTCGTACGTTCGCCGTACTACCAGCAGCGACAGCATGTCTTCGAAACGCAGCAGCTTCCCGGGATGCTGCATGCGCTGTCGGACGTGAATGGCCGGCAACAGATCATGCAGCAGGGTATCGGAGATGCCTTGCCTGTTGCGCTGCGTGCCCTGCGACGAGAACAGGTCGAGCTGGATGGTTCGGTCAAGGCCGAGATCGAGGCCTTGCAAGAGGCGCACGCTGTTGCGCTGCGTGCCCTGCGCCGCGAGCAGGTCGAGTTCAATGGCGTGGTCAAGGGCGAAATCGAGACGATGCGTGCGCTGCAGGCCCAACTGCTGGAGAAGCATGAGATCTTGCTTGGCGAGAATGAGCGCTTGAAGGGCGGGCATGAGCGTTTGGAAGGTGAGCTTGCGCTGGTTGTGCAGGCCGCGCAGGCTGCATCGGAGACGGCGGTTGGCTTGAGCGGAATTCGAGAGTCGGTCGAGTACCTGCTGGGGCGCGTCGAATTCGTGCGTAGCGAGCTGATGTTCGAGATGCGATACGGCGCGCGATCGCACGAGATCTCGCCTGGTGCGAAGGTGGAAGCCCGGGTTATCAATCGAGCAAAGGTGGACGAAGCGCGGAAGCGGTCCTCGCTTAGGATCAACATGGGGTGCGGACATGTCGCGCTCGATGGTTACGTAAACGTCGATCAGCGCGATATTCCGGGCGTAGATGTAGTTGCCGACCTCGGCAGCCTTCCCTTCGCGGCAGGAGAGGTGGACGAGATCTTTTCGGCCCATGTGATCGAGCACTTCCCGCAGGAGCAGCTCGTGCGCCAGTTGTTTCCTTACTGGCGGGGTCTGATCAAGCCCGGCGGTCGATTCGCGGCGGTGGTGCCAGATGCCCAGGGGACGATCGAGGCCTACAACAAGGGCGAATACAGCTTCGACCAGCTGCGCGCGGTCTTCCTGGGGGGCCAGGACTACGACGGTGATTTCCACTATGCGCTGTTCACTCCGAACTCGCTTGCCAAACTGTTGGAAGAGGCCGGATTCGAGGACGTGATCGTGCTCTCCAGCAATCGCGAGAATGCGGGTTGCAAGGAGTTCGAGATCAGCGCCAAGCGTCCCAATTCCTGAAGAGCGTACCCATGACCCAGCGTCCCACTGTTTCCGTCATCATCAATACCGATGGTCGCGCAGCTTCCCTGGCTCAGTGCCTGGAAAGTCTTCAGTACCTGCGGTATCCGAATTTCGAAGTCATCGTGGTCGCCGGGCCGACCCGCGACGGTACCCATGAGCTGTGCGAAGCCTGGGGTTCCAGGATCAGGTATGGCACCTGCGATGTGCGAAACCTCTCCAAATCGCGCAACATCTCCATCCAGATGTCGTCGGGCGAGATCGTCGCGTTCCTGGACGATGATTCGGTGCCTGAGCCCGAGTGGCTCGACGATGTAATCCCCGCCTTCGAAGATCCTGAGGTCGCCGTGGCCGGCGGCTTCCTTCACGACCATACCGGCAAGACCTACCAGTGGCGCTACGGGGTCATGGACCGGTTCGGCGCGGCAAACACTTCGTTCCATGGTCCGTCGCCGGCGCTCAATTTTCCGTACACGGCCAACTTCCCGCACGTAATGGCCAATAGTGCCTTCCGGCGCAGCGCCATCGTTGAAGTGGGCGGGTTCGACGAAGAGTACGAGTACTTTCTGGACGAGAGCGACATCATCTGCCGTTTCGTCGACAACGGCTGGAAGGTCGCCCAGATGGACAATGGGTTCATCCACCATAAGTTCATGCCAAGCCACATTCGGAACGAGTCGAAAGTCCTTACCAGCTGGTACTCGCTGGTGAAGAACAAGACCTACTTCTCCTTGACGAACGGTCGGTTGCATTCGACGCTAGACCAGGTAAAAGACGTCATCACGGCATTGGTAGAGGAGTTCCGCACGCACGTGCGCTGGGCCGTGAACGAAGGAATTCTCGGTGTGGAGTACCTGGAGCGCTACGAGGACGAAGTGGATCGGGCTTTCCGCGAAGGATGGTCGCGCGGTGTTTCGCAGGAGCGCCGCTTGGTCCCGGCCGATTCGCTGAAAGGTGTCGATGGATTCAAGCGATTCCCCACTATCCTGCCCGCCGCAGAGCAGAGATGCTTCGTCTTTCTTTCCAAGACGTATCCGCCAGCCAGCATCGGCGGCATCGGCCGGTACATCCATCACTTGGCGCGCGCCATCGGTAGCCAGGGGCATCAGGTGCACGTACTCACGACCGGCGAGGGCCATGACCGGGTTGATTTCGAGGAGGGGGTCTGGGTGCACCGGATCGTCGCCAAAGACCATCCCGTGCCGGCAACGTTGCAGGTGCCGGGCCACATTTGGAATCACTCGCGCACGATGTTCATGGAGGCGGTTGAGATCGCTTCGCGGCGCGCTATTGACGCGGTTTATGCGCCGATTTGGGACGTGGAGGGCATTGCCTTCCTGGAGGATCATCGTTTCCCGATCGTGCACAGCCTGCAAACGACGCTCGAGTTCTATCTCGACGCCAATCCGGACAAGCGTGTAGATGCGGACTTCATGGAAAGTTTCGCCAAGCCGATGCTCGCGCTCGAGCGCAGGGTATTGATCGAGAGCGACCGGATCCATGCGATCAGCGCCGCCATCGCGGAGGAGATCGAGCGGCGGTACCAGATGAAGTTCGATTCCCAGCGGCTGGATGTGGTGCATCTGGGACTTGAGGATATGGTGCCTTCCGACGCGATCGTCCCGTCGCCGATAGCCGCTGGCGCGGTGCGCCTGACGTTCATCGGCCGCCTGGAGTCGCGCAAGGGTATTGATGTCTTTCTTGATATCGCGGCCGACTTGCTGGCTCGGCATCCGAACCTGCATATCGACGTAGTCGGAAATGACACGATTCCGGCCGAGGGCGGGTCGACGTACCGCCTTGAGTTCGAGAAGCGCGCAAAGGGAAAGTATGATCGGTCGCGGCTGGTTTTTCATGGTGAGGTTGATGAGCAGGCGCTGCGCGGTTTCTACGCATGCTCCGATATCATCGTCGCGCCATCGCGATTCGAATCGTTCGGTCTCGTGCATCTGGAGGCGATGATGTTCGGCAAGCCGATCGTGGGCTGCTCGATCGGCGGGATGGCCGAAATTATCGAAGACGAAGTGACTGGTTTGCTCGTTGCTCCGGGCGATAGCTCGGCCTTACTCAATGCGCTCGATCGGCTCGTGACCGATGACGGGCTGCGGCAACGCCTGGGTGCAGTCGGTCGCAAGGCGTACGAACACAGGTTCTCGGCCGCTAGCATGAGTGAAGGTGTCGTTGGGATCCTTGGGCGAACCTCGGCCGAAGCGTCCATATGAGAATTGCCTATTTGAATGGCGTCTGCGTAGAGCACGACGCCATTTCCAAGGCCATCAGGGATGAGGTCACTTGGCTGCTCGAGAGTGGCCACGATGTAAGGTTGTTTTGCTACAAGTGCGACTATGAAGATGTCCCGCACCGCGTCGTGAACGGCGTTGGCGAGGTCGTGTTCGATCCATACTTTCAAAGCTGCGAGCTGGCGGTCTTCCACTTCGGGATATTCTCGCCGCTGTTCGATGCGCTTCCGGTAACCCCGGTGGGTGCCGGACGCATCGTTGTATTTCACAATGTCACTCCTCGTGAACTGGTGCCTCCGCAAGGGCAGGAGTTGATAGACAAGTCGATGCGGCAGATCGGCAACATGGCTTGGGCCGACCACGTGCTCTGCGACAGCCAGACCAATCTGGAGGTCCTGCGAGCACAGGGAATCAGTACGCCCCACTCGGTCATGCCGCTTGCGGTGAGCACGGATCTGCAGCCGCCCAAGCACAAACCCAGTTCGGACGATGGTGTCGTGCGCATTGCGTTCATCGGTCGCTTCGTCAAGGCGAAGGGCCCGCTCGAGTTGTTGTCGGCGCTGGTCGAGGTCGCCGCGTCCCCGTCAGCGCCGCGTATCCACCTGGATTTGATCGGCAATATTGCGTTCTCGGACCAGACCTTGGTTGCCGAGTTGCGCGATGAGGTTGCCCGGATTGGCGCAAAGGATGCGGGTCGCCTGACCGTCGAGCTGCACGGAAACGCGTCCGGCGAGAAGAAGCATGAGGTGCTGACTTCTGCGGATATTTTCGCCCTGCCGACGTATCACGAAGGTTTCTGCGTTCCCGTCATTGAGGCGCTTTCAAGCGGGTGTCGCGTGATCACCTACGACAACTCGAACTTGCCCAGTATCTGTGGTGGTCTTGGTACGTTGGTCGAGACGGGCAACAGGCGTGCACTGGCCGACGCTTTGTCACAGGTGATCGGAGAGGTTTCCTCCGCGCAATGGATCGAGGGGGGGTATGCCGATTTTTCCGGACGCGCGCAGCGCTATGTGGGCGCTTTCGACCCGTCCGTGATCCGCCGGAAACTCACGGCGTTCGTTGACGAGTTCGTGGCCAGAAAATCACGCGTGCGAGAAAGCTAATGCAGAATCAGTCAAATGTCGGGCTGGCCGAGGGGCTCCGCCTGACGATCATGTTGGCCAGGCGCGACATTCGCACGCGCTACGCGACCTCCTTTGCGGGTGCTATCTGGAGCGTCGCGCTTCCTTTGTTGTTCGCGCTGGTCAATGTGGTGGTCTTTTCTGTCTTGATGACGGGCCGCATGGGCACGCGCTACGGCGATGTCCCGTTCGCGTTGTTCTATTTCGTGCCTTTTTCATTGTGGGCCCTGTTTACGGAAGTCTCGTCGCGCAGCACCACAATACTGCGCGAGTACCACTACCTCATTACCAAGATTGCCTTTCCGGTCTGGGTGATTCCGCTTGTCCCGATCGCATCGGCGCTGATCAGTCAGGTGGTGATGTTCGCCATCATCGTCTTCCTGCTGGTGACCAAGGGCGTGGCTCCGTCGCCCGACGCGTGGGCATTCTTCGTCATCTGGGGCTTGGCAATCCTCATGACCGTGGGCGTCTCGTACCTGTTCTCCTCGATCGCCATGTTCGTTCCGGACCTCGGTCAATTGGTTCCGGTGCTCACCACGATCATGTTCTGGCTCACCCCGATTCTGTACCCGGTGAACATGGCGGAAGATGGGCCGATGTGGTTCCGCAACATCGTAATTCACTTCAATCCGTTCTATTACATGGTGGAATCCTCGCGATTGGCGGTGCTTGGCGTAGAGCCTATGCCCTGGTCCTATGTCGCGATTTTCGGCTGCTTTGCCGGCGTGACTTTTATCGCCGGCATGCATGTTTTCAACAAGTTGAAGGCTGGGTTCGCGGATGTCTGAACAGCACTCCACCCCTGGCACACAAGCGTCCGCTCCCGTCATAGAGCTTGCGAACGTCAGCAAGTTCTATCGTACCTATGCAAACCCGAAGCATCGTCTATATGAGTTGCTGACCGGGTCGCGTCGCTACGCGCGAGAAACGCGTGCGCTGGAAGATGTGTCGCTGGTGCTGGAGCGCGGTGGCCGATTGGGTATCGTCGGTGAGAATGGCAGCGGAAAGAGCACCTTGCTCAAGGTGCTGGCGGGCGTGCTGACGCCTACCGCCGGAACCGCCCGAGTTGCGGGGCGGGTGTCGGCGTTGCTGGAGCTTGGCGCCGGTTTCAATCCGGATCTGACGGGGCGCGAGAACGTTTCGCAGTTCTGCATGTTGCATGGCATGCGGCAGGACGAGATTGATGAGGCCGTCGAGCCGATCCTGCGCTTCAGCGAACTGCAGGATGCGATCGACCATCCGGTACGTACTTACAGCAGCGGTATGGCCGTGCGCTTGGGCTTTGCCTGCGCCGTGTACGTGCGACCCGACATCCTCATCGTGGACGAGGCGCTGAGCGTCGGCGACGCATACTTCCAGAACAAATGCATGCACAAGATTCGGGCGATGCTCGATGATGGCGTCACGTTCCTCTATGTAACGCATGCGGCGGACGCGGTCCGTGCCCTTTGCAATCAGGCGGTCTGGATGGATCGCGGCAAGGTACGCATGTTCGGCAGCTCGACCGCGGTGGGAGCGGCCTATCAAAGCGACGTATTCAGTCGTTCGGTGCGCGCGGGCTATGAAACACAAGCGGTCGTCAAGGCGGAGGCCGGCGACGGGGCTTCCGTTGCAGGTTCAACGAATGCTCCGGAGATCGTGCGGGCGGCCTCGCACCATTTCGATCGGGCTCGTCAACAGGCTTTCGCCGAACGCGTGGAGCCGCTGCGGACCGGCAGTGGAGAGATGCGGGTCGATGACATCGTGCTGGTGGATGCGGCTAGCCAGGAGACGGATTCCCAGCCGTTTGGCGAAGAGGCGCATGTCCGCGTCCACTTCCACGCTGCGCGTTCCGTCGAGGGTGCCGTCGCATTGAATCTGGGCGTGATGGATCCCAGCGGTCGCCAGATTCTGCATCTGAGCTCCCTCGCGAGTGGGATTGAGATCGCGCAGTGCGTGCCCGGCCATCGCTACGCCATCGACTTCCGCTTCGCATGCCCCCTCACGCCGGGTGAGTACAATTTCGCCGCAGGGATTTCACTGATGTCGAAGTCGACTTTGCGCGATACGCAGATGGTCGTGGAGTCGGTGATTGACTACTGCGTTGGTGGCGCAAGGTTCAGTGTGGCCGAGCCGGAAGGAAATGCGTTCCGGGATCTGTGGGGCATCTGCTATGTGCCCAGTAGTGCGAGTTTGAGCCAGATCGACTGAGGGGACCGGAGTGATACATGAGTGCTGTTGAAAGTGAGCTAGAAGCGCTACGTGCGGCGGTCGCCGCGGCCATGCCCGGAAATCCCGCAGCGCAAGGCTGGAAGAGCTACTCGCGATGCGACGAGGATGGGATCATCCGGGAATGCCTGCGACGAATCAGTCACGTCACGCCATTGACGCATACTTTTCTCGAAGTTGGCTGCGGAAATGGTCGGGAGAACTGCACTCACCAGCTTTTGTTGGATGGATTCCGAGGAGTCTGGATCGATGGTAGCCAGGCGAATGTGGCGGCGATCCGGGCCGCACTTGGCTCCACTGCGTTCGACGAACTGCTGGTCCTGCGTACTTTCGTCACGACCGAGAATGCTGCCGCGCTGGCGGACGATGCTGCTTCATTTGCCGGGACGCGCGAGCTTGATTTTCTTTCGGTCGACATTGGCGGCAACGACGCCCATGTGATGGCAAGATTGTTGTCAGTGCTCGCGCCGAAGTTGTTGTGTGTGGAGTACAACGCGAAGTTTCGGCCGCCGACATCGCTCGCCATGGCGTACAACGCTGAGCACCAGTGGCTTGGCGATGACTACTTCGGCGCGTCGCTGCAGTTCTGGGTGGATCAATTGCAGGGCTACCGCCTGGTTGGCTGCAGCCTGAGCGGTGCCAACGCCTTCTTCGTACGCCAGGATCTGGCTACGGACTTCCCCATGTTCCCGGTTGACCGTCTATACGAGCCGGCGCGCTATCACCTTGTCGAAGCGGCCGCGGGCCATCCGGCCACGTTGCGATGGTTGGCCGATCGACTGATGCCCGGTAAGCAGGCCGCCTGGTTCGTCGATGCCGATGTTCCAGGCATGAGCAGGTTCCCATTCGAGACCCATCGCTGCGTCGATCAATACATATCGGGGGATCTGGTCCGCGACGGGATATGGGAGCCGTTCGAAACCGAAGTGTTTCGACGGGTCTGCCTGCCAGGCGATCGCGTCCTGGATATCGGCGCAAACATTGGATGGTACTCGGTCCTGGCTTCTTGGCTGGTGGGCGAGGGCGGGCAGGTGCGCTCGTTCGAGCCCGATGAGGCCAATAGCGCGCTTCTGGCCCGGAACGTCCGACGCAATTCGCTCCACGCCAACGTTCGTATCGAGCGAATGGCCGTGGGTGCCCGCTCGGAGCATCTGAGTCTGTTCCGATCGAGCAGCAACCTTGGAGACCACCGTCTCTTCGACGACGGATCGGTTCGCGATGCGACCTCGGTGCCGGTGGAGCCACTGGATGCTCTCTACGGCAATGGAGAGCCATTGCCCACACTCATCAAGTCCGATACCCAGGGCTCGGAGGGGTGGATCCTGGAGGGCGCCAAGCAGCTCCTGGCAGACGGCTGGCGTCCGGTCTGGTTGCTGGAGTTCTGGCCCTATGGTCTAGCCAACGCCGGTTCGGATGCGATGGAGCTGTGGACTCGCCTGAATGCCCTGGGCTATCGCATGTTCGAGGTAAGCGAGGGCAACCCCGCGCTAGTCGTGCTGGATGAGGCGCGGGTGCGTCACCGGCTTGAGACCGACATCACGATTGATTCCACGGGGTTCATCAATATCCTCGCGCTGCCTCAGGGAGATGACGAGCGACTCCAGCGCGTGCAGGATCTGATCCGGGCCTCGGACGGCTCGTGACCGGGCTTCGGGAAAATGGCTGGCAGGGCCCGCGAGAATTCGCGGGCACCGCTGGCTTACAATTGGCAGCGGGTCCCTCGGGCGCTCCTTCCGCAGGTCGATCGAACCTGTCGAATGGGCCCGTTGGCCCATCATCAATGCAAAGGACCGTTTAGGCATGAAAAAGGCGATCGTTACAGGTGTGACCGGGCAGGATGGCGCTTATCTGGCACAGCTGTTGCTGGAAAAGGGCTACAAAGTCTACGGAACCTATCGCCGGACCAGCTCGGTCAACAACTGGCGCATCGAGGAACTGGGCATCCAATCGCACCCGAACCTCGAGTTGGTGGAACACGACCTGCTCGATCTTGGTTCCAGCATCCGCCTGCTGCACAGCAGTGGCGCCAGCGAGGTGTACAACCTCGCCGCACAGAGCTTTGTCGGAGTGTCATTCGACCAGCCGGCAGCGACGGCCCAGATCACAGGGGTCGGCGCGCTCAACCTGCTCGAGGCGATTCGAGTGGTGGACCGCGGAATCCGCTTCTACCAGGCATCCACGTCGGAGATGTTCGGCAAGGTGCAAGCCGTACCCCAGCTGGAAGATACGCCGTTCTATCCACGCAGCCCGTACGGCGTAGCGAAACTGTACGCACACTGGATCACGGTGAACTACCGTGAGTCCTACGACATCTTCGGCTGCAGCGGAATCCTTTTCAATCACGAATCCCCGCTGCGCGGACGCGAGTTCGTGACCCGCAAGATCACCGACTCGGTCGCGAAGATCAAACTGGGCAAGCTCGATATGATCGAGCTGGGAAATCTTGACGCCAAGCGCGACTGGGGTTTCGCGAAGGAGTATGTGGAAGGCATGTGGCGCATGCTGCAGGCCGAAAAGCCGGATACGTACGTGCTGGCGACAAATCGCACCGTGACTGTGCGCGATTTCGTCACGTTGGCATTCAGGGCCGTCGATATCGACATCCGTTTCGAAGGCGAGGCCGAGCGCGAGGTGGGCCTGTGTGCGCAGACGGGCAAGACTCTTGTTCGCATCAATCCCAAGTTCCACCGGCCCGCCGAAGTCGATCTTCTGATCGGTAATCCGGCTAAGGCGCGCAGGGAGCTTGGTTGGGAGCCCAGGACCACCCTGGAGGAACTGTGCCGAATGATGGTCGAGGCCGATTTGCGCAGGAACGAACGTGGTTTCTCGTTCTGACCGCCGCCCGCGCGCGCTCGTCACTGGTCTGACCGGGTTCACCGGACGCTACGTCGCTGCCGAGCTGGCGCAGGTCGGCTACGACGTGGTGGGCTTTGGCCAGGGTGAAGTCGACCGCGACGATTGCAGGGCCGTGGATCTCACCGATCGGGCCGCAGTTGAAGATGGAGTAGCCTGGGCGGACGCGGACGTGGTGATTCATCTGGCTGCGATCGCTTTCGTCGCGCACGGCGATGTCGATGCAATCTATGGCGTCAATGTGCTGGGGACGCGCAATCTCCTCGAGGCGCTTGCAAGCGCGCCACGCAAGCCGGAGCTGGTGCTTATCGCCAGCAGCGCAAACATCTACGGGAACGCCCAAGTCGAGCCGATTACCGAATCGACGCCGCCGGACCCGCAGAACGACTACGCTGTCAGCAAGATATCGATGGAGTACATGGCTCGGCTGTGGGCACAGCGTTTGCCCATCGTGGTCACCCGGCCGTTCAATTACACCGGCGTCGGGCAGGGGGACAACTTCCTCTTGCCGAAGATCGTCAAGCACTTCCGTGATGGCGCCGACGCTATCGAGCTGGGCAACATCGATGTTTGGCGTGATTTTCTCGATGTTCGCAGTGTGGCATTCGCATACCGTCGTTTGGTTGAGACGCGGCCCCTGGGTGGGGTGTTCAATATCTGCTCGGGACAGGCCCATTCGTTGCGCGAGGTCGTGGCGATGGCGGCGGACCTGGTCGGACGCCCGATCGAGATCCGGCTGAATCCTGCCTTTGTGCGCGCAAACGAAGTGCGCCGGCTCGTGGGCTCGAACCGCCACCTCGTCGAGGCCATTGGCCACCTTCCGGACATCCCCCTGAAGGAAACAATCCGCTGGATGTTGTCGGCCTAGGTCCTAGGTCGCCGACAAGGTCCGGATGCGGCCAGCTGCGGTGCCCCGCCGGTCTCGACGACGACAGGGAAAGTGGGTCGGGAGGAGCAGCTGGAGGTGATTGCCCGTCATTGCTTGGAGGGCAGTGACCCGCTATCTTTCGCAAGCCAATGAAACTACCGAAGCGGGTTACATGGAACTGACCATACTGATGCCCTGCCTCAATGAGGCAGAGACACTCGAAATCTGCATCAAGAAAGCCAAGGCGTTTTTGGCCAGTTCCGGCGTCGACGGCGAGGTGATGATCGCCGACAACGGTAGCACGGACGGATCGCAGGATATTGCACGCGCCAATGGTGCGGTCGTGGTGGACGTGCCTGCGCGTGGTTACGGCGCGGCTCTGCTGGGAGGTATTGAGGCCTCGCGCGCCCGTTTCGTGATCATGGGCGACGCCGATGACAGCTACGACTTCTCCAACCTGATGCCGTACGTCGAGCGCCTGCGCGCGGGCGCCGATCTGGTAATGGGCAACCGTTTCAAAGGCGGCATCGCCGAAGGCGCGATGCCATTCCTGCACAAATACCTTGGCAACCCCGTGCTCAGCTTTCTCGGGCGCCTGTTCTTCAATGTGCCTATCGGAGACTTCCACTGCGGACTGCGCGGCTTCAATCGCGAAAGTATCCGTAGCCTCAAGCTCGTGACGCCGGGAATGGAGTTCGCAAGCGAGATGGTCGTGAAGTCGGCGCTGTCGCAGCTGCGCATCGACGAGGTCCCCACCACGCTCAAGCCCGACGGTCGTTCGCGCCCCCCGCATCTGCGCACCTGGCGCGATGGCTGGCGCCATCTGCGATTCCTTTTGATCTTCTCGCCGCGCTACCTCTACCTGGTTCCCGGGTTGGTCCTGCTCGCGATCGGCGTGGGAGGCATGGCGTGGCTTTGGTCGGGGCCGCGTGAGGTGATGTCGGATCTCGCGTTGGATGTGCACAGCTTCGTCGGCTTCACCATGATCGCGGTGCTGGCGGTCCAGATACTGCTGTTTGGCGTGCTGTCGCGCGGGTTCGCATCGATCTTCGGTATCCGGCGCGAAACCCGGGTCTGGATGTCGCTGGCAACCAGCCTGGAGCTGATGCTGGTGCTCGCGCTCATTGCAGTGCTTGGTGGCCTTGCAGGGGCTTGGTGGTGCTTCTCGGAGTGGGCCAGGGTGGGCTATGCCTCGCTGGAGTACGGCAAGTTCCTGCGGCCGTTCGTCTCGTCGCTCGCCGCACTGCTGGCCGGGACACAGATGGCATTCACCGCTTTCTTCGCCAGCTCGTTTGCCGAGTACTTCAAGCATAGCAAGTCCGGCGGCTGACGTGTCCGACAGCCGCGTCCGGCGCCATGTGACCTTCCTGCTGGTCGGTGGGTTTGGCTTCGCGTTGTACCTGGCGATCAGCAACGCGTTGCACTATGCCTTTGATGTCCGCGAGTCGGTTTCCGCGGTCATTGGCAGCATCCTGCCAATATGGCCGGTGTATGAGCTGCAGAGGAGGTACACGTTTCGTGGGCGCGAAAGCGGTTCGCATTCGTTCCCGGGCTATGTGGTGTTGCAGGGCTTCAATGCTGCGCTCGTTGGCTCCCTGTCTTCTGTCGGGGCCCGGACGGCGCTGCCCGGATATGCGGTGTTCGTCGTTGCAGGCGTAGCAGGCGTGCTGGTTTCCTACGTCGTGCAATCCCGTTTGATATTCCGCAAGGCTCGATAAGGCACGGCCGCGCAATGCGGCCGGGTACCGCACCGATTAGTGCTTGATGATGATGAAGCCTATCGAGGTCGTGACGTACTTTTCCTCGACGATCAGCTTTAGGTGCTTGTTACGGTTGTAGGGTGGAAGGTCGACGTATTTGTCGAGTTCGCCATCACCCGTGTTGAAGTTTATTGGCAGGAAAACATGTCCCTGGTCCTCGACAAGGGACTTCAGTCGCAGCATGTCTTTCCGGCGATAGAGCGACAGCCCGACGCTCTCGAACGTTTCATCGTCGCCTTCGACGTTGTACTCGGTGGTATGGACGGCGATCCCGCCGGGTTTGAGGCACTTGTTGGCATTCAGAACGAAGTCGATTCCATGCTGCAATGAGCCCAGATGCTCGAGCGCGCACGACGACCAGATGAACTCATGCTGTCCTAGGTCGTCGGGAATTGCGTTCATATTGGCGGGGCGGAAACTGACGTGTTTCTCGAAGGTTTCCCAGGAGCAGATGCCTTCATAGAAGAATCCGCGCACGTCGGTGCTGCCCCAGTACGCGTCGCCTTCTTCAACGGGCTCGATGTCCGTGCACAGTACATTCACCCCGCGTCGCGCCATGACGGCGGCCAAAGGCTCCTTGCCGCAACCAAAGCCCAGTCCCGAGTATCCCGGTTGCAGGACACATAGCTGCTCGAGCGCACGCAGGATATAGATGTATTCCCACTGCTTCCGGTGGAAAAGCTTGTCCTGCGCGATTTCCCGGCAAAGACGGTCGTACACCGGTTCTAGGAACTGCTGGGAGGTGCAAAGCTGGGATGCGACGGTTTCAAGCGTCGGCTCCGGGAGAACTTCGGCTGCGTGATCCGACATTCGGACGCCCCTTAGTCGCGGTGCTCTGTCCGCTTCTCGAAGATAGCGCACTCCATCTGGCCGTTCCATATGCCGCTGAGGCCCTTCGCGCCATGTGAACGCCATGCGGCGCGCGATGGGACCAGCTCCAAGGCGGGATCTCTCGGGGGGCTTCAGGCGCCGCCCGGGGCAAGAGGCTACTGGCGAGGTGCCTGCTCGCCTTCCCGATGGATTGCCGCGCGCAACAAGGCGGGTGACATCGCCAATGCGATGACGAACACCGGTAATTGGTAGCGCGAGTCCTGGGCCACATTGGCCACCGCCAGAACGGCACTGTGCACCAGGACCGGAACGGTAACCAGCGCGATCCGCCAATCCTTCATGCGCGTCGCCGCAACCCATGCGGCAAAGATCAGCAGATAGAGCCATGCGGCTGGCCGCCAGAGCAGGTTGAACTGGCGTGTGAAATCCAGCCATTGCACGGTGGGTTCGACGAGATGGGGGGCGAGGGATGCTTCACGCACTTCGGGGCCTGGTTGTACCCACTGCTGCTGGCCGTCGCGGGTGTGGATGCTTGGGCCCGCTTCGTATAGCGGGGCCTGGCTGGACTCGTCCATCAGCCAGACCAGTGAACTGACGCAGGCCAGATGGCGAAGCTCAGTGCCTGGATTCTCTCGTGCCATCTGCAACCAAGTATCGCGCAGCTCCGTGCTGTTGCGGGAAGCCGCCTCGATGTCGAACCTGGAGTTGAAGATGGTGATGTCCACCACACTGCAGCGGTAGGGCCAGGTACCGCCATCCTTGACGACTTCGCGGAACAGGGTCGTCGCCTCCGGTGTGGGCGGACGCTCACCCGACTCCAGGTGTGCGGCAATGTGATGCGAGTACAGGGTGAAGGCGACGTTCGATCGCTTTACACCCATGGAGTCGGTGACGGGTCCCTTCAATGCCATCGCGATGGCGACCACGCACAGCCCCAGCACGACTGCGGCCTTGCGATTGGCGGGGGATAGCACGAAGACAATGAGTAACGCCGCCACCGCGATCGGCGGGCCGTTGTGTCGGAACAGGACGCAGACCAGCAGTACGGCGAGGGCAGCGGCGAAGTTCGGCAGCCGTCCCAGGCGCGGCGTACCCAGGAACAGCAGGCTCGTGACACCGGCGGTGATGGCCACGACGGACGCCGCGTAGGGAATGTCCTTCCACAACGTGATGCTGCAAAAGGCGATCATTGGCATCAGTGCGCAGCCCCAGGATGCGGCATTCGCAAGCAACGACGAAGTCCGGGTCGCGCGCTGGGTCACCGCAATGAGGTAGCCAGACGACAGTCCGAGCGCTCCGGCCTGCAGCATGGCGACGAAGCCGGGGGTGTCCCAGATCTTGCGCGCCAATGAGATAAGCAGCGTGTGGAAAACCGGGTGCCAGTCCGAGCCGATCGTCGCCCCGGCCATGTGCCATTGGTCGATGGAATCGTTGCTCATCACGCCGGGCCAGAACACGATCAACAGCAACGCCGAGACCGTCCACGACGGTAGCGCGAAGCGCAGGCTGTCACGCCAGAGTGGAACTCGGGTGTCGCCAACTGCCGACGGAATGGAGGCGAACCACAGGTGGAGCATGAACAGGGCGAACGCGATGAGCAGAGCATCGAGTACCTGTATGGCCCGTTGCTTCCCGCTGCGCTCGGCGAATTGCATCCACAGGTGCGGGTTGGCGTCGCCGAGCAGCCAGATCGACCGGTATGCATTGCCGCTGGTGGGCTTGTAGAGGTCGACGATCTGGGCGTGCCCATTGGTACTCAGTTGCGCGCGGCCCGACCACGGGTGAGAAAGAGCCAACACCTGCAGCGACGTTGCGCGACCGCTCCAGCGCGCGGGTGTGCCCGCTTGCGTGGCGTAAAGCATCCCGTCCCGCACCTGCCAAGTGGCATCGTGGCGGATCTGATCGACCGGCACGCGCACCCCGTCGGCTTCGATGGCGAACCACACTTCGCTGCCCTGGCCGCTTTGGGGTGACGGACCTAGCGGGCGGACTTCAACCTCGACCGGGTCGACCGAATTGCCGCTGGGAGCCACCGGGATGGGGATGGCGTACGTCATCGCGAAACCGACGAGGCACAGCGTCAGTGCGGTAGCCGCAGCCTTCCAGGCGCCAGTTGCCGGCAGGGTCTGGCGCAACCACGCAATGAGCGGGGCGCTGATGAGCCAGGCCAATACGGCGAACAGCGCGAGAAGGACGATCTGGTGGCGCACGGGTCCCAAGTGCGCCACCACCGAAATGGATACGCAGAGGCTGAAGGCCGAGCGGGCCAGCGCCCAGAAAACCGGATTGACCTGCATGGCTTCCCCTAGGTGAGCAAGTGAGCGACTTGCATGTGAGGCGACGTATCCGTCGCCTGTGCACCAACGCGGTCAGGCGTCGCCGAGGGCCTTTTCCAGTTCCGGCAGCAGCTGGAACAGGTCGCCCACCAGCCCGATGTCGGCCACCTCGAAAATCGCCGCTTCCGGATCCTTGTTGATCGCCACGATCGTGCCGGCGTCCTTGATCCCGGTCAGGTGCTGGATCGCGCCGGAGATGCCGATCGCCACGTACAGCTCCGGGGCGATGATCTTGCCGGTCTGGCCGACCTGCATCTCGTTCGGGCAGTAGCCGGCGTCGACGGCGGCGCGCGAGGCGCCCACGGCGGCGCCGAGCTTGTCGGCCAGGCTGTAGACGATGCGGAAGTTCTCTTCCGAACCCACGCCGCGGCCGCCGGAGACCACCCGGCGCGCGCTCTGCAGGTCCGGACGGTCCGAGCCGCCGGCCGCCAGGCCGATCCAGCGCGTGTGCGAGGGCAGGGCGACGTCGGCGCTGGTCGCTTCGACCGCGGCATTGCCGCCGCCGGCCGCCTCGGGCCAGGAAGCGGTGCGCACGGTGGCGACCACGGCCTGCCCGGCCGGCGCCTCGACGGTGATGATCGCGTTACCGGCGTAGATCGGCCGCTTGAAGGTGTGGCTGCCCTCGACCGCCATCAGGTCGGAGACCTGGTTGACGCCCAGCAGCGCGGCCACGACCGGCATCAGGTCCTTGCCGAAGGTGGTGGAGGGGCCGAAGACGTGGCTGTAGCCGGCCGCGAGCTGCGCGACCTGGGGGCCCAGGACCTGGGCCAGGGCGTGCGCGTTGGCCGGGTTGGCCACCGCCAGCACGCGCGACACGCCGCCGATCTGGGCGGCCTGCGCGGCCACGGCCGACGGGTCGGCCGCCAGTACGACGATGTCGATGGCGTCCGGCGACAGCGCCTGCGCGGCGCTGACCGTGCGCGCGGTCGAGGCGTTGAGCTTGCCGTCCAGGTGTTCGGCGACGACCAGTACCTTGTTTGCCATCACAGCAACCCCTTCTGCTTCAGTGCGGCGACCAGTTCGGCCGCATCCTTCACCATCACGCCCTTGCTGCGCTTTGCGGGCGGGGCATAGGTGGTGGTCTTCAGTTCCGCGCCCGCCTGGACGCCCAGCTCGGCCAGCTGCAGGGTCTCCAGCGGCTTGCTCTTGGCCTTCATGATGTCCGGCAGCTTGATGAAGCGCGGCTCGTTCAGGCGAAGGTCGGTGGTGACCACGGCCGGGAGGTCGACTTCCAGCGTTTCCAGGCCGGCGTCGACTTCGCGGGTGACCGTCGCCTTGCCGGCGGCGACCTCGACCTTCGAGGCGAAGGTGGCCTGCGGACGGCCCCACAGCGTGGCCAGCATCTGGCCGGTCTGGTTGGCGTCGTCGTCGATGGCCTGCTTGCCCAGGATCACCAGGTCAGGCTGCTCCTTCTCCACCAGCCTGAGCAGGGTGCGGGCGGCCGCCAGCGGCTGCACCGGCTGGTCGGTGACCACGTGGATGGCGCGGTTGGCGCCCATGGCCAGGCCGTTGCGCAGGTGCGCCTGGGCGTCGGCGGGGGCGATCGTGGCGACCACCACTTCGGTGGCGATGCCCTTGTCGCGCAGGCGCAGGGCTTCTTCCAGGGCGATCTCGTCAAACGGGTTGGGCGAAAGCTTGACGCCCTCGGTGACCACACCGGAGCCGTCGGGCTTGACCTGGATGCGGACGTTGTAGTCCACGACGCGCTTGTAGGCGACCAGGATCTTCATCGTGCGGGGATTCCTTCGGGATAGCTGGGCGGCCCGGCCGCGGCGGCAGGCCCGGGGGTGCTGATTCTACCGGGTGAGCCACGCCCATGCGATCAGGTATCGACCTGTGGAGGGTGATGGATCGCAGTCCGGTACTGGTGTCCGGAAGTCAGCTGGGGACCGTTATGCTATGCGGCTTCCGAGCTTTATGCCGCGGTGGCGGACAGGACGGTGTGGTTTGGCAACCTGGCTGGTGACAGGCGGCGCGGGGTTCATCGGCGGCAACTTCGTGCTGGAGGCGGTTGCCCGCGGCATCCGGGTAATCAACCTGGACGCGCTGACCTACGCCGGCAACCTGGACACCCTGTCGTCGCTGGACGGTCATCCGGACCACGTGTTCGTGCAGGGCGACATCGGCGACCGGGAACTGGTGCCACGGCTGCTGACCGAACATCGGCCCGATGCGGTGGTGAATTTCGCCGCCGAGAGCCATGTCGACCGTTCGATCGACGGGCCGGCCGCCTTCATCCAGACCAACGTGGTCGGCACCCTGGGCCTGCTGGAAGCCGTGCGCGACCACTGGAAGGGCCTGGAAGGCACGGCGAGGAAGGCATTCCGCTTCCTGCACGTGTCCACCGATGAGGTCTACGGCACGCTGGGCGAGACCGGCAAGTTCTCCGAGACCACCCCGTATGCGCCGAACTCCCCGTACTCGGCCTCCAAGGCCGCGTCGGACCACCTGGTCCGCGCGTTCCACCACACCTACGGGCTGCCGGTACTGACCACCAACTGCTCCAACAACTACGGTCCGTACCATTTCCCCGAGAAGCTGATCCCGCTGATGATCGCCAAGGCACTGGCTGGCGAGCCGCTGCCGGTCTACGGCGACGGCAAGCAGGTGCGCGACTGGCTGTTCGTGGCCGATCATTGCGAGGCGATCCGCACCGTGCTGGCCCGGGGCCGGGTTGGGGAAACCTACAACGTCGGCGGCAACTCGGAAAAGCAGAACATCGAGGTCGTACTTGCGATCTGCGAGCTGCTGGACCAGCGCCGGCCGCGCGAGGATGGCCGGCCGCGCAGCAGCCTGATCACCCATGTCGCCGATCGCCCGGGCCACGACCGCCGCTACGCGATCGATGCGTCCAAGCTCAAGGACGAACTGGGCTGGGAGCCGAAATACACCTTCGAGCAGGGCATCGCCGCCACCGTCGACTGGTACCTGGACAACCAGGCCTGGGTACGGCGCGTGCTCGACGGCAGCTATCGCCTCGAACGCATCGGAGTGAATGCATGAGCGCGCGCAAGGGCATCATCCTGGCCGGCGGTTCCGGCACGCGGCTGTATCCGATCACCCGCGCGATCAGCAAGCAGCTGCTCCCGGTCTACGACAAGCCGATGATCTACTACCCGCTCAGCGTGCTGATGCTGGCGGGCATCCGAGAGGTGCTGGTCATCAACACCCCGCACGAGCAGGCGCTGTTCCAGGCGTTGCTCGGCGACGGTTCGCAGTGGGGGATGCGCATCGAGTACGCGGTGCAGCCCAGTCCCGACGGGTTGGCCCAGGCGTACCTGATCGGCCGCGACTTCGTCGCTGGCCAGCCCAGCTGCCTGGTGCTGGGCGACAACATCTTCCACGGGCATGGCCTGACCGCCCTGCTGCGGAAGGCCGCGGAGCGCGAGCAGGGCGCCACCGTGTTTGGATACTGGGTCCGTGATCCGGAGCGCTACGGCGTGGCCGAGTTCGACGGCGATGGACGCGTGGTGGATATCGAGGAGAAGCCGGCGGCTCCGCGTTCCAACTACGCGGTCACCGGGCTGTACTTCTACGACGGACGGGCCAGCGAATACGCCAGCGAGCTGAGGCCGTCGTCGCGCGGGGAGCTGGAGATCACCGACCTCAACAAGCGTTACCTGGAGCAGGGCGAGCTGTACCTCGAACAGCTGGGCCGGGGCTACGCCTGGCTTGATACCGGCACCCACCAGTCGCTGCTGGAAGCGTCGACGTTCATCGAAACGATAGAAGCCAGGCAGGGCCTTCGCGTGTGCTGTCCGGAGGAGATCGCCTTCGGCAACGGCTGGATCGACGCGGGCCAGCTCGAGGGCCTGGCTGCGTCGCTCCTGAAGAACAGCTATGGCCAGTACCTGCTGGAAATCGCCAGGCGCGGCGAGGTGGTTCGGTGAAGGTCATCGAGACCGGCCTGCCCGGTTGCCTGGTGGTCGAACCGACGGTGTTCGGCGACGAGCGGGGCACCTTCTTCGAGGGCTGGAACGCCGAGCGCTACGACAAGGCGGGGATTGCCGCGAGATTCCTGCAAAGCAATACGTCGACTTCGATCCGCGGGGTGTTGCGCGGCTTGCATTACCAGTGGCCGCGCCCGCAGGGAAAGCTGGTCAGCGTCCTCGAGGGCGAGGTCTACGACGTGGCGGTCGACATCCGCCGCGGCTCGCCGACGTTCGGGCGCTGGGAGGCGGTCATACTCAGCGCGGAAAACCGACGCCAGCTGTGGGTGCCGGAGGGCTTCGCGCATGGCTTCGCCGTCCTGTCCGAGCGCGCGGTCTTCAGCTACCTGTGCACCGACGTCTATGTGAAGGAGGCGGATGCCGGCCTGCGCTGGAACGATGGGGCCATAGGCGTGGACTGGCCGCTCGGCGACCCGCTGCTTTCCGCCAAGGACAGTTCTGCGCCGCTGCTGGAGGACATCCCCGCCGAGCGGTTGCCGCTCTACGCGCCATGACCCGGCTTCTCCTGTTCGGGGCGAACGGCCAGGTTGGCCGCGAGCTGTTGCACAGCCTGTCGACGTTGGGCGAGGTGATCGCCGCGACCCGGAACGGCAGGCTCGACAATGGCGAGCCTTGCCAGGTCGGCGACCTGTCGGATCCGGGCGCCTGTGCGGCGCTGGTCGGCGCCATCGGGCCGGCGGCCGTCGTCAATGCCGCCGCCTACACCGCGGTCGACAAGGCCGAGAGCGATCGGGAGATGGCCTTCTCGATCAACGGCGACGCCCCGGGTGTCCTGGCGCGAGCCTGCGCCGTCGCCGGGATTCCCTTCGTCCACTATTCGACCGACTACGTGTTCGACGGGCGCGGGGCGCGCCCCTACCGGGAAGACGACCCGACCGCGCCGCTGGGCGTGTACGGAGCAAGCAAACTGGCGGGCGAAGTCGCGGTGCGCGAGGCGGCGGGCCGGCATTTCATTTTCCGCACCGCGTGGGTGTATGCCGCCCACGGCCACAATTTCCTCAGGACGATGCTGCGCCTGGGCGCCGGGCGCGACGAGCTGCGCGTGGTGGCCGACCAGGTGGGCTCGCCGACGCCGGCGGCGCTGATCGCCGATGCCACCGCCGCGGCGTTGTCGCAGGTGCTTGCCGACGGCACGAGGGCAGGCGGCACCTGGCATTTGGTCGCCTCCGGCGAAACCAGCTGGCACGGCTTCGCCGAAGCGATCTTCTCCGAGGCCGCGGCGGCTGGCCTGCTGGCGCGCCCGCCGGCGGTGGTGCCGATCACGACGGCAGACTACCCGACCCCCGCGCGCCGGCCCGCCTATTCCCGGCTCGATACTTCCCACTTCCAGAATGAGTTCGGCTTCGACTTGCCAGATTGGCGGGATGGGCTCCGCGGCGTCATTGCTTCGCTGGCCCGCACGCCTTCGTAGGAGCCGATCCTCATCGGCGACGCGACGGCAGCCTGGAGAAGCCTGCGCTAAACGCGGCTTTTCAGATGGCGCGGAGGCCACGTGTCCGGTGCGCGCTCCCGGTCGCCGCCAGGTACCGGTTACGCCAAGTGCTGGAGACCGCTTGCACCCACGGCCGGGTCAAGCCCGGCCGTACGTGTCCTCGAAGCGGACGATGTCGTCCTCGCCCAGGTAACTGCCGGACTGCACTTCGATCAGCTCCAGCGGCAGCTTGCCCGGGTTTTTCAGGCGATGGGTGACGCCGAGCGGGATATAGGTGCTCTGGTTCTCCGTGAGCAGGATCACCTCTTCGCCGCGGGTGACTTCGGCGGTGCCGGACACGACGATCCAGTGTTCGGCGCGGTGATGGTGCATCTGCAGGCTCAGGGTCGCGCCCGGCTTGACCGAGATCCGCTTGACCTGAAAACGATCGCCGTTGTCGATCGAGTCGTAGGCGCCCCACGGGCGGTAGACCTTGCGATGCCAGGTGGCCTCGGAGCGCTTGTCGCGCTTGATCCGCGCCACGACCTCCTTGACCTCCTGCATGCGCTCGCCCTTGCCCACCAGCACTGCGTCGGCGGTCTCCACAACGATGACGTCATCGAGGCCAACCAAGGCGATCAAGCGTTCGCCGTAAGCGTAGGTGTTGCGGCAATCGATCGCGATCACGTCGCCATGGTGGGCGTTGCCCTGGGCATCCTGCGGGGAGACCTCGCGCAACGCCGTCCAGGAGCCGACATCGCTCCAGCCGGCGTCGAGCGGGACCAGCGCGGCATCGGCGGTCTTCTCCATCACTGCGTAGTCGATCGAATCGGACGGCACCGCGGCGAACGCGGCCTTGTCCAGGCGCACGAAGTCGGAATCGCGTTTCGCCTGCTCCCAGGCGTGCCGGGACGCCTCCAGGATCGTCGGGTTGAACTTCTGCAGCTCGGCCAGGTAACGCGAGGCCTTGAACAGGAACATGCCGCTGTTCCAGAAGTACTCGCCGGAAGCGACATAGCCTTCGGCCGTGGCCAGGTCGGGCTTCTCGACGAAGCGCTCGACCGCACGGACTTCGCCGCCGGCCGCGGCCTTGATGTACCCGTAGCCGGTCTCCGGGCCCGCCGGAACGATGCCGAACGTCACCAGCTTGCCTGCCGCGGCCGCCGGCAGCGCCTGCTTGACTGCGTGCTGGAACGCGGACTCATCGTTGATCACATGGTCCGAGGGCAGCACCAGCAGGATCGCGTCATCGCCGTCGCGGGTGGCTTCCAGGGCGGCGATAGCGATGGCCGGCGCGGTGTTGCGGCCCACCGGTTCGAGCACGATCGCCTGCGGCTTGGCGCCCACCTGCTGCAGCTGCTCAGCAGCTACGAAGCGGTGTTCCTCGTTGGCCACGACGAGTGGGGCGCGGCCGGCGATGGGCGCGACCCGGTGCCAGGTCGCCTGCAGCATGGTCAGTTCGCCGGTCAGGGGCAGGAACTGCTTGGGATACGACTCGCGCGACAGCGGCCAGAGGCGCGTGCCGGAGCCGCCGGACAGGATCACGGGGAGGAGGTCGTTCATCGGATTCGGTCCTAGGTTGCTCAGGCTTCGATCAGTCGGGAGATTTCTTCGGTGCGCGCCTGCATGAGGCGTGAATCGCCACGCGATTCGACATTCAGGCGCAGCAGCGGCTCGGTGTTGGAGCTGCGCAGGTTGAAGCGCCAGTCGCCGAAGTCCGCGCTCAGCCCATCGGTATGGTCGAGCGCGGGGGAGAGCTCGGAGAAGTGGGTGAGGATGCGCTCGATCGACGCCTTGGCGTCTTTCACGCGGAAGTTGATCTCGCCGCTGCAAGGGAACGCTTGCATGCGGTCTTCGACCATGGCGGCCAACGGCGCACCGGTGGCCGAGATCAGGTCGGCGATCAGCAGCCACGGGATCATGCCCGAATCGCAGTAGGCGAAATCGCGGAAGTAATGGTGCGCGCTCATCTCGCCGCCATAGGCGGCGTTCTCGGCGCGCATACGCTCCTTGATGAACGCATGGCCGGTCTTGCTCATCACCGGGATGCCGCCGGCCTGCTCGACCATTTCCACCGTGTTCCAGACCAGGCGCGGGTCATGGATGATCTTCTCGCCGGGGCTGCGTCCCAGCAGGGCCTTGGCCAGCAGGCCGACCAGGTAATAGCCCTCGATGAAGCGGCCGTCGGCATCGAAGAAGAAGCAGCGGTCGAAGTCGCCGTCCCATGCGATGCCGAAGTCGGCGCCGTGCTGGCGGACCGCTTGGGCGGTGGCGGCGCGGTTCTCCGGCAGCAGTGGGTTGGGGATGCCGTTGGGGAAGCTGCCGTCCGGCTCGTGCTGGATGCGGATGAACTCGAACGGCAGGTGCGGCGCCAACTGGTCGATGACCAGCCCTGCGCCACCGTTGCCCGGATTGGTGACGATCTTCAGCGGGCGCAGCCGCTGCCGGTCCACGTAACCGAGCAGGTGTTGGATGTAGGCCGACTTGTCCGGATGCGCGCTCAAGCCGCCTCGCAGCTCGCCGATGGCGCCGTCATGGGCGGCGGCGAAGTCGCGGATCGCGAACAGGCCCGAGTCGCCGCTGATCGGCTTGGCCTGCTCGCGGACCAGCTTCATGCCGTTATAGTCCATCGGGTTGTGGCTTGCGGTGACCATCACGCCGCCGGCCGCGCCCAGGTGCGCGGTCTGGAAATAGACCTCCTCGGTACCGCACAGGCCGATGTCGATGATGTCCCGGCCCATGCTGCGCAGGCCGTCGGACAGGGCCGCCTGCAGGCCCGGGCTGCTCAAGCGCACGTCGTGCCCCAGCACCACCGGCCCGGGATCAAGCTGTCCGGCCAGGGCCAGGCCGATGCGTCGGGCCAGGCTCTCGTCGAGTTCGTCGGGCACCCGGCCACGGATGTCATAGGCCTTGAAAGCGGGGAGCGTCATCAGGAGGGTCGGTCTGGACAGGACCGCCGATTCTACCGGCCGGGCCGGGGGGACGCGACGGGAGGGGCGCGAAGGTGTGCCCGGCCTCCCATTGCCCGAAGGTACGTGTCGCGTCGCAGCATGCCCCGCTAGAATCCGGGTCTTGGGTTTCCAGACGAGGGCACGCATGGCCGCTTCCAAACTCTATCCGGACGCGAAATCCGCGCTGGCCGGCCTCGTCGCCGACGGCCAGACGCTGGCGGTGGGCGGCTTCGGCCTGTGCGGCATCCCCGAGGCGCTGATCGCCGCCCTGCGTGACTCCGGGGTCAAGGGGTTGACGGCGATCTCCAACAACGCTGGCGTCGACGGGTTCGGCCTCGGCCAGCTGCTGGCCACCCGCCAGATCCGCAAGATGATTTCGTCCTACGTGGGCGAGAACAAGGAGTTCGAGCGCCAGTTCCTGGCGGGCGAGCTGGAGCTGGAGTTCAACCCGCAGGGCACCCTGGCCGAGCGCCTGCGGGCCGGCGGCGCGGGCATCCCGGCGTTCTTCACCGCCACCGGCTACGGCACGGTGGTGGCGGAGGGCAAGGAAACACGCGAGTTCGACGGCAAGCACTACGTGATGGAGACCGCGCTGGTCGCCGACGTCTCGCTGGTCAAGGCGTGGAAGGCCGACAGGGCGGGCAACCTGGTGTTCCGCAAGACCGCACGCAACTTCAACCCGGCCTGCGCGATGGCCGGCAAGGTCTGCGTGGCCGAGGTCGAGGAAGTGGTCGAGGTCGGCGCGATCGATCCGGACCACGTGCACCTGCCGGGCATCTACGTCGACCGCATCGTGCACAACCCGACGCCCGAGAAGCGCATCGAACAGCGCACCGTCCGCCAGCAGGAGAACAAGTGATGGCCTGGACCCGCGACGAGATGGCGCAGCGCGCCGCCCGCGAATTGACCGACGGCGCCTACGTCAACCTGGGCATCGGCCTGCCGACCCTGGTCGCCAACCACATACCCGATGGGGTGGACGTGTGGCTGCAGTCGGAGAACGGCCTGCTGGGCATCGGCCCGTTCCCGACCGAGGACGAGGTCGACGCCGACCTGATCAACGCCGGCAAGCAGACCGTCACCGCGCGCGCGGGCGCCAGCTATTTCGGCAGCCACGACTCGTTCGCGATGATCCGCGGCGGCCACATCGACCTGGCGATCCTGGGCGCGATGCAGGTCACCGACAAGGGCGACTTGGCCAACTGGATGGTGCCCGGCAAGATGGTCAAGGGCATGGGCGGGGCGATGGACCTGGTGGCCGGCGTCAAGCGCGTGGTCGTGCTGATGGAGCACACGGCCAAGAACGGCGAGCACAAGATCCTGCCTGAATGCACCCTGCCGCTGACCGGCGTCGGCGTGGTCGACCGCATCATCACCGAGCTGGCGGTGTTCGACGTGACGCCCGGCGGACTGGAGCTGGTCGAGACCGCGCCGGGTGTGGACATCGGGGAACTGCGCAGCCTCACCGGGGTGGCGTTCTAGTCGCGGATCACGGCGGTGCCGTTCCCGCTCCGCAATGCCTGGCTGGGCCTGCGCTCGGACGGCGTCGTGCCGACCCTGGACCGGGCATGGGATTTCGCGCGCCGCCGCTGGTTCGCGCCACGGCCGGAGCTGCAGCTCGACATGTCCCGCGTGCCGCTGGGCCTGCCGGACGAGGCGGCGCCGCTCGCCAGTATCGTCATCCCCGTCTACAACAACCTGGCCTGCACGCTCGATTGCCTGCGGTCGATCGCCGCCTGCGGTGATGCCACGCGGTTCGAGGTGATCGTGGTCGACGATGCGTCCGGCGACGGCACCGGCGCGGCGCTGGGGGAGGTGCCAGGGCTCCGCTACCTGCGCAACCCGGTCAACTCCGGCTTCATCCGTTCCTGCAATGCGGGCGCGGCCCAGGCCCGCGGCGAGTACCTGGTGCTGTTGAACAACGACACCCTGGTACAGCCCGGCTGGCTCGATGCCCTGCTCGATACGTTCAACCGCCACCCGGACACCGGCCTGGCCGGCGCCTGCCTGCTATATCCGGACGGGACGCTGCAGGAGGCGGGCTGCGTGATCTTCTCCGACGGCCGCGCCGGGAACTACGGACGCCTCGATGCCGCGCTCGATCCGCGCTACGGATGCGTCCGCGATGCCGACTACTGTTCCGGCGCGGCGATCGCGCTGCCGGCGGCCCTGTTCGCCCGCCTGGGCGGTTTCGACGAGCGCTACCGCCCCGCCTATTACGAGGACGCCGACCTGGCGATGCGCATCCGCCAGGCCGGCCTGGCCGTGCGGTACCAGCCGCATTCCAGGGTCGTGCACCTGGAGGGGATGACGTCCGGCGTTTCCGAGGAGGGTGGGGTCAAGGCCTACCAGCGGACCAACCGCTTCAAGTTCGCGGAGCGCTGGGCCGCCGAGCTGCAGTGGTTCCCGGCGTGGGGCACGCCGCGCGACCTGGCGGTGAAGCGCGGCGAGCGCGTGCTGCTGGTGCTGCCTGCGGCGGACCCGGATGGCCTGGAACGGCTGGATGCGCTTCGCCGCATTGGCGGCGCTGGGCGCGCCACGAGCGTGCTGGTCGAACGCGGGCAGTTCCCGCCCGCCGTCACCCGTCGCCTGGAGGGCGACGGAGTGGAGGTGTGGCAGGGCTCCTGGAGTGCGTTCCCGCGCGGCTGGGTGCGTCGCCACGGCGCGCGGTTCGACGGCGTCGAAGTGGCGGACGAGCGCCGGCTGGCGCGCTATCGCCTCTGGTTCGCACGCTACGCGCCGGCGGTTCCGGTGCACGCGGGCGGAAACGCCTAACACCCCATCGGGCCCGCGTCGCCGCGGACCCGGGGTTCACCCCGACGTGCCCAGGGCGCGGCGCAACGCCTCGCGTGCCCGGTCCCGCGAAAAGTGCTGCCGGATGTTCTCCTGGCCGTTGGCCGACAGTCGTTCCCACAATTCCGGTTCCCGCGCCAGGCGCACGATGGCGGCCGCGAACTGGCCGGCGGTCTCGGCCACCAGCACATCATGGCCATCGACCAGGTGCATGCCCTCGGCGGCCATCGGCGTGGCGACCACCGGTACGCCGTGGCTCATGGCGCTGTTGACCTTGCCCTTGACGCCGGCCCCGGTGCGCAGCGGCGCGGCGGCGACCAGGCACGATTCCATCCACGGCCCGAGCTCGGCCACCTGGCCATGGACATGGACGTGCTCGCGCTGGAGCGAGGCGCGCTCGTCGTCGGGAATCGATCCCACGAGGTGGAGGGGCATGCCGGGCAGTTCGCGATGCAGGCGCGGCATGATTTCCTCGACCAGCCAATGTGCGGCGTCGCGATTGGGCGGGTGGGCAAATCCACCGACGAACAGCACGCCCCGGCGGCCTTCGAACGGCGCGATGCGGCCGACTACCGCGTGGATGTTCGACAGCAGTTCGATCCGGGACTGCGGCAGTTCGCGGCTCAGCAAGGCCTGTTCGACCGGGCTGACCACGAAGGTGACGTCGCTGCGGGCCGCGATGCCCAGCTCGACCCGCCACGACCGCGCGGCCTTGCGCAGCAGGGCCCGGTTTCCTTCGAGGCGGGCGGTGCGCTCCTCGCGCAGCCCGTGCAGGTCGACGGTGTCGAACAGGATGCGCGCGCGCGGGGCCGCCGCACGTACCAGGTCCAGGTGCATGGCGGCGACCTCGTGGCGGCAGAGCATGGCGGCGGCGAGCGTGCCACCGTGCTCGCGCAGCCAGCCGGGCAACGCGGGCGCGCCGGCGATGCCGACCACCTCGATGCCATCGGTCGACAACGCGGCCTGCTCGCCGGCGGTCGCCTGGCCGCTGTCGGGCGCGAACACCACCGACCATCCCAGCTCGCGCAGCAGCAGCAGGATCTCGCGCATGCGCACCGAGCCCGAGTCTCGCGTAGGATCCGGCATCAGCGCGTCCATCACCAGGATCCGGCGTGCATCCGCACCGGCTCCGGGCGGCGCGGCGAGCGTCGCGTGCGTCGCGTGCGTCGCCGGCGGATCGTGGCGGCGGGCAAGCAGGACCCAGGCACGGGCAATCGTGGACCGAAGGCCGCGCTGCGCGAGGCTGTGGGGCAGGCCGCGCACGCGGCGCATCGCCATCCGCCACCGCCAGGCACGCAGCGCGACTGTCCACTCCGGGCGTGGAGCGGTCACAGGTTCTGGTAGTTCGGTCCCGAACCACCCTCCGGCGTCACCCAGGTGATGATCTCGTACGGGTCCTTGATGTCGCAGGTCTTGCAGTGCACGCAGTTGGCGGCGTTGATCTGCAGGCGGCGCCCGGCCGCGTCCTCGACCATTTCATAGACGCCGGCGGGGCAGAAGCGGGTGCAGGGGTTGGCGTACTCGGCCGTGCAGCGATCCACGCAGATCGAGGTGTCGGCGACCTTGAGGTGCACCGGCTGGTCCTCGTCGTGCTCGGTGGCGGCGTAGTACACGCCCTGCAGGCGGTCGCGCGGGGGGAGGGTGCGCTCGACGTAGTCGCGCTTCGGCGACTCGTGTTCACCCACCTTGTCGAGCGAGCACCAGTCCGGCTTGCCGCGCAGCGTCCACGGCGAGGCGCCGCCGAGCGCGGTCTCCCAGGCGGCATTGGCCAGGCCGAACCACAGGCCCTTCTTGAAGCCGGGCTTGATGTTGCGCACCTTCTTCAGTTCGGCCATCGCCTCCGAATCGCGCAGCTTCGCGTCGAAGCCGGCCGGCTGCAGGCCGCTGGCGGCCAGGTGCTCGGCGGCGAGCATGCCGCTGCGGATCGCCTGGTGGGTGCCCTTGATCTTCGGCACGTTGAGCAGGCCGGCGGTATCGCCGACCAGCAGGGCGCCGGGCATCTCCACCCTCGGCAGCGCCTGCCAGCCACCGGTCACGATCGCGCGCGCGCCCGCCGACAGGATGCTGCCGCCCTCGAGCAGCGGCTTGATGAGCGGGTGGTTCTTCCACTGCTGGAACGCTTCCCACGGCTTGTAGTGCGGGTCGGCGTAGTCCAGTCCGCTGACGTAACCCAGCGCGACCTGGTGGTTGTCCAGGTGGTAGAGGAAGCTGCCGCCGTAGGTGCGGTTGTCGGCCGGCCAGCCCAGCGTATGCACGATCTTGCCGGGCACCACCCGGCCTTCCGGCACCTGCCACAGTTCCTTGATGCCGATCGAATAGCTCTGCGGGTCGCTGTCCGCGTCCAGGCCGAAGCGCTTGACCAGGCGCTTGGTCAGGTGGCCGCGCGCGCCCTCGGCCAGTACCGTGACCTTGGCCTTGATGTCGATGCCGGCGGTATAGCCGGGCTTGTGCGAGCCGTCGCGGGCCACGCCCATGTCGCCGATGCGCACGCCCAGCACGGTGCCGTCGTCGGCGTGCAGCGTCTCGGCGGCGGCGAAGCCGGCGTAGATCTCCACGCCCAGGGCCTCGGCCTGCGGCGCCAGCCAGGCGCACATCGCGCCGAGGCTGACGATGAAGTTGCCGTGGTTGCGCATGCCCGGCGGGACCAGCGGCGACTTGAACCCGCCATCTTTCGTCAGGAACCAGAACTCGTCCTCGCGCGCCGGCACGCACACCGGCGGCGGGTTGTCGCGCCAGCCGGGCAGCAGCGCGTCCAAGGGGCCGGGTTCGATCACCGCACCGGAGAGGATGTGCGCGCCCACGGTGCTGGCCTTCTCGATCACGCAGACCGAGATGTCCGGGTCGAGCTGCTTGAGGCGGATGGCGAAGGCCAGGCCGGCCGGGCCGGCGCCGACGGTGACGACGTCGTACTCCATCACGTCGCGCTCGACGGCGTCGGCGGCGATCGTGCTGGTGGGGTGCTCCGTCATTCCCGGCTCCGGCTGGCTGCTGTGGCTTGCCAGCCATTTTCGGGGTTCGGCGCGGATGGGGCAAATGCGCCGCGCGGCGCCCCTTTGGTAGGAGCCCATCCTCATGGGCGACCCGATCCCGCCGCCGGTCGCGTCGGTCCCGGCATCTACGTGAGGTGAACGCGTCAGCTATCGTCAAGCCGGCTGGGGTCGCTCATGAGGATGGGCTCCGACACAATGGCGCATGGAGTGGGTCGATTTCGAGCTTCCCGACGCGCAGGTACGGCTGGCCCGAGGCTGGCTGGATCCGGGGGCGGCTTCCGCGCTGATGGAGCGCCTGCTGCGCGAAGTGCCCTGGGAGGTGCACCGGATCCGGATGTTCGGCCGCGAGGTGGCCTCGCCACGGCTGAGCTGCTGGATCGGCGATGCCGATGCCGCGTACCGGTACTCAGGCAGCCGCTTCGAGCCACGACCGTGGCTGCCGGCGCTGGCCGCGCTGCGCGAACGCCTGGCATCGGAGCTGGAACATCCGTTCAACAGCGTGCTGGCCAACCGCTACCGCAGCGGCGCCGACGCCATGGGCTGGCACGCGGACGATGAGCCGGAGCTGGGCCCGGAGCCGCTGATCGCCTCGGTCAGCCTGGGCGCGACCCGGCGCTTCCTGCTGCGTCACCGCCACGATCCAGCCCGGCGGCTCTCGCTGGACCTGGAGCCCGGCAGCCTGCTGCTGATGGCCGGGCGTACCCAGCGTTACTGGAAGCACGCCCTGCCGCGCACCGCACGGCTGGCCGGTGAGCGGATCAACCTGACCTACCGGCACGTGCAGCCCTTGTAGGAGCCGATCTTTATCGGCGACGCGACGCCGTCGGCACAGGCGACGCCTTCGTGATCCCGACGCCCGCGTCGCCGATAAAGATCGGCTCCTACAACGGCGGGTGGGTGCGCGCGTCGTCCTGGCCCTGGGCCAACGTCCAGCCGGCGATCTCGCCGGCGATCGACGCCAGCGCACGACCGAACGCGTCGGTGACCGTGGCCACGTCGGTGGTGGCCGCCGTTTCCTCGCGCAGGAAGGTGCGGCGGGCGACGATACGCTGGTCGCGGTTGTTCAGCAGGGTCGCGCTGATCTCGATGGTGGCCACCGGCAAGGCGCCGCCCTGGTAATCGGATTCGAACCGGCGCACGTCCATCGCCAGCCGGTAGTCCGAGCGCATGCCGGTGGCCAGGCGGCCGACCCCCGCGATCCTTCCGGAATCCTCCAGCACGCGCAGCACGCTGGCCTCGAGCATCTCGGTCGGCGGTTGTGCCCAGGACGCGCCGCGGTAGACCTGCAGTTCGCCCGGGATCGGGCGCACCGCGATGCGCGGGCTGTCGAGCAGGCGGGTGGCGGTGGGCTTGGCGATCGCCAGCTGCCAGTCCACCTGCGGCCAGGCCGCATCGGCCGCGGCCCTGGCCTGCGGCGAATAGATGGTGACCGGATCGCGTGGCTTGCCGCCCAGGATCGAACAACCGGCGAGCATCGCCAGCAGCGGCAGCAACGCCAGGGCACGCAGCGGGGCGGGGAGCACAGGGGGCTTCATTGCGGCTCGTACTCCTTGGGCGCGTCGCGGCCGAGCAGGTAGCGCGACGGGTTGTTCTCGAGGCGGTCGCTGATCTGGCGCAGGTCGCGGATCAGGCCGCGCAGTTCGGTCAGGGTCGGGCCGAGCTGGGCCAGACCATCGTTGGCGAAGCTGTTGATGGCCGCGCGGTTCTCGCTGAGGATGCCATCGGCGTTGCCGGCGGCCGAATCCAGCCGCGCCAGGGTGGAATCCAGCTTCTCGATCAGGCCCGGCAGCTCGCGCACCAGGTTCTGGTCCACCCGCTGCACCGTCGCGTTAGTGGTCTGCAGGGTCGCGTCCAGGCTGCGCGCGGCGTCGCGCGCGCTGACCAGCAGCGCCTCCATGCCCTGATCCTGTGCGGCCAGCGAGCCGCTGATCTTCTCGATGTTCTCCAGGGTGGTGCCGACCCGGGCCACGTTCTCGTCGCTGAGCACCTGGTCCAGCCGCTCGACGATGCGGTTGGCGGTGTCGGTGATGTTCTGCAGCGCCGACGGCGAGGTCTGGATGACCGGCGGCTCGCGCTGGTCGACCGCGGTGAGCATCGGCGCGCCCGGCGTGCCGCCGGAGAGCTGGATGATGGCCGGGCCGGTCAGGCTGGTGATGGCCAGCTTGGCGCGGGTGTCGGTCTTGATCGGGGTGCTGGCGTCGGCGCGGATGATCGCCACCACCCGGCGCGGATCCTGCGGGTCGAGCGAAAGCTTCTCGATCGAGCCGACCGAGATGCCGTTGTACTGGACCGGGCTGCCCACCGACAGGCCGGTGACGGCCTCATCGAACACGATCATGTAGCGCTGCCAGCTGCGCTCGGACGAGTACTTCGCGGCCCAGAGGCCGAACAGCAGCAGCGCGATCGACACCACCAGGGTGAAGGCGCCGATCAGCACGTAGTTGGCGCGGGTTTCCATGTTCAGTCCGCCTCCGTCGCGGTGGCCGCCTCGCGGCCGCTTCCGGCCCGGCGCGCGGCGCGCGCGCGTGGGCCGTGGAAATAGTCCTGCACCCAGGGGTGGTCGAAGCGTTCGACTTCCGCCAGCGGCGCGTTGATCACCACCTTGCGGTCGGCGAGCACGGCCACGCGGTCGCAGATAGCGTACAGGGTGTCGAGATCGTGCGTGATGAGGAACACGGTCAGGCCCAGCGCCTGCTGGAGCGTGGCCAGCAGGTGGTCGAAGGCGGCCGCCCCGATCGGATCCAGGCCGGCGGTGGGCTCGTCGAGGAACAGCAGCGGCGGGTCCAGCGCCAGCGCGCGCGCCAGTCCGGCGCGCTTGCGCATGCCGCCGGACAGCTGCGAGGGCAGCTTGTCGATCGCATCCGCGGGCAGGCCGGCCAGTTTCACCTTGAGCAGGGCGAGCTCGTAGCGCCAGCTCTCCGGCAGCTCCGGATGGTGTTCCTTCAGCGGTACCTGCACGTTCTCGCCCACGGTCAGCGAGGAGAACAGGGCGCCGTCCTGGAAGAGCACGCCGGTGTTGCGCTCGATCTGCAGCCGGTCGGCCGGGTCTTCGGACAGTGCGTCGACGCCCAGCACCTCGATCCGACCCTCGGCCGGCCGCTGCAGCCCCAGGATGCTGCGCATCAGCACCGACTTGCCGGTACCCGAGCCGCCGACCACGCCGAGGATCTCGCCGCGGCGCACGTCCAGTTCCAGGCCCTCGTGCACGGTCTGTTCGCCGAAGCGGTTGGCCAGGCCGCGCACGGATATGGCGATGTCTTCGTTCACGGCCATCTCACAGGTCCATGTGCATGAACCACAACGCGGCGAGCGCGTCGAGGATGATCACCAGCGAGATGGTCTGCACCACGCTGGAAGTGGTGCGCTCGCCGACCGACTGCGCCGTGCCTTCCACGCGCAGGCCTTCCAGGCAGCCGATCAGGCCGATGACCAGGGCGAACACCGGGGCCTTGGACATGCCGACCAGGAAATGCCGCACCTCCACCGTCTCGTGCATCCTCGACAGGTACATCTGCGGCGGGATGTCCAGGTCGAACGCGCCCACGGTCACGCCGCCGGCCAGGCCGGCCATCATCGCGATGAAGGTCAGCAGCGGCAGCATCACCAGCAAGGCCAGCAGGCGCGGGATGACGAGCAGGTCGACCGGATCCAGGCCGAGCGTGCGGATCGCGTCGATCTCCTCGCGGCTCTTCATCGCGCCGATCTGCGCGGTGAAGGCCGAGGCGGTGCGGCCGGCCAGCACGATCGCGGTCAGCAGCACGGCGAATTCGCGCAGGAAGGCGATCCCGACCAGCTCGACCACGTAGATCTCCGCGCCGAAGTCGCGCAGGATGGTCGAGCCGAGGAAGGCGATCACCGCGCCGACCAGGTAGGACAGCAGCGCCACCAGCGGCACCGCATCCAGGCCGACCTGCTCCATGTGCGAGACGGTGGCGGTCAGGCGGAAGCGGCGCGGCTCGCGCGCCATGCGCAGCATCTTGCTGAGGTTCTCGCCGGTGAACCCGACCAGCCCGACCACCGAGCGGATGACCGACTCCGTGGCCCGCCCCAGCCGTTCCAGCGCGGCGGCGAAGCCGTAGTCGCGCCGTCGCGGCGGCCGGTCGTCGGACACGTCCTCGATGACCTGCACCAGCGCGGCGTGCTCGGCGCTGAACTGCAGGTGCTCGCCGTCCAGGCCGCGGCGCTGGGCGAAGCGCATCAGCTGCATCACGCCCGCCGAGTCGAGCCGGCCGATCTTCGACGCATCGACCGCGGTGATGTCGTCCGGGATCGCCCGCAGCTGGTCGGAAATGGCCAGCGCATGGGCCAGCGTCCATTGCCCGGTCAGGACGATCCTGCCGGGTCCGGTCTGTGCCTGCTGCCAGCGGGGAGGGGATCCGGTCTCTTCGGTCATGGGCGCTTCCGAGGCGGGAGCATACCCGGAAGCGATGTGCAGGTGCCGTCGTCCTCCGCTCCGGCGCCCGCGCGGTGCCGTTGTCGCGGTCGCATCTCGGGCGATACTAGGAAGATGGATGCCGCCACCCGCCCCTCCGCCAGCTACGCGCAGCGCATCGCCTTCGTGTCGGAGATGGCCGCGCGCCTGCACCGGTACGGGACGACCGCGCAGCGGCTGGAGGCGGCCGTGACCGCGCTGTCGCAGCGGCTCGACCTGGAGTGCGAGGCCTGGTCGAACCCCACCGGCCTCATCCTGAGCTTCAACGACCCCGGCAAGCCGCTCGGCAGCAGCGACACCACCCGGGTGATCCGGCTGGCACCTGGCGAGAACGACCTGCACAAGCTGGGCGAGGCCGACCGGATCGCCGAAGCGGTGGCCAACGGCCAGATGAGCATCGCCCAGGGCCATACCGCGCTGCGCACGCTGGACCGCGCGCCCACCCGGCGCGCGCGGGTGATGCAGGTCCTGGCGTTCGGACTCGCCGCGGCCGCGGTGGCGGGCTTGTGGCGGCTGCCGTGGCTGGACATCGCGACCGCGGCGGCCACCGGGCTGCTGATCGGGCTGCTCGACCAGTACACCAGCCCGCGCCCGGCGATGAAGGAGGCTTCCGACGCGCTGGCGGCGCTGATCGCCGGTGCGGTGATCAGCCTGGTGGCCGCGCTGGTCGGTCCGCTCAACCTCAACACGGTGGTGATCGCCTCGCTGGTGGTGCTGCTCCCCGGCATGGCGATCACCAACGCGATGAACGAGCTCAGCAGCCAGCACTGGGTCTCGGGCACCGTCCGTTTCGCCGGCGCGCTTACCACGGTGATGAAGCTCACGGTGGGCGCGATCATCGCCATCGAGATCCTGGGCATCATGGGACTGGAGCCCCAGGTGCGTGCCGCCCGCCCGCAGCCGGAATGGGTGGAATGGTCGGCGATGGTGCTGGCCGCCTTCGCCTTCGCGGTGCTGTTCAAGGCCAGTCGCCGCGACTATCCCTGGGTGATGGGGGCGGCCATCGCCGGCTACCTCATCGCCCGCTTCGCCGGCCAGGCCTGGGGTTCGCCCGCGGGCATCTTCCTCTCGGCGCTGGTACTCACCGCGGCGGGCAACGCCTTCGGCCGCTGGGTGCAGCGGCCCGGCGCACTGATCCGCCTGCCGGGCATCATCATGCTGGTACCGGGCAGCGCGAGCCTGCGCGGCCTGCTGACCCTCGTCCAGCAGCAGGACGTGGACGCGGGCCAGAGCGCGCTGCTGCTTGTCATGAACATCGTGATGGCGCTGGTGGCCGGCCTGCTGTTCGGCAACCTGCTGATCCCCGCCCGCAAGAACCTGTAGGAGCCGATTCATCGGCGACATGGGCGCCAGGACTGCGAGGTCATCGCCTGTGCCGACGGTGTCGGGTCGCCGATGAATCGGCTCCTACAACGCCGCGGCGCTGCTCTTCTGTAAAGCCCTTTCATGGGCGTCACGGGCGTCAGATCACGAAGACCTCGCCTGTGCCGGCGCGCTCGCGCCGCGGGCGCTTTTCCACGGACGTATGTCCGGTCTCCGGATCCCACGGAAACTGCCAAAAGAACACGCCGGCATTGTGCCGGCGTTCCGTTGGCGGCCCCGATCCGGGCGGCTTACTTCTTCGCTTTCTTGACCACGCGCTTCTTGCCCGCGGCCTGCGGCTTGGGCGTCAGCTTCGCGGTGCCCGGGATCAGGAATTCGCCCAGGTCGCGACCCTTGGCGGTATAGGCGGCCAGCCAGCGCGGCTGCTTGCCGCGACCGGTCCAGGTTTCCTTCGGGTTCTCCGGATTGCGGTACTTCGGCGCGACCTTGCCGAGCCTGCGCCCGGCGCGCGGCGCGGACTTGCCGCTGCCGGACCCCGACCTGGCGGCGCTGGCGGTGCCGAACAGTTCCTCGATGGTGTAGCCCTCGGCCTTGGCCAGGCGGGTGAGCTTGCTGCGCACCTGCGCCAGCGGGGCACGCTTGGACAGCTGCGCCTGGCGCTTCTTCGCGGTGGTGATCAGGTTGCCGAGTTCGCGCGGCGAGAGGGTGCTGAGGTCGATCGACATCGAAATCTCCGGTTTCCATGGCGGGGGAATATGTCCGTCCGTGGACACGCGTGAGCCGCAGGATAATCCACGGGCATTAACTCCGCCAATCGAAGCGATGTGAAAACAAGCGGCCCGGCCGCCTTGCGACGGCCGGGCCGCGGCTGCGACCTGCGCGATCCAGGCCCTCAGCCGCGCAGTTTCTCCAGCAGCTGCGCGCGGTCGAGGGATTCGGCCTCGGTCGCGGTGCGTGCGCGGTATTCGAACGTGCCTGCGGCCAGTCCGCGCTCGGAAACCACCACCCGGTGCGGAATGCCGATCAGTTCAATGTCGGCGAACATCGCGCCCGGGCGCAGGCCGCGGTCGTCGAGCACCGCATCCAGGCCCGCGGCCTGCAGGTCGGCCAGCAGCGCTTCGGCCGCCGCATCCACCGCCGCGTCCTTCTTCGGGTTGATCACGCACACCGCCACCGCCCACGGCGCCATCGGCACCGGCCAGACGATGCCGGCCTCGTCGTGGTTCTGTTCGATCGCCGCCGCCACGATCCGCGACACGCCGATGCCATAGCAGCCCATCGCCGGCACGGCGGCCTTGCCGGTCTCGTCGAGCACGGTGAAGCCCATCGCCTCGGAATACTTGCGGCCGAGCTGGAACACGTGGCCGACCTCGATGCCGCGCGCCAGGCGGATTTCGCCGCCGTCCGCGGCGCGGTCGCCTTCCACCACGTTGCGGATGTCGGCGACCAGGTCCGGCTCGGGCAGGTCGCGGCCCCAGTTGACGCCGGCGAGGTGGAAGCCGCGCTCGTTCGCGCCGACGACGAAATCGGCCATGGCCGCCACCTCGCGGTCGGCGACCACCTTGATCGGCGCCTTCGGGCCGACCGGTCCGAGGAAACCCGGCTCGCTGCCCAGGTGCTGGGCGATCTCCGCCTCGGTGGCCGGACGGTAGTCGGCCAGGCCGGCGACCTTGCCCAGCTTGATCTCGTTGACCGTGTGGTCGCCGCGCACCAGCGCCAGCACGAAACCGCCGGTGCCCATCACCGCCACCGACTTGACCGTGCGCTGCAGCGCGATGCCCATCAGCGCAGCCACGTCCTCGCAGGTCTTCTGGGTGGGCGTGTCGACCTTGCGCAGCGCCTCGGCCGCGGCCGGGCGCGGCGGCGGCTCGGCGGCCTGCGCGGCCTCGACATTGGCCGCGTAGTCCGAACCGGTGGAGAAGGCCAGCGCGTCCTCGCCCGAATCGGCCAGCACGTGGAACTCCTGCGAGGCGTCGCCGCCGATGGCGCCCGAATCGGCCTGCACCGCGCGGAAGCGCAGCCCCAGGCGGGTGAACACCCGGGTGTAGGCCGCCTTCATGTTCTCGTACTCGCGCGCGAGGTCGGCGTCGGAGACGTGGAACGAGTAGGCGTCCTTCATCAGGAACTCGCGCGCGCGCATCACCCCGAAGCGCGGGCGGATCTCGTCGCGGAACTTGGTGTGGATCTGGTAGAAGTTCACCGGCAGCTGCTTGTAGCTCCCCAGTTCCTGCCGCGCGAAGTCGGTGACCGCTTCCTCGGCGGTGGGGCTGTAGCAGTACTCGGCCTCCTTGCGGTCGCGGATCTTCAGCAGCTGGCCGCCGAACTTCTCCCAGCGCCCGGTTTCCTCCCACAGCTCCTTCGGCTGGATGGTCGGCAGCTGCAGTTCGATGGCGCCAGCGCGGTCCATCTCCTCGCGCACCACCGCCTCGACCTTGCGCAGCACGCGCAGGCCCAGCGGCGACCACGTGTACAGGCCGGCGGCGAGCTTGCGGATCATGCCGGCGCGCAGCATCAGCCGGTGGCTGGCCAGTTCGGCGTCGGCCGGGGTTTCCTTGGTGGTGTGCAGGTGGAAGCGGGACAGGCGCATCGTGGGGATGTCAGGGAGGCGGGGAGCCGGACATTCTGCCAGCAAGGGGCGGGGACCGCCCTGGGGCGCGCGTCAGGGGGTGTTGCGGACCCGGATGCCCGGTTCCGGCTCGCGGGCGATGCGCTCGTACCGGCGCCCCTTGGGTGGGCTCTCGGTGATCTGGAGGTTGCCGGCGTCGTCGCGCCAGCGGTACAGGGGCCGCTGGGCATCCTCCGCGTTGGCCGCGGCGGCCTGTTCCGCGCGCAGGCGCGCTTCGGGCGAGCGCTGCGGCGCCTGGTCGCGGGCCAGCCACCAGGCCAGCCCGCCACCGAGGGCGAGACCGGCCAGGATCGCCCAGGTGGCGCGCATGGCTCAGCCGGCGGGCGGGCAGTAGGCCTTCACCGCGGCCTCGGCCAGGTTCTTCTGCGCCGCGCGTTCGTCCGCACCCAGGGTCTTGTCCGGCTTGCCGTCGCCATCGGTGTCCTGCTGGACGGCCACATCGCGCGACAGCAGCGCCAGGTTCTGCTGGGCCGTCGTGCACTGCGGCGAGGGCGCCGCAGCCGCAGGCGCCGCGGTTTCCACCGTCTGCGCACTGGCGTCGATCCGGCGGGTGTCGTACTTCTGGCCCGGCGGCGGCTTGTCGGAGGAATGGGTGACGCCCTGGGCGTCCTTCCACTGGTAGACGTTGGTCGCCGCGACGGTGGCGCTGGCGCAGAGGCCGGCGGCCAGGAGCAGCAGGCAGGACCGGGTCGGGAAGCGCATCGGCGGGTCTCCAGCGGGGCGGCGGTGGGCGGAGGCCCGATTCCAGCACCCGGCCGCGGGGCTGGCAAGTCGCCAGGTCACGTTTCTCTGTCGGCCGGGCGCCCCGTACACTGGCGCCATGGACCCCCAACACCCGCCCGCGCGCTCGCGCGGCATCTACCTGCTGCCCAACCTGTTCACCACCTGCGGCCTGTTCGCGGGCTTCTACGCGATCATCGCCGCGGCCAACAGCCAGTTCACGGCGGCGGCCATCGCCGTGTTCGTGGCCGGGATCATGGACGGCATCGACGGCCGGGTGGCCCGGCTGACCGGGACCAGCAGCGCCTTCGGCGTCCAGTACGACTCGCTGGCCGACCTGGTCAGCTTCGGCCTGGCGCCGGCGCTGGTCATGTACCACTGGTCGCTGTCGGCGCTGAAGTTCGACGGTGGCACCCTGGGCCGGGTCGGTTGGGCGGTCGCCTTCCTGTACGCGGCGTGCGCGGCCTTGCGCCTGGCCCGCTTCAATACCCAGGTCGGGGTGGTCGACAAGCGCTGGTTCGTCGGCCTGGCCAGCCCGGCGGCGGCGGGCCTGATGATGTCCTTCGTCTGGGCCTTCGCCGACGGCGAGCTGGGCTGGAGCGGCGAGGAGCTCCGCTATGTCGCCCTCGGCGTGACCCTGGCGGCGGCGCTGCTGATGGTCAGCCAGATCCGCTACTGGAGCTTCAAGGGCAGTGGCGAGGGCGGTCCGCGCGCGGACCGCGTGCCGTTCGCGGTGCTGCTGGTGGTGCCGGTGGCGATCGCGGTGCTGGTGATCGACCTGCCGCGGGTGCTGCTTGCGGTGGGGGTGCTGTACGCGCTGTCCGGGCCATTGATGGCGCTGTGGCTGCGCGCGAGGCGGCCGGCGGCCAAGGCATGAACCCCGGCGCCTCGCCCTGGAGTCCGCAGCAGCGACGCTGGCTGCAGGCGCTGGGTCACGCCGTGCTGCGCGTGGGCGGGGACGCGGTCGACGCCCCGCCGGAGAGCGATGCGGCAGCAGCCGCCGTGGACCAGCGGCCAGGCATCGTGGCGGCGGCGCGAACGGCGCCCGTGCCGGAGCGCCCTTCGACCGCCTCGCCACCGTCGACGCCGGTGCGCCGCCCGCCACCGCCAGCGACGGATACCGCCAGGCCGGATGCGGCCGCCGCGCGCGGCGCGATGCGCCGCCCGCAGCGGCTGCCCGACCGCCTGCAGCTGGCCCTGCTGCGCGCCTCCGGGCTGGACCCGTCCGATCCGGCGGCGCAGGAGACGATGGCGCAGTGGCCGGTGGACCGGTTGCGCGGCGACGGCGCGGCCAAGCGCGCGTTCTGGCCGCAGCTGCGCGCCTTGCGGAGGCGGCCGTGAGCGTGGCTGCGTACCGCGAACTGGCCCCCGCCTGGCGGCTGCGCGCGCTGCGCGAAGGCGACCTCGATGCGGTGATGGCGATCGAGAAGCGCGCCTATCCGTTTCCCTGGACCCGTGGCATCTTCCGCGACTGCCTGGCGGCCGGCTATCCGGCGCTGCTGGCCCTGGAGGACGACCGGCCGGCCGGCTATGGCGTGATGAGCATCGCCGCCGACGAGGCGCACCTGCTCAACCTGTGCACCGCGCCGGAACGGCAGTCGCGCGGACTCGGCCGGCACCTACTGCGTGCGTTGCTGCGCACCGCGCGCGACCGGGGTGCGCAGCGGATCTTCCTGGAAGTCCGGCCGTCCAACCCGCAGGCCATCGCCCTGTACCACAGCGAGGGCTTCAACGAGATCGGCCGGCGCCCGCGCTACTACCCTGCGGTGCAGGGCCGCGAGGACGCGATCGTGATGGCGATGGAACTGGTCGCCGGCGACGTGGAGAAGATGCCGCCGCTGTGAGCGGTGGCTTGCCCAGGCTTGGCTTCCTGGCGTCCGCGTAGAGCGGGGCTCGCCCCGCTGCTCTTGCGCCGACGTATCCAGAGCAGCGGGGCAAGCCCCGCTCTACGAAAGCGAGGCGACGCGGTGCGGACACCGGCGGTGGCGCGCGCGCTCAGAGCCGCGCGCGCTGCTCCCGCAGGCCTTCCAGCTGCGAACTCCAGTCGACCAGGCGCTGGCGCTCCTGCTCGACCACCGCGCCCGGCACCTTGTCGGTGAACCTGGCCAGCTTGGCCTCGCTCTTGTCCTTCTCGGCCGCCACGCGCGCGATCTCCTTGTCCAGGCGCGCGCGTTCGGCGTCCAGGTCGACCAGGCCTTCCAGCGGCACCAGCAGCTTGAGCTCGCCGACGATGGCCGCGGCGGCGGCCGGCGCGGGCGCGCCCGCATCGAGCCACGCCACCGATTCCAGCCGCAGCAGGAAGCGCAGCTGCGAGTCGAAGCGCCCGACGCGCGTACGGTCGTTGCCGCCGCCACCCTGCAGCAGCAGGCGGACCTGCCTGCCGGGCGAGACGCCCAGCTCGCTGCGCACGCGGCGCAGGGCCGAAACCATCGACTTGAACCACTCGATGTCCGCCTCGGCGGAGGCGTAGTCCTGGCCGGCGAAGTCGGTGGGCAGCGGGTACGGCCGCAGCGAGATCGAATCGCCGGCGACGCCTACGCGCGGGGCGACCTGGCGCCACAGTTCCTCGGTCACGAAGGGCACCAGCGGGTGCAGCAGGCGCAGCAGGGATTCGAGCACGTACAGCAGGGTGTGGCGGGTGCTGGCGGCGGCGCCGGGATCCTCGCCATTGAGCGCCGGCTTGGCCAGCTCCACGAACCAGTCGCAGAACTCGTTCCAGGCGAACTCGTACAGGGCCTGCGCCAGCAGGTCGAAGCGGTAGGCGGCGAACTGCGCCTGGGCCTGCGCCGTCACCGCGGCCAGGCGGGCGAGGATCCACCTCTCCGCATCGGTCTGCGGCTGCGGCACGCCGGAGAAGCTGGCGCCCTCGGTGTTCATCAGCACGAAGCGGCTGGCATTCCACAACTTGTTGCAGAAGTTCTTGTAACCCTCGGCGCGGCCGAGGTCGAACTTGATGTCCCGGCCATGCCCGGCCAGCGCGGCGATGGTGAAGCGCAGCGCGTCGGCGCCGTGGGCGATGATGCCGTCCGGGAACTCCTTGCGGGTGGCGCGCTCGATCTTTTCGGCCAGCTTGGGCTGCATCAGCCCGCTGGTGCGCTTGGCCACCAGGTCCTCCAGGGCGATGCCGTCGATGATGTCCAGTGGGTCGAGGACATTGCCCTTGGACTTGGACATCTTCTGCCCTTGCGCGTCGCGGATCAGGCCGGTGATGTAGACGTCGCGGAACGGCACCTTGCCGGTGAAGCTGTCGGTGGCCATGATCATGCGCGCCACCCAGAAGAAGATGATGTCGAAGCCGGTGACCAGCACCGACGACGGCAGGTAGCGGTCGAAGCCGCGCTGCGCCATCGCCTGCGTGTCGGGCCAGCCCAGGGTCGAGAACGGCCACAGCTGCGAGGAGAACCAGGTTTCAAGGACGTCCTCGTCCCGTCGTAGAGCGGGGCTCGCCCCGCTGCCCGTGTCCTTGTCGCCAAGCGGGGCAAGCCCCGCTCTACGTGCAACGGCCTGCGCGTAGGCCTCTTCCTCGTTCCGCGCCACGTAGCAGTGACCATCCTGGTCGAACCACGCCGGAATCCGATGGCCCCACCACAGCTGGCGGCTGATGCACCAGTCCTGGATGTTCTCCATCCAGTGGCGGTAGGTGTTGATCCAGTTCGGCGGGACGAACTGGACGTCCCCGCGCTCGACCAGCTCCAGGCCGCGCTGCGCCAGCGCGTCCATCTTCACGAACCACTGGTCGGTCAGGTACGGCTCGATCACCTGGCCGGTGCGGTCGCCGCGCGGCACCTGCAGCTTGTGCGGCTTGGTCTCGACCAGCAGACCCAGCTCTTCGAGGTCGGCGAGCACCGCCTTGCGCGCGTCGTAGCGGTCCAGGCCGCGGTACTTCTCCGGAGCGTTGTCGTTGAGCGCGGCCACCGGGGTGAACAGGTTGATCATCGGCAGGCCGTGGCGCTGGCCGACCTGGTAGTCGTTGAAGTCGTGCGCCGGGGTCACCTTGACCACGCCGGTGCCGAACGCGCGGTCGACGTAGTCGTCGGCGATCACCGGGATGCGGCGGCCGGCCAGCGGCAGCTGGACCTCCTTGCCGATGAGCGCGGTGTAGCGCGGATCCCCCGGATGCACCATCGCCGCGGTATCGCCAAGCATGGTCTCCGGGCGGGTCGTGGCGACCACCAGGTAGTCGCGGACCTCGCGCAGGGTCTCGTTGCCGTCGGCGTCGACTTCCACGTGCTCGTAGGTCACGCCGTCGGCCAGCGGGTAGCGGATCGACCAGAGGAAGCCGTCTTCCTCCACGTTCTCCACTTCCAGGTCGGAGATCGCGGTCTTCAGCACCGGGTCCCAGTTGACCAGCCTTTGACCACGATAGATCAGGCCCTGCTCGTGCCAGCGCACGAACGCCTCCACCACCGCCGCCGACGGCTGCGGGTCCATGGTGAAGGTGCTGCGGGACCAGTCGCCCGACGCGCCGAGGCGGCGCATCTGCCGCTCGATGATGTCGCCGGACTGGCCCTTCCACTCCCACACCTTGGCGACGAAGCCGTCGCGGCCCAGCGAATCGCGGGTTTCGCCCTTGCCTTCCAGCGCCAGGTTGCGGCTGACCACCATCTCGGTGGCGATGCCGGCATGGTCGGTGCCCATCTGCCACAGCACGTCGAAGCCGCGCATGCGGTGGTAGCGCACCAGCGCGTCCATCAGCGTGTGCTGGAAGGCGTGGCCCATGTGCAGCGTGCCGGTGACGTTGGGCGGCGGCAGCAGGATCGAGTACGGCTCGCCCTGGCCGCTGGGCTGGAAGCAGCCGCTGGCCTCCCACTCGGCATACAGGCGCGATTCGAAGGACTTGGGTTCGTAGCCGGAGGGCAGGGTGGTCATGGGGACGGGGATGGGGTCAGAGTGGGTTTTCGTGCAGCGGCAGTGGCAGGCGGGACGATCGTCGGGACGAAAACCCACACTGACCCCTGCCTACATATCGTGCTTGTTGAGGTCGTAGCCCAGCGCCTGGTACTGCTTCCAGCGCTCGCGCAGCGGGCCGCGCGCGGCCGGGTCGGCCGGCACCACTTCCAGCACGCGCTCGCACGGCGCGGTCCAGGCGTCGTCGCGCAGGTTGATGGCCAGCGGGCGGGACGGCGCCTCGGTGCCCGGCGGCACGATCAGCACCGGCGCCAGTTCGTCTTCCTCGTCGCCGGCGATCTGGTGCGGGACGTAGGCGTCCGGATCGAACGCCCACAGCAGGTCGTCCAGCTCATCGGCCTGCGCCGCGTCGCGCGCCAGGACCACGGTGAACTGGTTGCTGTCGCAGGCGCGCCGGGCCAGTTCGCAGACCAGCAACAGCGGCTGCTCCGCGAAACGGGGCTTGGCGATCAGGTAGAAGTCGGCGCGGGGCATGGCGGGCCGCTTACGCGGCGCGTCCTTCCGCCACGCGATCGAGCAGCCACTGGCTCAGCAGGCCGACCGGGCGGCCGGTGGCCATGCCGCGCTTGCCTTCGTCGCTGGCCGAGCCGGCGATGTCCAGGTGCGCCCAGCGCTGGCCTTCGGCGAAGCGCGCCAGGAAGCAGCCGGCGGTGATCGCGCCGCCCCAGCGGCCGCCGATGTTGTAGACGTCGGCGAAGCTGGACTCCAGCAGGGTCTGGTACTCGTCCCACAGCGGCAGGCGCCAGGCGCGGTCGAACACGGTCTCGCCGGCCGCCAGCAGCTCGCCGGCCAGGTCGTCGTGCTTGCTCATCAGGCCGGAGGCGAACTTGCCCAGCGCGACCATGCACGCGCCGGTCAGGGTGGCCACGTCGACCAGCGCGGCCGGCTCGAAGCGCTGCGCGTAGGTCAGCGCGTCGCACAGGATCAGGCGGCCCTCGGCGTCGGTGTTGCCCACCTCGATGGTCTTGCCGGACATGGAGGTGATCACGTCGGACGGGCGGTAGCTGTTGCCGTCGATCGCGTTCTCGACCGCCGGGGCGAGCACCACCAGGTTCAGCGGCAGCTTCATCTTCACCGCGGCCACGAAGGTGCCCAGCACGCTGCCGGCGCCGAGCATGTCGTACTTCATCTCCTCGATGCCGCCCTGGGTCTTGAGGTTGACGCCGCCGGTGTCGAAGGTGATGCCCTTGCCGACCAGCACGTACGGCTTGGCATCGCCGCCGCCCGACCACTTCAGCACCACCAGGTGCGGGCGGTTCACCGAGCCGCGGGCCACGGCCAGCAGCGAGCCCATGCCCAGGGCCTCCATCTGCTGCTCGTCCAGGATCTCCGCCTCGGCGCCGTCGTGGGCGGCGGCGAACTCCCGCGCCTGCGCCGCCAGGTAGGCCGGGGTGCAGATGTTCGGCGGCAGGTTGCCCAGCTCGCGGGTGAAGGCCACGCCGGCGGCGATCGCCTCGCCCTGGGCCAGGGCGGTGGCGTCGTCACCGTGGATGGCGAGCTCGCGCAGGCCGGGCTCGTCCTTCTTCTTGCCCAGCGTGGCGGTGTAGCGGTAGGCGGCGTGGTCGGCGGCGATGGCCGCCTGCCGGATCGCCCAGGCGGCATCGCGGCCGGCGACGGCCAGCTCGCTGACGGTGAACAGCGCCTTGCCGACCGGTCCGGTCTTGAGCGCGCGGACCGCGTCGGCCACCGCCTTGAGGTACTGCGGCACGCCGAACTTGGCCGCTTCGCCCAGCCCGACCACCAGCACGCGCGGCGCGACCACGCCCGGCAGGTCGTGCAGGACCAGGCTGCGGCCGGTGCGCCCGCTGAGGTCGCCGCGCTCGAGCAGGGCGCGCAGGCGTCCGCCGCTGGCCTCGTCGATCGCCTGGCCCGCGGGCGTGAGCGTCTTGTCGGCAAAGGCGCCGACCACGACGCAATCGAAGGCGGCCGCGGGGGCGGCGTCGCGGTTCAGGGTGAATTGCAGGGCCATTGATCAGATTCCGGCGGCAGGTAACTACAATGTGGATCGAAATCGCGGAACGACCGCCGGCGGCTGCTTCACAGCCCGGCCGGCGACGCCCGCAAGCGAACCCGGGATTTTATAGGACTGCCCAGCCTGATGCCGAAGCTCGACCGATACCTGCTGGGCGATTTCATCCAGAGCTTCCTGGCGACCCTGATCGTCCTGCTGACGGTGAGCCTGGGAGGCGTGCTGGTCGACGTGCTCGGCGAGATCGCCGACGGCGGCCTGCCGGCCCGCCTGCTGTTGTCCCAGCTGGGGCTGCAGCTGCTGGTGTACCTGCCGCTGGTGCTGCCACTGGCGCTGATGCTGGGGCTGATGCTGTCGCTGGTGCGCCTGTACCGGGACTCGGAGATGGCGGTGATCAACGCCATCGGGGTCGGTCCGCGGCGCCTGCTGCGACCGCTGCTGATGGCCTCCCTGCCGGTGGTGCTGGCGGTGGCGCTGTGCTCGCTGTGGCTGGGTCCCTGGGCCCAGCGCACCGCCGCGCGGCTGGTCGAGCAGGCCAATCGCAGCCTGATCGTGGCCGGACTGGAGCCAGGGCGCTTCACCTCGCTGCCCAATGGCGGCGGCATCGTCTACATCGACGGCATGACCGAGGACGGCGCCGGCCTGAGGAGCGTGTTCCTGCAGCGCGAGCGCGAGGGACGGATCGACGTCATGACCGCCAGCGAGGGCGAGCTCCAGTTCGAAGGCGAGCGCGGGCGCTACCTGCAGCTGCGCGACGGACATCGGCTGGAGGGGCCGCTGGACGGCGCTCTCGACTTCCGCCTCATGCGCTACGCGATCAACGAAGTGGCGTTGCCCGAGCGCGCCGAGGTGCGCGACAGCGACGACCCGCGGCTGCAGGCGACCAGCGAGCTGCTGGGCAAGGGCGACCGGGAGACGGTGGCCGAGCTGCATGCGCGCCTGGCGCCGCCGCTGCTGGCGCTCGCCTTCGCCCTGCTGACCCTGCCGCTGGCGCGCAGCTCGCCGCGCCAGCAGCGCTACGGCCGGCTGATGCTCGGCTTCCTCGCCTACCTGGTCAGCGTCAACCTGGTCTTCATCGGCACGCGCATGCTGGCCGAGGGCGAACTGCCGCCGATCCTGGGCCTGTGGTGGCTGACCCTGCCGCTGCTGGCGCTGGCGGTCTGGCTGTACCTGCGCGACGGACGCCTGCCCGGGGCAAGGAGGCTGGCGGCATGAACTTCCTCAAACCGCGCCTGCACGACCTCTACGTCGGCCGGGTGGTCCTGGTCACGGTCCTGCTGACCTGGATGGTGCTGCTGGGTTTCGACGTGGTGATGGCCTTGTCCGGCCAGGTCGGCGACCTGGGCAAGGGCAGTTTCGATTTCCCGACCGCGCTAGCGGTGGTGGCGTATACGGTGCCGCGGCGCGCGTACACGATATTCCCCTACGCGGCGGTGATCGGCTCGCTGATGGGACTGGGCCAGCTGGCGGCGACCTCCGAGTTGACCGCTTTGCGCGCGCTGGGCCTGTCGCGCCGGCGGTTGAGCGCCTCGGTGGCCGCCGCGCTGGTCATCCTGACCACCCTGATGGTCGTCAACGGCGAGACCCTGGCGCCCTGGGGCCAGCGCCAGTCCGACCAGATCAAGCTCGCCGCCAAGACCAACAACGTCGCCATCGCCCGCTACCAGGGGTTGTGGGCGCGCGAGGGCGACACCTTCCTCAACGCCATCGATGGCCAGGAGCGGGTCGTCGACGGGCAGCGGACGCTGGAGCTGCGCGACGTGCGCCTGTACAAGCTTGCCGACGATGGCAGCCTGGACTCGCTGACCCGTGCCGCGGTGGCCGAACACGATGCCAGCGGCTGGCGCCTGCGCGACGTGCGCCGGATCCGCTTCGGCTTCACCCCCGGCGCGGCCACCGAGCAGCGCGTGGCCGAGGAGCGCTGGTCCTCGGAACTGGACCCGAACGCGCTGGCCGCGGGCGTGACCCGCGCCCGCAACCTCTCGGCGGCGGAACTGCGCGCGAGCATCGACTACCGCACCCGCAACAACCTGGACGCGCGCGAGTACCAGGACATCTACTGGAGCCGCTGGTTCTACCCGATCAACGTGCTGGCGCTGTGCCTGGCGGCCGTGCCGTTCGCGTTCGGCAGCCTGCGCAGCGGCGGCATGGGCAAGCGCCTGTTCCTGGGCATCGTGTTCGCACTGGCCTTCATGCTGCTGCAGATGCTGTTCGGGCGCCTCGCCGGGGCGACCCGCATCGACTACCGCTTCGCCTATACGCTGCCGCCGGTGCTGATGCTGGTCGTTTCCTGGTGGCTGTTCCGGCGCAAGTCGGGTTGATCCCGGCCCTGGCCGGGATCAACCCGACTGTGTAGGAGCCGATCTTCATCGGCGACCCGTGCGTCGGGCTCCGATGGTGGGTCGCCTGTGCCGATGGGGTCCGGTCGCCGATGAGGATCGGCTCCTACGCTTTCGGCACCCGCACCAGCCGCGTGCCGCTGGCGCGGTCGTGCCAGGCCCGTCCATCGCGGTCGAGCCACGCCCACCAGAAGCCGAGTCCGCCGGCGAGCAGCGACAGCAGGCCCACCGCGTAGCGCAGCCACAGCGCCGTCCAGCCCGGGTTGCCGGAGGCGGCGACCAGCTTGAGCCGCCACGGGCGCATGCCCAGGGTCTGGCCGCCGCGGCGCCAGCTCAGCGTCGCGTAGAGGCCGGTGACCAGCATGCAGGACAGGAACAGCAGGACGCTGGGCAGGCTGCCGGGCGGGATGTTCTCGCGCTGCGCGTGATGGCCCAGGTACGTATAGCCGAGGTTGAACAGCAGCCCGAGCAGCATCCACAGCGCCGCCACCGGCCAGAAGTCGTAGAACAGCGCCAGCATCCGCCAGCCGACGAGCGCGCGCGGCCGGGTGGTCGGCGCCGGTGCCGGCGCTGCGGTCGGGGAGGGGCGTGCAGGGTCCATAGGGGGCACAGGATACCGGGGCCGGGCGGCTATCCTTGCGCCATGCCGCGCGACACCCCCGCCATCGCCACCGCCGCCGATCGTCGCCGCCTGGCGGGCCGCCTGCCGGCGCTGCGCGATGCAGACGCGCGCGCGATCGGGCGCTTCATCGATGCGGCCTGGGCCGAGCACGGCCTGGCCCGCCAGACCCAGGATGCCTACCGCCGCGACCTGGAGCAGCTGGCCCGCTGGCGCGACGGCGCCGGCGGCGGCATCGAGGGCGCCGACCGCGAGACCCTGTTCCGCTACATGGCCTGGCGCCACGCCGCCGGCTATCAGCCCCGCAGCAACGCGCGGCTGCGGGCCAGCCTGCGCGCGTTCTACGCCTACCTGGTGCGGGCGGGCCGGCGCAGCGACGATCCGGCCGCATTGCTCGATCCGCCGCGCTTGCCGCGGCCCCTGCGCAAGGCGCTGACCGAATCCCAGGTCGACGCGCTGCTGGCGGCGCCGCAGGTGGACGCGCCGGAAGGCCTGCGCGATCGCGCCATGCTCGAATTGATGTACGCGGCCGGACTGCGGGTCAGCGAACTGGTCGGCCTGCCGGCGAACGCCGTCAACCTGCGCCAGGGCGTGGTCCGGGTGCTCGGCAAGGGCGGCAAGGAGCGGCTGGTGCCGCTGGGCGAGGAATCCCAGCACTGGCTCGAACGCTACCTTGCCCAGGCCCGCCCGCAGCTGGCCGGCGGCAGGCCGGTGCCGGCCGATGCGCAGGGCCAGGTGCCGCTGTTCCTGGCCGCGCAGCGCCAGGCGCCCACGCGCCAGGCCTTCTGGCAGTGGTTGAAGCGCTACGCGGCCGTGGCCGGGATCGACCCGCGCAAGGTCACCCCGCATGGCGTGCGGCACAGCTTCGCCACCCACCTGCTCAACCGCGGCGCCGACCTGCGCGCGCTGCAGCTGCTGCTCGGCCATGCCAGCCTGTCGACTACCCAGATCTACACCCTGGTGGCGCGCGAGCACCTGCAGCGCCTCCACGCCCGCCACCACCCGAGGGGGTGAGGCAGGCCGCTTGCGCGGCACTGCCGCGCGGCCTGCCGAACGCCCGGCCAAGTATGGCCGGGCCGGGCTATCCGGCGCCGACGCCGTCCCGCCATGGATGGCAAGCGTGCCCCGTCGAGTGCGTGAGTGCGCGGCACTGCCGCGCGGCCTGCCTCACGCCCGGCCAAGGGCGAGGCCGGCATGGTTTGCGAGGCATCGCCTCGCATGCCGGCTGAGCGCCCGGCGCGCTGCGCCGGGCCGGCAAGCCGGGCCGGGCGATCCGGCGCCGACGCCGTCCCGCCATGGATGGCAGGCGCGCCCCGTCGAGTGCGTGAGTGCGTGGCACTGCCGCGTGGCCGGTCCGCTCTGCCACCCCGGACCGGGGATGAACGCCGGGGCGGCGCATGCACCCTCGGCCACGGGGCGATGTCGCCACTGTGCGAACATTCCGCATCTATCCCCCCAGGACGGCCCCTTCAATGTCCCGAATCCTCGTCGCCGCGCTGCTGGGCGCCATCAGCCTCAGCGCCTGTGCCCAGCAGGCCCCGTCCACGGCCACGGCGCCTGCCGCCAAGCCGGCAGGCAAGCCGGCCGCGACCGCGGCGGCGGGCACCGGCACGCCCGAGTCGCGCGCCCGCGACGCCCTGCGCGCGATCGCGCCCGACCTGGCCCCCGAGTACGTCGGCGCCGCGCCTTTCCCCGGCTTCCGCGAAGTGCTCCTCGGCGGCCAGGTCCTGTACGTCTCCGACGATGGCCGCTACCTGATGCAGTCGCAGCCGTTCGACCTGCAGGCGCGCAAGCCGGCCGCCAGCCCCGGCCTGATGGCCCACCGGCGCGAGCTGATTGCCAGCATCCCCGCGCAGGACCGGATCATTTTCGCGCCGCCGAACACCAAGCACACCGTCACCGTCTTCACCGATGTCGAATGCGGCTATTGCCGGCGGATGCACCAGCAGATCGCCGACTACAACCGGCTCGGGATCGCGGTGGAGTACGTGGCCTTCCCGCGCATGGGCCCGGCCAGCAAGGACTTCGTCGACATGGAATCGGTCTGGTGCGCCAGCGACCGCAAGCGCGCGCTGTCCGAGGCCAAGGCCGGGCAGCCGGTCAAGCAGCAGCGATGCACCAGCCCGGTGGCGATGCAGTTCGACATCGGCCAGCGCGTCGGGGTCAACGGCACGCCGGCGGTGTTCGCCGCCGACGGCACCCAGCTGGGCGGTTACCTGCCCCCGCAGCAGTTGCTGCAGGCCCTGGAAGGTGGCGGCGCGGAGGCGGCCGGAGGGTCGCGCTGAGGGTCTGCATCCGGCCAGGCGGCACGCGCGCCGTGGGGTCGCTGCCGGGATGGCCTGCAGGAGCGCAGCTAGCCGGCGACACGCGCCCCGGTAGAACGAGGACGTTGCCTGTGCCAACGCCCTCGCGTCGCGGGCCAGCCCGGTTCCTGCAACAGTGGAGCGCCTGATCACCAAGGGGGTCACGCGTCCGCGGTGCCGGGATGGGGGCGGCTCCGGCCCCGCCTGGCGCTCCTTCCCGTCCGTCCGGTCCCGGTGCGGCCGGCTCCGGTACAATGGCCGGCCTTTCCCCCTGCGACTTCACCGGACATGATCGTCCTCGAGGGCGCGCCCGCCCTTTCGCCGTTCCGCCGGCAGCGGCTCCAATCCCGCCTGCAGTCCCTGGTCCCCGGCCTTCGCATCGAAGGCGCCTGGCACGTCTACTTCGTCCAGCCCGGCGACGCCGCGCCCGATCCGGCCGCGCTGCACCGCATCCTCCAGGCCGGCGACGGCCAGGCCCCGCTGGCCGGGGGCGCGCGCTCGTACTTCGTGGTGCCCCGCCTGGGCACGCGTTCGCCCTGGTCGAGCAAGGCCACCGAGCTGCTGCAGGGTGCCGGACTGGCGGTGTCGCGGGTCGAGCGCGGCCTGCGGCTGGACGTCGCCGGCTGGCCGGCCGACGCGGCGACGCAGGCGGCGGTGGGCAAGCTGCTGCACGACCCGATGACCCAGTCGCTGCTGGAGTCGCGCGACGCGGCGCAGGCGCTGTTCGCCAGCCCGGCGCGCAAGCCGCTGGAGCGCATCGCGCTCGCCGACCTGGAAAGCGCCAACCGCCGCCTGGGCCTGGCCCTGGCCGACGACGAGATCGACTACCTGCGCGCGCGCTATTCGGAGCTGGGGCGCGACCCGTCGGACGTCGAGCTGATGATGTTCGCGCAGGCCAATTCCGAGCACTGCCGGCACAAGATCTTCAACGCCAGCTGGACCATCGACGGGCAGGAGCAGGAGCGCTCCCTGTTCCGGATGATCAAGAACACCCACCAGAAGACGCCTCAACATACCTTGAGCGCGTACAGCGACAACGCCGCGGTGATCGAGGGACACCTCGCCGCGCGCTACCGCCCGGATCCGGCGACCGGCCAGTACCGCACCGAAGCCGCGGTTCCCTCGGCGTTCCAGATCAAGGTCGAGACCCACAACCACCCGACCGCGATCGCGCCGTTCCCGGGTGCCTCCACCGGTGCCGGCGGCGAGATCCGCGACGAGGGCGCGACCGGCCGCGGCGGCAAGCCCAAGGCCGGCCTGACCGGTTTCACGGTGTCGCACCTGCGCATCCCCACCCTGCCGCAACCGTGGGAGGCGCCACGCGCGCTCAACCCGCGCATGGCGCCGGCGCTGGAGATCATGCTCGACGGCCCGCTGGGCGGCGCCGCGTTCAACAACGAATTCGGCCGGCCGAACCTGCTGGGCTACTTCCGCAGCTTCGAGCTGGCGCAAGGCCACGCGGCCGATGGAAGCCCCCTCAGCCGCGCCTACGACAAGCCGATCATGCTGGCCGGCGGCCTGGGCGCGATCGACCGCATCCAGGTCGACAAGATCCGCCTGCAGCCGGGCGACGCGGTGATCGTGCTGGGCGGGCCGGCGATGCTGATCGGCCTCGGCGGCGGCGCGGCCAGTTCGGTGGCCTCCGGCGAGAGTGCCGAGGACCTGGATTTCGCCAGCGTCCAGCGCGACAACCCGGAGATGGAGCGCCGCTGCCAGGAGGTCATCGACCGCTGCGTGGCGATGGGCGAGCGCAACCCGATCCACTTCTTCCACGACGTCGGCGCCGGTGGCCTGTCCAACGCCATTCCCGAACTGCTGCACGATTCCGGCGTGGGCGGGGTCATCGACCTGGCCAAGGTGCCGACCGACGACCCGTCGCTGTCGCCGCTGGAACTGTGGTGCAACGAATCCCAGGAGCGCTACGTGCTCGGCGTGCCGGCCGACCGGCTCGAGGAGTTCGCCGCGATCTGCGCGCGCGAGCGTTGCCCGTTCGCCGCCGTCGGCGTGGCCACCGCCGAGGAGCGGCTGGTGGTGGGTTACGGCGCGACGGTCGAGAGCGTTTACGGTATCGCGGCGGATCCCTCCGGCCCGGTGCAGCGCGCCGGGGGTCCGGATGCGCCGCGCGGCAGTGCCGCGCAAGCGGAAGCACCGGTGCCCGGCCCGCAGGCGCAGCCTGCGGGCGTTCGCGAAGGCGCGGACCAGTGGTCCGCCAGCGCCTCCGCTCACCCCATCGACCTGCCGATGGACGTGCTGTTCGGCAAGCCGCCGAAGATGCACCGCGACACGACGCACCCGGGCGCGGCACCCTGGCCGGCGCTGTCCACCGCGTCGCTGGACCTGCACCGGGCCGGGCTTCGCGTGCTCGCGCATCCGACCGTGGCGTCGAAGAACTTCCTGGTCACCATCGGCGACCGCAGCGTCGGCGGCCTGACCGCGCGCGACCAGATGATCGGTCCCTGGCAGCTGCCGCTGGCGGACTGCGCGATCACACTGGCCGATTTCGACGGTGTCGCCGGCGAGGCCATGAGCATCGGCGAGCGTACCCCGCTGGCGCTGCTCGATTCGGCGGCCGCCGCGCGCATGGCGGTGGGCGAGGCGATCACCAACCTGTGCGCCGCGCCGGTGGAGGCGCTCGACACGGTCAAGCTGTCGGCCAACTGGATGGCGGCCTGCGGGCATCCGGGCGAAGACGCGCTGCTGTACGACGCGGTGCGCGCGGTCGGCATGGAGCTGTGCCCGGACCTGGACATCTCGATCCCGGTCGGCAAGGACTCGCTGTCGATGCAGGCGCAATGGCACGCCGACGGCCAGGCCCACAAGTCGGTGTCGCCGGTGTCGCTGATCGTGTCGGCGTTCGCCCCGGTGGTGGACGTGCGCGGGCAGTTGACCCCGCTGCTGGCCGACGGCGACGACAGCGAGCTGTGGCTGATCGGCCTGGGCGGTGGCAAGCAGCGCCTCGGCGGTTCGGTGCTGGCCCAGGTGCACGCCGGCGACGAGGCCATGCCGGCGTTCGGCGGCGACGTGCCGGACCTGGACCATCCGTCCCGCCTGCGCAGCTTCTTCGAGCTCATCCGCGACGCGCGCGAGGCCGGCCTGCTGCTCGCCTACCACGACCGCGGCGACGGTGGTGCGTTCGCCACGCTGTGCGAGATGGCGTTCGCATCGCGCCGCGGCCTGGACATCACCCTGGATGCCTGGGGCGACGACCCGTTCCGCACCCTGTTCAACGAGGAGCTGGGCGCGGTGGTGCAGGTGGCCGACGAGGATCGCGCCGCCTTCGCCGACCTGGTCGAGCGCCACGCGCTGACCGAATACACCCAGCGCATCGCCCGCCCCACCGCGGTGCCGCGGGTGCGGGTGCGGCGCGAGGGCGGGCTGCTGGCCGAGTGGCGCTGGGAGGAGCTGTTCGACGCCTGGTGGTCGGTCACCCACGCCATGCAGAAGCTGCGCGACAACCCCGACAGCGCCGACCAGGAGCGGGCGGTCGCGCGCGACTTCGCCGCGCCGGGACTCAAGCCGGGCCTGACCTTCGATCCAGCCGATGACGTCGCCGCCCCGTTCGTCAACACCGGGGCGCGGCCGCGCGTGGCGATCCTGCGCGAGCAGGGCGTCAACAGCCACATCGAGATGGCCCGCGCGTTCGAGCGCGCCGGTTTCAGCGCGTTCGACGTGCACATGAGCGACCTGGTCGCCGGCCGCGCGTCGCTGGAGGGGTTCGCCGGCCTGGCGGCCTGCGGCGGCTTCAGCTACGGCGACGTGCTCGGCGCCGGCCGCGGCTGGGCCACCTCGATCCTGGAGCGCGCGACGCTGCGCGAGGCGTTCGCCGCGTTCTTCGCGCGGGCCGACACCTTCTCGCTGGGTGTGTGCAACGGCTGCCAGATGATGAGCCAGCTCAAGGACATCATCCCCGGCGCGACCCATTGGCCGAAGTTCCTGCGCAACGCCAGCGAGCAGTTCGAGGCCCGCACCAGCCTGCTCGAGGTGGTCGAGTCGCCCTCGATCCTGCTGCGTGGCATGGCCGGCTCGCGGATTCCGGTCGCGGTGGCGCACGGCGAAGGCCGCGCGGAGTTCGACAACCCGGTCGACCAGGCCGCCGCGCGGGTCGCGCTGCGCTACGTCGACGGCGACGGCCGCGCGGCGACGCAGTACCCGCTCAATCCCAACGGCTCGCCCGACGGCATCACCGGCCTGTCCAGCGAGGACGGGCGCGCGACTATCCTGATGCCGCACCCGGAGCGGGTGGCGCGCAGCGTCAACCTGAGCTGGCATCCGGCCGGCTGGGGCGAGGATTCGCCGTGGATGCGCATGTTCCGCAACGCGCGGGTGTGGGTCGGCTGACGGCCTGCATCCACGCTCGCCAGGCGCGCGCTCTGCAGGTAGCAGATCTCGCGCATGCGCGCGCGTGCCGGCGCCGATGCAGCGGGGCTCGATCGACGAATCGCGCCCGCCGGCAGGCAGCCGGGCGGCATTGACGCGGGCAGGGGCGCATGCATGCGCGCGACCGCATGCAAGCGACCGCGTGTCTGCCCTGGGTTCGCGGGTAGAGGCGTCCGCGCCTTGCCGCCGCCGCTGCCGCGCGTTCCGGGTCGCGCCCCTGCTAAAGTCACCGCCGTTACCGAAACGAGTCCACGTCGAATCGTGAGCGACCTGCCCATCGTGCTGCTGCCGCTCGGCGCCGACGAGGATGCACTGGATGCCTGCCTGGCCGCGCTGGAGTCAGCGACCCCGGCCGGCACGCGGGTGTGGCTGGGCGACGGGGCCCAGGCCGGTCCACGCGGCATCGCCATCGTCGAGCGCTGGCTGCAGCGGACCCGCCTGCAGGCCGAGTACACGCGCCGCGGCCAACCGGTCGCCGAGTCGGCGCACCTGCAGGAGATGCTGCACGCGTGCGGCGATGCCGACGTGGTCGTGCTGTCGCCCGATGCGCAGCCCCTGCCGGGCTGGCTCCCGCAGCTGGCCGCCTGCCTCGCGCGCGACGCCGCGATCGCCACCGCGACGCCGTGGTGCAATGCCGGGGAGACCGCGGCCTGGCCGCGGCTCGGCGAGATCTCGCCTGCGCCGCCCGAGCCGGCGCTGACCGCACAGGCCTGTGCGGCGATGCCGCCCCGGCATCCCGAACTGCCGGCCGCCGTCGGCCACGCGGTGGCGTTGCGTGGCAGCGCCCGGCTGCGGGCAGGCGGCCTCGACACCGCCAGCTTCGGCTCCTGGTATGCCGCGCTGACCGACCTCTCGCTGCGCCTGTCCGGGCTGGGGTGGCGCAACGCGCTGTGCGAAACCGCATTCGTGGCCCGCCTTGGCGAAGGCGGGCCGGCCGACGGCGACCTCGACGCATTGGCCGCCCGCTGGCCGGCCTGGCATTCGCGCCTGGCCGCATTCCTGATGCACGATCCGCTGGCGGAAGCGCGCGCGAAGCTGCTGGCCCTGCACGGGCAGCTGCGCGACAGCCCCCAGCACGACCTGTTCGGCGCGCCGGCGGGGGAGGCGGGTCCATGAGCGGAAGCGAAGGCGAGGCGATCGCCGCCGTCGTGGTCAGCTACCAGAGCGCGTCGACGCTCGACGCCTGCCTGCTGCGCCTGCGCGCGGCGCGCGACGTGGCCCAGATCCGGGTGGTCGACAACGGTTCCGACGACGGCACGCTCGAGATCCTCCAGCGGCATGCCTTGGCCGATCCGCGCCTGCGCTTCGTCGCCAATCCCGACAACCCGGGGTTCTCGGTCGCCTGCAACCAGGGCGCGGCCGACAGCGACGCGCCCTGGCTGGCGTTCGTCAACCCCGACCTCCAGGTCCGGCCCGACTCGCTGGAGCGGCTGCGCCGGCACGTCCAGGCACTGGGGGGCGAAGCGGTGGTCGGCGCGGACCTGCACGGCGAGGACGGCCAGCGCGATGGCGCCGCGCGCCGGCGCGATCCGGATTTCGCGGCGATGCTGCGATCCCCGGCGGCCGCCGCGCGCCTGGACGTGGCGATGGACCCGGCGCAACCCCTGCAGGAGGTCGACGCGGTGTCGGGTGCGTTGATGATGGTTCCGCGGGCGTTGTTCACGCGCATCGCCGGGTTCGACGAAGGCTACCGCCTGCACGCCGAGGACCTGGACCTGTGCCGGCGCGCGCGGCAGGCGGGTGCCCGCGTCGCGGTGGCCAACGACGTGCCGGTCCTGCACGTGCGTGGCGTGTCCAGCCGCTCGCGGCCGCTGTTCGTCGAATGGCACAAGCATCGCGGCCTGTGGCGCTACTTCAGCAAGTTCGAGGCCCCGCGCCGCGGCGTCGCCACGCGCGCGGCGGTGCTGGCGGCGATCTGGGCGCATTTCTTCGTTCGCCTGCCGTCCGCGCTGCGCGCGCGCTGAACGCTGCGGGCGCAGGTTCCGCTGCTGCCTGGCCTCCGCCGCGGCGAGCCCGCGCCAATGAGGACGTTGCCGCGTCGGCTATGCTGCGGCCCATCCGGGCGCGCGCGGCGAACCGGCGGAGGCATGCGATGGCCAGGATCCTCGGCATTTCCGGCAGCCTGCGGGCTGGCTCGTTCAACACCGCCCTGCTGCGCGCCGCGCAGGAGCTGGCCGTTCCCGGCGTGGAGCTGGAGCTGGCGACGCTGCACGGGGTCCCGCTGTACGACGGCGATCTCGAGGCGCGCGAGGGGCTGCCGCCGGCGGTGCAGGCGCTGAAGGCGCGCGTGCTGGCCAGCGATGCGCTGCTGCTGGCGACGCCCGAATACAACAACGGCATCCCCGGCGTGTTCAAGAACGCGATCGACTGGCTGTCGCGACCGCCCGCGGAGATCCCGGCCGTCTTCGGTGACCGGCCGGTCGCGCTGGTGGGCGCGTCGGCCGGCGGTTTCGGCACGATCCTGGCCCAGGACGCGTGGCTGCCGGTGCTGCGCACGCTGGGCAGCCGGTTCTGGGCCGGGGGCCGTCTGCTCGTGTCCCGTGCGGGCCAGGCATTCGACGCCGATGGCCGGCTGGTCGACGAGCGCACGCGCGCGCAGCTGGCGCAGTTCCTGGCCGCCTACCGGGACTCGCTCCGAAGGTAACCGGTATCAATCCGCGCCGCGTACGACGGACGGACAGCGCTGACAAATGGAGCGGTTGACGCCAACGGCGTCGGTAATACGACCAGAACGTCCCGACTGTGCTTTCCGGTGCGAGTAAACGCGTCCGTGTGGAATTCCGTTTCCATATGCCTGGCAGGAAACTTATTCCGGCTCCGCGTGGCCGTTGCCGGGGCAACGGGATTTCTGCTGCGCTGCACTGTGACAGCGTCGATACACGCGTGTTATGTCTTGCGCCACCAAAGAATGATAGCGCTGTCAGTTTGGGTGGTCCGCCAGGAGGGCGGCCGCCGCGGTGCGTGCCGGCGAACTCGTCGACCGCAGCGTTGCCAGAAGGTATGCCGATCCGATTTGTGCCGGGGAAAAACCGCATCACCGGCAGGCGGGACGGGCCTGGTTCGTGTACGGCTGTACGGGTCGTCGACCGCGATCCGAGTACGCCCGAAGAGGGCGACATCCATAAATCGAAGCAACAAGAGGGGAGGGTAGGCAGATGAGCAGCAGGTCGCAGTATCTCGCGCTGTCAAGGGCCGCGCCGGCGAAAGCCGTGCCGGGGATGGGGTACCGGGTGCCCCGGGCCAACCAACAACAGCGCAGCTGAGGACACGTCCATGAATTCCAAGTTGAAGCGTTTCAAGTCGCGGGCGATGTTCACCATCGTGGGCGGCGTCATCATCATCAATCCGGCGTTCGCCCAGACCCCGGCGCAGGACGACGCGACCACGCTGGACACCGTCGTGGTCACCGGCATGCGCAGCAGCCTCGACCAGTCGATGAACCTCAAGCGCGACACGCCCGGCATCGTCGACGCGATCAGCGCCGAGGACATCGGCAAGTTCCCCGACACCAACCTGGCCGAATCCCTGCAGCGCATCACCGGCATCTCGATCGAGCGCCGCGACGGCGAGGGCGCCACGGTCACCGCGCGCGGCTTCGGCCCGCAGTACAACATGGTCACCCTCAATGGCCGCCAGGTGCCGGGCGCCGACGGCTTCGGCAGCGGCGGCCTCGAGATCGGCGGCGTCGGCTCCGGTACCCGCGCCTTCAACTTCGCCCAGCTGGCCTCCGAGGCGATCAGCGGCGTCACGGTCTTCAAGACCGGCCGCGCCGACGTGCCCAGCGGCGGCATCGGCGCCACCATCGACATCCTGACCGACCGTCCGTTCAACCACGCCGGCGGCGAGATCGTCGCCAGCGCCGGCGCCAAGGTCGTCTCCGACCAGTCGCAGGTGTTCGGCAGCGACGCCACCCCGGAAATCTCGGGCATCTTCAGCTACGCCAACGCGGACAAGACCTGGGGCGTGGGCGTCAACGCCAGCTACCAGAAGCGCCACGGCGGCTCGATCCAGGCCACCGAGAACACCTGGAACGTCGCCCGCTGGACGGGTACGGATTCGCGCCTGCGCCCGGGCGCGGTGGTCGAGAACGCGCCCGAGATCGGCCAGCTCTACAGCATGCCGAACGACCTGCGCTACGCCTTCCAGGACTTCGAGCGCGAGCGCATCAACGGCCAGGCGGTGCTGCAGTTCGCGCCGTCCGACGCGTTCACCTTCACCCTCGACTACACCTACTCGACCAACGAGATCGCCCAGAACCGCGGCGAGCAGACCATGTGGCTGCAGAACAGCCTCAGCCACGTGACGTTCGACGACAACGCCGACGTCGCCACCCCGGTCTACATCCGCGACATCGCCGGCGGCAGCAAGGACTTCGGCTTCGAGCAGCAGCGCGACGAGCAGAAGTACAAGCTCGGCTCGCTGGGCCTGAACGCGAAGTGGCAGGTCAACGACCGCTTCTCGCTGAACTTCGACGCGCACGACACCAAGGTCGAAAGCCTGCCCAACGACCCGATCACCGGCGGCAGCTCCACGGCCTTCAGCTTCGCCGGCCTGGCGCCCAATCCGGCGGTCAACAACTGGACCCAGGAGTACTGGTTCAACAGCGGGCTGCCGATCATGACGCGCACGCTGTTCCCGACCGTGGGCGATGCGATCGCCAACACCAACGGCGTCGTCAACCCCGATTTCGCGCCGGAGCAGCTGGGTTCGCAGATCCTGCGCATCTGGTCGACCCGGCAGGAAAGCCAGGTCAAGCAGGGACGCATCGACGGCATCCTGGACTTCGACGCCGGCCGCTTCCAGTTCGGCGTCGACTCTTCCAAGGTGTCGATGCGCCGCCTGAACGTGGACGGCCACGCGCACCTGATGACCCTGGGCAACTGGGGCGTCAGCGACGTGGGCCAGGTGCCGGGCATGACCGCGCTGCTGGACCAGCTGAGCATCGTCGACCTGTTCAAGGACTACGGCACCGCCGGCGCGCCGCGTGGCGCATGGTGGGGCCAGGCCAGCCAGCTGGCGCAGTGGGCCGAACAGGCCTGCGCCGACGGCAGCGCCCCGGCCGTCTGGCCGGAGTGCGACACGGTCAGCTCGAAGGTGCGTACCACCTACGACAACGACAACATGGTCGAGGAGAAGACCAACGCGGTCTACGTGCAGTGGTCGATGGACGGCCAGCTGGGCAGCATGCCGACCTACACCGTCGTCGGCCTGCGCTACGAGGAGACCGAGCTGACCTCGACCTCCGTCATCCAGGTGCCGAATTCCATCCGCTGGATGTCGAACAACGACTTCACCGTCGTGCGTTCCGACGAGTCGCTGCCGTTCTCCGAGAAGAACGAGTACGACTACCTGCTGCCCAACCTGGACTTCAGCATCGATTTCATGGATGACCTGAAGGGCCGCTTCTCCGCCAGCAAGACCATCGCCCGTCCGCCGTACGGCAACCTGTACGCCGGCCCGAACCCGGGCGCCCCGAGCGGCTCGGTGCTGTTCGGCGAGCAGTTCCGCGCCACCGGCGACGCCCAGAACCCGTCGCTGATGCCGCTGGAGTCGGTCAACTTCGACATCGGCCTGGAATGGTACTTCGCCCCGTCCAGCTTCATCGGCATCACGTACTGGAACAAGAAGGTCGACAACTTCATCGGCAACACGGTCGTCCGCGAGAACCTGTACGGCATCACCGACCCGACCTCGGGCCCGGATGCGCAGGCGGCGCTGGCGTTCATCAACAGCGCTGCGTGCCAGGCCCAGGTCACTGGGGCTGGCAACGACCCGGCGGAAGGCTGCGTGGGCAACTACACCACGCTGTTCACCGCGCTGGCGTTGCTGCGCAACGAGGCGGCCACCGGCGGCCTGGCGGCGTACAACGGCAGCAACGCCCAGGTCATCGACATGGAGACCCGTTTCGACATCTTCGGCGAGGCGGACGACCCGCTGTACCAGTTCGACGTCAACCGCCCGATCAACCAGCAGTCGGCCAAGCTGGACGGCTGGGAAATCGGTGGCCAGTACTTCTTCGGCGACAGCGGCTTCGGCATCCTGGCCAACTACACCATCGTCGATGGCGACGTGGGCATCGACCGCGCCGCCGACCCGGGCTCGGATGTGTTCGCGCTGACCGGGCTGAGCGATACGGCCAACGCGGTGCTGATGTTCGAGAAGTACGGCTGGTCGACCCGCCTGGCCTGGAACTGGCGCGACGAGTACCTGCTGGCCGCCAACCAGAACGGCAACAACCGCAACCCGTACTTCGTCGAGGAGTACAAGCAGTTCGACTTCGCCGTCGCGTACAGCTTCAACCCGAACCTGACGGTGTCGCTGGAAGCGATCAACCTGACCGGCGAGGACGTACGCTGGAGCGCGCGCAGCTACAACCAGATGGTTCGCCTGGTCGACCAGTCGCCGCGCTACATGGTGGGCGTCCGCTACGAGTTCTAAGAGGCATACTCCCGGAGATGTACTTCCAGGCTTTGCTTTGATTGGCCGGGACCGCTGCTCGCGCAGCGGTCCCTTTTTTTGCAGCTGGCCGGGCGCGCGCCGACTTGCGGGCGCCCGGCGTTTCTGGAATCGTCGGTCGACGGCGCCCGGCGCGACCCGCGCCGGATCCGGACCCCCTTGGAGCCGAAATGGCCCGCTACGAACTGCTCAACAACATCACCCACAAGGACCTTCGCGTCTCCACCCGCTTCGGCACCGAATTCGGCGACAACCTCGGCATGGTCCAGGCCTTCCCGACCGAGTTCGCCGAGCTCCAGCGCGAGTACCCGATCTTCTTCCGCAAGGATTCCAGCGGCGAGTTCCAGGCGGCAGCGCTGCTGGGCTTCGACCACCACGAGAACCTGTTCCTGCAGGGCGGCGGCTGGAATGCCGCGTACCTGCCGGGCGCGGTCGCCCGCGGCCCCTTCCTGATCGGCTTCCAGGAGCAGCAGGTCGACGGCCAGGTGCGCAACGAGCCGGTGATCCACGTCGACCTGGACCACCCGCGCGTGATCACCGGGCAGGGCGAGCCGGTGTTCCTGGCACAGGGCGGCAACAGCCCCTACCTCGAGCACATCATCACGGTGCTGCGCGGCATCAACGACGGCGTCCAGGCCGGCAAGGCCATGTTCGCCGCCTTCCAGGCGCTGGAGCTGATCCAGCCGATGACCCTCGACGTCCGCTTCGACGACAACCACGGCGTGAACCTGACCGGCCTGTACGGCATCGACCGCGAACGCCTCGCCGGGCTGGATGCCGCCTCGCTGCACGAGCTGCACCGCGCCGGCTGGCTCGAGGGTGCCTACCTGGTGCTGGCCTCGCTGTACAACATGCGCAGGCTCATCGCCGAGAAGCAGCGCCGCCTGCGCGAGCAGGACGCCGGCGGACAGGGCAGGGCGGCCTGAGGCGATGTTCGAGGGGCTCGCCAGCGTCCGCGTCCTCGAGGGCTGCACGCCCGATGCACTGCCGATCGAATCGCTGCTGCAGCAAGCCGAACCCACCGTGCTCAGGGGCCTGGCCCGGGACTGGAGCCTGGTGCGGGCCGGCCTGGAGTCGCCGCAGGCGGCGATGGCGCAGCTGCGCGCGCACTACAACGGCCGCCCCGTCCACTACTCCTGGGGCGAGCCGGCCACCGCCGGGCGCCCGTTCTACAACGAAGGATTCACCGCGCTGAACTGCGAGGTGCGGCGTGGCGGGCTGGACCAGGTGCTCGACGAGCTGGCCTCGTACCTGGACGATCCGCACCCGCCCACCTACTACGTGGCCTCGCTGCTGGTGGACAGCTGCCTGCCCGGGCTGCGCGCCGGCAACGACCTGGACTTCGCCGCGCACGGGGTCGACGCGCCGCCGGCGATCTGGATCGGCAACCGGGTCACCGCCTCCTGCCATTACGACGCACCCAACAATATCGCCTGCTGCACGGTGGGGCGGCGGCGGTTCACGGTGTTCCCGCCGGACCAGATCGGCAACCTGTACCCGGGTCCGCTGGAGCCCACCCCGGGCGGGCAGGCGGTCAGCGTGGTCGACTTCACCGCGCCGGACTTCGAGCGCTACCCGCGCTTCCGCCAGGCCCTGGAGACGGCGCGCACGGTCGTGCTCGAACCGGGCGACGCGATCTTCATCCCGAGCATGTGGTGGCACCACGTGCAGGGGCTGGATCCTTTCACCGTGCTGGTCAACTACTGGTGGGCCAGCATGCCCGCCTGGATCCCCACGCCGATGCACGCGCTGTACCACGCGCTGTGGGCGATCCGCGACCGACCCGAGCGGGAGAAACTGGCCTGGCGGGAGGTGTTCGACTACTACGTGTTCGGGCCGGCCGACCGCGCCGGCGCGCACCTGCCGGAGCAGGCGCGCGACATGCTCGGGCCGTTCGACGAGACCATGGCGCGCAGGATGCGCGCCTTGCTGATCGGCAAGCTCAATCGCTGAGGGTCAGGCGCAGCGCGCCGGGGCCTTCGGATCACAGGGCGCGTGGATGTCGCACGCGCCGCCAGGTCCGCCGCGGCTGCCGCGGCGGGTTCGACAGAGAAAATGGGGAGTGCGTCTTGGAGAACAACCGGATTCGCAAGGTCGTGATCGCCGGCGGCGGCACCGCCGGCTGGGTGGCCGCGTGCGCGCTGACGCACCAGTTCCGCGACCTGCTCGACATCACCCTGGTGGAGTCCGAGCAGGTCGGCACCGTCGGCGTGGGCGAGTCCACGATCCCGACCATCCGCACGTTCCACCGGCTGCTGCAGATCGACGAGCGCGAGTTCCTCAGCTCGGTCGCCGGCAGTTTCAAGCTGGCGATCTCGTTCGAGAACTGGATCCGGCCGGGCACGCGCTACATCCATCCGTTCGGCACCACCGGCGTGAATACCTGGTCGTGCGATTTCCACCAGTTCTGGCTGGAAAGCCTGCGCCGCGGCATGAAGAGCGAACTGGGCGACTACTGCCTGGAGACCGTGGCCGCGCGCCATGACCGCTTCGCCCTGTTCGATACCGGCCACAATGCCCAGCAGTGGTCGATGCGCTGGACCAAGGCGGCCACGGCGATGAACCGTGGCGACGTGAGCTACGCCTACCACTTCGACGCCGGGCTGTATGCGGCGTTCATGCGCGTCCAGTGCGAGGGCCGCGGGCTCAAGCGCATCGAGGGCAAGATCGCCCAGGTACGCCAGCATCCGGACAGCGGCTTCGTGCAGGCCCTGGTGCTGGAGGACGGGCAGGTCATCGAAGGCGACCTGTTCATCGACTGCACCGGCGCGCGCGCGCTGCTGAGCGAGCAGGCGCTGCACACCGGCTACGAAGACTGGAACCACTGGCTGCCGAGCAACCGCGCGGTGGCGCTGCAGACCGAAGCCGACGGACCGGCGGTGCCGTACACGCGCGCGATCGCGCACGAGGCCGGCTGGCACTGGAAGATCTCGCTCCAGCACCGGATCGGGTGCGGCATCGTGTTTTCCGATGCGCACATGTCCGACGACGAGGCGACGGCCAAACTGCTCGCCGAGAACCCGTCGAAGCCGCTGCGCGACCCGTGGATCATCCCGTTCCGCACCGGGCGACGGCGCAAGGCCTGGAACAAGAACGTGGTCGCGCTCGGGCTGGCGAGCGGCTTCATCGAGCCGCTGGAGTCCACCAGCATCCACCTGACCCTGAGCGCGGTCACCCGCCTGGTGCAGTTCTTCCCCTCCGAGGGCATCAGCCAGGCGGCGGTGGACCGCTTCAACCAGGTCAGCCGCCAGGAGCTGGAGCACGTCCGCGACTTCGTGGTGATGCACTACCACCTCAACCAGCGCGACGAGCCGCTGTGGAAACAGTGCCGCGAAATGGAACTGCCACCGGGCCTGGCAGAGCGCATCCAGGTGTTCCGCGAGACCGGCTACGCGTGGCAGGGGGAGGACGAACTGTTCCGCCTCGACTCCTGGACCCACTGCATGCTCGGCCAGGGCGTGGTGCCCCGCACCCACCATCCGCTGACCCGCGCGCTGTCGGACGCCGATCTCAAGCGCCTGCTCGAGAGCGTGCGCAAGCCGATCGATGCCGCTGTGGCGGCCATGCCCAGCCAGGAGCAGTTCATCGACAGCTACTGCAAGGCGCCGCCCTCGGCCTGGGAGCAGATGTACGCGCGCGCCCGGCAGCATGAGCGGGTGACCGGCAAGATCGCGGGCCTCGACGGAGGTCTGGCCCGGTGATGCGCAGATGCTGATCCAGCCGCACCCCGAACTGCGCCTCCAGGTGTGGCGGATCGGCGCCGAGGGTGCGCCGCTGCTGGTCGTCGACCAGCTGGTGGCCGACCCCGATCGGCTGGTGCGCAAGGCCGCGCGCTCGCAGTTCGCGCCGCAGGGCGCGATGTTCCCCGGGATCCGCGTGCGTGCGCCGCTGTCGTACGAGGCGTTCCTGGAGCGGCTGATCCGGCCGCTGATGGCCGAGGTCTTCGGGCTGCCGCAACAGGCGCGGCTGTCGTTCCCGATGTGCCATTACTCGCTGGTGACCCAGCCGCCGCAGCAGCTGGCGTTCCTGCAGCGGATCCCGCACATCGATTCGGCCACCGGCCGTGGCCTGGCCACGGTCCACTACCTGTTCCGGCAGGGCTGGGGCGGAACGGCGTTCTACCGCCACCGAAGCACCGGCTACGAGTACGTGGACGAGGCGCGCGAGCTGCCGTACTTCACCCGCCTGCAGGAGGAGAGCGGCGGCGCCGACGCGCCGGGTCCCGGCTATATCGGGGAAGACACCCCTCTGTTCGAGCGCGTCGACAAGGTCGATGGCGTCTACAACCGCATGCTGGTGTACCGGCGCAACTCGCTGCACTCGGCCACGATCGACAACGCCAACGTGCCGCCGCCCGACCCGATCACCGGGCGCCTGTCGATCAACACCTTCATCGACGTGCTGGCGTAGCCGCGCGGGTGCGGGGCGCCGGCGTCGCAACCTTGTCCGCGCGGCGCCGGCGGTATTGAGCGCGGCCGCGGCGTCGCCCTATGATGCCTTGCGCTGCGGGCAGGCGACGGCGATGACGGAAGCAAGGGAGTGTGCCAACTGCGGGCGCGGCATCGGCGGCGTGGAGCAGAATTTCTGTCCGGCCTGCGGCCAGCCCACGCCGGCGCCCCGCATCGACTGGCGCTTCATGCGGCACGAGTTCGAGCACGGCGTGCTGCAGATGGACCGCGGCATCCTGTATTCGCTCAAGGAGCTGATGTTGCGGCCAGGTCGCCTGATGCGGGATTACCTGGAAGGGCGGCGGGCCCGCCAGGCCAGGCCGTTCCCATTGCTGATGATCACGGCGGCAGCAGTCGTGTTCCTGGGCAAATTCCTGCTGGATGACGACGTCATGGACTTCGCATTCCAGATGGGTGCGCTGCCGGCGACCGGTGCCAGTGTCGAGGAGCGGGCGGTGCAGGCCGCGTTCCTCCAGGTGCAGCCTGCCGTCCAGAACTGGATCGACCGGAATTTCGCGCTGCTCACCCTGCTGCTGGTCCCGCTGGAGGCGCTGGTCTTCCGCCTGGCTTTCATCGGGACAGGGCGCAATTACCCGGAGTGGTTGGTCGTCACCGCCCTGCTGACGGTGCAGCTGTTCGTGTTCTGGGGTCTGTCGGTACCCTTGCAGCGCTGGTTCCCGCAGGCTACCGCTGTCGCGCTCGGCCTGGGGGTCTGCTACACGATCTACTCGCTGGTCCAGCTGTTCGCGGACCTTTCCCCTTTGGGAGTCGTTGCTGCGCACGCTCGCCGGCGTAACCACATACCTCGTGCTGGGTGGACTGCTCTCCTTCGCGGCGATGGTGACCTTGGTGGTGACGCTCCTAAGGTGATGCTCGCCGTGGAGGAGCCACATGCCGGTACACCGTGTGCGTGGCGGCATCCCACCCTGGGCACTGAAACGAAACGCCCGCCTTGCGGCGGGCGTCGTGCTGAACACTGAGGCGCTTGAAGCCTACTTCAGCGCCTTGAACCGCAGCCGGTGCGGGCCCGCGTCGTCGCCGAGGCGGCGCTTCTTGTCCTCCTCGTACTCGCGGTAGTTGCCCTGGAAAAACTCCACGTGCGAGTCGCCCTCGAAGGCGAGGATGTGGGTGGCGATGCGGTCCAGGAACCAGCGGTCGTGCGAGATCACGAAGGTGTTGCCCGGGAACTCGAGCAACGCGTCCTCCAGCGCACGCAGGGTTTCGATGTCCAGGTCGTTGGACGGTTCGTCCAGCAGCAGCACGTTGCCGCCCTGCAGCAGGGTCTTGGCCATGTGCAGGCGGCCGCGCTCGCCGCCCGACAGCGTGCCGACCAGCTTCTGCTGGTCCTGGCCCTTGAAGTTGAAGCGCCCGATGTAGGCGCGCGACTGGATCTCGATGCCGTTGATGTTGAGGATGTCCAGGCCGCCCGAGACTTCCTGGAACACGTTGTGGTTGCCTTCGAGCTTGTCGCGGCTCTGGTCGACGTAGGCCAGGTTGACGGTCGGGCCGATGTCGATGCTGCCCGAATCGGGTTTCTCCTGGCCGGTGATCATCCGGAACAGGGTCGACTTGCCGGCGCCGTTGGGGCCGATGATGCCCACGATCGCGCCCGGCGGCACCGAGAAGCTCAGGTCGTCGATCAGCAGGCGGTCGCCGAACTTCTTGGAGACGTTCTTGAACTCGATGACCTTGTTGCCCAGGCGCTCGCCCGGCGGGATGAAGATCTCGTTGGTCTCGTTGCGCTTCTGGTAGTCGACCGACTGCAGCTCGTCCAGGCGCGCCAGGCGGGCCTTGCCCTTGGAACGGCCGCCCTTGGCGTTCTGGCGCGCCCACTCCAGTTCCTTGGCGATGGCCTTCTGCCGCGCCTTCTCCTGGTTCTCTTCCTGCTTGAGGCGCTCTTCCTTCTGCTGCAGCCACTCGGTGTAGTTGCCCTTCCACGGGATGCCGCGGCCGCGGTCCAGTTCCAGGATCCACTCGGCGGCGTTGTCGAGGAAGTAGCGATCGTGGGTGACCGCGACCACGGTGCCGGTGTAGCGCGCCAGGAACTGCTCCAGCCACTCCACCGATTCGGCGTCCAGGTGGTTGGTCGGTTCGTCGAGCAGGAGCATGTCCGGCTTCTGCAGCAGCAGGCGGCACAGCGCGACGCGGCGCTTCTCGCCGCCGGACAGCTTGCCGACCACCGCATCCCACGGCGGCAGGCGCAGCGCGTCGGCGGCGATTTCCAGCTGCTGCTCCAGGGTGCTGGCGTCGCCGCTGGCCAGGATCGCCTCCAGGCGCTCCTGTTCCTTGGCCAGGGCGTCGAAGTCGGCGCCGTCCTCGGCATAGGCGGCGTAGACCTTCTCCAGCGCCGCCTGGGCCTGCAGCACCTCGCCCACGCCTTCCTCGACCGCTTCGCGCACGGTGTGCTCCGGGTTCAGGCGCGGCTCCTGCTCCAGGTAGCCGACCTTGATGCCGGGCTGCGGGCGGGCCTCGCCCTCGAAGTCGGTGTCCACGCCGGCCATGATCCTGAGCACGGTGGACTTGCCGGCGCCGTTCAGGCCCAGCAGTCCGATCTTGGCGCCCGGGAAGAAGCTCAGCGAGATGTCCTTGATGATCTGCCGCTTGGGCGGGACCACCTTGGACACGCGGTTCATGGTGTAGATGTATTGCGACATGGGGGTGCTGGCTCCGCAGACAGGCGGCGCGGCCGCCGGTATACGGGCCACGCGGGGAAGGACGGGAAGGAGGCGATTATCCCGGATATGGGGGCGGGGCGCCAAATCGCCAGGCCCGGGCGGGCCCTGGTCCGGCGGGCCTGGCGCGGCCCGAAGGGCTACAATTGGCGGCCCCACCCCCCGATTCCCATACCCTGGAGCCCCGATGTTCCCGCGCGATGCCCGTATCGAAGGTTACGACCCTGAACTGGCCGCGGCCATCGCCAGCGAGGCGCGCCGCCAGGAAGACCACGTCGAGCTGATCGCCAGCGAGAACTACGCCAGCCCGCGCGTGCTGGAGGCCCAGGGCAGCGTGCTGACCAACAAGTACGCCGAGGGCTACCCGCACAAGCGCTACTACGGCGGTTGCGAGTACGTGGACATCGCCGAGCAGCTGGCGATCGACCGGGTCAAGCAGCTGTTCGGCGCGGACTATGCCAACGTGCAGCCGCATTCGGGCTCGCAGGCCAACCAGGCCGTCTATTTCGCCCTGCTGCAGCCCGGCGACACCATCCTCGGCATGTCGCTGGCCCACGGCGGCCACCTCACCCACGGCGCCAAGGTGAACGCGTCGGGCAAGCTGTTCAACGCGGTCCAGTACGGGGTCAACGACCAGGGCCTGATCGACTACGACGAAGTCGAGCGCCTGGCCGTGGAGCACAAGCCGAAGATGGTGGTGGCCGGGTTCTCGGCCTACTCGCAGCAGATCGACTGGGCGCGTTTCCGCGCCATCGCCGACAAGGTCGGGGCGCTCTTCTTCGTGGACATGGCCCACGTGGCCGGCCTGGTCGCCGCCGGCGTCTACCCGAATCCGCTGCCGCACGCGCACGTGGTCACCTCGACCACGCACAAGACCCTGCGCGGCCCGCGCGGCGGCATCATCCTGGCCCAGGGCGCCAGCGAGGACCTGGTCAAGAAGCTGCAGTCGATCGTGTTCCCCGGTATCCAGGGTGGTCCGCTTATGCACGTCATCGCGGCCAAGGCGGTGGCGTTCAAGGAGGCGCTGGAGCCGGAGTTCAAGGCCTACCAGCAGCAGGTGGTGAAGAACGCGCAGGCGATGGCGCAGACGCTGGTCGCGCGCGGCTACCGGATCGTCTCCGGCGGCACCCAGAACCACCTGATGCTGGTCGACATGATCGGCAAGGACGTGTCCGGCAAGGACGCGGAGGCCGCGCTGGGCAAGGCCCACATCACCGTCAACAAGAACTCGGTGCCCAACGACCCGCGCTCGCCGTTCGTGACCTCGGGCCTGCGCCTGGGCACGCCGGCGGTCACCACCCGCGGCTACACCGAGCAGGACTGCGTGGACCTGGCCCACTGGATCGCCGACGTGCTCGACGCGCCGGCCGACGAGTCGGTCATCGCGGCGGTGCGCGCGAAGGTCACCGCCCAGTGCGCCAAGTACCCGGTCTACGGCTGACCGCCTAGCCCATGCACTGCCCGTACTGCCAGCACACCGACACCCGCGTGATCGACTCGCGCGTGTCCGAGGACGGCGCCACCATCCGGCGGCGCCGCGAGTGCGAGGCATGCGGCGAGCGCTTCAGCACCCTGGAGACGGTCGAGCTCAAGCTGCCGGCGATCATCAAGAACGACGGCCGGCGCGAGGCCTTCGACGCGCGCAAGCTGCGCGTGGGCTTCGACCGCGCGTTGCAGAAGCGGCCGGTGGCCGAGGAGCAGATCGAGGCGGCGGTGCGCGCGGTGGTGCATGCGGTGCGCATGAGCGGCGAGCGCGAGCTCAATTCGCGCCGGATCGGCGAGTTCGTCATGGACGAGTTGCGCAAGCTCGACCACGTCGGCTACGTCCGCTTCGCCTCGGTCTACCGCAGCTTCGAGGACGTGGCCGATTTCCGCGAGGAGATCGAGAAGCTCGAGCGCGACCTGCCGCCGGGCAGCGGCCAGCTGCCGCTGCTGCAGGGCGGCGAGGTCGTGTCCATCGACAAGCACGCCGACCGGCAGAAGAAGCGCTGAGCGCAGCCATGCGCATCGCCTGGCTGCGCGACCATCCCTGGCACGTGGACGCCCTGGCCGCCGCCCACGTCGAGGCGTTCGGCGCGCTGCTGCCGGACTGGACGCTCGCCCAGGCGGCCGGCGAGCTGCGCAGCCACACCCGCGCCTGCGCGATCCCGTCGACGCTGCTGGCGCTGGATGCCAGCGGCGACTGGCTCGGCTCGGTCAGCCTGCTGCAGGAAGACCACGAACACATCCGCCAGTACTCGCCGTGGCTGGCCAGCCTGTACGTGCGGCCACAGGCGCGCGGCCAGGGCGTCGGCGCGGCGCTGGTCGCCCGCTGCGTCGCCGAGGCGGCCGCGCTCGGCGTGGCCCGGTTGTACCTGTACTGCACCGGGACCGTGGCGGACTGGTACCGCAGGCTGGGCTGGCGCGACCACGCCACGGTGGTGCTCGGTCCGCTGCAGGTGCAGGTGATGGCGGTGGACTGCGCAGGGCCGGAGCGGTGAACCGGTTCGATCCTGCCGACCAGCAGGCGATGGCGCATGCGCTGGCGCTGGCCGCGCGCGGCCTGTACACCGCCCGCCCCAACCCGATGGTCGGCTGCGTGATCGTGCGCGACGGCGAGGTCGTCGGCGAGGGCTGGCATCCGCGTACCGGGCAGCCGCACGCGGAGGTGTTCGCGCTGCGCGCGGCCGGCGACCGTGCGCGCGGCGCGACCGCATACGTGACCCTGGAGCCTTGCGCCCACCACGGCCGCACGCCGCCCTGCGCCGAAGCGCTGGTCGCCGCGGGCGTGTCGCGGGTCGTGGCGGCGATGCGCGACCCGTTCCCGCGCGTGGACGGCGCCGGCTTCGCCCGCCTGCAGTCCGCCGGAATCGAAGTGGCCGCCGGCCTGATGGAGACGCAGGCGCGCGAGCTCAACCGCGGCTTCCTCTCGCGCATCGAGCGTGGCCGGCCATGGCTGCGGATCAAGCTGGCCGCCAGCCTGGATGGACGCACGGCGATGTCCAGCGGCGAATCGAAGTGGATCACCGGCGAGGCCGCGCGCGCCGACGTGCAGCGCTGGCGCGCGCGCAGCGCGGCCATCCTCACCGGCGCCGACACCGTGCTGGCCGACGATCCCGCGCTGACGGTGCGCCTGGATCCGGCGGCCGATTTCGTGCCGCCGCTGCGGGTGGTGCTCGACACCGGCCTGCGCAGCCTGGCCCGGGGACGGGTGCGCGATACCGCCGCGCCCACCCTCTACCTGCATGGACCGGGCGCGCTCCCGCCGCCCGGCACCGCGGCCGAGTTCGCGGCGCTGCCGCTGCGCGATGGCCGGCCCGACCTGGCGGCGGCGCTGCAGCTGCTCGCCGGGCGCGGCATCAACGAGGTCCAGGTCGAGGCCGGGCCGGTGCTGTGCGGGGCCTTGCTGCGGGCCGGCCTGGTCGACGAACTGCTGCTCTACCAGGCGCCGCTGCTGCTCGGCGACGGCGCCCGGCCGCTGTTCGCCGGGCTGGGCATCGAGGCGATGGCCGAGCGCCTGCGTTTGAGCCTGGTCGACGAGGCCCGCCTCGGCGACGACCGCCGCCTGCTGCTGCGCCCGGTGGCCTGAAAAAGCGACGGGCCCCGCAGGGCCCGTCGCCGCAATACCGCAAGCGCCCGGCTCAGAAGCTGGCGCGGATGCCCACGTTGAAGCGGGTGGTGTCTTCGATGACTTCCACTTCGCCGACCAGGCCCCAGGCGGGGGTGAAGGCCAGCTGGCCGCCGAGGGTGCCGACGAACGAGCCATCCAGGTCGCTGCCGTCCAGGTAGCCGCCCTTCAGCCACAGCTCGGTGCGCGGCGAAGGCTTGCCGCGCACGCCGGTGGTCACGCGGCCGGCGTTGGTGTGGTCCTTGTAGGTGCCATCGAGGTCCGGGTCGCCGGTACCGGACACCTTCACCTCGCCGTTCACGCGCACCCAGGCCAGGTCGGCGGTGAAGTCGAGGTTGCCGGTCATTTCCTGGTGGTAACCGATGCCGAACTCCGGCTGCGCCAGCTCGTACTTGATCCGCGCGTCGTCGTAGTCGTAGGTGGTGGACACCGTCGCGTACGCGCCGAACAGGTGCACGTTGCGGGCGATCGAGAACGAGCCGCGGAGGTAGCCGCCGTCGCCGTCCGGGTCGCCCAGCCAGTCGTCGTTGATCTCGAATTGGGTCCAGCCGGCTTCGATGTAGTCGTAGCTGATGCCGTCGGCGGCGGACGCGGTGAACGGCAGCGCGCCCAGCAGGGCGGCCAGAAGCAGGTTGCGCATGGTGCTTGAATCTCCGAAGTGAAGTCCCTGTAGCCGCCCGATTGCCGGGAGGCAGGCGATCCCCATGACCGCGCGCACATTTTAACCGTAATTTCACAATTCGGGCGTACCTGGCCCGCGGTGTAGAATGCCGCCGCCGGTTCGCCGGCATGCCAGAAAAAACCAGACGTCTTCAGGGCGGGGTGGAATTCCCCACCGGCGGTAGGCGCGGTCCCGCGAGGGATGCGGCGCGAGCCCGCGAGCGCTCCCGGCCATCGCCGGGAGGTCAGCAGATCCGGTCCGATGCCGGAGCCGACGGTTGCGGCGTGGCCCCTGGCCACGTCCTAGAGTCCGGATGAAAGAAGACACCGTCGCCCGGCCCGTGCGGGGCGGCGCGTGCGCGTCCCTGGGACGTCTTCCCCCTCCAGCGGAAGACGTACATGTACCTCGCCCCCTCTGCCTTCTCCGTCCGCGTGGCCGACCGGCCGCACCGCGCCAGGCCCGTCGTCGCCACGGAGGCCTGCTGATGTTCACCGGAATCATCGAGGGCGTCGGCCGCCTGGCCGCGCGCGAGCCGCGCGGTGGCGACGTCCGCTTCACCTTCGCCACCGGATCGCTGCCTTGGTTGGGCGAGCGTGGGGAAGACGTGCGCCTGGGCGAAAGCATCGCGGTGAACGGCGTCTGCCTGACCGTGGTCGCGTTCGACGCCGGCTCGTTCCAGGCCGACGCGTCCACCGAGACCCTGGTGCTGACCACGCTCGGCACGCTGGCCGAAGGCGCCGCGCTGAACCTGGAACGGGCTATGCGACCGAGCGACCGGCTCGGCGGCCACCTGGTCAGCGGCCATGTCGACGGCATCGGCCGGGTGCTGGCGGTGCATGACGATGCGCGTGCGCAGCGCTGGCGCTTCGCCGCGCCGGCGCCGCTGCTGAAGTACGTCGCGAAGAAGGGCTCGATCTGCGTGGACGGGGTCAGCCTGACCGTCAACGCGGTCGATGGCGAGGGGTTCGAGGTCGCGCTGATCCCGCACACCGTGGCGCACACGCGCTTCGCCGAAACGGCGGTGGGCGATGCGGTGAACCTGGAGATCGACCTGGTTGCGCGCTACGTCGAGCGCCTGCTCGGCGCGCGCGCGGCCGTCGATGCCGTCGGCGGCGAGGGAGCGCAGGCATGAACTTCGCACCCGTTCCCGAGCTGCTGGAAGAGATCCGCGCCGGCCGCATGGTAGTGATCGTCGACGACGAGGACCGCGAGAACGAAGGCGACCTGATCATGGCCGCCGAGCTGGTGCGCCCGGCCGACATCAACTTCATGGTCACCCACGCCCGCGGCCTGGTCTGCCTGTCGCTGACCCGCGAGCGCTGCGCGCAGCTGGGCCTGGCGCCGATGGTGCAGACCAATACCGCGCAGTTCCAGACCAACTTCACCGTCAGCATCGAGGCGGCCGAGGGCGTGACCACCGGCATCTCCGCCTACGACCGGGCGCACACTATCCGCACCGCGGTCCGTCCGGATGCCAGGCCGTCCGACCTGAGCCAGCCCGGCCACATCTTCCCCCTGGCCGCCCAGCCCGGCGGGGTGCTGACCCGCGCCGGCCACACCGAGGCGGCCAGCGACCTGCCGATGCTGGCGGGGCTGGAGCCGGCCGGGGTGCTGGTGGAGGTGATGAACGCCGACGGCAGCATGGCCCGGCGCCCGGAGCTGGAAGTGTTCGCGCGCGAGCACGGCCTGAAGATGGGTTCGATCGCCGACCTGATCGCCTGGCGGCTGGCCACCGAGCACACCGTGGAGCGCATCGACGAGCGCGAGATCGATACCGAGTTCGGTCCGTTCCGGCTGCTGACCTACCGCGACCGCATCGCCCACGAGCTGCACTTCGCCCTGGTCCGCGGCACCCCCGGGCGGGACGTGCCGACCCTGGTGCGGGTGCAGGTGGAAAACCCGCTCAGCGACCTGTTGCACTGGCGCCGCGACGATTTCGGCGTGCACGCCACCGATGCGCTGCGGGCGATCGCCGCCGAAGGGCAGGGGGTCATGGTCGTGCTGTCCGAGCCGCGCAACGCCGAAGCGCTGCTGGCCCGGCTGCGCAAGCAGCCGGAGCTGAAGACCAACACCAAGGACGTCGGCCAGTGGCGTCGCAACGGCGCCGGCGCCCAGATCCTGGCCGACCTGGGCCTGGGCCGGCTGCGGGTGCTGGGCACCCCGCGCAGGCAGGTCGGGCTGGCCGGCTACGGCCTGGAGGTCGTCGAGTACGTCACCCTGTAGAGCGGGGCTCTGCCCCGCTGCTTGCCGGGACGTCGCTCCGTCGGACGTGGGCAGCCGGGCGGAGCCCGGCTCTACGACGTCGCTCCGTCGGACGTGCGCAGCCGGGCAGAGCCCGGCTCTACGCCGGGCTCGCCGGACCTGGCCGCGGGGCAGGGCGCCGCGCTACGGCTGCGCCCGGCTCCGTTAAACTGTCCGACCCCCGAGGAATCCACGTCCCCATGACCCTGTACGAAGGCGACCTGCGTCTGCCGGCCGACGCCCGCTTCGCGATCCTGGCCAGCCGCTGGAACGCACGCATCACCGACGCCCTGGTCGCCGGCGCCCGCCGCTGCCTGGCCGGGAACGGCGTGCCCGACGAGGCGGTGGACGTGGTCCGGCTGCCGGGGGCCTGGGAACTGCCGCTGGCCGCCCAGCGCCTGGCCACCGCTGGTGCCCATCGGGCGCTGATCGTGCTCGGGTGCGTGGTCCGCGGCGACACCCGCCATTACGAACACGTCGCCGACCTCTGCGCGCAGGGCCTGATGCGGGTGGCGCTGGACACCGGCGTGCCGGTGCTCAATGGCGTGCTGGCGGTGGAGAAGTTCGAGGATGCCGAGGCGCGCGCCGGCGGCAGCCACGGCAACAAGGGCGAGGAAGCGGCGCTGGCCGCGCTGGAAATGGTCAACCTGCTGGAGCACCTGCGATGAACCGTCCCTACCGCCCGCGCACGGGTGTCGATCCGGTGCTGCGCGGGCGCGCACGCCGCCGCGCGTTGCAGGCCATCTATGCCTGGCAGATCTCCGGCGGCACGACCCAGCAGGTGATCGCCCAGTTCGCCCACGAGCAGGCGCATGAAGTGGCCGACCTGGAGTACTTCGAGGACCTGGTCCGCGGCGTGCTGGCCGAACGCGCGGGCCTGGACGCGGCGCTGGCGCCGCATCTGGACCGCACGGTCGAGGAGGTCGACGCGATCGAGCGCGCGGTGCTGCGGCTGGCGGCCTACGAGCTGCTGCACCGTCCCGACGTGCCCTATCGCGTGGTCCTCAACGAGGCCATCGAGATCGCCAAGCGCTTCGGTTCCGAACACGGCCATACCTACGTCAACGGCGTGCTGGACCGGGCCAGCGCCGACTGGCGCGCGGTCGAGGTGCAGGCCGGGCGCAACAGCCGCGGCTGAGATTGCCCGCGGCGGCCGCGGTCGTCGCTCCGGGGCGCGCGTTCCGCCCGCCGCCGACGGTGGCAGGGAACGCCCGCCACCCCCGTCCGGTGAATGCGGGCAAGATGGCGCCATGGCCGAATTCGACCTCATCGCACTCATCCGCTCGCGCGCCGCCGCCAGCGCGGGCTCCATGCCCGGAAGCGGCGAAGGCGTCGTCCTGGGCATCGGCGACGATGCCGCGCTGTTGCGCATGCCCGCCGGCCACGAGCTGGTGGTCACCGCCGACACCTTGAACGAGGGCGTGCACTTCCCGGCCGGCACGGCACCGGCCGACATCGGCTGGAAGGCGCTGGCGGTGAACCTGTCCGACCTGGCGTCGATGGGCGCGCGGCCGGCCTGGTGCACGTTGTCGCTGTCGCTTCCACGGGAGGACGCCGGCTGGGTATCGGCCTTCGTCGACGGATTCCAGGAACTGGCCGCGATGCACGGCATCGCGCTGGTGGGTGGCGATACGACCCGGGGGCCGCTGTCGATCGCGGTCACCGCGATGGGTTGGGTGGAATGCGGCGCGGCGCTGCGGCGCGACCGCGCCCGTCCGGGCGATGACGTCTGGGTCAGCGGCACGTTGGGCGACGCGGCGGCTTCGCTGGCGCTCGACGGACATGTGCCGCCGGCCTCCGGCGAGCCGCTGCCGGCGGTCGATCCAGCCATCGCCGCCTGGCTGGGCGACCGCCTGCGGCGGCCTCTGCCTCGGGTTGCCGCGGGCCGTGCGCTGATGGGCCTGGCGCATGCCTGCGTCGACGTGTCCGACGGATTGCTGGCCGACCTGGGTCACGTGTGCGAGCGCAGCGGCGTCGGCGCCGAAGTGTGGCTCGAGCGGCTGCCGGCGTCGGTGGCGCTGCAGCGCGCCTTCGGCGCGCGGCGGACATCGTTCCAGGCCACCGGCGGCGACGATTACGAGCTGTGCTTCACCGCACCGGCCAACCTGCGCGAACCGGTCAGCCTGGCGCTGGAACAGGCCGGCGTCGAGGCCACCCGGATCGGTCGCATCGTGGCCGGCGAAGGCGTGCGTGCGCTGGCGGCCGACGGCACGCAATGGCGCTCGCCGCAGTCCGGATACGTGCATTTCGGCTGACCTGCTCCTTCGCGGCGCCTCCCGCTTGTAGGAGCCGATTTCATCGGCGACCCGACGCGGTCGGCACGCGCGACTCGCACGTATCCCGATGCCCATGTCGCCAATGGGATCGGCTCCCGCCACCGTCGTGGCGGCTTGCCTGCTGGAGCCCATCGAGGGGCGGGCCGGGAGTCTGGAGAAGCCGGGCGTCGCCTGTGCCGGCGGCGTCGGGTCGCCGATCAATCGGCTCCTACAATGCGGCGACGGCGGCCGCCATGCGTTCGACGGCCTCGACCAGCAGCGGCCGCGGCATCGCGAAGTTCAGGCGTACATGGCCTTCGCCGCCATCGCCGCATTCGGCGCCGTCGGTCAGCGCGACCCGGGCGTGCCGGCGGAAGAACAGGTGCGGCGCGCCATCGAGCCGAAGTGCGCGACAGTCCAGCCAGGCCAGGTACGTGCCCTGCGCTTCGATGTATCCGACCTGCGGCAGGTGCTGGCGCAGCAGCCTGCCGAGCAGGTCGCGGTTGCCCTGCAGGTAACCCAGCACCGGTTCCAGCCACGCATCGCCGTCGCGCCAGGCGGCGGTATGGGCCACGACCCCGAGGGTCGAGGTGCTGTTGCCGGCGAAATGGCCCACCTCGCGCCAGCGCTGCAGGTCGTCCGGCCGGGTGAATACCAATTGCGCGCATTTCAGGCCGGCCAGGTTCCAGGCCTTGGAAGGCGGAGACGGCGGTGATCGCCTGCCGCGCGGCATCGGCCGAGACGGTGGCATAGGGCACGTGCCGATGTCCCGGGTAGACCAGCGGCGCGTGGATCTCGTCGGCGAACACCCGCGCGTCGTGGCGCGCGGCGATCGTGTCGATGCGTTGCAGTTCCGCGCGCGCGTAGACCTTGCCGATCGGGTTGTGCGGATTGCACAGCAGCAGCATGCGCGCGCCGGCGGCGAAGGCGGCGTCGAGCGCGGCTTCGTCGAGGCTCCAGTCGCCTTCACCGCGCAGCATCGGCACCTGCACCACCGGATGGCCGAGCAGTGCCAGCAGGGGCAGGAAGGGCATGTAGCACGGGACCGGCACCGCGACCGTCGCGCCGGCCGGCAGGTAATGGCGGCAGGCGACTTCCAGCGCCCCGAGCACGTCGGGAACCGCGCGGATCATGTCGGCCGGCACGTCCCATCCATGGTGCCGCTGCTGCCAGCGTGCGCAGGCTTCGGCCATGGCGCGCAAGGGCGGGGCGGAAAGGTAGCCGACCTGGCCGCGCTCCACCGCCTCGTGCAGCGCATCGCGGATCGGCGGCGCGATGCCGAAGTCCATCTCGGCGACGAAGGCGCCGATGCAGTCCGGGAAGGCGCGCCACTTCAGCCCGCCGCCGGCGCGCAGCTGGTCCAGCGTGATCGCGTCGAATGCCGAGGTGTCCAGCGCCATTCTCCGTCCGTCTGCGCCCTCATTGTAGGAGCCGATCCTTATCGGCGACCCGATGCCCCGTCGGTGCCCGCCTCGTCTCGCTAACCGAGTCGCCCTGTCGCCCATGGGCATGGGCTCCTACAACGGCGGCAGCACCTTGCCGGGGTTGAGGATCCCGTCCGGATCCAGGGCGGCCTTGATCGCCCGCATCGCCGCCAGGGTCGGCGCGTCGAAGGCGCGTTCCATCCAGTCGCGCTTGGCCACGCCGATGCCATGCTCCCCGGACAGGGTGCCGCCCAGCGACAGCACCAGTGCGAACACCCGGGGCAGCGCGGCCTGCGCGCGCGCGGTTTCGGACGCGTCGTCGGGGCGGTACATGATGTTGACGTGCAGGTTGCCATTGCCGGCATGGCCGAACACCACGATCGGCAACGACGCCTCCGCCGACAGCGCCTCGACCCCCGCTACCAGGTCCGGGATGCGGGACACCGGCACCACCACGTCCTCGTTGATCTTGCCCGGCGCGATCGTGCGCAGCGCCGGCGAAAGCGCGCGCCGCGCCGCCCAGAGCCGATCGCGTGCGCTGCCGTCGACGGCCACGTCCAGCGCGACCAGTCCGTCGCCTTCGGCCGCGTCGGCCAGGGCCTGCAGCGCCGGCAACAGGGTGTCGTCGTCGCCATCGGCTTCCACCAGCAGCATCGCGCCGGCGTCGGGCACGTCGCTGCCGTTGCGCCGCAGCAGAGCGATAGCGCTGGCATCCATGAACTCGAGCATCGCCGGCACCTGCGGCTGCGCCATCAGCCGCGCGACCGCCGCCGCTGCGGCCGCTGCATCGCGGTAGAAGGCGCGCAGCCCGGCCTGCGCCTTCGGCCGCGGGGCCAGTTTCAGCGTGGCTTCCACCACCAGCGCCAGCGTGCCTTCGCTGCCGACCAGCAGGTGGGTGAGGTCGTAGCCGGTGGCATCCTTGGTCCACGGACCACCGCAGCGGATGATCTCGCCTTCGCCGGTGACCGCGACCAGGCCGAGCACGTTGTCGCGGGTGGCGCCGTACTTCACCGCCCGCGGGCCGCCGGCGTTGCAGGCGAGGTTGCCGCCGATCGTGCAGCGGTCGGCGCTGGAGGGGTCCGGGGGCCAGAACAGGCCGTGCGGTTGCAGCGCCTGCTGCAGGTCGCCGTTGAGCACGCCCGGTTCGACCACCGCGCAGCGGTCGCCGGGGCGGATCTCGACGATCCGGTCCATGCGCGCGAAGGACACCACCACGCCGCCGGCGAACGGCACCGCCGCGCCGGTCGTGGCGGTGCCCGCACCGCGTGCGACCACCGGCACGCGATGCGCCCGGCAGGCCCGCACGATCGCCGCGACCTGCTCGCGATCGCGCGGCAACGCGACCGCGTCAGGCATCGCCGACAGGCGCGAATCATCCTCGGCGTGCGCGCGGCGCATCTGCTCGCCGGTCAGCCAGCTGTCGGGGCCGAGCAGGGCGGCCAGTGCGGCATCGAGCGGGGCGGGCAGCGTGGAAGCCATGGCGCGATTGTAGGTGGCGCCGGCATGGCCGGGCCACGGCGGCGCATCGTTGTCGGAGCCGATTCATCGGCGACCCGGCGCCGTCGGCCCGGGCGACGGCCTCGCAGGCCCGATGCCGGGTCGCCGATGAAGATGGACACCTACAGGTCGTCGAGCCGGAATGCGTCCTTCAGCCAGCGGATCGCCGGCGCGGCCGGATCGCCTTCCGACTCGACCACATCGAAGCGGCACGGCAGCTGCGCCAGTCGCGGGTGGCTGCCCAGGTACAACTGCGCCGCCCGGACCAGGCGGCGGCGCTTGGCCGCGTCGACCGACGCGAATCCACCGCCGAACGAGCCGCCGCGGCGGTGGCGCACCTCGACGAACACCAGGGTGTCGCCGCTGCGCCCGGGTTCGAGCATCACCAGGTCCAGCTCGCCGCCGCGATAACCGACATTGGCCGCCAGCGTGCGCAGGCCGGCGCCTTCGAGCTCGGCGCGCGCGGCCGCTTCGGCCTGGGCGCCGCGGGCGCGGCGGTCGGTGTCTGACTCAGCGGCCACTGCCGGCCAGCGGCACCGGCACGCCGCCGCTGAAGATCGACCACTGCGGTTGCCGCGCCACGTTGCCGAAGCCGTCCAGGCGCAGCGTCCCGGTGGCGCCGGCCAGTTCGCCGTCGCTGCGCGTCACCAGCCGCTCGAGATAGGCGCTGATCATCCAGGCGTCGTAGCCGAACGCGAACAGGCGCGCCGCGGCGCCGCGTGCGGTCGGCAGCATCTCGGAAACCTGACTGTAAGGCGGAAGCCCGGCCACGCCACGCGCCGGCCAGGCTTCGCCCGGGAACACGATGCCGTCCAGCACCACGTCCTCGCTGGCCTTTCCGGTGCCCGACAGCAGCTGCGAGGCGGCCACCCGGGTCCGCGACGAGAAGCCGGCCGTCGCCAGTTGCGGCGCCAGCGCGCGCGCCTGTGCGCCGCGCACGGCGAGGAACACAGAGTCGGCGCCCGCGACGGCGGCCTGGACCAGCTGCGCCGACACGTCGCCGACATTTCCGCTGGCATCGGGCTCGCCGACGCTCACCACGCCTACGACGCTGCCGCCGCGCTCGCCCAGGCGCGCGCGGAAGGCATCCACCGCGCGGCGGCCGTTGTCGTCGCTGCCGCCGATCACCACCACCTTGCGGTGCTCGCGCGCCAGCAGGTAGTCGGCGGCGGCGATGCCGTCGTCCTCCGGGGCCAGCGAGAAGGCCAGGTGGCCTGGCGGGGGCGCGACGTTGCCGCGGTTCAACGCCAGGCTGGGCACGCGGGCATCGGCCTGGGCGAACACCGCGCCGACTTCGTCGCGGCCCAGTGGACCGACCACGTAATCGTTGCCTTCGGCCACGGCCCTGGCGTAGGCCGCCACCGCGCCGGCCGGCGTGCCCGTGGTGTCATAGAAGGTGACCGGCGGACGCGCCCGGCCCTCGGCGTGGTAGCCGGCGAGCAGGCCGTCGCGGACCGGACCGGACGCGGTCGCCATCGGCCCGGACAACGGCAGCAGGACCGCCAGCTTGCGCGGCGGGCGGTATCCGTCGGCCGCTGCCGGCGCGCGCTGCGAGAAATCCCAGCTCTCGCCGGTGTCGAACGGGCGCGGCAGCGGCAGGCCGCGGCGCACCAGCGCGCGGCCTGCGAAGTTGTACAACGGGTCGCCGGCGGGCAGGGCGGCGGCGCGCGCAGCCAGGGTGGCATCGTCCAGCGAGGACAGCAGGCGCTCGATCTCGCGCCGGTTGCCGTCGCGCGCCTCGCCCTGCAGTCCGGCATCGGCACGCGCACGGGCGCCGGCGGCAGCGGCGATATCGCCACCGGCCTCCAGGCCCTGGCCCTGCGCGAGGTGCCAGCGTGCCTGCAGCGCTGCCGGCAGGACGGCCGGGTCGCTGCCCGCGAGCGCCGCGGTCGCCGCGGCAGGCTGCCTGGCGGCCACCGCCAGTTCGGCCTGCAGCAGGGCGAAGCGGGCGAGGCTGGCGCCACCGGTGCGGCGCACGTCGACCTGGGCGGCCAGGCTGCGCGCCTTCGCGTCGTCGCCGGCCTCGTGCCAGGCAAATGCGGCGTCGGCCAGCAGCGCGTTGCGCGCGTTGCCCCGGGCCGCGGCCGCGAGCGCTTCCAGCCGCTGCGCCGCGTCGCGGGCCTGGCCCTGCTCGAGCTGGGCCAGCGCGGCGGCGTGTTCGGGAGCGGTGGCGGGCGTGGTGGACACGCTGGCGCAGCCGGCGGCGAGCAGCACGGCCAATGCCGGCGCGAGCCAGCGCAGGCGGTGGAGGGGCGGGGCGGGCGATGCGGGGTTCGGCATGTCCATCCGTCGGGCCGGGCCTGTGGGGATTAGGGCTTAGGATTCTACCTTCCACGTGCTGCCTGGACCTGTGATGCCCGCCGCCACCCTGCATGTCGTCGCCACGCCCATCGGCAACCTCGGCGACCTGTCGCCGCGCGCCCAGCAGGTCCTGCGGGAGGTCGCCGCGGTCTGTGCCGAGGACACCCGGCGCAGCGGCCAGTTGCTGGCGCACTTCGGCATCGGCACGCCGTTGCTAGCCCTGCACGAACACAACGAGCAGCAGCTGGCCGAGCGCCTGGTCGCGCGCCTGCTGGGCGGGGAGGCGCTGGCCCTGGTCAGCGATGCCGGGACCCCGCTGGTCAGCGACCCGGGTTATCGCCTGGTTCGCGCCGCGCGCGCGGCCGGGGTGAAGGTCAGCCCGGTGCCGGGGCCGTCGGCGCTGGTCGCGGCGCTGAGCGTGGCCGGCCTGCCGAGCGACCGCTTCACCTTCGAGGGCTTCCTGCCGGCGAAGGCGTCGGCCCGGCGCGAACGGCTGGCGGCGCTGGCCGGCGAACCGCGCACGCTGGTGTTCTACGAGTCTTCGCACCGGATCGAGGAGTCGCTGGCGGACCTGCGTGCCGCGTTCGGCGATGACCGGCCGGCGGTGCTGGCGCGGGAGCTCACCAAGCTGTTCGAGACGGTGCTCGACGGCACCCTGGCGGACCTGCATGCGCGGGTGGCGGCCGATGCCGACCAGCGCAAGGGCGAGTTCGTCCTGGTCGTGCAGGGCGTGGGCGAGGACGCCGACGCGAAGCTGGTCGAAGGCCGCCGCGTCCACGCGATCCTGGCCAGGCAGCTGCCGCCGTCGACCGCTGCCAAGCTCGCGGCCGAGATCACCGGCGCGCCGCGCAAGGCGCTCTATGGTGCGGGTGCCGGCGCGGACGACTGAGACGCTGGCGGTCGCGCTTCACGGCCAACCGCACTGCAACCAGAACCGCAATCACAAGCGCGACGGCGATGCGTGGTTCGCCCCGGAGGGAGTCGTGGCGAGCGAGGGGAATTGCGGCCGCCGCGACGGCACATCCCTGTGCCGACTCGCCGGCGTGGCCATCCATGGCCACTCCCGCAATCCCCCTCGGCCCGCCACGTCTTCGGGAGCTTCCAGGTCGCGGCTCCGATCGTGTCGCTTCATGCCGCGGCGCGACCCTGGTTCCCGGAGTGGAGAGAAGCTGCGCCCTTGACGCCTCCCGAGGACGCCATGCCCTGGGGGTGGGGCGCAAGTGGCACATGGATGTGCCACGACCCGAGTAAAGACAGGATGTCGTCCCGAGGGATGCGCCCCACCCCCAGGGCATGGCGGCCCCCCGAAGGCCCGATGCTCCGCTTTCCCTGAGCGACGCTGACGATGGGTCGGGGCGACTCCCGGTCCTGCATCCCCGCAGTCGGATTCTGGGGTATTCATCGCCGAAGCCGTAGAATGCCCAAGGCGGAGTCGGCCAGACAGTCGCGTCACTTCTTCGGGAGTGCCGAGGAAAGTCCGGGCTCCACAGGGCACGGTGCCAGGTAACGCCTGGGCGGCGCGAGCCGACGGAAAGTGCAACAGAAAGATACCGCCGAACGGTTCTCCGGAATGCGTGGCAAGGGTGAAATGGTGCGGTAAGAGCGCACCGCGAGCCTGGCAACAGGCCGGCACGGCAAACCCCACCGGGAGCAAGGCCAAATAGGGACCCCATGACGTCGCCCGCGTCGGGTCCGGGTAGGCTGCTCGAGCGTAACGGTGACGTTGCGCCTAGAGGAATGACTGTCCACGACAGAACCCGGCTTACCGGCCGGCTCCGCCACCTCTGTTCGCGCTCCGCCCGCCCGGGCGGAGCGCCGCGGCCGCGCCACACGGCGCACCTTTCGATGAATACGCAGCGCCGGGTTGCCCGGGAAGGCGGCCCGGCGCGACGCGTTTTTCGCGCAACTCACAAGGCCTTCACAAGTGCCAAATCTCAAAATTTGAGACTAAACAGCGACTTGTGGAAAACCCTTGAACTTGTCTGTGAACATCGCTGCAACTCATTGACGCGACAGGCGATTTTTTCCTTCGAATCCTGTTGACAACCCTGTTGGTGACTCCTAAGGTGGACATTCGTGGGGAAACCGGGATTTCTGTGGTTTTCCGTGATTGAATGGCATCCCAGAACGGGGTCGGGCAGCAGCGAACGTGTTCCAGGGCGAGACCGCCATCACTGTGGACGACAAGGGACGGGTGGCCATTCCCACGGCCTACCGCGATGCCGTCGCGCGTGAATGCGGCAACCGGCTGGTCATCGCCTACAACCCGTTCGAGGCCGGCTCGCTCTACCTGTACCCGTTCAAGGAGTGGGAGCGGGTGCGCGATGCGGTCAACGCGCTGCCCAGCACCCGCGCCGCCCACCGCAGCCTGCAGCTGAAGCTGGTGGGCGCGGCCACGCCGGTGGAGCTGGACGGCAACGGCCGGATCGGCATCCCGGCCAGCCATCGCAGCGCGGTGGGCATCGAGAAGAAGGCCGTCCTGCTGGGCATGGGCGACAAGTTCGAACTTTGGAGCGAGCAGGCGCATCACGCGCAGATCCGCCGGACCCTGTCCGACGACGATCTGAGCGAGCACATGCTCGACCTGAGGTTGTGATGGCGGGGGACCGGATGCGCACCACCGCGCAGCCCGGCCACCCCGCGGACCCGTCGGCGCCGGCGGCGCACCTGCCGGTGCTGTACGCGCAGGTCATGGACGGTTTGCGTGTGGTCGAGGACGGACGCTACCTGGACGGCACCTTCGGGCGCGGCGGGCATGCGCGCGGAGTGCTGGAACGACTCGGCCCGGGAGGCCGGCTGCTGCTGATGGACAAGGATCCCGAAGCGATCGCGGAGGCCGGACGGACGTTCGGCGGCGACGCGCGCGTGTCGATCCGCCGCGGCAGCTTCGCTTCGCTCGGCGGCTGGGAGCAGGCGTGCGGGCTCGACGGCGTGCTGTTCGACCTCGGCGTATCCTCGCCGCAGCTGGACGTGGCCGAGCGTGGCTTCTCGTTCGGCAAGGACGGCCCGCTGGACATGCGCATGGACCCGGAGTCCGGCGAGAGCGCCGCGCAATGGCTGGCCCGCGCCGACGAGCGCGAGATCGCCGACGTGCTGTGGACCTACGGCGAGGAGAAGCAGAGCCGGCGCATCGCCCGGGCGATCGTCGCCCGTCGCGCCCAACAGCCGCTGGCACGCACCGCCGAGCTGGCCGAGCTGATCAATTCGGTCGTGCCGCGCGGCAAGGACAAGAGCAACCCGGCCACGCGCAGCTTCCAGGCCATCCGCATCCACATCAACCGCGAACTGGCCGACCTGGAAGCCGGCCTGGACGCGGCGCTGGCGGCGCTGCGCCCGGGCGGCCGCCTGGCGGTGATCAGCTTCCATTCGCTGGAAGACCGCATCGTCAAGCAGTTCATCGCGCGCCACGCCAAGGCGCCGCCGGCCAACCGCCGGTTGCCGGTGGCGCAGGCCTTCGTGCCGGTGCTGGCCGACGTGGGCGGCGGCGCGATCCGCGCCGAGGCCGCCGAGCTGGCGGCCAACCCGCGCGCGCGCAGCGCGGTGCTGCGGGTGGCCGAGAAGCTGCCGCCGGCGGAGGGGCGCGCATGAGCCGCGTCCTGCTAGGCGTGCTGCTGGTCGCCATCGTCGGCAGCGGGATCGCGGTGGCGTACGAGCGCTACCGCCACCGCCAACTGTTCGTCGAGCTGACCAAGCGCGAACGCGAGCGCGACGAGCTGAACATCGAATTCGGCCGCCTGCAGCTGGAGCAGGCGACCTGGGCGCAGGCCAACCGCATCGACCAGGTGGCGCGCGAACGGCTGGGGATGAAGTTCCCCGAAGCCGAAGACATCGTGGTGGTGCGGCAATGAACCGCCCCAGCCGCAACCGCAGCAGCTTCAACCTGCGAGGCCGCATGCTGCTGGTCGGCGCCACCCTGGGCCTGTGCTCGGTGGCGCTGGTCGGCCGCGCCGCCTACGTGCAGCTGGTCAACGCCGACTTCTACCAGCGCCAGGGCGAGGCGCGCTTCGTCCGCGAAATCCCGATCCCGACCTCGCGCGGCATGATCACCGACCGCAACGGCGAGCCGCTGGCGGTGTCCACCCCGGTGGAATCGGTGTGGGGCAATCCGCAGGAGCTGATGCGGCACCCGGAGCGGCTGCCGGAGCTGGCGCGCGCGCTGGGCGTGGCCGAGGAAGAGCTGACCCGCCGCCTGTCCCAGCGCGCGGACAAGGAGTTCGTCTACCTCAAGCGCCGTATCAACCCCGACCAGGCCAAGGCGATCCTCGCCCACAACGTGCCGGGCGTGTTCTCGCAGCGCGAGTTCCGCCGCTTCTACCCCCAGGGCGAGGCGATGGCGCACGTGCTGGGCTTCACCAACATCGACGACCGCGGCCAGGAAGGCCTGGAGCTGGCGTTCGACGAATGGCAGCGCGGCAAGCCCGGCAGCAAGCGCGTGATCCGCGACCGGCACGGCCGCATCGTCGAGAACATCGACCTGGTCCGCGCCGCCGAGCCGGGCAAGGACCTGACCCTGAGCATCGACCGCCGGATCCAGTTCCTGGCCTATCGCGAGCTGCGCAACGCGCTGACCGCGACCAAGGCCAGCAGCGGTTCGGCCGTGGTGCTGGACGTGGCCACCGGCGAGGTGCTGGCCATGGTCAACCTGCCCAGCTACAACCCCAATGCGGTTACCGGCGGCGCCCAGGACACCCATCGCAACCGCGCGGTCACCGACCTGGTCGAGCCGGGCTCGACGATGAAGCCGATCACGGTGGCCGCGGCGCTCAACGCCGGCCGGGTCACCGCCTCCACGCGCTTCGACACCAATCCCGGTTACATGGCGCTCGGCCGCTACACCATCCGCGACCACCACAACTACGGCGTGCTCGACGTCACCGGCATCATCACCAAGAGCTCGAACCTGGGCGCGGTGAAACTGGCCGAGCCGCTGCCGAACCAGTACTTCTACGAATTCATCAAGGGCTTCGGCTACGGCAGCGCGCCCAACAGCGGCTTCCCGGGCGAGGCGGTCGGCTCGCTGCGCGAGCCGGCGCGCTGGGATGGCCTGACCAAGTCCACCATGGCCTACGGCTACGGCCTGTCGGCCACGCCGCTGCAGATCGCGCAGGCGTACGCGGCGCTGGGCAACCACGGCCGCCTGATCACCCCGACCTTCGTGAAGGGCCAGATCAACGAGTCGCGCCAGGCGGTCAAGCCGGAAGTTGCCGACCAGGTGTTGCGGATGATGCAGACGGTCACCGAGCCGGGCGGCACCGCGACCCAGGCCGCGATCCTCGGCTACCACGTCGCCGGCAAGACCGGCACCGCCCGCCAGGCCTCGGCCGGCGGCTACGCGCGCCGCTACACCACCACCTTCGCCGGCCTGGTGCCGGCCACCCAGCCGCGCTTCGCCACCGTGGTGGTGATCAACGACCCGCAGGCCGGCTCCTACTTCGCCGGCCTGGTATCGGCGCCGGTGTTCCGCAGCGTGATGGAGGATGCGCTGCGGCTGATGGACGTGCCGCCGGACGACATCGACACCTGGCTGGCCGCGCAGGCGCGCGGCGAGGCCAAGCGGCAGGCGGCGATCCCGCAGCTGCCGCAGGCGCTGGAGGAATCCTTCGAGGACGACCTGACCATCCCGCCGCCCATGGGCGAGGCCGGGGCCGGCGGCGGGGGGCATCGATGACGCGTTCGATGCCGCTGTCGCGCCTGCTGCCCGACGTCGCGCTGCCGCGCGACATCGACGTTTCCGGCCTGGTGATGGACAGCCGCGAGATCAGGCGCGGCGACGCCTTCGTGGCCATCGCCGGCTTCGGCACCCACGGCCTGGCATTCGCCGCCCAGGCGGCCGAGGCCGGCGCCGCGGCGATCCTGTTCGAGCCGCCGGCACCCGGCGAATACCCGGCGCCGGCCGACGCCATCGCCGTGCCCGGGCTGCGCTCGCGGCTGGGCACGATGGGCGACCTGTTCCACGGCCACCCGTCGCACGCGATGACGATGGTCGGCGTCACCGGCACCAACGGCAAGACCTCCACCGTGCAGCTGCTGGCCCAGGCCTGGCACCTGCGCGGCCTGGACAGCGGCAGCATCGGCACCCTGGGCGCCGGCCGTCACGGCCAGGTCCAGCCCACCGGCTTCACCACGCCGCTGGTGCTGCGCATGCACGCGCTGCTCGGCGAACTGCGCGACGCCGGGGTGCAGGCGGTGGCGATGGAAGTGAGTTCGCACGCGCTCGACCAGGGTCGGGTGGACGGCGTGCACTACGACGTGGCGGTGTTCACCAACCTCACCCGCGACCACCTCGACTACCACGGCGACATGGACAGCTATGGCGCGGCCAAGGCGCGGCTGTTCGCGCGGCCGGGCCTGAAGGCCGCGGTGCTGAACCTGGACGACGCCTTCGGCCGCACCCTCGCCCACAGCCTGCCGGCCGACGTGCGCGCCTTCGGGGTCAGTTCCCGGGGCCAGGCCGGCGCGGCGTTGCGCGCCGAGTCGCTGCGCTTCGACAACCGCGGCCTGGCCTTCGACCTGGTCTTCGATGGCGAGGCGCATCCGGTGAGCTCGCCGCTGCTGGGCCGCTTCAACGTCGACAACCTGATGGCCGTCGCCGGCGTCCTGTTCGCGCTGGGCGACGGACCGGCCACGATCGCCGCGACCCTGTCGCAGCTGCAGCCGGTTGCCGGGCGCATGAACCGGCTCGGCGGCGATGGCGTGCGGCCGCTGGTAGTGGTCGACTACGCGCACACCCCCGACGCGCTGGCCCAGGCGCTGACCAGCCTGCGCCGTCACGCCGCCGACCGGCTGTTCTGCGTGTTCGGCTGCGGCGGCGAGCGTGATCGCGGCAAGCGCCCGCAGATGGCGCAGATCGCCGAGGCCGAGGCCGACGTGGTGATCGTCACCGACGACAATCCGCGCGGCGAGGACGGCGACGCGATCGTCGCCGACATCGTCGCCGGCTTCACCGCGCCTGGCGCGGTCACCGTGCAGCGCGACCGCGCGCAGGCGATCGCCCTGGCCATCGCCTCGGCCGGCGCGGACGACATCGTCCTGGTCGCCGGCAAGGGCCATGAGCCCTACCAGGAGGTGGCCGGCGTGCGCCATCCGTTCGACGATACCGACGTGGCCCGCCAGGCTCTCGAAGCCCGCGGCCCGGCGCGCACGGATGCACGGGTGCGGCCGCAGGATGCGGAGGGACAGCCATGAACCGCCTTCCGCTCTCGCTGGTCGCGCACTGGGCCGGCGGCGAACTGCACGGCGACGACGTCGCGATCGATGCGGTGAGCCACGACACCCGCCAGCTGCGTCCCGGCAGCCTGTACGTGGCCCTGCGCGGCGAACGTTTCGACGGGCATGACTTCGCCGCCGATGCCGCCATGCGCGGGGCGTCGGCGCTGCTGGTCGAGCGCCTGCTGGAGCTGGAGCCGCCGTTGCCGCAGGTGCTGGTCGAGGACAGCGAGCGCGCCCTGGCGCGCATCGCCGCCGGCATGCAGCGCGGCCGTCGCGCGCGGGTCGTGGCGATCACCGGCAGCAACGGCAAGACCAGCGTCAAGACGCTGGTGCTGGCGATCCTGCAGCGGGCCGGCGAGGCCTACGCCAACCCGGGCAACCGCAACAACGAGATCGGCCTGCCGCTGGCGGTGATCGACGCGCCCGAGGACGCCGATTTCGCGATCTACGAAATGGGCGCGGGCAAGCCCGGCGACATCGCCTACCTGACTGCGGTCGCGCGTCCGGACGTCGCCCTGGTCAACAACATCGCCGCCGCGCACCTGGAGCGGATGGGCAGCCTGCTCGGCGTGGCCGAGACCAAGGGCGCGATCTACGCCGCGCTTGGCGACGGCGGCGTGGCGGTGGTCAACGCCGACGACGCCTTCGGCAGCTGGTTCGAGCAGCAGGTCATCCGCGCCGGTGACAGTGGCCGGCGGGTCCTGCGCTTCGGCCTGGAGGCCAGCGCCGAGGTCACCGCGCGCGACATCGTGGCCACCGGCCAGGGCAGCCGCTTCGTGCTGGTCACCCCGCAGGGACAGGTCGAAGTGTCGCTGGCGTTGCCGGGCCGCCACAACGTGCGCAACGCGCTGGCCGCCGCCGCGATCGCGTTGGCCTGCGAGGTTCCGCTCGAACGCATCGCCGCGGGCCTGGCCGACGCCCAGCCGGTGCCGGGACGTCAGGTGGCGCACGGGCTGCCTGGCGGGGCCCTGCTGATCGACGACAGCTACAACGCCAACCCCGGCTCGGTGGCGGCGGCCATCGACGCGCTGGCCGCCTCGGGCGATGAAGCCTGGCTGGTGCTGGGCGACATGCGCGAACTGGGGCCGGAGGCCGAGGCCCTGCACGCCGACGCCGGCGCGCGCGCGCGCGACGCCCGCCTGGCCCGGCTCTATGCACTGGGCACGCTGAGCGCCGCCGCCGCCCGCGCCTTCGGCGACGGCGGCCGCCATTTCGATACGCACGAGGCGCTGGCCGCGGCCCTGAACGCCGACCTGCGGGCACGCATGCCGGTCTCGGCCGCCGGAAGCGCCGGCCATGGGTTGCGGGTGCTGGTGAAGGGGTCGCGCGGAAGCGCGATGGACAGGATCGTGACCGCGCTGCTGGCGCAAGGGGACGCTGCGAATGTTGCTTGAACTGGCGCGCTGGCTGCAGGGACTGGAGAACTTCTTCGGCCTGTTCGCGTACCTGACCTTCCGCGGCATCCTGGCCGCGTTGACCGCGCTGTTCCTCTCGCTGTGGTGGGGGCCGGCGGTGATCCGCCGCCTGGGCCAGCTCAAGGGCGGCCAGCCGATCCGCAAGGACGGGCCGCAGTCGCACTTCTCCAAGGCCGGCACCCCGACCATGGGCGGGGCGATGATCCTGATCACGGTGCTGGCCTCGGTGCTGCTGTGGGGCGACCTGCGCAACAAGTACGTGTGGACCGTGCTGCTGGTGATGCTGGCCTTCGGCGCGATCGGCTGGTACGACGACTGGATCAAGATCGTCAAGCGCGACCCCAACGGCCTGAAGTCGCGCTGGAAGTACCTGCTGCAGTCGGTCTTCGGCCTGGCTGCCGGCCTGTACTTGTGGCTGTACGCCGACGTGCCGGCGGCCACCACCTTCTACGTGCCGTTCTTCAAGTCGATCGCGCTGCCGCTGGCCGGCATTGGCTTCGTGGCCATCGCCTACTTCTGGATCGTCGGCTTCTCCAACGCGGTCAACCTGACCGACGGCCTGGACGGGCTGGCGATCATGCCCACCGTGCTGGTGGCCTGCGCGCTGGGCGTGTTCGCCTACGCCTCGGGCAATGCCGTCTTCTCCAACTACCTGCAGATCCCGCAGGTGCCGGGCGCAGGCGAGCTGACCATCATCTGCGCGGCCATCGCCGGCGCGGGACTGGGCTTCCTCTGGTTCAACACCTACCCGGCGATGGTGTTCATGGGCGACATCGGCGCGCTGGCGCTGGGCGCGGTGCTGGGCACCATCGCGGTGATCGTGCGCCAGGAGCTGGTGCTGGTGATCATGGGCGGCATCTTCGTCATCGAGACGCTCTCGGTGATGATCCAGGTGGCCTCGTTCAAGCTCACCGGCAAGCGCGTGTTCCGGATGGCGCCGATCCACCACCACTTCGAACTGAAGGGCTGGCCCGAGCCGCGCGTGATCGTCCGCTTCTGGATCATCTCGGTGGTCCTGGTCCTCGTCGGCCTGGCCACGTTGAAGGTGCGCTGATGAACGACCTCTCGCGCCAGGCGACCCGGCTGGAGGCCATCGGCGGCCGCTTCGACCCGTGGCTGACCGGCGCGGCGCTGGCGCTCGCCTGCCTGGGCGTGGTCATGGTCGGCTCGGCTTCGGTGGCGATCGGCGAGAACCTGGGCGTGGGGCCGTTCCATTACCTGGTGCGGCACGTGCTGTTCCTCGGCGTGGGCATCGCCCTGGCTGCGGTGGCCATGCGCACCGAGCTGAAGACCGTGGAGAAGTACAACCAGCTGCTGCTGCTGGGCTGCTTCGTCCTGCTGCTGCTGCCCTGGCTGCCGGGGCTGGGCGTGAGCGTCAATGGCGCGCGGCGCTGGATCGAGCTGGGCATCTCCCGCTTCCAGGTGGTCGAGGCGGTGAAGGTCATCTACATCGTCTGGCTGGCCAGCTACCTGGTCCGCTTCCGCGACGACGTCACCGCGACCTGGGCGGCGATGCTCAAGCCGCTGGGCGTGGCCGTGCTGCTGGTGGGCATGCTGCTGGCCCAGCCCGACTTCGGCTCGGCCACGCTGCTGCTGGCGATCACCGCCGGCATGCTGGTGCTGGGCGGGGTCAACCTGCCGCGGATGTCGCTGCCGATCGTGATCGGGTTGCCGGCGCTGGCGGCGCTGGCCATCTTCGAGCCGTACCGCATGCGCCGGATCACCTCGTTCCTGGACCCGTGGGCCGACCAGCTCGGCTCGGGCTACCAGCTCAGCAACGCACTGATGGCTGTCGGCCGCGGCGAATGGTTCGGCGTCGGCCTGGGTGCATCGGTGCAGAAGCTCAACTACCTGCCCGAGGCGCATACCGACTTCATCTTTTCGGTCATCGCCGAGGAGCTGGGCTTCGCCGGCGTTTGCGTGGTGGTCGCCCTGTACGCCCTGCTGGTCGGCCGCGCGCTGTACCTGGGGCTGAAGTGCGTGGAGATGCGGCGCCACTTCGCCGGCTACATCGCCTTCGGCATCGCGCTGTGGATCGGCATGCAGAGCTTCGTTTCCATCGGCGTGAACCTGGGCATGCTGCCGACCAAGGGCCTGACCCTGCCGCTGGTCTCGTCGGGCGGTTCGAGCGTGATGATGACCTGCGTGGCCATCGGCCTGCTGCTGCGCGTGTCCTACGAACTGGATCGTGCCGAGCGCCAGCGCGCGGTGCGCCAGGAAGGTTCGCCGCAGGCGGCCGCCAGCGGCGACGCGCCGGCCGAAGCGCCGGCGCGCACCGGCCCGTCGCCCGGGCGCGCGGCATCGGCATCGTCCCCGGCGCCCGCGGCGGCCGCGCATCCGGCCGCCGCTGCGCTGCGCGGACGCGGCACTTCGCGCGTCGAGCCGACCCTCGGGGGGTTCGCATGAGCGGCATTCATGCGAGTCCCTCGCAGAAGCCCGCACATCCATGTGCGGGTAATCAACAGGAACGGCCGGTCGTGGTGATGGCCGGCGGCACCGGTGGCCACATCTTCCCGGCGCTGGCGGTGGCGCACGTGCTGCGCGGGCGCGGCGTGCCGGTGGTCTGGCTGGGCGCGACCGGCGCGATGGAAACGCGGCTGGTCCCCCAGCACGGGATCGAGATCGACACGCTGCCGGTGGCCGGCGTTCGCGGCAAGGGCAAGCTGACCCTGCTGGCCGCGCCGTTCCGCCTGCTCAAGGCGGTCAACGCCGCGCGCGCGGTGCTGCGCCGGCGCCGTCCGCGCGCGGTGATCGGGTTCGGCGGCTTCGCCTCCGGCCCCGGCGGGCTGGCCGCCTGGATGTCGGGGTTGCCGTTGCTCGTGCATGAGCAGAACCGCGCGCCGGGCATGACCAACCGGGTACTGTCCCGGCTGGCGCGGCGCACGCTCAGCGGGTTCCCCGGCAGCTTCGCCAGGGAAGAAGTTGCCGGCAACCCGGTGCGCGCGCAGATCGCGGCCATCGCGCCGCCCGAGCAGCGCCTGGCCGGCCGCGAAGGCGCGTTGCGCCTGCTCGTGCTGGGCGGCAGCCAGGGCGCCCGCGCCCTCAACGAGGCAGTGCCGGTGGCGCTGGCCAAGCTGGGCGGGGCGGTCGAGGTGCGCCACCAGTGCGGCGAGAAGCTGCGCGCCGAGGCCGAGCGCGCCTACGCCGACGCCGGCGTGCAGGCGCGCGTGGAAGCCTTCATCGACGACATGGCCGCCGCCTACGCGTGGGCCGACCTGGTGGTGTGCCGCGCCGGCGCTTCGACCCTGGCGGAACTGTGCGCCGTGGGGATCGGCAGCGTGCTGGTGCCGTTCGCCGCCGCGGTCGACGACCACCAGACCCGCAACGCCGAATACCTGGTCGACAACGGCGCCGCGCTGCTGCTCAGGCAGGACGCGCAGCTGGCCGCCAACCTGCAGCCGCTGCTGCGCGACCTGCTCGCCGATCCGGCCCGGCGCCTGGCGATGGCGCGCGCGGCGCGCGCGCTGGCCCGGCCCGATGCCGCCGCGCGCATCGCCGAGGTGGTCCTCGAAGAATCGCTTCCGTCCGACAAGTCTCCTGGAGTTTCCGCATGATCCGCCGCCTGCACGACACCGACGACCTGGTGCGCGCCTTCCCTCGCGTGCATTTCGTCGGCATCGGCGGCACCGGCATGAGCGGCATCGCCGAGGTGATGCTGACGCTCGGCTACGAGGTGTCCGGCTCCGATACCGCCGACAACGCCGCCACCCGCCGCCTGGCGCGGCTGGGGGCGCGCGTGATCCGCGGCCATTCGGCGGCCAACGTCCTCGGTACCGACTGCGTGGTGGTCTCCAGCGCGATCCGCGAGGACAACCCGGAGCTGATGGAGGCGCGCAGCCAGCGCATCCCGATCGTGCCGCGCGCGGCGATGCTGGCCGAGCTGATGCGCTTCCGCCGCGGCATCGCCGTCGCCGGCACGCACGGCAAGACCACCACCACCAGCCTGACCGCGGCGGTGCTCAGCGAAGGCGGGCTGGATCCGACGTTCGTGATCGGCGGCCAGCTGCTGGCCGCCGGCGCCAACGCCAAGCTGGGTGGCGGGCAGTGGCTGGTCGCCGAGGCCGACGAGAGCGACGGCAGCTTCCTGCGCCTGAACCCGCTGATCGCGGTCATCACCAACATCGACGCCGACCACCTGGAGAACTACGGCGGCGACTTCGCCCGCCTGCAGTCGGCGTTCGCCGAGTTCCTGCAGCGACTGCCGTTCTACGGCCTGGCCGTGCTGTGCATCGACGACCCGGAAGTCGCCGCCCTGGCCGCGCACACGCCGCGCCACGTGATGACCTACGGCACCGCCGAGAACGCCGACGTGCGCGCGGACGACATCGTCCAGGACGGCCCGCGCATGCGCTTCACCCTGCGCCTGCCCGAAGGCGCGACCGTGCCGGTGACCCTGGCCCTGCCGGGCCGGCACAACGTGCTCAACGCACTGGCCGCCGCCGCGGTGGCCTGGCAGCTGGGCGTGTCGCCGGCCAACATCGCCGCGGCGCTGGAGAAGTTCGCCGGCATCGGCCGGCGCTTCAACGACCTGGGCGAGGTCGCCACCGCCACCGGCGCCAAGGTGCGCGTGGTCGACGACTACGGCCACCATCCCAAGGAGCTGGCAGCGGTCTTCGCGGCCGCGCGCGGCGGCTGGCCCGAGCGGCGCCTGGTGGTGGCGTTCCAGCCGCACCGCTATTCGCGCACCCGCGACCAGTTCGATGCGTTCGCGGCGGTGCTGTCCGAGGCCGATGCGCTGGTCCTGAGCGAGGTCTACCCCGCAGGCGAGGCGCCGATCCCGGGCGCCGATGCGCGCGCCCTGGCGCGCGCCATCCGCGCGCGCGGGCGCAGCGAGCCGGTCGTGGTGGGGCAGGTCGCCGACCTGGTCCACGTGCTGCCCGACGTGCTGCACGACGGCGACCTGCTGCTGATGATGGGCGCCGGCGACATCGGCTACATCGCCCACCGGATCGCCACCGACGGCTTCGCCGGCAGCGGGGAGCAGGCATGAGCATGGCCGCGTTCCCGCCGCCGCGATTCACCGATCCGACCGTGTTCGGCCGGGTCGCCGTGCTGATGGGCGGCACCAGCTCCGAGCGCGAGGTCTCGCTGGATTCGGGCCGCAACGTGCTCGAGGCGCTGCGCGCGCACGGCGTCGACGCGCATGGGGTCGATGGCATCCCGGCACTGGCGGAGGCCCTGCTGGCGAAGAAGTTCGACCGTGTCTTCAACATCCTCCACGGCCAGCGCGGCGGCGGCGAGGATGGCGTCGTGCAGGGGCTGATGGAGGCCCTGGGCGTGCCCTACACCGGCTCGGGCGTGCTCGGCTCGGCGCTGGCGATGGACAAGATCCGGACCAAGCAGGTGTGGCTGTCGCTGGGACTGCCGACGCCACGCTACGCGCGCCTGGCGCGCGGAGGTGGCGTGCAGGCGGCCGCCCGCGAACTGGGGCTGCCGGTGATCGTCAAGCCATCGTCGGAAGGATCGAGCGTGGGCGTGTCGCGCGTGCTGGCCGATCCGGACCTGGTCGCCGCGGTCGAACTGGCCGCGCGCTATCCCGGCGAACTGCTGATGGAACAGATGGTGATCGGCGACGAGCTCACCGTCGGCATCCTCGGCGACAAGGCGCTGCCGTCGATCCGGATCGTGCCCAAGGGCCAGTGGTACGACTACCACGCCAAGTACGTGGCCGAGGACACCCAGTACCTGTGCCCGGGCCTGGACGAGGCCGGCGAGGCGGAGATCGGCGCGCTCGCGCTGGCCGCGTTCCGCGCCGCCGGCTGCAGCGGCTGGGGCCGGGTGGACGTCATGCGCGATCGCGACAGCGGCGCGCTGTACCTGCTCGAGGTGAACACCGCGCCGGGCATGACCAGCCATTCGCTGGTCCCCAAGGCCGCGCAACAGGTCGGCATCGGCTTCGAAGAGCTTTGCTGGCGGATCCTGGAACAGGCCGTGGCCGACGATCCGGCCGGAGGTGCAGCCGGGTGAACGCGTTGCTGCGCATCCTGGCCTGGCTCCTGGCGGTGGCGCTGGTCGCGCTGCCGGTGGTGGCCGTGCTCAACGGCTGGGTCGGCGCCGAGCGCTGGCCGCTGTCGCGCCTGCGCGTGACCGGCCAGTTCGAGCGGGTCCAGGCCGAACAGCTGCGCGCGGCAGTGGCGCCGTATGCCAGCCGCGGCTACTTCGCCGCCGACCTCGACGCGGCGCAGAAGGCGGTCGAGCGGCTGCCGTGGGTCGAGCGTGCGCAGGTACGCAAGGCCTGGCCGGACGTGCTGGAAATCCAGGTAGTCGAACACGTGCCCTTCGCGTTCTGGGGCGAGGACCGGCTCCTGTCCGAGCGCGGGCAGCTGTTCCCGCTGCCGAAGGACCTGGCCGCCGGCCGCATGCCGCACCTCGCGGGCCCGGATGCCCGCGCCGCCGAGGTGGTCGGTCTCTACAACGAGGCGGGGGCGCTGTTCGCACCGCTCGGCTACGGCATCGCGCGGTTGGGCGTGGATGCGCGTGGAAGCTGGTCGTTGACCCTGGACAACGGCATCGAGGTGGTGGTCGGGCGCGACGATGCGCGCGCGCGCCTGCAACGCTTCGCCCGCGTGCTGCCGCAGCTGCTCGCGCAGCAGGCGCGCACGATCGAGCGCGCGGACCTGCGCTACACCAACGGCTTCACCCTGGCCTGGGGCACGCCCGCCAAGGCCGCCGCTTCCCCTTCCCCGGCGCCGAACCGCGCCGCGCATACGCAATCACAGCAGGCGAGCAGTACATGAACCGCAAAGGCGACAAGTCCCTCATCGTTGGGCTCGACATCGGCACCTCCAAGGTCGTGGCGCTGGTGGGCGAGTACTCGCCGGGCAACCCGATCGAGGTGATCGGGATCGGCTCGCACGAGTCGCGCGGGCTCAAGCGCGGCGTGGTGGTGGACATCGAGTCGACCGTGCAGTCGATCCAGCGCGCGGTGGAGGAGGCCGAACTGATGGCCGGCTGCGAGATCCGTTCGGTCTACGCTTCCATCTCCGGCAACCACGTCCAGTGCAAGAACTCGCCGGGCATCGTCCCGATCCGCGACGGCGAGGTGACCTGGGCCGACCTGGACCGGGTGCTGGACGCGGCCAAGGCGGTGGCGATCCCGGCCGACCAGCGCATCCTGCACGCGATCCCGCGCGAGTACGTGCTCGACGACTCGCAGGAAGGCATCCGCAACCCGGTCGGCATGACCGGCGTGCGCCTGGAGGTGCACGCCCACCTCGTCACCTGCGCGCAGTCGGCGGCGCAGAACATCACCAAGTGCGTGCAGCGCTGCGGCCTGCAGGTCGACGACCTGATCCTGTCCTCGCTGGCCTCGAGCGTCGCGGTGCTCACCGCCGACGAGCGCGAGCTGGGCGTGGTCCTGGTCGACATGGGCGCGGGCACCACCGACATCGCGGTGTTCATCCAGGGCGCGATCTGCCACACGGCATCGCTGCCGATCGCCGGCGACCACGTCACCAACGACATCGCGCACATGCTGCGCACCCCCACGCCCGAGGCCGAGCAGATCAAGGTGCGCTACGCCTGCGCGCTCGCGCAGCTGGCCACGGCCGAGGAAAGCATCCAGGTGCCCAGCGTCGGCGACCGGCCGCCGCGCCGGATGCCGCGCGCCTCGCTGGCGCAGGCGGTGCAGGGCCGCTACGAGGAGATCTTCGAGATGGTCCAGGCCGAGTTGCGCCGCTCCGGGTTCGAGGAGCTGGTGCGCGCGGGCATGGTCCTGACCGGCGGCGCCTCGAAGATGGAAGGGGTGATCGAGCTGGCCGAGGAGATGCTGCACATGCCGGTGCGCATCGGCATCCCGCAGCACGTCAGCGGCCTGGGCGAGGTGGTCGGCAACCCGGTGCACGCCACCGGCGTGGGCCTGCTGCTGATGGGCAGCCAGATCGAGCATCCGCGCCGGCCTTCGCTGCCCAGCGGCCGCGCCGGCAACTTCTTCAAGAAGCTGCGCAACTGGTACCGGGGCGAGTTCTGAGCGCGCCCCACTGAACAGGACGGTCGTCGACGGCGGGGCCGGCGGCGGCAGGCGGGAAAGGCGGACGAGGCGGCGGACGAGTGGTGCAGGCGGCAGAGAGGCGGGCGAACCCGCAGGACGAAAGGCGACAAGGCAGTACCCGACAAGAACGCCGGAGCATAGAAAGCCGGCACTTAATAACGAGGACAACGGACATGGCACATTTCGAACTGATCGAGAAGATGGCTCCGAACGCGGTGATCAAGGTCATCGGCGTGGGCGGCGGCGGCGGCAATGCCGTGGCGCACATGGTCAACAGCAGCGTCGACGGCGTGGAATTCATCACCGCCAACACCGATTCCCAGGCGATCAAGAACTGCGGCGCGAAGATGCAGCTGCAGCTCGGCGGCAACGTCACCAAGGGCCTGGGCGCCGGCGCCAACCCGGAAGTCGGCCGCCAGGCCGCGCTGGAGGACCGCGAGCAGATCATCGCCGCGCTCGAGGGCGCGGACATGGTGTTCATCACCGCCGGCATGGGTGGCGGCACCGGCACCGGCGCCGCGCCGGTGGTGGCCCAGCTGGCCAAGGAGATGGGCATCCTGACCGTGGCCGTGGTCACCAAGCCGTTCCCGTTCGAGGGCCGCCGCCGCATGCAGGTCGCGCTCAAGGGCATCGAGGAACTGTCGACCCATTGCGACTCGCTGATCACGATCCCCAACGAGAAGCTGATCACCGTGCTGGGCCGCAACGCGACGATGGTGCAGGCATTCCGCGCCGCCAACGACGTGCTGCAGGGCGCGGTGCAGGGCATCGCCGACCTGATCGTGCGCCCGGGCCTGATCAACGTCGACTTCGCCGACGTGCGCACCGTCATGTCGGAGATGGGCCTGGCGATGATGGGCACCGGCACCGCGCGCGGCGACGACCGGGCCCAGGCCGCGGCCGAGTCGGCGATCCAGAACCCGCTGCTGGACGACGTCAACCTGGCCGGCGCCAACGGCATCCTGGTCAACATCACCGCCGGCCCCGACTTCACCATGGCCGAGTTCGACGAGATCGGCCGCACCGTCGAGGGCTTCGCCTCCGAGGATGCGACCGTGGTGGTCGGCACCGTGCTCGACCCGGACATGCAGGACGAGGTGCGCGTGACCGTCGTGGCCACCGGCCTCAACCGCGCCGTGGCCCGCCAGCCGGTGCGCGGCAGCGAGCGCGAGTTCGGCGGCGGTCGTGCCGACTTCAGCGCGCGCGAGCCGATGCGCGCGCCGGTGCGGCTGGTCCGCGATGCCACCACCGGCCTGCCGATCGACGACGGCTTCGCCGCCGATCCGATCGCCACGGCGACCGGCGGCCTCGGCCTGCGCCGCGGCGGTCCGGCGAATGCGCCGGCCGCGCCGTCGTCGCCGGCCCCGGCGGCCGCCGACCTGCCGAGCGATTACCTGGATATTCCGGCGTTCCTGCGCCGCCAGGCGGACTGACCGGACGCCGGCCGCGAGGCCGGCCTGCGGAACAGTGATGTGTGTGTCGCCGCCGGCGCTGGCCGGCCTGCGGCGAAGCAAGCCCCGGGGCGCGCCTGCCATGGCGCGCTGCAGTCCCGGTGTCCGTGGTCCCTTGCTGCCGGGCCGGCCAGGCCCGGCAGGTTTTCGTTGCCCTCGCTGCGCGCCTTCCGTCCGTGTAGGAGCCCATCTTCATGGGCGACCCGAGGCGGCTGGATTACCGGTGCCATCGCCCGTCCCGTGCCCTCGGGTCGCCGATGAAGCGGCTCCTACGGGAAGGGCGTCATGCGGTCCCGGGCACGCCTGGCAGTCCGTTAAGATTCAGCTAAACGCGTGATATTCTCAGGCACTTCACGCGACACCCCATACGGATATCCCGTCGCAGGTGACCCCATGACCCGGCAGCGCACCCTCAAGAACACGATCCGCGCCACCGGCGTGGGCCTGCACAGCGGCAACAAGGTCTACATGACCCTGCGCCCGGCCCCGGTCGACCACGGCATCGTGTTCCGGCGCACCGACCTGGAGCCGGTGGTGGAAGTGCCCGCGGCCGCCGGCCTGGTCACCGAGACCACCCTGTGCACCGGGCTGACCTGCGGCGAAGCCAAGATCCAGACCGTCGAGCACCTGATGTCCGCCGCCGCCGGCCTGGGCGTGGACAACATGATCGTGGAGCTGTCCTCGGCCGAGCTGCCGATCATGGACGGCTCGTCCGGTCCATTCGTGTTCCTGCTGCAGTCGGCCGGCATCGCCGAGCAGGACGCGCCCAAGCGTTTCATCCGCATCCTCAAGGACGTGGAAGTGCGCGACGGCGACAAGGTCGCCCGCTTCAGCCCGTTCGACGGTTACCGGCTGGACTTCACCATCCAGTTCGACCATCCGATGATCCCGGCCAGGCAATCGCGCCACACCCTTGAGTTCTCCACCGCGTCCTACATCCAGGAGATCTCGCGCGCGCGCACCTTCGGCTTCATGCGCGACCTGGAATACATGCGCGAGCTCAACCTCGGCCTCGGCGGCTCGATGGACAACGCGATCGTGCTGGACGAATTCCGCGTGCTCAACGAAGACGGCCTGCGTTACGCCGACGAGTTCGTGCGCCACAAGATCCTCGATGCGATCGGCGACCTGTACCTGGTCGGCGGCCCGATCCTGGGCGCCTACGAGGGCTACAAGTCCGGCCACGCGCTCAACAACAAGCTCGCCCGCGCCCTGCTGGCCGACGCCAGCGCGTGGGAGAAGGTGAGCTTCGAAGACGTCGCCGCCCCGGCGCCGCTCGCCTACGGCATGCCCGCGCTGGCCTGACCGCTCCCCGCGCGCACCAACCCGCCGTCGTAGGAGCCGATCCTCATCGGCGACCCGATGCCGCGTTCGACACAGGCGACGCCCTCACTTCTCCGACGCCCGGGTCGCCCATGAAGATGGGCTCCTACAGGGGTCTGCGCCGCTGCCTGTAGGAGCCGATCCTCATCGGCGACCCGATGCCCTGTCGACACAGGCGACGCCCTCACTTCTCCGACGCCCGGGTCGCCCATGAAGATGGGCTCCTACAGGGGTCTGCGCCGCTGCCTGTAGGAGCCGATCCTCATCGGCGACCCGATGCCGCGTCGACACAGGCGACGTCCTTATTCCTCCGACGCCCGGGTCGCCCATGAAGATGGGCTCCTACAGGGGTCTACGCCGCTGCCTGTAGGAGCCGATCCTCATCGGCGACCCGATGCCGCGTCGACACAGGCGACGCCCTTATTCCTCCGACGCCCGGGTCGCCCATGAAGATGGGCTCCTACAGGGGCCTTGTCGGCCATGGACCGGCTTCACGGGATCGTCCAAGTGACGCCTCCAAACCTGAACAGGCCATTCAGTCCGGAGAACGTTTTCAGCCCTTCAGGGACTTTCACGAAGCGTGAACCCCATCCGCGATCCGTATCCCGCGTAACGAATCTTTAATGATTCGCTAACGACGTGAGGGGGATGTGACGATAGGATGCCCCGCGGGTTGTCCTCCAACGGCGAAACACTACGTTGCAGGGCCGGTCGAAGACCCCGGGGCAGGAGCCTCGGAGCCCGGGGAATCCGACGGATCGGATTCCCGCAGGGATGCCAATGCGTCGCCGACGGCTTGCCGGGCGGTCGCTGAAACCAGGGGGGGCGTTGCGCTGGCCGGTCGAGGCGGATGCAACGGACCGGTAGTCGTTTTACAGATGACTGCGGTGGGGTTCAGCCCGACGGAGCGGGCCGCATCGAGGAGTTCGGCTTCTGCCAGGCGCACCCGCGCCCGCCAGACCGGGGAATCGGTGACAAAAACGAGTTGTCCGCCGGAAACGTTGGCCAGTCTGCAATGGCCGGCCAGCCCGGGGGGCAGCAGGGGACGCAACTGCTGGTCCAGCGCATCGAGCCAGAGGGCTCGGCGCAAGGTGGCGCCAGTTTCATCCGCCAACGCCGCTTCGGCTGCGGGACGCGGGACGGCCGCCGTGCGGGCGTTGGGCTTCAAATCAGGCATACCCGAAAGCATGAGCTATAAATTCATCGTAAGAAACCCGCGTGGTAACCACGCCAATGGACTGGTCGGGCGCCTGCAGGCGCTGGCCACCCGGCGACCCGCCGCCGCCCTGGCCGCGGTGCTCGGTACCGGCGTCGTCCTGGGCACCGGCGTCGGCGTGGCGATCGGCGTCGCCAGCGCCCAGCACACCGAAACGCGCCTGGCCGACCAGCAGCGCGAGCTCGAGCAGGTCAAGCGCCAGTCGCAGCAGGAAATCAACGCACTGGCCGCGCGCCTCGGCGAACTGCAGGCCCAGGCCAACCGCCTCAACGCGCTCGGTGAGCGCCTGACCGAAGCGGGCCAGCTCGAAGACGGCGAGTTCGACTTCCAGGGCACGCCCGGCCAGGGTGGCGCCGGCATCGCCCGCGACATGCCGCGCGACGAACTGGTCGCCGGCCTGGATGAGGTGCAGCAGCAGTTCGAGACCTCCGGCCGCCAGCTGGGCGTGATGGAGTCACTGCTGTTCGACCGCCAGCTCGAGAACAACACCCTGCCGGTGCGTTCGCCGGTCCGCCGCAGCTACATCACCTCCAGTTTCGGCAACCGCGCCGACCCGTTCGGCCGCGGCCGCCAGTTCCACAAGGGCATCGACTTCGACGCCAATGTCGGCGACGCGGTCATGTCGGTGGCCGACGGCGTGGTCAGCTTCGCCGGGTCGCGCAGCGGCTACGGCATGACGATCGAGGTCGACCACGGCAACGGCTACGTCACCCGCTACGCGCACAACTCGCGCCTGACCGTGAAGGCCGGCGACCTGGTCCGCGCCGGCGAACAGGTGGCCAAGGCCGGCTCGACCGGACGCTCCACCGGCGCCCACGTCCACTTCGAGGTGTGGGAGAACGGCCGCGTGGTCAATCCGCGCAAGTTCCTCGCCGACGGCCGCGCGCCGGTCGCCAAGCGCGGACGCGGCTGAGCCCCGCTGGCCCACGCTGCCGGGATTCGCAGGCCCGCCCCCGCAAAGGGGCGGGCCTGCGCGCTTCTGGAGGAGCCGATCCCCATCGGCAAACCGATGGGGTCGGCATGGGCGACGGCTCCATGACTCCCGACGCCCCTGTCGCCCATGAGGATGGGCTCCTACAAGCAAGGGCGTAGTCGCGCCTTTCGGGGGGCGGGGTGATCGATGGCACGGTCCCCGGCCGTCTTGAGATCGTCGCCGCGCGCCCCAAGCTACAATGGCATGTTGCCCCGGACAGGGCCGGTTGCGCGCTGTCCGCAGGATCCGACGCACCGCGCCGGACCCCCGGGCGTTCATTCCCAACCGGCCTCATCGATGATCAACAAACTGCTCACCCGTGTCTTCGGCAGCCGCAACGAACGGCTCCTGCGCCAGCTGGACCGCATCGTCGCCAGAATCAACGCGCTCGAGCCGGAGATGAAGAAGCTCTCCGACGACGCGCTCAAGGCCAAGACCCCGGAGTTCCAGCAGCGTATCGCCGCCGGTGAGGCGCTCGACACCGTCCTGCCCGAAGCGTTCGCGGTCTGCCGCGAGGCCAGCCACCGCGTGCTGGGCATGCGCCACTACGACGTGCAGCTGATCGGCGGCATGGTCCTGCACCTGGGCAAGATCGCCGAGATGCGCACCGGCGAGGGCAAGACCCTGGTCGGTACCCTGCCGGTGTACCTCAACGCCCTGGAAGGCAAGGGCGTGCACGTGGTCACGGTCAACGACTACCTGGCACGCCGCGACGCGGCCTGGATGGGCAAGCTTTACAACTGGCTCGGCCTGAGCGTGGGCGTGGTCTACCCGGGCATGCCGCATTCGGACAAGAAGGCCGCCTACGCCGCCGACATCACCTACGGCACCAACAACGAATTCGGCTTCGACTACCTGCGCGACAACATGGCGCTGTCGAAGGCCGACCGCTTCCAGCGCGGCCTGCACTACGCCATCGTCGACGAGGTGGACTCGATCCTGATCGACGAGGCGCGCACCCCGCTGATCATCTCCGGCCCGGCCGACGAATCGCCCGAGCTGTACATCCGGGTCAACCGCATCGTGCCGCAGCTCAAGCGCCAGGAGGCCGAGGAAGGCGAGGGCGACTACTGGGTCGACGAGAAGGGCAAGCAGGTGCACCTGTCCGAGGCCGGCATGGAGCACGCCGAGCTGCTGCTGCGCCGCGCCGGCATCCTCGGCGAGGACGACGGCCTGTACGGGGCCAACAACCTGTCGGTGGTCCACCACCTCAACGCCGCGCTGCGCGCGCACGCCATCTACCAGCGCGACGTGGACTACATCGTGCGCGACGGCGAGGTGGTGATCGTCGACGAGTTCACCGGCCGCACCCTGGCCGGGCGGCGCTGGTCCGACGGCCTGCACCAGGCGGTGGAGGCGAAGGAGGGCGTGCCGGTCCAGCGCGAGAACCAGACCCTGGCCAGCATCACCTTCCAGAACCTGTTCCGCATGTACAAGAAGCTGTCCGGCATGACCGGCACGGCCGACACCGAGGCGTACGAATTCCAGAGCATCTACGGCCTGGAAGTGATCGTGATCCCGACCCACAAGCCGGTCCAGCGCAAGGACCATCCCGACCAGGTGTTCCTCAACCGCGAGGGCAAGTTCCGCGCGGTGCTGGCCGACATCGAGGACTGCTTCAAGCGCGGCCAGCCGGTGCTGGTGGGCACGACCTCGATCGAGACCTCGGAGATGCTCTCCGACTACCTGCGCAAGGCCGGGGTCGTGCACGAGGTGCTCAACGCCAAGCAGCACGAGCGCGAGGCGCAGATCGTCGCCAACGCCGGCCGGCCGGGCGCGGTGACCATCGCCACCAACATGGCCGGCCGCGGCACCGACATCGTGCTCGGCGGTTCGCTGGAAGCCGAGTTGCACGAACTGGGCGAGGAAGCCAGCGCGCTGGACAAGGCCAAGGTCCGCCGGGAGTGGCAGAAGCGCCACGACCAGGTCAAGGAGGCCGGCGGCCTGCACATCGTCGGCACCGAGCGGCACGAGTCGCGCCGCATCGACAACCAGCTGCGCGGCCGCTCCGGCCGCCAGGGCGACCCGGGCTCGTCCCGCTTCTACCTGTCGCTGGAAGACAACCTGATGCGCATCTTCGCCTCCGACTGGGTGCAGAAGGCGATGCGGATGATGGGCATGAAGGAAGACGACGTCATCGAGGACAAGCTGGTCAGCCGCCAGATCGAGAAGGCCCAGCGCAAGGTCGAGGCGCACAACTTCGACATCCGCAAGAACCTGCTGGACTTCGACGACGTCAACAACGACCAGCGCAAGGTGATCTACGCCCAGCGCGACGAACTGCTGGATGCCGACTCGGTCAAGGACAACATCGACGGCATCCGCGGCGACGTGGTCGCCGAGCTGGTGTCCCGCTACGTGCCGGCCGATTCGGTCGACGAGCAATGGGACCTGCCGGGCCTGGAGGCGGCGCTGGAAGGCGAGATCGGCCTGCGCCTGGACCTGCAGGGCCTGGTGAAGGGCGCCGAGGAGCTGGACGCCGAGGGCATCGAGCGCCACGTGCAGGATGCGGTGGCGGCGATGTTCGAGCAGAAGGAAGCGCAGCTCGGCGCCGAGACCGCGCGCGCGCTGGAGAAGCACATCATGCTGACCGTGCTCGACCAGGGCTGGAAGGAGCACCTGGCGCGCATGGACTACCTGCGCCAGGGCATCCACCTGCGCGGCTACGCGCAGAAGCAGCCCAAGCAGGAATACAAGAAGGAAGCCTTCGAGCTGTTCTCGGAGATGCTGGAGAACGTCAAGCGCCAGGTGGTGACCCTGCTGGCGCGGGTGCGCGTGCGCACCGAAGAGGAGATCGCCGAGCTGGAGGCGCAGGAGCGCGCCCAGGCCGAGGCCCGGCTGCGCCAGGCCCAGTTCCAGCACGCCGCCGCGGCCGGCTACGACACCGAGGACGAGGTCGCCGCGATCGAGCGCGAGCGCCACGCCAGCGTGATGGGCACCGCCGCCGCCGGCACCGTCGTGCGCGAGGCGCCGAAGGTCGGCCGCAACGACCCGTGCCCCTGCGGCAGCGGCAAGAAGTACAAGCACTGCCACGGGCAGCTGGCCTGACCGAAGGCCCATCGGCGACCCGGGACCCGGGTCGCCGCCGATGAAAAGGCCGTCGCGCTCGCTGTAGGAGCCGATCCTCATCGGCGACCCGCCGCACGCCGGCGCGGCCGCGCCATTCCGCGATCCCATGCGACCCCGGTGTCGCCCATGAGGATGGGCTCCTACACGAGGCGCGTGCTCCTGTAGGAGCCGATCCTCATCGGCGACCCGACGCACGCTGGCCGACCGAGTCGACCCGCGATCCGATGCGTCCCCGGTGTCGCCCATGAGGATGGGCTCCTACACAAGGCGCGTGCTCCTGTAGGAGCCGATCCTCATCGGCGACCCGACGCACGCTGGCCGACCGAGTCGACCCGCGATCCGATGCGACCCGGGTGTCGCCCATGAAGATGGGCTCCTACAGAGGGATGTGATTCCAGCGGGCGGGCAGGGCCGGGTAAGCTGCCCCCATGGAAACTCCGCTCCGCTCGATCCACGTCGTCGCCGGCGTCCTCACCGACGTGCGCGGGCGCGTGCTGCTCGCCCGACGCGGCGAGGACAGCGACCTGTCCGGCCTCTGGGAATTCCCCGGCGGCAAGCGCGAGCCCGGCGAGAGTTCGGAAGCGGCGCTGGCGCGCGAATTGCACGAGGAGCTGGGCATCGAGGCCGAGGTCGGCGGCGCGCTGATCGAGGTGCCGCAGGAGTACCCCGGCAAGCGCCTGCGCCTGGAGGTACGCGTGATCCCGCGCTGGAAGGGCACCCCGCGCGGACGCGAGGGCCAGGCCCTGACCTGGGTCGCCCCCGAACGGCTGGCGCGTTACTCGATGCCCTCGGCCGACGTGCCCGTGGTGGGTGCGCTGCGCCAGCCGGATCGGTACCTGGTCACCCCCGAACCCGGCGACGAACCGGCCGCCTGGCGCGACTCGCTCGCGCGCGCGCTGGCCGACGGCATCGAGCGGGTGCAGCTGCGCGCGCGCAGCCTGGCGCCGGCGGCGTATACCGCCCTGGCCCACGCGGTGGCCGAGGACTGCCGCAAGGCCGGCGCCGGGCTGCTGCTCAACCGCGACATCGCGCTGGCCGCCGAGCTCGGCGTGGGCGTGCAGCTGGGCAGCGAGCAGCTGGCCGGCCTGGCCGCGCGGCCGCTGCCCGCCGGCGTGCCGGTTGGCGCGTCCTGCCACGACCTGGAGGACCTGCGCCAGGCGCAGGCGCTGGGTTGCGACTTCGCCGTGCTCGGGCCGGTGAAAGACACCGCGACCCATCCGGGCGCGAGGACACTGGGCTGGGAGGGCTTCGTCGCCCTGCGCGAACAGGTCGCGCTGCCGATCTACGCCATCGGCGGGCTGACCGTCGACGACCTGCCCGTGGCCCGCGGCCACGGCGCGCAGGGCATCGCCGCCATCCGCAGCCTGTGGCCATAACGGCTTCCTGCCTGCCCCCTCCTTGTAGGAGCCCATCTTCATGGGCGACCGGGGCCTATCGGATTGCGAGTATCGCGGGTGAACCGGCGCGCGTCGGGTCGCCGATGAGGATCGGCTCCTACAGCAGCGCGGCCCCCTCTTTTTGTAGGAGCCCATCTTCATGGGCGACCGGGGCCTATCGGATTGCGAGTATCGCGGGTGAACCGGCGCGCGTCGGGTCGCCGATGAGGATCGGCTCCTACAGCAGCGCGGCCGCCCTCTTGTAGGAGCCCATCTTCATGGGCGACCGGGGCCTATCGGATTGCGAGTATCGCGGGTGAACCGGCGCGCGTCGCGTCGCCGATGAGGATCGGCTCCTACAACGTCGCCGCCAGCGCGCGATAGCGCGCGTCCAGGGCCGCGACGGGTGCGTCCAGGTGATCCGGATGCCCGTCGTTGACCAGCACGTCGTCGGCGATCGCCAGTCGCGCCTCGCGCGATACCTGCGCGGCGATCATGCGCGCGGCCAGCGCCTCGTCCACGCCATCCCGCCGCATCAGGCGCGCGCGCTGCAGTTCCACCGGCGCATCCACCACCAGGATGCGGCCCAGCCACGGATACGCGGCGCGCCCCCCGGCCTCGGCCAGCAGCGGGATCGCGGCGATCGCATACGGGCCGGCCGCCGCGCGGCACTCGTGCTCCAGCGCGAGGCGGATCGCCGGATGGGTGATCGCCTCCAGGTCGGCGCGCGCCTGCGGGTCGCTGAAGATCTGTTCGCGCAACCGGCGCCGGTCCAGGCGGCCGTCGGCGAGCAGGATGCCGGCCCCGAACCGCTCGGCGATCCGCGCCAGCGCCGGCTGGCCCGGCTCGACCACCGCCCGCGCCACCACGTCGGCATCGGCCACGTGCACGCCCAGCGCCTCGAAGCGCCGGGTGACCTCGCTCTTGCCCGAGGCCACCCCGCCGGTGAGGCCGATCATGAACTCGCTCATGCCCGCATTGTAGGAGCCCATCCTCATGGGCGACACGGGCGGGCCGGATCGCGAGGTGCCGTGGGCGGTGCCGGCGCGCGTCGGGTCGCCGATGAGGATCGGCTCCTACAGGACGGCTCTTGTAGGAGCCCATCCTCATGGGCGACACGGGCGGGCCGGATCGCGAGGTGCCGTGGGCGGTGCCGGCGCGCGTGGGGTCGCCGATGAGGATCGGCTCCTACCCCAGGCCCGATACCCGCATGTACGCGCCGATCATCTGCTCGCCCCAGAAGAACACGATCCAGCCGGCGATCGCCAGGTACGGACCGAACGGGATCGGCGTGGCGCGGTCACGGCCCTTGTAGGCCAGCCAGGCCGAGCCGATCACCGCGCCCACCACCGACGAGAGCAGGATGATCGGCAGGATGCCCTTCAGCCCCACCCACGCGCCGAGCGCGGCCAGCAGCTTGAAGTCGCCGTGGCCCATGCCTTCCTTGCCGGTGAGCTGCTTGAACAGCCACCACACGCTCCACAGCGACGCGTAGCCGACGATGGCGCCGAGCAGGGCCGGCTTGGCCGGGATGAACAGGTTGTCCAGGCTGGCGACCAGGCCCAGCCACATCAGCGGCAGGGTCAGGCTGTCGGGCAGCAGGCGGGTGCGCAGGTCGATGCCCGACAGCGCGACCAGGTACCAGGTCAGCACCATCGCGCCGAAGCCCTGCCAGCCGAAGCCGAAGCGCCAGGCGCACAGCACCGTCAGCAGGCCGGTCAGCAGTTCCACCAGCGGGTACTGCACCGAGATCTTCTGCCCGCTGTAGCGCGAGCGCCCGCGCAGCGCCAGCCAGCTGAAGACCGGGATGTTTTCCCACCACTTCAGCCGGTCGCCGGTGACCGGATCGTGCGAAGGCTCGACCACGATCCCGGGCGGCGGCGGATCGTAGATCTCCGGCAGCTCCAGGATCTCGCGCGCGTCGCGCTTCCACTCCCACTCCAGCCGCCTGGGCAGGCGCAGGATGACCACGTTGAGGAAGCTGCCGACGGCCAGGCCGACGGCGGCAACGAGCGGGTAGCCCAGCAAAGGCTGCTGGTCGAGGAATGCCATGCGAAGCGGTTCTTCCTGTCAGACGGTCGCGGCGAGCTTGAAGATGGGCAGGTACATGCCGATCACCATGCCGCCGACCAGGATGCCGATCACTACCATGATCATCGGCTCGATCAGGCTGGCCAGCGCGTCGACCGCGTTGTTCACTTCCTGCTCGTAGTACTCGGCCACCTTGAACAGCATGGTGTCCAGTGCACCGGCTTCCTCGCCGATGGCCGTCATCTGGATGACCATGTGCGGGAACAGGTGGGTCTGCTTCATCGCCAGGTTGACCGGATAGCCGACGGCGACGTCGTCGCGGATGCGGTAGACCGCCTTCTCGTAGACGGTGTTGCCGGTGGCGCCGGCCACCGACTCCAGTGCCTCGACCAGCGGCACGCCGGCCTTGAAGGTCACCGCGGTGGTGCGCGAGAAGCGGGCGATCGCACTGTTGTGCATGATTTCGCCGATCACCGGGATCTTAAGGATCACTTTGTCGAGAAAATGCTGAAAACCGGGGGATCGCTTGTAGAAAAAGAAGAAGGCGAAGAAGGCGCCGACAACGACGATCAGAATCATCCACCAGTACGCCACCGCGAATCGTGAAGCGTTGACGATAATCTGTGTGAAGGCGGGCAGGTCCGCGCCGAAGTTCTGGAATGTCGCCTCGAACTGCGGTACCACGAAAATCAACAAGATCGCGCTGACGATAATCGCCACGGCGATCGTCATGATCGGGTAGAACAGCGCCTTTTTAATCTTCCCCTTCAGTGCTTCGACGTTCTCCTTGTAACTGGCAATGGTGTCTAACACCGTTTCCAGGACGCCCGCGCCTTCGCCGGCCCGCACCAGGTTGCGGAAAAGCTCGTCGAACTGCACCGGGTGCTTGCTGATCGCTTCGTACATCGAGGAGCCGCCCTCGATGTCGGTGCGGATCTGGTTGACCATCGCCTTCATGCGCGGGTTTTTCTGTCCGTCGCCGATGATCTCCAGCGATGAGACGATGGGCACGCCCGACTTCATCATCGTCGCCATCTGCCGGCTGAAGAAGGCGATGTCCTTCGGGGTGATGACCTTGCCGGCCGCGCCGAACAGTGGCTTGGGCTTGGGCTTGACCACGGTAGGGGTGATGCCCTGGCGGCGCAGCTCGGCCTTGAGCAGGTTGGCGTTCTTGGAGGGCTGCTCGCCCTTCATCTTGACGCCGCGCTTGTCGGTGCCCTCCCAGATGAACGGCACCAGCTGGCTGGTGCTCCGTTCGACGGGCACGGTCTTCTTCACGGCGCTACGGGTCGCGGACATGCTCAGGTCTCCCCGCCGGCATTCCCCGCGCCGGCTTTCCGCCGCATGGTAGCCGCTATTCCGGCGCCTGACACGCCACCCCCATCACGCTTCCTCCAAGGCGCCGACCGATCCCCGCCACACATATGTGTGTAGGAGCCCATCCTCATGGGCGACCCGACGCCCCCGTGGCAGGCTGCGACGCCTTCGCCCCGGCCCGCCAGCCGGTTCCGGGCGGCCCGCCGGTCGTTGTCGCCAGCCCGCCGCCCCAGGCTGGCCGGCCATGAGTCCCTCGTCCGCACGACCCCAACCCCGCACCTGACCTATTGGGTCACTTTCTGACGTTGCAGGTCACAACCACCCCTGTGCCCCCGATCACGCCCCAAGCGTGCCCGACGGCCGGTCATTAGCGGCCAACGGCTGGTAGACTGAATGCGCTCGACGGGGAGCCCGTACTTGGCACGACATGTGCGTGAATCACCGCACGTGGCTACCCGCCGCGCATTGCCCGCGTTCCGGAAAGGACACGGGTCCGAAAGGTAAAGTGTCCTAACCAACCAACCGCTCTAGGGGATTTGAATCATGAAGAAGAACATGCAGGGCTTCACCCTGATCGAACTGATGATCGTCGTGGCGATCATCGCCATCCTGGCCGCCATCGCGCTGCCGGCGTATCAGGACTACACCATTCGTTCGCGCGTCTCCGAGGCCTTGGTCGTTGCCTCCGGTGCCAAGACGACGGTGGCCGAAAACATCGCCAACGATCCCACCTCGGCTCAGCGCTGCATTGGCGTCCAGCCGATCGCTGCCGGCGGCACCTACCGCAACCTGAACACCCTGACTTGCGCCCCAGCGACCGGCGTGATCACGGTTACCACCCAGGCCCGCGCTGGCAGCGTCACCCTGACTCTGACTCCGAACGTCAGCGCTGCCAACTCGACGATCGATTGGCGCTGCGTCCGTACCGCTGGCGATAACAAGCACGTTCCGGCCGAGTGCCGCGTCTAACTTGCGTGTCGTGAAGGCCTGCTGGCCTTCAAGTGAAGAAACAGGCCCGCTTCGGCGGGCCTGTTTCGTTGTGGACAGGAAGTTTCTGGCATGAAAGTCAGGAAGGCGAACAGCTCCCTTGAATCAACGGCGTAGTGCCGATCGGCGGCTTTCCTTAGTGTGTGGCACGTTCTTTGCGCTATCTTATCGACAGATGTGATCTAGGGGGCAAGCATGAATTCTGCCGTCGCAGCCAACCTCGTCGGCATAACCGGCATCGCCCGCCGCCTGGTACAGGACGGCGCCCTCGACGAGGCGGCCGCCCGCACCGCCATGGCCAAGGCGACCGAGGCCAAGGTGCCGCTGGCTCAGTGGATCGCCGAGAAGAAGCTGGTTGCCCCGGCGCAGATGGCCGCAGCCAACTCGGTCGAGTTCGGCATGCCGCTGCTGGACACAAATGCCTTTGATGCGGCGCAAAACGCGCTCAAGCTGGTCAGCGAGGAGCTGATCCAGAAGCACCATGTGCTGCCGCTGTTCAAGCGCGGCAACAAGCTGTTCGTCGGCACCAGTCACCCGACCCAGACTGCGGCACTGGCCGAGATCCAGTTCCACACCAACCTGGTGGTGGAGCCGATCCTGGTCGACGAGGACCAGATCCGGCGGACCCTGGAGCAGTGGCAGAACGCCGGCGGCCAGATCAGTGGCGACCTGGGCGGCGACGACGAGGGGTTAGACAGCCTCGACGTCGGTGGCGGCGACGAGGATGCCGGTTCGGACTCCGGCGTCGACGCCAAGGGCGACGACACCCCGGTGGTCAAGTTCGTCAACAAGGTGCTGATCGACGCGATCCGGCGCGGCGCCTCTGACATCCATTTCGAGCCCTACGAGAGCGAGTACCGCGTGCGCCTGCGCATCGACGGCCTGCTCAAGTCGGTGGCCAAGGCCCCGGTCAAGCTGAGCCCGCGCATCGCCGCGCGCCTGAAGGTGATGGCGCAGCTGGACATCGCCGAGAAGCGGGTGCCGCAGGACGGCCGCATCAAGCTCAACCTGTCCAAGACCAAGCAGATCGACTTCCGCGTCAGCACCCTGCCGACCCTGTTCGGCGAGAAGGTGGTGCTGCGTATCCTCGACGGCAGCGCCGCCAAGCTGGGCATCGACAAGCTCGGCTACGAGGAGGATCAGCAGGCGCTGTTCCTCGACGCCATCCAGAAGCCCTATGGCATGGTCCTGGTGACCGGCCCGACGGGTTCGGGCAAGACGGTGTCGCTGTACACCGCGCTGGGCATCCTCAACGACGACGTGCGCAACATCTCCACGGTCGAGGATCCGGTGGAAATCCGCCTGCCGGGCGTCAACCAGGTGCAGCAGAACACCAAGCGCGGCATGACCTTCGCCGCGGCGCTGCGCAGCTTCCTGCGCCAGGACCCGGACATCATCATGGTCGGCGAAATCCGCGACCTGGAGACGGCCGAGATCGCGATCAAGGCGGCGCAGACCGGCCACATGGTGCTGTCGACCCTGCACACCAACGACGCGCCGCAGACCATCGCGCGCCTGATGAACATGGGCATCGCCCCGTACAACATCACATCCTCGGTGACCCTGGTGATCGCCCAGCGCCTGGCGCGGCGGCTGTGCTCCAAATGCAAGAAGCCGGTGGAACTGCCGGAACATGCGCTGCTGGCCGAGGGCTTCACCGAGGCCGAGATCAAGGCCGGCGTCACCCTGTTCGAGGCGGTGGGCTGCGACGAGTGCACCGAAGGCTACAAGGGCCGCACCGGCATCTACCAGGTGATGCCGATGAGCGAGGCGATCCAGGCGATCGTGCTGGAGGGCGGCAACGCCATGCAGATCGCCGAGGTGGCGCAGAAGGCGGGCATCCGCGACTTGCGCCAGTCCGCATTGATGAAATGCCGCAATGGCATCACCAGCCTGGCCGAGATCAACCGCGTCACCAAGGATTGATCGCGGCGCTGTTGTAGGAGCCGATCTTCATCGGCGACCCGACGCCGATTGGCGTGCCCGGGGCGTCCCGCGATCCGATGCGCCCGTGTCGCCCATGAGGATGGGCTCCTACAAGGGGGCGCGGGTTTTTTTTTGGCCGAGGACGGTCGGCACTGCCCGCGACGGCGAATTCCTACAGGCGCGCACGGTGCAGCCTGCTGGGGTGGGCTGGCGGCGTCCGGCACGCTGGCGCCATGGACATGCATGTCGACGACCGCTTCCGGGGGCACCGCGCGCTGCGGCGCGGACGGGTGTCGTTGCCGGGGCAGGTCTACCACGTCACCGCGAGCACGCTCGGGCGTCGCCCATGGTTCGCCGATTTCCACGTCGGATGCGAGGCGGTGCGGGCGTTCCACCAGCAGGTCGCGCTGGCCGATGCGCGGCTGCTGGCCTGGGTGCTGATGCCGGATCACGGGCACTGGCTGCTGCAGATGGGCGAGTGCATGCCGCTGGAGCGGGTGGTGTCGCGGCTCAAGGCCGCCTCCGGGGTCCGGGCCAACCGGATGCTGGCCCGTGCCGGCCCCCTCTGGGAGCCTGCCTTCCATGACCGCGCACTCCGTTGCGAGGACGACCTGTTCGTCGTTGCGCGCTACATCATTGCCAATCCGGTGCGTGCAGGCCTGGTGGAGCGCATTGGCGACTACCCCTTCTGGGACAGCGCGTTCCTGTAGGGGGCCGGTTCACCGGCGACTGGGGCGGGGAGCGCGGGGGAGCCATCGAGTTGCCGGCCGCGCGGGGCCGCCCATGAGGATGGGCTCCTACAGGAATCGGTGCCGCTCTTTGTAGGAGCCGATTCATCGGCGACCCGAGGCGGGGAGGGCGGGCGAGCGATCGAATCTGCCGGCCGCGCGGGGGCGCCCATGAAGATGGGCTCCTACAGGAATCGGTGCTGCTCTTTGTAGGAGCCGATTCATCGGCGACCCGAGGCGGGGAGACGGCGGGCGAGCGATCGAATCTGCGGGCCGCGCGGGGGGCGCCCATGAAGATGGGCTCCTACAGGAATCGGCGCTGCTCTTTGTAGGAGCCGATTCATCGGCGACCCGAGGCGGGGAGACGGCGGGCGAGCGATCGAATCTGCGGGCCGCGGGGGGGCGCCCATGAGGATGGGCTCCTGCGACAAGCGATGCGGCTGCCGATACGGAAGCCCCAGGGCTGGCCGCGAAAGCGGGCAGCGGTCATGCTTTGCGGGTCGATCCGATACGGCCCGCCGATGTTCAGCATTCCGATACGCGTTTACTGGGAAGATACCGACGCCGGTGGCGTGGTCTACCACGCCCGTTACGTCGCGTTCCTGGAACGGGCCCGCAGCGATGCGTTGCGGGCCATGGGCCGGGGCCAGCAGACGCTGCAGCAGGCCGGGCTGGTGTTCGCGGTGCATTCGATGCGGCTGGACTTCCTGCGCCCGGCGCGGCTGGACGACCTGCTCGAGGTCACCGCGGAGGTGGCCCGCGTCGGCCGCGCCAGCGTGGTCTTCACCCAGCGCATCCTGCGCGGGGAGGAACTGCTGCTGGCGGCCGAGGTCAAGGTCGCCGCCCTGCGGGCGGAGGACTTCCGCCCCTGCCCGGTGGAGGAGTCGCTGTACCAGGAACTGAAATCGCTGCAGGACGGTCGCAGGGAGTGACCCCTCGCCAGGGGCCACCCGGCACCGGCCTGCAACCCGCCCCGGGCGGTCCACCGCAACAGACAACAGAACCGAGAGAGGAAACGGAAGGATGACCGGATCGATCCTGGCCCTGGTGGCCACCGTGGTGGAGGCGCTGCCGGAAGAGGCGGCCGCCGCCGCGGCCGGTGCCGCAGCCACCGCTGCGCATGGCGGCATCAACTACCTGGACCTGATGCTGCGCGCCAGCCTGCCGGTCAAGCTGATCGTGCTGCTGCTGCTGGCCGGCTCGCTGATCAGCTGGGTGATCATTTTCCGCAAGCTGCGCAGCTTCAAGGCCGCCGACCAGGAGGCCGACGAGTTCGAGAACCGGTTCTGGTCCGGCGCCGAGCTGGGCAAGCTGTACGCCTCGGCGACCGACCGCAACCGCGTGGTCGGCGGCCTGGAGGCGATCTTCGAGGCCGGCTTCCGCGAGTTCACCCGCCTGCGCGACAAGCGCCGGCATGACCCGCGCGCGCAGCTGGAAGGCGCGCAGCGGGCGATGCGCGTGGCCTACACCCGCGAGGTTGGCGCGCTGGAGCGCAATCTCGAACTGCTGGCCAACATCGGCTCGACCGCGCCGTACGTGGGCCTGGTCGGTACCGTGTTCGGGATCATGGTGACCATGCACGACATGGTCAGCCAGGGCGCCCAGGTCGGCATCGCCTCGGTGGCGCCGGGCATTTCCGAGGCGCTGTTCGCCACCGCCATCGGCCTGTTCGTGGCGATCCCGGCGGTGTGGGCCTACAACCGCTACACCACCCGCGTGGACCGGCTGTCGCAGCGCTACGAGAGCTTCTCCGACGAGTTCAGCTCGATCCTGCAGCGCCAGGCCGGCATGGATGAATAACGCGAGTCCTTCGCAAGAGCCCGCACATCCCTGTGCGGGGATTCAACAGGAAAGCCCATGACCACCGGGATGACCCGCCACAAGCGCCGCAAGCTCAAGTCCGAGATCAACGTCGTGCCGTACATCGACGTGATGCTCGTGCTGCTGATCATCTTCATGGTCACCGCGCCGCTGCTGAGCCTGAGCGTGGACGTGGACCTGCCGCAGTCGCAGGCGCGAGCGGTGGACAGCAAGAAGGACCCGGTGATCGTCACCGTCGACGCCGAGGGGCGCTATTTCCTGACCCTGCAGGGCGGCAAGCCCGAGGGCATCGACGCCACCGAGCTGACCGCGCGCCTGGCCGCCTTCGTCGCCCAGAACAAGGACGTGCCGGTGTTCGTCGCCGCGCCGGGCGTGACCGAGTACCAGAAGGTCATGGACACGATGGTCCTGGTCCAGCAGGCCGGCGTGCCGCGGGTGAGCCTGATGAGCCAGCCGGGTGGCAATGCACGCTGACGCCTTCTACCGCCATCCCGGCGACCGCGAGGGCGGGCTGGCCGGCCCGTTCGCGCTGGCGGTCGCCCTGCACCTGCTGGTCGCGCTGCTGTTCTGGGTGGCCTGGTGGTGGTCGCCGCAGCGGCAGGTGGAGCCGGCGGCCGGCTCGCCGGTGATCGAGGCTTCGCTGGTGATGTCGGCGTCCGATATCGCCGCCGCGCAGCAGCGCGCCGAGGACGCGCCCAAGCCCGAGCCGGAACCGTTGCCGCAGCCGATGACCGAGCTGGCGCCGGAGGAAACCGTGCCACCGCCGCAGCCGCTGCCCGAACCGCGGCCGCAGGATGCGGTGGTGGCGCCGCAGCAGCAGGCCCAGGAGTTCATTCCCGAGCCGGACACCGTCGACCAGGACGCCGCGCGCCGCGATGCGATCGCCCAAGAGAAGGCCGAGCGCGAACAGGAAGAGCGCCGCCGCCAGGAGCAGGTCGACCTGACCGAAGAGCGCGAGAAGCAGAAGGCCGCCGAGAACCAGCGCCGGCTGGCGGCGCAGGCCGAGGAAGCCGAACGGCAGAAGAAGCTGGCCGAGATCCGCAGGCAACGCGAGCAGGCCGCCCGCCAGGCCGAACTGGCCGAGCAGAAGCTGCGCCAGTTGCAGCAGGTGCAGCAGCGGCAGGCCGCTGCGGCCACGCCCAGCCAGGGCACGCCGGGGCAGGGCGGCACCAGCGAGGATCTGACCGCCAAGTACGCCGCGGCGATCCAGCAGGCGGTGACCGCGCAGTGGATCCGGCCCGACACCGTGCCGCTGGGCCAGCGCTGCCGCGTATCGATCCGCCAGCTGCCGGGCGGCGAGGTGATCGACGTCCAGGTGCAGGCGGGCTGTCCGTTCGACGACGCGGGCCGCCGCTCGCTCGAGGCCGCCGTCCTCCGCGCCCAGCCCTTGCCCTACCGCGGGTTCGAGAACGTGTTCCAGCGCAACCTGACGCTCAACTTCGAGGCCCAGGACCGCTGAGCCCGACCGGTGCATGTCTGTGTGTGTAGGAGCCCATCCTCATGGGCGACCGCGGTGCCATGGGTCGCGATGGCCCGTCGGCATCCCAGCCGCCTCGGGTCGCCGATGAATCGGCTCCTACAAGAGTGTCGCCCTGGTGCATGCTGACGCTACTTCGAGGCCCGGGACCGCTGGGCCCGGCCGGTGCATGTGTGTGTGCGTGTAGGAGCCCATCCTCATGGGCGACCGCGGTGCCATGGGTCGCGATGGCCCATCGGCATCCCAGCCGCCTCGGGTCGCCGATGAATCGGCTCCTACAGGAGCGTCGCCCTGGTGCATGCTGACGCTACTTCGAGGCCCGGGACCGCTGGGCCCGGCCGGTGCATGTGTGTGTGCGTGTAGGAGCCCATCCTCATGGGCGACCGCGGTGCCATGGGTCGCGATGGCCCATCGCCATCCCAGCCGCCTCGGGTCGCCGATGAATCGGCTCCTACAACCGTGCGGTCCGGGCTACCCCCGACCTTTCACGCCGTTTTCGTTCATGATTGCGAAAATGTTCACGCGCACGCTGCTATTCCTTTCGACCCGCACCGGATGCCCGACCGCTTGCCCATGAAGACTCCCCTGCGCTGGTTCGCCCTGCTCGCCTTCCTCCTGCTGCCGTTCGTGGCCTCGGCCCAGCAGGGCCTGGAGATCGACATCGTCGGTGGCAACGCCTCGGCCCTGCCGATCACCGTGGTGCCGATGCCCTACCAGGGCAGCGGGACCCCGCCGCCGACCGACATCGCCAAGGTGGTGCGCGACGACCTGGCCCGGTCCGGGGTGTTCCGCACCCTGCCGGAAGCGCAGATCCTCGAGAAGCCGACCCGCGGCGGCGAGATCAACTACGCCACCTGGAAGCAGCTCAAGCAGGACTACATCGTGGTCGGCCGCGTGCTCGACGCCGGCGACGGCGGCTACCGGGTCGAGTACGAGCTGTTCGACGTGGCCAAGGCCGAGCGCCTGCTGGGCCTGGCCATCACCGCCCGGCCCAACGCCACCCGCGACGCCGCCCACCAGATCGCCGACGCCATCTACGAGAAGATCACCGGCGTGCGCGGCGCGTTCTGGACCCGGGTGGCCTATGTCACCGCCAGCGGCACGGGCAAGGACATGCGCTTCGCGCTCAACGTCGCCGACGCCGACGGCTGGAACCCGCAGGTCGTGGTCCGCTCGGCCGAGCCGCTGCTGTCGCCGGCCTGGAGCCCGGACGGCCGCAAGCTGGCCTACGTCAGCTTCGAGCGCGGCAACTCCTCCATCTACGTGCAGGACATCGCCTCCGGCGCCCGCGAGCTGGTCTCCAGCTTCCGCGGCATCAACGGCGCGCCCTCGTTCTCCCCGGATGGCCGCCGGCTGGCCATGGCCCTGTCGCGCAGCGGCAATCCGGAGATCTACGTGATGGACCTGGGCAGCAAGCAGCTGACCCAACTGACCAACCATTTCGGAATCGACACCGAGCCGACCTGGAGCGCCGACGGCGGCACCATCTACTTCACCTCCGACCGGGGTGGCCGCCCGCAGATCTACCAGGTGCCGTCCTCGGGCGGCAGTGCGACGCGCGTCACCTTCCAGGGCAACTACAACGCCACCCCGTCCGTTTCCTACGACGGCAAGAAGATCGCGGTGGCCCAGGGCGCCGGCAACACCTACCGGATCGCGATCATGGATTCCAGCCTCGGCTCGCCGCGCTGGAGCACCGTGTCCACCGGCTCCCTCGACGAATCCCCCAGCTTCGCCCCCAATGCCAGCATGCTGCTGTACGCGGCGCGGGAGGGCGGGCGCGGGGTGCTCTATGCCGTTTCGGCCGACGGCCGGGTGCGCCAGCGCCTGGTCCTGGCCGACGGCGACGTGCGCGAGCCGGCCTGGTCGCCCTACCGCAGCGCCCGTTAAAATTCAGTTGTAATATTGCGTCGGTTGAACCGTCCGTTCCTGTTTTTCCCTACCACCACCCAATGCACCACAAGGAATGATCATGAACTCCTCCACCCGCGTCCTGTTGGTTTCGCTGCTGTCCGTGGCCGCCCTGGCCGGCTGCTCCAAGAAGGTCAAGGAAGCCCCGGTCGCCGAGACCACCCCGACCGCCCCGACCGCCCCGGTCGCCGATGACGGCGTCTATGGCCCGGAAGACCTGGATACCGACGCCTGCCTGCGCCAGCGCGTGATCCACTTCGATTTCGACCAGTACACCGTCAAGCCGGAATACCAGGCCGTGATCGCCTGCCACGCCAAGTACCTGCGCGACCGTCCGTCCTCGCGCCAGACCCTGGAAGGCCACACCGACGAGCGCGGCAGCCGCGAGTACAACATGGGCCTGGGCGAGCGCCGCGGCAACGCCGTGTCCTCCGCGCTGCAGGCTGCCGGTGGTTCGGCCAGCCAGCTGACCGTGGTCAGCTACGGCGAAGAGCGTCCGCTGTGCACCGAGTCGACCGAGGCCTGCTGGGCGCAGAACCGTCGCGTCGAGATCGTCTACAGCGCGCGCTGATCCATGCGCTTGAAGCATCCCCTGCGGATGTTGGTCGTGGCGGCCCTCGTGGCCGCCACGCCCGCGTACGCGCAGAAGCTCAGCCTGGCCGACCGGGTCGCCCGCCTCGAACTGCAGGCGAACAACACCCAGGCCAACCAGGACCTGCTCAACCAGATGGAGCAGCTGCGCAACGAGGTGCAGACGCTGCGCTCGACCATCGAGCAGCTCCAGCACGAGAACCAGCAGCTGCAGCAGCGCAACCGGGACCAGTACCTGGACCTGGACGGGCGGCTGAACCGGCTGGAAGGCGGTGCCCTGCCGCCGCCGGCTGCCACCGACGCGCCGGCTTCTTCCGCGGCACCGGCGAGCGCGCCCACCCGCACCGTCACCCCCGCCGCGGCCGAAGCCGCACCGCGCGTGCATGGCGACCCCGGTTCGCTGGCCCAGGCCGGCGACGAGCGTGCCGCCTACGACATCGCCTTCGACGCGCTGAAGTCCGGTCGTTATGACGAGTCGGCCCAGCTGTTCCAGGCCTTCATCGACACCTGGCCGGCCGGCATCTATGCGCCCAACGCGCTGTACTGGCTGGGCGAGAGCTATTACGCCACCAAGAACTACACCCTGGCCGCGCAGCAGTTCGAAACGCTGATCGGCCGCTACCCGACCCACGACAAGGCGCCCGGCGCGCTGCTCAAGCTCGGCCTGTCCCAGTTCGGCAACGGCGACGTGGCACGGGCCGAGGCGACGCTGCAGCAGGTCGTCAGCCGTTATCCGCAATCCGACGCCGCGCGCATCGCCGGCGACCGCCTGCATTCGATCCAGATCGGCCAGCTGCGCTGAGCGCGGCGAGGGTGTCCTCACTGTAGGAGCCCATCCTCATGGGCGACCCGAGGGCGCCCAGGTCCACGGGGTGGGTCCACGGGCGACACGGAGGCCCGGACAGAGCATTGGGTCGCCGATGAAGATCGGCTCCTACAAAAAAAGCCCGCGCCCCGCCGTGTGCAATAGCCCATCCTCATGGGCCACCCCGGGTGCATCGATTCACGAGGCGCCACGGATGCCACGACATGGCTCGGGTTGCCGATGAGGATCGCCTCCTGCGACCCGCCGGGCGCCCGCTGCAACACACAGGACCCATGGATACACCCGCGCCACCGACCCGCCTCAAGCTCACCGAGATCTTCCTGTCGCTGCAGGGCGAGGCGAACGCGGCCGGCTGGCCGACCGTGTTCGTGCGCCTGACCGGCTGCCCGCTGCGCTGCCAGTATTGCGACACGGCCTACGCCTTCCATGGCGGCCAGTGGTGGGGGATCGATGACATCCTGGCCGAGGTCGCCCGCCACGGCGTGCGCCACGTCTGCGTGACCGGCGGCGAGCCGCTGGCGCAGAAGCGCTGCATCGACCTGCTGCAGCGGCTGTGCGACTCCGGCTACGACGTCTCGCTGGAGACCTCCGGGGCGCTGGACATCGCCGGGGTCGATCCGCGGGTATCGCGGGTGGTGGACCTGAAGACGCCCGGTTCGGCCGAGATGGCGCGCAACCGGCTGGAGAACATCCCCCTGCTGACCGCCCGCGACCAGGTCAAGTTCGTGCTGTGCGGCCGCGAGGACTACGAGTGGGCGCGCGACATGGTCGCCGAGCATGGCCTGGCCGCGCGCTGCGACGTGCTGTTCTCGCCGAGCAAGAGCGAACTGGCGCCGCGCGAGCTCGCCGACTGGATCGTCGCCGACCGCCTGCCGGTGCGCTTCCAGATGCAGCTGCACAAGCTGCTCTGGAACGACGAACCGGGGCGCTGAGGCGTCCGCAGCGTCCCCGCCGCCGCAGCTGTAGGAGCCGATCCTCATCGGCGACCCGAGGCCGTGCCGGTGTGGCCGTTTCGCCTCGCGACCTGCCGCGCCCGTGTCGCCCATGAGGATGGGCTCCTACAATGGACCACCCCACATGCGTAGCATCCCCATGAAGAACGCCGTCGTCCTCGTCTCCGGTGGCATGGATTCGGCCGTGGTCCTGGCCATCGCCCGCGAGCAGGGTTTCGCCGTGCACGCGTTGAGCGTGCGCTACGGCCAGCGGCACACCTCCGAGCTCGACGCAGCCGACCGCGTCGCCCGGGCGCTGGGCGCTGTCGCGCACAAGACCGTAGGCGTGGACCTGCGCAGCATCGGCGGCTCGGCGCTCACCGACGACATCGAGGTGCCCGATGCCGGTGGCGAGGGCATCCCCGTCACCTACGTCCCGGCGCGCAACACGATCATGCTCTCGGTCGCGCTGGGCTGGGCCGAGGTGCTGGGCGCGGCGGACATCTTCTGCGGCGTCAACGCGGTCGACTACTCCGGCTACCCGGATTGCCGGCCGGAATTCATCGAGGCGTTCGAGCGGCTGGCCAACCTGGCCACCAAGGCCGGCGTGGAAGGCGCCGGCATCCGCGTGCATGCGCCGCTGCTGCGCATGGGCAAGGACGAAATCGTGCGCGAAGGCCTGCGCCTGGGCGTGGACTTCGGCCAGACCGTGTCGTGCTACCGCGCCGACGCCGCCGGCCGCGCCTGCGGGCACTGCGATGCCTGCCGCCTGCGCGCGGCCGGCTTCGCCGCCGCGGGGGTGGCCGACCCGACGCGGTACGTGGGCGGCGCGATCGGTTAAAATGCCCGCCCGGCCGAGCGCCGGCACCCCGTGGGCCGTTAGCTCAGTCGGTAGAGCATCGGACTTTTAATCCGCTGGTCGATGGTTCGAATCCATCACGGCCCACCAATTGCATCAAGGCCCCCGCCTTCCAGCGTGCTGCGTCAGCTTCCGTGATTTCTCGCGGCTCGTTACCGCGCGCGTTCATGGAACGAGGCCACGTCGCGCCGACGCGAGAAGGGATTCGAAGGCAGCGATGCCTTGCGCCGATCCCCACTCTCGAACCAGAACGATCCTCACCGCGTCATCGGCACCAGGCGCTGCAGGCCATCACGGCGCCTGAACCGGTCGAGCCCACGACTGGTTGCATTCCGGGGCAGCGCTGGCAATTCCCGGGAATTCGCCAAAGACGAAGTGCTTCTCCGTCGTGAAGCCGGCCGAGGATCGAATCCCGGGTCCCGTCACCCGTCCGCCAGCGCCGCGGCAAGGAACCTGGCGGTCCTGCTCCGCTTGTGGCGCGCGACCTTCTCCGGCGTCCCCACGACGACGACCCTGCCGCCTTCCGCACCCGCTCCCGGGCCCATGTCGATGATCCAGTCGCTGCCGGCCGCGACGCGCATGTCGTGCTCCACCACGATCACGGAGTTACCCGAGTCCACCAGGGCCTGCAGCTGGTGCATCAGCCTGTCGACATCGGCCGGATGCAGGCCGGTGGTGGGTTCATCCAGCACGTAGACCGTATCGCGCCGCTGCGCGCGCTGCAGTTCGCTGGCCAGCTTGATCCGCTGCGCTTCGCCACCGGAAAGCTCGGTGGCCGGTTGGCCGAGCCGCAGGTAGCCCAGCCCCACTTCCTCCATGACCTGCAGCGAGCGCGACACGGCAGGATCGTCCGCGAAGAACACGGCGGCCTCCGACACGGTCATCGCCAGCACTTCGGCGATGTTGCGTCCCTGCAACTGCACCTTGAGGGTGGCGGCGTTGTAGCGCGCCCCCTGGCACGTGGGGCAGGGCGCGTACACGCTGGGCATGAAAAGCAGCTCCACGCAGACCGAGCCCTCGCCCTCACAGGTCCCGCAGCGACCCTTGGCCACATTGAAGGAAAAGCGGCCCGCATCGTAGCGGAGCTTGCGGGCCTGGGCTGTCGCGGCGAAGCGCCTGCGCACATGGTCAAACAACCCGGTGTAGGTCGCCAGGTTCGAGCGGGGTGTGCGCCCGATGGGCTTCTGGTCGACCTGCACCAGCCGGCTCACCTGTTCCAGCCCTTCGACACGCCCCTGGGTGCCTGGGTTGTCGCGACGCTCCAGCGGGTCGACCTCCTCGTCAGCGGCCTCCGGCTCCTGGCCGAGGTGGCTGGCCAGCAGTTCGACCAGTGCCTGGCTGACCAGCGAGGACTTTCCCGAGCCGGAAACGCCGGTCACGGTCGTCAGCACGCCCAGCGGAAAATCGACCGCGACATCCTCGAGGTTGTTGCGGGTCACGCCGCGCAGGCGCAACCACCCCGAGGGAGCTCGCCGCAAGCGCGCCGGGCGCTGCGCGCCTGCGAACAGATAGCGGCGCGTGCTGGACTGGGCCACCCGCTCGAGGCCTTCCGGCGGGCCGCTGTACAGGATGCGTCCGCCCTGTTCGCCCGCGCCGGGGCCCACGTCCACGATCCAGTCGGCATGGCGGATCACGTCCATCTCGTGTTCGACCACGAACAGGGTGTTCCCCGCGGCCTTGAGCTCGTCCAGGGCGCGCAGCAAGGATTGCGTGTCAGCCGGGTGGAGCCCCGCCGAAGGTTCGTCCAGCACATACACGACGCCGAACAGATGGGAGCGGATCTGGGTGGCCAGGCGAAGGCGCTGGAGTTCGCCCGGCGACAGCGTCGGCGTGGCGCGTTCCAGGGTGAGGTAGCCCAGGCCCAGCTGCTCCACGACCCGGATGCGGTCGAGCAGGTCCGCGGCGATGCGCTCGGCGGCTACCGCCTGCTCCGGATGGCGGATATCGGTAGAGGTCTCTCCTCGGGCCACCGGGCCCAGCAGTGCGGCAACCCGGGTGAGGGGCAGCCGCGACAGCTCGCCGATGTCCATGCCGGCGAATTTCACCGACAGCGCCTCGCGGCGGAGGCGCTTGCCGTCGCAGGCGGGGCAGGGGGTACTGAGCAGGTACTGGGACACCCGTCGTTTGATCAGCGGACTCTGGGTGGTGGCGAAGGTGTGCAGCACGTACCGTCGCGCGCTGGTAAAGGTGCCCATGTAACTGGGTTCCGTCTTCTGCCGGAGCGCACGCCGGGTCTCGGCCAGTGTGAATCCGGCATAGACCGGCACGACGGGCTGCTCGTCGGTGAACAGGATCCAGTCCCGGGTTTTCTTCGGAAGCTTGTTCCAGGGTACGTCGACGTCATGACCCAGCGTGGTCAGGATGTCGCGCAGGTTCTGTCCGTGCCAGGCGACCGGCCAGGCGGCCACCGCCCGTTCGCGGATGCTCAGGGACCGATCAGGCACCATCGACGCCTCGGTGGCGTCGTAGATCCGGCCCAGCCCGTGGCAGGTGGGGCATGCGCCGGCGGGCGTGTTCGGCGAGAACCCGTCCGCATGGATGATTTCCTGGCCACGCGGGTAGGTGCCCGCGCGGGAATAAAGCATTCGCAGTGAATTGGAGAGGGTGGTGACGCTGCCGACCGAGGAGCGCGTGCCCGGGGAGCCGCGCTGCTGCTGCAGGGCCACCGCCGGAGGCAGCCCCGCGATGGAATCCACGTCCGGGATCCCTGCCTGGTCGATCAACCGTCGGGCATAGGGCGAGATCGATTCGAGATAGCGCCTCTGGGCTTCGGCGAACAGGGTTCCGAAGGCAAGCGACGACTTTCCCGAGCCGGAGATACCCGTGAACGCCACCAGTGCGTCCCGTGGGATGTCCAGATCGACGTTCTTTAGGTTGTGCTCGCGCGCGCCCCGCACCTGGACGAAGGCATCCGTATTGCGGACACGGGTGGATCTGGTTGAGCGGGCCATGCGATGCCTCCTGGTCGACCCACTATCGGTGGCCCGGCCGGACGGGGCCGTCAAGGGTGGCCGAAGCAGTCGGGGTCGGCCATGCCGGCGCGCCCCGTACGGTTGGCCGCCCAACATCGGCGCCCTCGCGACCGCGATCCTGAACCCGTGGGGTCTCCTCGCCGGCATCGGGTTGAAGGCCCGCCGGGGCGGGCGCATATTCGGATCTCCCCGTCCGGTGCGCGATTCGGACCGCGTCTCACCTGCTGCGACTGCCCCGCGCCACGCTGCGATACCGCCGCGACCGCGCCGGCCCCGGTCGCGAACCCGCCCATGACCATCGACGCCTTCCATCCCGCCGTCGCCCGCTGGTTCGACGGCGCCTTTCCCGGACCGACCGAGGCGCAGGCCGCGGCGTGGCCGGCGATCATGGCCGGGCGCAACACGCTGGTGGCCGCGCCGACCGGTTCGGGCAAGACCCTGACCGCCTTCCTCGCCGCGATCGACGCGCTGGTGCGCGAGGGGCTGGCCAACGGCGGCGAGCTGCCCGACCGCACCAGCGTGCTCTACATCTCGCCGCTGAAGGCGCTGTCCAACGACATCCACATCAACCTCGAAGCGCCCCTGGCCGGCATCCGCGAAGCGCTGGACGAGCTGGGCCTGCCGGACGTGGAGATCCGCACCGCGGTGCGCACCGGCGACACCCCGCAGTCCGAGCGCGCGCAACTGCGCAAGAAGCCGCCGCACATCCTGGTGACCACGCCCGAGTCGCTGTACGTACTGCTCGGCTCGGCCTCCGGGCGGGCGATGCTGGGCACGGTGCGCAGCGTCATCGTCGACGAGATCCACGCGCTGGCCGACGACAAGCGCGGCAGCCACCTGGCGCTGTCGCTGGAGCGCCTGGAAGCCCTGTGCGGGCGCCCGCTGGTGCGCATCGGCCTGTCGGCCACGCAGAAGCCGGTGGAGGAGGTGGCGCGCTTCCTGGTCGGCGGCGCCAATGTCTATCCGACGCGCGCGGACCTGCCCGGCTGGCAGGGGGCCGATCCGCTGGCCGGCACCGATGCGGTGCTCGGCGGCAGCGCGACCGTCGACGTGCCGGACTGCGCGATCGTCGACATCGGCTACGCCAAGCAGCGCGACCTGGGCCTGTTGCTGCCGCCCACGCCACTGTCGGCGGTGATGTCCAACGAGCAGTGGGCGCAGGTCTACGCGCAGCTGGTCGAGCTGGTGCGCGCGCACCGGACCACGCTGGTGTTCGTCAACACCCGGCGCATGGCCGAGCGCGCCGCGTTCAACCTGGGCGAACTGCTCGGGCGCGAGAACGTCGGCACCCACCATGGCAGCCTGTCCAAGGAACTGCGCCTGGAGGCCGAGCAGAAGCTCAAGGCCGGCCAGCTGCAGGTGCTGGTCGCCACCGCCTCGCTGGAGCTGGGCCTGGACATCGGCGACGTCGACCTGGTCTGCCAGCTCGGCTCGCCGCGCTCGATCGCCGCGTTCCTGCAGCGCGCCGGGCGCTCGGGCCACCACGTCGGCGGCGTGCCCAAGGCGCGGCTGTTCCCGCAGACCCGCGACGAGCTGGTCGAGTGCGCCGCGCTGCTGGACTGCGTGCGCCGCGGTGAGCTGGACGCGCTGCGGATCCTGCCGGCGCCACTGGACGTGCTGGCCCAGCAGATCGTCGCCGAGGTCGCCGCCACCGAGTGGGACGAGGATGCGCTGTACGACTGGATGCGCCGGGCCTGGCCCTATGCGCGGCTGGAGCGTGCGAAGTTCGACGAAGTGGTGAAGATGCTCGCCGACGGCTTCAGCGACCGCCGCGGCCCGCGCGCCGGCTGGTTGCACCGCGATGCGGTCAACCGGCGCCTGCGTGGGCGCCAGGGCGCGCGGATGGTCGCGACCATGTCCGGCGGCACCATCCCCGACACCGGCGACTACGCGGTGGTGCTGGAGCCGCAGTCGACCTTCATCGGCAGCGTCAACGAGGACTTCGCCATCGAGAGCATGGCCGGCGACGTGTTCCAGCTCGGCAACACCAGCTACCGGATCCTGCGCGTGGAGCCGGGCCGGGTGCGGGTGGAGGACGCGCAGGGCCAGCCGCCGAGCATTCCGTTCTGGCTGGGCGAGGCGCCCGGGCGCACCGACGAGCTGTCGCTGGGCGTGTCGCGCCTGCGCGAGGAGATCGCCGTGCGGATGGAGGGCGCGCGGGTGGTGGTCGAGCCGCCGGTGCCGGCCGCGGGCGATGGCGGGGCCGACGAGGCCGCGGCGCCCATGCCGCGCCTGGTGGTGGAAGGCGCCGGGACCGCCACGCAATGGCTGCACGAGGAGGTGGGCCTGGACGCGGACGCCGCGCGCCAGCTGGTCGACTACCTGGGCTCCACCGCGATCGCGCTCGGCGCCATGCCGACCCAGCAGCGCGTGGTGCTGGAACGCTTCTTCGACGAGACCGGCTCGACCCACCTGGTCATCCACAGCCCCTACGGCAGCCGCCTCAACCGCGCCTGGGGGCTGGCCCTGCGCAAGCGCTTCTGCCGCCAGTTCAACTTCGAGCTGCAGGCGGCGGCGACCGAGGACGCGATCGTGCTGTCGCTGTCCACCAGCCACAGCTTCCCGCTGATCGAAGTATCGAAGTACCTGCATTCCTCCTCGGCGCAGGACGTGCTGGTGCAGGCGCTGCTCGACGCGCCGCTGTTCCCGGTGCGCTGGCGCTGGAACGCGACCACCGCGCTGGCGCTGCCGCGCTTCATCGGTGGCAAGAAGGTGCCGCCTCAGCTGCAGCGGATGAAGTCCGAGGACCTGCTGGCCACCGTGTTCCCCGACCAGGTCGCCTGCCTGGAGAACATCGTCGGCGAGCGCCAGGTGCCGGACCACCCGCTGGTGGCGCAGACCCTGGACGACTGCCTGCACGAGGCGATGGATACCGACGGCTGGCTGCAGGTGCTGCGCGGGCTGGAATCGGGCGCGATCGCGGTGGAGGCGCGCGACCTGGCCGCGCCCTCGCCGCTGGCGGCCGAAGCCTTGAACGCGCGTCCGTACGCCTTCCTCGACGATGCGCCGCTGGAAGAACGCCGGACCCAGGCCGTGCAGACGCGTCGCTATGCCGATCCGCAGTCGGCCACCGACCTGGGCCGGCTGGATGGCGAGGCGGTCGAACAGGTCCGCGCCGAGGCCTGGCCGCGCGCGCGCAACGCCGACGAAATGCACGAGGTGCTGACCGGGCTGGGCTTCGTCACCGCCGCCGAAGCGGCGCGCGAGCCGGCGTGGGAGCCGCTGCTGCAGTCGCTGGTGCGCGACGCGCGCGCGACCCGGCTCACCGCTGCCGGCAGGCAGTGGTGGGTCGCGGCCGAGCGCCTTCCGCAATTGCTGGCGCTGCATCCGTCGGCCTTGCAGCAACCGGGGATCGCCGTGCCGGAGGAGTTCACCCGGGTGGCGTGGAATCCGGAGGACGCGGCGGTGGCGCTGCTGCGCTCGCGCCTGACCGGGGTCGGTCCGGCCACCGGCGCGGCGCTGGCCGACAGCCTCGGCATCGCCCCGCTGGCCACCGACATGGCGTTGCTCAAGCTGCAGTCGCAGGGCTACGCCATGCAGGGCCGGTTCTCGCCCGGGGCCGCGGCCGAGGAATGGTGCGAACGCCACCTGCTCGCCCGCATCCACCGCTATACGCTCAAGCGCCTGCGCCGGGAGATCGAGCCGGTGGCGCCGCGCGATTTCATGCGCTTTCTGTTCGACTGGCAGCGCGTTTCCGCCGACACCCGGGTCAGCGGGCCGGAGGCGCTGGCCGGCGTGCTGGCCCAGCTCGAGGGTTTCGAGGCACCGGCCGCCGCGTGGGAGGGCGAGGTGTTGCCCGCGCGCGTGCGGGACTACTCGATCGGCTGGCTGGACGACCTGTGCACGGCCGGCCGCACCCTGTGGACGCGGTTGCGCGCGACCGACGTGGAGCCGGGTGCGCCGCGCGGCAATGCCTCGCTGCGCTCCACCCCGGTGCTGCTGCTGCCGCGGCGCAGCGTGCCGCTGTGGACGGCGCTGGCGCCGCCCGCGCCCGACGATGCCGCGCTGTCCTCGCGCGCGCAGAAGGTGGCGGACTTCCTTTCCGCGCACGGTGCTTCGTTCTTCGACGAGATCGTCGCCGGCACGCGCCTGCTGCAGACCGAACTGGAGGACGCGCTGGCCGAGCTGGTGGCGCGCGGGTGCGCGCACTGCGACAGCTTCGCCGGCCTGCGCGCGCTGCTGGTGCCGCCGTCGAAGCGGCCGGCGGCCGGGCACGGGCGGCGCCGGGCGATGATGCTGGGGATCGAGGATGCCGGGCGCTGGGCGCTGGTGCGGCGTGCGCCGCCGCCCGGCGGCGGGCTGGAAGACCCGCCTGCGCCCACGCGCGGAAGCGAAGCGCGGGCGGCGAAGAAGCCGGATCCGGAGGCGGTCGAGCACGTGGCCCGGGTCCTGCTGCGTCGCTATGGCGTGGTCTGCTGGCGGGTGCTGGAGCGCGAGGCCGCCTGGCTGCCGCCGTGGCGCGAGCTGCTGCGCGTCTACCACCGGCTGGAGGCGCGCGGCGAGGTGCGCGGCGGCCGTTTCATCGAGGGCCTGTCCGGCGAGCAGTTCGCCCTGCCCGAAGCGATCGCACCCCTGCGCAAGGCCCGGCAGAAGCCGCAGGACGGCACCCTGGTGTGCGTCAGCGCGCTGGATCCGCTCAACCTGTCGGGCACGGTGGTCGTCGGCGACAAGGTTCCGCGGATCGCCGGCGCGCGGGTACTGTACCGCGACGGCATCCCGGTGGCGTCGCTGGTGGCGGGCGAGGTGGCTTTCATGCCCGGGCTGCCGCCCAGGGAGCATGACGCGGCGCGGCGGAGCCTGCTGCGCGAGCCGGCCTCGGGCGTGGACGCGCTGATGGCACAGCTGAACGCGGGCGTGGTGGACGCTCAGTAGGCGTCGGTTTGCACCCGGGCGCGACGCTATAGGCGCTAGGCCAAGGCCGGCCGGGCAGCTCAACCCGCCTCGCGGATGACCTCCAGCACCGACTCGCCGTAACGGCCGAGCTTGCTGCCGCCGATCCCGCCCACGCGGGCCAGTTCGCCGAGGGATGCAGGTCGCAACTGGGCGATGTCGCGCAGGGTGCGGTCGTGGAAGATCACGTAGGCCGGCACGTTCTGCTCGCGTGCCAGTTGCGCGCGCCAGCCGCGCAGCGCGTCGAACAGGGGGCGGTCGCCGGCCTCCACGTGCAGCGTGCTTTCGCTGCGCCGCTCGCCGCCGCGCGCGACGCGGGTCCGCGCCGGTTCCTCGCGCAGGTGGACCGGTTGCTCGCCACGCAGCACCGGCCGGGCGGCGGCGCCCAGGCGCAGGCTGCCGTGGCCTTCGGCATCGACCTCCAGGACGCCGGCGACCACGAGCTGGCGGAACACGCTGCGCCAGGCGTTGGCGTCCAGTTCCGTGCCGATGCCGTAGGTGGACAGTTCGTGGTGGCGGAACTGGCGCACCTTCTCGGTGTCGGCACCGCGCAGCACGTCGATCAGGTGCGCGGCGCCGAAGCGCTGGCCGGTGCGGTAGACGCAGCTCAGCGCCTTGCGCGCGGCCTCGGTCGCGTCCCAGGTGCGGACCGGCTGCAGGCAGTTGTCGCAGTTGCCGCAGGCGCCCGGGTGGGCCTCCCCGAATGCGGCCAGCAGTGCCTGGCGGCGGCACATCGCCGATTCGCAGAAGCCCAGCAGCTGGTCGAGCTTGCGCCGCTCCAGCGCCTTGCGCTCCTCGCCGGCTTCACCCTGTTCGATCATCTGCCGCAGCAGCACCACGTCGCCCAGCCCGTAGCCCATCCAGGCCTCGGCCGGCTCGCCGTCGCGGCCGGCGCGGCCGGTCTCCTGGTAATAGCCCTCGATCGACTTGGGCAGGTCCATGTGCGCGACGAAGCGCACGTCGGGCTTGTCGATGCCCATGCCGAAGGCGATCGTCGCGCACATCACGATGCCGTCCTCGCGCAGGAAGCGGCGCTGGTTGTCCGCGCGCACCTGCGCCGGCAAGCCGGCGTGGTAGGGCAGGGCGGCGATGCCGCGGCCGGCGAGGAACTCCGCGGTCTCCTCGACCTTGCGCCGCGACAGGCAGTAGACGATCCCGGACTCGCCGGCATGGCCGGCGAGGAAGTCGACCAGCTGCCGGCGGGGGTTGTCCTTGTGCGCCACCGAGTAGCGGATGTTCGGGCGGTCGAAGGAGCTGAGGAAGCACTGCGCGTCCTCCAGCGCCAGCCGTTCGGCGATCTCGCGCCGGGTCGGCGGGTCGGCGGTGGCGGTCAGGGCGATGCGCGGCACGTCCGGCCAGCGCTCGTGCAGCACGGTCAGCTCGCGATACTCGGGGCGGAAGTCGTGGCCCCACTGCGAGACGCAGTGCGCCTCGTCGATCGCGAACAGCGCGATCCGGCTGCGTTCGAGCAGCGAGAGGAAGCGCGGCGTGAGCAGGCGCTCGGGCGCGACGTAAAGCAGGTCGAGCTGGCCGTCGAGCAGGTCGCGTTCGACCTGGCGGGCCTGCTCGGCGTCCAGCGTGGAATTCAGGTAGGCCGCACGCACGCCGAGCTGGCGCAGCGCCTCGACCTGGTCCTGCATCAGCGCGATCAGCGGCGAGACCACCAGCCCGGTACCGTCGCGCAGCAGCGCCGGGACCTGGTAGCACAGGGACTTGCCGCCGCCGGTGGGCATCAGCACCAGCGCGTCGCCGCCGGCGGTCACGTGCTCGACGATCGCCTGCTGGGGGCCGCGGAAGGCGTCGAAACCGAATACGCGGCGCAGCACGGCCGGGGCATCGGCGGCCGCGCCGGGATCGGCGACGCGGGCGCGCCTGTCTTGGAGTTCCTGCATGCGCAAAGGATAGCGGGCATGCGTGGCCGCGGTGCTGAACCGCCGGCACGACGCCGGTAGGAAATCGCGGCGAAGCCTTGTAGGAGCCCATCTTCATGGGCGACCCGACGCCCCCGGGCGCAGGCGACGGCACCGTGGTTCCGACGCCCGTGTCGCCCATGAAGATGGGCTCCTACACCGGCGGCACCACGCCGCCGCGCGCGGCGTAGCGGAAGGTCGGGGTGGACATGACCATCTCGGCCAGCGAATAGGCCAGCTCGCGTTCGGCCAGGACCGCGCCGTCGGCGCCGTGGGCGAGCAGGTGCCGCACCTCGGCCTCGCTGTGCGCGCGCGCCAGCACCGGCAGCGCCGGATTGATCGCGCGCAGCTTGGCGATCGCCTCGCCCGCCTCCAGCGGCTGCGGGATCGCCAGGATCGCGATGCTCGCCGACTCCGGGTGGGCTTCGGCCAGCACGCGGTCGGCGGCCGCATTGCCGCGGATGCCGGGGAAGCCGGCCGCGTGCGCCCGCTCGATGTGGTCCTTGTCGTTGTCGATGACCAGCACGTTGACGCCGCGCTCGCGCAGCACGCTGGCCAGTTCGCTGCCGACCCGGCCGTAGCCGACCACGATGGCGTGGTTGCCGGGCACCAGCGACGGCCCGGGCGGTGGTTCGACCGGCGCCGGCTCGGGTTCCAGCGCGCGCAGGCGCGCCTGGCGGCGGTCCAGCCAGCCGAACAGCAGCGGATTGGCCAGGATCGACAGCAGCGCGCCGGCCAGGACCAGGTCGCGCCCGGTTTCCGGCAGGATCCGCAGCGACACGCCCAGCCCGGCGAGGATGAAGGAGAACTCGCCGATCTGGGCCAGGCTCATGGAGATGGTGAGCGCGGTATCGGTGGGGTGCTTGAACGCGCGCACGATCCAGTACGCGGCCACCGACTTGCCGACCAGGATGATCGCCAGCGTGCCCAACACCTGCCACGGGTGCTCGACGAGGATGCGCGGGTCGAACAGCATGCCCACCGAGACGAAGAACAGCACCGCGAACGCGTCGCGCAGCGGCAGCGAGTCGCTGGCGGCCTTGTGGCTGAGCTCGGATTCGTTGAGCAGCAGGCCGGCGAAGAACGCGCCCAGCGCAAACGACACGCCGAACAGCGCCGCCGAGCCGAACGCCACGCCCAGCGCGATCGCCAGCACCGCCAGGGTGAACAGTTCGCGCGAACCGGTGCCGGCGACCCGCTCCAGCGTCCACGGGATCACCCGCCGCCCGACCAGCAGCATCACCGCCACGAACAGGCTGACCTTGAGCAGGGTCAGGCCCAGCGCGGCGAAGATCGCACCGGTGGTGGTGTCCTCCGGACGGGTGCCGCCCTCGCCGAGCACCCCGCCCAGCGCCGGCAGCAGCACCAGCGCCAGCACCATCACCAGGTCCTCGACGATCAGCCAGCCCACCGCGATGCGGCCGCGGCGGGTGTCCAGCAGGCGGCGCTCCTCCATCGCCCGCAGCAGGACCACGGTGCTGGCCACCGACAGCGCCAGTCCGAACACGAACCCGTGCAGGGGCGGCCAGCCCATCGCCCAGGCCAGGCCCATGCCGAGCAGGGTCGCCACCGCGATCTGCGCGACCGCGCCGGGAATGGCGATCCACTTCACCTCCAGCAGGTCGTCCAGCGAGAAGTGCAGGCCGACGCCGAACATCAGCAGCATCACGCCGATTTCCGACAGCTGGGTGGCGATCTCCTGGTCGGCGACGAAGCCGGGCGTGAATGGGCCGACGAACACGCCCGCCAGCAGGTAGCCCACCAGCGGCGACAGGCGCAGCTTGTTGGCCAGCGCACCGAGCACGAAGGCCAGGCCGAGGCCGACCGCGACGATGTCGATCAGGCTGGTGTCGTGGGGCATCGGGGGGAGCCGTTGCGGCGGTCGTGGCCGACAGTGTCACCGACGGCGGCGCCCCGGGGCAAACTGCGCCTGCATGCCCGGGCGCGCCGGGCCATGCAGGCGCGGTGTTGCCTACCAGCGGTAGTTCGCGCGCAGGTACAGGTAGGCGCCGTTGAAACCGAACGGATTCTGGGTCGGATACGGCAGCTGGCCGGAAGTGGAGGTCGCGTAGATGTTCTCGTCCGGGTACTCGTCCAGCACGTTGTCTCCGCCGGCGGTGAACTCCCAGCGGTCGACCTTGAACGTCGCCGCCAGGTCCAGCAGCCACTTCGGATCGAACGTCTGGTCAAGCGCCGGGCTGGCGTTGCGGATGGTGAACTCGCCGTAGCGCGAGGTGGTGGCGCTCAGCCGCCAGTGGTCGTTCTCCCAGGCGCCGCTGAGCAGGAACTTGTCGCGCGGATAACCGACTTCGAAGCGGCCCAGCTCGACGCGGCCGAAGCGCAGCGCGGTCGGATCGATCGCGGTCAGCGCCGGCGGGTTGGGCGCGACGCGGTCGATCTCGGTCTTGGTGTAGTTGTAGCCCAGGGTGAAGTCCAGCGCGCTGGCGTCCAGCTGCCAGCTGTAGGTGCCCACCACGTCCACGCCCCGGGTGGTGGTGTCGAGCGCATTGGTGAAGTATCGGCCGCCGGCCACGTCCGGGAAGCCATTGGTGTTGAGCCAGGTGCGCACCGCGGTGCTGGTGAGGTTCTCCGACAGCGTGATCCGGTCCTTGACCTCGATGTGGTACGCATCGATGGTCACGTACAGGTCCTGCAGCGGGGTCAGCACCAGGCCAAGGGTGAGGTTGTCCGAGGTCTCGGCCTTCAGCGGCTCGGCGCCCAGGGCGATGCCGGCCGGGTTGGTCACGCGGAAGGTGACCAGGTCGTAGGGCAGGCCCCCGATGAAGTTGGTCGAGGTGGTCTGGTAGTACTGCTGCTGCAGCGAAGGTGCGTGGAAACCGGTGGAGGCGGTGGCGCGCAGGGCGACGGCGTCGCTGAAGGCGTAGCGGCCGCTGACCTTGCCGGTGGCTTCGCTGCCGAAGTCGCTGTAGTCCTCGTAGCGCGCGGCGATGCCCAGGCTGAGTTTCTCGGTGAGGTCGCCCTCCAGGCCGATGTAGTACGACAGCGAGTGGCGGTCGAAGCTGCCGCTGTCGGAAGGCCGGAAGCCGGGGAATACCTGCGCGCCGGAGGCGGCCGGGGTGCCGTTTGGCAGCAGCACGCCGCCATTGATGTACGACCCTTCCTCGCCCGGGCCGATGGTGAATTCCTCGCCACGCCATTCCACGCCGTAGGACAGGGTGACCGGATAGGCCAGCCCCCATTCCAGGCGCTTGTTGAAGTCCAGGTTGAGCACGTGCTGCTTCAGCTCCAGCGAGCCGGCGTAGAACTGTGTCGGCGAGGTCGGGCCCAGGCTGCGGTTGAGCGTGTTGCGTATGTCGAACGCCAGCTCGTTGGCGCCGTAGGTGTAGCTGAAGTCCACGTCGGTCTCGCCGGCGGTGGTGGCGCGCAGGCCGGCGGTGAGGCTGATGTCGTCGGAGGTGTTGAAGATCTGCGGCAGGAAGCCGTCGGGATAGATCGCGGGGATGTTGCGGCTGTCTCCAGCCGGGCGGAAGAACCCGTTGGAGAGCGTCTCGCGCTCGGTGTAGAGGCCGAAGGAATAGAACCTCAGGTAGTCCTCGGCCTCGATCTCGCCGTTGTAGGCCACCGAGTGGTTGTCGATCTCCGGATCGCCCAGGCGTTGCACGACCTCGCCCAGCGGCGGGCTGGTCGAGCTGGGGGCGCCGGTATACGGGCGGGCGCGGTCGGTCTGGTCCTGGTGGCCGGTCTGCGCGGCCAGGTGCAGCTTGCCGGCGCCGCCCAGCTTGAAACCGGCATCGCCCATCACCTGGTACTGGCCACCGTCGCCGGCGCTGAACTGGCCGTAGCCGGCGCTGAGGCTGCCGCCGCTGTCGGAGCCCTTGAGCACGATGTTGACCACGCCGGCGATGGCGTCCGAGCCGTACTGGGCGGAGGCGCCGTCGCGAAGCACCTCGACCCGCTCGATCGCCGCGACCGGAATCGAGTTCAGGTCCACCGGCGAGGAGCTGCGGCCCTGGCTGCCGTTGACGTTGACCAGGGCGCCGGGGTGGTAACGCTTGCCGTTGACCAGCACCAGGGTGTGGTCGGGCGCCAGGCCGCGCAACTGCGCCGGACGCATGGCGTCGGTGCCGTCGTTGATCGCGGCCCGCGGGAAATTCAGCGAGGGAATGGCCCGCGCCAGTGCGGTCGCCAGTTCCGTCGACCCGGTCGCCTGCAGCGCTTCGCCGGTGATGATGTCGATCGGTGAGGAGGATTCGGCCACGGTCCGGCCGGCGACCCGGGTACCGGTGACGATCACCGTGTCGAGCACGGTGGCCGTGGGTGTGGGCGGGGAGGCGGTCTGGGCCAGGGCGGGAG
>NZ_PDWO01000039.1 GCF_010211765.1 Pseudoxanthomonas kaohsiungensis | reverse complement strand
GGATGGCAACGTGTGGACGGACGGAAAAGTCGGCAGCCCGTGGATCGGCGGCCTGCCGTTCACCGATCCGAAGGACGGCAACCAGATGATTGCCGACATGACGCTGGCCTGGGGCAAGCACGACTACTCGCAGTACGCGATCCCGGCGTGGAGTCTGAATCCGCAGGGCGAAGGGGCCTACAGCCAGGATTTCGTCTGGTGCGAACTCAACACCACGGCGCGCGGTGACGGCACCGTCTTCAACGGCATGAGCGACAAGCTGCGCCTGCAGACGGTCTTCTTCACCGGGCCCAACGACATCAAGGGATCCTCGTTCCTGTCCATCTGGTACTACGACCAGCGCAAGTTCCCGGATCTGTACGGATACTTCCCGGCGTTCAAGCGCGTGCGCCAGTTCCCTACCAACCAGCGCTTCGAGCCGCTGGTGCCGGGCATCACGTTCTTCCTGTCCGACGCCTGGGCCGCCGGCGATCCGATGCTCACGTGGGGCAACTACAAGATCGTCGAACGCAAGCCCTTCCTCGGCGCGGTCAGCAATCGCAACTGGAACGGCGCCGATGCGAAATGGCATCGCCCGTTCCATGGCGGACCCAAGGGCAAGACCTTCCTCGACAGCTACTTCTCGCTGGTGCCCGAGGCGATCGTCCTCGAAGGAAAACAGAGGCGCGTAGACCACAAGACTCTGCGCTTCGATATAGCGGTACACGGGCTTGACCGCGGCTACCACGATCAGGACGCGCCCGATATTGCCGTGCAGTAGGCTCAGATCATCGTGCGTATCGAATGACGCGAC
>NZ_PDWO01000038.1 GCF_010211765.1 Pseudoxanthomonas kaohsiungensis | reverse complement strand
TTGGTTGATCAAGTTGAGTGCGTCGTGTGAGTTATGAGTATGTATCGTCGTCTGTGAGATTGCTATACGGGCCAGGCGTTCGACGGTTGACGGCGATGTATTTTTTTTTTTTTCTGGCGGAGTGCGCGGGGACAGGCTGCGGCTTGGGCAGGAAGACCATGTGCACCATGCCGTCGTTGCCGCTGCTGCCGGTCATCTCGCTGGTCTGCGTGTTGTAGGTGAGCGTATCGCCATGGGCCTCGCCGCGACCCTGCTGGTGCACCGAGGCCTGGCCCTTGAGCGTGGCGATGCCCTTGATGTTGTCGTAGTCGAGCGTGTGCGCGTCGCCGGACATCAGGTTGCCGGCGTCGTCCAGTTGCTGGATATGGGCGTTGCCGGTGACCACGATGCGGCTCAACTGCTGGTTGCCGTCGACGTGGATCTTGGCCAGGTCGCCGGTGATCTTCAGCGTGCCCTGACTCAGTTCGACGTTGCCGTTGAGCGTGGTGACACTGTTGGGTGCGTTGAAGCCGCTGAACGAATCGGCATGCACCACCCGCATCGGCTGGCTGCGGTCATCCTTCCTTGCCAGGGCGGGCTGCAGCAGCAGCGCTCCCAGCACGAGCAGGGCGAGCCGGAGCATTCCGTGACTGCGGAAAGAGGATGCCGTGGACGTCATGGAGGAGTTCCAGGTGGTTGTCAGAGAGATTGGCGCGCATGCCGACCCCGTTCATTCTACTGTCGCCTTGCGTCAGCTGGGCGGGTTGGGCTGTTTCCAGGCGGTTTTCCCGCGGCCAGGCGGTGACTTCCGAGGTCAGCACGCCGGCCTCGGGACGGCTTGTGCCCTGCGCGTCGGTGAAAGCGTCCCGATGCAGTTCGACCGGCCCCTGCAGCTTGAGCAGCGTGCCCGGCTTGTTGAC
>NZ_PDWO01000037.1 GCF_010211765.1 Pseudoxanthomonas kaohsiungensis | reverse complement strand
ATGAGATAGGTGCTCCAGTTACGCGATCGCAGATGTATCGTAATCAAAGACATGGCTGCGAAAGTGCCCGGGAACCGCCAGCTGGGCGGCAATCGCCACGAGGGGAAGCAGGGTCAGCTGGTGGGCCTCGTGAGATTGGCCCGAACGGGGCGGCCAGCCGCGTTTTTTTTTGTGTGCGGACAGCCAAGCACGACGCCTCCGTAGCGGATCTGTTCGATGCATCGCTTGCTGAACTGGGACAGGAATTCCGCTGCGAGTACGTGTACAAGGCAGCCATTGCCAACCGCATTGTCTTCGGCAGGCATAGCCCTCGCACCTCCAGCATGAGCATCGAGCTCGGCGTCGCTGGTTCCATCATCGATGTGGCCGTTTTCAACGGAACTTCGACGGCCTACGAGGTCAAGACCGAATACGACAGCCATCGACGATTGAACACGCAAACACCTGCGTATCTTCGAGCCTTCGATAGCGTCTACGTGGTGACACATCCAGACCTCGCCCGGCGCTATGCATCACTGGTCGACGAACGTGTGGGCATCCTTTGCCTTACCGACAAGGGCAGCCTCCGAGAGGTGCGTAAGTCCGTCCGTGACATTTCTCGCATTGAGACCGCGGTCGTCTTCCGCATGCTGCGCCGTCAAGAGTACATGGACGCGGTTCACAAACACTTCGGGCCTCAGCCAGCAATGCCCAATGGGCGTCTCCATCAGCATTACGAGCAGCTCTTCTGCCGCCTGCCTAGTCCTCAAGCGCACAAGGTACTCGTCTCCACCAGGCGTGCGCGCACGCCTTACGAAGATTCGTTGGCGTTCGTTTCCTCCCTGCCGCATAGCCTGCGCGTATTGGCGTACGAGACGCGGCTTTCACGATCTAAGCGACAGCGCCTTTTGGATGCTCTTGCCGAATCAATTTAGCCCCATTA
>NZ_PDWO01000036.1 GCF_010211765.1 Pseudoxanthomonas kaohsiungensis | reverse complement strand
AACTGTAGAGAATATACAGGTATTGCGTAGGGACATTTTCGTCCGTCTATGTTAGCATGTACTCACCCAGAACAGGCCAACCCTTACCGCGCATACTCAGTGTGTCTGACTTGTGGAGAGCACACTGATCAACAAACAACTTGGAACGGTTTGGATTTTTTTTTTTTTGCGTCGACAAAAGGACGCACCCGGCCGATCAGGTCCAGCGCTTCCGGCCAGCGTCCCTGGTCCTCGTGGATCTGCGCCTTGACCATCAGCGCCTGCACGGCGGGCCGGCTGGTGCCCTGCCCCTTGCCTTCGAAAATCGTGAACGCTTCTTCCAGCGCAGCGAGCGCGTCGTCGGGCTTGCCGGCCTTGCGCAGGATGACGCCCTGGTTGACCAGCGCCGCGGCTAGGCGTTCATGGTCGGGCGCGAGGTTGCGCCGACGGATGGCCACCACCTGCTCCATCATCGCCACGGCCTCCTCGACGCGGCCGAGGCGGCTCAGCGACTGCGCGACATTGTTCATCGCCACGCTGGTGCGCGTGTCGTCCTCGCCGTACAGGCGCGTGACCTGCGCAAGGTATTCGCGCTCGATGGGCTCGGCTTCCTCGCTGAGGCCGGCGCGTCCCAGCGCGAGGCCGTGCGCATTGAGCAGCAGCGACGAGGTAAGCAGCGGCAGTTCTGGCGAAGCCTGCACCGCTTCGTACGCGACGCGCGTCAGCGGCACGACTTCAGCGGCGCGTCCCAGCCTCGCCATGGCCGCGGCCAGCGCAGGCAGCATTTCCGCCATCTGCGCCGACGCCGGCCCATGCTGCGAACGCACTTCATCGAACAGCGGCAGCAGCACCTGCGCGGCGTCCTCGTGCCGGCCGAGGTGGTTGAGGCTGGTGCCGACCTTCAGGCGCGCCGTGGTCAGCAGTTCCGGATCGGTGATGCCGGCCGCTTCGAGGATCCGCAGCTGGGCCCGCGCATGGTCGAGCGCCCGTTCGTACTTGCCGGCATACAGGCTGCTGTCGCCCAGGCGACGATGCACCGTGACCTGCAAGGCCGGATCGCCGGCCGCTTCGGCATCGCGCAGCGCGCGCTTCAGCAGTTCGGTCG
>NZ_PDWO01000035.1 GCF_010211765.1 Pseudoxanthomonas kaohsiungensis | reverse complement strand
TGACCTGCCGGGTTTTTTAGGACCACCGGTTAGTTGACGATGGCTCGGTGGGTCGGTTGCTGCTCTTGCTGCTGATCTTCCTTGAACTGCTTGGGTGTCCGGTAGCCAAGGCTGGAGTGCGGCCTGTCCTCGTTGTAGTGCCGCCGCCAGGTTTCGATGATGACCCGGGCTTCGATCCGGTTCCGGAACCATTCCATGCTCAGGCACTCGTCGCGGAACTTGCCGTTGAGGCTCTCAGCGGTGCCATTCTGCCAAGGCTTGCCCGGTTCGATGAAGGCCGTCTCGATGCCGGCGCCCTGCAGCCACTTCAGGACGGCTCGACTGACGAACTCGGGCCCATTGTCCGACCGCAGATATCGGGGCGCCCCATGCTGGCTGACCAGCCGCGATAGCACCTCGAGCACGCGCCTGGAACGGATGCTGCCCTGGACGTCGATGGCCAGGGCCTCGTGGGTCCATTCGTCGGTTACCACCAGGCACTTCAGGCCCTGGCCATTGGCGCAGCCATCGAAGACGAAGTCGTAGGCCCAGACCTGGTTCGGGCCCAGGGCAGGCAACGGCCGCGGCCGGGAGGCGGCCACGCGCTTGCGCGGCCGCTTCTTCGGCACCTGCAGCCTGGCCCGCTGCCACAGCCGGAACATCCGGTCCCAGCCCATCAGGAAGCCTTCGCGCTCCAGGTAGACGTGGATCCGGCGATAGCCGAACCGCGGGTACATGGCGGCATAGTGCTTCATCCGTTCGATCACCGGCGCATCCTTGGTTGGCTGGGTGGCGACGTAGCCGAGCGTGGAGCGCGGCACGCCCAGGAGCGCGCAGGCACGGCGTTGACTGATTCCGCGATCAACCAGGACCGGGACCAGGGCGCGCCGTGCCGGCGCGCTCACCACTTTTTTGCGGTGACCTCCTTCATGACCTCGATCTCGAGGTCCCGCTCGGCCAGCAGCTTCTTCAGCCGGGCGTTCTCCTGCTGCAGGCCGCGCAGCTGCTTCACGTCGGCCGCCTCCAGCTGGCCATACCGCTTGCGCCACACGTACAGCGTCTGCTCGCTGACGCCGTGCTTCTTGGCTACGTCCGCAATCGGCGCCTTGTCGGCCTCGCGGAGGATCTTGACCATCTGGTCTTCGGTGAATCGGGACTTGCGCATGGGCTCCTCGCTCTGTCGGGAGCCATCCTCTCAACTTTCAACTGGTCCGAAAATCACCCGGCAGGTCA
>NZ_PDWO01000034.1 GCF_010211765.1 Pseudoxanthomonas kaohsiungensis | reverse complement strand
TCACCCCATGCTGGCGCCGCAGGCGCGCGACGCGATGCCGCCCACAGGCTTCGCCGCGACTGACCAGCACCCGCCACAGCCGGCGTGAGCCGTAGGCCTGCCGGTGTTCTTCGTGGGCGGCCCGGATCGTAAGCTTCCCCGAATCGCAGACACCCCATAAGTAGAACTTTCTGGCATGTTTCCCCAGCCAGGAGGTTCCATGAAGAAGTCCCGTTTCACCGAGACCCAGATCGTCTCCATCCTCAAGCAGGCCGACGCCGGCGTGCCGGTCAAGGACATCTGCCGGCAGGCCGGCATCAGCGTGCCGACCTACTACAAGTGGAAGTCGAAGTACGGCGGCCTTGAAGCCGTAAGCTTCCCCGTCAAGCAGACATTTCAAAAGTAGAACTTCCGGCGACGTGTTGGCGGTACTCGGCTGGGGCCAGATCGCCGAGCGAATCGTGGGGACGCTCCTCGTTGTACTCGAGCATCCACCAGTACGCCGCCTCGCGTACGTCGTCGAGGCGGGCGAACAGGTGCTGGTCCAGGACTTCCTCGCGGAAGGTCCGGTTGAAGCGTTCGATGTAGGCGTTCTGGTTGGGCTTGCCAGGCTGGATGTACCGGATCGCCATGCCGTTGAGCTTGGCCCACTGCACAAAGGCTTCGCCCAGGAACTCAGGACCGTTGTCGGTGCGCAGGACCTGCGGCAGCCCGTGGTCGCGCTTGAGCTGCTCGAAGATGCGGATCAGGCGCGTGGACGAGATCGAGGTGTCGACCTCGATGTGCAGGGCTTCGCGGTTGAAGTCGTCGACCACGTTGAAGGTCCGGAACCGGCGGCCACAGGCCAGCGCGTCGGCCATGAAATCCGCCGACCAGACGGTGTCCGGGAGGCGCGGCACGTACAGCGCCACGCGTTCCCGCTTGGGCAGTCGCTGCTTGGCCTTGCGGCGCAGGTTGAGCTTCATCGCCTTGTACACCCGATAGATTCGCTTGTGGTTCCAGTCCGGCCGTGCACGGCGCAGGACCTTGCAGCACTTCCAGAAACCGCGGCTTGGGCGCGCTTCGACCAGTTCGGCCAGCGCCGCGATGATCTCGGCGTCACGCACCGTCCAATGCACCGGCGGCTGGTACCAGGCCGCCCGTGACAACCCCACGCACTCGCAGGACCGGCGCAGGGGCCGCGCGTGCACCTTGACCAGGTACCGCACGGCGTCGCGCTTCTGCTCCGGTCCTACAGTTTTTTTGCGATCAGGTCCTTCATCGCCGCGTTGTCGAGCGCCAGCTCGGCATACATCCGCTTGAGCCTGGCGTTCTCGGCTTCCAGGTCCTTCACCCGGCGCAGTTCGGAGGCTTC
>NZ_PDWO01000033.1 GCF_010211765.1 Pseudoxanthomonas kaohsiungensis | reverse complement strand
CGAGGGTGTCAGGATTTTTGTGTGCAGGGCCTACTCTTGAGGCAGGAGGAGCAGGCCATGGCCAGGAAGAAGACCCCGGGGACGGGGGTGCAAGCGCAGGCAGCGGTGACGATCCCACCGGAGGTGCTGGAGCAGCTGGTGCCGGGGCCGATGACCCCGGAGGGGCTGGAGGCGGTATTCCGGGGGTTCAAGAAGGCCTTCCTGGAGCGGGCGTTGAACGCCGAGCTCGACGCCCATCTGGATGCCGAGCAGGTCCCGGGCAACCACCGCAACGGTCGCACCGGCAAGACGGTGCTGACCGACGAGGGCGCGGTGCGGCTGGATATTCCGCGTGACCGGGCCGGTTCCTTCGAGCCGCAGCTGGTGCCCAAGCATGCGCGCCGCTTTGCCGGTTTCGACGACAAGATCGTATCGATGTACGCGCGCGGGATGAGCGTGCGGGAGATCCAGCAGCACCTGCGGCAGATGTATGCAGTGGAGGTCTCCCCGGACCTGGTCAGCCGGGTCACCGATGCGGTGCTGGAGGAGGTGGCGGCCTGGCAGGGCCGGCCGCTGGAGGCGGTCTATCCGCTGGTGTTCTTCGATGCGCTGCGGGTCAAGATCCGCGCCGACGGGGTGGTCCACAACAAAGCGGTTTACCTGGCCTTGGGCGTGCAGCGCGATGGCACCCGGGACGTGCTGGGGCTGTGGATCGAGCACACCGAAGGGGCCAAGTTCTGGCTGCGGGTGTTCACCGACCTGCGCAGCCGCGGGGTCAACGACATCCTGCTGGGCGTGGCCGACGGCCTCAAGGGCCTGCCCGAAGCGCTGGAAGCGGCGTTCCCGCGGACCACGCTGCAGACCTGCATCGTGCACCTGATCCGGCACAGCCTGGGTTACGTGCCCTGGCGCGAACGCAAGGCCATGGCGGGCCTGCTGCGTCCGATCTATACCGCGCCCAACGCCGAGGCTGCCGAAGCGGCATTGCAGGCCCTGGAGGACAGCCCGCTGGGCCAGCGTTACGCCACCGTCGCCCCGGCCTGGCGGCGTGCCTGGACGCACGTGGTGCCGTTCTTCGCCTTCCCGCCCGAGGTACGGCGCATGGTCTACACCACCAACGCCATCGAGAGCGTGCATGCGCGGTTGCGCAAGGTCATCAAGACCCGCGGCCACTTCCCCACCGACGAAGCGGCCACCAAGCTGATCTGGCTGGCCTTGCGCAACATCAGGACGATCTGGAACAAGCCCCCGATCCACTGGACCGCCGCCATGAACCAGTTCGCGATACTGTTCGGTGACCGCATCGAGCGGGCAGTACCTTGATCACTGCCCTGCACACAAAAAATCGGACACCCCCC
>NZ_PDWO01000032.1 GCF_010211765.1 Pseudoxanthomonas kaohsiungensis | reverse complement strand
CGCCGAGCGGTCATGGCAAGGCAAAGAAGGTACGTGTAGTCCCGAAAGGGAATCGCCTGCGTCGTCACAGCACGATTCGCCCATTCGAGAATGAGTGACATCTCGATGTCGGTGTATGGCCCACTATCCGGACAGCCACTGGAGACGGCCGCGCCCTTGATGTTTCCCTTGATCCGCCAGCCCTCCAGCAGATCCACGACTTCATTGGAAACGCCTTCGAACCCGTAGTCGTGCCAGGCGATCAGAAAGCCCTTCAGCGCTCCCAGATGGTACTGGTCTGATTCCTCAAGCATTGCTCGCCAATTGAGCAGCGCCGCAGGCTCCACTGTTGTCGCGCCGGTGTCTCGCAAGAACTGCTTGAACCTTTGCGCCATGTTGAACGTGTGCATCGCCGACATTTCTTCGGCGTAGCGCTGGAGCGTCGCCCGGAAGCCGCCTTGGGTCGGCTCTGGCAACTCTGTCGCATGACCAAGCGACACGGTCACGTCTTTATTCAGCTGCCAAGTATCCTGTGAAGCATCGAAGGTGTAGCCGTCCTTCGATTCGGACCTCGTAAGCCGCAATTCACACCTTGCTTCGGGCGCTCTTGCACTCATGAACTTACCCTTCGGCCTCGTATGACTCGACCCAACCCGGATTGAAGTTCACGCACTGCCTTGTCGCTGACTTCCCGGATATGACGTTTGTTGTAGACCGCACCAGACGCCTTGCTCCAGTGGCCAGCCAGAAAGGCCCGAATGTCGAGCTCACGGCCTTCTGAAATGAGGGTCTGCTCACCAGGCGCAGCGCCATGCCGCACCCGCGCGTTGTGGGCGTCAATCGCCACCGAGAGGTCGTAGTTGAAATGGTGGCGGAACGCATGGGGATGGATGTCGCCGAACGCGTCGTTGACGGAGCGCATCGTTTCCATGATCCGTCCCACCGAGGACAGCGACATGGGCTTCCCCCAATGCTCCCCCTTGTGATGGGTGACCAACAGGTAGGGATGCTGGCGCGCCGACTTGATCCTTGCTCGATGCTTCATCACGTATTCGTGAATCAGGTTTGCGAGACCTTCCGGAATCGGAATTGGTCGTTCCTTGGTTTTCGCCAAAGGCTGATAGCGTCGCGAATCGAGGAGGTCATCGTGATTACGGCGGACCCACACCTGTGGCTCGTCGCCAAGGTCGATCTGGTCGATTCGAAGGCTCAGTAGTTCCCCTCGCCGTATTCCCGTGTATTGCAAGAGGGCAAAAAGGATGGCGTTTCGCAGCCTGACCGAGGGATCCCGAAACGGATTCTCCGGGGACTCGTAGGCCACAACGGCCATGAAGCGCTCAACTAGTTCCGTCGGCGGCGACTTCTCATCTCGGTCGTCTTGATGCCGTCGGGCGAGACCGCGGGGGCGGTGCTTCCGAATGAGCTTCGCCATCCGAGCAATTTCGGCCGCGAACTTGGGTGAGTTCTGATGTTGCGTGATGGCGGAGCCCAGAAACTCCAGATAATTCGCGATGGAACTCATTCGATTGTAGTGCTGCTGCCCTTCGACGGTCGGGCTCGACGACACCGTGGCCGTGCGCGCCTCCAGCAGTACAACGTTGTTGGCCAAAGTCCTTCCGTCGCTACTGATGTCTTCCACATGCGCATGTCCAACGACGCGAAGTCGCGCAAGGAAACCACATCAGCGAGCGTCAAGAAGTTGCCGTTCGAGAACTCCCTCTCCAGATTTCTAGCGGGAGTCTGCCTGGACTCCCAGCGCAGCAGCACCAGAACGTCTCTCAGTGTGTTGACGATGGTGTTGACCGCTGCGCCAGCATTACGCAACTGCGAGGTTGCGAAGAGCGTGGGATAGAACAGGGGAAGACCCCGCGCGTCATGAAGCATCGGAACCCGCTCCCCGCCACCAAAGATGTGCATCGAGAGCGTGTACACGCGAGACTCCACTATCTCCACTTTTTACAAGTGTAGCACTATAGAAATCTTTCTCAACAAAAAAATTCCGATGGGAACAAAGAAAAAGCCCTCAATGACGAGGGCTTTCTCTACTAAACTCTACAAAAACGCTTAGGTGTACCTCAGAA
>NZ_PDWO01000031.1 GCF_010211765.1 Pseudoxanthomonas kaohsiungensis | reverse complement strand
CCTCCATCGAGGCGGCGGTTTCCTCCAGGTTGGCGGCCTGCTGCTCGGTGCGGCGGGACAGGGCGTTGTTGCCGGAGGCGATCTCGGTGGAGGCGGTGGAGATGGCCGAGGAGGCGCCCTGGATGCGCGAGACGATGGAGGTGAGCTGGGCCACGGTGGCGTTGGCGTCGTCGCGCATGCGGGCGAACACGCCGTGGAAGTCGCCGTCCATCCGCGTGGTCAGGTCGCCCTGCGACAGCGCGGTCAGCAGGCGCGAGACCTCGGACAGGCTGACCGCATTGGCGTCCAGCAGCGTGTTCAACTGTTCGGCCAGCTGCAGCAGGAAGCCGTGCTTGCCTTCGGTGCCCACGCGGCCGGACAGGTCGCCGGCGGCGGCGGCCTCGACGATGCGGGCCACCTCCTGCTCCACGTGCATCTCGCTGGTGCGGTCGCGCCACTCGCAGACCGTGCCCACGTTCTCGCCGTCGGCGTCGCGGATCACCGAGATGCTCTGGGCGAACACCACTTCTCCGTAGCGCACCTCGCGCTGGCCGCGGCCTTCCTTCTCGAGCTGCTGGAGGAACGCCGGGTCGACCTTCCCACCGTGCTCGAGCACGGAGATCGGCTGGCCTACCAGCGGGCGCTCCGGATCGATGCCCGGCAGGGCCTCGGCGATCTGCGCCGCATAGCCGTCGAGCATGTGCCGCAGTGCCGGGTTGGTATAGACCACGTCGAGGTCGCGGTCGGTGATGATCAGGCCGGTGGTGGAGCTCTCCAGCGCGGTGCGGATGCGCAGGTTCTCGCTGGCCACCTTCTGGTCGCGTTCGGTGCGCTCGCGCAGGTCGTGCTGCATGCGCTGCATGGCGCGCAGCAGGTCGCCGATCTCGTCCTGGCGGGAGGTGTCGATCCGGCTGTCCAGCTTGCCGCCGGCCACGTCGTTGGCCACCGCCACCGCTTCGCGCATCGAGCCGGTCAGGCCGCGGGCCAGCAGCCAGGCGATCGCCAGGCCGCCGCCGATGCCCGCCAGCAGCATGACCACGATCAGCGAGCCGGAGGCGGTGTAGGCCGAGTCGGCCCTCGCCCCGGCCGCATTGGCCTGTTCGTCGGCGCGCTTGATCATCTCGCCGACGAGGGCGTAGGCGCCATCATGCAGCTGCGCGGTCTCGCCCAGGAAGGTGTCCACGGCGTCGTCCGGGAGCTCCAGGTCGACCATTTCGTTGACCGAGTCGTAGGACGCCTTGGCCGTCGTCCAGGCCGCGGCGAACTGCTCCTGCAGCTTGCGTTCCTCCGGCGTGGTCGCCAGCTTGGCGAAATCGGCCGAGGTCGCTTCGATCCTGGCGGCCAGGTCGGCGCTCTGCTTGCGCGCATCCTGCTTGACCGCCTCGCTGGCCCGGGTCAGGCCGCGGTAGGACGAGATCCGGTACTCGCCCAACAGCGAGCGCAATTCGGCGGCGGTGGACACCGTGTCCATGGTCTTGCCGGCCAGGTGCGTGGTCGCGCGGTTGAGCGAGGACAGGCCCAGGTAGGCGCCGACGCCCTGGACCAACATCAGTGCGAGCACTACGCCGAATGCCAGCATCAGCTTCGGCGTGAGCTTGAGGTTCTTGAGCCAGTGCATGCGTTTCCCCTGGTCTTCGCGGATGCAGAACGGCCCGGACGCGCTCGCGCCCGGGCCGTGGTGTTGCTTACTTGATGGTCGCCAGCTTGATGCTGGACGGCGAGCTGATGGCGATCTCGGCGCGGCTGGCGTCGCGCTTGATGGTGCCGATCACGCAGACGTCGCGGCCCTCGAGCTCCTCGGGGGTGGGCTTGAACTTGTCGCGCTGGTCGCCGGGGATGCGGGCCGAGAACGTGTGGCGCGGGAAGGCGCCGCCCATGTACAGGAAGGTCGGCTCGCCCTCGGAGTTCTGGGCGTAGCGGGTCTTCTCGACCTTGCCGCAGACCATGCCCTCCTTGCCGACGAAGCGGACGGCGTCTTCGGCGGGAATGGCGTCGGCGGCGGTGGCGGCCAGCGGCGCGAGGAACAGCACGGCGGCGAGGGACAGCACGGGGGTGGACTTCATGGAATGGCTCCAGTGGACGGTGGGATCGGGCCAGGAACGAACCCTGTTGAGGTGGCTATCGGCCTCCGGCCGCAGGACTTTAGGCGCGCTCAGGCGGCGTCTTCGAACGCCGCCTCGGGGCCCAGGTCGGCGCTGTCGAGCAGGGTGGGGATGTCGAGCAGGATCAGCATCCGGTCTTCCAGGGTGCCGATGCCGCTGATGAAGCGGGTGTCGACCGCGGCGCCGAACTCGGGCTTGGGCCGGACCTGCTCCTGCGCGAGCGGGACCACGTCGGAGACGCCGTCGACCACGATCCCGACCACCCGGTCGAGCACGTTGAGGACGATCATCACCGTCAGGCTGTCGTAGCGCGCCTCGCGCAGGCGCAGCTTCAGGCGCAGGTCGATCACCGGCACGATCGTGCCGCGGAGGTTGATCACGCCCTTGATGTACTCGGGCGCGTCGGGGACGCGGGTGACCGCGTCGTAGCCGCGGATCTCCTGGACCTTGAGGATGTCGACGCCGTAATGCTCGTCGCCCAGGGTGAAGGTCAGGAATTCGCCGGCGGCGGTGTCGGGGGTGGTGCTCATGGATACGCTCCTGCAGGGCGTGCCGCGCGGGCGCGCGGACCGGGTCCTAGGAGGGATCGGCCGCGACGGCGGCAACTTTAGGGCCGGCTCACACCGCCCGGCGCTCGCGGGCGTTGCGCTGGCGCTCGACCCGGAAGATGTACTGCAGGATCTGCTTCTCGGCATGCGGCGACAGCGCCAGGAAGCGGCAGCCGGCGCGCAGCGTGCCGCCGGCCAGCGGTTCGTGCTGCGACAGGTGGCAGACCTCCAGGTCGACCGCCAGCGGCCCGGTGTCCGGCAAGCGCAGTTGGCAGCCTTCCAGGCGGCGGCGCGAGGCGAAGCGGGACCGGTCGTCATCGCGCACCGACAGCGCCAGGCCGCCGCCGCTCAGGTCCAGCACCCGTACCTGCAGCGGCGCGTCCAGCTCGCCGGTGGCAGGCAACTCCACCGTCACCACCGGGCCGGGTACGAGTTGCAGGCGGTAGAGCTCGCGCCGCTGCAGCTTGAGCAGCGACTCCGGCGCGGCCGCCGCGAATGCCACGCGCCCGTCGTTGTCGACCCGGACCAGGCCTTGCAGGCGGAACTGGATGCGTACCCGGTCCAGCTGCGAAACGCAGGCCAGGTAGTGCGCCGAGGCGATCCGCTGGTTGACCGTTTCCTGGTGGTTGCCGTCGATCAGCACGTTGCCGTCGCGGTCCACGTCCAGCAGGGCCGTGGGGCAGGGCAGGCCGCCGGGCACGATGCTGGCGCTGATCAGCGCGCCGGCGTCGGCCAGCGATTGCAGGACGCGCGCGATCTCCCGCGGGTCGTGCAGCATGTAGCGCTCTGCATCCTCCAGGTCCTGGGGCGTGGCAAGGGAGTCGTGCGCTTCCGGCATTGGCAAGGCAGGGAGATGGCTTCCGTTACCGTGCTATCGGCCGGGCCCGCCAATAGTTGAAAGCCTCGTGGCCGCATGAATCGCCCCGGCCGAAGCCGGGGCGGGAAGTGCCGCGATGCACCGGGTGCTAGAACTCGGACCACTCGTTGTCGGCCAGGGCGGTGTTGCCGGCGATCCGCGAGGCGGGGACCGTGCGTGCCGCCTTGCGCACCGGCACGAACGCCGGCCTGGAGGTCGTGGTGGAGGGGGTGGGCGTGGC
>NZ_PDWO01000030.1 GCF_010211765.1 Pseudoxanthomonas kaohsiungensis | reverse complement strand
CTGCCCCGGATCATGCGCATCCTGGAGGCGGAGGACGTCCGCCTGGAGGTCGGCCGCCCGCTGTCGCGCAAGGAACGCGATTACGTGCGCGTGCAGCTGGAGATCGGGCTTAGCGTTCCGGAGATCGTGGCGGGGCTGAAGCGCTGAAGGCGCTGCCGGATGACGCCCGGGCGCAGTCCCGGCAATGGTGTTCCGTAATGGACAAGGGCCGCCCGGCCGCCGAGAACGGGTACGGGAAGCGGGCCAGGGAAGTGAAGCTGATTCCGGTCCTTAACCGACCCTGTTCTTCAACTCCGCTATCTGGTTGAGCAATGCCCATTGTGTATGTACAGTGTGCACACAAGATGCTGCCATGAAGTTCTCCCGCGGCAGCAGAGCAATGGAGAGGCCCATCCCATGAGCGCAGTCGCCAGCAAGGTCATCAATTTCCGCGCCCCTGCCGCCAAGCAGGCGCTCATCGACCATGCCGTGGAAGTCAGCGGCATGAACCGCACGGAGTTCATCCTGGATGCGGTGTGCGAGAAGGCGCGCGAGGTGCTGGCCGACCAGACCCATTTCGCGCTGAACCGGCAGGCGCTGCAGCGTTTCAATGCCTTGCTCGATGCGCCGCTGGCGGACAACGCGGCGATCCGCCGCCTGCTGGCTACGCCCGCGCCCTGGGAGCGCTGAGCCTTGGCGCTCAGCGCCCCCAGCCCGCTGGGTGACCAGCACCGGCTGGACGACTTTCAATGCACCGCGCCGGAGCTCACCCGGTGGCTGCTGGAGCGCGCCCGCCCGAACCAGGCCTCGGGAGCGTCCCGCTGCTTTGTCGTGTGTGACGGGCAACAGGACGTGGTGGGCTACTACGCGCTGGCGGCCGGCGCGGTATCGCATGCGCACGCACCCGGTCGCATCCGTCGCAACATGCCCGAGCCCATCCCGGTCATCGTGCTGGCGCGCCTGGCCGTGCATGTGGACAGGGTGGGCCAGGGCATCGGCCAGGGCCTGCTCAAGGATGCGGTGCGACGGACGCTACAGGCCAGCGAGCAGGTCGGCGCCCGTGCGCTGCTTTGCCATGCCACCGATGAGGTGGCGAAGGCGTTCTACCTCAAGCATGGTTTCGTCGAGTCACCCATTCACGGCATGACGGTGATGCTGCCGCTGAGGTAGCGCTTTTCGGTGGCGTCGCGTCGGGTGAGGCTGGGGAGTTCTGGGGTTCTGCCAGAAGGCAGGGGGCAGGTTCGACTTTTCCGCTTCGAGCTTTCTGGAGGAAGTGAACATGACACCGTCCCTGCTCCTTTGAATACTCATCTCCCCCTGTTCGCCAGGGAAAGGGTCAGGTTCTACTTTCCGCTTCAACCCCCCTGGGAAGGGAAAGTGCACTCTGACCCCCGTTCCGCTGTTAGGGAGGGGATCCTGACCCCGTTCTTCCATTCGATCAGAACTGCAGCCATCGCTGCGACGACCCGATCGTGAGCGAAAGGGTTGCGCGAGAGATCGCGACGTAGAAGAGCTTGGCCTGCGCCATGTCCTGCTTCATGAAGTGCGCGGCGTCCGGTATGACGACGTGGTCGAACTCGAGCCCTTTCAAGAGCAGTGGCGTCGAGATCGTTCGCCTCGGGAGCCGCCTGCCCATGTTGCTGCTTCTCTGTTTGATTCGCTCGGCTGCATCGACCATGCACTCCGTACGCTCAGCCGTAAGCTCGGCGGCGGCGTGCTCGGCGTCTCGCCAGAGGCTGCTTCGGTAGAGTTTCCATTTCGGATGGGTTCGGGCAAGCGCCATGAACCTGCCAGCGGCTTCGCCGCCATTTCCATCCCCAAAGCGCTTCGCCGCCGCTTTCATTCCGTCACGCGCGAGCGCATGATCCGGATCGAATTCCTGCGTCTTGTCGAAATCGATCTTATGGAAGCACTCGTTTGACAGACTAAGAACTGCGGCAAGTCGCTCCTTCGCATCAGCCGCACGGTCCCACTGCCGAGCGAATGACATGAGCGTATTGGCTGCGACTTCCTCGATCGCCTGGTAGCCGCCGTTCGCGGCACTCGCGAGGCGATAGCAAATCTTCTTGTTGCAGTGAATCGCGGCGACGCTCCCATCCTTTCCTTCCAGCGTCTCGAATAGAAGCCCCATGTCGAACGGCCCCTTTGAAACGCGGTAGGACACTCTAGGATCCGCGAGATCTATAGGCTGGCCATGTTCGAGTTTCAGCCGCGTCTCGGCGATCCACGCTCCGAGAGCCGGGTTCTTGCCCGCCCATCGATACGGCACCGTAAGCGTCCCCGAGAATGGGAAGTCGGGATGAATTTCCGTAGGCCAATCAAGCTTCGCGCCAGCAAACTCGAAGATGCCCTGCATAGGGTCGCCCACGACAATCGTCGGAACGATCTCGCTGAGACGCTTGACGAGCACATGCTGGTCTGGAGTGCAGTCCTGGTACTCATCGACCAAAACGCGGTCGTAGGACGCGAGGACTACCTCGCGGATCGCGGCAATGCCGAGCGCGCTCGCGGTCCCCAAGTGAAGCTGCTGCCATTCTGCCGCGGTCTTCGGATCGTCAAGCGGGGGCTGAGCAGCACCAGGGAACGCGTATGCGTAGCGAGCGCACCATTTCGCGATCGTTTGCACAGCGGCGCGAGCGCCTGGCACCCCCAAGCGCCTCAATCGCTCCCGAATCGCATGCACCCCCGCATTCGTGTGCGTCAAAATGAGGGATCGACCACCTAGCGCCGCCACCTGAGCGAGTAGCTCCGTCTTGCCATGCCCCGCCGGCGCCACTACTGCGCCGCGGTTGAGGGTTCCGAGGTGTGCAGCGTCAACCATAAAGCCAGTCTTCAACGGCAATGAGTGCCTTCGAGAAGCGCGACGACGGACTAGCGCTGGCAATCTGCCAAGCAATCGGACCGTAATCCCTCGCGACGCGCTGATTTTTGAACCAGCGCTTCTTGTCAGCCGCTCGCGCAATCGCCTCGCGCAGGGCAGCGCCATCCATCGCAGAGACCATCTCCCACAGGCCGAAATCCCCAGCCACATCCTTCGGCGTCAGATCGCCAATCGCAGCCGCCACGTTGTCGTTGACAGCGCCGTCGCTATACTCGCTCCGCAAGAAGGTAAGCGAGCTTTGGACGAGTGCATCACTGGCTGCATGGAACACTGCCTGTTCAGTGTTGAGCGATCCGCCGTATTCGATTACTTGGACCGCGGAGGCGGCTAGGGCTGCCACATCGTTTATCGCGAGCGGAATGTCAGAGTCGCGAAATAGCGCAACCGTGAAACCAAGCTTGGCGAGCGCCAAGGCAATGCTCGGCGCTTGGTTCCCATTGCCATCGGCAAGTGCCGTACCCGCTTGCTCAATCGGGCGGCCATCGTGTCGGGGTATCCACTGGTCTCTCAGGCCCAGGAGCAGACCGAGTTCCGTGTTGCCCTCGCAGACGAGGATGCGTTTGGCGAGTAGTGCGCGCGGTGTGAATCGGAGCAGCGCCCTGAGCGGCTCCGGCATATCAGGCTGAAAGACCATTGAGACGCCTAGGTCGGGCCACGATCGCACCACCCGAAGGCTCGAGGGCTCAACTTCACTGATCGCGACGTCCGAGTGCGTAGTCAGGACCACATGACCGACAGGTTTGTCGGCAGCCTTCGCCTTTGCTTGATCAGTCTTGATCTGACTGATCGCGCCGATGATGCGGTGCGGCTCCAATCCGTGCTCGACTTCATCGATTAGAACGATCGCGCCATCGGTGATGGCAGATTTCTGGATCGCGAGCGTGGCGAGGCGCCGCGTGCCGAGTCCAGCGAGGCGAAGTGGCACGCCTGAGTCATGCAAGGCAATCGATCCCGAGGATAGCCCAGATCGTCCCAGCTCCAAGCCGGGCCCGTAGCTGCCGCGCACATAGGCGCCCAGGCCCTTTGCAAAGCCTTCGGCAAGTTCGGCCGCATCGGTGAGCGCTTTAATCTCCTCGAGCTTGGCGCTGGCTTTCGCAGTTTTGTAAGCCTCTGCAAGCTTAGCCGTGGCTTCCGTAGCGTCTCCGGTGAGGCGTGCTAACACCGATCCTTGGCCCCAGCCGAGATGGCGAGCGTCTTCGCCTGCCAATCGTATAAGGCCGAAGAGCGCGCGATCGCGATTCGAGAGAGTGCGCGTGTCGCTCGTCCGATCGCAGATGAGTTCCCAGACCGGCTCCATCGAAGCTTCCACGGTGAGCCGGACCGTCAGGACTGGCTCGTCGTCCGCCTCGGGCTCGTCGCGCAACGTACCGGCGGAAGTCCAGCCGCGCACAAAAAGACCGAACCGCTCGTCCGACTTCAGCGCTTTTGACAGCTCGCCAACCGTTGCCTCAACGCAGATGCTCTTGGATGTGTCGCAGCCTATGAAATCGACTTCCGAGAAAGAGAACCAGCGCGACGACAAACTGGCCTCAATGGCATCGAGAATGGTGGACTTGCCTGAGTCTCCGGGACCGATAAGGCAGCAAAATGAATGGCTGGGGACCCATTCCAGTGATGTGATGCCACGAAAGTTCCGAACACTCAGATGTCGGATCTGCATCTCGTTCAAGCCGTTTGAAAGTTTTCGGTTAGTCGGGAAAAGGGGGCAGGTTGGAGCGACCCCGGTTCTTCGGACAGTGGACCTAGGGCACATACCCCAGGCGATTGAACCGCTCTTCATATTGAGCGGGTGATTGGTAGCCCAACGCCGAGTGCATGCGCGTGCGATTGTAG
>NZ_PDWO01000002.1 GCF_010211765.1 Pseudoxanthomonas kaohsiungensis | reverse complement strand
TTGTCGGCCTCGCGGAGGATCTTGACCATCTGGTCTTCGGTGAATCGGGACTTGCGCATGGGCTCCTCGCTCTGTCGGGAGCCATCCTCTCAACTTTCAACTGGTCCGAAAATCACCCGGCAGGTCAACCCGCCAGAACGAGCGCACCGAGTCGGGCAGCAGGTCGGCGGGAATGGCGATGAACACCGCCGCCAGCACGCCCAGGGTCAGCGCGAACTCGAACAGCCAGCAGGTCCAGGTCAGCAGCGCGCCCTGCGCGTAGGCGGGACCGCCGACCACGCGCCGGCGCGCACGGCGTTGCGCGGCGGCGGTGCCTTCGAGCATGTCCACCGGCATCAGCAGCGAGCGGGCCAGCGAGAACCGGCGCCACAGCAGGTAGCTTGCCAGCGCGCCGCGACCGAACCGCCACTGCGCGCGCAGGACCTGCGCGGTGGTGGGGCTGGTGCCGAACACGCCGCGCGAGAGCACGTACAGCGGGATGCGGTCGAACGCCGGCTTGAGCCACCACAGCAGCACCGCCGCCAGCCAGAACAGGTCCGTCCACCAGGCCAGCGCGTTGAGCAGCGCCAGCACCGGCAGCGTGGCCAGCAGCCACGGCCGCCAGATCGCGCCGGCGTGGCGGCGCAGCAGCGCGGTGCCCAGTTCCATCGCTTCCCACGGGGAGCGCGGGCGCAAGGCGACGTCGAGGTCTTCAGGGCGCATCGGCGTCCTCCCCCGGGGGCGCGCCCTGGCCGCCGCGCCACAGCCAGCCGATCACCGCCAGCCACAGCACCGCCGACACGGCGTACTTGCCCCAGGCCGGGACCGACTGGGTCGAGGACCAGAACGCCTCGACGAACGCGGCCAGCAGCAGCATCACCGTGATTCCCAGGCACAGGCGCGCGCCGATGCGGCCGGCGTGCACCAGCGCGTCGCGGCGCCGGCGCCGCCCCGGCGCGACCAGGCCCAGGCCCAGGCGCAGGCCGGCGCCTCCGGCGATCACGATCGCGGTCAGCTCCAGCGGCGCGTGCCCGGCGACGAAGCGCCAGAACGGATCACCGTGCCCGATCGCCTGCAGGTGGCCGGCCACCGCACCGATGTTCACGCCATTGGCGATCAGCACCAGGATCGTGCCGACCCCGGCCAGCAGCCCACCGGCAAAGGTGCGCAGGCCGATGCTGATGTTGTTCATCACGTAGTGCCCGAACATCTGCCAGTCGCTGCCGGCGTCCCGGCCCAGCGCGTGGCGCGCGTCCGCGGGGTCGTACATGGCCTCGATCTGCGCGATCTGGCGCGGGTCGAGCACGTGGTGGACCAGTTCCGGCCGCCACTGCAGCAGCACGAACAGCCCGACCAGGGGCAGCGCGAACAGCGCCAGCGAAGCCCACATGCAGCCGGCCTGGCTGCGCACCAGCTGCGGGAAGCCGGCGACCAGGAATTCGGCGGCGCGACGCCAGCGTGGCGGCCGCGCGCGGTAGAGCACGGCGTGGCCGCGCTGCATCAGGCCCTGCAGCCGCTCCAGCAGCGGCGTGCTGTAGCCGCGGCGCCGCGCCAGCGCCAGTTGCTGGCACAGCCGCCGGTAACGCGCCGGCACCTCGCCGTCGTCCAGTCCGACCGGGGCCGTGCCGGGCCGGCGGCGGCCACCGTCGCCATGCGCCTGCAGCCACAGCTCGAAGGCGTCCCACTCGGCCCGGTGGCGGACGACGAACTGCTCCTGCTTCACCGGTCCGCTCCGCTTCGAGGCGACATCAGCGGCGCCCCAGCAGCCAGTTCGCGATCCCGTAAAGGCGGCGCACGCCCTCGCCGCCGGCGGTGCCGGTCAGCGGTTGCAGCAACGCGGCCAGCTCGGCCTGGCGCGCGGCCGACAGCCGCGGTGCACGCTCGCCGAAGGCGACGATCGCCGCCTGTTCGTCGGGCAACAGCGACTGGCCCGGCGCCTGCGGCGGCACCGGCGGCAGCACCGGATCGATGCGCCTCGGCGCCACGTGCACGACCAGCGTGTCGGCGACCAGGTCACCCAGGCGCCGGCCATGGCGGTCGCACAGGCAGGCGACCAGGCCGGTGGCGTAGGCGAACGGCAGCATGTCCACCGTCCGCATCAGGTTGCGCACCACCGCCGGCAGCCAGCCCACCGGTGCGCCGTCGCCGGCGACCACGCGCAGGCCCAGCGCGCGCTTGCCCGGGGTCTGGCCGTGCCAGGCCGCCTCCAGCACGATCGGATAGGCCCAGAACACCAGGAACAGCGCGACCAGGTACAGCCCTCCGCCCAGTCCGCCCAGCGCGCCGAGCACCATCGACAGCGCCAGCAGGATGGCCCCGCGCAGCAACAGGTCGATCAGCCAGGCCAGCGCGCGCGGCACCGGCCCGGCGGCCGGCAGGTGCAGGACCACGCCCTCGGGCGTGAGCACCTCGCGGTACGTGTCCAGCATGGCGACGGCCGGCGACGCGGTGGCCTGCACACCCCCGTGCCCGGCAACGGCCTGTAGCGGCATGCGTTCCCTCGTCGTTCTCCCCGGTCGCGACTTTAGCGGCCCGGCCACCCGCTTGCCCAGCGCATAGACTGTGCGCCATGGACACCCCACCGGCCTGCCGCAGCGGCTGCGCCGCCTGCTGCACGGCGCCCTCGATCAACTCGCCCATTCCCGGCATGCCCCAGGGCAAGCCGGCGGGCGTGCCCTGCGTGCAGCTGGACGAGGCATTGCGCTGCCGGCTGTTCGGCCGCCCGGAACGTCCCGCGTTCTGCGCGTCGCTGCGACCGGGCCCGGAGATGTGCGGCGGCAGCCGCGAGGCGGCGATGGCGATCCTGGCCGCGCTGGAAGCGGCGACTGCGCCCTGAGCGGAACAGGCAACGCGCTGCGTCGGCAGCCTGCAGCCGATCGGACCGGCAGTCGCAGCTCGGTACCGCCAGACGCCGGCAGCCCGCGCCGGACGGTCAGTCGCCGATGCCCAGGTAGCGATCCTTGAGCCGCACGTAGTGCGCGGCCGAGTAGTGCAGGCTTTCGATCTCGCGGTCGCTCAGCTTGCGGGCGAAACGGGCCGGGTTGCCCAGCCACAGCTCTGCCTCGCCGACCACCTTGCCGGGGCCCACCACCGCGCCGGCGCCGACGAAGCCGTATTTCTTCACCGTGGCGCCATCGAGGATGCAGGCGCCCATGCCGACCAGGCACAGGTCCTCGATCGTGCACGCATGGATGATCGTGCCGTGGCCGACGGTGACGTCGGCGCCGATCAGGGTCGGATGCCCGGCCCGGTTGAACGGGCTGTGGTGGCTGACGTGGACGATGGTGCCGTCCTGGATGTTGGTGCGTTCGCCGACGCGGATGTAGTTGACGTCGCCGCGCAGCACGCAGCCCGGCCAGACCGAGGCATCGTCGGCCAGTTCGACGTCGCCGATGACGGTGGCGGCGGGGTCGACGTAGACACGCGCGCCCAGGCGTGGGGCCTGGTCGAGATAGGGTCGCAAGGGGGGGAATCCGGCCATGGCCCATTGTATTGAATTCCCCTCCATGGCTGGCCGTAGACTGCGGCGATGACGACCTCCGCCACTGCCGCCACCGCCGCCGCGAACGCGGCGATCACCGCAGCCAACGCCGCGATCACGGCGGCTACCGCCACCGGGCGCGCCGTCGGCGACGGCGGCGATGGCGGGCCGCAGCAGGAGCCGGTGACCTCCGTCGACGCCCTTCGGCCCGCGTTGCGGCAGCTGCGCGAGGCCTGGCAGGCCCACCCGCCCGGCTACGCGCAGCGTCGCGACGACCTGCGCCGGTTGCGCGCCGCGCTCAAGCGGCGCCTGACGGAAATGGCCGAGGCGGTCGCGGCCGACTTCGGCCACCGCTCGCACGACGAAAGCCTGCTCGCCGACGGCATGACCGTGCTGACGGCCATCGACCACCTGCTCGGGCACCTGCGCGGCTGGATGAAGCCGCGCCGGGTCGGCGCCGGCTGGCGGCTGTGGCCGGCGCGCGCGCAGCTGCGCCCCATGCCACTGGGCGTGGTCGGGGTGATTTCGCCGTGGAACTACCCGGTCAACCTGGCGCTGATCCCGCTGGCCACCGCGATCGCCGCCGGCAACCACGTGTTCCTCAAGCCCTCCGAACATACGCCGCGCACCACCCGCTTCCTGCATTCGCTGCTGGCCGAGGTCTTTCCGGCCTCGCGCGTGGCCGTGGCCGAGGGCGGTGCCGACCTGGCCGGTGCGTTCGCCGCGCTGCCGTTCGACCACCTGGTGTTCACCGGCTCCACCGCGGTCGGACGCAAGGTCATGGCCGCCGCCGCGGCGAACCTGACCCCGCTCACCCTGGAGCTGGGCGGCAAGTCGCCGGCGATCGTCTGCGCCGACTATCCGCTCGACCGCGCTGCCGCGCGCCTGGCCACGGGCAAGTGGTTCAACGCCGGGCAGACCTGCATCGCGCCCGACTACGTCCTGCTGGTCGGACCGGAACGGCGCGATGCGCTGGTGCGCGAACTGCGGACGCAGGTCGCCGAGCGCTACGGCGGCCTGGGCGACGGCGCGCGCGACTACAGCCGCATCATCAACGACGGCCAGTTCGCCCGGCTGCAGGGCTATCTCGACGAGGCCCGCGCGCGCGGCTGCGAGGTGCTGCCGCTGGCCGACCTGCACGACCCGGCGCAGCGCCTGTTCGCGCCGGTGCTGGTGCTCGATCCGCCCGACGACCTGGCGCTGATGCGCGAGGAGATCTTCGGCCCGGTCCTGCCGCTGCGCTGCGTGGATTCGCTCGACGCGGCGATCGCTTTCATCAACGCGCGCGACCGGCCGCTGGCGCTGTATCCCTTCAGCCACGACCGCGGCCAGGTCGAGGCGATCCTGCGCGCCACCGTGGCCGGCGGCGTGACCGTCAACGACACGCTGCTGCACTTCGCCGCCGAGAACCTGCCCTTCGGCGGCGTCGGCGCCAGCGGCATGGGCGCCTACCACGGCCGCGCCGGCTTCGATGCGATGACCAAGGCCGTGCCGGTGCTGTGGCAGGCTCGGCGCAGCGCCACCGACCTGCTGCACCCGCCGTATCCGCGCATCCGCCGGATGATCGACCTGCTGCTGCGCTGAGCCGGCGCCGCGTGCGGGCGCGGGGCTATGCTATGCGCCCGACCCCACGCGCATCGGCTCCATGAAGATCGCCAGCTGGAACGTCAATTCGCTCAACGTGCGCCTGCCGCACCTGGAACAGTGGCTGCGCGCGTTCGGCCCCGACGTGGTGGGGCTGCAGGAAACCAAGCTCGAGGACCACAAGTTTCCGGACACGGCGCTGGCCGGGCTCGGCTACCGCAGCGTGTTCTCAGGCCAGAAGACCTACAACGGCGTGGCGATCCTGTCGCGCGAGGAACCGCGCGACGTCGTCGTCGGCGTGCCCGGCTTCGAGCACGAGCACCGGCGGGCGATCAGCGCCACGATCGGCGACCTGCGCATCGTCAACCTGTACGTGGTCAATGGCCAGGACGTCGGCACCGAGAAGTACGAGCTGAAGCTGCAGTGGCTGGCCGCGGTGCACGCCTGGCTGCGCGAGGAAGCGCGCGCGCATCCGCGGCTGGTGGTGCTGGGCGATTTCAACATCGCCCCGGACGAACGCGACGTGCACGACCCGGCGGTGTGGAACGACACCCACATCCTCACCTCGGCGCCCGAGCGCGCCGCGCTGGCCGACCTGCTCGCCACCGGCCTGCACGACGGCTACCGCCTGCTGCACGAGGAGGGCGGGGTGTTCAGCTGGTGGGATTACCGGCAGGCCGCCTTCCGTCGCAACCTGGGCCTGCGCATCGACCTGACCCTGGTGTCGGAGGCCCTGCGGCCGCAGCTCGCGGCGGCCGGGATCGATCGCGAACCGCGGACCTGGGAGCGTCCCAGCGACCATGCCCCAGCCTGGATCGAGCTGGCGCGGTGAGCGCGCGCGGGGTGGAGTGGCACCGGGCGGCGCCGGTGGAACGGGCCCTTCGCACGAGGCGTCGGGCCGCTGTAAAAGCGGAGGCCCGGCAAGCCGGGCCCCGCCATCCCCTGTCCGGTATTGGCCTCAGCGCACCCGGCCGCGCGTGAACAGGTTGACGATCGCCAGCAGGATGACCGCACCGACGATCGAGAACAGGAAAGTACGGATGGTGATGGCCTCGTTGATGCCGCCACCGAAAATCCAGCCGGCCAGCACCGCGCCGACGATGCCCACCACGATGTTGAGCAGGATGCCCTGCTGTGCGTCGCGCCTCATGAGCAGGCTGGCCAGCCAGCCGACGATGCCGCCCACGATCAACCAGATGATGATACCCATGCTCTCGCTCTCCTCGGTTTTTCCACGGAATCCATCCCGCCTCGCAGGATGTGCCGGGACATCAGACGCGCGGGGGCGTGAAGCGACCGTATATCCGTGCGCGGGCATCGGCCGGGGCCGCTGAGCATGCAGCCGGAAACGCAGCAGTGGCGGTTCGGCCCGGTGGACGTGATGGCACTGCCGCACGTACCGGGCCTGCGCGGCGAGCCGCAGGTGCGCGACCGGCTCGCGCGCTGGCTGGGCGATCCACAGGCACCGCCGCCACTGGCACGCGATGAATGGGGACGGCCGCGCTTGCTGGCGCCGTACCAGGACCGCGATGCCGGCTGGAGCCACAGTGGCGAGCAGCTGCTGCTGGCGGTGGGACGCGACGTGGTCCTGGGCGTGGACCTGGAGCGCTTGCGCCCGCGCCCGCGCGCCCTGGAACTGGCGACGCGCTTCTTCGCGCCGGCCGAGGCCCGGCGGTTGCAGGCACTCGCGCCGGCCGTGCGCGAGGCCGCATTCCTGCGCCTGTGGTGCGCCAAGGAGGCGCTGCTCAAGGCGCACGGCCGCGGCCTGGCGTTCGGACTGCACCGGCTGGAATTCAGCGGCGCCGACGACTCCGTCGAAGCGCCGCTGCGCCTGCTGGCGTGCGATCCGGCACTGGGCGACCCGGCGCACTGGCAACTGCAGGAGTGGGAGCCGCAGCCGGGCTACCGCGCCGCCCTCGCCTGGCGCCCGCGCTCCCCGTAGGAGCCAGTCTCCATCGGCGACCCTTTTCCGCCGGAAGCCCGACGGTCCAGGGGCCCCTTGCGTGGCCAGCTTTCGCAACTTGCCATGGGCTGCAGCCGGCGCGTCGAGCCGCCCGCAGCCGAAGCGGAAATTCCGGCGCAGCCGCCGGCGCGGGGCGTCGGGTCGCCGGTGGCGATCGAGCTTCGTGCAGGACGCGCTCCGGCCAACGCAGGCCATCGGCGATACTTCCTCCCATGGACACCCCCTTCTCCCCCGCCCTGCGCCAGCGCCTGGACGATGGCCTGGCCACGCTGGGCCTGGACCGCGCACTGGCCGTGCCGCTGCTCGACTACCTGGCGCTGCTGCTGCGCTGGAACCGCACCTACAACCTCACCGCGATCCGCGATCCGGACGAGATGGTCGTCCGCCACCTGCTCGATTCGCTGGCGATGCAGCCTTACGTGCAGCCCGGCGCGCTCGCCGACCTGGGCACCGGGCCGGGCCTGCCGGGCATTCCGCTGGCGATCGCCCGCGCCGATGTGCAGGTCACCCTGGTGGAGAGCAACGGCAAGAAGGCCCGGTTCCTGCGCGAGGCGGTGCGTCAGCTCAAGCTCGGCAATGCCCGGGTCGCCGAAGCGCGCGCCGAGGCGGTCGACGAGCCGGGCGCCTACGCCCAGATCACCGCCCGCGCGATGGACACCCTGGCCGGGATCCTCGAGGTCGGCGGGCACCTGCTGGCCCCCGGCGGACGCCTGCTGGCGATGAAAGGCGTGAACCCGGTCGAGGAAATCGCCGCGTTGCCGCCCGGCTGGACCGCGCTGGCGGTGCATCCGCTGGCCGTGCCGGGTCTGGGCGCGGAGCGGCACCTGGTCGAGGTGGGACGAGGGCCGTGAAATCCGCATAATGGCCCGTTCCGGACCCTGGGCGGTCCCGCACCGAGGCAGCTCCCGCATGGCCCGCATCATCGCCATCGCCAACCAGAAGGGCGGCGTCGGCAAGACCACCACGGCCGTCAACCTGGCCGCCGGCCTGGCCCGCGCGCCCAAGCGGGTGCTGCTGGTGGACCTGGATGCCCAGGGCAACGCGACCATGGGCAGCGGGGTGGACAAGCGCGAACTGGACGCTTCGACCTGCGACGTGCTGCTGGGCGAGCGCGACGCGCGCTCGATCCGGGTCACCACCGCCGAAGGCTTCGACCTGCTGCCCGGCAACATCGACCTGACCGCCGCCGAGATCCAGCTGATGGAGCTCGACGGCCGCGAGCAGAAGCTCAAGGAAGCGCTGGAGCCGCTGCGCGGCGACTATGACTTCATCATCATCGACTGCCCGCCGGCGCTGTCGCTGCTGACCCTCAATGCGCTGACCGCCGCCGACTCGGTGATCGTGCCGATGCAGTGCGAGTACTACGCACTGGAGGGGCTGAGCGCGCTGATGGAGACCATCGAGGCGCTGCGCCAGCGCCTCAACCCGGGCCTGGAGATCGAAGGCGTGCTGCGGACCATGTTCGACGTGCGCAACAACCTGGCCAACGCCGTGTCGGCCGAATTGACCGACCACTTCGGCGATCGCGTGTTCCGCACCATCGTGCCGCGCAACGTGCGCCTGGCCGAGGCGCCCAGCCATGGCCAGAGCATCGTCGGCTACGACGCCGCCTCGCGCGGCGGCGTGGCCTACCTGGGCCTGGCCGGCGAGGTGATCCGCCGCCAGACCGAGCGCGAACGCGGCGCCAGCCGCCCGCATCCGGCGGAGGTGGCGTGATGAGCACGGCCAAGAAACGCGGCCTGGGCCGCGGGCTGGAGGCGCTGCTCGGCCCGAAGGGCGCCGCCACCGCCACCGCGCCGGCGCAGGTCGAGCAGCCGCAGCCGGGCGACGTGCTGCGCACCCTGCCGGTGGCGCAGCTGCAGCCGGGCAAGTACCAGCCGCGCAAGGACATGGACCCGGACAAGCTCGAGGAGCTGTCGGCCTCGATCCGTGCCCAGGGCGTGATCCAGCCGATCGTGGTGCGCGAGCTGGCGCCGGGCCAGTACGAGATCGTCGCCGGCGAGCGCCGCTGGCGCGCCTCGCAGCTGGCCGGGCTGAGCGAGGTGCCGGTGGTCCTGCGCGAGCTGGACGACCGCACCGTCATCGCCATGGCGCTGATCGAGAACATCCAGCGCGAAGACCTCAACCCGCTGGAAGAGGCCCAGGCCCTGCAGCGGCTGATCGACGAGTTCTCGCTGACCCACGCCGAGGCCGCCGCCGCGGTCGGCCGCTCGCGCGCGGCGGTGTCCAACCTGCTGCGCCTGCTCGACCTGCCGCCGGCGATCCGCGCCCTGGTCGAGGCGCGCCGGCTGGAGATGGGCCACGCCCGCGCCCTGCTGACCCTGTCGCCCGAACTGGCCAGCAAGCTGGCCTACGAGGCGGCCGAGAACGGCTGGTCGGTGCGCGAGGTCGAGCACCGGGCCCAGCAGTTCGCGGCCGGCAAGGTGCCGTCGGGCGGCGGCGCGGCGCGCAAGCCGGGCGCCGCGCGTGTGCAACAGCCGGACATCGCCACGCTGGAGACCGAGCTGTCCGAATCGCTCGGCACCAAGGTCGCCATCGCCCACGGCAAGGGCGGCAAGGGCAAGCTGGTCATCCACTACACCGACCTGGATACGCTCGACGGCGTGCTGGAACGGCTGCGCCCGCGGCAGGGCTGAACCCGGTGTAGCGCAGGCGCAACGGGCGATTCCCTGTTCATCCGGCGCTTGCGACAATGCCGGCAGCTGCCACGGGCTCCCCCATGACCGTCCTCGTCACAGGCGCCGCCGGCTTCATCGGCGCCTACACCTGCCAGGCCCTGGCCGCACGCGGCGAGCGTGTGGTCGGCCTGGACAACCACAACGATTACTACGATCCGCAGCTCAAGCGCGACCGGGTCGCCGCGCTCTGCCCGGGCCTGGACATCCGCCACCTCGACCTGGTCGACCGCGACGGCATGGCCGCGCTGTTCGACGAAGTCCGCCCCGACCGCGTCGTCCACCTGGCCGCGCAGGCCGGCGTGCGTTATTCGCTGCAGAACCCGCATGCCTACGTCGCCAGCAACCTCGACGGCTTCGTCAACGTGCTCGAACTGTGCCGGCACCGCGGCATCACCCACCTGGTCTACGCATCCAGCAGCTCGGTTTACGGCGACTCGGCCACCCCGCCGTTCTCCGAGGACCAGCGCATCGACCGGCCACGCTCGCTGTACGCGGCGACCAAGGCCGCCAACGAGCTGATGGCCTACACCTACGCCCAGCTGTACGGGCTGCGCGCCACCGGCCTGCGCTTCTTCACCGTGTACGGCCCCTGGGGCCGGCCGGACATGGCGCCACTGCTGTTCTCGCGCGCGGTGCTGGCCGGGCGGCCGATCGAGGTGTTCAACCACGGCCGCATGCGCCGCGACTTCACACATGTTTCCGACATCGTCGACGGCATCCTGGGCGCGCTCGACCGGCAGGCGGGCGGCGCAGGCGTGCCGCACGAGGTGTTCAACCTCGGCAACCACACGCCGGTCGAGCTCGAGCGCTTCATCGCCGTGATCGAACAGGCGGCCGGCCGGCCCGCGCTCAAGGAGTACCGCCCGATGCAGCCCGGCGACATGGTCGAGACCATGGCCGACACCTCGCGGGCGCACGCGGCGTTCGGTTTCGACCCGCGCACCCCGATCGAAGCCGGCCTGCCGCCGGTCGTGCACTGGTGCCGCGACTACTTCGGCGACGCGGCCTGAACCACATCCCCTCCCCTTCGCAAGCGACGCCATGAACCCACCCGAGCTTTCCGTCGTCGTCCCGGTGTTCAACGAACGCGACAACATCCCCCCGCTGGTGGGCGAGATCGTCGCCGCCCTGCGCGGCCGCGCCGCGTTCGAGATCGTCTATGTCGACGACCATTCGAAGGACGACTCCCTCGCCGTGCTGCAGTCCCTCAAGGCGCAGGTGCCGGAGCTGCGCGTGCTGCACCATGCCAGCCAGAGCGGGCAGAGCACGGCCGTGCGCAATGGGGTCAAGGCCGCGCGCGGGGCGTGGATCGCCACCCTCGACGGCGACGGCCAGAACGACCCGGCCGACATCCCGAAGCTGATGGCCGCCCGCGATGCCGCCGCGCCGGAGGTCAAGCTGTTCGCCGGCTGGCGCGTGGACCGGCGCGACTCCGGCTCCAAGCGCTGGGCCAGCCGCTGGGCCAACGCGATCCGCGCGCGGATGCTGCGCGACGACACCCCCGACACCGGCTGCGGGATCAAGCTGTTCGAACGCGCGGTGTTCCTCGACCTGCCGTACTTCGACCACATGCACCGCTACCTGCCGGCGCTGGTCCAGCGCGCGGGCTGGAAGACGGTCAGCGTGCCGGTCGCGCACCGGCCGCGCACCACCGGCGTGTCCAAGTACAACAACCTGGGCCGGGCGCTGGTCGGCATCCGCGACCTGCGCGGGGTGGCCTGGCTGATCACCCGCAGCCGCCGCACGGCGGTGGAGGAGCGCTGAGATGGAGGCAGGGCTGTTCGACCTGAACCGGCAGCTGGAATGGCTGGCCTGGAGCGGCTTGCACGTCACCGGCTGGAAGCTGATCGGCTATACCGGTGCGTTGATGTTCGGTGCGCGCTGGCTGGTGCAGTTCGTCGCCACCCGGCGCGCCGGCCGGCCGGTGATCCCGCGCCTGTTCTGGTACATGAGCGTGGTCGGCAGCGTGATGACGCTGAGCTACTTCCTGTTCTCGGCGAAGCAGGACTCGGTGGGCGTGCTGCAGAACCTGTTCCCGACCTTCGTCGCCCTGTACAACCTCATGCTCGACATCCGCCATCGCGGCTGGCGGCGCGACCGCGGCACGCACTAGCTAGTCGCCGCGGCGCGAACCGCGCACCTTGCGACGGATGAACACCGCCAGGGCGATGCCCAGGCCGAACATGACCAGGCTGCCGCCGATGGCAAGCCAGCCGACGGGTTCGAGCAGGATTTCCCGCAGTATGGGGTGCATTTCGTTGGCCCTCCGGACGATGGCCCGACCATATCGCCCGTACGCATGCGCGCATTGATTGCGATCAACGGGGGCCGCGCGCTGCGCATGCATGCAGGTCCGCGGCACCCGAACCGCGCGATCCGCCGGTAGCGACGCGACCGCGGTCACGGGCCCTCACGACTTTCGGGCCATGGGCCCGGATGCATGGGGATGGGATCATCGGGGCCTGCCCGCCTGCACCGACCTTCCATGATCCGTCCCCTGGCCGTCGCCCTCCTGCTCGCCCTGTCCCTGCCCACAGCGATCGCGGCGCATGCCGGGCCGCCCGTCGCAGCCACCGCCAACGAGGTCGACGCCCGCTTCGAGGCGATCTACGGCAAGGAATGGACCTGGCGCCAGGCGCAGAACGGCCTGGGCGACGAGGACAGCGTCGCCGAGGAAGGCAACCTCAATCCGCGCCTGCCGGACGTTTCGGCCGCGGCGCAGCAGGCGCGCCTGGACGTCTGGAGCGACGTGCTGCGCCAGCTCGATGCGCTGGACACCGCACAACTGTCGGAAGCCAACCGGATCAACCTGGCGATCTACCGTGCCCAGGTCCAGGACCTGGCCGACGACGTCCGCCTGCGCGGCTACCAGATGCCGTTCAACTCGGACAGCTCGTTCTGGTCCAACCTGAACTTCATGGCCCGCCGGCCGATGCAGACCGCGGCCGCATATCGCGCCTACATCGCACGCCTCCACGACGTCCCGCGCTACTTCGACCAGCAGGTGGCGAACATGCGCGACGGCCTGGCGCGCGGCTTCAGCGTGCCGCGCCCGGTGCTGGAGGGACGCGAAGGTTCGATCGCCGCGGTCGCCGACCTGGAGGACCCGGCCGCATCGGCGCTGTATGCGCCGTTCAAGGACCTGCCGGCGCGGATCCCCACCGCCGAACAGCAGGCGCTGCGCGAAGCGGCGCGGGCGGCGATCGCCGAGTCGGTGATCCCGGCTTTCGCGCGCCTGCGGGTGTTCTTCCACGACGAATACGTGCCACGGGCCCGCACCACCCTGGCAGCCAGCGCGATGCCCGACGGCAAGGCCTGGTACCGCCAGCAGATCCGCCGCTACACCACGCTGGACCTGACCCCGCAGCAGATCCACCGCATCGGCCTGGACGAAGTGGCGCGGATCCAGGGCGAGATGGACGCCATCATCGACCAGCTCGGCTTCGAGGGCGGCAGCGAGGCGACCCGGTTCCAGGACTTCCTGCGCTTCCTGCGCACCGACCCGCAGTTCTACGTGGCCGAGCCGCAGCAGCTGCTCGACCGTGCCGCCTGGATCTCCAAGCGCGTGGACGGCCAGATCGGGCGCTACATCGGCACCCTGCCGCGCGGCCGCTTCACCATCGTGCCGGTGCCCGACGACATCGCCCCGTTCTGGACCGCCGGCCGCGGCGGCCTGGGCACCTACTGGGTCAACACCTACGACCTGCCCTCGCGGCCGCTGTACAACCTGCCGGCGCTGACCCTGCACGAGTCCTCCCCCGGCCACGCGCTGCAGGCGGCGCTGAGCCAGGAGCAGGAGGCGCTGCCGGCGTTCCGCCGCGACAGCTACATCTCCGCCTATGGCGAGGGCTGGGCGCTGTACACCGAGAAGCTGGGCAAGGAGATGGGCATCTACGAGACGCCGTACGAGGACTTCGGCCGGCTGACCTACGAGATGTGGCGGGCCAGCCGCCTGGTGATCGACACCGGCATCCACCACTACGGCTGGAGCCGCGACCGGGCCCTGGCCTACCTGCGCGAGCGCACCGCCCTGTCCGAGCACGAGATCACCACCGAGGTCGACCGCTACATCTCCTGGCCCGGCCAGGCGCTGAGCTACAAGCTGGGCGAGATCGCCATCGTCGGCCTGCGCGCCCGGGCCGAGGCCGAGCTGGGCGAGCGCTTCGACATCCGCGCCTTCCACGACGCCATCCTGGCCGAGGGCTCGGTGCCGCTGCCGGTGCTGGAGGCGCGGATCGGCGCCTTCATCGATGCGGCCAGGGCCGGCGAGCCCGCTGGCGGGTCGCCCCGGGCGCCCTGAAGCACGGCCAGCCGGCCTGCGTCCGGGCGGGATTCCCGGTTGCAATCAGCCACTTGCCCCGGCATAATGCGCGGCTCGCTGTGTCCGGCCCGTCCGGATCGGCGGCCCGGGAGCGCGATCCGGGGCCGCCACAACGGTCGAATCCCTTCCCGCATCGCGTACGGCCCATCCCGCCTTTGCCAGGCAACGGGGGAAAGGCCGCGGGGCCGCCGTCTCCCGGGCTATGGGCGACACCAGACCTTTCGAGGTGCGTATGTCCCGCGTTTGCCAAGTTACCGGCAAGGGCGTGCAGACCGGCAACAACGTCTCGCACGCAAACAACAAGACCCGCCGCCGTTTCCTCCCCAACCTGCACGAGCGCCGCTTCTGGGTGGCCTCCGAGAACCGTTGGGTGAAGCTGCGTGTTTCCACCGCTGCCCTGCGCACCATCGACAAGAACGGCATCGACTCCGTTCTGGCCGAGCTGCGCGCGCGCGGCGAGAAGATCTGAGGAGTAATCGACCATGGCTTCCAAGCGCGACAAGATCCGCCTGATCTCCTCGGCCGGCACCGGCCACTTCTACACCACCGACAAGAACAAGAAGAACACGCCCGGCAAGATGGAGATCAAGAAGTACGATCCGACCATCCGCAAGCACGTGATCTACAAGGAAGGCAAGATCAAATAAGCCTTCCGGCTGCCGGGCCCGCGCCCGGTTCGATCCGCAAAGCCCGCCTCCAGGCGGGCTTTTGCGTTGTGGCGCCGGCGGCGCGGTTTCCGGGCAGAATCGGGGCTCCCGCCCCGAACCGGCCGCGCCATGGACTACTGGACGCTCGGCACCACCCTGCTGGCACTGGACTGGAGCATCCGCCTGGCCGCGCTGTGGTGGATCCCCAGCCGCTCGGTGCCCGCCGCGGCGCGCAGCTGGCTGCTGCTGGTGTTCTTCCTGCCGCTGCTGGGCCTGCCGCTGTACCTGCTGGTCGGCCAGCCGTGGATCTCGAGGCAGCGCCGCCGGCGCCAGGACCAGGCCTCGGCGGCGATCCGTGAGGGCCAGTTGCCGCAGCGCGCGTTGCGCTGGGAGCCGCCGCCGACCGGGCCTGCCGCGGAAACGGTGCCGCTGGTGGAGCGGATGGGCGACTTCATGCCGGTGCGCGGCAACGCGGTCGAACTGCTCGACGACTACGACGGCTCGATCTCCGCGCTCATCGCCGACATCGACGCGGCGCGCGAGCGCGTGCACCTGCTGTACTACCTGATGTTCGACGACGCGGTCGGCGCCGCGGTGGCCGATGCGCTCAGGCGCGCGGCCGGCCGTGGCGTGCGCTGCCGGGTGCTGCTCGACGCGGTCGGCGCCAAGCGCGGCTACAGGCGCTTCGCCGCGCCCTTGCGCGCGGCCGGCGTGGACGTGCACCGGATGATGCCCGGCGGCCTGCGCTGGCGGCGCAGCAGCCGCATGGACCTGCGCAACCACCGCAAGATCGCGGTGATCGACGACCACGTGGGCTACGTCGGTTCGCAGAACCTGGCCGACGCGGTGTTCGTCCCCGGCCATCCGAACCGCGAGCTGGTCGCGCGCGCGCGCGGGCCGATCGTCTCGCACATGGAGGCCGTGTTCGCCAGCGACTGGTACCTGGAGACCGGCGAGACGCTCGAGGTCTCGCCGCTGCGCCCGGTGCACGCCGACGACGTGGCCGCGCAGCTGCTGCCCAGCGGTCCGGCCTATCCGTTCGGCAACGCGGGCGAGACCGTCAACTCGCTGATCCACCTGGCCCAGCACCGGCTGGTCCTGACCACGCCGTACTTCGTCCCCGACGACGCGACCATGAGCGCGTTGCGCATTGCCGCGCTCTCCGGGGTGGACGTGCAGCTGATCCTCTCGGCGACCAACAACAAGCGCCTGCTGCTGCTGGCGCAGCAGTCCTATTACGAGGAGCTGCTCGAGGCGGGGGTCCGGATCGCGCTGTACCAGCCGCATTTCATGCACGCCAAGCACCTGAGCGTGGACGACTCGGTCGCACTGGTCAGTTCGATCAACCTGGACATCCGCTCGTTCGCGCTGAACGCCGAGATCGGCCTGCTCTGCTACGACGCGCGCGTGGTGGCGCGGATGCACGAGATCGAGGCCGATTACCTGTTGCACTCGGAGATGCTGTCGCTGGACCAGTGGCGCCGGCGGCCGTCCTGGCGGCGCAGCCTAGAAGGGCTCTCGCGCCTGGCCGATTCGTTCATGTAGTCCCGCCGCCGCGGGGCCGACCGGTAGAATCGTCCGCATGCAGTCCGGTTTCGACATCGCGATCGTCGGTGGAGGCGCCTCCGGCACCTTGGCCGCGATCCAGTGCCTGCGACGGGCCGCCTCGCCGCTGCGGATCGTCCTGTTCGAGCCGGGCGGGCGACCTGGCCGCGGCGTGGCCTACTCGACCGAACGTCCCGAGCATCTGCTCAACGTGCCGAGCGGGCGGATGAGCGCGTTCGCCGACCGGCCCGACGACTTCCTCGACTGGCTGGCGGCGCGCCCCGGCCACGCCGGTAGCGGCCGGGAAGCACTGGCGCGCGGCTATGCGCCGCGGCGCGACTATGCGGCCTACCTGGCCGATCGCCTGGAAGCCGCACGCGCGGCCAGCGTCGCCACGCTGGAGGTGGTGCCGCAACGGATCGCCACGCTGCAACGCCGGCACGACACCTGGCGGCTGGAATGGCCGGGCGGGCAGGCGGAGGCGACCCGCGTGCTGCTCGCCGCCGGCAACGCGCCGCGGCCACTGCCGGTGCGCGGGTCCGGTTCGCTCGCGCGGCCGCGCCTGGTCGATGCCTGGGACTATGCCGGGGTCGCCACGATCGACGCCGCCGCGGACGTGTGCATCGTCGGCACCGGCCTGAGCATGGCCGACGCGGTGGTGACGCTGGCCGCCAACGGCCATCGTGGCCAGGTCCACCTGCTGTCGCGCCATGGGCTGCTGCCGCTGTCGCACGCATGCACGCACGAAGTACACGCGTTCGAGGTGGACGCGCTGCATCCGCTGGGCACGCGCGAACGGCTGCGCGCACTGCGCCGGCAGATGCGCGCCGCCGCAGCGCATGGCCTGCCATGGCAGGCGGTGATGGAGCGGGTGCGGCCGCATGGCCAGGCGCTGTGGCGTTCGCTGCCGGCGGCCGAGCAGCGCCGCTTCCTGCGCCATGCGGCACGCCACTGGGACATCCACCGGCACCGGGTCGCCCCGGCGGTGCATGCGGTGCTGCAGGACCTGCGCGAAGCCGGCCGCCTGCACCTGCACCGCGCGCGGCTGGACATGGCGCTGGCCGGCGAGCGCTGCGTGCAGCTCACCGCGCGCACCCGCAACGGCGGCCTGCTGGCGCTGGACGTGGACCACGTCATCAATGCCACCGGCCTGGAAATGCGCGTGCAGGCCATGCGCAACCCGTTGCTCGACCAGCTGCTCGGCGATGGCCATGCATGCGCGGGCGCGCATGGCATCGGCCTGGCCACGGACCGGGAAGGCCGGATGCTCGACGCCACCGGCGATGCGCAGGACGACCTGCGCGTGATCGGCAGCCTGCGCGTGGGCGAGGCCTGGGAGAGCATCGCCATCCCCGAACTGCGCGTGCAGGCCGAAGCCATTGCCCGCGACTGGCTCGGCGACGACCCCGCCGCACCCCCCGTGTAGGAGCCGATCCTCATCGGCGACACCGAGGTGGATGCCAGATCGACTTCCGCTGGCCTGCCCGTGCCTTATGCAAAGGCGATGCCCGCAATGCTGCTCGCGCGCACGCTGGCGGTCGCCGCGCCTGCGCCGACCCTACACCAGCGCCGCCAACGCCTGCGCCAACTGCTCCTCCGGCGCCAGTGCGACCGCCAGCGCGGTGACATCCGCTTCGCCGCGCGGATCCTCGAGTGCGTCGAACTGGCTGTCGAGCAGCGACACCGGCATGTAGTGGCCGCTGCGTGCGCGCATGCGCTCGGCGATCAGCGACGCATCGCCCTCCAGGAACAGGAAACGCATCGGCAGTCCGGTGGCGCGCAGCAGGTCGCGGTGGCCGCGGCGCAGTCCCGAGAAGGCGAGGGTGACCCGTTCGCCCGCGGCGACCCGCCGCCGCAGCTCCGCGGCGATGCGCTCGACCCACGGAACCCGCATCGCGTCGGTCAGCGGCCGGCCGCTGGCCATCCATGCCCGCGCCTCGTCGCTGTGGAAGTCGTCCGCGTCCAGGAACGTCGCCGTCCAGGCAGCGGCCAGCGCGCGCGCCAGGGTGGTCTTGCCGCTTCCCGACACGCCCATCACCACGGCCACGGCTGCGGTTCCGCTCATGCCGGCAGTTCCACCCGCACCCGGTAGCGGCGCCCGGCCTCGACCGAGGGCAGGCGGCCGCCGGCGAGCAGCGCGCCGCCGACCCACACCCGCGCTTCGGTCGCGTCGGCGACGCGCTCGATCTCGACCTCGAACTCGGCGCCGCGGAACCGCCGCCACGCCGACGCACGCGTCCAGTGCGACGGCAGCTGGGGTTCGATGCGCAGGCCCGCACCATCACCGCGCAGGCCGAACAGACGCTCCACCAGGCAGCGGTAGAGCCAGGCCGCGGTGCCGGTGTTGAACAGCTGGCTGGAGCGGCCGGCGGTGCGCGGATGCAGGCGCCAGGCACCGCGGTAGTAGTTGGGCACGAACACCGGCAGCTGGCCGCGCTGCACGCACTCGGCCGCATCCGGCCAGGTCAGCATCGCGCGCAGCACCTGCCAGGCCCGGTCGGCCTCGCCCACGTGGTACAGGCTGTGCAGGTAGAACGCGGCGGCATGGTTGTACACGGCGCCGTTCTCGGCCGAGCCGGGGAACTTCTGGGTCAGCCGGCCGACATCGTCGCGCATGCCGGTGTAGGGCGGATCGAGCATCGCCACGCCGTGCGGCGAGACCAGCTGCGCATCGACCGCGGCCAGCAACCGCCCGCGCCGTTGCGGATCGGCCGCGCCGCTGAGCATCGCCCAGCTCTGCGGGTTGAGGTAGATGCGACCCTCGGCATCGGCGGCCACGCCGAAGGCGACGCCATCGTCGGTGATGCCGCGGCCGTACCAGTCGCCGTCCCACAGGTGGGCGTTCATCGCGTCGTTGAACGCCTGTGCGCCCTGCCGGAACTCCGCGGCCTCCGCCGCGCGCCCGCGGCGCGCGCAGATGTCCGCCCACAGGCCGAGCGCATGCGCGCTGGCCAGCGACAGCCAGCCGGAGACCCCGCGCCCCTGCCAGCCGACCATGTTCATCGGATCGCACCAGTCGCCCTGGGCGATGAAGCTCAGCCCGCGCTCGTCGCGCTGCCGCAGCAGCCATTGCATGGCCTGGTCAATCCGCTCGGCCACGCTGGCGCCGCGGCCATCGCGGTCGACCACCGGTTCGTCGAGCAGGGCGTCGTCGCCGGTTTCGTCCAGGTACGCCTGCAGGCACACCGGCAGCCACACGCAATGGTCGGTATGCGGCACCTGGTTGATGTACTTCAGCTCCGCGCCTTCCACGAGCAGGATGCCGTCGGGCATCGCGCCGCTGGCTTCCTGCTGCGACAGCGCATGCAGGATGGCCGCGCGCGCCGTGGCCGGGCGCAGGTAGGCCATGCCCATGTGGTCCTGCAGGTAGTTGCGCGTCTGCGGGTCGGTGGTCAGGCGGTTGGAATCGCCGTGGTAGTAGACCTGGCGGGGCAGCCAGTGGTTGGCGAAACCGTCGAACCACGGATCGGGCGTGCGGATGCGCAGGCAGCCACGGCCTTCGTCCAGGTAGGAGGCCGTGGCGGCGGCGGCCTCGGCGAAATCGCGCGCGGACAGGTGGCGCGCGCGCAGCGCGGCGACCTGCGCGTCGTCGCGCGCCGGCGCGAACACGAAGCGGTACTCCTGCTCTTCGCCCGGCTCCAGCGCCACCCGGTACTGCAGCGCCGCCACCGGCGTCTCGTACAGGGCATCGCCGCAGGACAGGCGCTCCTGCCCGGTGATCGCATCGGGCGCGTGCAGCCCGCCTTCGCCCTCGAACGCAGCCTGGTTGGCTTCCCAGGCATCAGGCATGCGCTCGGCGACCAGCACGGTGCGGTCGAGGAAATCGCGCTGGCGGAAGTAGTCGGCGACCTTCTGGTAGGGGGTGACGCTTTGGCAGACGATCGCGCCCAGGTCGGCGCGCCAGGCGCCGGACTGGTTCATCCACGACATGTAGCCGACCGGGAAGTACGGATACAGGCTGAGCCGGCGGGTACGCCTGGAACGGTTGCGCACGCGCAGCGTCCACAGCTCGGCCACGTCATCGGCGGCCAGCAGCACCGCCAGTTCCACCTCGATGCCATCGCACGCCACCGTCCACGCCACGTCGCCCGTGCCGACCGAGAACGCGAAACTGTCGGGTGCGCGGTTGACCGGCGCATGCGGCGCGGAGAACAGCAGCGGCCCGTCCTCGTCCTTGACGTAGCAGAAGCGCCCCGGGTGGTGGGCGTAGTACGGCTGCTCCGGCTGCATGAAGGTCCTGGCTTCCAGCGTCGGCGCATGCGCGTACTTGGCCGGTTCGGGTTGCATGAACTGCGCGGTGGCGTAACCCCGGCAGTTGAGCTGGAGCAGCATGCGCCGGTTCCACAGGAACGTGGACGCCTGCGGCATGGCGGTGGGGCTGTCGAGCACGACGCGCTGCCCGTCGGCCTCGAACCTGCAGGGCGCGGCGCTCATGCCGCCGCCTCGCGCCGCGCGCGCAGGTCCGACTGGATCCGGGCCAGGGCCGGGTCGTCGAGCGGATAGAACCGCATCACCCAGGCCGCCAGCAGCGCCACCACGCCCGGGACCACGGTCAGCAACAGCACGATCCCCAGCCGCGAGGCATCGCTCTGCGCCTGGTTGGCGACGTAGCCCATTGCCGCCAGGCCCCAGGCGATCAGCGCCGACGCCAGCGCACCGCCCAGCTTCTGCGAGAAGGTCGCCGCGGCGAAGGTCATCGCGGTGGCCCGCCGCCCGGTCTTCCACTCGGTGTAGTCGGCGCAGTCGGCGTACATGGAGAACGCCAGCGGCGACTTCGGACCGAGCAGCAGCCCGATCGCGAAGTTGAGCACCAGCAGCGCGCCGATGGCGTCGCGCGGGACGAAGTACATCGCGCAGCTGAGCACGCCGACGCCGGCCATCAGCCAGGCCAGTAGCCGCTTCTTGTCGGCGAACCGGGTGAGCAGCGGCGTCGACGCCGCGCCGATCGCCAGCGCGATCGAGTAGCTGCCGAGGAAGGCGCCGGTCAGTTCCGGCCGCTCGACGTGGTACTTGAGGAAGTACACCAGCGAGCCGCTGCGCATGACGATGGTGACCATGATGATCAGCGCGAGCGCGAACAGGACCAGCCAGGGCCGGTTGTGCAGCAGGTCCAGCAGGTCCTGCCGCACGGGCGTGCGCTGCGCCTGGCGCGGCGGTTCGATGCGTTCGCGCGTGGACAGGAACACCGTGGCGAAGCAGGCGATCGCGACCAGCCCGTACAGGCCCTGGGTCAGCTGCCAGCCCAGGGCCTCGTCGCCGCGGCCGAGCAAGCGCACCAGGTCCAGGGTCAGCCAGTTCACCACGGTGGTGCCGGCGAACGCGGCGATGAAGCGGAAGCTGATCAGGGTGGTGCGCTGCTGGCTGTCGGCGGTCATCACGCCCGACAGCGCCGAGTACGGCATCGCCAGCACCGTATAGGCCAGCATCATCAGGCTGAAGGTGGCATAGGCCCACAGCAGGCGGCCGCCGCCCTCCAGGCCCGGCACGGTCCAGGTGAGCACGCCGGCCACCGCCAGCGGCAGCGCACCCCACAGCATCCATGGCCGGAAGCGGCCCCAGCGCGTGCTCGTCCGGTCGGCGAGGGCGCCCATGAGCGGATCGGTGACCGCGTCGAACATCTTGGTCACCAGCAGCATGGTGCCGACCGCCGCCGCGGCCAGGCCCATGACGTCGGTATAGAAGATCAGCAGGAACGCGGAGATGTTGGCCCAGTAGAGGTTGAAGCCGAAATCGCCGATGCCGTAGCCGGCCTTCTCGCGCAGCGGCAGGCGCGGATCGCCGTCGCCCTTCCCTGGATGCGTCGTAGTGGCCGTGCCGTCGTGCTGCATGCGCTTCGCCCCTGCGGTGGCGCGCGCATTGGCGGGCCACCGGGCCCACCCGGCGTGGCGCCTGGTTCGACATCAGGGGCGAGCTTGCCGCCGCTGGCGCGTGCAGGCAAGCGCGCCGGCGGACGCCACGACCATGCGCCGCAGTACACTCGCAGGCCCCGGGTGAGGGAGGGCCGCCTTGGTCCCGAGCTGGATCCTGCTGCTGGTGTCGGTCGGCTACGCCGCGCTGCTGTTCGCGGTGGCGTGGTGGGGCGACCGTCGCCCGATGTATCCGGACCGGCCGTGGCTGCGGCCGGCGGTCTACAGCCTGGCGCTGGCCGTGTACTGCTCGTCATGGACGTTCTACGGCGCGGTCGGCAGCGCCGTGCGCAACGGCATCGGCTACCTCCCGATCTATCTCGGGCCGCTGTTGCTGCTGTTGTTCGGCTGGCGGACCATCGAACGGCTGGCGCTGATCGCGCGCAGCCAGAACACGGTGTCCATCGCCGACTTCATCTCCGCCCGCTACGGCCGTTCCCGGCGCCTGGCCGCGCTGGTCACCGTGATCGCGCTGGTCGGCGTGGTGCCCTACGTGGCGCTGCAGTACAAGGCGGTGGCGATGAGCCTGACCGTGCTGTCGGGCCAGGATGCAGGCCAGGTCGGGATCGCCGCCGACCCGGCGCTGTACGTGGCCCTGCTGATGGCCCTGTTCGCGGCCCTGTTCGGCACCCGCCAGGTCGACGCCACCGAGCACCACCACGGCATGATGCTGGCCATCGCGCTGGAATCGCTGGTCAAGCTGGTGGCGATGGTGGCGGTCGGCCTGTTCGCCTGGAGCTGGCTGGGCGGGCACCAGATCCGGATCGCCGACTCGGCCAGGACCCTGTTCCAGGAGTCGCCGCCGGTCGGCTTCCTCGCCCAGACCCTGCTCAGCTTCCTCGCCATCGTCTGCCTGCCGCGCCAGTTCCAGGTGGCGGTGGTCGAATGCGGCGACGTCGCAGACATCCGCAAGGCGCGCTGGATGTTCGGCGCGTACCTGCTGGTGATCTCGTTGATGGTGGTGCCGATCGCTTCGGCGGGCGTGGCGCTGTTCGGCGGCAACGGCGGCGTGTCCAGCGACACCTTCGTGCTGGCGTTGCCGTTGGCCGAGGGCCGCGATGCGCTGGCGCTTGCGGCCTACGTCGGCGGGTTCTCCGCCGCCACCGGCATGGTCATCGTGGCCAGCATCGCGCTGGCCACGATGGTCAGCAACGACCTGGTGATGCCGGTGCTGCTGCGCCGCGGCTGGGGCGAACGCCATGCGGCTGCCGACGTCGCTTCGCTGGTGTTGTGGGTGCGGCGCCTGTCGATCCTGCTGCTGGCGCTGGCCGCCTACGCGTACTACCGCTGGATCGGCGGCGACACCACCCTGGCAGCCTACGGGCTGATGGCCTTCGCCGCAGTGGCGCAGTTCGCGCCCGGCCTGATCGGCGGCCTGTACTGGCGCGGCGCCAGCCGGCGCGGGGTCGAGTTCGGCCTGCTGGTCGGCTTCGCCACGTGGATCTACACGTTGCTGCTGCCGGCATTGTCCAGTTCCGGGCATTTCGACCAGGCCTGGATCGAGGCCGGCCCGTTCGGGCTGCACTGGCTGCGCCCGCAGCAGCTGTTCGGCCTCAGCGGCTGGGACCCGCTCACCCACGGCACGTTCTGGTCGCTGCTGCTCAACAGCGCGGTGATGATGCTGGTGTCCGCGCGCTGGCGGCCCAGCGTCGACGAACGGCTGCGGATCGCGCCGTTCCTCGATCCCTACGCCGAGCGGCAGACCCTGGTGCCGACCGAGTGGCCGGGCAACGTCAGCATCGGCGACCTGCTCGCGCTGGCGGTGCGGATCGTCGGCGAACGACATGCACGCCGCGCCTTCGCCGAGCAGGCGATCGCGCTCGGCCGCGAACTGCAGCCGGCCGCCGCCGCCGACCGGGCCTGGATCCAGTTCACCGAGCGGCTGCTGGCGGCCTCCATCGGCGCCGCCTCGGCGCGCCTGGTGCTGACCAGCGTGTTGCGCGGCTCGGGCATGCACCTGAGCGAGGTGATGTCGCTGCTCGACGAAGCCGGCCAGGAGTTGCGCTTCAACCGCGAGATCCTCTCCACGACCCTGGAGAACATCAGCGCCGGCGTCAGCGTGGTCGATCCGGACATGCGCCTGGTGGCGTGGAACCGCCGCTACCAGCAGATGTTCGGCTATCCGGCGGGCATGCTCTACGTCGGCCGTCCGGTCGCCGACCTGATCCGCTACAACGCCGAACGCGGCGAACTGGGCGACGGCGAGATCGAGGTCCAGGTGCGCCGGCGCATCGAGCACATGCGCAACGGCCGGCCGCATGTGTTCGAGCGGGTGCGCGCCGACGGCAGCGTGATCGAGATGCGCGGCCAGGCCCTGCCCGGCGGCGGCTACGTCACCAGCTACAACGACATCACCGCCTACAAGCATGCCGAGCAGGCGCTGCGCGAAGCCAACGAGAACCTGGAGCAGCGCGTGGCCGAGCGCACCCGCGAGGCGGAGAACGCCCAGCAGTCGCGGACCCGCTTCCTGGCCGCGATCAGCCACGACGTGCTGCAGCCGCTCAACGCCGCGCGCCTGTTCGCCTCGGCGCTGCGCGACAGCGGCCAGCCGGACGAGCAGCAGCACCTGGCCGAGCGCGTGGACGCCTCGCTGCGCGCGGCCGAGGAACTGCTCGACGGCCTGCTCGACGTCTCCCGGCTCGACACCGGCGCGCTGCAGGCGGACGTGCGCGCGTTCGACGCCGGCGAGCTGCTGCGCGAACTGGCCGCCCAGTACGCGCCGGTGGCGGCCGGCCGCGGGCTGGACCTGCGCGTGCACGCCCGTGCCTGCCATGTCCGCAGCGATCGTCGCCTGCTGCGCCGCGTGCTGCAGAACTTCCTCGCCAACGCCCTGCGCTACACCCGCCAGGGCCGGATCGTGCTGGGCATGCGCGTGCACGGCGACGAAGTCGCGCTGCAGGTCTGGGATTCCGGTCCGGGCATTCCCGAGCAGCACATGCGCCAGATCTACGACGAGTTCCACCGCTACCAGCAGCCCTTCGACTGGGGCGAGCGCGGCCTCGGGCTTGGCCTGTCGATCTGCCAGCGCATTTCGCGCCTGCTCGAGCACCGGCTGGACGCGCGCAGCGCGGTGGGGCGCGGCAGCATGTTCTCGATCACCGTGCCGCGCGCCGCCGCGGCCCCGCCGATGCCGGCGCCACGGTCGGCCTCCGGCCTGCCGGATCCGGGCTCGCTGGCCGGACTGCGGGTGCTGTGTGTGGACAACGACCAGGAGATCCTGGACGGCATGCGCGCCCTGCTTTCGCGCTGGCAGGCCACCGCGATCACCGCCAGCACCGTGGACCAGGCGCTGGCGCGGGTGGTCGACAGCGCGCCGCAGGCGATGCTGGTCGACTACCACCTGCACGACCGCCTAGACGGCCTCGATGCGCTCGATGCGCTGCGCGCCGCCGGCGGGGCCATTCCAGGCGCCCTCCTCACCGCCGACGGCCGCGACGACCTCAAGCGCCACGCCCGCCAGCGCGGTTACCGACTGCTGACCAAACCGGTGAAGCCGGCCTCGCTGCGTGCCTGGCTGGCCGCCCAGGTACCGGCAACGCAGAACGCCCGCGCCGACGCGTGAGCGCCGCCAGAGGGGGCCCCGCTGGTACGCGGGCCGCCGCAGGCTGGCCACGTTGTTCATGCGCCGTGCGTTGATCGATCGACCTTCCTGGCTTACCGTGGCGGCAGCCGTCCTGCCCCCACCGATGAACCTCCTGTCGCGCCTCGCTGTGTTCGTGTTCGTCCTGGCCCTGCTGCCAGGCGCGCCGGCGCACGCCCATGCGGCGGCCGGCGTCAGCACGTCGGCGGCGCCCACAGCGGTCGAGCGGCACGTGTCGTCCCCCTGCCACCAGGCACCGGCGACCACCGCGGACATGGACCTGCACCATGGGCAGGACAAGCCCGCCGGGACGAAGTCGGCCGGCGACTGCTGCGCGGATGGCGACGGCACCCACCCCTGCGGCCCCGCATGCGCCTGCCCCTCCGCAGCGCCCGCGCTGGCGGGCATGGCATGCGCCGTGCCGACGGCGACGCCGTTCAACCGCCCGCAGGCCCGCGGTTCGGTCGCCCGTGGCGGACCGGCATCGGCGCCACCCAATCGCCCGCCGATCGGCTGACACGTCCCCGAGCCGCCGCCGCGCGCCCGCGCGGTCCCTCGTCCCGAGCCTGCGCATCGACTGCGCGGGACACCGCTGGATCCGTCATGACCGATACCCGTTCCTTCCCGCCTTCCTTTCCGGCGGCGCTGTCGCGCCGACGCTTCGTCCAGGGCCTGGCCTTCGCCGGGCTTGCCGGGGGCAGCGGCCTGCTGCGCGCGCCGGCGTTCGCCTCGCCCGCCGCCACCGGCGTCCTAACCGGCACCAAGTTCGACCTGGACATCGGTGCCACCACGGTGAACATCACCGGCCAACCGCGCCAGGCGATCACCGTCAACGGCCGGCTGCCCGCGCCGCTGCTGCGCTGGCGCGAGGGCGACACGGTCACCCTGCGCGTGGCCAACCGGCTCGCCGACGCGCCTACCTCGATCCACTGGCACGGCATCCTGCTGCCGGCCAACATGGACGGCGTGCCGGGCATGAGCTTCGACGGCATCGCGCCGGGGGAGAGCTGGCTGTACCGCTTCACCCTGCGGCAGTCGGGCACCTACTGGTACCACAGCCATTCGATGTTCCAGGAGCAGGCCGGCCTGTACGGCGCGATCATCGTCGATCCGATGCAGCCGCCCCCGTACCGCTACGACCGCGAGCACGTGCTGCTGCTGTCGGACTGGACCGACCTGGAACCTGCGGCGCTGTTCCGGCGGCTGAAGAAAGCCCCGTCCTACGACAACTACTACAAGCGCACCGTCGGCGACTTCGCCCGCGACGTGGGCGAGGACGGCCTGCGCGCCACGCTCGCCGACCGCGGCATGTGGGGCCGCATGCGGATGACCCCCAGCGACCTGTCCGACGTCAACGGCCACACCTACACCTACCTGCTCAACGGGCAACCGCCGGCGGGCAACTGGACCGGCCTGTTCCGGCCCGGCGAGAAGGTGCTGCTGCGCCTGGTCAATGCCGGCGCGATGACCTACTTCGACGTGCGCATCCCCGGGCTCAAGATGACCGTGGTCGCGGCCGACGGGCAGTACGTGCACCCGGTGACGGTCGACGAGCTGCGCATCGGCGCGGCCGAGACCTACGACGTGATCGTCGAACCGTCCGGCCAGGACGCCTACACGATCTTCGCCCAGGACATGGGCCGCACCGGCTTCGCCCGCGGCACGCTGGCGGTACGCCATGGCCTGGCGGCACCGGTGCCGGCCAACGATCCGCGTCCCCTGCTGACCATGGAGGACATGGCCCACGGCGCGCACGCCGGCCATGGACCCTCGACGGCCGAGGGCGGGTGCGGCGCGATGATGAAGCACGGCGGCGAAGGCGGTTGTGGTGCGGCGATGGCGCATGGCGCGGAAGGCGGCTGCGGCGCGGCGATGTCGCCGCCTGCCGACGCCAGCCACGCAGCGACTGCAGCCGGTCCGGGCCACTCGATGCACGCGGCGTCCTCCCATGGCGCCGGTGCGGTCGTGCATCCGCCCAGCGAACGCGGCAACCCGCTGGTGGACATGCAGTCCTCGCCCACCGGGCCGCGCCTGGACGATCCCGGCATCGGCCTGCGCGGCAACGGCCGCCGCGTGCTCGCCTATGCCGACCTGCGCAGCCTGTTCGACGACCCCGACGGCCGCGAGCCCGGCCGCGAAGTGCAGCTGCACCTGACCGGGCACATGGAGAAGTTCGCCTGGTCGTTCGACGGGATCCCGTTCTCGAGCGCCGAGCCGCTGCGGCTCAACTACGGCGAGCGCATGCGCATCGTGCTGGTCAACGACACGATGATGCAGCACCCGATCCACCTGCACGGACTGTGGAGCGACCTGGAGGATGCCGACGGTGCGTTCCAGGTACGCAAGCACACCATCGACATGCCGCCTGGCACGCGCCGCAGCTACCGCGTGCGTGCCGACGCACTCGGCCGCTGGGCCTACCACTGCCACCTGCTCTACCACATGGAAGCGGGCATGATGCGCGAAGTGCGCGTGGAGGAACGCGCATGAGCCGGCCATCGATGCTCGTCCTGGCAATCGGCGCACTGGTCGCGCTGCCCGCTGCGGCCGCGCCCCAGGCGCACGGCGCCGGCCACGCCAGCCACGCGGGCCACCATGAGCAACAGGATCACGCCGCACACGCAGACCATCATGGCGAACCTGCGACGCACGCCGCGCACCGCCAGGGTCAGGCGGATCCGGCGCACGCGCACGCAGCCGACACAGCGGCGGTTGCAGGCTCTGGTGAGGCAGAACCCCGGACGGCGCACGCGCATGGCGATCATGGCGCGGCCGCCACGGGCGATCACGCAACCCTGGCCCCGCAAGCAGCCAATGCCGATCCCCATGCCGCGCATGTCCCGCATGCCGGCCATGCCGCATCGCCGTCGCCAGCGGCCTCGCTGCCGCGCGAGCCAATCCCGGTGCCGACCGAGGCCGACCGGGCCGCGGCCTTCCCGCACCTGCACGAAGGCCACGCGCATGGCGCATCGATCAACAGCCTGGTGCGCTTCAACCGGTTCGAGGCCTGGGACGCCGATCCGGGCACCGGCCAGGCCTGGGAGGGCAGCGCCTGGATCGGCGGCGACACGCAGCGGCTGTGGCTGCGCAGCGAGGGCGAACGCGAACATGGCCGCACCGCCGCTGCCGACCTGGAAGTGCTCTACGGCCGCGGCATCAGCGCGTGGTGGGACGTGGTGGCCGGCATCCGCCATGACTTCGCGCCAGGACCATCGCAGGACTGGGCTGTGATCGGGGTCCAGGGCATGGCGCCATACAAGTTCGAGGTATCGGCGACCGCTTATATCGGCGAGCGCGGACACAGCGCCCTCGTCGCCGAGGCGGAGTACGAACTGCTGCTGACCAACCGCCTGGTGCTGCAGCCGGTGCTGGAACTCGAGTTGCGTGGCCAGGACGACCCGGTGCGCGGCATTGGATCCGGATTGTCCTCGGCCGAGGCCGGCCTGCGCCTGCGTTACGAGGTCACCCGGCGTTTCGCGCCCTACCTGGGCGTGGTGCACGAGCGCACGTTCGGCGGCACCGCCGACTATCGCCGTGACGAGGGCGAAGCCACGCGCGAGACCCGCTGGGTGGCAGGCGTGCGCTGGTGGTTCTAGCGGGACTGGCCCGTATCAAGGACGCGCGGCCGGCTGCAAGTGCCGGCCACGCTTCCGGATCAACGCCGTGTTTACGCGGGCGTGCGGCTCAGCGGGCCACCCGGGTCTGCGAGCCGTCATTGGTGACGCGCACGCGGTCGCCGACGCGGTAGTCGCCCACCGAACCCGGCTGCACGACCACGATCGACTTGCCCGACTCCAGGCGCACGGTGAACTCGACCGCGGGGGTGTCGCTGGTGAGGCGGCGCCCGCTCTCGATCGCCACGGCGCGCACCGCCTCGATCGTTCCTCATTCCACACTCTGCACCTCGCCCGACACGCCGCGCCCGAAGGTGTTGGCATCGCGTGGGGTGCTGGCGCAGGCGGCGAGCCCCCCGGCGGATACGAAGATCGGCACAAGCACCGCCCTGCTGGCATTGCTGTTCGTGGCTTTCTCCTGGCTGTTGGCTCGTGGAATGGACATCCAGCCGCATCACGTGAGGATGGGCTCCACGGTCCGCCGCATCCGGGGACCGGCAAGCGTGCCCGGCGGTGGTCGACGAGCGGCGCCGGGCGGTGGTGGGCCCACCAGCATCCAAATTGAATCGAATAACCTATTGTTTCTACTGGTTATTGTCTTTATGTGGATTTGGTTGTGACTCACTATCTGACTCACAGATTGAGGAGATAGCGCTGGATCACGGTGGACACGCTTGGAGTGCCTGCTTCACCTGCCGTACGTTCAAGGCAGCAGAGACTCCGAGGCTCCGAGGATGTCAGATAGACCTCGCTTGCAGTAGACCCCAGTGGCGGCTGTCGATGTAGGATTGGCCAGACTTGGCAACTCCTGCCAAACAGCGGATGTCGGTCATGGGGACAACCAACCTGGAAGGGGAAATCCTGACACTGGATGAGGTCGCTGCCTTCCTCAAGGCCGGGAAGCGCACGGTCTATCGCTTTGCCCAGAGTGGCGAGATTCCGGCCTTCAAGCTTGGTGGCACCTGGCGCTTCCGCCGCTCGGAGCTGGAGCACTGGATCGACCAGAACTCCAACCAGCGCGCACCTGCCAAGCCAGCCACGGCGAAGAAAGGGCGGCGCTGATGGAGATCATCGACAACATCAGCCACTTGCTCGGCGATGACCTCAAGCAAAGTCTCCGTCCTGGAGCCAGGCTCAAGGTGGCGGCGTCCTGCTTCTCGATGTATGCCTACGAAGCCCTGAAGGCCGAGCTTGAGCAGATCGACGAACTGGAGTTCATCTTCACCTCGCCGTCCTTCGTGGCCGAGGAGATGATGGACAATATCCGCAAGGAGCGTCGCGAGTTCCACATCCCCAAGCTGGAACGCGAGCGCAGCCTGTACGGCAGCGAATTCGAGATACAGCTGCGCAACAAGCTCACCCAGCGCGCCATCGCCCGCGAGTGTGCGGATTGGCTGCGGCGCAAGGCCAGGTTCAAGAGCAACCGCAGCAAGTCACCCATGCAGCAATTCGCCTGCGTGCAGAGTGAGGCCAACGGCGCAGCCGCAGCCTACATGCCTTTGCATGGCTTCACAGCTGTCGATCTGGGCTACCAGCAAGGCAATGCGGTATCGAATCTGGTCAACAAGATCGACGAGCCCAGCTTCACCGCCACGTACCTGAGCCTGTTCGAGCAGATCTGGAACGACTCGGACAAGCTCGAGGACGTGACCAAGCAGGTCTGCGATCACATCGACACGGTCTACAAGGAAAACTCACCGGAAAGCATCTACTTCCTGATGCTTTACAACATCTTCAATGAATTCCTCGATGAGGTTGACGAGGACGTTCTCCCGAACGACCGCACCGGCTATCAGGACACCTTGATCTGGAACAAGCTCTTCAACTATCAGAAGGACGCGGCCACCGGCATCATCAACAAGCTGGAGACGTACAGCGGTTGCATCCTTGCCGACAGCGTGGGCTTGGGCAAGACCTTCACCGCATTGGCGGTGGTCAAGTACTACGAGCTGCGCAACAAGTCCGTGTTGGTGCTTTGTCCAAAAAAGCTGGCGGACAACTGGCTGACGTATCGCCACAACCTCAAGACGAACATTCTTGCGCGTGACCGGTTCAACTACGACGTGTTGAACCACACCGACCTGAACCGCACCAGCGGTGATTCGCATGGCATCCCGCTCAATCGGATCAACTGGGCGAACTACGACCTGGTTGTCATCGACGAATCGCACAACTTCCGCAACAACGATGCGGTCAAGGAGCGAGAAACCCGCTATCAGCGCCTGATGAATCAGGTCATTCGTACCGGCGTGAAGACCAAGGTACTGATGCTTTCCGCTACCCCGGTCAACAACCGCTTCAACGATCTGCGCAACCAGTTGGCGCTGGCCTATGAGGGCGACTCGGAGAACTTGAGCAAGAAGCTGCGCACCAGCAAGACGGTGGAGGAGGTGTTCCGCAACGCGCAGAAGGCCTTCAACACCTGGTCGAAGTTGCCTCCGGAAGAACGCACGCCCCGTGCCATTCTGGACGGACTGGATTTCGACTTCTTCGAGCTGCTGGACAGCGTGACCATCGCGCGCTCACGCAAGCACATCCAGACCTTCTACGACACCAGCGACATCGGCCAATTCCCGGAACGCCGCAAGCCTCTCTCCTTCCATCAACCCCTGTCCGAGAAAGACGGGACGATGAGCTTCAATGACATCTTCGCTCTGCTTACCCAGATCAGGATGTCGGTCTACGCGCCAGTCAGCTACATCCTGCCCAGCAGGATCAGGAAGTACGAAGACATCTACGACACCAAGGTCGGCGGCAACAAGGGCACGCTGCGCCAGGCTGACCGCGAAAAGAGCCTGCAGCGGTTGATGACGGTCAACCTGCTCAAACGGTTGGAAAGCTCGGTCGAGGCCTTCCGGTTGACGCTTGAGTCCCTCCGCAAGAATCACGTCCGCACCTTGGACAAGATCGCCAACTTCCGCCAGGTGGAAGGTGGCAGCGTCGAGGACTACACCGAAGTCCTCGATGAACTGGAGGGCGACGAAGACGATCTGCCGGACGACGAACTGGACCGCAGCATCGAAGGCAAGGTCAAGATCAACTTGGCTGACATGGATCTGCCGCGTTGGCAATTCGACCTGAACCAGGATCTCGAGCACATCGAAGCCTTGCTTGAGGCCATGCGTGACATCACGCCGGAACACGATGCCAAGCTGCAACACCTGAAGGCACATGTTCTGGAAAAAATCGCCAACCCGATCAACCCCGGCAACAAGAAGGTGCTGATCTTCACCGCCTTCGCCGATACCGCGGACTATCTCTACAGGAACCTGACGCCAGCCCTGACGGATCTCAAGCTGCACACCGCCAAGGTGACAGGCAAGGGTGCGCCACAGTCCACGCTGGGCCGTGGCTACGACTTCCAGGAATTGCTCACGTTGTTCTCGCCACGCTCGAAAGACAAAGCGCTGGTGCTACACAACGAGCCAAACGATGTCGAAGTGCTGATCGGTACGGATTGCATTTCCGAAGGTCAGAACCTGCAGGATTGCGACTACCTCATCAACTACGACATCCACTGGAACCCGGTGCGCATCATCCAGCGATTCGGTCGCGTGGATCGCATCGGTTCACCCAATCAGTGCATCCAGCTGGCGAACTATTGGCCTGACATCTCGCTGGACGAGTACATCCGCCTCAAGGAGCGCGTCGAAAGCCGCATGACCCTAGTGGATGTGACCGCCACCGGCGATGACAACGTCCTCTCTGCGCAAGCGAACGACATGTCCTATCGCAAGGAGCAGTTGCGGCGTTTGCAGGAAGAAGTGATCGAACTGGAGGATCTCAAGACGGGCGTAGCCATCACCGATCTTGGTCTCAACGACTTCCGCATGGACTTGCTGAATTACGTCAAGACCCATGGCGACCTGGAGAGCGCGCCCAATGGCCTGCACGCGATTGTTGCGGCCAACCCGGAGCGTGGCTTGCAGCCAGGCGTGTTCTTTACTCTGCGCAACCGCAATGGTGCAGTGAATCCACCAGCAAACCTGCCGCAGCACAATCGCCTGCATCCGTACTACCTGATTTACATGGGCAACGATGGCCGGACCATCCATGACCACACCGAGGTCAAGCGCCTTCTCGATCTGGCGCGTACCTGCTGCAAGGGTCAATCAGAACCCATCGCGGACTTGTGTCAGAAGTTCAACAAAGCCACGGCAGATGGACGCAAGATGCAGCCCTACTCCGAGCTGCTGGGAAAAGCCATCCGCTCAATGATCGAACTCAAGGAAGAGAAGGACATCGACAGCCTATTCTCCGGCGGCAAGACCAGCGCCCTGACCCAGACCATCAGCGGGCTGGATGATTTCGAGCTGATCTCCTTCCTCGTGGTACAGGAGACAGCGTGAGCAGTGGCAAGGCGTCCCCGGCTCTGATCGCATGGCCTGCGAAAGCAGCCGTCAATCGTGTCGTTCCCAAGACCAAGTTCTACGAACATGCGGCGGTGAGCTCGCGCCTGAAAGACTTGTTCGTGAAGGAAGTCGAGCAGATCACCTGGCTCGCCAAGCTGGCGACGGAGACGATCAATCTCTCAGCCAAGGACGGCGTGTCGGAAATCCAGATTTTCAGTATCCAGCTCAAAACACCGGAGCTGCATCAAGACGTGTTGCGCTGCATTGATGGGGCGATCAACCACCCGATCCTGTTCGAGCTCCACCATGATGGCCGCGTGCAGGTCATCGCCAGCTTCAAGCGCCCTCGGGGCGGCGATGTCACGGGCAAGCTGCTGCTCTCGGAGTATTTCGCCACGCCATGGTTGCCCACGGACAGCGGGCGTACCGACCTTCCGACGGCGCTGAACCTGGCCGTCCTCTACGAACGCCTGCTGCTGTGCCTGATTCCCCTGCCTGCACGTCCCAATGAGCCGTTGCGCGCCCTGATTGAGCGTTTTGACAAGATTGGAGCCGCAAAGCGCGAACTGGACAAGATCGTCTCAGCTCTTGAGAAAGAAAAACAGTTCAATCGCAAGATTGAGCTCAATGCCACTGTGCGGAAGCTGCGCACTCAACTGGATCAGCTGGGCTACCGCAAGCTGGATCCGACGTTTAAGGCCAATGAGTTGCCCACTATGAATGCCCCTGCTGAAGTTACGGTCAACCAGATCCTCGAAGCAGCCGACCTGAAAACCCTCAATGGCCTGCTTACCCAGGCCATGAAGCAACAGCAGCATCAGGCGTTGCTGAGAGATAAGCAGTTGGGCCAGGTGGTCGAAGCCGTGGTCAACCTAACGGAGACAGCGCCTAGCGGAGAAGAACTCTTCGCCGCTGCAATTCTGGGGCGATTGGCGGCCGTCGCGCGAGGCCGGGAATCGGAAGTCTATTCCCGCGTGAGCGAAATTTTCTCCGAGGAACCCGCCAGTATCGAGACGTTGTCCGACGGCGACGAAAAGGAATACGCCGCCAAGGCCTTGGCTTATACAGATGAGCCATGGCTTCTGGCCTATTGCGCCCGCGAGGCGCTTGCGATCGACACGGCCAACAATACCCGCAAGGAATTGCTCCGCATTTTGCTGAGCAAGAGTGAGAATCTGGCAGACGGCATCCGTCAGCTTACTGAGCCGCAAGGCACCCTCAAAACCGTAGAGTCTGCCGACACACGCATCAAGCGCGTGCGCCGCATTTTCGAATCGTTGGCTGAAGTCTCCCGCAACTACGATGGCGATGTCGGACAGGAGCCTGGATCAGCACTTTCCACCTGCGTGCAAGCCTTCGTGCGAGGCGCAGTTGATGCAGATTCGGAAGCGCTCAACGCCAGCATCGAGGCCTCATTAGGGGTTTTGGTGCGCTTGATCGAACTGCGCTTCTCCCACGCCCTGCAAGCTGAAACCTACCGGCTTCTGCAGGATGGAAAGAAGTTGCTTTCTACGGGTTCATGGACACGGTTCATTGAATCCTCGCTCCTGATCCACAAAGTTCAAGTCAACCTGCTCGAGGCTGCGCTCGTTCTTTCTCGCCAGAATCGCACAGACAAGGAAATCCTGAAGGCCATGGAGGCCGCTTGGCCTACCCATGCCGACATTACCCGCGCCCTCAAGAAGCACTTCAAGGATGCAGTCGATATCTCTCCAGATGTGGCCGACTACTGGATGAAGCTCGGTCGTGTAACCGAAAGTGAGCGCGCTGCCGAGCACAAGCTAGGTAATACAGAAGATCAGCAGATCGGGGAGCTGCTCATTCAGCTCGATGCGAACCGCGACATCATGGATAAGCTCAATCGGGCCGTGGTGCCGATCCTGAAAATCTCCGACCCATACCAAGCGCCGACTGTACAGCGTGCAGCCACAGGCTATGAAAGCATTGCGCAGGCCGCCGAGCGGTTGGCACGTATGCGCAAGCTGAGCAAAACAGACCTGCTCGGGAAAATCGTGGATTACAACCCCATCGAACATGACATGGAGGGCGGCCATCGATCTGGTATTCGCCAGGTCAAAGTCGTGCGCGATGGCATCCAAAAAGAGTTCGGCGGAAAGAAGAAAACATTGGTCAAGCCTCGCGTGGAGCCAGAGGAATAAGCATGGACAACACGACCGCAAAAGTTATTCTTTCCAACCTGCGTGAGCGCATCGAAATTGGCAGCGATGGCAAGTACCGACTTGCCGGGCTCATCACGCTGAAGGAATTGGAGGCACTGGATCATTTCATCAATGAAGTTGCACCAGAGCCCATTGCTCCGACCCGAAGGCTTGATCCCACAGCGGCGGAAGCCAATGAGCAGCCGCAAAAATTCAAGCCCGATCCGGCGCAGCCTGTTGCGCCTGAAATCCACTTGAATCTTTCCACGCTTTCTCTGCCGGATAGCAATGCGGATTACCGCGTCTGTCTTGACTTCGGCACAGCCATGTCCAAGGCAACCTTCGTCCACGACGACGATGACGATGACCTTGAAGACATTAAGGTGTTGAAACTTGGCGTTCCCGGTGATCAGGAAAATATTGACGAATACATGCTGGTGTCGTCTGTTCTCATTGATGCCGATGGCGTGCTTTGGTTCGGACAGAAGGCAGTCGAACAGTCGCAGAAAGTGACTGAAGGCGATCATTTGCGCATGGACAACATCAAGCGTGCTCTCTCTGAGGGAAATCTCGGAGAGGTGCTTGATTCTCGATTCAATCCGACATCGTATCTATTGACTTACGAGGATATTGTCCTCGCCTACCTCAGCTTCTTCACGTGGGCAGTCAACTACGCAGTCTTGCATGACGTTGATGCCGCTGAGGTCGCACCCAATTTCAAGCGTCGCTTCGCCATGCCGTGCTTTCCAAGAGTCAATGCTAGGTTGGTGGAAGCAAAGCTGAAGCAACTCCTGGGTGAAGCCCAAGTGCTGGCTGACACCTTCGGCGATGATCTCCATCAAGGCCTCCCGCTGGAAAGCTTTCTCGCCGCTCTTAAGTCACTACGTTCGGAAAAGCGCAACTATCCCTTCATTGATGGCAGCGTGACCGAACCTCTGGGCGTTGCAGGCTCCCTGCTGAGCTGGCGCGGCTCGCATGACTCCTTGGCTCTGGTGGTGGACATCGGCGCCGGCACCAGTGACTTCAGCCTGTACCGTCTCCATGTCACCGAAAACGAGGACGGCAGCTTCAAGTCCGTTGCTGGCGAGGTGGATGGCACTGCTCACGGCATCACCGAGGCTGGCAACCATCTGGACAACATCCTGAAGGCCTACACTCTGAGCAAAGCCAAGGTGAATGCCCAGCACCCACGTTACATAAATATCATCCATGCACTGGATCGTGATATTCGCCACTACAAGGAAGTCTTGTTCAACCGAGGCTCTGCATTGGTGGTTCTTTACACTAACGATGCCGTTGATGTTTCGCTGGATGACTTCCTGCAACTGGACGCGGTGAAAGCCTTCGGCGATTCGCTTCGCTCTGAGTTGGTGAAAACCATGCAGGATGCCCATCCTGATTGGGTGCACTGGGTGCGCGCCAATCCCAGCCGATACCTGACCATCGTACTAACCGGCGGTGGTGCCGCGCTACCAATGGCGAAGAAATTGGCCGAGGGAACCATTACTGCACATGGCATCACCATTCCGGTTGTTCCCGCCAAGGCCTTCCCGTCATGGCTTGAAAAAGACTACCCCGACTTGGAAACGCCATACTCGCGTATTGCGGTATCCCTTGGTGGAGCTCGCAAGAACATCATCCATCCGATGCAACGTCCGTTGACCGCCACCGGAAACGGAATTGGTGGCTACACCCTCGAACGATTTCCGTCCCGGGGCAACTGATTCGAGTGTGATGATGGACACCAAGGCCAACAACGAATCCGCCAATCTATCAACCGTGGCCGACTACGTCGCGGCGATTCAGCACGTAAGCTCCGGACAATTCATCAGCAGGCTTGGCGAGAGTGGGCAGCACTATTTCGCATCAACCTTCGGTGCTCCGTTGTTTGCCTTGTCGACGCTTGCGCCCGAAGTCATTGCTTCAAACGACAGCAGTCTACTGCTCATCACATCTGACCCTGGTCATGCTGCAGACGGTGGTCGTTGGTGGTCTCTCTACGCAAAGATCCACAAGCCAAGCAAATTCAGTCTGACGGTGTGCTTTCCCCACAGGCCTCCGAATGGAAAGGCGCCAAAGCCGCTGTTGTTCCAGCCGCCTCAACAGATCGTCAGGAGTTGGCAAAAGCATCTTCAGTCCTTGGGCTCACCTCCCGATGTAGTGATGCTTTACCCAAAGGACTTCGATGAGCTCACGGCCGTCCATAGCGAGCTGATCACGCGCGCGCCTGGCAGTAAGTTGCTTGTGGCAGTTCCCACCCGTCTGGGGGCGCTGATTGCCCGCCGGATGTTGGCTTCCTGTGGCTACTCAGTTGGCGACCCGATTGACTTTCGTCAATCTCAGGAGGAGCCCCAACATTGTGCTCCCGGTGCTTGGTGGTTCGCCGCCTCCGTCCCCGAGACCGGAAAGTACATAGCCGCAGACGACGAGCTGTTCGCCAGGCTCCGGGACGGATACTCGAGGTTGTCGCAGTTCTTGCACTTGGCCGATAGCAAGGAGGATGCGGGGGACATCGCCAGGGTGATTGCCTGCCGAAGCAACGACATCGTCGAAGGCGAGGCGGTACAAACCGTCAGGCTGTCTGGCAACAGCGGAGTTGATCTCGCATCGGGCCGCTTCTTCAAGATCGAAGAGGAGGCGAGTACGGACAGCTTCGTTTGGGATGAGAACGTCATGAGCGCCGACCTACTGGCGCTACAACCGCCCGCCAATACGGAGGCTTCTGAAGATGAAGATCGTCTTCAGTTGTTGCTCTGGTTCAGTCACGCCGCAGCCCAAGAAACAGAGCGTGAACTGAAGAAAATGACGGTCGAGGATGTCGCTACCCAGTCTGAAAAAGCCGAAAGCGCAGGATCCACCGAATCGGCTTCTGCTGCGGTTGTCGAAAGTCTGGCCATGCCCGAAGCGGCGATTGAACCGGCATCTGTTGAAAAGCCTGCTGAAAGCGCCAAGATCGAATCTGCCGAAGCCCTTGTGGTCGCCTCTTCGTCCGCGCCGGTCGAAGAGGCAGGCACCCAATTGGGTTCGAGCATCTTTGTCCGCAACCGCTCCAGGCTCTCCCGCAGTGCCGGCACGGTCAACGTGCTGGCACTCGCGGCTAAGCTGGGAAGGGGCGGTGAAAGTTCGAGTACCCTCTTCGAGGCAGCCAAGGATCGAATCCTTGCATGGTTGCGAAGTGGCGGTGTCAGCCTCGAAAGCTCCACTGAGAACACCCATATCGAGTCTTCTGCCGGTGAAGTGACCGTTGAGACCGATGGCCATTCCATCTGGACGATGCGGTTCGACAACCGCAGCACAATGGGCACTGGCGCGATATGGCGTGTAGAGGCAACCCTGATCGGGCATCCAGTACCTGCCATCAGCTTGCGTCTGATCCAGGTGCGCAGCAGCGAGGATGCACCGCCCCCAGTCATCAGCGGTGTGCCGCGTTTGGTCGTTGCCATCTCCGAGAGTGTTGGCTTGCAGGATGCCGGCGAGCAACTGCGCAATACCGCGCTGCACTTGAAGAAGGAAGGCGACAGCACTTGGCTTGGCCGCCTTCTTCTCAACCCTCATCGCACGCAGCCGGTAATCGTCATCTCAGGCAAGGTGGACACTTCAGCGGATCGCCTTGCCCGGCGGCTTGCAGGGGTTGCGCATGTGATCTGCATCGATCACGCCATATCCAACAGGATGGTTCGTGTGTTCGGGCGTGAGCGCTCGGTGTTCGGCAATGCCGTACGCCTGTATCGCCCTGGCTTCACCGCAGATGCCAGCCCCTATGAACACCCCACCTGGGCCCTGAAGGGTGTGCAGCTGCCCACGTGGTTGGCCAACAACATCTTCGAGGAGGCTTGCGCGATCAGCCTTGAGGCGGGAGATCTGGATGAGCGTGCGCCATCGTTTCAATCCATCCGCAATCTGCTGGCAGCCAAGCGCATGGCTTCCTCGGAGCAGCGCATTCTCGAGCTTCGGCAGCAAACCGAGAATGCTGTCTCCAGCAAAGACGAAAAGATCCGCCAGCTTCAGGAAGTACGCGACGAGCAGCAGTCAATGCTCGGCATGTACCGAGAAGAAAACGCCAAGCTCACCCTGCAGATTGAACAGCTCAGGGAAGAATTGCAGGCTAAGCGACTGGAATGCAGCGCCGCTGCGGAAGAGGTTCGTCAGCTGAACTACAGGCTCAACAACCAGTGGGCAGACGAGGCGCTTGATGACACTTCCCAGAACGAAGAGAGCTATTACCCGGACAACTGGGACGAACTTGAGGAATGGGTTGATAGCTACGGAGACGGCAAACTCGTGCTCCACGAGAAGGCACTCAAGGCGGTAAGGACGTCCCCATTCAAGGACATTCCTTTTGCCTACAAGGCACTCGAGTACTTGGTCCGATATTTCATTCCCATGAAGCAGCGCGACCCGGGGGATGATGCGCCGTTCCACGCCGAAATCGCTGCGCTCGCAGAACTTGGAATGGAGCGCGAACCTGTGGGCGAGGCGCTGAACAATCACCGCTACAAGCAGTCATATCGCCGTCTCTATGAGGGGAAAACGATATGGCTGGAAGACCACCTGAAGTGGGGCGTAGGCTTCGATCCGGCCACGTTGTTCCGCCTGTATTTCCACTATCACGAAGCCAGTGGAAAAGTGATCGTCGGTCACCTGACTACGCACTTGCCGAATAGCCTGACCCATACCTCCTGAACACCATGGCCCCTAAAGACCTCACTGCCTTGCTGCAGGAACTCATCACCACCTGGGAGAACGAGGTAGTTGAGTTCAAGCAGGCCAGCAACGATTACAGCACCGACGACATCGGCAAGTATTTCTCCGCGCTGGCCAACGAAGCCAATCTGCGTGGGGCCGAGCGCGGCTGGCTGGTGTTCGGCGTCAACAACAAGACCCGTGCGGTCGTCGGCACCGACTACCGCACGCAGATGGATCGCCTGCAAAGCCTCAAACAGCAGATCGCCGCCGATGCCGAACCTCGCGTCACCTTTCGCGAGATTCATGAGTTGCAGCACGCAGACGGCCGCGTGCTCCTGTTCGAAATTCCTGCCGCTCCGCTGGGCATGCCGATTGCGTGGAAGGGCCACTACTACGCCCGTGCTGGAGAGAGCCTGAGCCCGCTCGGCCTGGACAAGCTGGATGAGATCCGTGGTCAGACGCTGTCACAGGACTGGTCCGCGCAAGTCGTTCCTGCCGCCACGTTGGCCGACCTGGACGAAACGGCCGTCGCCAAGGCGCGCGAGTCGTTCGCCAGAAAATACGCCAACCGCATCGGCCTGCCGGAAGTGATGGGCTGGCCTCTGTCCACCTTCCTGGATCGTGCCCGACTTACACAAGGAGGTCAGATCACCCGAACCGCCTTGCTGCTACTAGGTAAAGCGGAGGCTGCTTACCTGTTGTCGCCGCATCCGGCGCAAATGACCTGGAGTCTTGAGGGCAGCGAGCGCGCCTACGAACACTTCGGCCTGCCGTTTCTGCTCACCACCACAGCGCTTTACCAGCGCATCCGCAATATCCAGCTGCGCATCCTGCCGCAGAACGAGCTGGTACCGGTGGAAGTGCCGAAGTACGACCAGAAGATCGTGCTTGAAGCCTTGCACAACTGCATTGCGCATCAGGACTATCGACGCAACGGCCGGGTAGTGGTGAAGGAACAGCCCGACCGCTTGGTGTTCGAGAACCAGGGCAGCTTCTTCGAGGGAAAGCCGGATGATTACGTTGCCGGCCACAAGACCCCGCATCGCTACCGTAATCCGTTCCTCGTCCAGGCGATGGTCGAGCTGAACATGATCGACACGATGGGCTACGGCATCCGCGACATGTATCTGGGCCAGGCCCGCCGCTATTTCCCTATGCCGGACTACGACCTGAGCGAGCCAGGCGAAGTCAGGATGACGCTCTACGGCGGTGTGGTGGACATCGCCTATTCGCGCCTGCTCATCCAGAAGACCGACCTGCCGCTCGCCGACGTGCTGGCGCTCGACCGGGTGCAGAAGAAGCTGCCGATCCCCGATGTCGCCGCCACCCGCTTGCGCAAGGCCGGGCTGATCGAAGGACGCAAGCCGAACTACTTCGTGTCGGCGGAGATTGCGGCAGCAACGGCCAGCAAGGCCGACTACATCCGCACGCGCGCTTTCGACGATGAGCACTACGCCAAGCTGCTCACCGAATACCTGAAGAAGTATCAGCGCGCCAATCGCGCCGAGATCAACCAACTACTGCTGGACAAGCTCAGTGACGCGCTCACCGAGGAGCAGAAGGTCAAGAAGATCGACAACCTGCTGACCAAGCTCCGACGCGCGGGCCGCATCCACAACGCTGGCAGCCGTGGCCAGCCGGCTTGGGCGCTTGCAGAATGAACGCAGAAAGCTGCAGAAAGCCCGCGCCGGCAGCTGGCCGGTAAATCAATCACTTACGACCATTTTACGCCTTGGCTTGCAGAAAGCCGGCAAAGAGAAGCCTCACGATGGACAAGCTGAAGATGCACTCCCCCGACCTGACCGCCGCCAACATCGCGCGCATCCGCGACCTGTTCCCCGGCTGCGTGACGGAGGCGCGGGGCGAAGATGGCGAAGTGAAGCTGGCGGTTGATTTCGACCTGCTTCGGCAGGAGTTGTCGGCGTCGCTGGTGGAAGGGCCGCAGGAGCGGTATCACCTGGATTGGCCGGGCAAGCGTGAGGCGCTGCTGACGGCCAATGCACCCATTGCCAAGACCTTGCGCCCGTCACGGGATGAGAGTGTGGACTTCGATACGACGAAGAACCTGTTCATCGAGGGCGACAACCTGGATGCGTTGAAGCTGTTGCAGGAAACGTACTTGGGCAAGGTGAAGATGATCTACATCGATCCGCCTTACAACACGGGCAACGATTTCATCTATGAGGATAACTTTGCGGAGAACGCGGACGAGTACCTGCGACGCTCGAATCAGGTAGATGCGGAAGGCAATCGGATGGTGGCGAACACCGCGGCCAATGGTCGTCTTCATTCCGACTGGTTGAGCATGATGTATTCGCGTCTTCGCCTGGCCCGTAACCTGCTTGCAGATGATGGTGTTTTCCTTGCCTCGATTGATGACAGCGAGGCATCCACGCTAAAGCAGATCCTCGACGAGGTTTTTGGCGAACAGAATTTCATTGACACAATCACTGTCGAGATGTCAACAACTTCTGGCCCGAAGACAGTTAATGCACAACAGGGCACGATCGTAAAGAACGCCGAGTTCATCCACATTTACCGAAAATCCGAGGAATTCGATAAGAAGCCGCATAGACCACTTCTTGATGGAATCGACTCATTCGATACGCACTATTCTATTTGGCTCCACGAAGACGGAAGCCTTGGGTCGCTTGCAGACGTGATGCTCTCCAATGAGGCTGTTGGGGCGGAAATCAGGCGATTTGATCTGATTGAGCGAAACAGGTTTAGCATTAAGAGCATAGATAAATTGATTGCAGTTTCAGATAAAGCAAAGTCTTTCATCGAAAGTAATCTGGAAAGAATCGCTCGTATAGATAGGCCGCCCATTTCTGCCTCCGGCAGATCGACTCGTGTCGGACACTACGAAACATTCGAGGCAGACCGCCGAACCTACCTTCTAACGACTCTCGAAAATGGTGCGCTTCAAGCCTTAATGCCCCTCTCTTTGAACTATCGAATGTCTGACGATTACAAGCCAAGATTCGGTAGAACAGTAATTCGTGGCGACTTGTGGAAGGGGTTCCATCAAGATATGGGTAATGTTGCCAAAGAGGGTGAAATTGCGTTCTCCAATGGAAAAAAACCTGTTCGCCTTATCAAGCAGCTGATTCTTTGGGCTAACAATTCTGAAAATGGAACTATTGTCGATTTCTTTGCGGGATCTGGAACTACTGCGCATGCGGTCATGCAAGCTAATGCCGAGGATGGAGCGAACCGCCGCTTCGTCGTAGTGCAGATTGGAGAGAAGCCAGAGCCAAAATCTGACGCAGCAAAGGCCGGGTTCGCAACAATTGCAGACGTGAGCAAGGAGCGTATTCGCCGCGCTGGCAAGAAAATTGCCGCCAACCTTGCCAACGGCAGTGTGGACACCGGCTTTCGCGTTTTAAAAGTGGAGACATCCAACATGGCGGATGTGTTCTACAGCCCGGATGCCACCACGCAAGACGACCTGCTCGCTGCCATCGACAACATCAAGCCTGACCGCACCCCCGAAGACCTGCTGTTCCAAGTCATGCTGGACTGGGGCGTTGATCTGGCCCTGCCCATCGAGAAGAAGACCATCGCCGGCAAGGAAGTGTTCTTCGTAGACACCGACGCGCTGGCGGCCTGCTTCGACGCCGATGGCGGCATCGACGATGCCTTCATCATGGCGCTGGCGAAGACCAAGCCACTGCGCGCCGTGTTCCGCGATGCCGGCTTCAAGAACGACGCGGCCAAAATCAACGCCGAACAGATCTTCAAGCAGCTTTCGCCTGGCACCGACGTGAAGACGCTCTGAGGCCCGCATCATGAAGTTGAAGTTCAAGACGCAGGCCTACCAGACCGCCGCCGTGCAGGCCGTAGTGGACTGCTTCAAGGGCCAACCGCCGGCGAGCAAGGAAGCGGTCAGCTACCGGCTTGATCCCGGTAAGGCCAAAAAGGGTGTGGAGGATCTGTTCCTTGGCAATGCTTTTCGCAATGCCGACCTGCAGATCAGCGATGCCGCTGTGCTGGAGAACATCCAAGCCGTGCAGCACAGCCAGAACCTGCCGATCTCCGAGGCGCTGGTGAAGACCAAGGTGTCCCGCTTCAACCTCGATGTCGAGATGGAAACCGGCACCGGCAAGACCTACGTCTATATCAAGACCATTTTCGAGCTGAACCTGCGCTACGGCTGGAGCAAGTTCATCATCGTGGTGCCGTCCATTGCCATCCGCGAGGGCGTGTACAAGTCGCTGCAGATCACCGCCGACCACTTCCTGGAAAGCTACGGCAAGAAAGCGCGATTCTTCATTTACAACTCCAAGCAGCTGCACCAGCTGGAAAGCTTCTCGTCCGATGCCGGCATCAACGTCATGGTCATCAACGTGCAGGCGTTCAATGCCACCGGCAAGGACAACCGCCGCATCTACGAAGCGCTGGATGATTTCCAGTCGCGCAAACCCATCGATGTCATCAGCGCCAACCAGCCCATTCTGATCCTGGACGAGCCGCAGAAGATGGAAGGCGGCAAGACCCTGGATTCGCTGGTCAACTTCAAGCCGCTGATGGTGCTGCGCTATTCGGCCACGCACCGAACCACCCACAACAAGGTCCACCGACTGGATGCGCTGGATGCCTACAACCAAAAGCTGGTCAAGAAGATCGCCGTGCGTGGCATCTCGGTGAAGGGACTGGCGGGCACCAATGCCTATCTGTACCTGCAGTCCATCGAGATTTCTCCCCAAAAACCGCCGCAGGCCCGCGTCGAGTTCGAACAGAAGCTGGCGGGTGGCAACATCAAACGCGTCGTACGCAAGCTGGGCAAGGGCGACAACCTGTTCGATCTGTCCAACGGGTTGGACCAGTACAAGGGGTTTGTCGTCGCCGATATCAGTGCCATTACCGACACCCTGAGTTTCGTCAACGGCGTTGATCTGGGCGTAGGAGATGCCTCCGGCGACGTGAACGAGGCAGCGCTGCGCCGCATCCAGATCCGGGAAACGATCAAAGCCCACTTCGACAAGGAGCAGGCGCTGTTCGCACAAGGCATCAAGGTGCTTAGCCTTTTCTTCATCGACGAGGTCGCCAAGTACCGCGACTACGCACTGGCCGACGAGAAGGGCGAGTACGCCCGCATCTTCGAGGAGGAATACAACGAATACCTCAACGAAGTGCTGGAGCTGGAAGAAACGCCGTACACGCGCTACCTGAAAGGGATCGCGACCGAGAAGACCCACAACGGCTATTTCTCCATCGACAAGAAGAGCAAGCGCCTCACTGACCCGGAAGTGGCCAAGCGGGGCGAGAATGCCGGGCTTTCCGATGATGTGGATGCCTACGATTTAATCCTCAAGGACAAGGAAAAGCTCCTGTCCTTCGACGAGCCTACGCGCTTTATCTTTTCCCACTCGGCGCTGCGCGAAGGCTGGGACAACCCCAATGTGTTCGTGATCTGCACGCTCAAGCACAGCGACAACACAGTCTCGCGCCGTCAGGAAGTGGGGCGTGGCCTGCGCCTGGCGGTGAACCAGCACGGCGAGCGGATGGATCACCCGGCGATCGTGCATGACATCAACCTGCTCACCGTGGTTGCAAGCGAAAGCTACAAGGACTTCGTTGCCGCTCTGCAGAAGGACATCAGCGAATCCCTGTCTTCGCGTCCACGCAAGGCCGACCAGGATTACTTCACTGGCAAGGTTCTGAAAACGGCCGCGGGCGATGTCACCGTCACGCCTCAGATGGCGAAGCAGATCTACAAGTTCCTGCTCAAGAACGACTACACCGACGACAACGACCGCATCAGCGAGGCCTATCACCAGGCCAAGCAGGAGGGAACGTTGGCCGAACTGCCGGCGGAACTCAAGGAGTACGCAGAGCAAGTGTTCGCGCTGGTGGACAGCGTCTTCAGCGACAGGCAGCTCCCGGAGGTTGGCGACGACCGCAAGCCGAAGAAGAACCCGCTCAACGACAACTTCAACAAGCATGAATTCAAGGAGCTGTGGAGCCGGATCAACCGCAAGGCTGCATATAGCGTTGCCTTCGACTCGGACGAGCTTGTGAAAAAGGCGGTCGCCGCCATCAACGCCAAGGATGCCGGCCTGCGCGTGACGCCATTGCAGTACACCGTTGAGCGCGGGCAGCAGGTCGATGAGATCAGCTTCGACGCAATGAAGTCCGGCGACGGCTTCCGCGTTGGCGAAACCCGCACAGAGAAGTACAAGCAATCGGTGCAATCCGCCGTTCGCTATGACCTGATCGGCAAGATCGCCGAAGGTACCCAGCTCACCCGTCGCACGGTGACCGCGATCCTAAAAGCCATCAACGCTGCAGTGTTCGCCCAGTTCAAAACCAACCCGGAGAGCTTCATTGCCGAGGCCATCCGCTTCATCAATGAGCAGAAAGCTACGGTCATCATCGAGCACCTGGCCTATAACCCGATTGACGACAGTTATGGTCTCGACATCTTCACGGACGGGCAGATCAAACAGGACTTCAGCAAGGCCGGGGACAAGCTGAGGCACCACGTCTACGACTATGTCGTGACCGACTCCAACGTCGAACGCCAGTTCGTGCAAGAGCTGGATGTCAGCAGCGATGTCGTGGTTTACGCCAAGCTGCCGAAGGGATTTTTCATCCCAACACCGATTGGCAACTACAACCCGGACTGGGCGATCAGCTTCAAGGCCGGCGCGGTCAAGCACATCTATTTCGTGGCCGAGACCAAGGGGAGCATGTCCAGCATGGCCCTGCGCCCCATCGAAGACATGAAGATCGAGTGCGCCCGCAAGTTCTTCGCTGAACTCAACAAGAGGCACGTCGCAGAGAACGTGCGATATGACGTGGTCAACAGTTTTGAGAAGCTCATGGAAGTGGTGAAGTGATGGCAGCCAAGAAGGTCGATGGAAAGCCGACACCCACCAAAGCCAAAGCTCCCCGGAGTACCAAAACTACCAAGACGGCGGTAGAAAGCACTGCCCCACAGCTCCTGCAGACGAATCGCGTCGACCATCCCTTTCGGTCCGAAGTTCTGAGCTCGTTTCTGGCGCACATCAAAAAGGAAGCCAATCAGGACGTCAGCGCAGTAGATGCGGTCTTTCATCGCAGTTATGCCAAATATCGCCACATGCCGTACCCCGATCTGGCTGAAGACGCATGGCGATCCGACTTCATGCAACGCACGTGGATCAATGTTCTCCTGCACGACGGCATGACCGATGAGCTTCGCAAGGAGCTCTATCCTGGCCGATTCGACCTGGGGAATACTCAATCGGACAGCAGGGCCCCCGCAGATCTCGGAGAGCTCCTGCGCGAGATCAACGGAGGCAAGAAGACCGGTAGGGGAGAAAACGTCGGCGGCGTACAGAAGAAAGATTTAGGGACAGTGTTCAGAGGTATTGAGTCGGTCATCCAAAGACGACTAGGCGACTCCTTTGAAAAGCTGACAGCAGGCGATTTGAAAGTCATCAAGCTGCTTTATCGCTTGACCAAGGGGCGCCCCGGTCATTTGTTTGGACTGATCGCCCCTGCGGCAGACAACGCATCCGTGGAGTTCGGAGATGCTTACCGAGATCGCCAGATTGACGAGCCAACACCCAATGAGATAAGGATCGAAGAGAACGAGCTTCTCGTTGCAGACTTGATCGCCTATCTCAGCGTTGAAATTCCAGAAACGACTCTCAGTGCCATCCATGTGCAACTGCTGAACTACTCGAAGCTCCTAGAAGCTATTGTGATTGAGAACGATGAAATTCTCCTTCCCATTCGGGCGGTCAGCCAAACAATCGGGAGCGATCCAGCGCCCGCTTACTTATTCCTTGCGCAGATTATCGATCTATATCCGAACATCAAACCTGCTACGCGACAAAATGCTTGCGATGAGGCGCTATACACCTACTTGCGATCACTGCATTTCCAGCACTTTGTGGGCGGGTATGCAGACATCGTTGAGAAGGCGATGATTGCCGAGGATATCAAGGCTATCCCTTTGGAGATGGAGCGATTCTGCAATGAACTCGCCGAGGCCAATATGATTCCCGTTGACCTCAACACCCCGATTACTTCGATTGAGGAGTTCCCTGAGCTTGTCAAACGGCAGTCGAATCGATTCAAGTCGCTCATCAAATCTGCGACGGGACTCGCGACGCGAGATGACACGCTGGACGACATCTGCAGCCACGCCAGCAAAATTCTGAATGCTTACATGTGGGTGCAGTTTCAGGAGAAGGATCTGCGGAAGGAATGCATCTCCGTCGCGGACTGCCTCGCCTCCCTGATTGCCATTCGCCACCAACAATCGGTGAAAACGAACTACAAGCCGCGGTGGTTCGGCCTTACGGATGTGGGTGCCAGCCCCCTCAAATTTTTCCATAGAGAGCGAAGTGTCAGTGACTTGCAGGCCACGGATTACATTCCGGAAGGGGTAAACCAGCTCCTGTACCAAAGGTTCTGTCAAGTTCACCTACTTCTCGTTGGAAACCAGGACAGGCACGACTCATGGATGTTATTTCAACTTGCGCGATTGCGGCAGTACGCCTCGTGCATGCAGTCGAACAACATCTCTGGCATTTCCCACTCCATCAACCACCTAAATGACTTCTGCTCAAACATCTCCGAACTTGTCGCCAAGCGGATACTGATTTCCGCTCAATAACTCTGCAGCGAGCAATCTCAATCTCATGACGGCATGAGTAATTTTCTACTCGCCAACACTAAGCCTATGGAGATGGAATCAGCAACTGCTAATAGACATGAGAGGCTACCTCACTGACTTGAAGCGATGGACTAGAGGTAGGTAACACACGCGCACTTACCTTTTCTCTCAGGTCCGGCAGATACGACGACTAAAACCCCATCTCCACGGCAGCCGACGGCATCAGTCCGTCGGCTTTTTATTGACTCGTGAGAAAGGGTGACACACAGATGGCCAGCTTCCACCACAGCATCAAGAGCGGCAAGAAGGGCAGTGCCCGTAGGCATTCCACTTACATTGGTCGCGAGGGTGCAAACAGTACTCGCGAAGACTTGATCCACACCGGCTACGGCAACCTGCCCGATTGGGCCAAGGGGAATCCGGGCTATTTCTGGAGCATGGCAGACAAGTACGAGCGCGCAAATGGCGCCGTCTACCGTGAACATGAGATCGCATTGCCTAACGAATTGACCAGGGAGCAGCTCATCGAGCTTGCAGAACGACTCGTGCTGAACTTAGTCGGTAGCAAGCCCTATCAGTACGCGATCCACGCGCCGGAAGGCAGCATCGGCAAAATTCAGAACCCGCACATCCACCTGATGTACTCGGATCGAATGCCGGATGGGATCGATCGTGCTCCGGACCAGATGTTCTCGCGCTTCAATGCCAAGGCACCTGAGACCGGCGGATGCCGCAAGGACAGCGGTGGTAAGACACCCTTGCAGCTGCGGCAGGAGGTCACAGCCACGCGCAAGCTGGTAGCTGACACCCAGAACCAGGTGCTGTCGGAGTGCGGTTACGATGCCCGAGTTGATCACCGGAGCCTGCGCGCGCAGGGCCTGGAGCGTCGCGCGGAGCGTCATTTGGGCGCGCACTTCATCGAGGGGATGGGGGCCGGCGAGAAGGCGCTGTACGCCTTCCATCGCGGCGCGCCCGGGTCTGGAGTGGTGGAACTCTAGTCAGGCCACTGCCCTACCACACGTGCGATTCTGCGACGGAGTAGCGAAATCGCGCGTCATTCGCCCTACCGGCTGCGAAAAACGCGAAAGCCCCGGCACCAGGCCGGGGCTTCCTCGATCACCTCGTCGGACTACATGCTGCCGAAGAAGTGGTTCATCAACCGGATGTACGTCTTCTTGTCCTTCGGCGCAACACCAACCTCCACTGCCCCCTGGGCTGCGAGCAGCTCCAGAGCGTCGTTCAGGCGCGCCTTGTCGCGGACAGGGCCTACGCGCAGCACGCGGTTCTTCGGCGCATAGCTGTCTGACAAAGGTCCACCCCAGTAGCGCGACCGCAGGTGGTTCGCTATCGCCTGTGCGTCGACCTGATCCTGGGGGACCACGAACTGGGGCGAGAACAGGTACTTGTATTCTTCGACGTGCCAGCGAATGATCTTGAATGCGCGCTCCAGCGTGTCGAGCGTGATCTTGCCGCCCTCACCACCGAAGTAGTGCATCGCCGCAGCGAGGCGCGCCAGGATCTCCATCACCTTCGACGCGAAGTCGTTGATGTCGCTGAGGTACTCGCCTTCACGCAACATACGCTCGGTCTCGGCAGCAAGGCCAAACCAACGCGCTTTCGCGTCGTCCGAGAACTCAATCTGTTCGCGCTCGATCTGGCCCGATTCGATCATGCTCTTGTACGCAGCCAACAGCTCCTTGATCCGCGCATGGAACACCGGGAGGTGTTCCCAAGTCTGCTCTTGCGGATTCACCCAGCGATAACCCTGGGTCGACGCCGGCCAACCCACCAGATAGCGCGCCCAGTGCCCAGATCCTTTCGCCACCGAGCCCCGCTTTTCCAGGTAGGCCTGCAGCGGCGCTTTCTGCGTCATGATGCTGACCGACACGCGCGGATTCATGGCCAGAATGTGCTCCTTGCCAGCGCGATCCAGCGGCAGCACCTCCGGCGAATCCCACAGACGGTTGAGCAGACCCAGGTGCGACATGGCGGAGCTCTGGAACAGCATCTGCCCCTCGTCCGTGGTGAGCGCGATGGACTCGCCGTCGCCCTGCAAGGCTTCCATGATCGCTTTGGCGCTGATGTCCTGGCGCAGGAAATAGCGCAAGCGCGGCACGCAGGGTTTCCGAGTCCCGTGCTCGACCAACTCAGCATCCAACTCGCGGGTGTCCTTACCCTGGCTGCTGGCTTTGCTGATAGCGCGTCGCAGGCCCTTGTTCTTGGCCTGCCAGGCATCGAGTTCGGCCTGGTACTGCGCCATCCTGAGGTGTTGGCTGGTGATCGCCCGCAAGTCCGCGTCGTGGAACGGCGCGAGCAGCAGCGATGCCAGCGTTGACTTTCGCTCGCCGGATTCAGCAACGAGCAAGAGGTTCTGCGACACCGGTCGCACCTGACCGGTCGGCAGCTTCACATCGATCAGGCCTTGGCATGCCATGGAAATCGCGTTAATCAGGACCATGCCGACCATCGCATCCGGCGCCTGCACGTTGCGACTGAGTTCGTAGCCGGTTTCACGGACAATCACCAGGAACGCGTCCAACGGATACGGAGTGGGCGCGAGAGGTTTCGGGAACAAACCGTTCATCACTCGCCCTCCATGTTGTTGACAGACACCGCGCCATCGGCGACCGAGTGCAGCACCGTCCCGCACTTGTCGCACTTCGCCTCGTCGCCACGTTCAGCGCGCCACTTGCGCTCCGCATTCAGCAACTTCCTGAACTGCGGCTGGTGGAACTTGTAGCCATACGCGGCGTTGAACTGATCGCAAGCCGCCTTCTGCGACCCTCCGCACGCTAGGTGCTGCTCGATCAGCGGGTACGCTTCCTTGAAGTCAGCCGTCCTCCTAGCCATACCGGAGACGACCTGGCTCTGAAGCGCGAGCTTCAACTTCTCCAACGCGGCGCTCGCCGCCATCGGAATCTCATTCGTCATCGTGTTCATCCGAATTCTCCTACTGGCCACGGCGCTTGTTGCTGCGCATTTCGATCCAGGCCAGCGCATCGGTCAGGCGGTAGATCTTCGGCGAGCGATCCCCGTCGTACAGCGGGATTCCCTTCGGGAAATCGGGGTCACCCTTGATCAACTCGTAAGCCTTCGATTTGCTCATGCGCATGAACTTGAGCAGCTCCTTGAAGCGCAGGTTCGAACTCTCGGTCTGCCACAAGGGCACCCCATCCAGTTGCGTCGTTTCCGAGGAGCGACAGACGTCCTCGTTGTTGTTCGCGACATGATTCTTGGTAGTCATTGCTAGTTCCTTCATTGTTTTAGGTTGGTAACGAAGGAGTCCGGCCGGAGTCCCGGGCCGGATGTCATCCGGCTTGGAACAAGTCTGGATTTGGACCAGAACCCGCGCGACGGAAAAATGTTCAACGTTTTTGCAAGCACCGTGCCGGGCTGCTGACACCGCCTGCCACCTAACCTCGCTTTGACCCAGATCACCTCAGATCCCAGGCAGTCATACCGGCAACCCTGTACCGCTTGACGCCGGGCTGAGTTCGGAGCGTGCACAGCAAGAAAATAAGAGAAGCCCAACTAGGGCGAGAGCTCCCGCTCTCGCCCGTTGCTTCTGCAATCGGTAGTTAGACCGTTCCGGCCGCTGCCATCGATCGCGCCTCTTCCGCTCCGACGACGATGTGATCAAGCAGCCGGACATCCACCAGCGCAAGTGCCTGCTTGAGCCTGGCAGTTACCGCCCGATCCGCCGCAGAGGGATCCGTGGTCCCCGAGGGGTGGTTATGCGCCACGATCACCGCTGCCGCATTGCAGCGAAGGGCTTTCCGGACCACTTCACGCGGGTGTACCTCGGCCCCGTCGACGGTGCCATGGAACAATTCCACGTATTCGATCAGCCGGTGGCGCGTGTCCAGAAAGACCGCTGCGAAGACTTCCCGCTCCAGTCCTGCCAGTTTGTCTTGGAAGAACCTTCCGGATGCCTGTGGATCGGTGAACGATTCCCCGCGCTGCATCCTTTGGCCCGCGACGGCCCTTGCCGCCTCGATGATTTCATCCGCATTGGCAATGCGGTAGCGCCGCAACTCACTTCTCACGTACAGCCGGTTGCCTTGCGATGCTTCGGGTCGCATTTCGGTGTCCTTGTCGGTGATGCATTGATCTGCCCTGCGCGACAAAGCGAAGGGGCCATAGTTGGCCCCTTCGCCTTCGCTTGCATGGATGAGTGTTTCGGTTCGTCTAATCTGTGCTGGCGATGGCGATCTTTTCCTGGAGGCGTCCGCTGAGGCCCTTCGGTGCGGCCACATTCGGCTTTGCGGCCGTGCCTTGTTCATCGGGGAAGAACTCTTCGACGACCGCCGGGACGTCTTCCTCCAGCTCTTCAAACGCACCGTTGGCAAAGCCTTGGCGTGCCGCTTCATCCAGCGCGGCTTGGTCGAAGCCGGCTTGCTTGCGTTCCCCGTCCAGTCGACGTGCATCGGTGATCGCTTGCTCCAGCGCCATGCCGGAACGGACCGAAAGATCCACATAGAAGATTGGCGCACGGTGACTCTGGGTCGTCGACTTGCCGCGCAGCTTCAGTTCCAACGGCAGGCAGGCCAGCAACCCGCCTGAGACGGCCTCGAAATAATGCAACCGCGCTGCCAAGGTGCGGATTGTGTTGAAAGATGTCGTGCGCAACACGAAGGTGCCGGTCTCGTCCTCCTCACCGATGCGCACGTTGAACCGTGCGTAGGGTTTGCACTGGCCTTCGGCAAATCGACAGCCCTCCGGTCCTGGACAGGGCAAGGCCTCGATGCCCTCTTGTCCCAATCTCCTGCAGCTCTCGCCATTGCCGACGCACAGGGGTCGTCCCGTGGTTCGGTCGAACAGATTGAAGTCCGCCCGCAGGTTGAGGCTCGGATCGTTGAACAGCAGCCGGACCGGCAGGCTCCGCAGCTTGCCGCCGGCCTGCTGGCGGAGTGCCTCGTCCAGCGGATGCAACAACCAACCGTCTCGGTTCTGGACCTGGCTCGTGAGGGTGAACTGGTCGTCCTTCTCTGGCAGGCGCATGCCATTGCGTTCGACCACGCGCCCGATCGAGATCCTACCCACCACCGGTGGGGTGATTGCAAAGCCTTTGAGCATGGGTGTTCTCCTAAGGGTGATCGGCCTTGGCCGAGATCAGGAACCGGCGAGCGCCGGGCTTGGTGACGCTGTACTGGGCCACCAGATCCGGGTGGTCCTGGGCCAGGCGCCTGGTGTCGAGGCCGGTGCCATCCTGCGCCCGCTTGAAGCTCACCTCGCCGGTGGCAAAGACCGCACGGGCGGCATCGCCCATGGCCTGCTGCAGGGTCTGCTTGAGGTGTTCGGCGTGCTTGCCGCGTACGTCCAGCTCGTCCTTCAGGGCCACCAGCTCCGCGAAGGTGTCCGAAAGGCCCCGGTCCTCACAAAAGTCCAAGGTGTTACCACCACCGGGGTACAGCTGGCGCAACGCCTTCCCGGCGGACTCGCTGCCGTCGGCAGGCGGCTCGGTGTCGGTGGTGACGTACTGCCAGAACCTGGCTTCCAGCACCATTAGCCGGGCGATGACCTCCTCGTCACGCTCGATCCGGTGGATCTCCAGCCGTTGCCCGCACAGCAACACCGCCACGTCGGCGGCTTGCTGATTGGTCACCGCCAGTTGGTGCTGGACCTGCAGCTGGACGTACTCCGGGACACCATCCCGCCACAGCTTTGATCCCCATTCACCGGCGGTCTTGCACTCCAGGATCTGCACATCGGGGCAGCCGACGACTTCGCGATCGAGGTTGGCCAGCATGTAGGGGAAGCTCGGGTGCTGCAGGACCGCATTCACCTTGCGGACCTTGCGGTCGGTCTGCTGCGAGTACGCGACGGCCACATAGGGCTCCAGCAAGGTGCCCCAGTAACGCGGATCGTCCATGCCGGGTGGTGCATCCTCGGCCGGCGTCCTGCCGGTCTTTTCCATCCACAGTTCCAGCTGGCTCTTGTAGGGGCACAGGCCCACGGCCGCGGCGGCATCGGAACTGCCGATGCCGCCCTGGCGCACCGATAACCACTGCTCGCGATCGAGCGTCCGCGTGTCCACCAGCCGCAAGGCGGCGTTCTTCTTCATCACGATTCTCCAAATGAAAACGCCCGGCAGGGGCCGGGCGTGGGGAGGAACAACGAGGATTGGGATCAGGTGGTCAGCTGGATGAGTTCATCCCAAGCGCGCTGCTTGAACTGCGCGCCCTGGCCGAACCAGGCCGCTTCACGACGGTGATCCTCGCTGCGCGCGCGGCGGTGGTGATCTACGTACTCGGTGACACTGTTGAGCAGGCCCCAGGCCGTACCCCGGCTGGAGGCCAGCTGCGCGCCGCGGCCACCGCCCTCGTACAGAGCCCGCACCGAGCGCACGGCCCGCTCGTTGACCACCGGCGCCTTGCCGGCCTGGCCGGGATAGACCAGCACCCGCCGCAGCAGGCCGTCGACCAAGTCCGGATCGACCGGACAGGCGACCAGGTCCTTCATCTTGGCCACGAACGGACTCCAGGGCGCGACCGTGATGCCCAGCTGCTGCTTGACCGCATCGGCGTCGAACGCCGAGCGGTGCGGCACCCTCACCGCGCCCCGGTTGTCACCCAGCGCAATCTGCAGCGTGTTGTTGCAGACCACGCGCACCGAGGTGAACTGGGCCGTGGTCGCCAGCGACCCGTCACAGGCCGTTGCCAGCAGCAGGTAGCCGTTGACCTGGTCCTTGCCCTTCAGCGTGGTGCTCTGGCCGGTTCGAGCGAGTGCCCAGAACTTGCGGCCTTCTTTCAGCACACCGGCGGTTTCCAGCTCGAAGCCGCTGTACTCGGTCAGGTCGCGATAGAACTCCAGCACTTCCTCGGGCTGCACGACCTGGAAGCGCTTGGACACCACCGCCAGCGGGCGCTTGGTGTCGGAGCGGTACAACACCTTCTGCTCGGGGAAGGAATGGATCGCCCCGACCGTGCGGTTGCCCGTGATGTAGCGGACTTCGGACTCCTCGATCATCCAGTCCATGCCCGCCTGGCGCTTCCAGACGTCGATGGGTTGCAGGGTGGTGAGCTTGTTGCCAAGGCTATGCCAAGGCTTTTCGCCGGCATAGGCCATCGTTTCGACCAGGTGCATGTTGAATCCTCGTGTTGGGCGGCATAAACGCAGAAGGCCCGCCGGTAAAGGCGGGCCTTCTGTGAGTGCCAGTGAATGGCTAGGGGAAGCGATCAAACGGCGGCTTCTTTAGCAGCGTGGCCAGGACCGCGGCTGCCACGATAAGGACGCAGTAGATCGTCTCCTTGGTGTCGTCGCGCATGGCTAGACCCCACTAGGCGCTAGGAACGCAGCACCTGGGCGTGAAGCAAGACTGTCCCGCTTCAATGGGGTGTTATAGGTCTGAAAAATTTTTGCTTGAGGGCGCGCACTACCTGCCGGTGACAGGCAGAAGTCGGCCAAGAGCGGACGTCAGACTGCCCCCCAAACGCGCCTGCTTCACGAGTAGATGTGCAGGAAGCACATGAAAGAATGGCGCAGCAGCCTTGCCATATCACCTTTGTCCCTTGACGCAACATCACACCCGTCTAGCACCCGTGACGGCATAGCGAGCGCCTTCACAGAAAAAAGGTTGAGAGTAGACATTGTCTGAATAACCCTAACTGCTCTTACTGTCCATGCTATCAAATGACATAATGAAATCATGATTCGAGTAGCAATCAAGATAGCTAGTGAAGAAGTAGTTACCGTTTATGCATGTTTCGGGGAGCTTGCCTGGCTCTATTCTCATTAAATGCCATATTGTTGGAATCCAATATCTAGGCTCATCTTCTTCGCGATTCACGAACTGCTGGTGATCAGATAAGATAATAGAACGAGCAGCAGCTTCTGCGTCGGCGCGCGATCTTTCATCTCCGCACAAACTGAGCTCGTCTAGTAGGTCAAGAATGTTTGAGTTAGTTAATGTCGCAGCCAACGCTGTAGCGCGTAGTCTTACCGTATAACAATTGTCGCGAAAAGCCACGGAAAGTAGCTGCCGATAGTCGGACGGATCAAGTGGAGCGCCTGTCAGCGCCGTAATCATGAGCGACCTGCCTGGCGCGTACTTCAATAATGGGTAAGCTGAAATCAATGTCCTAACATTAAAACTCTCCGCCAATCTAAAGGCTTGTTTAGATTGCTCTGGAATATCAGTCCAATGGCGAATATTAAAAGTGCGTACTACATCTGCTAGCCCAGGAATTCTCATCATCATCATAGCTCCTTAAAGTGATCGCTAATCGGTCTGTAACCTGCACAAGGTCGAATTGGCCTTTAGCTAGAATCAGCATGTGCTAAGTGACGCAGATTAATGCCTCAGTTACGCTGCCCGACGAAGTGGCGCAGAGTTATAATGGACTTTAATATTAAAGAGCGCGTCACAAGTCAGTCAACATGATCGCGTATGGACGCATAGAATGCGTGACAAGACTTGAAGGGAGCCAACGCTTCCCCCCCCCCAAAACTTCTCCAAGTATCGCTTTAAATCCCACCTTTGCACGAGGGTCCGCTTCGGGTCGAGGCTGTGTAAAAACTCCCGGGCGCGGTGCTGCCGACGACGATGCAGCCAGTTTGAGCAAGTAGAGCTGCAGCAAAAGAACGAGATGCTCAGTCCGCGATGGCCCGCACCATGCCCTCGGTGCCCATGATCTTGATCATCCGCTTCATGTTGTAGGCCAACACCGCCAAGCTGATCTCCGTTCTGACCTTCGGTAGCGTCTTCGTCAGCAATGGCGTTGTGCCGAGCCAAGATTTGAGCGTTCCGAAGACATGCTCCACCGTCTGTCTTCGTGCCACGGCAGCTTCTGGCCTGGCATCCAGCAACATCTGCATTCGCTCGAGCACATGCTCGTGCTCCCATCGTCCGATACGCCTGTAGGTGGCAGTCGTGCACTTCTTCCGGATCGGGCAACGGGGGCAGGCGGATGACCAGTACTTATGCAAGGTCAGCCCCTTCTCCTCTGTGGTGAAGCGGTGGATCGCCCGTTCGCCCGCCGGGCATTCGTACTCATCCGCGGCTGCGTCGTAGACGAAGTCCCGTTTGTCGAACCGACCTTCGGCCTTGCTGTTCGACGTGAGGGGCTTGGGCACCAGCGGAATGACGCCTGCCTCCTCGCACGCCAGGATCTCAGGGGCGCTGAAGTAACCGCGATCCGCAAGCGCCGTCATGTGTTCGGCACCAAGGGCATCCTTGGCCTTCATCGCCATATGTGAGAGCTGCGCACGGTCATGACCGTCGTTCGTCACGTCGTATGCCACGATTAGGTGGTGCTTGGCTTCGACGGCCGCTTGCACGTTGTAGCCCACAGTGCCGGTTGCGCGCCCGCTTGAGGTCATTGACCTCGCGTCCGGATCCGTCATCGAGATCTGGCGGTCTGGAGAGGCCTTAAGCTCTTTCTCGATGCTGTCCAACTTCTCCATCTGCGCATGCAGCTTGGCCAGCTTGTCCTTCAGGTGCGGTACGCGGCCCTCCGGCAGCAGAGCCGGATCGCGATCTGCCCGATCCAGTTCGGCCAGATAACGTGAAACGCTCTCCTCCAGTTGCTTCCGGCGCCCCTTGATCTTGCCGACGGTGAAGTTGCGATCCCGACTGTTCACCGCCTTGAGCTTGCTGCCGTCGATCGCCACGATCGCGTGCGAGAAGACCTTCATGTTCCGGCACAGCGCGACGAACCGACTACACACGGCCGTGATCGCGCTGCCGTTGTCCTTGCGGAAGTCGGCGATGGTCTTGAAGTCAGGTGCCAGCCGGCCGGTCAGCCAAATCAGCTCCAGGTTCCGTTGCGCCTCTCGTTCCAGGCGACGGCTGGACTGGATGCGGTTGAGGTAACCGTAGATGTAGATCTTGAGCAGCACCGCGGGGTGATACGCGGGCCGACCACCTGCCGCGCGATTGGCGGCATCGAAGCCAAGCGCGCTCAGGTCGAGTGCTTCGACGAAGGCATCGACCACCCGAACGGGGTTGTCTTCGTGGACGTAGTCTTCAAGCCGATCAGGGAGCAGAAGCCCTTGGGAACGATCAACGCCATCCACGAATCGCTTCATGCAGAGCACCCATCGACCGGTGCTCAGATCATGCCAGTAGAGGCGGGGTTTTCACACGGCCTCGGCCAGCAGCGGACGTAAGGCCTGCAAGCGCTCCAGTCGAATGATCTATAAGCAGCCGTTTAGTCGTGTTGGAACGCAACGTTCTTGTGAGATCGCATGCCGCGGGACGGTAAAAGATCTTTTGATCGCTGTCAGCAACGCAGCGGGATCGAAACGCACAAGAATGAACCGATCGAGTTCCGCGTCGCCCGTTCGCACGGACATCGCCGAGTTCCCTAATCGCAACCATAGGCTGATCGCTTAACCGGGTTCGCAAGGAGTTGCCGATGCTGTCCGTAAGTGGGCAACTGCCAACAATCGATTAAGTGCATTTCTAGTCGGTTCGCCTTGCGAGAAATCCGCAAGCGTTGGCCACATGACGCCGTGGTATTTGCCCGCCATTCAAGCCGAATCCTGTTGTCTGATCAACAGCTGTTGACCTCACGTCCAACATGTACGATATTCTTACTTACTGGTTAGATATTCTTCCATAGCGGGGAGGTGGGAAATGAATGCCAAACACGAGCAACTGCACGACGTCCTTTCTGCGTTCTGGGATCAGAACGTACTGGAAGTTCCTGCGGATGAGGGGGGCGCGGATGAAGAGATCGCGATCGATGAGCCGTTAGTGCAGCTGGATTCGATAACTGCGGTGGATGTATTGCTCGATATCGAGAAGGTCATCGGAAAGCAGCTCTCCATCGAAAAGATCGTGCGCAAGGGTGGCTACTCGTCCAGGGAACAATTCATCCAGGAAGTGACCAACGCGGTCGATGAATGCCTAGGGGCATCACCGTGAACACCCGCGGTCAAACCGAAGAGCTGCGGGCGGCAATGGCGCAGCGATTGCGCGAGGCGCGGGAGTACGTCGGGCTGTCACAGGAAGAGGTAGCCCAGGCGCTGGGTGTGTCTCGGCCTGCAGTTACCAACATCGAAACGGGTAATCGCAAGGTAGAGGCCGTGGAGCTCGACAAGTTGGCGACGCTCTATCGCCAATCGGTAACTTTTTTGCTGTCCGGCGAAGATGCTGTTGGCGCGGTGCCGGCGCAGGTCCAGTTTCTTGCTCGCGCCGTCAAGGGGCTCTCTCAAAAAGACATGGAGGAAGTGGCCAGGTTCGCGTCATTTCTTAAGCGCTCTTCCGACGCAAAAACGGGCAAGAAGCCGCAGAAATAGGAGCTCGGGATGCTGGGTCGCAAGGAACGATTGCAAATCGCACAGCAGGCAGCCGGCATCCTCAGGGACAGCGGTTCGCTCGACCGGATTCGAGACCAAGGCTACACGCGCGTAGATCCTTTCAAGATCGCAATCGATGCGGACCTTGCCGTCATGAAGCGGAGTCTCCAGGACCTGCTCGGCGGTTTTTTCCGGGATGAGCAGTCTGGCATCCTGGTGAACATCGATCGGCCTCCAGGCATGGTGCACATGACCTGCGCCCACGAGCTCGGCCATTTCTTCCTTGGTCACGAGACTACCGTCGACCAGGTGCTCGACTATGGCGCCAAGGGTGACCCCAAGGAGCGCGAAGCCGACTGGTTTGCCTACCACCTGCTGATGCCACGTTCTCTCATCGTGGATGTGATGCGGCGGAAGGGATGGCGACTGAGCGACTTGAAGAATCCCAGGACGCTGTATCAGTTGTCGTTACGGCTGGGGACGAGTTTCACCGCGACCTATTGGACGTTGATCAGCCTGGAGATGCTGTCCGTAGGACCCGCGGAAGGGGACAAGCTTTCACAGACTCCGCTGCAACGCCTGAAGCGCGAGCTGGCGACGTGGATGCCCGAGCAAACCCTGAGCGATGTCTGGCTGCTGGATGAAAACGACCGCGATCGAATCCTGGAGCCACGTCCGCAGGACCGGTTCGTCGTAGATCTTCCGAACCATGCGTCTGCAGGCTACCTCTGGTCGATCGATGAGGTCGCTGATGCCGGCTTCCGGCTCGCACCCCTCACCGTGGACGCCGAGGCGACCGCGGAGAGGGCCGACGAGCCTCTGGTGGTCGGTGGGCGCGCACGACAGCGCTACGTGCTTGAGCACGGAATCGAACGGGAGTTGGATGTACCGGCCGAACGCCTTGAACTGGAATTCAAAGAGGCCCAACCGTGGCGTACGGATGAAGCGCATAAAGCCCGTTTCACGCTGGCCGCCGAGTTCGAGTCGATGGCGATTGGCCTAGACAAGCAGTCCCAAGGAAAGCTCCTGGCCGAGATCACCGACGCATGACGATCATTCACGAAATCGATCTGCGCGGTTTCCATGGGACAGTTCGTAATCAGGGCGACCGCCCGACTTGCATGGCATTTGCGCTCTCGGATCTCAATGGGCAACGCCATCAGCAGTCGGCACAGCTGAGCCCGGAATACCTATACCGGGAGGCCGCCGGGCTGATGCCTGGATGGAAACCGGGAGATGGGCTTGAAGTGGATGCCGCTCTGCGCGCGGTATCCACGCCAGGACAAGCCCTTGAAGTCGCCGTCCCCTACGTCGCGGTGGAACCGACCCTCCCGCTAGCAACAAACCCGCAGTGCACCCCTCTGTTTGCGCGAGACTACGGCCGGCACTTGCCCGTAATGGGCACCATTGAAAGCGCCTTGACCAGTGATCGCTCGATCGGGCTGGTCCTGCGATTGACAGTGGAGTTCTTCACCGTGACTGCGAATGTTCCGCAGGTTCCCTTCTCGCCGCATGCGATCTTCGGCCTCTCGCACGCAGTCATCGCGGTTGGCATGGGTTACGACAGCGTTAGCAACGAACGGCATGTGCTGATTCGAAACAGCTGGGGCGAAAGCTGGGGAGATAGCGGCCACGCGTGGTTGCCTGCGTCCTACATCCGGACCCATGCGCTTTGTGCTTTTGGAGACTGATACATGGCAGCCGTATTCGATTCGAATGACCGCATCGTCCCCACCTGGCTCACAGCCGCCAGGCACTTGCAAGCCGCAGGCGGTTTGGGGCGAAACCTTGTGCTGGAGATCTCTCGCCCTGGGGTGATGCGGCGGAGCGATCTTCACACTCTGCGACGCGTCGACGCGCGAATCGTCGCGCAAGACAATGGCTTGTCCATCGATACCATCGCCGGCACCATCTTTCCGCAAGGCCTCTACGATCGCCGAGGTCGGCCTGACTTCTATCAAGAGCATTTGCGTCTGTTAGACCGCGCGAAGAAGGCTGGAACGTGGGGGCAGTATTTCGAGCGGATGACCCGGCGGAAGGCGCCCGACGGCACGCTGGTGAACCCTCTTGAGGACGTGATCGAAAAGCTCAAGCGCGCCGCCACGCCAGGCAGGTCAATCTACCAATCAACGTATGAGCTTTCCCCCTCGGATCCGGCCCAGGACATCGATCCAGTCGATGACGATGGCGCCGAACTGGCGACCTACGACCCGGTCCGGGATCGAAAGCGTTCTTACGGTGGCCCTTGCCTGAGCCATCTGAGTTTCAAGATTACCGACCGGCATGTCCTGGATCTGACGGCCATCTACCGCTCGCACCGCTATTGCGAACGAGCGCTTGGCAATCTGGTGGGATTAGCGCGCCTGCAAAAATACGTTGCCGAACAAGCTTCCCTGGATCTGGGCAAACTGACTTGCATTTCCACCCACGCTGATCTCGACTTGGCCAGTTGGGGTGGCGTCAAAGAGGGCGGAATCTTGCTGGACTCGCTGTAGTCGTTGCCGGCTACGCCAGCTCGAATGCCAGGGCTTGGCTGGGGATGCGCCCAGACGCAGGGTAAAGCGATTGAATGCCCGCACGAAATTCGTTGACGCCACCGTAGCTCGGATGACGGACGGCAACGACCTCAACGCCGAAACCGGCACTGTAATGTGCGGCGTCCTGGCCAATGGCCACGATCCTTCGAATCCCTAATTTCCGGATCAATGCGTTGTTGATTTCGTGCACCGCCGTGAGCTCACGTGAGGTGAACTTGCGATTAGAAAAGGGATCGTTGGGCTCGTGCGGGTGGAATGGAAAGACATTCCACAGAAATGGTGGCGCCGAGAGCTGCGATAGGATTGCCCAGATCTCCGCGGCCGTGCGCTCTGCCATGGCCGGACCGACAGTGGCTTGGCCTGCACGGCTGCCGTAGACAGAGGCAATCACTGGCAAATGCCGTTCATCGGTGAGCGCCAGTCCCGTGCGGCGGCCACCGCGATATCCGAGGTCGCGCCCCATCCAGATCGTATCGGTGCCCAATCGCCTGGCGGCTTTCAGGAAGCCCAGCAGGTTAGCCCGGCGAGCCGCTGGAGCGTCCGGCCGGTCGTGAATCGGACACACGTCAGCGTAGGGGTTGAAGACGTTGTTCAGTCGAACACTCGCCAACGCATCAACCAGGTGTTCGAACTTCATTGCGACGAATCCATATGTTCAAAAACTAGCGTGTGCGCTTCCATGTCGACGTGCACCCGGCCTCTCTTTGCTTCGTACAACTCCCGAAAGACCCTAAAGCCGTCGAGGATGGCGTACTCCCACTGCCACAATGGGCACGCATCTACTTCATAGCCACGCACCATTTGGCGAAGCTGCTTCAGCAAGCCGAAGGCGAGCTGCCCGCGTTCAACGCCGGCGAAATTATCGCCACGAATCTTGGCGTGGTTGAATATCCACGTCGCAATTCCCTCCTCGATGATCATGGCCCGCGCACCATCTTGGTTCTCGTCCACATGCGGCATTGACTTGCGCTTGCGCTTCAGCAACCCGCGGATCACCGGCGACCATCCAAGGTGCGCAACATAAGCCAGGTGGAAGACGTCGTGAAACCGATAGCCGTCTTCCTCGACACTATTGTCGGTAAGACGATCACCTACAAACACCCCGCGGATGCTCTGGACGACGTGCTTCTGGCCACCATTTGCACGTTCATCAAATTCGACGGTGAAGTTGCGCGGCAGCTGTTCGTACTCCGGGTAGTCAGAGACCGGGTCAAACGGCGTGATGTATTCCGGGTCATCGCCCGGCCAGCGATCCGCAATCTTCGCCAGATTCTGGGCAGCGACCTCGTTGAGGTTCAGTTCAAACGACGCCGCCACGCGTGACAAGAGCGCCAGGTGATTGCCAAGGAATTGCGTGGTGGCGACGGAATTTCGGATGTCGGTCTGAGGACCTGTCGCAGCTGCGAGATCGCCAGCTGCGGCGGCGAGCTCGCTGAGCAGCTGATCCCGGTCCTCTCGGCGCTTCACTTGCGCCTGAATCAGCGCGTCAATGTTTTTGAAGGACACCTCGCCCTCTAGTGCCTTCGAATGCTCTTGGTAATGGGTCCGCAAGAGCCCAAGCGCCACTTCACCTAAAGTCGCTGGCTTGATGCCATGTACATGGGCAACTGCGAGCAGGTACCAAAGTGCGTCTCCCAGTTCCTCGGACGCAAAGTCCCGGTCGGTTTCGAGCAATTTGTCTCGATTGACCTTCTTGAGTGCAGCTAACAAGCCACCCACTTCCCCAAAGTAACCAAAACTAAGGTTCTGAAGCGCCTGAGATCCTGTACCAAAACGCTGGCTCTTCTGTGCGCGCTCAGAGTAGGCGGTCAAGGTGAGGTCGGGTGGGCTCGAAGCAGCATCCATGAGTTCGCCTAACGGTGGGTTCTGCCTATCTTGATCGAAGTGGACGGGTTGCATTCAATTCGGCTTTGAGCTTTCTGCAACAAGCCATGAGCTGGATTCGGTCGGCCTGCAGAGCGCCCATTCGGAGAGCGCGTTCGCGGACCGCCGTCGTTACGTCGTAGTGGGGGTAGGACGCCCGATCCTGAAACCATGCGCTTCTAAGCCCCAGCTGCTGCGCAAAGTCGTGCAGTTCGGGCAAGGTATCCGCCACCAGATGGCACCACTCTCTACCCTTCCAAGCAATGCGCTCGTCGTCAACGAAGATCGTCACCCTACACTCCTTGTGCAATATGTGCAATTATATTGCACATGTCAGAACGTTTTGCAAGCCCCAATGACGCCCGACTACTAGGTCAGCGCATCGCCGACACACGCAGGAACCTGCATAAAACGCAGGACTCTCTGAGTGTCGATGCAGGAGTAGAACGCTCCCTCATCTCAAAGCTTGAGGGCGGCCATTTCAGAACTCTCAACGAAAGTGTGCAAAGAGTTTGCACAGTCCTCGGCCTAGACCCACGGAACCCAGTCGGAGATGAACGCCTCGATGCACTAATCCGACGCATAAGCGCCCTCTCGACGCGGACCCCTCATTTGATCTCTGCAATCAACGGAGTAATCGATGTTCTGGAGTCCGCAAACTCAGGCCAACCGTAGGCACCGAAGTCGGGCTAATGGCTAATGGATAGCAACGCACTAGCTGCTGTTGCTTTGGGTCGGCGGCGGTACCTAGCCTGTTGTCTGCATTCGGCAGGCGATACTTTGCTCGATGTCCGCGACCGGCAATCGGAAGCGATGTTGGTCGGATCGCATTGAACGGCGGTTTGCGACCCGTGCAGCGAACGCGCCGGGTTCCAGAAACTGTCCTGGGCGGGGCAGCGCCGAATGCAACTGGATTGCGCAAGAATAGGCAGATGACCTCGACCTTTCTCCCCGCGCCGCCAAATCCGACCAGCATCAACGACCCCGAATGGACGTCGTTTGACGACTACCTTGCTCGCCATGCAATCCAGCCGGTCAGACGTCCCGCGTTGGAGGCATATCAGCATGCTGCACAGGGGCGCTTTCTATGCGCACACAACCTCAACCATTGCCTGACATTGGAAGGCGCGGGTGGCAGGTATGGCATGTACTCCTCAGGCGACGATACGGCCGAGGAACGTCTTGGTTCACTGGAGGACTTTACAGATCCTGACAGCGAAGACTTCGAGCATACCAAAGCGACGCTAGACGAATATTTTCTGCAGCTCGGCGTCCGTTTCGATGCGCAAAGCGTCGTGTACAAGGGCATTGGTCATCATGAGTTCTATGAGTATCTAGAGCTCGCCGCCGCGACCGTGGGCGATGTGGTCCAGTTTCACGGATTTCTGAGTACAACCGTGTGTCGCGAGAACGCCGAGCGCTTCGCCAAGGCTGGCGTACTGCTCGTGCTGCTCCGTATCGATCGCATCAACACGTTAGTGCCGCCGAACGAGCCAGTGCTTAACGCTCCCAATGGCCAAGCCCCTGAGCAGGAGTTGCTGCTCGACCGCGGACAACAGTTCACTGTTAGGGAGGTCAGGTCTGAGTGGGCGACCCATTCCAGATTGACACCACTCCGAGTGCTGTACCTGGAAGCCAAGCCGGGATAGCCGACCGCCGACAGCTAGGTTCAGCAACAGGCGTGGCGACGTTATCTCAATGCCGGCAACGCCACCGTCGGGTCGCCGAGAATCACGCAGGACTGCAAGTCAAGCGCTGCCAGTTGTGTGCGCAGCGCGATTCCACGCTGGCGGTCGCACAGTTGTTGTTCCAGTTCCTCCCCGATCCCCGTCCGGATGAGTCAACGTGCCCGCTTCCAGAAATAGGACAGCAGGTGACTTTGCTCCGCGCGTCCGCTTTGGGTCGTTTGCCGCCGTTGGCTGGCGTGCCCTTCCGACACATTCCGGGCATTTGTACGACTATGAAATGCCGGCTAGTCCGCTCGCTAGTTCGGAGCCTACGTCGAGGAGGCCGCTGGTTTCCGGAGTCAAGGCGTATCCATCATTGAGTCAGTATCCAGTTTCCCAACATGGGAAGCGCAGAACGGGCCCAGCGCGTCTTGGATCATGTGCAGGGCGGCTTTCTGACTGTCGGTTGCGTCGGGTTGCTGTAGCGACTGCATCATCGATCCGAAGCGCGAAAGGTAGTGGTCCGAGAACGTTTCGTAGCTGTTGCTGCGATCGTAGGCAGCAATGAAGCTCAGAGCCTCGGCGGCAATCTGTGATGCGTCTTGGATGGTCATGCGGCCTCGCGGTGCTCATAGTAGGGATGTCGCTTGTCCTCGAAGATCGCGAACAGCGCGTCCAGATTTTTCGGGTCGGGGTTGAGCCACGCATCGACGTGCTCAGGCTTGATATTGATGACTGTTCTGTCGTGTCCCGCCGCGGCGACCTCTGGTTCGGGCTCATCGGTAATGGCGGCGAATGACCACAGGTCCGGCTCGATGCCCTTGGGATCGGTCCAGTGCGAATAGAGGCAAGCGATATACATCGTCTCGCCGGTCTGGGGGCGGAACTGAATTTCCTTGCTCCCGCCCTTGCCGTCATCGACATTCTCGTAAAAGGTCTCAGCCAGCATCAGCCCGTGCGTATGGCCAAATTGGTTGCGCCAGAACCGCGTCAGGTTGTCGCGACGCGCGTTGTAGGTGCCTGAAACCTGGCCGGTCTTGGTGCGATCAATGGACGGATCCATCCCCGCCGGTCGGCAGTGATAGCGCATGGGCCGCACGATTCGCTTGCCGTTCTCCACGATAAGCACGGGCGCGTACCAGTCCGGGAAGATTCGGTCGTCCTTGGTCGGCTCGTGCCTGGTGCGCTTGGCATCCTCGATCCAGCGCTTCATCTGCTTGATCTTGTTACCGGCGATCCGCTGCTCGTTGAGCGCCGTCTTCGTTTCCTTGACCGCCAGCTTCGCTTCGGCGGCAGCCAGTCGCACCTCTTGCGTTGCTAATTCGGCTTCGCTTTCAGCAAGCTTCCGACCGTTCCATTCGGAGATCAGGTCTTGAATCTTCCGCTCTAGGTCTGACTTGGGCGGGAGGAAGTTTCGGTCCATTCCCTTGGGGATCTTCGTGCCGTCCGAGAGCTTCTTCCGAATGCGGTACTTCTCATCGCGCTCCAGGTAGATTTCCCAGAACGCCTTGATGTCGATATCCGCGGCGAACTCACGCACGTAGTTGTCGTACAGGGACCACGCTTCAGCCGAATAGCACACCGCTCACTCCATCATCGTGCTTGGTATTGGGGATCGGGGGCGCAAGTTTCCACACCAGCTCTTGAAGTGTCTGATCGTCAGCGTCCCACTGCGCCTCGACTGCTTCATTCATCGGCGCATTCTTCGTCACTTGGAATCAGGCCAGCACAGCCTTGCAGGTGCTGCAGGCGGCCCCACACGTGCGCGTGGTCCTCTTCCTTGGTCTGGGCATCAATGGCGTCTGCTTCATTCGCGAAGCAGTCCAGCATGTCCTCTTGCTTGCAGTTAGCGAGCAAGCCGGGCAGGCGCGCTTCAAGGTCATCCAACATGGCATCGAGTTCAACGCGCGATTTCATCGCAACCTCCGGTTCAATCCGCTCTCAGCCAAGAGCAGCCCTATCAGGTGGTAACAACGACTGCCCAGACCATGGCGTTCGGCTTCGAAGAAGATCGGGTCCAGGAGGTTCCACGCCTGATCAAACGCTTGCGGGTGGCCTGACTCGGCCAACGCCAACAGGTGCGGCTTCTGGTTGGCCAGCCGGGCCGCCATCAGGTCGCAGTGGGCATTCTGGTCCATCCCGAAAGTATCCCGCTGGGCCTGTTCAGGCCTCTTCACATCGCAGCTAAGAGGATCCGGGGCGCTTTCATCTCTGTCGCGGCCGTGGTGGGCTGGGCGTTGCGCGGTCATCGGTGGCACTCGCCATGGGTCGGGGCGTAGTTTTCGCGCCCCTCGTCTCATCGGGTGCGTCACTGGCCCGCGAAGCTTCCGCCACCATGAACTCCCTTCCTTCCCCCGCCATCGTCCCCCTGGCCGCATGCCGCATAGACCTGTCGCACCTTCCGCTGCGCTTCCTGGGCATGCGTGCCAGCTGCGGGTTCCCCTCCCCGGCTGAGGACTTCATGGAGGAGGACTTGGATCTCAACGAGTTGTGCATCCGCAACCCGCCTGCAACCTTCTTCGCCCAGGCGGAGGGCGACAGCATGCGCGGCTTTGGGATCCACGCCGGCGACAAGCTGGTCGTCGACCGCTCGATCAATGCCAAGTCGGGTCACATCGCCCTGGTGTTGTGGGACGGCGGCTTTTGCGTCAAGCAGCTGCGCATCCGTCGCTCTGGCGTCGAACTGGTCTCGGGCGACGGTTCGCCGCCCGTGTTCGTGGGTGACGAGGCGGAGCTGCAGGTCTGGGGCGTGGTGACCTATTCATTCCGTAACCACTTGGGGCGCTGATGCTCGGGCTGGTCGATGGCAACAACTTTTACGCCAGCTGTGAGCGGGCCTTCCAACCCGATCTCATTGGCCGGCCTGTCGTTGTTTTATCCAACAACGACGGCTGCGCTATTGCCCGTAGCAACGAGGCCAAGGCGCTCGGCGTCAGGATGGGCCAGCCCATTCACGAGGTGGCGCCCAGCTTGCGCAGGCAGCTCATCATCCGCTCTGCGAATTTCGGCCTGTACGGGGATTTGTCCGGACGGATCGTGACCATCCTGCGTGACCTGTTCCCGCGCGTGGAGGTGTATTCCATTGACGAGAGCTTCGTCTCGCTGGAAGGCATTCCCGTCGCGGATCACATACATGTCGCGCGCGTCGCCCGTGAGCGGATCCTCCAGTGGACGGGCATTCCCTGCTGCGTCGGCATCGGCCCCACCAAGACGCTGGCCAAGCTCGGCAACAAGCTGGCGAAGAAGACGCCAGGCGGCGTGATGGCCGTGGACGCATCCATTCCTGAGCTTGCAGCCTATCCCGTGGAGGACCTCTGGGGGGTTGGTCGCAAGTTCGCAGCCCGGCTCGGTGCCGAAGGCATCCTGACGGCCCGCGACCTCATGGGCGCACATCCCGAGACCCTGCGCGCGCGCTACGGGGTGGTGCTTGCCCGCACGCAACGCGAGCTGCAAGGGGTCGTCTGCGCCGAGCTCGTCGAGGACGAACCGGACCGCCAGCAGATCGTCTGCTCCCGATCCTTCAAGAACGACGTGGAATCTTTGGAAGACCTTCAGCAAGCCGTGGCAACATTCGCAATCCGGGCGTGCGAGAAGCTGCGCAAGCGTGGCCTGATTTGTTCGGGCGTCTGGGTATGGATCAACACCAACCCCTTCAAGCCGGGGGCTCGTCAGTACAATCCGTCCAAGGCATTCAACCTGATCGGACCCTCCTCCGATACACGGGAGGTGGTCTCCGTGGCTCAGGCGCTGACGCGTGCGATGTTCAAGAAGGGGTACCGTTACAAGAAGGCCGGCGTGGGGCTGCTCGATCTCACGCATGGGGACCTGCAGCAGGCCGATCTGTTCGCCGGCATCGATCCCCGCTCCGCCAAGTTGATGGAAGTGATGGATGCGGTCAACCGCAAGTTCGGACGTGGCAGCGTTGCGTTGGCGTCGGCGGCAGCTCGGCGGGATGCCACGCCCAAATGGGCGATGCGCCAAGACAGTTTGTCGCCTGCGTACACGCAGAAGTGGAGCGATGTCCTCAAGGTCAGATAGGGCCTGCGCTGAGGCCATCTGACCCCTACTGACTGCCTAGCCGCACCTAGAAAGCATCTAGGGATGCGCGTTAGCACCTACCCAAATGAATGGCCAGTCGCGCCAGTGTCACCACGTCCTGATGGTTGTGCGCCATGACGCGCCGCAACTGCTTGGCTGAGCTACCGCGCAGGTAATCCAACCACACCCCGGGTGCCTCGCTACCCGGCAGATCGTCTTCCCGAACGATGCCGAGCACCCGTCGCTCGATGGTCCCGAGCCTGCAGTTCTCGAACACACCCCGGTAGCGTCGCCGCGTGGGATGCAGCAGATCAACGTGATCGAGCGCGGACAGCGGCTCGGCCTGTCGCATCAGGCGATAGCGCGTCTTGAGCAGCGGGGCGTCGTAGGACTTGCCGTTGTAGCTGACCAGAATGGTGCTAGGTCGGAGCCAGCCGCGGAACAGGTCGAGCATGGTCGGTTCAGCGCTCGTCTTCGTGATGGTGAGCTGACGGATGTGCAGCCCGGCAGGGTCGAGCGTTGCTGCGCCGATCATGAAGGCGCGCGTGCCTGTCCCACCGGCCAGACCGGTGGTTTCAGTGTCGAAGAACATGAGTTCAGAGGTGGGCAACGGCACGTCGCGCCTGGCGAAGGCGGCGTCGAGATGCGGCTGCCACGGCAGATCGAACGGCAGGCGACCTTCCTGCAGCCAGAGGCCGGGGGCAATTTCCCGGCCTGGAAGCAAGCGGTCTTCCGCTGATGCAGGTGCCGGCGCGTCGCGGCGCTTGACCCGTAGCAGGCCACGCAGGCGGGCCAACGGATCAGAGTCGATCTTCGCCGCCGGAGAGGCCGGTGTCGCCACTGCAGCCGCGGCAGGCGCGCCACTTTGCCGCCGTAGCGCCTGCAGCCGGGTCAGGGTCAGGCTCATGCGGCCTGCAGCGCGCGCAGCAGGCGCAGTGCGAGCTGGCGGGGTCCTTCCGTCAGTGGAACGGTTTCGTCGAGGACCGGCCCCACGCACCCAGGGCAGCCCGCACGGCAGTCGCACGCCTCGACCAGCGACTGCGCGCGCTGCAGGAGCTCGGCTTGGCGCTGGAATAGCGGCTCGGAGAGGCCAACGCCTCCGGGATAATTGTCGTAGAGATAGACGGTAGGCTCGAAGCGGGCCAGTGCGTCGGCCTGAACCGCCGCGCCATCGGTGGCGCACAGTTGCCCCCGACCCCGTCCGTCACCGCTCGCTGACCACGCCCCATCACCACTGCCGACCGCCTTTTGCAGGTCGGCCCCGTCGGCCATTACAGCGATGCGAGCCACGACATGCAGCGCGTGTGCCGCCCCGAGGAAGCCGTCCAGCGCCTGCTGGCGGTTGTCGAACAACGAATGCAGCACTGGCTCCGGCAGCTGCCACCAGCACGCGGTGGTGTGCATTTCCTGATCGGGGAGCGTGACCGGTCCGTAGCCGATGTTCTCGTGCGTGTAGTAGCGGATCTTCTTGTAGCCAGACACGCGCCGCACCACATGAACTTCGCCATGGTGGACCTGACCCACGCCGGTCACAGCGCTATCGAAGGACTCCAGAACCTTCAGTCGGGTGTAGTCGATCGCGTCGGTGTAGTAATCGACGTGGGTGCGGGTGACATAGGCCTTGCGGCCTTCCCAGTCCAGGCGTTCGACCTGAAACGGGGTGGATTGCACCATGTGAATCGCGCCTTCGTAGAGCATCAGCGGCGCGGAACTGAAATCGACCTCCGCGATGATCACCTGGCGTCCGTCGGTGCGATCCACCACCACGAAATTGCCATCCGCGACCGAGCGCAAGCTGACGGCGCCTGCGGGATAGCTGTCCGCGATCCACTCCCAGCGCCCACCTTCGGGATGTAGCACGCCATCCTCGGCCAACAGCTGCAGGTATACGGCAGGATCGACTGGGCCAAAGGTGTCGCCCTCCAGGAAAGGCAACTCAAACGCAGCGCAGCGGATATGGTCCAGCAGGATCACCGGCTGGTCGGGTGCTATGCGCGCGTGCTCGGGACTGGCATCCGAGAAGAACTCGGGATGCCGGACGATGTACTGGTCGAGAGGGTCTGACGATGCCACCAGGACACCTAGGCTGGGCTTCTGGCGACGCCCCGCGCGTCCGAAGCGCTGCCAAGTGCCGCTGACGCTGCCGGGGTAGCCGTTGAGCACCACGACATCCAGCGCTCCGATGTCCACGCCGAGTTCCAGCGCAGAGGTGGACACGATGCCGTCGATACGTCCGTAGCGCATTGCCCGCTCGGCCTCCCGGCGCTCGGTGGGCAGGTAGCCCCCGCGATAGGCTCGGATGCGCGTCGGCTTGCGTGGGTCATGGTCGAACACGTCCTTCAGGTACTTCGTCAGCACCTCGACCATAGTCCGTGACTGCGCAAAGACCAGCGTCTTAAGCCCGGCCTTGATGGCCATCCGTGCGATGCGGTTGGACTGCGAGCGCGCCGAGGCACGCAGACCCAGGTCCGGGTTTACGACCGGCGGATTCCACAGCAGGACGTGCTTCTCCCCAGCCGGAGCGCCGGACTCGGTAATCGCCGTGACCGGGCGGCCGATCAGGGCTTCGGCGTGCTCCTTCGGATTCCCGATGGTCGCCGAGCACAAAATGAATTGCGGGCGCACCCCGTAGAACGCGCAGATGCGTTCCAACCGCCGCAGCACGTTGGCCAGGTGCGAGCCGAACACGCCGCGATAGGCGTGGATCTCGTCGATCACCACATAGGCCAGGTTCTCAAAGAACTGCGCCCACTTCGTGTGGTGCGGCAGGATGCCCTGGTGCAGCATGTCCGGGTTGGTCACCACGATGTCGCCCGACAGACGGATCGCCTGACGCTGGTCACCTGGGGTGTCGCCATCGAAGGTGGCAGCGCGCACGCCAAGGTCCCCGGCCTTGGAGAGTTCGATCAGCTCGGCCACCTGATCCTGCGCCAGTGCCTTGGTCGGAAAGAGGTAGAGCGCCTTGCTACGGCGGGTCATGGCGCCGGCCACGACCGGCAGTGTGTAGCACAGCGTCTTGCCGGAGGCGGTGGGTGTCACCACGACGACGTCCTCGCCGCGCTGCACAGCGTCCCAGCAGGCACCCTGATGGGAATACAGGCGCTCGCGACCTCGCGCTCGCAACGCCGCGGCGATACCCGTTGGTAGGTCAGCGGGCAGGTCTACGAAGCGACCCTCGCGTGCCGGAACCACGAAGGCTCCAGTTACGCGATCGGGGTATTTGCGGGCCAATCGAGGCGCGAGCAGGTGCCCGACATCCGCGCCAGCTGGTTGAAGGTCAAGGCGAGCGAGTTGGGTCATGCATCCTCCGAGGCCGGGAGGATGGCGGCCTTGGGTCTCATTCCGTGCGATTGGCAGACTCAGCGCGGGAACTCAGACTTTTCCTACTTTGCGGCGGGGCGAACCCTTATCGCTTTTGGACTGCCCTCTGGCTAGCCTGCAGGGGTCGGCAACGTGCGGCACCGGACAGGAGTCCAGGTCATCCAGCGGCTGCGGGCCGCGTCAGGGATGGCGCGGCTGCCGACGCCAGACTGCTTAGCGCAGGACAGCTGCTTCAGTGTTTGGCGGGAGTAAGCATCTTTCGCACAGACATACGTCAGAATCGGCACCAAGCTCAGGATCCTGGAGCCGTTGAGAGCCGCTCTCAAGGGACTACGCTGACAATTAGGTCTGCGAGCTGCCATCAGCAACTGACCATTCGCTACAATCAAAATCTAGTCTGGGCTGGTCAGGGGCGGGGCGAGTGAGGCATGTCAGCGACTCTGTCTAGCAACTTCGCATTCCTCTCCGACCAAGAGCCGCTCCTGCATCAGATTGCGACGGCCGCAGAAGCCTCTTTCTACTCCGACTCAAACGTGACGCTGGTCAAGCTACGCCAGCTGGCAGAGCACCTGACGCGGAATGCTGCTGCCAGACTTGGCATCGTCGCGGGCACGGATGAAACCTTCTTCAGCCTAATCGCCTCCCTCAAGTCACGAATCGCCGTCGACGAGAAGGTCGTACGACTTCTGCACCATCTCCGCAAGAGCGGAAACGAAGCGGTGCATGAGTACCGGCACGACCAAGCGGAGGCAGCGAAAGCTTTGCGCTCCGCGCGCGAGGCCTGCATCTGGTACTACCGCACCTTCTGCAGCCCTCGCCCGGATTTCAAACCTGGTCCGTTCATCCAACCACGGGATTGGAAGAAGGAGGAAGGGGATCTGCGAGCGGAAATCGCTCGGCTCGCGTTCGAGCTCGAGAAACAGCGAGATGATTCCGAGAGGAGCAGAGAACTCGTCAGGAATCTCAAGGACCAGGAAGGTCGCCTGCTTGCCATCATCAACGAGCGCACCTTGGACGCAGAAGCCTCGCTGGCCTTGGCTGCTGAGCAGGAGAAGAAGCTGCGGCTACAGGCAACCGAGTACGAAGAACGCCTGGCTGAAGCGGCACGCCGCATCCGAAGGGAAGACGTCGCAACTTTTTCGGAGCGATCCAGAGAGGCGGGCGGATTCGTGCAAGCAGAATGGACGCCGGAGATCCGGCTGCGTGATGCATTCGATGGATACCAACTCACCGCTAACCAAGAGAGCCTTGTCCTTGAGCTCGACGCGTTCCTAGCCGCCAGGGACGAGCACGTCTTCATCCTGTCCGGCCATGCCGGCACCGGCAAGACGTTCATTACCAAAGGGCTCTCTGAGTTCCTCGCCGCTGCAGGTCGTCAGTGCGTCCTGACTGCCCCGACTGGAAAGGCCGCGCGTGTCATAACTCAGAAAACCAGGCGAGACGCGACCACGATCCACAAGAAGATCTACTCCAAGGACGACATCCGGGAGTACAAGGTCGACGAGCTAGACGGTTCGGAAACTTTCAAGCTGTACGCCGAGCTCGAAGTCAACAACGATGCCGACAATGCCGTGTATGTCGTTGACGAGGCATCGATGGTTTCCGATGTGTACTCGGAAGGCGAATTCTTCCGGTTCGGCTCTGGAAAGCTTCTCAGCGACCTGATGAAGTATGTGAATCTCGACCACAATGACCACACGAAGAAGGTCATTTTCATCGGGGACTCTGCCCAGCTTCCGCCGGTAGGAATGAACTGCTCTCCGGCGCTTGATCAGCGGTATCTCGCCAAGACTTTCGGTGTGACCACTATCCGCAGATTCGAGCTGTCAGAAGTCGTTCGGCAAGATGCTGACAGCGGGATACTTTCATCCGCCAACGCGCTGCGGGATTCGCTCTCAAAGAAGGTCTTCAACAAACTTTCCTTGTCCACAGACGCGCCGGACGTGCAGACATGCTCAGAGGCCGACGACATGGTTACAGCCTATCTGACAGCGAGCGGCAACAAGGTCTCTGACGTGGCCATGATCATTGCGAGTTCGAATGCCGACGTGGCGTCGTTCAATGAACAGGTGCGCCGCCGGCTTTTCCCTGATAAGGAAGATGTCACCCAAGGTGACAAGCTTGTTGTGGTAATGAACTGCCTTGTAGACGGAAACGCCCTCAACAACGGCGACCTTGTTTACGTTACGCGTGTTGTAGACGTACCGGAATCTAGGTCGGTCACGCTCCGCAACAAGAACAAGTCAACAGGGAAAGTGGAAGAGACGGAGGTGACCCTCCGATTCAGGGACGTACAGATCGGCTTCCGGCTGCCCAGTGGCGAAGTTGTGCGTGCGAACGTCAAGATCGTCGAGAGTCTGCTGTACAGCGGTCATCCGAACCTGAGCTCCGATGAGACGAAAGCCCTGTACATCGACTTCAAGCGCCGCCATCCTCACCTTCCCAAGCGCGGGAAGGAATTGGGTGATGCGCTTCGAGATGATTCGTACTTCAACGCGTTGCGTGTGAAGTTCGGCTACGCGCTCACTTGCCACAAGTCTCAGGGAAGCGAGTGGGCTGACGTCTTCGTCCAGTGCAAGACCCACCACGCCAATCCCCGCACCGAGGAATACTTCCGCTGGCTGTACACGGCCATTACCCGCGCAAGCAAGCGAGCCCACCTCCTCAACCCGCCACACTTCCGCCCCTGGCAGGACTTGGGTGGCGCCGGCAGCCCTCGCCAGCCGCGACCTGCGACGCCGCCCTCGAATCCGGACCCTGACGCACCGGCGACTGATGACCCCGCTCCTCTTCGCGTGCCGCCATCCGAGCCCGAGCTCGCTCGTTCAGATGAAGCTGACGAAAGCACTTCCGCTGCACGCACTGGCGATCCCATCCTGGATGGCATCTACCACGCAGTGTCCAATAGACTTGAAGACAATGCGGGGATAAGAATCGAAAGGATCGATCACCATGCATGGCAGGAGGCCTACTACATCTCCGACGGAACGCGCTTCACCAGAGTCAACATTGCGTACAACGGCAAGGGCGTCGTCGGCAGCATCATGCCTGTCCCCAGAGACGAGTTCGGTCTGGAGATCGCCGATCGACTTTCAGGGGTTAAAGGCCGCCAGTTCCCTGAGCTGAAGCCACCCAACGCCCACGAATCGCGGTTCACGCGCGACGTTTTCAATGAGTTCTTCCCAGTTTTCACCAAGGCAGCCGTCTCGAACGGCCTGCAGATCATCGGGGTCACCGAGGAGGCTTGGAACCTGCGCCTCGTGCTGGCCAGCGGCACTGCAAGAGGTGAACTGGCGATCTACTGCGATGGCAAGGAGCGCATCAACAAGCACGCCTGGATTGGTCGTCCGCCCCAAGATCCGTTCCTGCAACAGGCCCTTGACGCAACTATGGCCAACCTCTAACCCACTTAGGAATTGGCTTAGCTCGCCGTCGAGATCCGCACCGCCCGCCAGCCATACCCTTCCTTCTTGGGGTGACGGGCGTAGACCGCCACAACGCCGACCTCATCGACGTGCTCAGGAACGGTCTTCACCACATGCGGCGGCACGAAAACATCATCCACGAAGGCATGCGCCCAGGACTCTTGGCGCCGCAGTCGACCCTGAATTTGCTTCACATCGGCATCAGGTAATTGAGCGGGACTGGCGGCGAACAGATCGATTCGACCATTCCTCGGATTCGTCGTCATCCGGAACGACACTCCGTCACCAGCAAGCATCCCGCTGCCCGAAGCGGAGTCACTGTCGACAGGGAAATCACCGAGATCACGGTCGGCAAAGATCCGCATGGGCTTTCCGTCGGCGGCCTCCTGAACAACAACCCCGCGGCCAATGTTCGTACGATCCCACGCCTGTCCGTCTGGACGAAGGATGATCTGAACAACCGTCTCCTCAGTCTCGCAGGCTTGCCGGCCAAGTACCAAGGCCACCGGCTCCCCCTGCCTCCACGGAACCTTAAGGAGATGCGGGCCAAGGATGCTGACCGACTTGCCTGCTTCACTCATCACTGCGAATCGCGTGCGAGGTCGCGGCTTCCATCCCGGCTTGGCGTCCCGCGGAGGCTGAAGGTTCAGGATGCCGAGAAACGTTGCCGATCGCGTTTCGACCTCATCGAAGCAAAGGGCCAGCGCCCGTGGGGCATGTTCGGCGTAGTAGCTCTTCGGATCCTGCGCATCTGTCGCTTCAGGATCGTACCAAGGCTCGCGCATGAGATGTTCCAGCTCATCGCCCAAGCGCCACCCCTGCTCCTCGCGACTAGAGGCTGCGATCCTGATTTCGACGGAGGCTTGCGCGAACTCAGCACGCTCGGCAAGCATCTCTGCCAGCTCCCGGTGCGCCTTGGCCACAAACTCTGGAGATGAAGGACACAGTAGGGCCTGGCAGAAGCAAGCCTGCGCCAGGTCGGGGTCATCCGTTATGTATAGCCGACCTGCTTCTGCCCAGACCCAGAACTCGTTCCGCTTGGCCTTGATCACGGCTGACAGTGCAAGGGCCGCTTCTTCGTACCGCTCCAGCCGCCGCAGCATGCCGGCCCTGTCCCACTGCAGCCACAAGCTATCGTCTCCCGTCGCAACGGGAGCCGCAGCGTCTAGCCACTGCATCGCCTCTTCCAAACGCTCGACAGAGGTGTCTCGGGCTTTCGTCCATTTCGTGAGCGCGCGAGCCACCGATACAACCAGCGGCGGCCATGTCCCATCATTGGAAGACTGGGAAATCCAGTCTTCCTCCCGGAGCCCCTCGATTCCCACCCACTTGACGAACGCAGCGAAGCGAGGGAACTCGGGTCCAATACGACATAGCTGTTGCAGCACTACCGAGCAGGCCATCCCTGGGCACTGTGCAGGCAGCTTGGTGAGTTCCGTCAACGCTTGATCGATACGATGCAGATCTACTTGCTGAGGTCGCTTGTCTGCCTTAACTGCCTCGGCCGCAGCCCTAAATGCCGGCTTAGCTTGGTCATAGATCAGCCACTCAAGCATCGACCGCGTTCGGTAATCACGAGGGTCCGTCTCTAGCAACTCGTAGGCGAGCTTTTTGCCTTCGACAATGTTTCCCTGTTTGCGCAATTCTTGAACGTGTTTCCAATCCACCACATCCCCCAAGATGTGCCAATAACTGTCGTACATACTACTCAGCACAAGGCTCAGCTCCCCACTTACTCGCACTGTTACGCCAACAATTGCAGCTTCCAAACAGCTATCGGAAGTGTTGGGCGCACGCATTTGGCATCGGCCGCCCGATGCAGCCATCGTCCGCTTCGGGGCGCTATGAGATCTCCAGCCTACGTTTCAGGAGACCACGCGAGGGGTCGGCTCAACGTTTGCGCTGACCCGCAAAGTATCCAGGTAGTCTGCCCACGCCTGCATCATCTTCTTACGCTCAGCGAGGTGGGTAGTGCGGTTGTAGGCGCGCCCAAGCGGGTCGCGAACCGCATGGGCCAACTGGTGTTCGATGTAGTCGGGTCGAAACCCCAGCACCTCATCAAGCACGGTACGAGCCATCGCTCGAAATCCGTGCCCTGTAATGGTGTCGCCGTCGTATCCCAAGTACCGCAGCGCAGCGGTGATTGTGTTCTCGCTCATGGGTCGCTTCGCGCTTCTCACTCCCGGGAAGACAAACTCGCTTCGCCTAGTGAGCGGTTGAAGATCCTCGAGGATCTCTTTGGCTTGTGTTGCAAGCGGGACGATGTGCGGAGTCCCCGTCTTGCTCGTGGTAAAACGCCATTCGGCTCCAGCAAGGTCGATGTCAGCCCAACGGGCCTTCCGAAGTTCCCCTGGACGGACGAATAGCATCGGCGCCAACTTCAACGCTGCTTGCGTGACGGGCGAACCGCTGTAGGAGTACATGGACCGCAAGAGCTCTCCGATCTTGTCAGGGTCGGTCACAGTGGCGAGGTGTTTCACCTGGGGCTGCTCGAGCGCACCAACCAAGTCATTCGCCGGATTACTCTGCGCCCGCCCTGTGGCGATGGCGTATCTAAAGACGCGACCCGCGAAAGACCGAGCCCGATGCGCCGTTTCCACCACACCTCGCTTCTCAAGCTTCCGCAACGCCCCCAGCAACAGCGGCGCAGTCACGTCCGTAATGGGGAGCATGCCTATGGCGGCGATGTCCTTCTCGATCAGACGGCGTTCACGCTTCACAGACCCGGGGCTGAGCCCTTCCTTCGCTCGCTTGTTCAAGAACTCGGTCGCGATCGCGCCAAAGGTGGTCTCCGCGCGCTCGACTTTTGCAGCTCGTTCGACCCTGGCGACGTTTGCCGGATTGCCGCCCCCTCTCAGGAGCGCTCGAAGGCGATCCCGTTCGGCACGCGCCTCTGCCAAGCCCATCGCTGGGTACTCCGCCAAGGTGATGATGCTGGGCTTGCCCGCATAGCGATATCGGTATCGCCACGACTTGGTGCCGCTCGGGCGAATTTCGATGCACAGGCCATTGGCATCCGCGAGGCGGTATGCGCTCGTACGCGGCTTGAGGGCGCGCAGCTTGGTATCGGTAAGCATGTGTGAGTCAGCCGATAGTGAGTCAGTGGCAGGAGGCGCCGACTTGTGACTCACAGCCTGACTCACTTAGCAGTCGGATTCAAGCGCACCGGGCCGGACACCCCTGGACGACGGAGCCCTTATTTCAAGCCATTTTCGGCTGCATTCCGGACGCCTACGGACAATCTCGGACTTGAAAATGGTGGGCCCACCAGGATTCGAACCTGGAACCAAGGGATTATGAGTCCCCTGCTCTAACCGTTGAGCTATAGGCCCGCGCAGGAACGCGAGTGTAGTGGAGCCCGACCGGCAGCGGCCAGACCGGCAAACCACGAAGAAAAAAGGCCCCGCGATGCGGGGCCTGATCCTGGATCACGCCGGCGCGCCGGCTCAGTCGATGTCGAGGAAGCTGCGCAGCTGCTCCGAACGCGACGGGTGGCGCAGCTTGCGCAGCGCCTTGGCCTCGATCTGGCGGATGCGCTCGCGGGTGACGTCGAACTGCTTGCCGACTTCCTCGAGGGTGTGGTCGGTATTCATGTCGATGCCGAAGCGCATGCGCAGGACCTTGGCCTCGCGCGGGGTCAGCCCGGCCAGCACGTCGCGGACGGTTTCTGACAGGTTGATGTTGGTGGTGTTCTCGATCGGGGACTCCACGTTGGTGTCCTCGATGAAATCGCCCAGGTGCGAGTCCTCGTCGTCGCCGATCGGGGTCTCCATCGAAATGGGCTCCTTGGCGATCTTCATGACCTTGCGGATCTTGTCCTCGGGCATGTCCATTTCCTTGGCCAGCTCCTCCGGCGTGGCCTCGCGGCCGTACTGCTGGAGCATCTGTCGGGAAATGCGGTTGAGCTTGTTGATCGTCTCGATCATGTGCACCGGGATGCGGATGGTGCGCGCCTGGTCGGCAATCGAGCGGGTGATCGCCTGGCGGATCCACCAGGTGGCGTAGGTCGAGAACTTGTAGCCGCGGCGGTATTCGAACTTGTCGACCGCCTTCATCAGGCCGATGTTGCCCTCCTGGATCAGGTCCAGGAACTGCAGGCCGCGGTTGGTGTACTTCTTGGCGATGGAGATCACCAGGCGCAGGTTGGCCTCGACCATCTCCTTCTTGGCCTTGCGCGCCTTGGCTTCGCCGTAGGCCATCTGCCGGCCGATCTCGCGGATGTCGGCCAGGTCCAGGTGCATGGCCTGCTCGATGGCGATGGTGGCCTGCTGTTCGGCGACGATCTGGTCCTTGACCTCGCGCAGCGCCGACGACCACTTCTGCTTGCGCTTGAGGACCTCGTCCACCCACTCCAGGTTGACCTGGTTGCCTTCCCAGGCCCGGATGAAGTCCTTGCGCGGCATGTGCGCGACCACGGTGGCCAGGTGCAGCACGCGGCGCTCGTGGTCCTTGATCTCGCCCATCACCTCGCGCAGCTTGCGCACCAGGGTGTCGGTCAGGGCCAGCGGCAGCTTGAAGGTGACGAACTGCTCGGCCATCTCGCCGCGCATCTTGATCACGTTCTTGGCCTGCGGGCCGGCCTTGGCGTTGGCCTTCTTGAACTTGGCGTAGTCGGCGGCCAGCAGCTCCATCCGGCGCGCGACCTCGGCCGGATCCGGGCCGGTGGGGCCGGCTTCGGCCTCTTCGTCGTCGGCGACGTCCTCGTCCTCGTCCTCGTCGGCCTCGGCATCGGTGTCGTCGACGGCCACGACCGGCGCCGGCTCCGGCACTTCCTCGACCAGGTCGTTGAAGCCGACCACGACTTCGGCCAGGCGCTTCTTGCCGGCCTTGTGCAGTTCGTATTCCTCAAGCAGCAGCTCGATCGACCACGGGAAGCTGCCCAGCGCGGCCTGGACCTGGCCCAGGCCTTCCTCGATGCGCTTGGCGATGGCGATCTCGCCCTCGCGGGTCAGCAGCTCGACCGTACCCATCTCGCGCATGTACATGCGCACCGGGTCGGTGGTGCGGCCGCCTTCCGAATCCAGCGCGGTCAGCGCGGCGGCGGCTTCCTCGGCGGCGGTATCGTCGATCTCGCGGTTGCCGGTGTTGCCGTCGTTGAGCAGCAGGGTTTCGGCATCGGGCGCGACTTCATGGACATCGATGCCCATGCCGTTGATCATGCCGATGATGTCTTCGATCTGCTCCGCGTCGACGATGTCGTCGGGCAGGTGGTCGTTGACCTCGGCATAGGTCAGGTAGCCCTGTTCCAGGCCCTTGCTGATGAGCTGCTTGATTTCGGATTGCTGGGCTGGACGTTCGTTGGCCATGTGCGGCGCCACCGGCTTTGAGTGTGGTGAAGAGAACCTAGCATTATAACAGGGCACCGACCCTCGGGCCCTGCTCTCCTTGTGCGTCAACCACTTGCAGGCGGCTCGCGTTCAGCGCGGCTCAGGCCCGGAGCAGGAAGGTGACCGGGCCGTCATTGACCAGGCTGACCACCATATGGGCACCGAAGCGGCCGGTTTCCACCCCGCCGGCATGGGCCAGGCGGCACGATTCGGCCAGCCGGTTGAAAACCCGTTCAGCCTCTTCCGGCGCCGCCGCCGTACTGAAGCCCGGGCGCATCCCCGAGGCGGTGTCCGCGGCCAGGGTGAACTGGCTCACCAGGAGCAACCCGCCGCCCGAATCGGCCAGCGAACGGTTCATCCGGCCGGCATCGTCGGCGAAAACCCGGTAACCCAGCAGCCTCTGGGTCATTCGCGCCACCTGTGCGTCGTCGTCGCCCGGCTGCACGCCGACCAGCGCCAGCAGTCCTTGGTCGATCCGGCCCACGATCTCGCCGTCGACCTCCACCGAGGCCCGGGTGACGCGCTGGATCAGGGCGAGCATGCGACGGACTCCTACGGTCGGGAGGCGACAGCATTGGCCGCGCGGGGCGGATTTGCCAACCGTCCGGGCATCGCGACGGCGCGCGACGGGCGGGCCGCGGCCGTTCGGCGGCTAGACTTGCCGGCATGACCGCCCACCGCCAGGCCCGCCTGCTCGTCGCCGCCACCCGCCTGCTGGGCGCGCTGCCCTGGCCGGTGGTGTACGCGCTCGGCGACGGCATCGCCGCGCTGTGGCGGCTGGGCGACGCGCGCGAGAGCCGGGTCGCCCGGCGCAACCTCGAGCTCGCCTTCCCGGAAGTGCAGGGCGCCGAACGCGACGCCCTGCATCGCCGCATCCTGCGCACGACCGCGCGGCAGGCGCTGGAAACGCTCAAGCTCTGGACCCGGCCCCCGGCGGAGAACCTCGCCCTGATCCGGGAAGCGCACGGCGTGGCGCACTACGACCAGGCCCTGGCGGCCGGCCGCGGCGTGATCGTCGCCGCGCCCCACTTCGGCAACTGGGAGCTGCTCAACCAGTGGCTGGCGTCGCGCGGCCCGATCGCCATCGTGTACCGGCCGCCCGACTCGGCGGTGGGCGATGAATTCCTGCAGCAGGTCCGCGGCGTGGACAACGTCCGCCAGGTCCGGGCCGAGGGCGCGGCGGTCCGCCAGCTGTGGAAGACGCTCAAGGAAGGCGGCGCGGTGGGGATCCTGCCCGACCAGCAGCCGAAGGCCGGCGACGGCGAGTTCGCGCCGTTCTTCGGCGTGCAGGCGCTGACCATGACCCTGCTGTCGCGCCTGGCCGAACGCACCGGCGCGCCGGTGCTGCTCGCCTGGTGCGAACGCATCGGCGATGGCCCCGGCTTCGCCCTGCACCTCGAACCGGCGCCGGCGGCGATCGGCGACCCGGATCCGGTCGCCGCCGTGGCCTGCCTCAATGCCGAGGTGGAGCGCATCACCCGGCGCGATCCGTCCCAGTACCAGTGGACGTACAAGCGCTACACGCTGCGGCCGCCGGGCAGCGGCGAGATCAATCCGTACGAGCGTCGCGAATGGGCCAAGCGCCCGGCCTGAGGCCGGCGGAACCGCAGGCTGCGCGGCGCGCCCGGTGCTGCGGGCGCGCATCCGGCGGCGTGAACGCTTACGATCCGGTGAACTCCCCGACCCACGGAACTCCGTGACCGACTCTCCGGCCGCCAGCCCTCCTCCCCTGGATCCCGTCGCACCTGCCGCGACCGCCGACTGGCATCCGCTGCCGGCGCGGGGCGCACTGCTGCATGCGCTCGGGGTCGGCTTCGCGTTCGCGCTGCCTGCCACGTTCGGCGTCGGCTTGCTCGCCTCGGCGCTGCTGGAGGTGTCGCGGCTGCCCGCCGGCATCGTCGCCGGCCTGGCCGGCCTGGCGCTGGGGGCGCTGGTCGGCCGCCTGCGCCACCGGCGGATCGGCTGGAAGCTCGATGCCGACGGCTTCGCCACCCGCCGTGGCGGCCTGTGGCGCACCGAGACCCTGGTGCCGGTCTCGCGCGTGCAGCACCTGGACCTGGAGCGCGGCCCGCTCGAGCGCAGGCTCGGCCTGGCCACGCTGGTGGTGCATACCGCCGGCACCCGCATGGCCGCGGTGAAGCTGCCGCTGCTGGCGCTGGACGATGCCGAAGCGCTGCGTGCGCACCTGGCCCGCCAGGTCGAAGCCGACGACGCATTGTGAGCGGGCTGGACGCGCCCCCGGCCGCGCCGGCCGAGCAGCGGCTGCATCGGTGGTCGTGGCTGTTCGTGCTGCTGCAGCAGCTGCGGCAGTTCATCGTGCCGCTGGTGGTGCTGCTGTTCGCCGGGCGGCGCGGCGGTTCCGAGGGCTGGTGGGAGCTGGCACCGTTGCTGGGCGTCGGGGCGCTGGTGCTGGTGTCGGTCCTGCAGTACTTCACCTACCGCTACCGGGTCGGCCGCGACGGCATCACCATCCGCAGCGGCCTGCTGCAGCGCTCGCAGCGCGAGATACCGTTCGCGCGAATCCATAACGTGGGGCTGCACCAGTCGCTGCTGCACCGGCTGTTCGGCGTGGCCGAAGTGCGGCTGGAATCGGCCGGCGGGCAGAAGCCCGAGGCGCACATGCGCGTGCTGGGCTTGGACGATGCGCTGGCGCTGGAACGGCTGGTGCGGCACCACGGCGCCGAAGCGGCCGACGCCGCAGCGGTCGACGCCGGCGGGAACGGACAGGTGGACGCCGACAGCCGCACGCTGCTGGCGCTGACGACCGCCGAAATCGTGCGCCTGGGCCTGGTGTCCAACCGCGGCATGATCGTGTTCGCCGCCGGCTTCGGCCTGCTCTGGCAACTGTTCCCGGACGAGCGGCTGATCGCGCGCTACGCCGAGGATTCGTTCCAGCAGGCGGCCGGGTACGCCGGCGAGCTGCACCTGGGCTGGCCCGGCATCGCCAGCGCCATGCTGGCGGTGGCCGGCCTGTTCGTGTTCCTGCTGCGGCTGCTCTCGGTCGCGCTGGCACTGAGCCAGTACCACGGTTTCCGCCTGAGCGAGACCCAGCGCCGGCTGACGGTCGAGCGCGGCCTGTTCGCACGCGTGCGCAGCAGCGTCGCCCCGCGCAGGATCCAGGCCTGGTTCCTGCAGGAGACGCTGCTGCACCGCTGGTTCGGACGGCGCAGCCTGCGCATCGACACCGCCACCGGCGGCCGCGAGGACGACCCGCGCAAGCTGCGCGAACTGGCGCCTATCGCCACTCCCGGCGCCTGCGATGCGCTGGCCCTGCACCTGCTGCCGGGCGCCGCCTGGCCGCCGGCGCAGTGGCGCCCGCTGCCGCGCAATGCCTGGTGGCGGCAGTTCGCCGGCAGCGTCGCATGGAACCTGGTGGTCGCCGCGGCGCTGGCCTGGCAGCTGGGCGCCTGGGGGCTGCTGGTGCTGCTGTGGCTGCCCTGGTCGGCGTATGCGGCGTGGCGCCAGGCCGGTCGCATGGGCTATTCGGTCGACGCGCGCCTGGTCGCGGTGCGCGGCGGCTGGTGGTCGCGCTGGTGGCGCTTCGCCGAGATCGACAAGCTGCAGGCGCTGCGCCTGCAGCGCTCGCCGCTGGACCGCTGGCTGGGCACCGCGTCGCTGTGGATGGATACCGCCGGCGCCGGCGGGATGTCGCCGCCACTGCGCATCCGCTACCTGCCCGTGGAGGAGGCCCGCGCCCTCTACGCGCAGCTCGGGCGCACCCTCGCCGCGCGGCGACTGCGCTGGTGAGCGGACGCCCGGGTCAGACCCGGGCCGGACCCCAGTAGCCGATGCGCCTGCGCAGCTTCAGCTTGCGCCACAGGTTCAGCGGCTTGGGCTTGCGGTTGCGCCCACCGGCGGCGACGAAGGCGTCGATCGCATCGAGCACGCGCTCGCTGGACCGGCCGTCGCGGTACGGGTGCAGCTGGTCGGCGAACTCGCGCACCGCGGCCATCAGCTCCGGCGGCCGCGACAGCGCGCGCCGGATCGCCGGCTCGAACTGCGCGGGATCGTCGATGTCGATCAGCTGCGGCCCGGGACGGCGGTTCTTGAAGGTCACCACCGGCTTGTAGGTCAGCAGGAACTCGTTGAGCGCCGACGAGGTATCCGAGCACATCATGTCCACCTGCGGGAACAGGTCGAGGATGTTGTCGTTCTCGGCGAAGGTCAGGTGTTCGTTCTGCAGCGCCTTGTACCGGGCGACGACCTCCGGATCCATCTTCGGGTGGAAGGTCACGATCCAGCGCCACTCCCCGGTGCGCGACAGCCGCGCGATCTCGTCGTACAGCACCGGCGCGGCGCTCCACGAAGGCGAGAACGTGGAGTGGTAGAGGATCACCGGCGGCTGCCGCACCGGCTCGGGCACATCGCCCAGTTGCGCCATGAACGGGTCGATCTTGGGGAAGCCGGTCTCGGTCACCGCGAAGTGGCCCAGTTCCTTCGACAGCTCGCCGAAGGCCGCGGTGTCGCGCGGGCCGGTGGTGCAGTACAGGTCGAAGAAGCCGCGGATGTAGATGTGCCGCGGCTTGCCCGCATCGAAGCCGTGGAAGGTCTCGACCTTCACCCCCGGGAAGAAGTGCGGCACCGCGTTGGACGAGGTGATCACCGCGTACGGGTTCCAGGCGCGGACCTGCTCGACGTCCAGCAGGGTCTCGTCGGGCGCCAGCTCGTCGGCGCCGGGGCCATCGAAGAACCACGCGGTCCGGTCCCCGCGCGCGCGGATCGCGGCCTGGATCGGGCGCAGGATCGCCAGCGCGTATCGCTCGGAACCGTACAGCAGGTAATGCTTGGGCACGTCGCACTCCCGGGTGCGCTGGGACGGCGGGGATTATCGCACCGGCGCGCGCCGGCCCGGCCAGCCCCTGCTAGGCTTTGCGCACCTTCCGTGCCGTGCTCCGCCGCATGACCGCCGACCGCCACGCCGTCGCCACGCCTGCCGCCGCATCGACCACGGTCGCCGCGGCCGTCATGGCGGCGGGCCGGGTCCCGCTGTCGGCTTGCGTCATCGCCTTCAACGAGGCCGACCGGATCGGCGACTGCCTGGCCTCGCTGTCGTTCTGCGACGAGATCGTGGTGGTCGACTCCGGCTCCACCGACGGCACCCGCGAGGTCGCGCAACGCGCCGGGGCGCGGGTGCTGGTGCGTCCGTTCGACGGCTTCCGCAGCCAGAAGCAGTTCGCGGTCGACCAGTGCGCGCACGACTGGGTGCTGAGCCTGGACGCGGACGAGCGCGTCGATGCGCGGCTGCGCGCGTCGATCGAGGCCGAGCGCGAAGGCGGTTTCGCCCGTGCCGCCGGCTATCGCTTCGCGCGGATGTCGGAGTACTACGGACGCTTCCTTCGCCATGGCACCGCCTATCCGGACCGGGTGCTGCGCCTGTTCGACCGGCGCCGTGGCGGCTGGCGCGGGGACCGCGAGATCCACGAGGCCGTGTCGGTGGACGGACCGGTCGCGTTGCTGACCGGCGACCTGCTGCACCATCCGTTCCGGTCCTTCATGCAGCTGCTGGACAAGAAGCAGCGCTACGCGCGGATGATGGCCGAGCACGATTTCGCCCGCGGCAAGCGCGCCACGCTGGGCAAGCTGGTGCTGGCGCCGGCCTGGCGCTTCTTCCGCGGCTTCGTGCTCAAGGCCGGCTTCCTGGACGGCTGGCCGGGACTGGTCGAGTCGTTCGTCAGCGCCAACTACGTGCGCCAGAAGACGATCATGTTGTGGCTGCTGCAGAACGGCCAGCCGCTGGTCGACCCGCCGCGCGAGGACGCGCCGTGACGCGAAACCACGCGGTGGTCATGCCCCCGTAGAGCGGGGCTTGCCCCGCTGCCGTTGCCGGTCCCGCCTTTCGTAGAGCGGGGCTTGCCCCGCTGCCGTTGCCGGTCCCGCCTTTCGTAGAGCGGGGCTTGCCCCGCTGCCGTCGCGCGTCGCATGGAAAGGGCAGCGGGGCAAGCCCCGCTCTACGACGGAACGGCGGTTCGCAGAAGGGGTGGGAGGCACGCCCCTTGTTACAGCGGCGGCGCCGCCAGTTCGCGCGCGTCCAGGTAACCGTCCTTGTTGGCGTCCTGGCGCACGAAGCGTTCGGCCAGGCGTCGCCGGTGCTCTTCCAGCGTGATCGGCTTGCCCTTGCCGCCGGGCAGCTCGGCGGTGGCGAGCACGCCGTCGCCGTCGGCATCCATGCGCTCGAATGCGTAGCCCATCCAGGCCACGTATTCGGCCTGCGAGATGCGCCCGTCGCCGTCGCCGTCCATCCTCGCCAGGTAGTCGCCGGTGCGCTCGACCTGGGCGGCGGCGGTGGCGCTGGCGGCCAGCAGCCACCCCGCGCAAAGCAGCAGGCCCGGACGCGGGCGTCCGGGCCTGGTCGGCGGCGGTGCGTGGCGAGCGCTGCCCGGCATCAGTGCGCCAGCGCGTAGCCCTTCAGGCGTGCCGAGTATTCCTGCAGCGCGCGGATGCCGCTGGCTTCGGCTTCCTGGCACCAGGCCTGCAGTTGGCGCAGGCGCTCGGCCGCGTCGTGGCTGCGCGCCTCCAGCAGCGCCGACAGGCGCGCGCGGTGCTCGACCAGCGCCTGGATCCGCGGCCGCTGCGAGACCCACGCGTGCAGCTGTTCGCGCGCATCGGGCTTGAGCCAGCGGCCATCGTCGACCAGCCCCTTGCGCATCCGCCGCGGCAGCAGTTCGCGCAGCCGGGCGCCGGCGGCGGCGGCCTCTTCGCGCAACGCCGGCTTGAGCACGTTGCGCTGGTAGTCGGTCATGGCCTGGAACCGGTGCGACAGCAGCGCGCGCAGGGTCTCGGTATCCGGTGCGGTGATGTTCGGGCGGATGTCCAGGCTCGGCGCCACGCGCAGCACCTTGGCCAGCCCGACCTTCTCCAGGCCCTTGATCGCGGCCCAGCCGATGTCGAACTCCCAGCGCCGCATCGAGAAGCGTGCCGAGCTGGGGAATGCGTGGTGGTTGTTGTGCAGCTCCTCGCCGCCGATCCACACGCCCCACGGGGTGAGGTTGGTCGAGGTGTCGGCCGACTCGAAGTTGCGGTAGCCCCACCAGTGGCCGAGGCCGTTGACCACGCCGGCGGCCCAGAACGGGATCCACGCCATCTGGATGGCCCACAGGGCCACGCCCGGCAGGCCGAACAGGGCGAAATTGATGAACAGCAGCGCGGTCGGGCCGAGGTTGGCGTGCGGGGTGTACAGGTGGCGCTCGATCCAGTCGTCCGGCGCGCCCTTGCCGTACTGCTCGATCGACGGACGGTCAGCGCGCGCTTCGCGGTACAGTTCCACGCCTTGCCAGAACACCTTGCCGATGCCGCGCGTCTGCGGGCTGTGCGGATCCTCCTCGGTCTCCACCTTGGCGTGGTGCTTGCGGTGGATGGCCACCCACTCGCGGGTGATCATCGAGGTGGTCAACCAGGTCCAGAAGCGGAAGAAGTGGTTCAGCACCGGGTGGAAATCCACGCCGCGATGGGCCTGGCTGCGGTGCAGGTACAAGGTCACCGAGAAGATCGTCAGCTGGGTGAAGACCAGCAGCACGACCAGCATGCCCCACCAGCCCAGGCTGGCGACGCCGGAGACGAGGAAATCGAACAGCACATCGAGCATCGCGGCAAACCCCGGAGCGTGAAGAAGCGCGGGAAACCGTCCCGCGTGGCGACATGATGGGGCCTGATCCGGCAAACTTCACCTGTCCGCCGCGTATGGTGTTCATCTGCGGCGTCCGCGCCAGGAACCGCCCCCGTCGATGACCGCTCCCGCCGTTCTTCACGCCCCCGCCGCCGAGCGGCCGCCCCTGATCGAACTGGACCGCGCCAGCGTCGTCCGCGGCCAGGTCCGGGTGCTCCACGAGCTGTCGCTGCGGATCGACCAGGGCCAGCACACCGCCATCCTCGGCGCCAACGGCTGCGGCAAGTCGACCCTGATCAAGCTGGTGACCCGCGAGCTGTACCCGCTGGCGCGCACCGGCGGCAGCGCGCCCGTGCAGGTGCTGGGCCAGGCCCGCTGGCAGGTGGACCGCTTGCGCTCGCAGCTGGGCATCGTGACCGGCGACTTCGGCGCCACGCTGACCGACATGCCCCGGCTCACCGCCGAGGAGACGGTGCTCAGCGGCCTGTTCGCCTCGTTCGTGGTGCCGCCGTTCCGCGAGATCACCGACGAGATGCGGCAGCGCGCGGCCGAGGCCCTCGAGCGCGCCCACGCCCTGCCGCTGCGCCGGCGCCTGTACGCCGAGCTGTCCACCGGCGAAGCCCGCCGCGTCCTCATCGCCCGCGCCCTGGTCAACCGCCCGCAGGCGCTGCTGCTCGACGAGCCGGGCACCGGCCTGGACCTGGTCGCCCGCGGCCACCTCCTGGCGATGCTGCGCACGCTGGCCGGGCAGGGCGTGACCCTGGTGCTGGTGACCCACCACATCGAGGAGATCATCCCGGAGATCGACCGGGTGGTCGTGCTGCACCAGGGCAGGGTCCTGGCCGACGGCACGCGCCGGGCCACGCTGGATGGCGAGCTGCTCTCGCGCGCCTTCGGCGGCCCGGTCCGGGTCTGGCCGGAAGGCGACGCGCAAGGCGGCGTCCACTACCTGGCCGCCGCCGGGAGCTGACCGTGCCCGAACTTCCCGAGGTCGAAACCACCCGCCGCGGCCTGGCCCCGCACGTGGAGGGGCGACGAGTGACCGGCGTGGTCCTGCGCCGGCCCGACCTGCGCTGGCCGATTCCCGCCGAGGTCGGCGAACAGCTGCCCGGCCGCCGCATCGCCGCGGTCCGCCGCCGGGCCAAGTACCTGCTGATGGACACCGATGCCGGCGACAGCGCGCTGCTGCACCTGGGCATGTCCGGCATGCTGCGGGTGCTGCCCGGCGATACGCCCGTCGGCGCGCACGACCATGTCGACCTGGCGCTGGATTCCGGCCGCGTGCTGCGCTTCACCGACCCGCGCCGCTTCGGCAGCCTGCTCTGGCAGCCGGCCGGCACCGAGCACGAACTGTTGCGTGGCCTCGGCCCGGAGCCCCTGTCGGACGCCTTCGACGGCGACTGGCTGTTCGCGCGCAGCCGCGGGCGCAGCGCGCCGGTGAAATCGTTCCTGATGGACCAGCGCATCGTGGTCGGCGTGGGCAACATCTACGCGGCCGAGAGCCTGTTCCGGGCCGGCATCTCGCCGACCCGCGCGGCCGGCAAGGTATCGCGCGAACGCTACGCCGCCCTGGCAGGCGCGGTCCGCGACATCCTCGCCTACGCCATCACCCGCGGCGGCACGACCTTGCGCGACTTCCTGAATCCCGACGGCGCGCCCGGCTACTTCGAACAGGAACTGGCGGTGTACGGCCGCGGCGGCCTGCCCTGCCCCAACTGCGGAGCGCCGCTGCGCGAGGCCAGCATCGGCCAGCGCGCCAGCGTGTGGTGCGCGCGCTGCCAGCGCTGATGCCGCGACCGCGCGACGCCTATCGGCCCGGATCCCGGCCACCGGGCCGGGATACCCGACGGTGACGATCCACCGGAGAGTCGCATCGCGCCCCCGTGGCCGCCGGCATGCATCGTGCCAACCGCAGCCGGTGCCGGCGGACGCCCGCAACGCCAAAAGCCGCTATATTCGGCCCCTCGCCGCGGTCATGGAGATGACGATGGCCGATGTCCCCGACAGTTCCCCCGAGATCACGGTGTGGCTGGATGCCGCGCGCGGCGGAGACCGCCAGGCGCTGGACCGCGTCCTGGGCACGCTCTACCAGGAGCTGCACACGCTGGCCCGCCGCCAGCTGTCCGGCCAGCAGAACAACACCCTGGACCCCACCTCGCTGGTCCACGAGTCCTACCTGAAGCTGGTCGGTGCCAGCAACGGCGCCCGCTTCGAGGACCGCGCCCACTTCTTCGCCTACGCCGCCTCGGCCATGCGCAGCGTGGTGGTGGACTATGCCCGCAACCGCATGGCGCGCAAGCGCGGCGGCGACCTCAAGCGCGTGGCCGAGATCCCGGAGGAAGCCGAGAGCAGCCTGCGCCTGGACGAGAACCTGCTCGCCCTGGACACCGCGCTGGAGCGGCTGGCCGCCGTCGACGAGAAGCTGGCCAAGGTGGTGGAGCTGCGCTACTTCGCTGGCCTGTCCGAACAGGAGATCGCCGAACTGCTCGGCCGCTCCGAGCGCAGCGTCCGCCGCGACTGGCAGAAGGCCCGCCTGTTCCTGCTCGCCGCCATGCGCGAAGACTGACCAGGCGCGGGGACGCGGGCGACCATGGACGCCGAGCGCTGGCTTCGCCTGTCCCCGCTGCTCGACGCGCTCCTGGACCTGCCGCCGGCCGGGCGCACCGAGGAGCTCGAGCGCCTGCGCGCGTCCGAACCGGCGTTGGCCGCCGAACTCGAAGCGCTGCTGGCAGTCGAGGACACCGACCCGACCTTCCTCCACGACCCCCTGCCCGGCACCCGTCCGCCCTCGCGCGAAGGCACCCGCCTGGGGCCCTACCGCCTGGAGCGCCTGCTCGGCGAAGGCGGCATGGGCCAGGTCTGGCTGGCCGAACGCGCCGACGGCCTGTACCAGCGCCAGCTGGCGCTGAAGCTGCTGCGCCCCGGCTACGCCGACCCGAACCTGCGCCTGCGCTTCTCGCGCGAACGGGAAATCCTCGCCCGCCTGCAGCATCCCAACATCGCCCGCCTGCTCGACGCCGGCATCGGCGAGGGCGACCAGCCCTACCTGGTGCTGGAGTACGTGGAAGGCGTGCCGCTGACCGACTACTGCCGCGAACATGCGCTGCCGGTGGAAGCACGCCTGCACCTGTTCCTGCAGGTCTGCGCGGCGGTGCGCCACGCGCACGCCAACCTGATCGTGCACCGCGACCTGAAGCCCTCGAACATGCTGGTGGCCGCCGACCAGGAAGTGCGGCTGCTGGACTTCGGCATCGCCAAGCTGCTCGACCGCGACGGCACCGACGCCTCGCACGCGCGCACCGAGGTGCGCGCCTTCACCCTGCACTACGCCGCGCCCGAGCAGGTGCGCGGCGAACCGGTGAGCACGCTCACCGACGTCTACTCGCTGGGCGTGGTGCTCTACGAGCTGCTGGCCGGCGACAAGCCCTATCGCCTGCGCCGGCAGAGCGATGCCGAATGGGAGCGCGCGATCCTGGAGGTCTCGCCGCCACGCCCGTCGGTGGCGGTGCAGCGCCTGGCCGAGGCCGGGCAGATCGAACCGGGCCAGGCGCGCAAGCTGTCGCGCCGGCTGCGCGGCGACCTGGACAACATCGCGCTCAAGGCGCTGCACAAGGTGCCGGCCAGGCGCTACGGATCGGTCGAGGCGCTGGCGCGCGACATCGAGCGGCACCTGGAAGGACGCCCGGTCGAAGCCCGGCCGCCGCGCATCGGCTACCAGCTGCAGAAGTACCTGCAGCGCCATCGCTGGGGCGTGGGCCTGGGCTCGCTGGCGGTGCTGGTGCTGGTGGCGGCGCTCGGCCTGGCGCTGTGGCATGCGGTCGAAGCCCGGCACGAAGCCGCCCGCGCGCAGGCGCTGCAGCGCTTCGTGCTGGGCCTGTTCGACCATGCCGGCGGCACCCAGCGCCACCAGGGCATGGCCCTGCGCGAACTGCTCTCGGCCGGCGCCCGCCGTGGCGAAAGCGAGCTGGAGGACCAGCCGCGCGCGCGCGCCGAGTTGCTGGGCGTGATCTCGCGCATGTACCTGGGCATCGGCGACTACCGCGAAGCGCTGGCCCTGTCCGAACGCCAGCAGCAGTTGCTGGAAGCCGATGCCGGCGCACCGGTCGGGTTGCGCCTGGACGCGGCCAGCCAGCACGGCCGCGTCCTGCGCCTGCTCAGCCGCTCGCAGGCCTGCATCGAACGCATGCGGCCGCTGGCCGGCGAAGCGGTGCAGGTGCAGGCGCAATGGCCGCAGCAGGCGGCCGACTTCAGCCTCCAGTTCGGCCGCTGCAAGCGCATGCTCGGCGAACCGGTCGCCGCGCGGCAGTGGTACGAAAACGCAATCGGGATCCGCCGCGACGTGCTGCGCGACGACGCCGGCGTGGCCGAGGGCATGATCGACCTGGCCGCGCTGGAGAGCGATGCGGCCCGTACCGGCGCGGCGATCGAGCAGTTCCTCGCCGCGCAACGCCAGCTGCGCGCGCGGCTGGGCGACCGGCATCCGCTGATGGTGGACATCCGGCGCAGCCTGGGCGTGCTGTACCTGGACCGTGGCCAGGCGCAGGAAGCGGAGGCGGCGCTGCGCTCGGCCCTGGCGCTGGCGTTGGAGCTGCATGGGCCGGACCATCCGTCGACGCTGGCGGTCCGCCGCCAGCTGGGCCTGGCGTTCCTGCAGCTGGGCCGCCTGGCCGACGCCGGCAGGGAACTCAACGCCCAGCATGGCCCGACCGAAGCCACGCTCGGTCCGCGCCACCGCGAAACCGCGCTGAGCCTGTGCGCGCTGGGCCGCCTCGCGCTGGAGCGCGGCGATACCGCCGCCGCGCTTTCGGCCTTCAGCCGCGCCGTCGACGCCTGGCGCCAGCCCGACGGGCGCTACCTGCTCGATTACGGCCTGGCCGACCTGTCTGCCGCGCAGCAGGCAGCCGGCGACGCCGATGCCGCCCTGGCCACGCTGGCGGAGGCGCGCAGGGTACGCGCCGCGCGGCTGGGCGCCAGCCATGCGGCCGTAGGCGACCTGGACCGCAGGATGGGCCAGATGCTGCTCGACGCCGGCCAGGCCGAGGCGGCCAGGCCCTGGCTCGAGCGTGGCGCGCAGCTCACCCGGCTCGGCTACGGCGCGGATGATCCGCGCACGCTGCAGGCGCAACTGGCGATGGCGCGGCTGGCGGCGCGCGAAGGCGACGGTGCCCCGCTGGCACGCTTCGCCGACGGGCTGCCGGAAGCGCCGTCGATGGCGCCGATACGCTGGGAGGCGCAGGCGTTCGCGGCCGAGGCCAGCTGCCTGGACGGGGACCTCGCCACCGGTGCACGGCAGTTGCGCCTGCTCGAAGACCAGCTGCGGCAGTCGCGTCCGGAAGGCGGCAGCCTGGTCCGCGAGGTCGCCCGCCTGGCCAGCGCCTGCGGGACGGCGGTGGCCCGCGGCCGCGGCTGAACGGCCTTCGCGGCCGGCTCCTCGCAGCGCCGCGGCTGTGCGTAAGATGGCGCGCCCCCGCCACCACGACGCGCCATGCAACGACGCCAGTTCCTGACCCGGGCCTCGGCCGCCCTGGCCGCCTTCGGCCTGCCGCTCCCGCTGCTGGAAGCGATGGCCAGCCCGCTGCCGCTGGGCGAGCGCCACCCGTTCGACTACGCCTGGCTCAAGGGCCATGCGCGGGCACTGGCCGGCAAGGCGTTCTCGCCGCGCAGCGACGTACTGCCGCCGCCGGTCGCGGCATTGAACTGGGACCAGTACCAGTCCATCGCCTTCCGCCAGGACCACGCGTTGTGGGGCGACGTGCCGGGTTCGAAGTTCCAGGCCAAGTTCTTCCACCTGGGCATCTATTTCAAGCGCCCGGTGCGCATGTTCGAGGTCGCCGGCGGCCAGGCGCAGGAACTGGCCTACGACCCGGCGATGTTCGACTTCGGCAAGAGCGGGCTGAAGGGCAAGAAGCTGCCGCAGGACCTGGGCTTCGCCGGCTTCCGCCTCAACTCGCCCGACGACATCCGCCGCGACTGGGCCGCCTTCCTCGGCGCCAGCTATTTCCGCGCGGTCGGCTCGAGCATGCAGTACGGCCTGTCCGCGCGCGGCCTGGCGATCGACACCGGCATGCCGCGGCCGGAGGAATTCCCCGACTTCACCGCCTTCTGGCTCGAACGCCCGGCGCCGGGCTCGGAAACGGTGGTGGTGTACGCGCTGCTGGATTCGCCCAGCGTGGCCGGCGCCTACCGCTTCGCCATCACCAAGGGCGAACCGCTGGTGATGGACGTGGACGCGGCGCTGTATCCGCGCAAGGAGATCGAGCGCATCGGCATCGCACCGGCGACCAGCATGTACCAGGTCGGCGAGAACGACCGGCGCATGGACTGGGACTGGCGCGCGGAGATCCACGACAGCGATGGCCTGGCCATGCACAGCGGCAACGGCGAGTGGATCTGGCGGCCGCTGGGCAACCCCGCGCACCTGCGCTACAACGCCTTCGCCGACGAGAACCCGCGCGGCTTCGGCCTGCTGCAGCGCGACCGCGACTTCGACCATTACCAGGACGACGGCGTGTTCTACGAGAAGCGCCCGAGCCTGTGGGTCGAACCCAAGCATGGCTGGGGCAAGGGCTCGGTGCAGCTGGTCGAGATCCCGACCATCGACGAGACCTTCGACAACATCGTCGCGTTCTGGACGCCGCAGGCCAGGCCGCAGCCGGGCCAGGAGCTGCTGTACGGCTATCGCCTGTACTGGGGTGAGCAGCCGCCGGTGCAGCCGCCGCTGGCGCAGGCGGTGGCCACGCGCACCGGGCTGGGCGGGGTGATCGGCTTCAAGCGCGAGCAGTTCTCCCAGCGCTTCGCGGTCGACTTCGCCGGGGGCGAACTGGCGGCGCTGGCCAAGCGCAATGCGACGGTCGAAGCGGTGGTGGAAACCAGCCGCGGCCGCCTCGACACCGTATCCGCGCGGCCGCTGCACGCGATCGAGGGTTATCGCGCGATGTTCGACGTCTACCCGGGCGACGACTCCACCGGCCAGCTCGACCTGCGCTTGTACCTGCGCCACGAAGGCCGCGCGCTCAGCGAGACCTGGCTGTACCAGTGGAATCCGCCGCCGGCGTCGGAACGCCGGCTGTACTGAGGCGCCTGCGCCGCCGCGCCTAGGTCGTGTCGCGGACGACGGTGGGCGGCCTCGCGTCCGCGGAGGAGCGCTGCCAGCGGCGTGCGATCCACCAGGCCGCCCAGGTGGCCAACCCCAGGCTGGCTTCCAGCGCGTAGTAGAACCACGGCCGCTGCGACACGGTGTCCAGCGGAGTGCCGAACCACAGCGGCGCCAACCCGTGGATGGCCAGCAGCACGCCGGCCGCGAACGCGAGCGCCGACCCGTCGGTCGCCGCCACCACGAAGCGCAACGCCAGCAGCGCCACGATGAAGGCGGGCACGCCGACCCCCAGGCCGTAGGTGACCAGCAGGTCCCAGGAGAACACCCCGGCCTCGATCGAACCGGCCTGCTTGAACCACGCGAACAGGCCCGCCGGCGCGGCGATCGCCGCGGTCCGGGCCAGCGCGAATACCGCCGCGATCCCCACCGCGACGCCCAGCACCAGGCAAACCACCGCCTGCACCCACCTGGAACCCGACATGGAACCTCCGTGTCCGTGATCGGCCGTCTGCACCGGGCCGCCATGCAGCAGCGGCAAGAGTATCTCCCGCCGGCGCACTCCGGGCCGGCCGATGGCGGTCACCCGCGCCGGCTCACAGCAGCGGCACCTGCAGCGGTTCGATCGTGCCTTCGCCGCGCATGACCTTCTTGAACTCCGGGCGGCTGACGGACACGTAGCGTTCGTTGCCGCCGATCTCCACCTGCGGGCCGTCCTGCACCGCGCGGCCCTGCGCATCCACGCGCACGTTCATGGTCGCCTTCTTGCCCGAGTGGCAGATGGTCTTGATCTCCTGCAGCTCGTCGGCCCAGGCCAGCAGGTACTGGCTGCCTTCGAACAGCTCGCCGCGGAAGTCGGTGCGCAGGCCATAGCAGAGCACCGGGATGCGCATGCGGTCGACCACTTCGCTCAGCTGCCACACCTGGGCGCGGCTGAGGAACTGCGCCTCGTCCACCAGCACGCAGCCCAGCGGGCCGTGGGCCAGCAGGTCGGCGCCGACCAGGCGCTCCAGGTCGGTGTCGCGGTCGAAGGCGGTGCCGTCGGCGCGCAGCCCGATCCGGGAGGCGACCACGCCGCCGCGGCCACCGCGGTCGTCCAGGCGCGGGGTCAGGATCAGCGTGCGCATGCCGCGCTCGCGGTAGTTGTGCGCCGATTGCAGCAGGGTGGTGGTCTTCCCGGCATTCATCGCCGAATAGTAGAAGTAGAGCTTGGCCATGGGCGGGGATTCTACGGACGTCGCGCCCGGCCGCCATCTGGTCAGTCCGCGGTCGGTGGCCCGGCGCCACTGGGCTCGCCGACCTCGACCCGGCCGGTGGTCAGCAGCGTCCTCCATATCGTGTCCTGCCAGGCGAAATACGCGTCCGGCTCCCAGAAGGTGTCGTCGAAGTACTCGCTGCCGCGCAGGGTGATCGAGTCGCGGCCGGCGCCGGAGGGCGGGATGATCGGCAGGTTGCCAAAGAAGCCGCCGATGGCCAGTTGGTCCGGGCGCTGGCGGACCAGGATCCGGGCCAGCCGCCGCTTGGCCTTGTCGTCGCCGTACTTGCGCAGCAGCGGCTGGCCGCGGCGCAGCGCCTGTTCGCGCTCCTGCGCGCCCAGCTGCGACCAGTAGCGCTCGCGCAGGAGGTAGAAGTCCTCGTAATAGCGCTCGGCGGCCAGGTCCATCCAGGCATAGCCCAGCGCGCGGTCGCGTGGTCCGCCCAGTCCTTCCCAGTGCATCTCGCCCAGCATCGCCTGCGAGGGCTTGTCGGCGAAGCGCGCCGCGCGCTCGAAGCATTCGCGGGCGCGTTCGTAGTCGCCGCGGGCATAGGCCTCGCGCCCGCGGATGCGCCAGGCCAGGTCCGGATGGCCTTCCATGAAGCGCAGGATCAGGTACTGGGCCAGGGGCTCGTCGCCCTGCAGCTCGACCGCCACGCCGGCGGCGCGCTGGGCGGCCGGGCTGGCGTTGACGCCGACCGGCCCGAGCGGGGCCTGGGTCGTCACCTGGGCGGCGGCGGGCAGCCACGACAGCGCGGCCGCCATCGCGATGGCGACCCGGCACCGCCTCCTGCGTGCCTGCCCTGCCTCGTGCATCGCGCCTTCCTCAGTCGGCCTGCTCCACCTGCTCCACGTCGCCGACGTCGACGTTTTCCTTCTGCGGGGCCTTCCACACCTCGTCCTGCCAGGCCCAGTAGCGCTCAGGCTCCCAGTAGTCCTTGCGATAGTAGTCCTCGGCGCGCAGGGTGGTGTTCTTGCCGGCCATCGGCCCGGTCATCGGGATGATCCGCACGAAGCCGACCGCGCCGGTGCGGCTGCCGGTCACCTTGCGGCCCTCGGTGCGGAGGATGCGCTCCAGGCGAGGCTTGGCCGCGTCGTCGCCGAACTCGGCCAGCAGCGCCTGGCCGCGCTCGATCGCCGCGTCCTGCTCGGCCTGGGTCAGCTCGCCCCAGTAGCGCTCGCGCAGGATGGTGAAGTTCGGATACATGCGCTCGGCGGCCAGGTCCATCCAGGCATAGCCGATCGGCTTGTCCTGGGCCACGCCCAGGCCCTTCCAGTACATTTCGGCGAGCATCGCCATCGAGGCCTTGTCGGCGTAGCTGGCGGCCCGCCGGAACATTGTGTGCGCCTCGTCGTAGCGCTTGTGGTGGAAGGCGTGCAGGCCCTCGCGGCGCCAGCGGATGTCCGGGTGCGCGGCCAGGAAGCCCTCGGTCAGCAGTTCCGGGGCGATGTCCGGTTCGCCGACGTAGTTGCCGAAGCTGGGGCGCTCGACCTCGCCCTCCCATTGCAGCAGCCGCACCGGGCCGGCCGGTTCGGTGCTGGCCGCGGCGGAAGCGGCCAGCGGCAGGCCCAGCGCCAGCATCCACGGGATCAAGGAGGGGCCGCGGCGGCGGGACGGGTCGGGCGACGGCGGGTTCCGGTACATGGCGCTCCACTCCCTTGGGGTGCGATGGAAGGTACGGCCATCGCCGGGCAAACGTCGCACCCCCTTCGTCACTGGGACACAAGTCACGCCCGGGCCGGCCGGCGGCTCCGGGTAGAATGCCCGGCCCGTTCCACCCGTTGCGCCCATCGTGCTCAATCCCCCCCAACGCGCCGCGGTCCTGCACGACGAGGGCCCGCTGCTGGTGCTGGCCGGCGCCGGCAGCGGCAAGACCCGGGTCATCGTCGAGAAGATCGCCCACCTGGTCGGCACCGGCCGCTACCCGGCGCGGCGCATCGCCGCGATCACCTTCACCAACAAGTCGGCGAAGGAGATGCGCGAGCGCGTGGCCAGGCGGATCAAGGGCGAGGCCGCCGAGGGGCTGACCATCTGCACCTTCCATGCGCTGGGGCTGAAGTTCCTTCAGATCGAGCATGCCGCCGCCGGGCTGCGACGCGGGTTCTCGATCTTCGACGCCGACGACAGCGCCGCCCAGGTGAAGGACCTGATGCCAGGCGCCAAGCCCGACGCGGTCGACGACGCGAAGAACCTGATCTCCCGCGCCAAGAACGCCGGCCTGTCGCCCGAGCAGGCGCTGGCCGCGGCCCGCTCCACCCGCGAGATGGAGGCGGCGAAGCTGTACGCGCGCTACCAGGCGCGCCTGTCCTCGTTCAACGCGGTCGACTTCGACGACCTGATCCGGCTGCCGGTGCAGGTCCTGGAGGAAAACGCGGAGGTGGTCGCCGCCTGGCGCGAACGGATCGGCTACCTGCTGGTCGACGAGTGCCAGGACACCAACGACGCCCAGTACCGCCTGCTCAAGGCGATCGCCGGGCCGAAGGGCAACTTCACCTGCGTGGGCGACGACGACCAGAGCATCTACGCCTGGCGCGGCGCCAACCCGGAGAACCTGCAGCAGATGGAGCGCGACTACCCCGCGCTGCAGGTGATCAAGCTGGAGCAGAACTACCGCTGCTCCAACCGCGTGCTGCGCACGGCCAATGCGCTGATCGCGCGCAACCCGCACCAGCACCTGAAGACGCTGTGGAGCGACCAGGCCGACGGCGAGCGCATCCGCGTGTGGGAGTGCCGCGACAACGAGCACGAGGCCGAGAAGGTCGCGGCCGAGATCGCGTTCCTGCACGAATCCAAGCAGGTGCCGTGGAGCGAGTTCTGCATCCTGTTCCGCGGCAACCACCAGTCGCGCGTGCTGGAGAAGGCGCTGCAGCTGCTGCGCGTGCCCTACCACCTCACGGGCGGCACCGCGTTCCTGGAGCGGCAGGAAGTGAAGGACGCGCTGGCGTGGCTGCGGGTGATCGCCAATCCCGAGGACGACGCGGCGTTCCTGCGCGCGGTCCAGTCGCCCAAGCGCGAGGTCGGCGCGACCTCGCTGGCGAGGCTGGCCGAGCTGGCCCACGGCAAGCACCTGCCGATGTCGCGCGCGGCGCAGTCGCTGGGCGCGCTGCAGCAACTGCCGCCGCGTGCGGCCAACGGCCTGGGTGCGTTCAACGACGCCATCGCCGACCTGCGCGACCACGCCACGAAACTCAGCGCCGCCGACCTGGTGCGCCGGCTGGCCGAGAAATCCGGGCTGCTGGCCGACCTGCGCGCGCAGTGCAAGGACGAGGCCTCGTTCCAGCGGCGCAAAGCCAACCTGGATGAGCTGGCCGAGTGGTTCGAGGGCGGCCCGCGCGGCGCCACCGCCGGCGACCTGGCCGCGCAGCTCGCCCTGCTGTCGCGCAACGACAAGGACGATGGCGGCAACCAGGTGCGGCTGATGAGCCTGCATGCGGCCAAGGGGCTGGAGTTCGGCTACGTGTTCATCGTCGGCTGCGAGGATGGCACCCTGCCGCACGAGGCCGCCCTGGAGGAGGGCTCGCTGGAGGAGGAGCGCCGGCTGATGTACGTGGGCATCACCCGCGCCAAGGCCCGGCTGTGGCTCAGCTACAGCCGCGAGACGCGGCGCTTCCGCGAGAAGGTGCGGCTCAAGCCCAGCCGCTTCCTCGACGAACTGCCGGCGGCCGAGCTGCAGCGCGACGGCGCCGACCCGGTCGCCGACGCGGCGGCGAAGAAGGAGCGGGCCAACGCCAGCCTCGCCGCGATCCAGGCGTTGCTCGGCGAATGAGCGCGCCCGCGGCCATCGCCACCACCGCGCGGCTGCGGCTGCGCGAGCTGCACGAGGGCGATGCGGCATTCATGCTCGAGCTGCTCAACCAGCCCGACTTCCTGCGCTTCATCGGCGACCGCGGCGTGCGCGACCTGGAGCAGGCACGCGCCTACCTGCGCGAGGGCCCGCTCGCCGGCTACGGCCGCGATGGCATGGGCATGTACGCGGTCGAGCCGCGCCAGGGCGGCGCGGCGATCGGCCTGTGCGGGCTGGTGGTGCGCGAGGGACTGCCCCGCCCGGACATCGGCTTCGCCTTCCTGCCCCAGTTCTACGGCCAGGGCTACGCGTTCGAGGCGGCCAGCGCGACACTGGCGCTGGCCCGCGACGCGTTCGCCCTGCGCAAGGTCCTGGCGATCGTCTCGCCGGACAACGCGCGCTCGATCGCGCTGCTGCGTCGGCTGGGCCTGCGCGACGCCGGCAGCGTGCGGCTGCCGGGCAAGGACGAGGACATCCTGCTGTTCGAGACCGCGGAGGACTGGCGATGCGCGACCACTTCCAGCTGATGGCCGACTACAACCGCTGGATGAACGGCAACCTCCACCGCGCCGCGGCGGCGCTGCCCGCCGACGCGCTGGATGCGCCGCGCGGCGCGTTCTTCGGCTCGATCCTGGGCACGCTCAACCACCTGGTCGTGGCCGACACCGTGTGGCTCAAGCGCTTCGGCGGCGAGGGCCGGGATGCGCACTGGACCGCGCTGCAGGCCGTGGCCGGCATGCCCATGCCGCCGGCCCTCGACGCGCGCCCGTGCGCCGACCTGGCGCAGTGGTGGGACACGCGCCGGCAGCTGGATGCGGTCATCGTCGAATGGATCGGGCAGCTCGCGGACGCCGACCTGGACCAGGTCCTGCAGTACCGGAACATGCGCGGCGACGTGCAGCGGCGGCGGCTCTCGCACCTGTTGTTGCACCTGTTCAACCACCAGGCCCACCACCGCGGCCAGACCACCACGCTGTTCAGCCAGTGCGGGGTGGACGTCGGCGTGACCGACCTGCTCGTGCGCCTGCCTGCCATCGAATGATCGATCCTGCAGCGGACGTCGAAACACAGCCGCCGCCGGCCAGCCGCTAAACTGGCGCCCCCGCCGCCGCCGAGATCGCGCTCGATGCGTCTTTCCCTGATTTGCGCCGCCCTGGCCACCGGCCTGCTGGCCACCGCGTGCCAGCCGGTGCGCGAACAGGCGCCCGCCGCCGTGCCGGTCGCCACCGCGCCCGCTCCGTCGGTGCCGGCCGACGACAACCTCAACGCCGTGCTCTGGGTGCAACGCTCGGCCGAGTACCGCGCCGCCGCCGCGCAGACCTTTCGCGCGGCCACCGACCACCTGGACGCGGCGCTGAAGCAGGCCGACTGGGACGCGCTGGTCCCCGAGGAACGCAGCAACCCGGCCCGCGGCCTGAAGCCGGCGGTGATCCTGGACATCGACGAGACCGTGCTGGACAACTCGCCCTACCAGGCGCGGCTGGTCCGCGACGGCGCCGAATACAGCGATCCGACCTGGGACGCCTGGGTCGAGGAACGCAAGGCCAAGGCCCTGCCGGGCGTCGTCGAGTTCGCCCGCGCCGCCCATGCCCGGGGCATCACCCTGGTCTACATCTCCAACCGCGCCGTGCACCTGAAGCAGGCCACCCTGGACAACCTGCGCAGCGAAGGCCTGCCGGTCGCCGATGACGGCGTGTTCCTCGGCCTGGGCACCGTGGTGGCCGATTGCGAGCAGGACGGTTCGGAGAAGGACTGCCGCCGCCAGCTGGCCGGGCGCCAATACCGCGTGCTGATGCAGTTCGGCGACCAGCTGGGCGACTTCGCCCGGGTCTACGACAACACCCCCGCCGGCCGGCAGGCGCTGCTGGACCGTTACGAGGACTGGTTTGGCGAGCGCTGGTGGATGCTGCCGAACCCGACCTACGGCAGCTGGGAGCCGGCGCTGTTCGACAACGACTGGCGCCAGCCGCGCGACGCCCGCCGGGCAACCAAGCGCGCCGCGCTGGAGGTGGCGCAGTGAACGCCCGTCCGCCGCTGGCACTGGCCACCGACGAGCGCCTGATCTTCGCCCTGGACGTGCCCGGCCGGGCGCAGGCGCTGGAATGGATCGACCGGCTCGGCGACAGCGTCCGCTTCTACAAGATCGGCATGGAACTGCTGGCCTCGGGCGAGTACTTCCAAGTGCTGGACGACCTGGCCGCGCGCGACAAGCGGGTGTTCGTCGACCTGAAGTTCTTCGACATCCCGGCCACCGTGGCCGGGGTGGTCCGCGGCCTGGGCCGCTGGCCGGTGAGCTACTGCACGATCCACGGCTGGCACCCGGCGATGATGCAGGCCGCCGCCGAGGCCAATGCCGGCTCGGACATGCGCCTGCTGGCGGTCACCGTGCTGACCTCGATGGACGCCGGCGACCTGCGCTCGATGGGCATCGCGGGCGAACCGGAAGCGGTGGTGCTCGAGCGCGCCCGCGCCGCGCAGGCGGCCGGCATCGACGGGGTCATCTGCTCGGGCCTGGAGGCCGGCCCGATCCGGCGCGCGCTCGGCGGCGGGTTCTCGATCGTCTGCCCCGGCATCCGCCCGGGCGGCCCGGCCGGCGACGACCAGAAGCGCAGCGTCGGCGTGGCCCAGGCGTTCGCCGACGGCGCCGACGCCATCGTGGTCGGCCGTCCGATCCGGCGGGCCGACGATCCGCGGGCTGCGGCACAGGCGATCCAGCATGAGATCGCCGTTGCACTTGGTCAATAAAATCAAACTCTTGCATACATCAACCTAAGGTATTGCCTAAGGTTAATGGCGGCGTTAGGATGCCCGCGTCCGGCTCCTGGCCGGAACCGTGCCACAACACGATGTCCTCCGGCCCAGCCGGATTGAGGGAGGCGCAAGCCTCCCTTTTTTATTCCCGGACGCCTTGCCCGCGCGCCGCGGGTGCCGCCACACTCGGCGCGGACCCTGCGGATGCCGCCCATGCCCCGACTGCGCTCCTGGACCCGGCCGGCCCCCGCCCTGCGGCTGTGCATGCTCGCCGCGCTGCTGGCGCTGGCCGCCTGCCGTCGGGAACCGCCACCGGCGGAGCTGCCCGGCGCGGCCAGCGAGCCGGCCGGCGCGGTGCGCCAGCTCGCCACGCACCTGCAAAACAACGACCTGCAGGCCTTCGCCCGCGATGCCCTGCCGCCGCAGGAGCATGCCGCCCTGGCCCGGGCCTGGGCCGAGGGCCACAGCCGCTGGCCGGTGACCGAGCTGCCCCTGGACGAACAGCTGGGCCCGTTGCTGGCCGCGCTGTCGGCGCCTGGATCGGAGCAGGCGCTGCGGCGTTCGTTCGAGCGGCAAATGGCCGGACAGGACGCGGCGCTGCGCAACGCCGCCCGTTCGCTGGCCCTGTTCGGCGTGCAGTACGTGCGCACCCAGGACGACTACAGCGCCGAGGAACGCGGCCACTACAGCCAGGTCATCGGCGCCCTGGGCACCTGGTCGGCGACCGCGCCGCTGGGCGACCGCGCGCGCGCCGAGGCGGCGATCGACCGCCTGGCCGCCGCGGCCCGGGCCACCGGCCTCGACGGCGACGAGGCCCTGGCCGCGGCCGGCATGGAGGAGAGCCTGCGCCGCCTGGGCCCGTTTGCCGCCACCGTCAAGGCGGTCCTGGCCGACTACGGCCTGGACCTGGACCGCAGCCTGGCCGACCTGCGCACCGGCCTGGTCGAGGAGGACGGCGACGGCGCCACCGTCCGCATCCACTATCCGCTCGCCGGCAGCGAGATCGACACCACCGTCAGCCTCACCCGGCGCGACGGCCACTGGTACCTCACCGATTACCTCGACCACGCCGCGCGCCTGCTGGTGGAGCCCCCGGCCGCGTCGCCCGCCCCGCCGACCCTGCCCGACCTGCCGGCCCCGCCGGCGCCGGCTGAACCGGCCGGGCCCGCGGCTGCGCGATAATCCCGACATGCCTGAACAGAATTCCTTTCCGTTTCCGGAGCCGCCGCCCGGCAGCAAGCCGGCGCCCGCCCCCCGTCCGGCTGCCGGCGGCAGCGATGCCGCGGACCCGGCCGCGACGCCTCCGCCGGCTGGCACCCCAGCCGAGGCCGTGGTCCCGGCCCCGCTCGCGAACCGGCCGGCGACCACCCCGCGCCGGCCGCTGTGGGCCCGCTTCATGGGCTGGCTTGCCGACCCGTGGCTGGAGCTCAAGCTGGAGCCGGCCGACCTGGACATGCACGCCGACCCGCGCCCGGTCTGCTACGTGCTCGAGGACTATGGCCTGTCCAACGCGCTGATCCTGGACAAGGCCTGCCGCCAGGCCGGCCTGCCCTCGCCGCTGGTGCCGCTGCCGCGCGACCCCACCGGGCGCAAGCGCGCCTACGTGGCGCTGTCGCGTCGCAACGCCGCGCCGTTGATCCCGGACCAGCGTCCGGCCAAGCGCACCCATTCCGACTCGCTGGCCCGGCTGCTGCAGGCGCACCGCGCCGACCCGGCGCTGGACGTGCGCCTGGTACCGGTGTCGATCTTCGTCGGCCGCGCACCTGACCGGCAGAGCGGCTGGTTCTCGGTGCTGTTCTCGGAGAACTGGGCGCTGGTCGGCCGCTTCCGCCGGCTGCTGGCGATCCTGCTCAACGGCCGCGACACCCTGGTCCGCTTCGCCGAGCCGGTGTCGCTGCGCGAGACGGTCGAAGAGGGCCTGCCGCCCGAGCGCACCGTGCGCAAGCTGCAGCGCGTGCTGCGCGCGCACTTCCGCCGGATCCGCGCGGCCATCATCGGCCCGGACCTGTCGACCCGGCGCCTGCTGGTCGACCAGGTGCTCGCCGCCGAGACCGTGCGCGAGGCCATCGCCGACCAGGCCCGGCGCGACAATTCCAAGCCGGCCGAAGCCTGGAAGAAGGCCCATGCCTACGCCTGGGAGATCGCCGCCGACTATTCGCACCCGGTGGTGCGTTCGGCCAGCTTCCTGCTCACCCCGGTCTGGAACAAGATCTACCGCGGCGTGCTCGTCCACCACCTGGACAAGCTCAAGGAGGTCGCGCCCGGCCACGAAGTGGTCTACGTGCCCTGCCACCGCAGCCACATGGACTACCTGCTGCTGTCGTACCTGCTGTACGAGCGCGGCATCGTGCCTCCGCATATCGCCGCCGGCATCAACCTCAACCTGCCGGTGGTCGGCACGATCCTGCGCAAGGGCGGCGCGTTCTTCATGCGCCGCAGCTTCCGCGGCAACCCGCTGTACTCGGCCGTGTTCACCGAGTACGTGGCGCAGCTGGTCTCCGGCGGCTACTCGCTGGAGTATTTCGTCGAGGGCGGCCGCTCGCGCACCGGCCGGCTGCTGCAGCCCAAGGGCGGCATGATCGCGATGACCGTGCGCGCGTTCCTGCGCCAGCCCACCCGGCCCGTTCTCTTCCAACCCGTATACATCGGCTACGAGAAGCTGATGGAGGGCAACAGCTACCTGGACGAGCTCTCCGGCAAGCCCAAGGAGAAGGAGTCCATCTGGTCGCTGCTGTGGGGCATCCCCAAGGTGCTGCGCAGCAACTACGGCCAGGTGGTGGTGAACTTCGGCGAGCCGATCCGGCTGGGCGAGGTCCTGTCCGAGCGCGCGCCGGCCTGGGACGGCCGGCCGTTGGGCGAGGACGAAAAGCCGGCCTGGCTGGCCGACACGGTCGACGCGCTGGCGCAGAAGATCCAGGTCAACGTCAACGGCGCCGCCGACGTCAATCCGATCAACCTGCTCGCACTGGCGATCCTGTCCACGCCCAAGCACGCGATGGGCGAGGCCGACCTGCTGGCGCAGATCGCCCTGTCCAAGACCCTGCTGGCCGAGCTGCCCTACTCCGAGCGCTTCACGGTCACCCCGCACACGCCGCAGGAGATCGTGGCCCACGGCGAGGAGATCGGCGTGCTCAACCGCATCCCGCATCCGCTGGGCGACGTGCTCAACGTCGACGACGACACCGCGGTGCTGCTCTCCTATTTCCGCAACAACGTGGTGCACCTGTTCACCGCCTCGTCGTGGATCGCCTGCTGCTTCCAGCACAACCGGCGCATGAGCCGCCGCACCCTGGTCCGGCTGGGGCGCACGGTCTATCCGTTCCTGCAGGCCGAGCTGTTCCTGCCCTGGAACCAGGACGAGTTCGCCGAGCGCGTGGACCGGATCGTCGACGTGTTCGTGCGCGAGGGCCTGCTGCAGCAGATCAACGACGACGAGGGCGGGATCCTGCAGCGCAACCAGGGCCAGAGCGACGAGGTGTTCCGCCTGCGCGCGATCGGCCACACCCTCCAGCAGGCGTTCGAGCGCTACTACATCGCCATTTCGGTGCTGGTGAAGAACGGCCCCGGCACGCTCGGCGCGGCCGAACTGGAGAGCCTGTGCCAGCTGGCGGCGCAGCGGCTGAGCCTGCTCTATGCCGAGTCGGCGCCCGAGTTCTTCGACAAGAGCCTGTTCCGCAGCTTCATCCAGAAGCTGCGTGAACTGAAGCTGGTGTGGCCGGACCAGAACAGCAAGCTGCTGTTCGACGACCGCCTCGACGCCTGGGCCAAGGACGCCAAGCTGATCCTGGGCCGCGAACTGCGGCACACGATCGAGCGGGTCAGCCCGGAAGCGGCGCGGCCGGAGGCGCTGGAGCCGGCGCCGGCCGATTGAGTCCGGCCGCGGGCAGGGACTGGCCCGCGACCGGCAGTGGGGGTCATCGCATCGCGCACGCCCGGCCCTTCGACCTGGAGCTGCCGGCCGGACCGGTGCTTCAGGCCGGTTCGTCGGGGATCAGCAGGCTCTCCAGCCGGGCGATGCAGTCCTTCAGCTGCAGCTTGCGCTTCTTCAGGCGCTTCGACTCCAGGTCGTCTTCCGGATTGGCCGCCAGCTGCTGGATGCGCTCGTCCAGCGCGCGGTGCTCGCGCCGCAGTTCGGCGATGCGCTCGGCGACGGTGCTGGGATCGGAGGCTTCCACGGATTGCAAGCTTACACCCGTGCCCCGCCGCGCCGGCGGCGCGCGGCGCGCGGCGGCCACCGGCGCCGACCGGTAGAATGGACGGCGTATGAGCGCCGTCCTGCCCCTTCCCGAACCGGTTTCGCGCCGGAGCCAGCCCCGCCACGCCGATCCGCGCGTGGTCCACCGCGAGCAGGCCAAGCTGGCCAAGCGCCTGCGCCGCCAGGTCGGCCAGGCGATCGCCGACTTCGGCATGATCGAGGCCGGCGACAAGGTCATGGTCTGCCTGTCCGGCGGCAAGGACAGCTACACCATGCTGGACGTGCTGCTGCAGCTGCAGCGCAAGGCGCCGGTGCCGTTCGAACTGGTGGCGGTGAACCTGGACCAGAAGCAGCCCGGCTTTCCGGAGCACGTGCTGCCGGAGTACCTGCGTGCGCTGGGCGTGCCGTTCCACATCATCGAGCAGGACACCTACTCGGTGGTCAGCCGGGTGGTCCCGGAAGGCAAGACCATGTGCTCGCTGTGCTCGCGGATGCGGCGCGGCGCACTGTACGCGTACGCCGAAGCCCACGGCTTCACCAAGATCGCGCTGGGGCACCATCGCGACGACCTGGTGGCGACGTTCTTCCTCAACCTGTTCCACCACGCCAAGCTCTCTGGCATGCCGCCCAAGCTGCTGTCCGACGACGGCAGGCACGTGGTGATCCGCCCGCTGGCCTACGTGCGCGAAAGCGACATCGTCGACTACGCGGCCGCGCGCCAGTTCCCGATCATCCCCTGCAACCTGTGCGGCAGCCAGGAGAACCTGCAGCGCAAGCAGGTGGGGCTGATGATGAAGCAGTGGGAGCGCGAGTCGCCCGGACGCATCGAGACCATCTCGCGCGCGCTGGGCGACATCCGTCCCTCGCAGCTGTCGGACCCGAAGCTGTTCGACTTCCTCGCCCTGGGCCACCGCGAAGGCGCCGCGCGCGCCGATGCCCATGCCTGGCTGGCCGGCACGCCGGACGATGGCGCGCCCGACGACGACGGGCCTTCCACGCCGGCCTGACCGCGCATCGCGCGCCCTGCGACGCGCGACTGGTTTCCTGCACGGCGCGCCGCGCGCCTGCCTCCCCATGACCCGAGATTCCGAATGTTCTTCCGCAACCTGACGTTCTTCCGCTTCCCCACCACCCACGATTTCACCCAGCTCGACACCCTGCTGCCGGAGGCCGCGCTCAAGCCGGTCGGCCCGCTGGAGCTGTCGTCGAGCGGCTTCATCTCGCCGTTCGGGCGTGGCGAAGACGTTCTTTCGCACCGTATCGGCGACGCCATCTGGCTGTCGGTCGGCAGCGAGAACAAGATCCTGCCCGGCTCGGTGGTCAACGACCTGCTCGCGCAGAAGGTCGCCGAGATCGAGGACAAGGAGGGGCGCAAGCTCGGCGGCAAGGCCCGCAAGCGGTTGAAGGACGACCTGCTGCACGAGCTGCTGCCGCGCGCGTTCGTGAAGAGCTCGCGTACCGACGCGCTGCTCGACCTGGAGCACGGCTTCCTGGCCGTGGACACGTCTTCGCGCAAGAGCGGTGAAGCGGTCGCTTCGGAGATCCGCCGCGCGATGGGCAGCTTCCCGGCGATTCCGCCCAATGCCGAGGTGGCGCCGCGCAGCGTCCTCACCGGCTGGATCGCCGGCGAACCCCTGCCCGAGGGGCTGTCGCTGGGCGAGGAGTGCGAGCTGAAGGACGCGATGGACGGCGGCGCCGTGGTCAAGGCGCAGAACCAGGAATTGCTCAGCGACGAGATCGCCAAGCACCTGGAGGCCGGCAAGCAGGTGACGAAGCTGGCGCTGGTGCTGGACGACCATGTGTCCTTCGTCCTCGGCGAAGACCTGGTGGTGCGCAAGCTCAAGTTCCTGGAGGGCGCGGTCGACCAGCTCGAGAGCACCGAGCGCGACGACCTGCGCGCCGAACTGGATGCGCGCTTCGCGCTGCTGGCGGGCGAGGTGCGGCGCCTGTTCCTGGTGCTGGAGTCGGCGCTGAAGATCAGCAAGACGGACGGCTGAACGGCTGCTCGGGCCGCGTCCTGCGCGACCGGCTTGCACCCCCCTGCGGCAAGGGCTAGGCTGGAATTACCTGCCACGGGAGGACGCCTCGATGAAGTCGTTGCCGCTGTCCATCTTGCTCGCCGCCGCCTTCGCCTCGCCGACCGTGCATGGCACGGAAGTCAAGCCCTCCTCGGCCACGCCTGCGGCCGCCGCCATCCCGGCCCTGCATACACCGTCGACCATCACCTCGTCCGGACAGGTGTTCATCGCCCGGTGCGACGACCAGGCCTTCGCCAAGACCCGTTATCCGCAGAACCTGGCCGAGCGGTGCGAGCGCCTGCTGAAACGGTGGCGCTGGGAGGCGAACGTCCTCGCCCATCGCAAGCCCGAAGGTCCCCGCATCCCGAACTATGCGGATGCGCTCCGGTCGTCGTCGATGGCCCAGGCGCCGATGGGATTCGGCCTCTGAGCCAGACCGGTGGCGCCGACGCGTCGGGTGGCAGCCGGGGTGCCTGGCCCCCGCGTGGCGACATGCGGATCATCCGGGCAATCGGGAACGAAGCGGGGGCCGGCGCCATCGGTGCCCATTCATTCCCCGGTTGAAGCACCGCGGCGGCTAAGGCATGGCCAGCTCCGTCGCATTGCCAGGAGCATTGCGATGAAGTCGATCCGCCTGCTTGCCATCCTGTCCCTGTGCATCCCGACCGCGCTGGCTGCGGAGATGGCGGCGCCTGCGGCCGCCGCGAAGGATGCGAAGGGTTTGCCGCAGACCATGACCCGCTCGGGCCACCAGTTCGTGGCCCACTGCAGCGAAGAGGACTTCGCCCGGGCGAAGTTCCCGCAGAAGCTCGCTCGCAAATGCACGTCGCTGCTGCACACCTGGAGGGCCGAAGCCGCCGGCCGCGGCAACGGGATCGGGCCGCCGGGCAGCGGCATCAACCCCGTGGGCGCGACACTTGTGGTCCCCTTCGTTCCGCCACCACCACCCCCGCCTTCCCGTGGGAGCTGAACGTCGGCAGCGACGGAAAGGGCCCTTGCGAACCGCGCATAGGCCGTAGAATCGACCCATGCCGTCCCTGCTCCATCGACTGATCGCCCGCGCCCCGCAGCGCGTGCAGCGCGACACACTCGAATTCCAACTGGACGACGGCCGTCGCATCGAGGTCCAGCGCGTGCGCCACCCGCGCGCTCGACGGCTCAAGCTCAGCGTCGACGAGCGCGGCGCGCGCCTGACCCTGCCGATGCGCGCCAGCCTGGTCGCCGGCGAACGCTTCCTGCACGAGCACCGGACCTGGCTGTCGGCCCAGCTCGAACGACATCAGCCGGCCGACGCCGCCGTCGCCGCGCTGGTGCCGGGCGAGACCACGAGCCTGCCGCTGCGCGGCCAGTCGCTGCCGCTGCACTGGCATCCGGGCCGCTACATCCGCATCGCCCGCGACGAAGCAGGCATCCACGTCCAGCTGCCGGCACGGGCCTCGGAAGCGGGCTTGCGCCGTGCGCTGCGCGGGTTCTACGAGGCCGAGGCGCGTGCCGATGTCGGCCGCTGGCTTCCCGCCTACCTGCCCGGCCTGCCGCGTGCGCCGCGCCAGCTGCGGTTGAAGGTGATGTCCTCGCAGTGGGGCTCACTCGCGCCCGATGGCAGCCTGGCGCTCGACCTCGCCCTGGTCCTGGCCCGGCCCTCGGCGTTCGAGTACGTGCTGGTGCACGAACTCTGCCACCTGCTGCAGGCCAACCATTCGCCCGCGTTCTGGCGCGAGGTGGAGTTGCGTTTCCCGGCCTGGCGCGAGGAGCGCGCCTACTTCCACCGCGACGGCCGCAGCCTGAAGGCCACCCTGCGCGGATTGCTGTCGGACTGAGGCGACCGCCTGCCGGGGACGGGCACGCTAGGATGCGGGCTCCACCCGAGGGAGCCTTGAATCCGATGAAGTCGCCGACCCGCACCGCCTCGTCCGCCGCCCTGCTTGCCCTGGTGCTGGGCGCCTGCCAGCGCGAGCAGGCGCAGCCACCGTCAGCGACGGACGCCACGCCCGCGCCGGCGGCAGCGGCCGGCGAACCAGCGGCTCAGCCTTCCACCAGCCCCGTCCATCCCCTCTGCCCGGCTACCCCCGGTACCGCGCCCAGCGGCGACCTGACCGCCACGCGGATTGCGGCGGCCGACGGCGACGGCTCCAGGGGGCTGTACGAAGGTCCGGTGTGGAAAGGCGAGGCGCTGTACTTCTCGGACTTCACCTTCGCCGACGGCTTCCCCTCGCGCATCCGCCGGCTCACGGCGGACGGGCGCCTGGAGACGGCGGTCGAGGCCAGCGGCAGCAACGGCCTGGCGCTCGGCACGGACGGCGCCCTGGTCGCGGCCACCCACGACCGCAAGGAGCTCTCGCGCTTCGACCTGGTCGATGGCTCGCGGATGCGCATCGTCGGCGAGTTCCAGGGCCAGCCGTTCAACTCGCCCAACGACCTGGCCATCGCCCGCGATGGCACGATCTGGTTCACCGACCCGGACTTCCAGCGCGCGGCCGGGCCCGGCGGCCAGGACAAGACCCGCGTCTACCGCGTCGGCACCGATAGCAACGTGTCGGTCGTGGACGAGAGCATCGCCAATCCCAATGGCATCGCACTGTCGCCCGACGAGCGCACGCTTTACGTCGCCGGCGGCGGCGAACAGGGCGTGCTGCGCGCCTATGACCTGGTCGACGGCCAGCCGCGCGGCCAGCGCGACCTGGCCACCGGCGTGCAGGTGCCCGACGGGTTGGCGGTCGATTGCCTGGGCAACATCTACCTCACCGAACACAACCGCCGCCGCGTGCGCGTGCTGTCGCCGCAGGGCGAGGCGCTGGCGACCATCGGCGTGGACGCCAACATCACCAACGCCGCCTTCGGGGGCGCGCAACGCAAGACCCTGTACCTGACCGGCGCCGGCGCGGTGTGGTCGATCGAGCTGGACGTGGCCGGCCTGCCCTACTGATCGCGGCGGCGCACCCGGCCTACACGCCCGGGCAAAGAAAAAGGCCCCGCCGGAGCGGGGCCTTTCTTTTTTCACCCGTGTTGCCGGGCCTGGCTCAGAAGCGGTACTGGGCCGAGACGCCGAACAGGTGGGCGCCGCCATCGTAGGAGCCGGTCAGGCGCGAACGGCTGGAGGACAGGATGTCGATCTCCGGCGTGTCCACCAGGTCGATGTAGGCGTAGCTGGCATCGACCGAGAACTTCTCGCTGACCGCCCAGGTCAGGCCGGCCGCGTACCACATGCGATCCTGGTCGGGCATGCGCGGGGTGCGGTGCGGGTAGCTGACCGGCGAGTCGTCGCGGGCGACGCCCGCGCGCAGGGTGAACGCATCGTTGAGCATGTACTCGCCGCCGACGCTGTAGAACCAGCTGTCCTTCCAGTTGTAGTCCTCGGCCGAATCGGCCTGGCGCGGGTTGTCGAACTCGATGCGGATCTCGCGCAGCGAGCTCCAGCCGGTACGCGAGGTCTCGGCCATCAGCGCGAAACGCTCGGTGGCCTGCCAGGTGGCGCTCAGGGTGTGCACGTTCGGCGTGGTCAGCTTGGCCAGCGCGCCGGTGTCCACGTACTGGCCGGTAGCGGCCAGGATGGTGGCGACGTTGGTCGGCACGGTGAAGTCGGCGTCGCCGGTCAGCTCGTGGTCCACTTCCGAACGGTACGAGTAGCCGATCGAGACGGCATCGGTCGGACGCCAGCTCAGGCCGGCGATGAAGCCCAGGCTGGTGTCGGTGCCGTGCACTTCGACTTCGCCATCGTTCTTCTGCGGGCCGAACGGACCGGTGATCGGGTTGGGCATGAAGCACAGCGCCTGCGTGGCGGGAGTGCCGCACAGCGCGGTGCCGAAGTCGATCGCGTTGGACAGGGTCACGTCCGAACGCTCGATCACCGCACCCAGGCCGGCGGAGAAGTGGTCGCCCAGCTCGACCGAGGCGGCCAGGGTCAGGTCGATGATCTTCACGTCCGAGTTCAGCGCGTGGTAGCGGCCCTGCCAGCCGTCGTCGTACTCGGTCTTCAGGCCGAACGGCGCGCTGACCATGGCGCCCAGGGTGAGGTACTCGAAGCTGCCTTCCAGCGGCAGGATGAACGACATCGCCGGAACGGGGCTGACGCCACCGGCATTGCCGCCGTCGCCACCGGTCAGCGGCTGCTGCAGCGGGGTGCCGGAGGCGGCGTAGCCACTGCCTTCGAACTCGAACGACAGGTCGATCGCGGTGACGTCGCCCTGGAGGGTGGCGCGGTCGAAGGTCGACATCATCGCCGGGTTGTTGGCGACGACCGAAGCGTCGCCCTTGGCCGAGGCGGCGCCGGCCATGGCGCGACCCTGGGCCTTGACGCTGTTTTCCTTGAGCTGGAACGCCGCGGCATGGACCTGGCCGCAGGCCAGTGCGCCGGCGACGCCGAGGGCAAGCGCGGAAATACGGGTGAGGGAATGGGCGAGTTGCATGTTTCTTGTCTCTCCGGATGACGGGGGTTGGGAATGGCATCAGCGCCCGCAAGCCACCCCCTCCCGGGGTTGCCTGCATCCGTCGGAGTCCCCTCCCGACATACGACGCCGTATTGGAGTATACCCGTTGCGTTTAACCGGACAATAACGCCGGAAGTCACGCCTCGCCGGCTTCCCCGGACTGCCGGCAGCGTCCCGGCTGGAGGCGCCTGCCGGCATCGGCGATAGTGGCGTCCATGTTCGTGTCGCTGCCCACGCGCCAGAAGGCCGCCCTGCGCTGGGCCACGCCGCTGCTGTTCGCCGCCCTGTGGCTGGCCTTCCTCTGGTCCCTGGGTCGCCCCGACGAGGCCCGTCGAAGCCTGTGGCTGGCATGGGGCGCACTCGGGCATGGCCTGGGCGGGGGCGATGCCTGGCTGGCGGCGTTGCGCGACGGCAGCGTGCTGCGGCTGTTCACCGCCCTGTTCCTGCATGCCGACTGGGCACACCTGCTGGGCAACCTGGTGTTCCTGCTGATCTTCGGCCTGCCGGCGGAGCGGGCGATGGGGCCCTGGCGGTTCCTGCTGCTGTTCCTGCTGGGCGGCGCGGTGGCCAACCTGGCCGCGGTGCTGGCGATCGACAGCCCGGACCGGGTGGTGATCGGCGCGAGCGGCGCGGTGTCGGCGGTGATCGGCGCCTACCTGGCGCTGTTTCCCGGGGCCCGCCTGGGCGTGGTGCTGCCACTGGGCCTGTTCCTGGAGTTCGTGCGTGCGCCGGCATTCCTGCTGATCGGCATCTGGGCGGCGTTGCAGGTGGTGTTCGCCTACATCGGGCCGGCCTTCGGCGAGGTGGCGTGGGCCGCGCACGTGGCCGGCTTCCTGTTCGGCGCGGGATTCGCGCTGGTGGTGCGCGCAGGGATCGCCCGGCGCATGCGCCGGCAGCGCGGCTACTGAGCCGGCGCGCGACCTTGGATCCTGGCGGCGCGCCCCCATCCTTCCGCCATTCCCGACCGTTCCTCCACTCCGATGGCCAAGCCCCTGTACAAGGTGACGTTCCTCAACCACGGCAAGGTGTACGAGCTCTACGCGCGCCACATCGCCGGCAGCTCCCTGTGGGGATTCACCGAAGTGGGCGAACTGGTCTTCGACGTGCACGAGGGCCTGGTGGTCGACCCCACCGAGGAGCGCCTGCGCGACGAGTTCGGCAACACGCGGAAGCTGCACCTGCCGATGCAGAGCATCGTCCGGGTCGAGGAGGTGGAACGGAAGGGGCAGTCGGCGATCCGCGACGCGGCCACCGGCGAGAAGGTCGTGACTCCGTTCCCGCTGCCGGCCAACCCGAAGCGCTGATCCCCGGAACCGGAACCGGGACCGCCCCCGTCGGCACGGCCTGGTCCGCGGGCGCGCGGCTCAGCGCGCCTGTACCGCCGCCGGCGCCTTGGCCACCTGCTTCTTGAGTTCGGCCAGGGCCGCGCTGATCGGCTTGTCGCCGGGCAACGGCTGGCCTGCCCGGTAGCCTTCGGCCCCCTCATCGTCCCCACGCAGGTGGCCGGGCAGGGTCGCCTCGCTGATCTCGCCCAGGCTGGCCGGGACCTCGTCGCCGCCGATGAGCGCCGGATCCGGCGTGAGCTCGGTATCCGGGACGATGCCGCTGGCCTGGATCGAGCGCCCGCTGGGCGTGTAGTAGCGGGCGGTGGTGAGCTTGACCGAGTCGCCGTTGTCCAGCGGCAGCACGGTCTGCACCGAGCCCTTGCCGAACGTGCGGCTGCCGACAACGCGTGCGCGGTCGTTGTCGCGCAGGGCACCGGCCAGCACCTCGGCCGCGCTCGCCGAGCCGGCGTCGACCAGGACCACCACCGGCGCGCCCTTCATGCGGTCCCCGGGCGTGGCGTCGAACCGGCTGTCGCTGATCGGGATGCGCCCGCGCGTGCTGACGATGCCACCCTTGTCGAGCAGGTCGTCGGCGACCTGCACCGCCGCGGTCAGCAGGCCGCCGGGATTGCTGCGCAGGTCCAGCACCAGGCCGCGCAGGTGGCCGCCGGCCTGCGCCTGCAGCCGGTCGAGCTGGACCTGGAAATCGGCGCCGGTGTCGGCCTGGAAGGTACTGATCCGGACGTAGCCGTAGCCGGGCTCCAGCATCCGGCTGCGCACGCTCGTCACCTTGATGGTTTCGCGCACCAGCGCGACATCGAACGGCTTGTCGCGCCCTTCGCGGACCACCGTCACAGTCACCTTGCTGCCGGGTTCGCCGCGCAACGGCTCCATCGCCTCGACCTGCGCGATCGGCTTGCCATCGATGGCGATGATGGTGTCGCCGGCGAGGATGCCGGCACGCGCGGCCGGCGTGTCGTCGATCGGCGCGATCACCTTCAGGGTGTTGTCGTTCTGCTGCAGCAGTTCCACGCCGATGCCGTCGTAGGCGCCGGTGGTCTGCTCGTCGAAGGACTCGCTCTCGGCCTTGTCCAGGTAGGCGCTGTGTGGATCCAGGTCGAGCAGCAGGCCGGCGATGGCCGACTGCATCAGCGCGCGGTCATCGACGGAATCGACATAGGCCTCCTTGACCGCGTTGTAGACGGCGACGTAGCGGCGGATCTCGGCCAGCGGGACGCGCGAGGCGGCCGCGGCGCCTTCATCGGCGCCATCCGGATCGTCGCTGGCGGGCACCGAGGCTTCCGGGGGCGCCGCTTCGGGCGGCGGAGCTTCCCCTGCCGGCTGTTCCGGCGGCTGTGCGCCGCGCGGCGGCTCCGCGGGTGGCTGCGCCTGCTGGGCGGCCACGGGCGCGACCGGCAGCAGGGCCAGCAGCAGCGACAGGAAATGACGGCGCATTCGGAACTCCAGGACGCGTCAGGCGCGTAGTCGCCCGATTATGCGGCAAGCCCGGCACAATGCCGCTTGAACTCCCCCGCCCGACCGGCCGCGGAGTTCAGCGGCGCTGCAGCCAGGTGGTGGGGTCCACCGGCTGGCCGTTACGGCGCAGTTCGAAGTACAGCGCAGGGCGCCCATGCCCGCCGGAACTGCCGACCTTCGCCACCGGATCGCCGCGGCGCACGCGGTCGCCGGCATCGCGCAGCAAGGCGTCGTTGTGGGCATAGAGGCTCATGTAGCCGTTGCCGTGGTCGATGATCAGGATCAGGCCGTAGCCCGTCATCCATTCGGAGAACACCACCGTTCCGTCGGCGACGGCATTGACCGGGCTGCCCGCCGCCGCGCCGATCAGCACGCCGCTGCTGGTCCGGCCATCGGGCAAGCGACCGCCGTAGCGCGCCAGGAGGTCGCCGCTGGCGGGCCAGCCCAGTCCTCCGACCTTGGGGGCCGGCGTGGCCGATGCGACCCGCGGGGGCACCTTGCCGGGCGTCGACGGGCGTGGCGTGGCGGCCGGTTCCTGTGCCGCCCGTGCGGCGGCCGCGGCCCGCCGTTCGGCGGCGGCGCGGGCGGCGGCGGCACGCAGGTTGGCCAGCAGGCGCTCCAGCGACTTCACATCCTGGCCCAGCGCCTTCTCGCGCGACTGGCGGTCCTGGTAGCGCGCGTCGAGCTCGGCCACCACCTTGGCGCGGTCGCCGCGATCGCGCCTGAGCGTCTCGAGCTGTTCCTGCTGCTCGGCCTGCAGGGCCTCCCGCTGGCGGGTCCGCGCGTCGATTTCCGCTTCGGTCGCCGCCAGCTGTTCCAGCGCGCCCGTCAGCCCGGCGACCTGGCGCACCTGTTCGCGCTGCGCGTAACGGTAATAGCCCAATGCACGCTGGGCGTCGGCGATGCGATCCTGGGCCAGCAGCAACTTCAGGGGTGCCTGCGAGCCCGCCATGTAGGCGCTGCGCAGAAGGGTCGCCAGGCGCTGGCGGCGCTCGCCCAGTTCACGCTGCATCCGCTCGCGTTGTTGCGCGAGTTCGGCCAGCGCCTGGCGTTCCTGCTGCAGCGCCTGCTCGGTCTGGGCCAGCGCACGCATCGAGCGCCCCAGTTGCTCGTCGGCCCGGCGCAGGCGCTGGGCGGCCTCGCCCCGCTGGCCCTCCAGCCGCCGGCGTTCGCGGCCGATCTGCTGCAGCTCGGCCCGGGTCTTGCGCAGTTCCTGTTCGGCCGCCTTCGGCGACTGGGCGTGCACCACCGTCGGCACGCCACCCAGCGCGAGCAACAGCGCCAGCCCGGCGCCCGCTCCCCGCTGGACCACGCCGCGCAGCCGGGCGCCGACCCTCGGCCAGGACCGGCCTTGCTCGCGGCGGGGGCTCGCGCCCGGAACTTCCATGACTTCGGTCCAGTGACTTCAGACAGTGGCGGATTGTAGCCAAGGGTGGTCGTATGCTGTCTCCGGACCACGAAAAGGCGAACCGCCATGACCCGCACCCCAGTGAACCGTACCGCCGCACGCCTGGCGTTCGCGCTGGCCCTGGCCTGTTCGTTCCCGGCCATCGCCGAGGACGACATCAGCAAGGTCAACGGAAGCATCGAGACCTCGGCCGGCCAGCGTTACGGCGACCTCGAGACCGTCAACGGCGCGGTGCGCGTGGCCGAGAACGTCCAGGCCCGTGACGCCAGCACGGTCAATGGCAGCATCCACGTCGAGAGCGGTGCCCGCGTCGACAGCCTGGAGACCGTCAACGGCGCGATCCGCCTAGCGCGCGACGTGCAGGTGGCCGGCGACATCGAAACCGTGAACGGCAGCGTCTTCGTCGACAGTGGCGGTACCGTGGGCGGCAACATCGAGACGGTCAACGGCGCCATCGGCCTGGTCCGGACCCAGGTGGCCGGCAACCTGGAGACCGTCAACGGCGACATCACCGTGGGCATCGGTTCGCACGTGCGTGGCGGCATCACCGTCGAACGTCCCCAGAGCTGGTTCCAGAGCGCACCCAAGCGCAGGCCGCGGGTGGTGATCGGCCCGGACGCCGAGGTCAGCGGCCCGATGGAGTTCCGTCGCGAAGTCAGCCTGTACGTGCACCGGACCGCGCGGATCGGCCAGGTGACGGGGGCCGAGCCGGTCCGCTTCGAAACCGAGACCGCGCCGCAGGACTGAGCGGGCGCAGCTTGGCTAGAATCGGAACTCCGCCGCCCCATCCGGAGTTCCGATGTCCCGCAAAATCCTGATCGGCCTGGCCGCTGGCGCTTTCGCGCTCGCCGGCTGCAAGAAGGCCGACACTCCCGCCCCGGCGACCGCGCCGGACGCGGCCACTGCCGCCGTTCCGGCCAGCACGCACTCGTTCGCGCCGGCGATCGATGCCGGCGACTTCAAGGACCTGGTGCAGACGCTGGCTTCCGACGAGTTCGAGGGCCGCGCGCCCGGCTCGGCCGGGGAAGAACGCACGATCGAGTACATCCGCGCGCAGATGCAGCGCATCGGCCTGCAGCCGGGCAATGGCGACAGCTATTTCCAGGACGTGCCGATGGTCGAGACCACCGCCGATCCGGCCACGACGCTGAACCTGACCATCGATGGCGCGCCGGTGGCGCTGGCCTTCGGCACCGACATGGTGGTAGGTACCCGCACCGGCCAGGCGCAGGTCAGCGTCAAGGACAGCCCGGTCGTTTTCGTCGGCTATGGCGTCGACGCGCCGGAGCGGCAGTGGAACGACTACGGCGACCAGGACTGGACCGGCAAGACGGTGGTGATCCTCGTCAACGACCCGGGCTTCCATGCCGGCGACGACAAGCTCTTCGACGGCAAGAAGATGACCTACTACGGCCGCTGGACGTACAAGTTCGAGGAGGCCGCGCGCAAGGGCGCCGCCGCCGCGCTGATCGTCCATGACGACGCAGGCGCCAGCTACGGCTGGGACGTGGTCAAGAACTCCTGGTCCGGCGCGCAGTACGACCTGCCCGCCAGCGACGATCCCGAGCCGCGCCTGCCGGTGCAGGGCTGGCTGACGGCGGAGGCCGCGCGCAAGCTCTTCGCCGGCGCCGGCATCGAGCTGGAAGACGCCTACAAGATGGCGAACAAGCCCGGCTTCAAGGCGGTGCCGCTCGACGCCACCCTGTCGGTCGACCTGGCCAGCACCACCGCCAGCAAGACCTCGCGCAACGTCATCGGCGTGCTGCCGGGCAAGGCCCGCGCCGACGAGGCGGTGCTGTACATGGCCCATTGGGACCACTTGGGCAGGCACGAAGGCGAAGAGGGCGACGCGATCTACAACGGCGCGGTCGACAATGCCACCGGCGTGGCCGGCATCCTGGAGATTGCCGAAGCGTTCGCCCACCAGGAACAGCCACCGGAACGCTCGGTGGTCTTCGTCGCCGTGACGCTGGAAGAGTCGGGCCTGCTCGGTTCCAAGTACTACGTCGCCCACCCGACCTTCCCGCTGGACAAGATCGCCGGCGTGGTCAACCTCGACGCGATGTCCGTGGGCGGACGCTCGCGCGACATGGTGGTGACCGGCTTCGGCAACTCCGAGCTGGAGGACATGCTCAAGGTCCACGCCGACCAGCAGGACCGGGTGCTGACCGAAGAGGGCAACACCGCCGCCGGCTATTACTTCCGCAGCGACCACTTCAACTTCGCCAAGGCCGGCGTGCCGGCGTTGTATGCGAAGGGCGGCAATGACCTGCGCGAGGGCGGCCTGGACGCCGGCAAGGCGGCCAATGCCGAGTACGCCAAGCGTTACCACCAGCCCAGCGACGAGATCCACGATGGCTGGCGGTATGACGGCATCGTCGAGGACCTGCAGGCGCTGTACGGCGTCGGCCAGGACCTGGCCGGCGGCGACCGCTGGCCGAACTGGTACGAAGGCAATGCGTTCAAGGCCGCGCGCGACGAGGCGATGGCTGGCAAGCAGGCCGCCTCGCCATAACAGTCGCAACACCTCTGTGCAACACAACCAGGAGGGCCCGCATCGAGAGCTGCGGGCCCTCCTGCTTTTCAGCTGCACGCTGCAGATTCCGGTAAAGGCGCTGCCAGGAGGCCTCGACCTGGAATCCGAACGTCGCCAGACATCCGCCGCCTTTCGCCGCCTCCAGTGCGGGCTCAAGACTGAAGCTCGGCGACGGCTCGCCGTGATGGCCCGATCGGTCAACGTCGAGGCAACGTCGTTGTCAGGCAGGCACGGGATCGGCTCGCCCGCCACATGCGGCACGCGGGGAACCCCGACTCCAAGCCTCCTCCGCTCCACATCCGGCGGCATGGCGCTCGGCGCAATGTGATGGCTTGCGCCCCGGTGATGCCTGACATTCCGCGGGGGAGGGGGTCCGGCTCGACCCGTGGCGATGACAGCCAACTTGCGGACACCGCGCACGCACGGCGCACCGCTAGGCCAGTTTCATGGCGTCAGTATCCGGCCGCGTCGACCGCGCAGATGTGGCCTGGGCACGGGCCTTCGACGCTCTGAGAGGCCTCCCGACGCAGGATCGCTCGACAGCGCGACGGTCTCGGTCATCGCGGGCTGCGAGCTGCGAGCCACCATCTGAATCGGTCGGGGATTACCGAGGGCGATAACGTTCCCTGCGGCAGCAGGAGCCGGAAAAGAAGAAACCCCCAGCCTGTCGGCTGGGGGTTTCGGAGTAAAACCCTGACGATGACCTACTCTCGCATGGGAGACCCACACTACCATCGGCGCTGTTGCGTTTCACTTCCGAGTTCGGGATGGGATCGGGTGGTTCCACAACGCTAATTTCATCAGGGAGACGGTTGGAGCGTGCTGGTGAACATGGCTGCCCGCAAGGGACAGACCGTGCATACCGCACCGTCTCGCATAAGTACTTGTGATGTAGTGAGCGGCGGATGGCTATCGACGTCATCGTCGAGTCCAAGGCCACTTGAGGTTATATGGTCAAGCCACACGGATCATTAGTATCAGTTAGCTCAACGCATTGCTGCGCTTACACACCTGACCTATCAACCACCTAGTCTTGATGGTTCCTTTAGGGGACTTGTGTCCCGGGAGATCTCATCTTGAGGCGCGCTTCCCGCTTAGATGCTTTCAGCGGTTATCGCTTCCGAACATAGCTACCCGGCAATGCCACTGGCGTGACAACCGGAACACCAGAGGTTCGTCCACTCCGGTCCTCTCGTACTAGGAGCAGCCCCTCTCAAATCTCCAACGCCCATGGCAGATAGGGACCGAACTGTCTCACGACGTTCTGAACCCAGCTCGCGTACCACTTTAAATGGCGAACAGCCATACCCTTGGGACCGACTACAGCCCCAGGATGTGATGAGCCGACATCGAGGTGCCAAACACCGCCGTCGATATGAACTCTTGGGCGGTATCAGCCTGTTATCCCCGGAGTACCTTTTATCCGTTGAGCGATGGCCCTTCCATACAGAACCACCGGATCACTAAGTCCTAGTTTCCTACCTGCTTGATCCGTCGATCTTGCAGTCAAGCACGCTTATGCCTTTGCACACAGTGCGCGATGTCCGACCGCGCTGAGCGTACCTTCGAGCTCCTCCGTTACTCTTTAGGAGGAGACCGCCCCAGTCAAACTACCCACCATACACGGTCCCCGACCCGGATTACGGGCCTAGGTTAGAACGTCAAGCACATCAGGGTGGTATTTCAAGGATGGCTCCATGCCAGCTAGCGCCGACACTTCAAAGCCTCCCACCTATCCTACACAGACGAACTCAACGTTCAGTGTAAAGCTATAGTAAAGGTTCACGGGGTCTTTCCGTCTTGCCACGGGAACGCTGCATCTTCACAGCGATTTCAATTTCACTGAGTCTCGGGTGGAGACAGCGCCGCTGTCGTTACGCCATTCGTGCAGGTCGGAACTTACCCGACAAGGAATTTCGCTACCTTAGGACCGTTATAGTTACGGCCGCCGTTTACTGGGGCTTCGATCAAGAGCTTCGCCTTGCGGCTGACCCCATCAATTAACCTTCCAGCACCGGGCAGGCGTCACACCCTATACGTCCACTTTCGTGTTTGCAGAGTGCTGTGTTTTTGATAAACAGTCGCAGCGGCCTGGTTTCTGCGACCCTCCTCAGCTATAGCCCGCATGGGCCACCAAAGAGGGTGCACCTTCTCCCGAAGTTACGGTGCCATGTTGCCTAGTTCCTTCACCCGAGTTCTCTCAAGCGCCTGAGAATTCTCATCCTACCCACCTGTGTCGGTTTACGGTACGGTCTTCGTGAGCTGAAGCTTAGGAGCTTTTCCTGGAAGCGTGGTATCAGTGACTTCGTCCTAAAGGACTCGTCTCGGTGCTCGGTCTTAAAGGATCCCGGATTTGCCAAAGATCCAAACCTACCGCCTTTCCCCGGGACAACCAACGCCCGGTACACCTAACCTTCTCCGTCCCTCCATCGCACTCACGCGAGGTGCAGGAATATTAACCTGCTTCCCATCGACTACGGCTTTCGCCCTCGCCTTAGGGACCGACTAACCCTGCGTCGATTAACGTTGCGCAAGGAAACCTTGGGCTTTCGGCGTGCGGGCTTTTCACCCGCATTATCGTTACTCATGTCAGCATTCGCACTTCCGATACCTCCAGCAGACTTCTCAATCCACCTTCGCAGGCTTACGGAACGCTCCTCTACCGCGCATAACAAAGTTATGCACCCCAAGCTTCGGTTTATCGCTTAGCCCCGTTAAATCTTCCGCGCAGACCGACTCGACCAGTGAGCTATTACGCTTTCTTTAAAGGGTGGCTGCTTCTAAGCCAACCTCCTGGCTGTCTGTGCCTTTCCACATCGTTTCCCACTTAGCGATAATTTGGGACCTTAGCTGTGGGTCTGGGTTGTTTCCCTTTTCACGACGGACGTTAGCACCCGCCGTGTGTCTCCCATACAGTCCTTCTCGGTATTCGGAGTTTGCAATGGTTTGGTAAGTCGCGATGACCCCCTAGCCATAACAGTGCTCTACCCCCGAGAGGATACATATGAGGCGCTACCTAAATAGCTTTCGAGGAGAACCAGCTATCTCCGGGTTCGATTAGCTTTTCACTCCTAATCACACCTCATCCCCTACCTTTGCAACGGGAGTGGGTTCGGGCCTCCAGTACCTGTTACGGCACCTTCACCCTGGGCATGACTAGATCACCCGGTTTCGGGTCTACAGCCCGCGACTATGCGCCCTATTCAGACTCGGTTTCCCTTCGCCTCCCCTATACGGTTAAGCTTGCCACGAACTGTAAGTCGCTGACCCATTATACAAAAGGTACGCAGTCACCCTTGCGGGCTCCTACTGCTTGTACGCACACGGTTTCAGGGTCTATTTCACTCCCCTCTCCGGGGTTCTTTTCGCCTTTCCCTCACGGTACTGGTTCACTATCGGTCGGTCAGGAGTATTTAGCCTTGGAGGATGGTCCCCCCATGTTCAGACAGGGTTTCACGTGCCCCGCCTTACTCGTCTTCACTGGAGTGGCCCTTTCAAATACAGGGCTATCACCTTCTATGGCCAACCTTTCCAGGTTGTTTTTCTAGAACCATTCCAGCTTAAGGGCTAGTCCCCGTTCGCTCGTCACTACTTAGGGAATCTCGGTTGATTTCTTTTCCTCCGGTTACTTAGATATTTCAGTTCACCGGGTTCGCCTCCAGCAGCTATGTATTCACTGCAGGATACTGCCGAAGCAGTGGGTTTCCCCATTCGGACATCGCGGGATCAAAGCTTATTGCCAGCTCCCCCGCGCTTTTCGCAGGCTGTCACGTCCTTCATCGCCTCTGACCGCCAAGGCATCCACCGTGTGCGCTTATTCGCTTGACCATATAACCCCAAGTCGCCTCGGAGTTAATGACGAGCCGGTGGGGTACAAAGCCACCAGCGCGAACATACGACTCAATTTTTAGGGGCTCGAAGCCCCCGCCTTAGCCTCAACGACACGTCGAGATAGACATCTCAAACGCTCGCTACATCACAAGTTTTAAAAGAGCACGTACCGGGCTTCAACGCCTGGTGCGTAAGTTCGAAAGTGTGTGCGCTTGTCATTCAGAGTGGTGGGTCTGGGAGGACTCGAACCACCGACCTCACCCTTATCAGGGGTGCGCTCTAACCACCTGAGCTACAGACCCAAAAGTCGATACTCATATGGTGGAGCCTGTCGGGATCGAACCGACGACCCCCTGCTTGCAAAGCAGGTGCTCTCCCAGCTGAGCTAAGGCCCCTAAAAGGGACTTCCCCAGTCCGCTGTCGGACCAGGAACTCTGAATGCAGGTGACTTGTGAGGACGCCCGACAGGACGATGCTGTCGTGCTCAAAAGGAGGTGATCCAGCCGCACCTTCCGATACGGCTACCTTGTTACGACTTCACCCCAGTCATCGGCCACACCGTGGCAAGCGCCCTCCCGAAGGTTAAGCTACCTGCTTCTGGTGCAACAAACTCCCATGGTGTGACGGGCGGTGTGTACAAGGCCCGGGAACGTATTCACCGCAGCAATGCTGATCTGCGATTACTAGCGATTCCGACTTCACGGAGTCGAGTTGCAGACTCCGATCCGGACTGAGAGAAGGTTTCTGGGATTGGCTCCCCCTCGCGGGATTGCAGCCCTCTGTCCTTCCCATTGTAGTACGTGTGTAGCCCTGGTCGTAAGGGCCATGATGACTTGACGTCATCCCCACCTTCCTCCGGTTTGTCACCGGCGGTCTCCTTAGAGTTCCCACCATTACGTGCTGGCAACTAAGGACAAGGGTTGCGCTCGTTGCGGGACTTAACCCAACATCTCACGACACGAGCTGACGACAGCCATGCAGCACCTGTCTCACGGTTCCCGAAGGCACCAATCCATCTCTGGAAAGTTCCGTGGATGTCAAGACCAGGTAAGGTTCTTCGCGTTGCATCGAATTAAACCACATACTCCACCGCTTGTGCGGGCCCCCGTCAATTCCTTTGAGTTTCAGTCTTGCGACCGTACTCCCCAGGCGGCGAACTTAACGCGTTAGCTTCGATACTGGGTTCCAAGTTGAACCCAACATCCAGTTCGCATCGTTTAGGGCGTGGACTACCAGGGTATCTAATCCTGTTTGCTCCCCACGCTTTCGTGCCTCAGTGTCAGTGTTGGCCCAGGTGGCCGCCTTCGCCACGGATGTTCCTCCCGATCTCTACGCATTTCACTGCTACACCGGGAATTCCGCCACCCTCTACCACACTCTAGTTGCCCAGTATCCATCGCAATTCCCAGGTTGAGCCCAGGGCTTTCACGACAGACTTAAACAACCACCTACGCACGCTTTACGCCCAGTAATTCCGAGTAACGCTTGCACCCTTCGTATTACCGCGGCTGCTGGCACGAAGTTAGCCGGTGCTTATTCTTTGGGTACCGTCATCCCTGCCAGGTATTAACCGACAGGATTTCTTTCCCAACAAAAGAGCTTTACAACCCGAGGGCCTTCTTCACTCACGCGGTATGGCTGGATCAGGCTTGCGCCCATTGTCCAATATTCCCCACTGCTGCCTCCCGTAGGAGTCTGGACCGTGTCTCAGTTCCAGTGTGGCTGATCATCCTCTCAGACCAGCTACGGATCGTCGCCTTGGTGGGCCTTTACCCCGCCAACTAGCTAATCCGACATCGGCTCATTCAATCGCGTGAGGCCTTGCGGTCCCCCACTTTCACCCGTAGGTCGTATGCGGTATTAGCGTAAGTTTCCCTACGTTATCCCCCACGACAGAGTAGATTCCGATGTATTCCTCACCCGTCCGCCACTCGCCACCCAGAGAGCAAGCTCTCCTGTGCTGCCGTTCGACTTGCATGTGTTAGGCCTACCGCCAGCGTTCACTCTGAGCCAGGATCAAACTCTTCACTTAAAATTACAGACCCGAAGGTCAATACTTTCAGCTGCAGAAGTTCTACCCAGCTACGTATCGCTTGCTATAAAGCATTTGACTTGTTGCTGTTAAAACGTCTGCAAGATGGACAGTCATCCTTCCTGCAGGCGTCCGCACAAGTTACCTGCGCACACTTTCAAAGAGCGTCGGAATCGGCCTCAGCGCCTTCATCCGTGTCCCGACGTTTCCGTCGAGGTGAGCCGCACATTCTGGCAGCTCGTTTTGGAAGTGTCAACACCGCGTTGCGGGGTTTTCATCCTCCCCTCATCTTCAGCGGCGAACCGCTTCCGTCGAGGTGAGCCGCACATTCTGGCAGCTCGTTTCGGATCCGTCAACACCCCGTGAAGGGATCTTTTCGTTTCCGCCCCAGTGGCTGCGAATCGCGTGATTCGTTTCCGCCGAGGGAGCCGCACATTATAGGCGGCTTCCGGAGAACTGCAACACCTTTGTTGGAGGGTTTTCGCTTCCGGCCCCGCCGCTGCTGGCTCCCGAAGGAGGCCGGTCGTTGGCGGGGCGCGCATTGTGCATGGACGCCCCCGCGTTGGGAAGCCCCCTGGCGAAATTTCCTGCTCAGGCGACGGCCGGAATCATGCGAACCGCGATTCCCGACCTGCTGCAGGCGCCTTCGAGGGCGGCGAGGCTGCCGCCGGAGCCCTGCTGGTGGTGGACCCACACGATCCGCGCGCCCGGCGCGGCAAGCGAGCGCAGCAACGCAGCCGGGTCCGGGCCCGCCGGGATTCGCCGGGCGTCGCGGCGCGCCGGCTCCAGCATCGCCCCGTCAACGCCCTCGCCCACGACGATGATGTCCGCTTCGTTGAAGGCGCGCAGCGCACGCAGCGTATAAAGGTCGGGCATGGGGCTGGCCGCGACCAGTGCGACCACCGCCGGTTGCGGCGGCGATTCGGCAGCGCGCTCCACCTCTTCCACGAACGCGGCTTCCATGGCCGCGTCGCCGCCACGTTCGAATGCGGACTCCATGCGGCCATCGAGCATGCGCTCGAACCAGCGGCGGCGCGCCGACAGGTCGGGGAGCCGGAGGCGGATCCGCTCGCGGTGTTCGGCGAACAGCCCCGCCAGCCTGCCCAGGGAGGGGCCGAGCTCGGTCTCCAGGCGTTCACGGATGCGGCGGGCCAGCATGGGCGCCGCGCCCCCCGACGAGATCGCCACCACCAGGGGCGCGCGATCGACCACGGCCGGCACCTGGAAACTCGACAGCACCGCATCATCGACCACGTTCACCAGCCGACGCCGGCGCCCGGCTTCAGCCGCAAGGCCTGCGTTGAACGCGGAATCGTCGGTCGCCGCCACCACCAGCCAGACGGCGTCCAGCCATGCCGGGTCGAACTCGCCGGCCAGACGGACGATGCGGCCGTCGGCCAATGCGGTGGCGACCTCCGGATGCAGCACCTCGCGCGCGTGCAGGCGGACGAGTGCGCCCGCCCGTAGCAGCGCGGCGACCTTCCTAGCGGCGACTTCGCCGCCACCAACCACCAGCACCTCGCGACCACGCAGGTCGGCGAACAGCGGATACAGCCCCATGCCAGGATCCCTCTCTCCGTCGCCAGCATCGTCCCTGCTGGCGCCGGGATTGTCGATGGTGGAAGGCTAACGGCGGAGATGCCGGGTCAGCCGGCGAGGAAGTCCAGGAAGAAGGACGCGACCGTCGTGGGCTGGTCCATGTGCAGATGGTGGCTGCCGGCGATCACCGCCACCGCGGCGTCCGGCACGACGGCCAGCCGGGCATCGCGAACGGCCTCGGGAAAGTAGGACTGGGCAGGTTCGGCACCGAGGAAGCGGACCGGGCAGGGGATCGCGGCCAGCAGTGCCTGTACCTGCGGCTCGGCCAGCCGTGTCGCGGCCGGGCGGGTCAACCGCGGATCGCTGGACCAGACGTACCCGCCCGCCACCGCACGCGTGCCGCGCTCCACGAGCAGGCGGGCGTTGGCCTGGTCGAGTTGGCTGGCCTGCATGCGCGCACGCACGGCCAGACCCAGGTCCGGGAAGACACGAAGCGACGCGCCTGTCGCGCGGCCTCGCGAGGCCGCCACGGCCTGCTGCAGGCGCGAAGCGGTGTTCCCGGGCGCTTCCGAAAGCGGGCCAAGGGTCTCGATGAGCGCCAGCCGCTCCACCCGCGACGGACCGGCCACGGCCACGAGCGACGCGATGGCGGCGCCCATCGAATGGCCGAGCAGGGCGAAACGCTCCCAGCCCAGCGCATCGGCGGCATCCAGCACCGCAGAGACGTGCGTGGTCAATCCATACTCGGTTCCGACCGGCAGGTGCGCGCTGCGACCGTGGCCGGGGAGATCGAGGAGCAGCAGGTCCAGCTCCGGCAGATGCGGCAGCATCGGCAGGAAGCTGGCGGCATTGTCGAGCCAGCCGTGCAGCGCGATCACCCGTGGCCGGCCCGGGGATGCCCGCCGCAGCCCGGCCAGTTCACCCCAGGCCACGGGCAGTCGGACTTCGCGCGGGCTCACCCGTCGCTGCCGACGGCGCAGCGCGCCAGGCCCGCCAGCGCATCGGCGTGCGCAGGCGCATCGTTGAGGCAGGGAATGTAGGCCATCCGCCCGCCCTTCGACTCGAAGTGCTCGGCCAGGCCCAGCGCGACTTCTTCGAGGGTTTCCAGGCAATCGACCGCGAAACCGGGGCAGGCAACGTCCACCTCGCGCACGCCCGATGCGGCGAGCCGATCCAGCGCGTCGAGCGTGGACGGCTCCAGCCAGCGCTCGCGGCCGAAGCGGGACTGGTAGGCGAGTGACCACTGTTCCGGGGCCAGGCCCAGCGCCGCGGCCACCGCCGTGGCGCTGTCCAGGCAGCGCCGGGGATACGGATCGCCAGCGTCGGCCACCCGCTGCGGCAGGCCATGGAAGGAGAACAGCAGGTGTTTCCCGGCCCCATGCTGGCTGCGGTAGCGGGCGATCGAACCAGCCACCGCGGCGACCCAACCCGGGTCGCTCGAGTAATCCTCGATCAGGGTCACGTCCATGCCCTGCGTTTCCTCGGCGACGACGTCGGCCACCGAGGCGGTGGTGGTGGTCGAGTACTGGGGGTAGAGCGGCAGCACGACCAGCCGGCGCACGCCGGAGGCGCGCAGTTCGCGCAGGATGGACCGCAGCGCGGGGTTGCCGTAGCGCATCGCCGGCAGCACGCGCCAGTCCGGCAGGCGCTCCTGCAGCGCGGCGGCAAGGCGGCGGGTGTGGACCAGCAGCGGCGAGCCCTCGTCCATCCACACCTTGGCGTAGTTGGCGGCCGAGCGCGGTCCGCGCAGCGGCAGGATCAACCCGTACAGCAGCGGCTTCCACAGCAGCGGCGGGATCGCGACGACCCGCGGATCGCCGAGGAACTCGGCCAGGTAGCGACGCACGGCCGGCGCGGTCGGCGCGTCGGGCGTACCCAGGTTGACCGCGAGCAGCGCGGTGTCGGAGTCGTTGGCCATGGCCCATTCTGACAGAGCCGCCGCCTGGGTCGCGCGGGTTCTGCATGCACCGGAAGCGGCGCTGGAGGAGGCTGGCCGGCCTCAGGCAAGATTCATTGCCGCTTCATTAAGTTCACGACGATCCGCGGCCATGGCCGCACGTGCCCATCCGGAGTCATGCATGTCGCGTCTTCCGAGCATCCTGCTGTCGCTGGCCATCCTGTTGCCCGTCGCCGGACAGGCCATGGCCGCCCCCACCGAAGAAGAGCGCGCGCGCAATGCGGTGCGGGTGCTCTCGGAGATCCAGCAGATCCCCGAGCAGGCGATCCCGGACAAGCTGCTCGACGAAGCCCGCGGCATCGTGGTCATCCCCGACACGATCAAGGCCGGCCTGGTGCTGGGCGGCCGCCGCGGCCACGGGCTGATGTCGGTCAAGGGCGCGGACGGCACCTGGACCAACCCGGTGTTCGTGACCCTGACCGGCGGCAGCATCGGTTTCCAGGCTGGCGTGCAGTCGTCGGACGTGGTCCTGGTGTTCCGCAACGACCGCAGCCTGGACGACATCGTCAACGGCAAGTTCACCCTCGGCGCCGATGCCGGCGTCGCCGCCGGCCCGGTGGGCCGCAATGCCGCCGCGGCCACTGATGGCCAGCTCAAGGCCGAGATCTGGTCATGGTCGCGCGCACGCGGCCTGTTTGCCGGTGTTTCGCTCGACGGCGCGGTGCTCCAGATCGATCGCGACGCGCAGGCCAGCATCTACGGCGCCACGACCACGCCACGGATGGTGTTCGAAGGGCGCTCGCAGGTGACGCCGCCCTCGGCGGTGGTGGCCTTCCGCGACCAGCTGGAAGAATCCACCCACAACGCCCGGGTGGCGCGCGGAACCGGGGCCGGCGGCGGAACGGAGCCCGCGGTGGCCGCAAGCGTCCCGGACCCCGCGGTACCGGCCGCGCAGACCCAGGGCACGCAAGCGCCCGCAGCGACGCCGGCGCCGGCCGCGTCCGGCCCGGCCCCGACCCAGGGTTTCGAGCCGGTGGGCGAGGAATCGACCCGGACCGAACCGCTGCCCTGAGGTAGCGCCGCCGCGCGTCGCGCCCTGCGCTATCCTGTGGCCCTTGTTCCTCTTATTACAGCGAGCGTGCCATGGGCGGTCTGAGCATCTGGCATTGGATCATCGTGCTGGTCGTGGTGCTGCTGGTGTTCGGCACCAAGCGCCTGCGCAACGCCGGGAAAGACCTGGGTGAAGCGGTCAAGGGCTTCAAGGAAGGCATGCGCGACCCGGACGACAAGCCGGCCGGCCAGCTCGGCAACGAGCGCAGCGCCGAGTCGAAGGAACAGTCCGAGCGCGATCGCGCCGAGCGCTGATCCCGCGTCGGCCGTACGCGGATGTTCGACATCGGTTTCAGCGAGCTGCTGCTGATCGCGGTGGTCGCCCTCGTGGTCCTCGGTCCGGAACGGCTGCCCAAGGCAGCCCGCTTCGCCGGGCTGTGGGTGCGCCGCGCGCGCGCGCAGTGGTACTCGGTCAAGTCCGAACTGGAGCGCGAGCTGGAGGCCGAGGAGCTCAAGCGCAGCATGCAGGAGACCCAGGCCGCCCTGAAGCAGGCGCAGACGCGCCTGCAGGATGAGTTCGGACAGGCGCAGACGCGCCTGCAGGACGAGTTCGGCCAGGCCCAGGCGCACGTGCAGGAAGGACTCCACGCCACCGGCCGCGAGCTCGACGCCGTGCGCCGGGAGGTCGAAGGCGCCCCGTCCGTGGCCGGTCCGGAAACCCCACCCCTGCAAGGACCGGACGATGAATCCCGCCGGCCCTGAGTCCGATACCGAAAGCAGCCTGATGGAGCACCTGCTCGAGCTGCGCACGCGCCTGCTGCGCGCGCTGGCCGGACTGGTGGTGGTGCTGCTGGCGTTGCTGCCGTTCGCCAACAAGCTGTATGCGTGGCTGGCGCAGCCGCTGCTGGACAAGCTGCCGGCCGGCGGCCAGCTGATCGCCGTGCAGGTCGCCTCGCCATTCTTCACCCCGATCAAGCTGGCGTTCTTCGTGGCCCTTGTGGTGACCGCGCCGTGGCTGCTGTACCAGGCCTGGGCGTTCGTCGCGCCGGGGCTGTACCAGCGCGAGAAGAAGCTGGCGCTGCCGCTGCTGGCCTCGGCGGTGATCCTGTTCTATGCCGGCTGTGCGTTCGCGTACTTCGTGGTGCTGCCGTCGGTGTTCGGCTTCCTCGCCGCGATCAAGCCCGACGGGGTGGCGATGATGACCGACATCAACGCCTACCTGGACTTCGTGCTGGTGATCTTCCTGGCCTTCGGCGCCAGCTTCCAGCTGCCGGTGGCGCTGGTGATCCTGGTGTTGCTGGGCTGGGTCACGCCCGAGCAGCTCAAGGCCGGCCGCGGCTACGCGATCGTGGGCATTTTCGTGCTGGCCGCGCTGATCACCCCGCCGGACGTGATCTCGCAGCTGCTGCTGGCCATTCCCATGTGCCTGCTGTACGAGGCCGGCATCCTGGCCTCGAAGCTGGTCGCGCCACGACCGGCCGACACCGCGCCGTCGCCCTGACGGCGCGAACGCCCCGTGCCCTTCAGGCCTCGAGATGGCCGGCTTGCAGCGGGGCCGACGCCCCCGCGACCGGTTCGCCGAACAGGCGTGTCCATGCGGTGTAGGTCGCGCCAGCCAGCAGTGGCATCAGCACTGCCATCAGCAGCAGCTGCGCGATCCACATCGCCAGTACCGGCCCGGCCACCAGCTGCAACACCAGCGTGACCAGCAGCACGCCGAAATAGATGGCGAAGATCGCCACCATCGCCAGCAGCAGGAACACTGCCATCGCCGGCAGGTTGTGCAGGCAGGCGCGCAGGCTGTCGCGCATCGACGGCAGGCCGTCGCGGTGCTCGAACAGGATCCGCGGCACCGAAACGAAGACGGTCATGGCCACGGCAATGGCGGCCACCACGCCCAGCAGCAGCCACAGCAGGATGCGGCCGGCCGGCAGGGTCGCCACCAGCGCCTCCACCTGCTCCGGGCTCGGCTGCTGCCCGGACTGGGCCATCGCGTTGAGCTCGTTGCTGACCCGGGCGAGCGCCTGCAACTGCTCGCTGCCGACCAGCACCAGCAGCAGCACGCCCAGCACCAGGCCGGCCGCCAGCTGCGGCAGCAGCGTGGTCAGCAACTGCGCGACCCGGCCTTCGCGGACGCCCTGCAGCAGGTGCGCCGGCATTGCCGGGCGCCCGTGCGCGACTTCGCGCACGGCCCACAACAGCCCGGCGAACAGCACCGGCCCGGCCAGCGCGACCAGCAGCTGCAGGATCGTCGCCAGCGCCGGCACCGCCAGGCCCACGGTCATCACCAGCGACGCCAGCAGCCCCCACAAGGCGCCGAGCGTGCCGAGCGCCAGCGGTGCGCGCCGCAGCAGGGCGAAGCCGCCCAGCAACCATTCCGCGCCGTCCGAAGCCGGCAGCTTGCGTATCGTGTCCATCGAGTTCCCGTTGCCGCGCCCCGACGTCGGAGGCGCGCGTGCATTATCGGCCAAGCGCGGGCAGCGGCATACGCCGGCCGCGGGGTTGTTCAGGCATGTCCGGGCCGGGCGGGCGTCCCGCGCGCATGCTGGACGAAGCGTCGCAGCAGCCTGCGCGCCAGCGGCGCGGCGCTGACCTCGCGCGCGACCGTGCGCGGGCAGCGTCCGTGGCGGCGCAGGCAATCGGCGCGCGCGTTGACGTAGCCGCGCATGTGGTGGGTGGCGAACTCCGGGTGGAACTGCACGCCCCAGGCGCGCTCGCCCCAGCGGAAGGCGTGGCAGCCGTCCTGGTCCGAGCGGGCCAGCACGGTGGCGCCCTCCGGTGGCCGCAGCACGGTCTGCAGGTGGGTGGCATGGGCGGCGAAGCGCGCCGGTAGCGCCGCGAACAGCGGATCCTCGAACGCGGGCGGGTGCAGGTCGATGAACACCGTGCCCGACTCGCGCCCCGCCGGGTTGTAGTCGACCTGGCCGCCCAGCGCATGGGCCAGCAGCTGGTGGCCATAGCAGATGCCGAACAGTGGCGTGCCCGCGTGGACGGCCTCGCGCATCCAGCCGGCGGTGCGCTCGCTCCATTCGGCGCGGTCGGTCACGAAGGCAGCCGAGCCGCTGACGATCACCCCGGCCAGGTCCGCGGCCGGCGGCAGCGGGTCGCCGCGTTCGGCGTTGACCTCCACCACCTCGTGCGCCGACAACCCGGCGGCAACCCTGATCCAGTGCGGGAAGCGGCCGTAGCGCTTGAGGCTGTCCACCGGCTGGCCGGTCTCGACGATCAGGAAGGGCGCGCGGGGAACATTCAAGGCGGCGAACCGGCGGAAAAGTAGCCGTTGAAACGGCCGAAACCCGCATGGCACGGGGCTCGGCCCTATACTAGCCCGCTTTTCCGCAGCGCAATAAATCCGATGACCGGACCGACTTTCCAGGGACTGATCCAGGCGCTCAACGCCTACTGGGCCGAGCAGGGCTGCGTGCTGATCCAGCCGCTGGACCTGGAGGTCGGCGCCGGCACCTTCCACCCGGCCACCTTCCTGCGCGCGCTGGGCCCCGAGCCGTGGAACGCGGCCTACGTGCAGCCTTCGCGCCGCCCCACCGACGGCCGCTACGGCGAGAACCCCAACCGCCTGCAGCGCTACTACCAGTACCAGGTGGTGATGAAGCCCAACCCGGACAACATCCAGGAGCTGTACCTGGGCTCGCTGAAGGCGCTGGGCATCGACCCGCGCGTGCACGACCTGCGCTTCGTCGAGGACAACTGGGAATCGCCGACCCTCGGCGCCTGGGGCCTGGGCTGGGAGGTGTGGCTCAACGGCATGGAGGTGACCCAGTTCACCTACTTCCAGCAGGCCGGCGGCCTGGAATGCCGGCCGGTGCTGGGCGAGATCACCTACGGCCTTGAACGGCTGTGCATGTACCTGCAGAACGTGGACAACGTGTACGACCTGGTCTGGACGGTCGGCCCGCAGGGCGTGGTCACCTACGGCGACGTCTACCACCAGAACGAAGTCGAGCAGAGCACCTACAACTTCGAGCACGCCGACGTGGCCGAGCTGTTCCACCGCTTCGACGCCTGCGAGGCCGAGGCGCTGAAGCTGGTCGAGGCCGGCCTGCCGCTGCCGGCCTACGAGCAGGTGTGCAAGGCCAGCCACAGCTTCAATCTGCTCGACGCGCGCCGCGCGATCTCGGTGACCGAGCGCCAGCGCTACATCCTGCGCGTGCGCAAGCTGGCCCAGGCCGTGGCCGAGGCCTACCACGCGCAGCGCGAGAAGCTGGGCTTCCCGGGCCTGAAGCGCGGAGCCACGGCCTGATGTCCAGCCGCCCCGCAGCCGACGGCACGATGATCCTGATCGGCATGTACGACTCGCCGTTCACCCGGCGCGTGGCGATCGCGCTGGCGCTGCTCGGCTACCAGTTCGAGCATCGCGCCTGGTCGGTCGGCGCCGATTTCGACCGCATCCGCCAGTACAGCCCGCTCGGCCGCGTGCCGGTGCTGGTGCTGGCCGACGGCCAGGTGCTGACCGAATCGGCCGCCATCCTGGACTGGCTGGAACACGAACCGGGCGGGGCGATGCTGCTGCCGGCCGGCGGCACCGAGCGGCGCGAGGCGATGCGCCTGGTCGGCCTGGCCAGCGGCGCGGCCGACCGCTGCGTGGCCAGCGTGCTCGAGCGCATCTTCCATCCGGCGGAACACCGGTCGGCCGCGCTGCTGGAGCGCAACCGCGTCCAGGTGGAGGGCGCCCTGGCGGCGCTCGACGCCGCCTGCGCGGCGCGCGGCGAGCGCTGGCTCGCAAGCGAAGCGATGACGCTCGCCGACATCACCGTCGCCTGTTACGCCAACTACGCGGCGCAGTCGCTGCCGGTCGACCTGTCGCCGTGGCCGGCGCTGGAAGCGCACGTCGCCCGCTGCGAGGCGCTGGACGTGTTCCGCGCGCGTTACGCCCCCTTCTTCACCCCGCAACCCAAGGGCACCAAGGAATCCATCGCATGAAGCCGTTGCTGATCGAACTGGGCACCGAGGAGCTGCCGGTCAAGGCGCTTCCGGGGCTCGCGCAGGCCTTCTTCGACGGCGTGGTCGCGGCGCTGGAAAAGCGCGGCGTCGGCTTCGACGCCGCGGACGCGCGGCCGCTGTACACCCCGCGCCGGCTGGCGGTGCTGCTGCCGGCGGTCGATGCCGAACAGCCCGAACAGCGCAGCGAAGTGCTGGGCCCGTACCTGAACATCGCGCTGGACGCCGACGGCAAGCCGACCCGGGCGCTGGAAGGCTTCGCCGCCAAGGCGGGCATCGAGTGGACGGCGCTGGAACGCACCACCGACGCCAAGGGCGAGCGCTTCGTGCACCGTGCGGTGAAGCCGGGCGCGCAGACCGCCGCGCTGCTGCCGGAAATCGTCGCCGAGGCGATCGCGGCGATGCCGATCCCCAAGCCGATGCGCTGGGGCGACCACGACTACGCCTTCGCCCGCCCGGTGCACTGGCTGGTGCTGCTGCTCGGGTCGGATGTGGTGGAGGCGCAGGTGCTGGGCGTGAAGTCCGACCGGATGAGCCGCGGTCACCGCTTCGAGCACGACAAGCCGGTGTGGATCGGCCAGCCGCAGGACTACATCGATGCCCTGCGCGCCGCGCACGTGCTGGTCGACCCGGTCGAGCGCCGCGCCCGCATCGTGGCCGAGGTCGAGGCTGCGGCGCGCCAGGCCGGTGGCAGCGCGCGCATTACCGACGACAACCTCGAGCAGGTGGTGTGCCTGACCGAATGGCCGGCAGCGGTGCTGTGCAGTTTCGAATCCGCGTTCCTGGCCGTGCCGCAGGAAGCGCTGATCGAGACCATGGAGATCAACCAGAAGTTCTTCCCGGTGCTCAGCGACGGCGGCAAGCTGACCGAGCACTTCATCGGCATCGCCAACATCCAGTCTCGCGATGTGGCCGAGGTGCGCAAGGGCTACGAGCGGGTGATCCGCCCGCGCTTCGCCGATGCCAAGTTCTTCTTCGACGAGGACCTCAAGCAGGGGCTGGTGTCGATGGGTGACGGCCTGAAGACCGTCACCTACCAGGCCAGGCTGGGCAGCGTGGCTGACAAGGTCGCGCGCGTGGCCGCACTTGCCGAAGCCATCGCACCGCAGGTCGGCGCCGATCCGGCGCAGGCGCGGCGCGCGGCGGAACTGGCCAAGAACGACCTGCAGTCGCGCATGGTCAACGAATTCCCGGAGCTGCAGGGCATTGCCGGCCGCCATTACGCGCTGGCTGCGGGTGAGCCGTCGGAGGTTGCCCTGGCGATCGACGAGGCCTACCAGCCGCGTTTCGCCGGCGACGACATCGCCCTGTCGCCGCTGGGCAAGGTGCTGGCGATCGCCGAGCGCCTGGACACCCTGGCCGGCGGTTTTGCCGCGGGCCTGAAGCCGACCGGCAACAAGGATCCGTTCGCGCTGCGACGCAATGCGCTGGGGTTGGCGCGGACGGTGATCGAGTCGGGCTTTGAGCTGAACTTGCAGAATCTACTCGTCGAGGCTAACGATTTTGCCGTCGAAGCATTGATGCTTACCGAAATGGATCGGAAGGCTGACGCAACCAAAGAAGCCCGGAAACAAGGTGTCGAAGTGAAGTCCGGTGCAATTCAGGGATCAGCTCGTTCCAACTTTCAGGATGTTCAAGACCTCTACGACTTCATCCTCGACCGCCTGCGCGGCTACTACGCCGACAAGGGCGTGCCGGCCGCGCACTTCAACGCGGTCGCCGAGCTGAAGCCGGCCTCGTTGTACGACTTCGACACGCGCATCGACGCGATCGGTACCTTCGCCACGCTGCCGGAGGCCGAAGCCCTGGCCGCCGCCAACAAGCGCATCGGCAACATCCTCAAGAAGGCCGACATCGCGATCCCGGCGATGGAAGACCCGGCGCTGTTCAGCGAGCCGGCCGAGCGCGCGCTGGGCGAGGCCGTCGAGGCGGCGCTGGACGACACCACTCCCGCCCTGCACCAGCACGATTACGTGCGCGTGCTGAACCGGCTGGCGCTGGTGCGTCCGCAGGTCGATGCGTTCTTCGACCAGGTGATGGTCAACGCCGACGATCCGGCGGTCCGCGGCAACCGCCTGGCCCTGCTCAAGCGCCTGGCCGACCGCTTCGGCGCGATCGCAGCGATCGGACACCTGTCGGCCTGATCGAACCGATCGGGCGCAGGCCCGGTCGGCGGAAACCGGGCTGCGGAGTGCGCTGGTGCGCGGCGGCACTCCAGCCACCGCGCAATCCAGCCACCGCCCGGAAGATCGCCATGCGACCCTCCCGGACCCGGCGGTCAGCGCACGATGAAGCGCACCTCGACCCGCCGGTTCGGCAGCAGGCATTCGCGCAGCGCGGCGCGGGGCTTCACCCCATCGCACTTCTGCACCTGCTCGGTGTCGCCGCGGTAGTGGTAGTCGATCCGGTCCGCGGCGACGCCGCGCTCGACCAGCAACGCCTGCACCGTCCGCGCGCGCCGCGCCGACAGCGCCTCGTTGTGCTCGGCGCCCAGGCCCTGCAGGCGATCGGCATGGCCGACCAGTTCCACCCGCTCCAGGACCAGGCCTTCTTCGGCCACGCGCGCCAGCGCACGGTCCAGGCCCTGCAGGGAATCGGCGCGGATGTCGCCGCGACCGTCGCGGTCGAATTCGAACAGGACGTTCGCCACCACCGGCAGCTCCGCCGCCGGCGTCGGCGCCACGGCCGGACCCCCGCATTGCCGCGCCATCGCCTCGGCGTCGTTGACCAGGTCCTCGGCGATCTGGATGTACGGCTTGGCATGGCGCCACTGCTGCTGGTTGAACTCGTTGCCGGCATGGACCAGCTCGACCTCGCCGCAGGCCGCGGCCTGCTGCGCGCAGGCGAAGCCGGGCGTGCCCTGCAGCACGCGCAGCCGCTGCCACAGGTCCTGGCGCAGGTAGCGGGCGTCGTTGACCAGCGGCGTATCGGTGGGCAGCGGCGAGGCGCCGCGTTCCATCGCCGCGATCAGCTTCACCGACTCGTCCAGCGCCGCCTGCGGGAACGCGCTGCGGTCGTTGCGGGTGTACTCGTGGAAGGACACGTCCAGCCAGCACTGCGCCTTGGACAGGTGGTAGTCGCGTACCGGCCGGCCGGCATCGTTGAGGGCCTGGATCCGGCCCTGCGTGGCTTCGTAACTGCGCAGGTCGGCGTCGATCGCCTCGTCGGTGATGCGGTCCTGCTGCGGCAGCAGGCGCACGCTGTCCTGGGCATGGACCGCGGTGGCGGCCGACAGCAGGGCCAGGCCGAGCATGCGCGCGGCGCGGGAACGGCAGGGGTTCATGGTCGTCTTCATTCTTGGGTCGCTCCGTGGCGCACGGGGTCGCGATAGCGGGGTTCGTCCCTGCGGAACAGGTCTTCGTCGAACTTGAAGCGCAGGCGCAGGTAGATGCCCTGCTGGGTGTACTCGTAGCCGGACAGGTCGCGGTCGCCGTCGAAGCCGGTGAAGTTGAACCCGGCCGACAGCCACAGGTTCTGCCGGAGCAGGCGGCCGACCTCGGCGCCGTAGGCGTACTGGTTGGCGCCATGCTGGCCGCGGAAGGTCGATGCCATCACGCCGACATCCCAGTTCTCGGTGACGTCGTAGACCACCCGCCCGGACAGCAGCACCGCCTCGAAGCGGTCGTCGACCCGGCCGCCATCGGCATAGGCGAAGCGGTCCTGCTGCCACTTGCCGGCGACCCGCCCGGTGAGCCACCACGGCCGCGAGGGATGCCAGTCGGCATGCATCGAGACGATGTGGGCGCGGGTGCGGATGTCCTGGCTGCTACCGGCGACCACCGCGCCCTGGTCCAGCACCAGCCCGCTCTCGTCGCTTTCGAGCTTGTACTCGTAGCGGGCCAGCGCGTTGATCCGGTTGGTGTCGGTGTCGCGGTAGGCCAGGCCGAACTGGAAGCGGTCCTGCAGCACGTCGCCGCGGGCACGGTAGTCGGTGGACAGCAGGTAGTTGCGCGCCAGCACGGTCCAGTCGCGGCTGATCTTGCGTGCCGCCAGCAGCTGCACCAGGGTGGTGTCGAAGGCCTCGTCGGTGTCGGTCCCGGCCACGTCGCCGGAGATCCGGTGCTCCACGCGCGCGCTGCCGCGCCACACCGGGTTGCCCGTGTAGTCCACGCCCAAGGCCAGGCCGGTGGCATCGCCGGTAGTGCCGTCGAAGACCTTCACGTGCTCGACCGAGCCGCTCATGCGCAGGCCCGGGGCCACGTCCCAGTTCTGGCGGATGCCGGAGGCGGCCTGCAGGTCGCGCCCGGCGACCGCATCGCGCATGCGGTACTCGCTGAACACCTGGGTGTCCTTGACGTAGTTGCTGTCCACGCCGAGCACGAACGCGTCGGCTTCGCGGCCGGCCTCGGTAATGCCATAGGCGCTGGTCAGGCCGGTCTGCTTCTCGTAGCGACCGTAGATCCGGCTGCGCTCGAAGGCCTGGTAGTCCATGCCCAGGGCCAGGCGGTTGCGCTCCTCGCCGCTGATCTCCTGCTCGACTTCACCGCCGACCGAGAACTTCTCGCTGACCCGGTAACCCAGGCCGATCCGCGCGGTGTCCGATTCCAGTTCGGTGCCCACCGGCAGGCTGCTGCTCCATTCGCCCTGCGCGCCGCTGCTGCCGAGCACCGGCAGCCCGGTCAACGGGTCCAGCGGCTGCTGGCCGAAGCCCAGCGCGCCGCCGCCGGCACCGGTGGCGAAGCCGCCGGTGAGGCCGCCGGCGCTGCCGAACGGCATCGCCGCGGTCCACGGCGAATACGCGCCGACCGTCTCGCGGATGCTGCGCAGGCCCACGTCCACGGTCAGGCGCTCGGTGGCGCCGATGCGCAGGCCGGCACCGGCCGCGTCGCGGTCGCCGCCATCCGGGTTGCGGTCCTCGCTGCGCAAGGCCTCCACGTACGGTTGCAGCCGCTCGTCGACCTTCCAGGCCAGGCGCGCGCTGTATTCGCCGCGGCCGCCGAACAGCGGCGCGGCGACGTTGTTGAACGCCGGGTCGGTGCGCGCGGCGAACACCCGCGCGTCGAGCACTTCACCCTCGTGGCCGAATTCCACCCGCCAGGCATCGCCTTCCACCTCGCCACTGAGGTCCTGCAGGCCAGGGGTGGCGTACTGGTTGAGGCTGTTGGTGTTGACCTCGCTGCGGGTGCGGGCGAACTCGGCCGCCAGGTAGGTGTTCTCGCCGAAGCGGTAACCGGCATTGGCGCTGGCCATGCGGAACGCGGCGAAGGGATTGCGGTCATCCACGACCGAACCACCGATCTCCAGCCGTTCGGTGGCCTTCCACTGCGCGTCGGCGCCGTAGGTCCAGAACTTCTCGGTGCCCTGGTCCATCTCGTAGGTGATGCGCAGCGAGACCGGGTTGAGGTTCGCGTCGAACGCCGGCAGGAACTGGTTGAGCAGGATCCGGCCGGAGAACGGCTCGAAGCTGTAGTCCACCAGCCTGGCCAGCGGCCGCACCTCGACGATCCGCGAGGGCTGGTAGCGGTCGCGCACCACCACTTCCACGCGCTCGCTGCCTTCCAGCACCGCGTTGTTGCGCAGCGCGTACGGGCCGCTGCCCTGGCTGGCGAACTCCTCGATCAGCTGGCGCAGCGAATCCTGGGTGGCGAACACGTTGCCGCGCACGCCAGCGTTCTCGAAGTGCCAGCCCAGGCCGGTCGCGGTGCGGTTGTAGGTGCCCAGGCTGCGCTGCACGATCGCCCCGCTGCCGCCCACGCCGGTCATCGTGGCCAGGGTGTCGCCGGTCTGGAAGTCGCCGTAGAGCAGGTAGCTGCGGCCCTGGTCGACGCGCACGTACAGGCGCTCGGCCGAGCGCGCGTCGAAGCCGTGCAGCGAGGAGTCGCCGTAGACCGGATAGAACTCCTCCGGACGCACGTCGCGCAGCAGGCGCGAACGCACGTCCTTGTCCGAGTCGTAGGCGGCGGTCAGCAGGTACTCGCCCTTGATCCGGCCCTTGACGAAGAACGCGGTGCGCGCGGCGCCATTGGCCTTGCCGTCGTTGAACTGCTTCTCCCAGCGGCGGATCTCGCGCTCGAACGCGTCGCCGCGCTCGACCGGCGCGATCAGGTCGCCGTTGCCCTTGCGGTTGAAGTTGATGATGCCTTCGACCAGGCCGGTGGCCAGCAGCTCGCGCATCTCCGGCAGGAAGCCGATGACGCCCTCGGCCGACTGCGCGCCGGCGGTGATGCGCAGGAACACGTCCTGCGGATCGTGCGGGGCGACCAGGTCGAACTCGGCCACGCCGCCTTCCACCGCCAGCTGCACGCCGGGGGTGGCCTTGTCGGCATCGCCGGCGCCCGGACCGAACTCGTCGGTGCGCGAACCGGGCAGGCGGATGCGGCCGCCGCTGTGCTCGAGGGTGGCGAAGGACTGCCCGGCCAGCGGCAGGCCGTCGGCGCCCAGCAGCTGCACGCGCACGTGCACGGTCGACTGGCCGTCGGCCGGCACGCCGTCGCGGTCCAGTTCGACCACGATCCGGTCCACGCCGCGGTTGGCGCTGTAGTCGACGTCACCGGACCGGCGGTCGACCACGCGCGATGCGGCGCCGGTGGTGGCCGGCGACTGCGGGTACAGCGCCTCGGCGCTGCCCAGCACCGGGGTGAAGCGCTGGCTGCCGGAGACGTCCTGGGCCAGGCCGGGCACCGCCAGCGCCAGGGCGCAGGCGAGCAGGCTCAGTCGCGGCGTGTGCTGGGAGGCGCGGCTCATGGCTGCGCCTCCTGGCCGCCCGCGGCGGGGGTTACGGGTCGCGGATCCACGATCGGTCTCTGGTTGGCCGGGTCGGTGCCTTGTTGCGGGCTGCGCGCCGGCTTGCTCTCGAAGCGCAACGCCGGCTGGCCGGTCTCGGTCTCCGGTGCGCGCACCTCGCCCTGGGTGCGGCGGGCCTTGACCTGCTCGACCACCGGGTTGGAGCAGCTGCCCTCGACGAAGTCGGCACGGTGCAGCTCGCCGTTCTTGAGGTCGATGAACAGGCTGTCCGCGTCGCCGAGGTTGCGGTTGCTGCTGGTGGTCAGGCGCGCGCCGGCCGGCAGGGTGGAGGCATCCACCTTGAGCGTGTGGCTGCGCGGCGGCAGGCCGCAGTAGCTGTACTTGCCCTCCGAGTCCGACACCATCCAGGTGCCGTCCTCGAAATACATGCGCACGCCCGGGATGCCCAGTTCCTCGGCGTCCTGCACGTGGTTGCGGTTGCAGTCCACGAACACCTTGCCGAGCACGCAGCCTTCGCTGGTGAACACGCCGCCGGTCACCCGCACCCGGTACTGGGCCTGGTTGGACGGCACGCTGCCCGGGTACGGCTGCAGGCCGGCATCCACGCAACTGCCGTCGAAGGCGCAGCCATGGGCCTGGGCGCGGTTGACGCCGTCGCCCTGGTCGCTGCCCACGCCCACGCGCACCCGGTAGGTCAGCACGTGCTGCTGGCCGACCCCGATGCCGCCGATGTCGAAGGCCAGCTGCGGACCCGGCGCGCCGGACGGATCGGCGATGCCGCGGCCGTCGACGCGGGCGGTGCCGGCCACGTAGGTGAAGCCACGCGGCAGGCGGTCGAGCACGGTCACTTCGCCCAGCGCCGCACCGGCGGTCTGGCGCACGGTGATCGTGTACTCGAGCGTGTCGCCCAGTTCCACGATCTGGCGGTTGCCGGTCTTGCTGATGGTCAGGCCCGGGGCCTGCCGCGGATCGAGCGGGATGTGGTTGTGCACGATGCGGGCCACGTCCGCGCCGCCCACCAGCAGCAGGTGGTGGCGGGTGCCATCGCCGACCGGCGCGGTGGGCGCCACGGAACCGGGCAGGACGGCATAGCGGCCGTCACCGCCGCCGGGCGGCGACAGCTCGCCCTCGCGCGCGGGGATCAGGGTCGAGGCGAAGCTGTAGCCGGACGGCGGCGTCACCGTGAGCCGGAACACGCAGCGGGACGGCGCGGTGGCGGCGAACAGGAACTGGTAGCTGCCGCCGTTGCCCACGGTCATCGACGCTTCGCTGCCGTCGACCCGGTATCCGCCCAGGCCCGCGTTGAGCAGGTGGCTGGCCGGGTCGTAGCCGGCGCACACGCCCACCGGAGCGAGGGTCACGACCGAACCGGGGACCGGCGCCCGGGTGATGGCGTCGTAGACCACGCCACCGGGATCCAGCGGCAGGCTCTGTTCGGCCAGTTCGCTGCCCGGCCGCAGCACGACCTCCAGCGCGGTGGCGCCGCCGGACTGGGTGCGGCAGCTGCTGGCGGTGCCGTCGGCGATCGCCGCATCGGTGGCACAGGCAACGGGCGGGCCCGCCGGGGTTTCGCCGGAGACCGGCCAGCCCCAGACCACGCCGCTGTCCGGATCGCGGAAGCGGACCTGCCAGCGCACGCCCGGGACCACGTCTTCGAAGCGGTAACGGCCATCGTTGCCGGTGGTCGCGGTGCGCACCACCTGGCCGTTGTCCGGATCGACCAGCTCCACGCTCCAGCCGGGCAGGCGCTGGTCGCCGGCGTCCAGCCAGTGCTCGTCGCCCTCGCCCAGTTCGAGCCAGACCGTGCCGCCGAGCGCGGCCGACAGCTGCACCCGCGTTGATACGCGGCAGGCGTTGTGGGTGATCGCCGGGTCGCAGACCGGCAGGTCGGCGACATTGCCTTCGAACGCGGCACGCTCGGCCGGGGTCGGCGAGCGGTACGGGTTCTCGCCGCCGCCCTCGACCAGGACCGCGTTGTCCACGCTGCCGGCCGCCGCCGCGGCCGCGGTCACCGACACCGGAACGTCGATCCGGGCCGCGGAGGTGGCGCCGGCTTCGATCACGCGGCCGCTGCGGCAGCTGAAGCGCGCTTCGCCGGCCTGGCCCGAGCAGGTCCAGCCGTCGCCGGACGGCGCGCCGGCCAGGACGATGCCCGGCGGCAACCGGTCGTGCACGGCGTACTCGCCGTCGGTCGGCTGCTGGCCGCGGTTGCGCACGGTGATCGTGTAGCCGGCCGCGTTGTTGACCGTGAACGGATCGCGGCTGGCCTGCTTGGCCACCACCAGGTCGGGCGAATCGCCGATCTCGCCGAAGTTGTTGTCGATCGACTCGCCGCCGACGGGCAGCGCGATCGCGCTGATCGCCGAGGGCGTGACCTCCACCGGCGTGGCGATGCCGACCACGGTGCCGTCGATGGTGCCGGCGCTGGTGATGCCGTTGAGCGTCTCCGGCGGCTGCACCGGCTGGGTCACCGCATAGGTGCCCGGGCGCAGGCCGTCGAAGCGGTAGCGGCCGTCGGCGTCGGTCGCCACGGTGACGTCGAGCGTTTCGCCCAGGTCGTTGGTGCCGGTCAGCACGACCTGCACGCCGGCGATGCCGGCTTCGCCCGGATCGACCAGGCCGTTGTTGTTGCTGTCGTTGAACACCCGCCCGGCGATGCTGCCGACCGGGATCTCGCCGAAGTTGTTGGCGCTGGCCTCCTGGCCCACGCCCAGGGTGATCCCGGCGATCGCCGACGGGGTGGTCGCCGGACCGGTGGCGGTGCCGCCGCCGGTGCCCGGCACGGTGATGCCATTGAGCGTGCCCGGCGGCTGGTCCGGCTGGGTCAGGGTGTAGCTGCCCGGGGGCAGTTCGGCGAACACGTAGCTGCCATCCGGGCCGGTGGTCACGTCGCGGCTGACCGCATTGCCGGCCAGGTCGGTGCCGGCCAGGCGCACGAGCACGCCTTCGATGCCGGTCTCGGACGGGTCGATGACGCCGTTGTTGTCCAGGTCGCTCCAGACCCGGCCACTGATCGCGCTGTTGAGCGGGATCTCGCCGAACAGGTTGCCGGTGGATGCAGCGCCCGGCGTGGTCAGGTCGATGCCCGAGATCGCGCTGGGCACGGTCGTGATCGGGGTCGCGGTGCCGCCGGCGCTGCCGGCGATGGTCTGGCCGTTGCTGGTGCCCGGCGGCTGGGTCGGCTGGGTCACCGTGTAGGTGCCCGGCCGCAGCCCGTCGAAGCCGAAGTCGCCGTTGGCATCGGTGCTGGTGCTCAGCGCCACCGCCGCACCGGTGTCGTCGGTGCCGGTCAGTTCCAGGGTCACGCCCGGGATGCCGGTCTCGGCCGGGCCGGACTGCGCGCCATCATTGTCGGCGTCGAAGAACACGCGCCCGGACAGCGACACCGGCAAGGTCTCGCCGAAGTCGTTGCCGATCGAACCCGCACCGGCCGGCAACACGATGCCGGACACGCTGCTGGGCACGGTGGCCACCGCGCTGGCACTGCCGGTGGGCACGCCGCCGATGTTGCCGGCCACGGTGGTGCCGTTGAGCGTGGTCACGCCGCCGACCACCGGCTGCGCCGCCTGCTGGGTCACCGCATAGGTGCCGGCCAGCAGGTCGATGAAGCGGTAGTCGCCGTTGGCGTCGCTGAGCGCCGCCTGGACCGGGCTGCCGAGCGCGTCGACCGTGCCGGCCGGCAGCACGACCACGACACCGGCGATGCCGGCTTCGCCCGCGTCACGCACGCCGTTGTTGTCGGCGTCCAGCCAGACGTTGCCGGCGATCGAGGCAGCCCGCTCGCCGAAGTTGTTGCCGCTGGAACCGGCCATCGGCAGGTTGGACAGGGCGATGCTGTTGGACGGGTTCTCGCGGCCGTCCGCCAGCCCGGTGGGCTGGGTCTGGACGGTGCGGTAGTCGCGACCGGTGACCGCGCCGCCGTAGCTGTAGTTGCCGCTGGCATCGGTGACCAGGACCACCGGCGCCGGATCGTCGGCGGTGCCGAAGATGCCGTCCGGGCCCGCGCCCTCGATGGTCACGGTGACGCCGGGCAAGCCGGGATCACCGGGGCCCTGGCTGCCGTCGTCGTCGCGGTCCAGGTAGACCGTGCCGCTGATCGTGGCGTTGGCCAGCTCGCCGAACAGGTAGCCGGTGGCGCCCTCGCCCGCGGTGATGGCGATGCCGTCGATCACGTTCGGCGCGCTGGCGCTGCCGGGCGTGGAGGCGTTGCCGGGGGTATGGCGGCCATCCAGGTAGCCGGCCGGCTGGGTCTGGGTGATGGCGTAGGTGGTGCCGGTCGCCGGCGGCATCAGGTCGGCGAAGGCATAGCTGCCGTCCGTGCCGGTCTGCACCGTGCGGCTGACCGGGTTGCCGAGCAGGTCGCTGCCGGTGAGGGTCAGGGTGACGTTGGCGATCGGATTCTCGCCGGGGTCGAAGCTGCCGTTGTTGTTGTTGGCCGCGGTGGCCGAGAAGTCCTCGAATACCGCACCGGCCAGCGCACCGAGCACCTCGCCGAAATCGTTGTCGCTGGAGCCGCTGGCCGGCAGCGCGTTGATCGCGATGGCGTTGGACGGATTCTCCAGGCCGTTGCCGAAACCGGCCGGCTGGGTCTGCTCGACCCGGTAGTTCTGGCCGACCACCACGTCGGGGAAGCGGTAGACGCCGTTGCCATCGGTCTGGACCACGACCGGGGCCGGGTCGTCGCCGTTGCCGAAGATGCCGTCCGGGCCGGCCCCGAGCAGGGTCACGGTCACCCCGGCCAGGCCGCCGTTGGGCGCCGAATACTGGGTGCCGGCATCGCCGGCGTCGAACTGGCCATTGCCGTTGCGGTCGACGTACACGCTGCCGCTGATCGCCGCGACCATGTTCTCGCCGAAGTTGAAGGCGGTGCCGTCCAGGCCGGCACCCAGGTCGACGCTGCTGATGCGGTCGGTGGTGGCCGCATCGCCGGCCAGCCCGGTACCGGGCACGCAGCCGCTGCTGCAGGCGGTGCCGCCGACCAGGCCCGGGTTCACCGCGCTGGGCCGGTTGGTGTAGCTGCCGGCCGGCAACGGCTGGCGCAGGGTGTAGACCACCAGCGGATCGAGGCCGCTGAAGGCGTAGGCGCCGCCGGCATCGGTGGTGGCGGTGGCGACCAGGGTGCCGGTGGCCGCGTCGAGCAGCTCGACCGTCGCGCCCGGGATGGCGCCATCGCCGGCGTCGCGGATGTTGTTGTAGTTGGCGTCGATGTAGACGTAGCCCGACAGCGACGGCTGCCGCACTTCCGGGAAGTCGTAGCGCACGCCCGTGGCGTTGCCGCCCACGGCAATGCCCGTATAGGTCGTGCCCGTGGCGTAGGTGCCGCCCAGCGAGGGCGCCTCCGGATCCGGCGCCACCGGTGGCGCGTACGGGCTGTCGATGTAGCCGGCCGGCTGGCCCTGGGTCAGGGTGTAACCGCCGGCCCCGGCCGGGGCCAGGTTGGCGAAGCTGTAGGCCCCGTTGGCGTCGGTGGTGGCGGTGCGGTTGACCGCGTTGCCATAGGCATCGGTGCCGGCCAGGGTGACGGTCACCCCGGCGATCCCCGGCTCCTGCGCCGGCTGGCGGCGGCCGCCGTTGCCGGGGCTGCGGTCGCGGTCTTCGTAGACCACGCCGGCCAGCGACGAACGGGTGACCGCGATCACCACCGAGTCGGTGTTGTTGGGCGTGACCGGATCCACCTGTTCGGTGGACACGCGCGCGGTGTTGGTGGCGCTGCCGCCGCTGGGCCAGGTCGTCCAGCGCGCGGGAATGATGATCCGCACCTTGCCGGTAACGGTGACGTCGCCGAGGTTGCAGGTGACCAGGGTGCCGGCCGGTGCCGGGCAGGTGCCGCTGCCGACCGGTTCCTCGTCGCCACCGGGGTCCGGCCCGGTCTTCTGCCAGGTGATCGCGCCGGTGATCTCCAGGCCGGCGGGCAGGGTGTCGGTGATCACCGTGCCGGTGCCGTTGAGCGGGCTGCTGCCGCTGCGGTCGCGCGACAGGCTCGCGCCAGGGCCGAGGTTGGTCCCATCGAGCACGTAGTAGAACGGCTGCAGCAGGGTCACCGCGGTGGCCGGTACCGCCGGCAGCGCCGCCTCCGGGTCGCTGGCAGGCAGTTCGGCGAACACCGACTTGTCCACGGCCATGTCGGCGCGGGTGCGGATGGTGGTGGGCTGCTCGGCGCTGTTGTTGCCGGGGGTCGGGTCGTTCTCCTGTCCCTCGGCGACCACGAAGTTGCGCGCGATGTCGCCGCTGGCGCCGGGCGGGGTCAGGTAGCGGTACTGGATGAACACGTAGGCGGTGGAGCCCACGCCCAGGGTGCCGGGCACGTTGCTGCCGGTGAAGCCGGCACCGGGCACGTCGCAGCGCACCGACAGGCCGGCCGGGTCGGTCAGGGCCGAGCCTGCGCCGGTGAACGGGTTGGTGCCGCTGACGATGCTGCAGGCGGCCGGGTCGAAGGCGGTCGACGGACCGCCCGACGGACCGGTGGCGATGCCGACGAATTCGACCTGGCGCCCGACCGGGGCGCGGTAGCTGTCGACCACGTGCACGCCGGTGGCCACCGAAGGACCGTCGTTGCGCACCGACACCCGGTAGGTGATCAGGTTGGCGGACGGATTGGTGGCGTCGAAGCCGAGCGGATCCACGCCGCCGGTGAAGCCGGTGTCGACCTTGTTGACGATCAGGTCCGACACGCCGGATTCGAAGGTCAGCGAAGCCAGCTGCTGGTCGTCGGTGGTGTCGGTGTTGAAGTTGAACGGCCCGTTGCCGTCGCTGCCCGTGGCGCCGCCGGCGATCGAGAAGCTGGCGGTGTTGTCGAAGCGGCGGCCGCTGGCGGTGTTGCCGGCGTTGACGTTGGGCCGGATCGTCACCAGCAGGTTCTCGGCCTGGCGATGGGCCAGGGCGACCGCCGGGCAGGTGATGGCCACGGTCAGCGCACCCGCGGTCGGGTTGGCGTAGGACATGCCGCCGGCGGTGCCGGTGGCGACCACGCCGGGCGCGGGCGTGGCCGAACAGGCGACCGCGCCGGGCGTGCGCGTGGCCAAGCGCAGGACGAAACCGGCATCGCCGGCCGGGATCGTGAAGACGTCCTGGAACACCACGCCGGGCACCGCCGACGGGCCTTCGTTGAGGTAGGACATCACGTAGTTGCTGTCCACGCCGGCGCGGCCGATGTCGCCGGTGACGATCTCCTTGGCGGTGGTGCGGACATTGGCCTCGCGCTCGACGGCGACCCAGTCGCGCGCGCTGTTGTTGGCGCCGTTGATCTCGCCGATCGAGCCGGCGACCGCCGCGTCCACGCCGACGCCGGCGACGTTGCAGACCACGTTGCTGGTCGGATGGCCGGTGCCGCAGCTGTTGGCGGGCAGGCTCTGGCCGACGCTGTCGAACAGCGGGCGCGAGACCGTGACCACGATGTCCACCGAATCGCCCGGCGCCAGCGGCGTCGTGCCGGAACGGCAGATCACGTTGGCGCCTGCGCTGTCGCCGCAGTTCCAGCCGGCCGGGGCGAGGATCGCGATGCCGGTGCCGGCCGAAGCGCCGACCGGCGGCACGTAGCCGGGCAGGGTGTCGTTGACCACGATGCCGGTCGCCGGCACCGCGTCGGTGATCGGCAGGTTGGTGATCCGCAGCGTGTAGTTGAGGCTGTCATCACCCACGGCCAGCACGTTGTCCGCCGGCGAGGGCGTGTTGGTCCACTTCTCGATCTGCAGGTCGACGCGGTCGTCGGTGGTGCGGGTGCCGCCACCGGCGCAGTCGTTGTCGCTGTTGCGGTCCTCGTCGACGGTGCCGGTGACCGGCTCGATCGAGCCGCCCGAGCCGCCGGTGCAGGCCTGGTTGACCAGGCTGCCGGAAGTCCGCGCGCGGGTGACCAGCTGCAGCACCGGCGCGCTGGCGCCGACCGCCAGTGGATAGCGCGCAGGCGCCAGGTCGCAGGTCACCACCTGCGCGATCGCCGCGCTCCAGGTCGCCGGCGCCACCGAGCAGGACCAGTCGGCGCTACCGCCGCTGACGAACTCCTCGCCCAGGGCCAGGGTGTCGACCACCTGCACGCCGCCGGTGGCTGCGCGCGGTCCGTTGTTGCGGACCCGGATCGTGGACGTCATCCGGCTGTCGTCGTCCGGGCCCACGCCCGGCCACACCGCCACCAGCGCCGGCAGCTTCTGCTTGGACAGGCTCAGGTCGGCGCCATCGGGCAGCACGGTGAACGTGTTGTCGAAGGTGTTGTTGTCGGTGCCGTGCAGCGGGCCGTTCGGATCGGGCGTGTCGGCGGTGACGGTGACCGTGTTGGTGACGTTGCCGCTGCTGTTGGGGCCGTTGGAAGGCACCGTGGCGACGATGGTGAAGTCGGCGCTGGCACCCACCGCCAGGCTGCCCGGCAGGGCGCACGCGCGGGTGGTGTCGCCGGCCGAGGTGGTGCAGGTCCAGCCCGCAGGCGCAGTGCCGCCGGTCACCAGGAAGCCGGTCGGCAGCACGTCGGTCCAGCGCGGGTTCTCGGCCGGGCTGGGGCCCAGGTTGCGGACCTGCACGTGGAAGGTGACCGGGTCGCCGGCCACCGCCGGCGAAGGATCGGCGCGCTTGCTGACCACCAGGTCGGCGCCGGGCGTCACCGCGGTGATCGCCTCGGCCGCGTTGTTGCCCGGGTTCGGGTCGGGAACCGCGCCGGCATTGACCACCGCGGCATTGACGATGTTGCCGCTGCCCACGCCGACCCGGCCACGGAAGGTGAACGAGGCGCTGGCGCCGTTGGCGAGCACCCCGGGGTGGGTGGCGGTCATGGCCGCCGCATCGAAGGTCCAGCCCGCGCCGTTGAAGCTGCCCGGGATCAGGGCCACGCCCGCCGGCAGCGTATTGGCGACGCTGAAGCCGCTGGAGTCGTTGGGGCCGTCGTTGGTGACGGTCAGGGTGTAGGTCACCTCGGCGCCGCCGATCACCGGGTCCGGCGAGGCCGACTTGGCCAGGCGCAGGTCGCCGGAGTTCTGCAGGGTGGTCCGCTCGCTGAGCAGGTTGTTGCTGGGCGCGATGTCGCCGGCGAAGAACGGATGGGCCGTGGTCAGGCCGCTGACCGGCTCGCCGGCGCCCGGCAGGCCCGGCGCGAAGCCGATCGCGCCATGGATGAAGACGTCGCCCGGGGTCATCCCGGTGGTGCCGACCACCAGGTCGAAGCTGCGCGGGGTCGCGTCCAGGGTGCCGATGTCGCACAGCACGCGCACCGGACTGGTGGCCGCGGCCGCGCAGAACGCGGGCAGGCCCGCGGCGCTGGCCCCGGCGGGCAGGTCGAAGATCGCGACCACGCCGGTGGCCGTGTCGATGTCGCCGTTTTCCACGACCACGTGGTAGGTGACCTGGCCACCCACCGGGGAGGGGTCGTAGATGCCGTCGGACAGGTTGCTGATCAGCAGGTCGGCGGCGCTGGCCAGCGGCGCGCAGGCCAAGCCCAGCCAGAATGCACCGGCGGTCGCGGCACGCCGCCATCCCCGCCGCGCGCGCGTGGCCCCGTCGCGTGGGCCGAAGCCTGCCAAAAGCCGGCCATTCGCCATGGCCGGCGTCGTGTCGTTCTGGTTTTCCACGCTGCTTCCCCTGTGACCCGGCTACCCGGTCAACAGGCGCAGGCATCGTTCTGGAATCCGGCTTCCGGGCGCTGGCAGCACCCACCGGTAACGCCGGCGGCCTGGAGGCCGGTCCGGCGGCGGCGCATTGTCCAGAACTGTGACAACCGTAACAGTACCGCCCGCTTACCTTTCCTCTCGTTTCCTCACGAGAGCCGGGGCTCAGGCCAGGTCGGGCTGCAGCAGGTAGCCCAGTCCGCGCGGGGCCCGCAGCGGCAGGGCCAGGCCGGTGGCGGCGCGGACCCGGTTGCGCAGCCGGTGGACCAGCACCTCCAGGCGATGCGGATCGAAATCCCAGGGTGCATCGGTCAGGCTGCCGATCAGCGTTTCGCGATCCACCGGCTGGCCGGCATTGGCGAACAGCGGTTGCAGGAATGCACGCTCGGACCGGCTCAGGTCCAGCCCCGTGCCATCCGGGGCGCACAGGCGCCAGCCATCGGCCTGCAGGCTCCAGGCCGTTCCGGGCGATGGCGGGGGCGGCGCTTCGCGCTCCGGTGCCGAGGTCGCGGCCAGGCGCCGGCGCAACGAGACCAGGCCGGCGACCAGGACGTCACGGTCCACCGGCTTGACCAGGTACAGGTCGGCACCCAGGCGCAGGCCCCTGGCCATTTCCCCGGGCGCGCCGCGCCCGGTGAGCATCACGATCCCGACCGAAGTGGAGCGGCGCAGGTGGCCGACCGTGGAATAGCCGTCCTCGCCGGGCAGCCCCACGTCCAGGATCACGATGTCGCAGGGATGCGCCAGCAGGTGCCGGTACAGCGCCTCGGCGCTGCCGAGGGCGACGGTCTGGGCGCCGCGGCTGGCGAGCAGGGTGACCAGGAGCGTGCGCAAGGGCCTGTCGTCCTCGACCACTGCGATCCGCAGCCCGCCAAGCAGCCCTGCCTCGTCATCCGCAACCGTCGTCAGTGAATCCGCCGCCACTGCCACCCCTGGACTCGTCGGATTCCGTACCCCGTGCAGGCGGTACTTCCGCTCTTGGCCGCATCCTAGCATGTGCGTTGCGACACACTTTCGGTGCTGGCCACGTGTTGCCGGTATCCTCGCCTCATGCGGCCCCACACCCCCACTGGCCTTCCGGTCCTCGCCCTCCTCCTCGCCCTGTGCACCGCAAGCCCGGCCTGGGCCCGCGGCACCATCGACCGCGTCCAGATCGAGGGGCTGCACGACGACCCGGCGCTCGAGCACAACGTGCGCCTGGCACTGGGCGTCAACAACGAGATCGGCGAGGTGCAGGGCGAGTCGCGGCTGGAATTCCTGCTGCTCAATGCCGAACGCGAGGCGCGGCAGGCGCTCGAGCCGTTCGGCTACTACTCGCCGACGATCACCGTGGAGTCCCCGCGCGACGCCAACGACCGGATCGTGGTCATCGTCCGCGTCGACAAGGGCGAGCCGGTGCGGGTGCGCGAGTCGAACGTGGGCATCCTCGGCCCCGGCGGCGAGGACCAGTACCTGGAACGCGACATCGCCGCCTTCCGGCCGCGCGTGGGCGAGCAGTTCAACCACGGCACCTACGAGGCCAGCCGCGACGGGATCAGCCGGCGCCTGGCCGAGCGCGGCTACTTCGACGCCGACTTCATGGACCGCGAGGTGCGGATCACCCGCGCCGACTTCGCCGCCGACATCGACCTGGTGTGGGACAGCGGTTTCCGCTACGACATGGGGCCGACCACGTTCCACCAGGACTTCTTCCGCCCAGGCCTGCTCGACAAGCTGGTGACCTGGGAGGAGGGCAGCTATTTCCACCAGGGCAAGCTGGACCGGCTGCGCCAGTCGCTGGTCAAGCTCGACTATTTCAGCGCGATCGACATCCAGCCGCTGCCCGACCAGGCCAGCGACGACCTGCGCGTGCCGATCGACGTCAACCTGGTCCTGGCCAAGCGCACGGTCTACACCGCCGGCGTGAGCTACGGCAGCGAAAGCGGCATGGGCGTGCGCTTCGGCATGGAGCGCCGCTACGTCAACGACCGCGGGCACAAGCTGGTCACCGACGTGGACTACGCCCAGAACCGCAAGAACCTGCTGGTGCAGTACCGCATCCCCGCGTTCGCCTGGCTCGACGGCTGGTACACCGGTGCGGCCAGCGCCTACGACGAGCAGACCGACTACATCGACTTCCGCAACGTCAGGCTGCTCGCCAGCCGCAGCGGCGAACTCACCGACCGCTGGACCGCGGTGGCCTCGATCATCGCGTTGCGCGAACGCTGGAGCTACGACATGGACGCGGCCACCGGCCAGCGCCTGTACAGCTACGCCACGCTGCTCTACCCCGAGCTGACCGGCACCTACATCGGCGTCGACAACCGCCTGTTCCCGCGCCACGGCCTGAGCCTGAACCTGGCCCTGCGCACGGGTGCCGAGGCGCTGGGTTCGGATACCAATTTCGCCCAGGGCTGGGCCAATGCCACCTGGTTCCAGGGCGTGGGCGAGGCCGACCGGCTGATCCTGCGCGCCGAGGGTGGCGCCACCTGGACCAGCGACCTGCTGGCCATGCCGCCAAGCCTGCGCTTCTTCGCCGGCGGCGACCGCAGCATCCGCGGCTACGCGTGGCGCGAAGTCGGCCCGCGCACGCCGCCGCCGGACAACTTCGCCCTCGGCGGGCGCTACGTGGTCACCGGATCGGCCGAGTACGAGCACTACTTCAACGCCGGTCCGTGGGGCATGGCCGGTTTCGTCGATGCCGGCGACGCGTTCGACAACCCCAGCGAGTTCGACCTGCACGTGGGCATCGGCGTGGGCGCGCGCTGGCGCTCGCCGATCGGCGGCGTGCGCATCGACGTCGCGCACGGCCTCGACGATCCGGACTCCAGCTTCCAGATCTACCTGAGCCTGGGAGCCAACCTGTGAGCGCCGCCCCCCCCGAAGGCACGCCCGCGGCGCCGGCACGGCGGCCGCGCTTCTACCGGCGGCGCCGCTTCTGGGCCTGGTCGGGCCTGGGCGTGCTGGCGATGGTGGTCGGCGTGGTGGTGCTGCTGTACTGGCTGCTGCAGACCGTGGCCGGCCGCGACGTGCTGCTGGCGCAGATCATCGCGCGCCTGCCGGTGGGCGCGACCCTGACCTGGGAGAAGGTGGAAGGCCCGATCGTCGGGCCACTGACCATCCATGGCCTGGATTTCCGCTACGACGACTACCGCTTCACCGCGCGCCGCGCGTACCTGGACCCGGACATCCGCCCGCTGCTGGGCCGGCGCCTGCGCCTGGACGCGTTCGAGATCGAGGGCGCCACGCTCAACCTGGCGCGCAGCGACGAACCGTTCGAGCTGCCGCGCTGGCCCGAGTCGCTGCCGGCGATCGAGATGCCGCTGGCGATCCAGGCCGACCGCATCGTGATCGACGGCTTCAACGTCACCTCCGGCGGCGAGCATGTGATCGACATCCGCACGCTGCGCGGCGGCATCGACATCGCCAACGGCTCGCTGCACGCCGAACAACTGAAGATCGACAGCGACCTGGGCCTGTTCACGGTGCACGGCAGCTACGAGCCGGTGCACGACTACCGCAGCGACATCCTGGTGACCGCAGTGCTGCCGGCGGCGCACGGGCAGAGCGCGGCGCGGCTGGGCCTGCTCGCACGCGGCGACCTGTCGAAGATGGAGGTGGGCATCGGCGGGCGCGCGCCGGAACCGCTGCGTGCCACGCTGACCCTTGGCGGCGACGAGGACGCGCCGCGCTGGCGCCTGGATGCGCGCAGCGAAGGCCTGGACCCGGGCCGCTTCACCGGTGCCGACCCGGCGCCGGAGCTGTTCACCTTCGACCTGCAGGCCAGCGGCAACGGCGGCGATGCGCAGCTGTCCGGCCGCGCCGGTCGCGGCGCGCAGGCACTGGTCATCGCGCCGTCGCGGGTGAAGCTCGAAGAACAGGTGCTGACCGTGGCCCCGCTGGTGCTGGAGGCTTTCGACGGCCGCGTCGAGCTGCGCGGGCGCGCCGACTTCACCGATCCCGAGGACGGCCGCTTCCGCTTCACAGTGCGTGCGCAGGACCTGGTCTTCCACGGCGAGGACCCGGCCGCGCCACCGATCGGCGTGGACGCGGCGCTGGGCCTGGCCGGCTCGCTGCAGGACTGGGCCGCGTACGGCGATGCGACGCTGCGCCGCGGCGACCAGCAGGCCGACCTGGTGCTGGACCTGCGCGGCGACGAGTCGCGCGCGCGCATCCACGCGCTGCAGGCGACGATGCCCACCGGCACCCTGCAGGCCACCGGCGAGGCCGGCTGGGATCCGGTGCTGGACTGGGACCTGGCGCTGGTCCTGGACGGCTTCGATCCAGGCTATTTCGCGCCGGGCTGGGACGGCAACATCCATGGCCGCATCGCCACGAGCGGACGCGCGCGCGACGCCGGCGGATTCGACGCGCAGGCCGACGTGCAGTCGCTGGGCGGCCGCCTGCGCGGGCGGGCGCTGTCGGGCAGCGGCCACTTCGTCCTGCGCGGCGACCAGGGCGAAGGCAACCTCGCGCTGGGCCTGGGCAACAGCCGGGTGCGCGCCAGCGGCCGCGTCGGCGACCGCATCGACATCACCGCCCAGCTGCAGCCGCTGCAGCTGGACGACCTGCTGCCGACCGCGGCCGGCACGGTGCAGGGCTCGCTGCGCCTGACCGGCACCCGCCAGGCGCCGAACCTGCAGGCCGACCTGCAGGGCCGCGGCCTGCGCTGGGACGACTGGAGCGCCAACGCGGTCGACCTGCAGGGCCAACTGCCGTGGCGCGGCAGCAACGGCGACCTGACCATGCGCGGCAGCGAACTGCAGGTCGGCATCCCGCTGCAGCAGTTGACCGTGCATGCGCAGGGCGCGGTCGAGAACCTGCGCCTGCAGGTCCAGGCCGACAGCCCCGAGGCGGCCGGGTTGAGCCTGGCCGGACAGGTGCAGCGGCGCGGTGCGGGCTGGAGCGGGTCGCTGGACCAGTTGCGGATCGAGCCGGCGCGCGGCAACGCCTGGTCGCTGGCGGCGCCGGCGGCGTTCACCGTCGCCGGCGAGCGCTTCCAGCTGCAGCCCGCGTGCCTGGGGACGAGCGGCGACAACGGCGAAGCCTCGCTGTGCGCGCAGGCCGACTGGCCGCGCCAGGGCCTGGTCGTCAACAGCGAGCGGTTGCCGCTGACCCTGCTTGCGCCGTGGCTGCCCGAGCAGGGCGGGCGGGCGCTGGTCCTGCGTGGCGAGCTGACCCTGGACGCGGACATCCGCCCGCAGGGCAACCGCTGGACCGGCGGCGTGCACCTCAAGTCGCCCGAGGGCGGCATGCGCCTGGGCAACAACGCGCGGCGCGAGATCGCCCGCTACGACAACTTCAGTTTCGACCTGAGCTTCGACCCGCAGAAGATCGAGGGCCGGCTCGGCACCGGCTTCCAGGGCAACGGTTATGTCGATGCCACGTTCAACACCGGCTGGGAGCCGTATTCGCCGCTGACCGGCGAGCTCTACACCTACATCTCGCAGCTGTTCTGGCTGGAGCTGTTCTCGCCGGACCTGGTGCGCCCGCGCGGCGTCGTGCGCGGCCACATGAGCGTGCGCGGCACCCGCGAAACGCCGTTGATGGCCGGCCAGCTGCTGCTGGAGGATTTCCAGGGCGAACTGCCGGCGCTGGGCCTGAGCCTGACCGACGGCCAGGGCAGCCTGGACGCGCAGCCGGACGGTTCGGCGCGCCTGTCGGCATCGGTCAGTTCGGGCGGCGGCAAGCTCAACGTCGACGGCAGCCTGTCCTGGTTCGGCCAGGCCACGCCGCTGCAGCTGGATATCCACGGCCGCGACGTGCTGATCGCCGACACCCCGATGCTGCGCGCCACCGCCAACCCGGACCTGCAATTCAGCATGGACGGGCCGACGATGGTGCTCCGCGGCCAGGTCGAGGTGACCCAGGCCACGGCCAACCTCGAACGGTTCGAACAGGGCGCGACGGTATCCGAGGACGTGGTAGTGGTCGACCCGGTCGATCCGGAAGAGCAGCGATCGGCGCCGCTGGACATGGACCTGGCCGTGATCCTGGGCAAGGACGTGACCATCAGCGGCTACGGCCTGCAGGGCACCATGGGCGGGCGCCTGCAGGTGCGCTCGCGGCCGGGGCACGAGATGGTGGCCACCGGCGCGCTCGACGTCGGCGGCCGCTACAAGGCCTATGGCCAGGACCTGACCATCACCAACGGCCAGCTCACCTGGAGCAACAACCAGATCGCCGACCCGCGGATCAACCTGCGCGCCGAACGCCGCGTCGGCGACGTGGTCGCCGGCATCGACGTGTCCGGCCATGCCACCGCGCCGCAGCTCAATGTCTGGTCCAACCCGTCGATGCCGCAGTCCGAGGCGCTGGCCTACCTGATGCTCGGGCGCAGCCTGGAAGGCGCCACCCGCGACCAGGCCCAGCAGGTGACCGCGACCTCGGCGGCGATGTCGGCCGGCACCGGCCTGCTCGCCGCGCAGATCGGCTCGCGGCCGGGCTTCGACGACGCCGGCGTGATGCAGTCGCGCGCGCTGGGAGGTTTGGTGGTGGGCGTGGGCAAGTACCTGTCGCCGCGGCTGTACGTCGGCTATGGCGTGTCGATGGTCGGCGCAGGCCAGGTGGTGATCCTGAAGTACCTGCTGCGCAAGGGCTTCGACATCGAGCTGGAATCGAGCACGGTGGAGACGCGCGGTTCGGTCAACTGGCGCACCGAGCGCTAGCGCGACGGCACGCATGACCTGCGGCGGTTGTCCGCGCCGCGGGTCGCCGCTAACGTCACCGGTCCGCTTGCGACCATGGATCCACCGATGACGAACGCCACGCCCGCCACCTCCAGGCCCCGGCGCCGCCCGGCCCTTGTCGCGCTTGCGTGCCTGGGCGTGCTGGCTGCACACGCGCACGCCGACGAGGGCATGTGGATGCCCTCGCAGCTGCCGCAGATCGCCGCGCAATTGCGCGAGGCCGGCTATGCCGGCGACCCGGCGTCACTGGCCGACCTCACCACCGCCCCGCTCGATGCGGTGGTGCGCGCCGGCGGCGGCACCGGCGCGTTCGTCTCCGGCGACGGCCTGGTGCTGACCAACCACCATGTCGCGTTCGGCGTGATCCAGTACAACAGCACGCCCGAGCGCAACCTGATCGACAACGGCTTCATCGCCGGCGATCGCAGTGGCGAGCTGGCGGCCAATCCCGACTTCCGGGTGCTGGTCACGGTCGGCTTCGACCGGGTCACCGACCAGGTGCTGGGCGCGGCGCGCGGCACCTCGGGTCGTGCCTACTTCGATGCGGTCGACGCGGCGGGCAAGCGGATCGTGTCCGAGTGCGAACGCGAAGCCGGCGTGCGCTGCAGCATCGCCAACATGTACTCCGGTACCGACTTCTACCGGATCCGCCAGCTGGAGCTGCGCGACCTGCGCCTGGTCTACGCGCCGCCGCGGGCCATCGGCAATTTCGGCGACGAGATCGACAACTTCATGTGGCCGCGCCACACCGGCGACTTCACCCTGCTGCGCGCCTATGTCGGCAAGGACGGCAAGCCGGCCGCGCATTCGCCGGACAACGTCCCCTACCAGCCGCCGTCGCACCTGCAGGTGGCCAGCGACGGGCCGCGTGAAGGCGACTTCGCCATGCTCGCCGGCTATCCGGGCATCACCTACCGCCACCGCACCGCGGCCGAATTCGCCGAACAGGTGGAATGGACGCTGCCGGCACGGGTGGACGTGTTCGACGCGCTGATCGGCGTGATCGAACAGGCCGGCCGCGACAATGCGCAGGCCAGGACCCTGTACGCCTCGCAGCTGCAGTCGCTGAAGAACAACCGCAAGCGCGCCGCCGGCGAACTCGAAGGCCTGCGTCGCAGCGACGCGGTGCGCCAGCGCGGCGCCGACGAGGTCGCGATGCTGCAGCACGTCGCCCGCGACAAGCGTGGCGACCTGCAGGCGCTGGACCAGGTGCTGGCCCAGGCCTCGGCGATGCGCGAACGCGACCAGCTGCTGGGCCTGGCCACCGCGCAGACCCAGCTGCTGCGTGCGGCGCTGCAGCTGGAGCGGCTGCGGATCGAGGCTGCCAAGCCCGACGCCCAGCGCGAAAGCGGCTACCAGGCGCGCGACCTGGCCCTGGTCGAGGGCACGCTCAAGCAGGTGCAGCGCCGCTACGACCCGCAGGTCGAGAAGGCGCTGCTGCGCACCCTGCTCCGGCGCCACCTGGCCTTGCCCGCGGCGCAGCGCGTGGCCGAGTTCGATGCCGCCTTCGGGCGCACCCCGGCCGAACTGGAAACGGCGCTCGACGCGCTCTACGCGGGCACCGCGCTCGGTGACGAGGCTGTGCGGCTGGCGCTTTTCGCCGCAGCGCGCGAAGGGCGGCCGCTGCAGGCCGATCCGCTGCTGGCGCTGGCCGCGCAGCTGGTCCCGGCACAGATGCGCCTGGAGGACGAGCGCAAGGCGCGCGACGGCGAGCTGCTGCGCCTGCGTCCGGCCTACATGGCCGAGCTGGCGGCCTGGCGCGCGCGGCAGGGTCGCCCGCTCTACCCCGATGCCAACGGCACCCTGCGGGTCAGCTACGGCCGGCTGGAACGGCTGCAACCGCGCGACGCGGTCACCTACGCGCCGGTGACCACGGTCGCAGGCATCACCCAGAAGCACACCGGCCAGGCGCCGTTCGATGCGCCCTCGCCGCTGCTCGAGGCGATCGCCAAGGGCGACTTCGGCGGCACCGCCGATCCGGCGCTGGGCACGCAGACGGTGAACTTCCTGACCAACCTGGACACCACCGGCGGCAACTCCGGCTCGCCCGTGCTCAACGCCCGCGGCGAACTGATCGGCCTGAACTTCGACAGCAACTGGGAAGCGGTCAGCGCCAGCTGGTGGTTCGACCCGCGCTACAAGCGCGCCGTGCACGTGGACATGCGCTACATGCGCTGGCTGATGGAGAAGGTCTACCCGGCGCCGCACCTGCTGCGGGAAATGGGGCTGTGATCGGCACCGACTCTGCACAGCAGCGCGCCGCGACGCCGATGGCCCGCTGCACCGCACTGTTGATCCTGCTACTGGCGAGCAGCGCCAGTCACGCCGCGGAACCAGGCAGCGCGGAGGCTGAGGCAGCGCTAGCCGCCATGGGCATGGAGCGCGCCGTCGTCACATCGGGGCCCGATGCAATGGAGATTCTTGTGCGGCATGACACCGTGCGGCGACCGGTACTGGTCATGGTGCCGGGATCTGCCTGCATGCCGGCCTTGATGCTGGTCGAAGGCAACGACGGCTTCGGCAACATCTCCTCGGTAATGCCGCCAAGCGCCGCCAGTCAACGCGAGATGGGTGTGCACCTGGCGCTGCTTGAGCGGCGGAACCTGTCCTCGTTCCGCCACGTCTATAGCAAGGAGGAAACCGCACAACTCGCGTCGCTCGACATGCATGTCTGCACGGAACGGAACGGCGCGGTCACGCTGTCACAACGCCGCGATGACGTGCTCGCCCAGCTCGCCTACCTGCGCCGGCAGCCGTGGGCCGGTCCGATCCTGTTGGTCGGGGTTTCCGAGGGCACCGACGTCGCGACCGCGGTAGCTGCCGAGCACAGCAGCAATGTGCATGCGTTGTTATTGATAGTAGGCGCGGGCATGTCCCAGTTCTTCGATTTCGTGCACCAGGCTCGCGCTGCGGGTGACAACGCCAGTGCAACACAGGTACTGGTCACGCTCGACGCGTTCCTCTCGGGAAATCCGCCAGCAGACTACCAGGGCCATGGCCCCGCGCGTTGGCAGAGTTTCGCGATCGCTCAGACCAACCTCGACAGCCTGATGGGGAGCACTGCGCCTGTGTTCATCGTTCACGGCAGCGCTGACACAAGTGTGCCGATCGCGTCAGTGGATGCGCTGGTGGTGGAAGTGATGCGCCGTCAGCCGGCTCGCGCGTTGCATTACATGGTCGTGGACGGGGGTGGACATAGCCTGTGGAGTGTTCTCGCCGATCCGCCGGCACGCATCTATCCTCCATTTGTGCGATGGGCGCTGGAACCTCCGCAGGGACGAACCTTCAGCAACGTCGGGGTCGGCTCCGCCCCGTGAACCATGCGTCGCCCTACGGCGCTGGAGCGCTGGCTGATGATAAGAGAGGCACGCTAGCGTCGTATTTGCGCACCGCAGCCACCGTGTCTTGTCAACGGCTTGGTTAGACGCGCCTCGGTTGCCACAATCGGACTCCGCTTTCCGCCACAGAATCCGCAGTCCATGACCGAACTCTCCGCCGCGCTCGCGCGCAAGATCGCCCAGACCATCGCCGGGGAGATCGGCGCGCAACCCGCGCAGGTGGTCGCCGCCGTCGGACTGCTCGACGAGGGCGCGACCGTGCCGTTCATCGCGCGCTACCGCAAGGAAGTCACCGGCGGCCTCGACGACACCCAGCTGCGCAACCTCGAAGTGCGCCTGGCCTACCTGCGCGAGATGGAAGAGCGCCGCGCCACGATCCTGGCCAGCATCGACGAGCAGGGCAAGCTGACCGACGAACTGCGCGCCGAGATCGAGGCCGCCGACAGCAAGTCCCGGCTGGAGGACCTGTACCTGCCGTACAAGCAGAAGCGCCGCACCCGCGCGCAGATCGCGCGCGAGGCCGGGCTGGAGCCGCTGGCCGATGGCCTGCTCGCCGATCCCTCGCAGGTGCCCGAGGCGTTCGCCGCGTCGTTCGTCGACGCCGACAAGGGCGTGGCCGACGCCAAGGCCGCGCTGGAGGGCGCGCGCGCGATCCTGATCGAGCGCTGGGGCGAGGATGCGGCGCTGCTGGGCGAGCTGCGCCAGTGGCTGGAGGCCAACGGCGTGATCCGCGCCAAGGTCGTGGAAGGCAAGGAGGCGGCCGGCGAGAAGTTCCGCGACTACTTCGACCACGCCGAGCCGCTGGCGAAGATCCCCTCGCACCGCCTGCTGGCGCTGTTCCGCGGGCGCCGCGAGGAATTCCTGCAGCTGGAGCTCGACCCGGGCACCGACGCCGAGGCCGGCAACGCCTACGCCGAGGGCCGCATCGCCCGCCATGCCGGGATCGAGGACCGCGGCCGCGCCGCCGATGCCTGGCTGCGCAACGCCTGCCGCCTGGCCTGGCGCGCCAAGATCCACCTGCATCTGCTGCTGGACCTGTTCAACCAGGCGCGCGAGAAGGCCGAGGCCGAGGCGATCGCGGTGTTCGGCGACAACCTCAAGGACCTGCTGCTGGCCGCACCGGCCGGGCCGAAGGCCGTGCTCGGCCTGGATCCGGGCCTGCGCACCGGGGTGAAGGTCGCCGTGGTCGACGCCACCGGCAAGCTGGTGGCCACCGACACCATCTATCCGCATGAACCCAGGCGCCAGTGGGACGCGTCGCTGGCCTCGCTGCGCAAGCTGTGCGTCGCCCATGGCGTGCAGCTGGTGGCGATCGGCAATGGCACCGCCTCGCGCGAGACGGACAAGCTGGCCGGCGAGCTGCTCAAGCTGGCGCCCGAGCTGAAGATGCAGAAGATCGTGGTCAGCGAAGCCGGCGCCTCGGTGTACTCGGCTTCCGAGCTGGCGGCGAAGGAGTTCCCCGGCCTGGACGTGTCGCTGCGCGGCGCGGTCTCCATTGCCCGGCGCCTGCAGGACCCGTTGGCCGAGCTGGTCAAGATCGAACCCAAGGCGATTGGCGTGGGCCAGTACCAGCACGACGTCGACCAGTACCGGCTGGCGCGCGCGCTGGACGCGAGGGTCGAGGACTGCGTGAACGCGGTCGGCGTGGACGTGAACACCGCCTCGGCCGCGCTGCTGGCGCGCGTGTCGGGCCTGTCGTCCACGGTGGCCGAGAACATCGTCGTGTATCGCGACCAGAACGGCGCGTTCGCCTCGCGCAAGGCGTTGCTGAAGGTGCCGCGGCTGGGCGAGAAGACCTTCGAGCAGTGCGCCGGCTTCCTGCGCATCGCCGATGGCGAGCAGCCGCTGGATGCATCCTCGGTGCACCCGGAAGCCTATCCGGTGGTCGAGCGCATCCTCGCCGGCAGCGGCCGCGCGGTGAAGCAGATCATCGGCGACAGCGCGTTCCTGCGCTCGCTCAAGGCCGAGCAGTACACCGACGAGCGCTTCGGCGTGCCGACCGTGCGCGACATCCTCAAGGAACTGGAGAAGCCGGGCCGCGACCCGCGCCCTGAGTTCAAGGCCGCGCAATTTGCTGAGGGCGTGGAGGACATCAAGGACCTGCGCCCGGGCATGATCCTGGAAGGCGTAGTCAGCAATGTCGCCGCGTTCGGCGCGTTCGTCGACATCGGCGTGCACCAGGACGGGCTGGTGCACATCTCGGCGCTGTCGGACCGCTTCGTGAAGGATCCGCGCGAGGTGGTGAAGGCCGGCGACATCGTCAAGGTCAAGGTGCTGGAGGTCGACGTGGCACGCAAGCGCATCGCCCTGACCCGGCGCCTGGACGACGAACCCGGCCAGGCCGCACCGCGCCCCGGCGACCGCGATGCCGCGCGGCGAGACGCCGGCCGGCCCGGCGCGCCGCGCGATGCGCGCGGCAACGACCGCAATCGCGGCGGCGGCGGCGGCAACGCGCGTCCGGCGCAGCAGGCCGCGCCGTTCAACAGCGCCATGGCCGACGCGCTCAAGGGCCTGCGCCGCAGTTGAGGCCGCTGGTAGCGTGGCTTTCGTGGAGCGGGGCAGGGCCCCGCTCTACGTCAGGCCGCGGCGTTGCTGAACTCGTCGTATGCCGCCTGCGCATTGGCGGCATACATCAGCGACGGCCCGCCGCCCATGTAGACGGCCACGCCCAGCATTTCGCGGAACTCCTCCGGCGTGGCGCCCAGCCGCACCAGCGCCTTGGCGTGGAAGCCGAGGCAGCCGTCGCAGCGGTTGGCCACGCCGATCGCCATGGCGATCAGTTCCTTGGTCTTCTCGTCCAGCACGCCTGGCGCCATCGCCGCCTTGCTCAACGCGCCGAAACCCTGCATCACGTCCGCGTTATGGGTGCGTAGCGGGGCCAGGTTGCGCGAGATGCCGCGGGTCAGGTCCTGGTAGGACAGGTCGTTCATGATTCGTCTCCGGATGAAGGGCGGGTGCCGATGCAGGCATTATATTAGTATTTGCTAATTTAGCAAGTTCTGATATGATGCCCGCATGAGCCCGACCCGCCAGGACAGGAAATTCATGCAGCACGGGGCCGAACAGGCCGCGTCGATGCTGCGCACGCTGGGCAACGAACAGCGCCTGCTCCTGCTGTGCCTGCTGATCGAGCATGGCGAGATGACCGTCGGCCAGATGCAGGCGGAGGTGGACCTGAGCCAGTCGGCCCTGTCCCAGCACCTGGCCCGGATGCGCGAGGACGGCCTGGTGGCCGCCCGCCGCGAGGCGCAATCGGCCTACTACCGCATCGACGATCCGCGCGTGGAGACCCTGGTGGCCGCGCTCAAGTCGGTGTTCTGTCCCTGAACCGCGAGCCACTTCCGATGCAGACGATATCCCCGCGCGAAGCCCGCGCACTCCTCGACCAGGGCGCGCTGCTGGTCGACATCCGCGAGACGGACGAGCACGCGCGCGAGCACATCGATGGTGCGCACTGCGTACCGCTGGCGCGGTTGGCCGATGCGCCCGCACTGCGCGACGCAAGCGGCGTCGTGTTGTTCCATTGCCGCTCCGGGATGCGCACGCGCGCCAATGCCGCCGCGCTGCAGGCCGCCACCGCCGGTTGCACCGCCTATGTCGTCGATGGCGGCATCGACGCATGGAAGCAGGCCGGCCTGCCGGTGACGCGTGACGCCCGCGCTCCGCTGGAGCTCATGCGCCAGGTCCAGATCGCCGCCGGCAGCCTGGTGCTGCTGGGAGCCGTGCTGGCGGCGACGGTATCGCCCGGGTTCCTGCTGTTGAGCGGGCTTGTCGGCGCGGGCCTGGTGTTCGCCGGACTGTCCGGCTCCTGTGGCATGGCCAAGCTGCTGTCGCGCATGCCCTGGAACCGCGCCATGCGTCGATGAGCGGCGCTCGCTGCGCCGCGACTACTCGGCCCACTCGCGGTCGGTAGTGAAGGCGATGGTCAGCCAGCGGTCGGGGGAATCGCCGCCGATCGCTTCGCCAATCTCGTCGCGCAGCGCGTCCCACTCTTCCAGCGTGCGTGCCGGCCAGCCGGACGGCGCGATGAAGTACAGCTCGATCTGCCGGCCGCGCCCGACCTTGGCCACGTAGGCGCGATAGCCGGTGAAGCCATGGCGCGCGACCACCTCGCCGGCCACCCGGTCCACGTGCTGCTTCAGTTCGGTCGGCGTGACCAGCAGGATCTCCTCCAGCGCCTGCCGCACCGCGCCGAGCGGGATCGGGAAGACCACCAGGCACACCAGCGCCAGCACCGCCGGGTCGATGTACGGCGAGATCCATTCCAGCGCCGTGCCCTGGATCGCCAGGCCGATGACGAAGGCGACCAGCAGCGCGGCGGTGATTGCGGCCGACATCAGCCAGCCCCGTACGTCCATCGCGATGAAGTCCGAGCGCAGGCGCCGGTTGGCGCGGCGGCCGTACCAGGCCATCGCCAGGCTGATCAGCACCGTCGCCGCGGCGTAGACGATGGCCTGGCCGAACTGCAGCGGCCGGCCACCGGCCATGAAGCTGCCGACCGCGTTGATGAAGGCGTAGACCGCGGCACCGGACAGCAGCAGGCCGGTGGCGCCGAGCACCATCGGTTCCAGGTGCCAGAAGCCCATGGTGAACTTCTCGACCAGGCGCCGGTTCGACGCATCGCTGGCGTTGTAGTTCGCGATCAGGTTGGCTACCAGCAGCGCGACCACGCTGGTGGCACCGTCGGCCAGCGAGTAGACGCCGTCGAAGACGATCGCGTAGGAGCCGGAGAGCAGGCCGAACACGATCCCGAGCGCGGCCACCACCGCCGTGGCGATGATCGATATCCGCAGCACCCCCGCTTCGGTGGGGGCGTACCACGGCGTCTTCGCCCGCTCGGCCGGCGCGTCCATGGCGCCAGCCTGCCCCAGCCCCGGCCCTGATGCCAGCACCCGTAGAGCCGGGCTTGCCCGGCTGCCGCCGCAACTTGGCGCGCGCGGAGAACAGCAGCCGGGCAAGCCCGGCTCTACGAAAGGCGCGCGCCCCCGTCCGGCCGCGGTCAGGCCACCCGGCTGCGCCGCAGGCGCTCGAGGTGGACCAGCAGCAGCGAGATCGCCGCCGGGGTCATGCCGGGAATGCGCTGGGCCTGGCCGATGGTCAGCGGACGCACGCGTTCGAGCTTCTGCTGCACCTCGGCCGACAGGCCGCGCACGGCGGCGTAGTCGAAGGCGGCCGGGATGGCGGTCTCCTCATGCCGCTGCTGGCGCGCGATCTCCTCGCGCTGGCGCTCGACGTAACCGGCGTACTTGATCCCGATCTCGACCTGCTCGGCCACCTGGGCGTCATCCACGCCCGGACCGAGCGCCGGGACCCGCATGAGCGCCGCGTAGCCCAGTTCCGGGCGCCGGATCAGGTCCAGCGCGCTGGTCTCGCGGCTGACCGCCACGCCCAGCACGGCTTCCACCTCGCGCCCCAGCGCGTTGGCCGGCGCGGCCCACAGCGCGCCCAGGCGCGCGGTTTCGCGTTCGATCGCCTCGCGCTTGGCCTCGAACCGCGCCCAGCGCGCCTCGTCCACCACGCCGAGCTCGCGACCCTTCGCCGTCAGGCGCAGGTCGGCATTGTCCTCGCGCAGCTGCAACCGGTACTCGGCGCGACTGGTGAACATGCGGTACGGCTCGGTGGTGCCGTGGGTGATCAGGTCGTCGACCAGCACGCCCAGGTACGCCTCGTCGCGGCGCGGCGACCAGCCGTCATGGCCGTGCACGAAGCGCGCGGCGTTCAGGCCCGCCAGCAGCCCCTGCGCGGCCGCTTCCTCGTAGCCGGTGGTGCCGTTGATCTGGCCGGCGAAGAACAGGCCCGCCACCAGCCTGGTCTCCAGCGTGGGCTTGAGCCCGCGCGGATCGAAGAAGTCGTACTCGATCGCGTAGCCGGGCCGGGTGATGTGCGCGTTCCCGAAGCCGCGGATCGAGCGCACCAGCTCCAGCTGGACGTCGAACGGCAGCGAGGTGGAGATGCCGTTGGGATAGATCTCGGCCACGTCCAGCCCTTCGGGCTCGACGAAGATCTGGTGGCTGGCCTTCTCGGCGAAGCGCACCACCTTGTCCTCGATCGAGGGGCAGTAGCGCGGGCCGATGCCTTCGATCTGGCCGGTGTACAGCGGCGAACGGTCGAGCGCACCGCGGATGATCTCGTGGGTACGCTCGGAGGTATGGGTGATCCAGCACGACACCTGGCGCGGATGCTCGCGCACGTCGCCCAGGAACGACATCACCGGCATCGGGTCGTCGCCGGGCTGCTCCTCCATCACCGAGTAGTCGAGCGTGCGTCCGTCGATCCGCGGCGGCGTGCCGGTCTTGAGCCGGTCGATCGCGAACGGGCGCTCGCGCAGGCGCGCGGCCAGGGTGGTGGCGGGCGGGTCGCCCATGCGCCCGGCGGTGTACTGGGTTTCGCCGATGTGGATCTTGCCGGCGAGGAAGGTGCCGGCGGTCAGGACCACGGCGGGCGCGTGGAAGCGCAGTCCGGTCTGGGTGACCGCGCCGCGCACGGCGTCGCCTTCGTCCATGCCGTTTTGAATCAGGAGATCATCGACCGCCGCCTGGAACACGGTCAGGTTCGGCTGGCCCTCGACGATGCGGCGGATCGCGGCGCGGTACAGCGAGCGGTCTGCCTGGCAGCGGGTGGCGCGCACCGCCGGGCCCTTGCTCGCGTTGAGCGTGCGCCACTGGATGCCGGCCAGATCGGCCGCCCGTGCCATCGCCCCGCCCAGCGCGTCGATCTCCCTGACCAGGTGGCCCTTGCCGATGCCGCCGATGGCCGGGTTGCAGCTCATCGCGCCCACGGTCTCGATGTTGTGGGTCAACAGCAGCGTGCGCGCGCCGGCGCGCGCGGACGCGAGCGCCGCCTCGGTGCCGGCATGGCCGCCGCCGATCACGATGACGTCGTAGTGGTGGAAGGAGTGGCTCATGGACGGGGTCGGTGCCGGCGGCGGGAAGACTGCCGCGGGGTGGCGATTCTACCGCCAGTCCGTCCGACGGCCTGGCGGCGTTGGCACGCTTCCTGCGGTAACCATCCCGTGCACCCATCGCGGCAATGCGTCGGGGGCGCGGGCTGGAATTGGAACAGGGGCCAGCCACGCGCGCGATGGGGAAGCCGAGGGGCCGGTAGTCGGGGGACTGCCGGCCCCATTTTTTTGTCCGGAGCCCGCCCGCCGTGACGATGCCCGCAAAAAAACAGGCAGCCCGGCTGGGGCCGGGCTGCCGTAGGGGCGTCGACGTCCGACAGGGCCGGAACAGGGGGGATCCAGATTTCCCTGCCGGACATCGACATGGACTGGGCCAGTCGGGTCAAAACCTGACGCAACCGGTCATGTACGGCCTTAGATTGCGACCAGACTCAGGCCAAAAGCAAGCGATTTTTCAGGGCTCGATTGTGTCGCGCGTCGCACTCCGGCCCGACCTCTGGCGCGTGGCATCCGACCTCGGAGCGCTGCGCTGGGGCGCGCTCTGGCTGCGCCCGGAGGGACGTGGCGCCATCGAGCGTTCGCCGGCGTCAGCACCCCCCATCCCGGACACCCGCGTGGCCGGGGGACGGTACCCCTGCGGCGGTGCGGGCCGGACCCCATTGCCCGGTCGCGGACCGACCTGGCCGCCGACCACGGGCCCACCGCCCGCGTCGAGCGTGCCCGGTCGCGGCTGGCGCGGCGGCGGCGTGCCTTCGCCGTACTCGCCACGGCGCAGCCGTTCCAGGTCGCGCCAGGGCGCGCGATTGAGCGGCGGCGGCTGGCCGTCGTTGGCGACCGGCGGACGCTCCGGCCGGCCGCCGTGGTCGGGACGGCCGCCGTGGCCATGGTCGTGGTCGTGGTCCGGACGCGGGTGGTAATGCGGTGGCCGCGGGTAGTACGGACGCCCGTAGTACGGCGGGCGATAGGGACCGCCGGGGTAGTAGTAGTACGGGTAGCCATAGGACAGCCCGAACGAGACCCCTGGGCGGTAGGCGTAGTACGGCGCGCCATAACCGTATCCGCCGTAGCCATAGCCGTACCCGGAGTAGCTGTACTGCGTGGTCGGCGCGCCGGTGTAGTAGCCGCCGCCATCGCCCACGTAGCCATACGTGGTGCATCCGCCCAGCGCCAGCGCCAGTGCCGCGCTGGTGAACAGTCGAAGTTTCATGGCGGTCCCCCCGCGATATGTGGACCCAGCTTCGGCGTGGCGCATTGAATACGTGCTTAATCCGCCGGGTCGCGGCGGCAACGGTTCAGGCGCGGCGGCGCGGCGCGCCGATGCGCTAACCTTCGCACATGCCTGCCGCACTGCCCGTCGCCGACGACGTCCTCGCCGCCGCCACCCGCATCGCCGGCCATGCCGACCTGACCCCGGTGCTGCGATCACGCACGCTCGATGCGATGGCCGGCTGCCAGCTGCTGTTCAAGGCCGAGCACCTGCAGCGCGGCGGCGCCTTCAAGTTCCGCGGCGCCTGCAACGCGGTGTGGTCGCTGTCCGAGGCGGAGGCGGCCCACGGCGTGGTCACCCATTCGTCCGGCAACCACGGCGCCGCACTGGCACTGGCCGCGCGGGGCCGCGGCATCGCCTGCCACGTGGTCGTGCCCGAGGGGGCGGTCGCCGCCAAGCTGGCCAACATCCAGCGGCATGGGGCGACCCTGTGGCGCTGCGAGGCGACCCAGGCCGCGCGCGAGGCGACCTGCGCCCAGGTCCAGCAGGCCACCGGCGCGCAGCTGGTGCACCCGTATGCCGATGCCCGGGTCATCGCCGGCCAGGGCACGGCGGCGCTGGAACTGGCCGGGCAGGCGGGCGCACCGGACGTGATGGTGGTACCGGTCGGTGGTGGCGGCCTGGCCGCCGGCACCGCGCTGGCGCTGGCCGCGGTGGCACCGGACTGCGGGCTGGTGCTGGCCGAGCCGGCCGGCGCCGCCGACACCGCGCGCTCGCTGGCGGCCGGCGAGCGTCGCATCGACTTCGTGCCCGACACGGTCTGCGACGGATTGCGCGGCGCGCTGGGCGCACCCAACTTCGAACTGCTGCGAGCCGCCGGCGCCGGGGTCGTGGTGGTCGACGACGACGCCACGATCGCGGCGATGCGCCTGGCCTGGCAGGTGCTCAAGCAGGTGGTCGAGCCGTCCTCGGCGATCGCGCTGGCCGCCGTGCTGGCCGAGCCGGCGCGCTTCGCCGGCAAGCGGGTCGGGCTGGTCCTGAGCGGCGGCAACGTCGACCTCGAGGCGCTGCCATGGCGCGCATGAGCGCGTCGGCGCGGCGCGGGCGCGGGCGCCGCCGCGGCTGGTCCGGCTGGCTGGGGCGCCTGCTGCTGCTCGCGCTGGCCTGGCTGCTCGGCGTGGCCGGCTGGATCGTCTGGGTCGGCCAGCGCGACCAGGCGGCGCAGGCCGACGCGATCATCGTCCTGGGCGCCGCGGCGTACCACAAGAATCCGTCGCCGGTATTCAAGGAGCGGATCAACCATGGCCTGGACCTCTACCGCCGTGGCTACGCACCGGTGCTGCTGTTCACCGGCGGCTACGGTAACGGTGCGCCGTTCGCCGAATCGCAGGTGGCGCGCAAGTACGCGTTGCAGCAAGGCATCCCCGACTCGGCGATCATGATCGAAGCGGTCTCGCGCAACACCCGCGAGAACCTGCTGCAGGCACGCAAGCTGATGCAGGAGCGCGGCCTGCACCGGGTAATCGTGGTCAGCGACCCGCTGCACATGTCGCGCGCGCTGCGCCTGTCGCGCGAGCTGGGCATCGACGCGGTCGGCTCGCCGACGCCGAGCACGCGCTTCCGCACCGTGCACACGCAGTGGCGCTTCCTGCTGCAGGAGGTGTACTTCTTCCACCGCGACCTGGTGGTGCGCGTCGCCTGAGCGGGCGGGTGCGCGGGCTCGTGCAGGCTGGAGCCGCGCACCCCGGGGGGTATCATGTCCTCCCTCGAACTGCGGACATTCCCATGAAGATCGACGGCACCCGCCGCCAGGACCGCGCCATCGAACTCGTCCTCGCGTACTACGCCGCCTTCAACCGTGGCGACCGCGAGGCGATGCTCGCGCTGCTGCACGACGAGGTGGTGCACGACCTCAACCAGGGCGCGCGCGAAACCGGCAAGCCGGCGTTCGCCGCGTTCATGCAGCGCATGGATGCGAGCTATCGCGAACAGCTGCGCGACATCGTGGTGCTGGCCTCGCAGGACGGCGACCGCGCCGCCGCGGAGTACGTAGTCCATGGCCAGTACCTGCGCGACGACGAAGGCCTGCCGCCGGCGCACGGCCAGCCGTACGTGCTGCCGGGCGGCGCTTTCTTCGACATCCGCGACGACCGCATCGCGCGGGTGAGCAACTACTACAACCTGCAGGACTGGATCGTGCAGGTTTCGCGCTGAGCGCCGCTCGGCTGCCTGCCGCAACGCCGAGCCCATCGGCGACCCCAACTGGCCACGTAGGAGCCGATCTTCATCGGCGACCCGGCGCACGCAGGCACGCCGACGCCATGGGCTTCAGGCGCAGCGACGCTACACCGGCCCCGGCGAGGTCATGGGTCGCAGGCGCAGGTAACGCCGCCGGTCCTGCCGATGCCCGTGTCGCCCATGAAGATGGGCTCCTACAGGGAGAGACCGCCGCCGCCCACGCCAAGTGGCGCTCCCGACGTTGTAGGAACCGATCCTCATCGGCGACCCGACGCACGCAGGCACGCCGCCATGGGTCACGGGCGCAGCCGACGCCGCCGGCAGCGTCGCCCATGAAGATGGGCGCCTACGGCAACGGCCGGCGACGGATCGGGATCTGCGACAGCGGTACCGTGGCGACTTCATGGCCGCCTTCGCGGATCGGCATGCCGGGCGCTGGCGCCCAGGCCTGGGCGTAGATCACTTCCCAGCTGCTGGGCAGGCGCCCCTGGCCGTCGCGCAGGGGTTCGTAGGCGGCGGCGGCGGCGGCGAAGCGCGCGCGTCCGGTGAGGCTGCGGCGGCGCGAGGCCATCGCGTTGGTCGCACCGATCGCGCGCAGCTCGCGCATCAGCGCCGGCAAGTCGGGATAGGTCAGGTTGAACAGGTCGCGGTCGACCACCGGGTCGCGGAATCCGGCCGACAACAGTGCGTCGCCGAACTGCGCGATCGAGGCGAACGGGCTCACGTGCGGGGACGCATCGGCCTGGGCGAACGCCTCGCGCAGCTCCGCCAGCGTCTCCGGGCCGAAGCTAGAACACAGCATGAGGCCGCCGGGCCGGAGCACGCGGCGGAACCCGGCGAACACCGCCGGCAGGTCCTCGACCCACTGCAGGCACAGGTTGCTGAAGATCACGTCGACGCTGCCTTCGGCCAGCGGCAGCGCGCGCGCGTCGGCGCAGACGCGGTTGAACGGCTTCCACCAGCCGGCCTGCCGGCGCGCCTGGCGCAGCATCGGCAAGGCCAGGTCCAGCGCGACCACCCGCGCCTTGGGCCAGCGCTTCCTCATCGCCGCCGCGGCGTGGCCGGTCCCGCTGCCGACATCGAGCACGACCGACGGCTGGCGGTCGTCGAGATAGGCCAGCGACTCGAGCAGCCGCGTGCGCACCTCGGCCTGCAGCGCGGCGGCGGCGTCATAGCCGGCGGCCGCGCGCGAGAAGGCGCGACGCACGTGGCGGGAGTCGAACAGCGGGTCCATTGCGCGGAGGGGCTGGTTCAGGGGGCGATATTGTCGGCGAAAGCGCCGATTTCCGCTGCCACGTCGGCGGCGTGGCCGAGGAACGGCGCGTGCGCGGCCCCGGCCAGTTCGACGAAGCGCGAACGCGGCGCCAGAGCCGCCGCCGCGGCCATGCCGCGCGGGTCCACCAGCCGGTCGCGGCGACCGCCCAGCCACAGGCTCGGCACCGCCAGCCGCGGCAGCGCGCGGCGCATGTCGCTGGCATCGAGCAGGCGCAGGCCCGCCTGCAACGCTTCGGGGTCCGGCTCGCCGCGCGCGTGCAGCAACGCGCGCAGGGTCTTGAGCTCGGCGCGGCCGTGTTCCGAACCCAGCGTGTCCAGGGCGATGAAGCGGTCCAAGGTGCCGGCGTAGTCGCCCGCCAGTTCCTCGCCGAAGCGGCTGAAGACGGTGGCGTCGACCGCATGCGGCCAGTCCGGGGCGCGGACGAAGCGCGGGGTCGCCGCGACCATCACCAGGCCTCGCACCGTCGGCAGGGTGGCCGCGGCGCGCAACGCGAACAGGCCGCCCAGCGACCAGCCCAGCCATGTCGCCGGCGGCGTGCGCGCGGCGATCGCGCTGGCCGTGGCGGCCAGATCCAGGCTGTCCTCCGGATCGCGGCTGTAGCCATGCCCGGGCAGGTCCACCAGGTGCAGGCGGAAGCGGTCGGAGAGGCGCTCGACCAGCGGTGCGAACACGCCGCCGTGCAGCGCCCAGCCGTGGATCAGGACCAGGTCGGGGCCATGGCCCACGGTTTCGATGTGCATGCGGCCATTGTCGCCGACGGCGGCGCGGCCCGTGCGCCGGCGACCCCGTATTTGTAGGAGCCGATCTTCATCGGCGACACGGGAGTCGGGATTGCGAGGGCGTCGCCTGGGCCGGCAGCGTCGGGCCGCCGATGCAGATCGGCTCCTACCGCGATGCGGGCGCCGGCCCGCGACGGCGCGGTCAGGCCGCCGCTTCGCGCCCCAGGCGGTCGCGCGCTTCGGCCAGGGCGCCGAGCAGGGCATTGACCTGTTGCGGGGTGTGCAGCGAGGTCAGGGTCACGCGCAGGCGCGAACGCCCCTCGGCCACGGTCGGCGGCCGGATCGCGGTGACCAGGAAACCGCGTCGCTCCAGCGCCGCCGACATCGCGGTCGCGGTGGCTTCGTCGCCGCAGAGCACCGGCTGGATCGGCGTGCTCGAAGGCATCAGCTCCAGGCCGAAGCGGCCGGCACCGGTGCGGAACTGGCCGACCAGTTCCTGCAGCCGCGTCCGGCGCCAGTCGTCGCGGCGGGCGAGCCGCAACGCGGCCAGCGACGCGGCGGCCAGGGCCGGCGGCAGCGCGGTGGTGTAGAGGTAGGGCCGGGCCGTGCCGGCGAGGTGCTCGACCAGGTCCGCGTCGCCGGCGACCACTGCGCCGTAGCCGCCCAGCGCCTTGCCGAGCGTGACCAGCTGCAGGGGCACGTCGGCCACGCCCAGGCCGGCGTCGGCCGCGGTGCCGCGGCCCTGCGGGCCCAGCACGCCGACGCCATGGGCGTCATCGACGTACAGCAGCGCATCCTGGGTGCGCGCGACCAGCGACAGCGCGCGCAACGGCGCGATGTCGCCGTCCATGCTGAAGACGCCATCGGTCGCCAGCATCGCCGCGCCGCCTGGCGCGTTGCGCAGCTGGCGCATCGCGCCTTCCGGGTCCAGGTGCGGGTAGCGGCGCAGGCGCGCGCCCGCCAGGCGGGTGGCGTCGATCAGGCTGGCGTGGTTGAGCCGGTCCTGGACGCAGACATCGTCGTCCTCCAGCAGCGCCTGCTGCACCGCCAGGTTGGCGGCGAAGCCACTGCCGAACAGCAGCGCGCGCGGCACGCCGAGCCATTCGGCCATCTCGCGCTCGAGCTGCGCATGCAAGGCGTGGTGGCCGCAGACCAGGTGCGAGGCGGTCGCGCCGGTGCCTTCGCGCGAGACCGCGTCCTGCAGGGCGGCGCCGACCTCGAACTGCGAGGCCAGGCCCAGGTAGTCGTTGCTGCAGAAGCCGGTCAGCCACTGGCCATCGACCTCGACCCGCACCCCGTCGCGGCGGGTCACCGTGCGCCGCTCGCGCAGGCGCCCCTGCGCGATGCGCTGGCGGCGCTGGGCGAGGACGCGTTCGTGGATGTCGGTACGGGCCATCGTTGCCCCTCCCCCCGGAGAGCGTTGCGCGGCGTGGTCAGGCCGCGCGTCCGCAGGCGGGCGACGGCTCGAGGATGTCGGCATGCACGGTAGCGCCAGCCCCTGTCGCGATTCCGTGACCGGATTCACAATGAACGAGTGGCATGGGCCGCAGACCGAGCCGCGCGAACAGCGCCTGGTCGCGCTCCACGTCGGGATTGCCCGTGGTCAGCAGCTTCTCGCCGTAGAAGATCGAGTTGGCACCTGCAGCAATACACAGCGCCTGCAACTCGTCGGACATCGCCTCGCGCCCGGCCGACAGCCGCACCATGGAACGCGGCATGGTGATCCGGGCCACCGCGATCGTGCGCACGAACTCGAACGGATCCAGCTCGGCGGTACCGGCCAGCGGCGTGCCGGGCACCTGCACCAGGCGGTTGATCGGCACCGAGTCCGGGTGCGCGGGCAGGTTGGCCAGCGCCTGCAGCAGGCCCGCGCGCTGGGCGCGGGTCTCGCCCATGCCGACGATGCCGCCGCAGCAGGTCTTCAGCCCGGCGTCGCGGACGTGGCCGAGCGTGTCCAGCCGGTCCTGGTAGTCGCGCGTCTGGATCACCTCGCCGTAGAACTCCGGCGCGGTGTCCAGGTTGTGGTTGTAGTAGTCCAGGCCGGCGTCCTTCAACGCGCCGGCCTGGGCCGGCGAGAGCATGCCCAGGGTGGCGCAGGTCTCCAGGCCCAGCGCCTTCACCCCGGCGATCATCTCGGCCACCTTGGGGATGTCGCGGTCCTTGGGGCTGCGCCAGGCCGCGCCCATGCAGAAGCGCGACGCACCGGCCGCCTTGGCCTGGCGGGCCTTCTCCAGCACGTCGGCGGCGTCCATCAGCTTGGTCGCGTCCACGCCGGTGTGGTAGCGCTGCGCCTGCGGGCAGTAGCCGCAATCCTCCGGGCAGCCCCCGGTCTTGACCGACAGCAGGGTCGACACCTGGACCTCGGCCGGGTCGAAATTGGCCCGGTGCACGCTCGCCGCGCGGAACAGCAGTTCCGGCAGTGGCAGGTCGAGCAGGGCGAGCAGTTCCTCGCGACGCCAGTCATGGCGGGTTTCCGAAGGCATGGCGGGAGGTTTCCTGACGGCGGCACTGGACCGGGCGGGGCAGTCTGGAAAGCCACCCGCGACCTGTCAACCCGGAACCCACCCCGATGGTTTACGACTCCTCCACTACCCGCCGGAGGCCCGGCCAGCTGGCCGGGCTGCTGGCCGCCCTGGCCACCCGGCTCCTGCCGCCGCGCTGCCTGGCCTGCGGCGAGCCGGGCGAGGGCGACCGCGACCTCTGCACCGCGTGCGCGTGCGTGCTGCCAGTGGCCGACCAGGCCTGTCCGCGCTGCGCACTCCCGCTGCCGGCCACCGCTGCCTGCGGCGCGTGCCTGCAGCGGCCGCCGCCCCTGCAGGCCGCACGCGCGGCCTTCGTCTACGCGGCGCCGGTGGACCGGCTGCTGCGCCGGCACAAGTTCCACAACGACCTGGCCGCCGGGCGCCTGCTGGCGCAGTTGATGGCCCCCGCCTTCGCCGGCTGCGAGCGCCCCGGCGCACTGGTCCCGGTGCCCTTGCACCGCACCCGGCTGCGCGAACGCGGCTACGACCAGGCGCTGGAGCTGGCGCGCCCGCTGGCCCGCCGCCTGCGCCTGCCGCTGCGCACCGACCTGCTCGCGCGGGTCCGCCGTACCCCGGCCCAGTCCGAGCTCGATGCCGCCGCCCGCCGGCGCAACCTGCAGCGCGCGTTCCGCGTGGCGCACGGACCGCTCCCCGCGCACGTGGTCCTGTTCGACGACGTCATGACCACCGGCGCGACCCTGCATGCGGCGGCCATCGCGTTGCGCACGGCCGGGGTGGCACGGGTGGATGCGTGGATCTGCGCACGCGTGCCATGAGTGGCGGCGACCCCTCGCCGTGCGCCGGCCGGGGTGGCACGGAGCCTTCATTTGACAGTGGCCGGCGCACAGGAGTATCCCGGGCACGCCGGCGGGCCATCGCGGCTCCCCCTCATGGCGCAGGAGGCAGCATGCAAGCGGGTACAGCGGAAGAAGTACGACGCAGCTGGTGGGTCTCGGTACTGTTCGGCCTGATCGGAATCGCCTTCGGCCTGCTCACCCTGGCCAAGCCGTTCCAGGCGCTGGTGGCGATGGCCTGGGCCTTCGGCATCCTGGCCCTGGCCGACGGCATCGCCAGCCTGCTGGCGCTGTTCGACAAGCGCGTGGCGATCCCCAAGCTGCTGTTGCTGTTTTACGCGATCGCTTCGATCGCCTTCGGCGTGATCGCCGTTTCCAACCCGAAGGCCACCGCGGGCATCCTGTTCTTCATGCTGTCGTTCTGGCTGGTCATCGCCGGCATCTTCCGCATCGTCTTCGCCATCCGCGTGCGCAAGGAGATCGTCGGCGAGTGGCTGATCGCGCTCAGCGGCGTGCTGGCGATCGTGCTGGGCGTCGTGTTCCTGCGCAATCCGGCGATCGGCCTGTTCACCACCGCCATCTGGATCGGCGCCGGCGCGCTGGCCTACGGCGTGCTGCAGGTGTTCGCCGGCTTCCGGTTCCGAAAGCACAAGCCGGTGGAGGCCTGATCCGGCAGCCGCGTTCCATCCGCCCGGGGGCCCGGGTCGCCGGCGCCAACTCACACCTTTGGAGTCCGTCATGTCCCGAGCCTGGTGGGTGTTCCTGCTGTATGGCCTGTTCGCGATCGGCTTCGGCCTGTTCGCCCTGTTCCAGCCGCAATCGACCGTGTGGGTGCTGATCATGGCCTTCGGCCTGCTGGCGCTGGCGGACGGGGTGGTCAGCCTGCTGAGCGTGTTCCGCAAGGATGTCGCCCTGCCCAACTGGTTGTTGCTGCTGTACGCGGCCGCGTCGATCGGCTTCGGCCTGCTGGCGATCTTCCAGGCGCAGATGGTGGCGACCGTGCTGGTCTGGCTGCTGGCGATCTGGCTGGTCGTCGCCGGCATCGCCAGGATCGTGTTCGCGGTGCAGATGCGCCGCCTGGTCGAGGGCAACTGGCTGCTGGCCCTGAGCGGCATCCTCGCCCTGTTGCTGGGACTGCTGTTCATCGCGCGGCCGAACATCGGCGTGGCCACGCTGGCGGTGTGGCTGGGGATCGGCGCGCTGCTCTATGGAGCGCTGCAGGTCGCACTGGCGTTCTACATGCGCAGGCGGCTGGCCGCCTAGCCGCGTTGTGACCGCCCGCTTCCATCGCCCGATGCGGGCCGGGAGCGGGCGCGGGAGCGGGCGGCTTCCCGCCCCGCGCAACTCCATAGGCAAGGCCGGTCGCCGGTGGGAGAATGCCCGCCTGCATGCCGCGCGGCGCCTATACGAGGCGCCGCAGCGCGCGGCATTCCTCCCGTACCGAACCGAGGCCACCCATGACTCCCCAGCCCGTCGCCGTGAAGATCAATCACGCCGTCACCGTCGCCAACGACGCGCCGTTCGTGCTGTTCGGCGGCCTCAACGTGCTGGAAGACCTCGACTCGACCCTGTTCGCGGCCGAGCGCTACGTCAAGGTGACCGGCAAGCTCGGCATCCCGTACGTGTTCAAGGCCTCGTTCGACAAGGCCAACCGCTCCTCGATCCATTCCTATCGCGGCGTCGGCCTGGAGGAGGGCCTGCGCATCTTCCAGGAGATCAAGAAGCAGCTCGGCGTGCCGGTGATCACCGACGTGCACGAGGTGGCGCAGGCCGCGCCGGTGGCGGAGGTCGTCGACGTGCTGCAGATCCCCGCGTTCCTGGCGCGGCAGACCGACCTGGTCGATGCGATCGCGCGCACCGGGCGCGCGGTCAACATCAAGAAGCCGCAGTTCCTCAGCCCGTCGCAGATGAAGAACATCGCCAGCAAGATCCGCGAGGCCGGCAACGAGCGGATCATCCTGTGCGAGCGCGGTGCGCAGTTCGGCTACGACAACCTGGTCGTGGACATGCTCGGCTTCCGCGAGATGGTCGAGTCGACCGGCGGCCTGCCGGCGATCTTCGACGTCACCCACAGCCTGCAGCGCCGCGAGTCGGGCGCGGAGGCCTCCGGTGGCCGTCGCCGCCAGGTGCTGGAACTGGCCCGCGCGGGCATGGCGGTCGGGCTGGCCGGACTGTTCCTGGAAGCGCATCCGGATCCGGACAACGCGCGCTGCGACGGCCCCAGTGCGTTGCCGCTGGACAAGCTCGAGCCGTTCCTCGTCCAGATCAAGGCGATCGACGACCTGGTGAAGGGCTTCGCGCCGCTCGAGATCCGCTGACCCCGACGACCGTCACCCCCCCTGTAGGAGCCCATCCTCATGGGCGACCCGGGCGCCGGAATCACGATAACGTCGCCCGTGCCAGCGGCGCCGGGTCGCCGATGAATCGGCTCCTACAACACCGCCGCGCGCCAGCCGACGGACGTTGGCACACCGCTGTAGGAGCCCATCCTCATGGGCGACCGGGGCGCCGGAACCACGATAACGTCGCCCAACCCGACCACGCCGGGTCGCCGATGAATCGGCTCCTACAAAAGTGTGTAATGCACGGCGATGCCGGCGAACACCGCCGCGCCGATCCAGTTGTTGTGCAGGAACGCGCGGAAGCACGCACCGCGCTCGCGCCGCCGCGCGATCCAGAATTCCCAGACCACCAGCACCGCAGCGACTCCCAGCGCCGCCCAGTACGCCGTCCCCAGTTGCGCCTGGCGACCGACCAGGGCCAGCGCCAGCAGGGTCAATCCGTAGAGGATGCCCTGCGCGACCAGGTCCAGGTCGCCAAACAGGATCGCGGTCGACTTCGATCCGGCACGCAAGTCGTCCTCGCGGTCGACCATCGCGTACCAGGTGTCGTAGGCGGTGGCCCACAGGATGTTGGCGCAATACAGCAGCCAGGCCAGCGCCGGCACCGTGCCCTGCACGGCGGCGAAGGCCATCGGGATGCCCCACCCGAACGCCATGCCCAGGTAGACCTGCGGCAGGTAGGTGTGGCGCTTGAGGTAGGGATAGGTCGAAGCCAGGAACAGGCCGGCGAAGCTCAGCCACACCGTTAGCCGGTTCAGCGTGAGCACCAGCGCGAACGCGGCCAGCATCAGCACTGCGAACACCGCCAGCGCCTCGCGCCCCGACACCGCACCGGTGGCCAGCGGGCGCGCCTTGGTGCGCTCCACCTGCGGATCAAGCCAGCGGTCGGCGTAGTCGTTGATCACGCAGCCGGCCGACCGGGTCAGCCAGACTCCCGCGGTGAACACGAACAGCGTCCACAACGGCGGCACGCCACCGGCCGCCAGCCACAGCGCCCACCAGGTCGGCCACAGCAGCAGCAGCACGCCGATCGGGCGGTCGCCGCGGACCAGCTTCCAGTACTGCGACAGGCGCTCGCGCCACCAGGGTGGCGGCACGTGGACCGGGGTTTCGTAGCGTTCGTAGGGCATGGGGGAAGGATAGCAACGCACTCCACCTGCCCGGCACGGCTACCGCCCCGCAAGGGCGCGCGAGGCCCCACCGATGCGATTTCCGCTACAATGCCCGGCCACGCGCCCGTAGCTCAGCCGGATAGAGTAGTGGCTTCCGAAGCCACAACTCATCGAGCCCAACAGGCGTTTGAAGTGTCACACCGGCCACTGCTCAAAACACCGGGCCTTGGCGGGAAAAGTCGTTTAGAAACGCGCCTGTAGCTCAGCCGGATAGAGTAGCGGCTTCCGAAGCCGTTGGTCGGGGGTTCGAATCCCTCCAGGCGCGCCATTTCCCCTGTGACGGTTCTGTGCCTTGGCTGTGCCAAGTCGTTTTGGGCACGTCGGGCGCACCGAGTAGTGGCCCATTTGTGACCCAAGCCATCCTCCAGCTCCGCATCGAGCTGCTGCACGTCGAACCGCTGATCTGGCGCCGCCTGCAGGTGCCGGGCGACTACACCTTCTGGGACCTGCATGTCGCCATCCAGAGCGCCTTCGCCTGGATGGATACGCACCTGCATGAGTTCCGGCCTTGGGACGATGACGACGCCGGTCCGCACTATGGGATGCCGCTGGAAGAGTCCGAGGAGAACCCGCCCCTTCCGGGCTGGAAGCATCGGGTGGCCGAAGTCCTCACCCGGGCTAATCCGCGGATTGAGTACGAATACGACTTCGGCGATGGCTGGCGGCACCTGGTCACGCTCGAGGAGATCCTGACCGCGGCTCCGGGCAGGAAGTATCCGCGCTGCACGGCCGGGGAACGCTGCGGACCGCCGGACGACTGTGGTGGACCTCCCGGCTACGCGGACCTGCTCGAGATCCTGTCCAACCCGAACGACCCGGAATATGCCGACTCCCATGTCTGGGCGACCAGCCAGAAGGGCAAGCGCGGCCTGTTTGATCCGGAAGCGTTCGACGAACAGCAGGTCAAGTTCGCCAACCCGGCGCCACGGCTGAAGCGGTTCCTGGCGTATCTGGCGTCACAGCGCTGAGCACCGAACGGCCGTCTGGCTGACTCCGGGCGTCCCTGATCGACCTTCTCTACTGCACCAGTGGCACTGGGTGCAGCGCGGGCCAGCGCGGGGTCACCATCTACCTGCGCGACAGCGCTGCCGCCGCCATCTGATCCACATCGTCGAACTCGATGCCCTTTGACCAGGATTGAGGGGCGGCTGGCGACCCACTCGGACATCGCCCCCCTGGAAGCGCCGCTTGGTTGCCATCGAATGGGGTTGTTGGTTTAAACGGACAGGTGCGGGTAGGCGATCGCTCCGAACTGGTCGGCCGTACTAGTCATCATCAGCTCGATGATGATGGGCAGCACCGTCATCAAGATGGCGGCACCATCCCGCACCTGGGCCCGGTTCGCGGCGCTGTTCCAGGTCGCGCCGCCGTGGACCAGCTGGTTACGCAAGACATGCAGGCGGTCCAGCACCACGGACATGACCTTTGCCGTCTTTCGTTCCATGACCGCCCGCAGGGCATTTTCCCGACTCTTGGCGAAGCGCACTTCCCACTGGCCGCTTCCGTCGTGCTCGCGCAGGGCGCGCCAGAACGGCTCGAACACCTACTTGTTCTCGATCAGGGTTCGGATGGGTCCGGAGAACTGGCGGAAGGTGGCGTCCTGCAGGCGTCCGGCCTCGTCCTGGGCCAAGACCCGATCGATGAACTGGCCGCTCTGCAGCCGTTCGCTCTCCTCGAACCCGAACTCCTGCGCGTAGGCCGCATTGAGGCCGATCCACAGGAACAGGAACCGGGCATCCGGGTCATCGGTTTCCGCCTCGGCCCGTGCCAGCCAGCTGATGGATCGATGGATCCGGGTGGCCAGCTCGGTCGACTGCGCCCCCCGCACCTGTCGGTGTCTGGCCTTCAGCGCCTTCGCATCCAGGGTCCCCGTCGCCATGTTCCCAGCTCCGTCTCAGCCTGTGAGATTCCCCGGGCGGACTATGCCATTCCAGCCACCAGCCAAGGGGAATGCCATGAACGACCGCAGCCACATCTCCGTCATCCTCGACCGTACCGGCTCCATGCAGGACATCCGGGTCGACGTGGTCGGCGGCTACAACGCCTTCCTCGCCGCCCAGAAGGACGGTCCGGGCCAGGCGACCCTGTCGCTGGTCCAGTTCGACTCGCAGGATCCATACGAAGTCCTGCATGCCTATGCCGACCTGGCCACGGTGGCGCCGCTGAGCCTGGACCAGTACGTGCCGCGCGCCACCACCCCCCTGTACGACGCCATGGGTCGGGGCATCCTCGACCTGGAAGCCTGGCTGGCAAGCCGCCCCGACGCCGAGCGCCCGAGCAAGGTGATCTTCGTGGTGGTGACCGACGGTCAGGAGAACGCCAGCAAGGAGTTCGACCGGGCCCGGGTCAACCGGCTGATCGAGGCCAAGAAGCAGCTGGGCTGGGACTTCGTGTTCCTGAGCGCCGATCTGGGCGCGTTCGACGAGGCCGGCGACCTGGGCGTGGACTATCGATCCCGGCTGATGTTCGACAAGACTACGGAAGGTAACCGGGCGGCCTGGGATCTGGCCTCCGAGAAGGTCGCCTTGCGCCGCTCCAGCCTGGCTCGTGACATAGAATTCAATGATATCGAGCGCACGTCGGCGTCCAAGTCGCACCGACCCGCCTGAGGAGGAGGGAGGCAGCCGATGACGGGTGCCTCCCCGCCAACCGATGGAGCACGCTTCTGAACCCATCCAAGTCCATGCAGTTCATCCAGCCCCTCTTTGACGGCCCGATCGACATCGTCGGCGACGTCCATGGGGAGATGCCCGCACTTGAAATCCTGCTGGCCCGCCTGGGCTACGACCCGGCCGGCCGCCATCCAAAGGGCAATCGCCTAGTGTTCGTGGGCGATCTGGTCGATCGCGGCATCGACAGCCCAGCCGTGGTCGAGCGTGTCGCCGAGATGGTCGAGGCCGGCCGTGCCCAGTGCATCCTTGGAAACCACGAACTGAACCTGATCCGCGGACAGGCCAAGGAAGGCAACGGCTGGTTCCAGGCGGCCGACGCCGATCACGATGCGACTGGCGGCCACTTCGGCGCATCTGCGCGTGTTTCCGACAACCAGCGCAAGTCCTTCATGGACTGGTTCGGCTCGCTCCCGCTCGCGCTGGAGCGCCAAGACCTTCGGGTCGTGCATGCCTGCTGGCACCCCGAGTCCGTCGAGATCCTCCGCCACGAGACACGCGGCACCCTGGCCGCATACGAGGCCCTGGATGCCAAGCTCACCCGAAGGCTTGAGCAGGAGGGCGCTTTCACACAGCATGCCCAAGAACTGAGGGCGTGGAAGGCCGAACTGACCGACCCCAACGCGCACGTCCCCTTGCTTGAAGGCATCGGCAAGGTCGACAGCCTAAAGCAATCCGGACACCCCATGAAGGCCCTGACCAGCGGCCTGGAGCGGATGACTGCCACACCGTTCTTCGCCACCGGCAAGTGGCGCATGGCCGAGAGGGTAGCCTGGTGGAACGAGTATGAGGACGCGCCGGCGGTGGTGTTCGGCCACTACTGGCGCTGGCCGTTGGCCGAGGAGGACGCCACGGCCCGTTCGCGGGGCCCCAACCTGTTCTCGGGCTACGGTCCTTTCGAATGGCTCGGACCGAGGCGAAATGCCCTTTGCGTGGACTGGTGTGTGGGAGTTCGCTGGCTCGAGAGAAGGCAGGGCGTGTCCCCTCACGTCGGCAGGATCGGCGCACTGCGATGGGAGTCGAAGGAGATCGTTCTCGACTAGGACCACGCCTGAGCACAATGGTCTGCATCGCATGGCCGGCGTCGCGCGACTTGTCGATGAGGTCGCGGCCGAACAGGTCGTCGCTGACCGAGCCGGCCCAGCCGGTGGGTACGCCCAACGTCGCCGCCACGCGTGCCACGTTCCAGCACGCACCGCCGGCGACGCTGCGCCAGGTGTCCGCGCCGGTGCGGACGAAGTCGGTCAGCGCCTCGCCGAACACCAGCAAGCGTGGCAGCGCGCGCGCCGGCTGGTCCGCCACGGCTCAGGCGTCCGAAGCCACCGGTGCCGGCGCCGCGGGTGCCGAGCCGATCATCCCCGCCTTCACCAGCAGCCCGTAGGCGGCGATCCACAGGTAGCACACCGCCGGCACCAGCAAAGCGAGCGCCAGGCCGATGCGGTCGGCGGCCAGGCCCATCAGCAACGGCACGATCGCGCCGCCGACGATCGCCAGGCACAGGATGCCCGACGCGCCGGGCGTGTCCTCGCCCAGCCCGTCGATCGACAGGGTGAAGATGGTCGGGAACATCACCGAGTTGAACAGGCCGATCGACAGGATCGCCACCGCCGCGACCGTGCCTTCGAGCACCGTGCCGGCCAGCACCGCCAGCGTCGCCGCGCACACCGCGCACACCGCCAGCACCAGGCCCGGCGACACGAAGCGCAGTACCCACGAGCCGATGAAGCGGCCGACCATCGCCAGGCCCCAGTACACCGCGATCAGGTTGCCGGCGGCGTGCTCGGAACTGGTCGCGCCGGCCATGATCAGGTAGTTGACCAGGGCGCTGCCGATCGCCACTTCGGCGCCGACGTACAGGAAGATCGACAGCGCGCCGAGGCTGACCCGCGGCATGCCGAGCAGGCGCCGGTAGTCGGCGTGCCCGACCGGGCGCACCGCCGGCACCGGCGAACGCCGCACCCACCAGCACAGTGCGGCCAGGCCGACCAGCACCGCGGCGATGATCATGTAGGGCAGGCGCACGTGGCCGGCCTGCTCGACCCGGAACGCGGCCAGCGCCGCCGCATCCATGCCCGGCGTGGGCTCGGACACGCCGGCGGCCAGGATCAGCGCCGAGCCGAACAGCGGGCCGATCATGGTGCCGAACGAGTTGAATGCCTGCGCCAGCGTGAGCCGGCTGTGCGCGCGCGCCGGATCGCCGAGCCCGGCCACCAGCGGATTGGCCGCGACCTGGACCAGGGTGATGCCGCCGGCCAGCACGAACAGCGCGGCCAGGAACGCCGGGTACCAGCCTGACGAGGCCGCCGGGGAGAACATCAGGCAGCCGCCGGCCATCACCAGCAGGCCGAGCACGATGCCGCGCAGGTAGCCGATCCGGCTGACCAGCAGGCCGGCCGGGATCGACACCACGAAGTAGGCGAGGAAGAAGCAGAACTGGGTCAGCATCGCCTCGGCGTAGTTGAGCGAGAACGTTGCCTTGAGCTTGGGGATCAGCACATCCACCAGCACCGTGCAAAAGCCCCAGGCGAAGAACAGCGTGATCACCAGCGGCAGCAGCCGCGAGGACGGTGCGGTGGCGGTGCCGGTGCCGGCGGCGCCGGCGTCCTGTGGGTGGTTGACGTGCATCGACGCTGTGCTCCCCGGTCTGTCGAAGCTGCCGATCATGCCCGGTCCGGCTGCCCGGCGCCGCGTATGCCGTGGCTGGCGGGGCGCCATCCCCGGGCGGAATACCCGGCCTTCATCCGCCGCCAACGCCGGGCGCGACAGGCTGGAGGCCCGAATTCCCCGGAGCCGTGCCATGTCCCGCATCCTCGCCTGCAGCCTCGCCACCGCCACCTGCCTGCTCGCCGCCTGCGCCGGCCCGCAGATCGCCGGGGTCGCGCCGATCGACGGCACCATTTCCGGCCAGTGCCATACGGAAAAGGTGCGCGGCGCGGTCGGCCTGGCCGCCTCCGATGCCACGATCGAGCGCGCGCGCGTGGACAGCGACAGCACCGAGGTGCAGGTGGTGCGCGGTGCGGACATGCGCCCCGGCGGCGCGAATGCGCCGGTGCCGGTGACCAGCGGCGGCTCGCGGCTGACCGTGGAAACCGGCCGCAACAACGCGATCACCGGCCTGTCCTGCAGCTAGGACGCGGCTTGCCCGACGCCGCGCCGGGCGCGCACCGGCCGGTGCGCGCGGCGCAGGAACACGAGCGCGGCCTGCTCCCACTGGCGCGGGCCGCGGCAACGCCCGGCGATGCCGTCCAGTTCGCCGCGGCGCCAGCCCTCGAATACAGCCGGATCGATATAGGCCTTGCGGCACACGGCAGGCGTGTTGCCCAGTTCCTCGGCCACCGCACGCATCACCTCGCCCTGCAGGCGCGCGCATTCGCGTTCGGCCTCCGGCGCCCCGCCCAATGCCGCCAGGCCGCGCATCGCCGCCACCGTGCCACCCCAGGTGCGGAAATCCTTGGCGGTGAACGCCTCGCCCATGGCCTGGCGCAGGTACTCGTTGACCTCGCTCGAACGCACCGGCACCAGCGCGCCGTCGTCGTCGCGGTACTGGAACAGGCATTGCCCGGGCAGCTCGCGGCAGCGACGCATCAGCCGCACCAGGCGGCGGTCGTCCAGGACCGCTTCCTGCGGCTGCCCGCCCTTGCCGCGGAAGGCGATCCGCGCGCGGCCACCGGCCAGGAACGCGACGTGGCGGTTGCGCAGGGTGGTGAGGCCATAGGAGCGGTTCTGCCGGCGGTAGGCGTCGTTGCCGATCCGCAGCAGGGTGTCGTCCATCACCGCGATGACGATCGCCAGGACCTTCTCGCGCGGATGGCCCTCGCGCGCCAGGTCGCGGCGCAACTGCCGGCGCAGCGCCGGCAGGGCCTGGCCGAAGGCGACGATCCGCTCGAACTTGCCGCTGCCCCGGTGCCGCGCCCACTCCGGGTGGTAGCGGTACTGCTTGCGCCCGCGCGCGTCGCGGCCGGTGGCCTGCAGGTGGCCGCGCGGATCGGCGCAGATCCACACGTCCTGCCAGGCCGGCGGGATCGCCAGCGCGCGGATCCGGGCCAGGGTGCGCGGGTCGCGAACCGGGCCGCCGCCGACGCCGCGATAGGAGAAGCCGCGCCCCTGCCGGCGCCGGCGGATGCCGGCTTCGCCGTCGGCCACGTGGACCAGGCCGGCGCGGTCGGCATCGTGTGCGTTGTCGCTGCTGGCGGCGGAGGAAGCGGTCGACATCGGCCATGCCTGGAACCAGGGAGGCGACAGTCTCGGCAGGGCGGCGCAGTGTCGACGTCAACGCCTCCCGCGGCCGCTTAACGGTTAACGCATCGCGAATGTTCCCTGCGGCACTCTGGATGTCGACCTCAACCGGGAAACCGCCCATGACCGCACCTGCCACCCGCCTCCTGCCGCTCGCCCTCGTCGCCGTCCTGGCCGCATGTTCGCCGGGCAACACGCCCGAAGACGACGGCACCGAGCAGGAGCAGGCGATCACCGCCGCACAGCAGGCCGCCGAGTCGGCCAAGGTGCCGCCGCCCAATGGCGCCGCCGATGCGCCGCCCCCGGCGCCCACCTGCGACGCCACCCAGGTCCAGGGCCTGGTCGGCCAGGTGCTGGAGGATGCCACCGCCGAACAGGCCCGCGTCGACGCCGGCGCCAAGACCGTGCGCGTGCTCGAACCCGACCAGATGGTGACGATGGAGTTCGACGGCGAGCGCCTGAACATCGAAGTCGATGCGACGAAGAAGATCGTCGCCGTGCGCTGCGGCTGACGCCGTAGAGTGGGGGCTTGCCTCGCTGCCCATGCACCCGTAGAGCCGGGCTCGCCCGGCTAAAGCCCACCGTGGAAAAAGCGGAACCGCCCGGCTCCACGCGACGGTTTCGAATGCATCTTTTTTGCCTGGCGAAGGCCGGTTGCGGCACCGCAACACTTATGTTTTAGTCGGGCTTCCGGTGACATTCAGGCAGCGCCAGTTTCGAAAGAAACCGGTGCGGTGTCGCCTTCGCTCGCGTCCCGGGAAACAGCACCCGGTACGCCTGTTTTTTCCGAGATGCAGATGGCCCCCCGCAACCGCCACGGGCTTTACGACCCGAACTCCGAACGCGACGCCTGCGGCTTCGGCATGATCGCCCAGCTCGACGACCAGCCCTCCCGCGCGCTGGTCGACACGGCGATCGCCGCGCTTTCGCGCATGACCCACCGCGGCGGCGTGGCCGCCGACGGACTGACCGGCGACGGTTGCGGCCTGCTGATCCGCAAACCGGCCGCGTTCCTGCGTGCGCTCGCCCACGAGGCCAACATCGTGCTGGGTGCGAATGCGCGCTTCGCCGCCGGCCTGGTGTTCCTGCCGCACGACGAGGCCCAGGCAGCGCATTGCCGCGACGTGCTCGAGGGCGAGCTGCACCGCGTCGGCGTCGCGGTGAAGGGCTGGCGCGTGGTGCCGACCGACCCCGGCGTCTGCGGCCAGCTGGCGCGCGACACCCTGCCGGCGATCCAGCAGCTGTTCGTCGAGGCCGGCAGCGGCCAGGACGACGAGGCCTTCGCGCTGGCGCTGTTCCTGGCGCGCCGCCGCAGCGAGCAGCGCCTGCACGCCGGCGAGGGATGCGCCGACTACTACGTGGTCACCCTGTCGCCGCATTCCATCGGCTACAAGGGCATGGTCCTGCCGGACAAGCTGGCCCGCTTCTACACCGACCTGCAGCGCGCCGACCTCGCCTCCAGCGCGATCGTGTTCCACCAGCGCTTCTCGACCAACACGCTGCCGCGCTGGCCGCTGGCGCATCCATTCCGCATGCTCGCCCACAACGGCGAGATCAACACCATCGAGGGCAACCGGCGCTGGGCGCAGGCCCGCGGCAAGGTGTGGAAGACGCCGAAATTCGACGTCGCCGAGCTCGAACCGATCGTGTCGATGCACGGCTCGGACTCGCAGAGCCTGGACAACATGCTCGAGCTGCTGGTGTCCGGCGGCATGGAGCTGATCCAGGCGCTGCGCATCCTGGTGCCGCCGGCGACCCAGTCGCTGGAGTTCAAGGATCCGGACCTGGCCGCGTTCTACGAGTTCTACGGCCTGAACACCGAGCCGTGGGACGGGCCGGCCGGCATCGTCTCGCTCGATTCGCGCTACGCGGTCTGCACGCTGGACCGCAACGGCCTGCGGCCGTCGCGCTGGCTGCTCACCTCCGACCGCCACTTCATCGTCGCCAGCGAGGCGGGCGTGTGGGAAGTGCCGACCGAGCGGGTCGTGCGCAAGGGCAAGCTCGGTCCGGGCGAGATGATCGCCATCGACCTGCGTCGCGGCGACCTGCTCGACAGCGAGGCGGTGGACCGGATCAACCGCGGCCGCGCGCCGTACAAGCAGTGGCTGCACCAGGGCGTGACCTACCTGCAGACCGAACTGATCGACCCGTCGCTGGCCGAGGAGCCGTTCGACGAGAAGACCCTGCGCAGCTACCACAAGCTGTTCCAGCTCAGCACCGAGGAAGTGGAGCTGGTGCTGCGGCCGATGGCCGAGACCGAGCAGGAAGCGACCGGCTCGATGGGCGACGACACGCCGATGGCGGTGCTCAGCCAGCGCAACCGGCCGCTGTACGACTACTTCCGCCAGGCGTTCGCGCAGGTCACCAACCCGCCGATCGATCCGCTGCGCGAAGACTGCGTCATGTCGCTGGCCACCCAGCTCGGCAAGGAGACCAACATCTTCCATGCCGGCCCGGAGACGGTGAACCACATCATCCTCAACTCGCCGGTGCTCTCGCAGCGCAAGCTGCGCCAGCTGATGGTGATGCCGCAGTACGCCGAGAAGAACCGGCTGGTCGACCTGTCCTACGGCGTCGAGGAAGGCCTGAAGGCCGGCATCGAGCGGATCTGCCGCGAGGCCGAACAGGCCGTGCGCGACGGCATGGTCATGCTGCTGCTGTCCGACCGCTATCCGGTGCCGGGCCGGCCGATGGTGCATGCGCTGCTGGCCACCGGCGCCGTCCACCACCACCTTTGCAAGGTCGGCCTGCGCTGCGACGCCAACCTGATCATCGAGACCGGCACCGCGCGCGACCCGCACCACATGGCCTGCCTGCTCGGCAACGGCGCTACCGCGGTGTACCCGTACCTGTCGTACCAGACCCTGTTCGACATGGGCCGGCGCGGCATCCTGCAGCTGAAGAAGGGCGGCGAGACGGCGCAGGTCGGCCGCAGCTACCGCAAGGGCCTGTACAAGGGCCTGTCCAAGATCATCTCGAAGATGGGCATCGCCACGATCGCCAGCTACCGCGGCGCGCAGCTGTTCGAGATCGTCGGCCTGGAGCAGGAGGTGGTCGACCTGTGCTTCGGCGGCACGCCGTCGCGCGTGGGCGGGGCCGGCTTCGAGCGGCTGGACCGCGACGCTCGCGAGCTGCAGGCCGCGGCCTGGAACGAGCTGAAGAAGCCCGAGGTCGGCGGCCTGATCAAGTACGTGCACGGCGGCGAGTACCACATGTACAACCCGGACGTGGTCATGACCCTGCAGCGCGCCACGCGCACGGGCGATGCCGCCGACTGGAGGGCCTACACCGAGGCGGTGCACTCGCGTCCGCCGTCGGCGCTGCGCGACCTGCTGGAACTGGAGAAGGCCGAGGTGCCGCTGCCGCTGGACCAGGTCGCGCCGGCCTCGGACCTGCTGCGCCGCTTCGACACCGCCGCCATCTCGCTGGGCGCGCTGTCGCCGGAAGCGCACGAGGCGCTGGCGATCGCCATGAACCGGCTGGGCGGGCGCTCCAACTCGGGCGAGGGCGGCGAAGACCCGGCCCGCTACGGCACCGAGAAGCGCAGCAAGATCAAGCAGGTCGCCTCGGGCCGCTTCGGCGTCACCCCCGAGTACCTGGTCAATGCCGAAGTGCTGCAGATCAAGGTCGCCCAGGGCGCCAAGCCCGGCGAAGGCGGGCAGCTGCCAGGCCACAAGGTCAACGAGCTGATCGCGCGCCTGCGTTACGCGCGTCCGGGCATCGGCCTGATCAGCCCGCCGCCGCACCACGACATCTATTCGATCGAAGACCTGGCCCAGCTGATCTACGACCTCAAGCAGGTCAATCCGCAGGCGCTGGTGTCGGTGAAGCTGGTCTCGCACGCCGGCGTGGGCACGATCGCGGCCGGCGTGGTCAAGGCCGGCGCCGACCTGATCACCGTGTCCGGCCATGACGGCGGCACCGGCGCCAGCCCGATCAGCTCGATCCGCTACGCGGGCGGGCCCTGGGAACTGGGCCTGGCCGAATCGCACCAGGCGCTGGTCGCCAACGACCTGCGCGACCGCACCATCCTGCAGACCGATGGCGGCTTCAAGACCGGCCTGGACGTGGTCAAGGCCGCGCTGCTGGGCGCCGACAGCTTCGGCTTCGGCACCGCGCCGATGATCGTGCTGGGCTGCAAGTACCTGCGCATCTGCCACCTCAACAACTGCGCCACCGGCGTGGCCACCCAGGACGAGCGCCTGCGCGAGCAGCACTTCACCGGCCTGCCCGAGCGCGTGGAGAACTTCTTCCGGCTGCTGTCGGAGGAAGTGCGGCAGTGGCTGTCGGTGCTGGGCGCGCGTTCGCTGGACGAGATCGTCGGCCGCACCGACCTGCTGCGCCAGCTCGACATCGCCCCGCGCGAAGGCGTGCGCGTGGACCTGTCGCGGCTGCTGCATCCGGCCCCGCGCGACGAGGACCGCTGCGCCGCCGCGCGCCTGTACGAATCGCCCGACAGCCTGGCGACCCAGCTCGACATCCAGCTGGCCGATGCGATCGCCCACAAGTCCGGCGGCGAGCATCGTTACCTGATCCACAACACCGACCGCAGCATCGGCGCGCGCCTGTCCGGCGCGATCGCCAAGGCGCACGGCAACCACGGCATGGACGAGGCGCCGATCACCCTGCACTTCCGCGGCACCTCCGGGCAGAGCTTCGGCGCGTTCAACGCCGGCGGCCTGCACCTGGAGCTGGAAGGCGAGGCCAACGACTACGTCGGCAAGGGCATGGCCGGCGGCCGCCTGGTGGTGCGCCCGCCGCGCGGCGCGCGCTACGAGGCACGCAGCACGCCGATCCTCGGCAACACCTGCCTGTACGGCGCCACCGGTGGCGAGCTGTTCGCCGCCGGCCGCGCCGGCGAGCGCTTCGCGGTGCGCAACTCCGGCGCGCTGGCGGTGGTGGAGGGCGCCGGCGACCATTGCTGCGAGTACATGACCGGCGGCGTGGTGCTGGTGCTGGGCAAGGTCGGCCTGAACTTCGGCGCCGGCTTCACCGGCGGCCTGGCCTACGTGCTGGACCAGGACCGCGACTTCGTCGACCGCTACAACCACGAGCTGATCGACATCCACCGGATCAGCCCGGAAGGCTTCGAGAACTACCGCCAGCACCTGCACCGCCTGGTCAGCCGCCACCGCGAACTGACCGGCAGCATCTGGGCGCAGCAGATCCTGGACGAGTTCCGCGACTACGTCGGCAAGTTCTGGCTGGTCAAGCCGAAGGCGGCGAGCATCGAATCGCTGGCCGACACGTTGCGGAGGGCCGCCTGATGAGCCGCAAGCAAGTCTTCCAATTCCTCGACCTGCCGCGAGAGATGCCGCGACGCATCCCGCTGGAGCTGCGCACTGCCGGTGACTGGGGCGAGCTGTACGGCAAGTTCGGCCAGGCCGAGGCGTCGCACCAGTCCGGGCGCTGCCTGGACTGCGGCAACCCGTACTGCAGCTGGAAGTGCCCGGTGCACAACGCCATCCCGCAGTGGCTGCAGCTGGTCCAGGAGAACCGCATCCTCGAGGCGGCCGAACTGTGCCACTCGACCAATCCGTTGCCGGAAGTGTGCGGCCGCGTCTGCCCGCAGGACCGCCTGTGCGAGGGCAGCTGCACGCTCAACGACGGCTTCGGCGCGGTGACCATCGGCGCGGTGGAGAAGTACATCGTCGACACCGCCTTCGCCCAGGGCTGGCGCCCGGACCTGTCCGAGGTCGTGGCCACCGGCAGGCGGGTGGCGGTGGTCGGCGCCGGCCCGGCCGGCATCGGTTGCGCCGATCGCCTGGCGCGCGCCGGCATCCACGCCGTGGTGTACGACCGCTACGAGCAGATCGGCGGCCTGCTCCAGTTCGGCATTCCGACCTTCAAGCTCGACAAGGCGGTGATCGCCAAGCGCCGCGAGGTACTCGAAGGCATGGGCATCGAGTTCCGCCTGGGCGTGGAAGTCGGCCGCGACGTGACCATCGAACAGCTGCTGGAAGAGTACGACGCGGTGTTCCTCGGTACCGGCGCCTACCGCTACACCGATGGCGGCCTGCCCGGCCAGGACGGCGAGGGCGTACTGCCGGCGCTGCCGTTCCTGGTGCAGAACGGCCGCATCGTCGCCGGCAACGACACGTGGGGAAGGCCGATCGCCGGCTGGGAAGACAAGATCAAGCTGCCCGACCTGGCCGGCAAGCGCGTGGTCGTGCTCGGCGGCGGCGACACCGGCATGGACTGCGTGCGCAGCGCGATCCGGCTGGGTGCCGGCAAGGTGACCTGCGCCTACCGCCGCGACGAAGCCTCCATGCCCGGCTCGGCGCGCGAGGTCGGCAACGCGCGCGAGGAAGGGGTGCGCTTCCTGTTCAATCGCCAGCCGCTGGCGATCGAGACCGACGCCGACAATCGCGTCACCGGCGTGCGGGTCATCGAAACCATGCTCGGTGAGCCGGACGCGCGCGGCCGCCGCAACGCGGTGCCGATCGAGGGCAGCGAATCGGTGATCGAAGCCGACGTGGTGGTGATCGCATTCGGCTTCTCGCCCGAGGTCCCGGAGTGGATGTCGGCGCTGGGCATCGAAGGCACGCCCAACGGCCGGATCGTGGCCGGCGGCAGCGACCGCCTGCCGTACCAGACCACCCATCCGCGCGTGTTCGCCGGCGGCGATGCGGTGCGCGGCGCCGACCTGGTGGTCACCGCGGTCGCCGAGGGGCGCGATGCGGCGCAGAGCATCGCCGAGCTGCTGGCGGTTCAGGCGCAACCGGCCGAGCCCGCGGCGGCCTGAGCGCACTTGAAAGGCGACGTACGAAGGGCCCCGGGAGACGGGGCCTTCTCTTTATCCACTTCCGGTTGCGGGCAGGGCCGACTGAAGATGGCTGGGCCCCAGCCCAGGCCCAGGCCCCAGCTAACACCAAAGCCGAATGCAGGGCGCGTGTCGACTCCGGACGGGGCCGCCGTTCTGCCGCACCGGGGGTCGTCGCTCATACCGGCATCCGTGCCGCAAATCGCGAGCGCGGCACATCCCTGTGCCGCTCGACCCCCGGTGCGGCAGAACGACGTCCTCGCGTGCGTTGGGTGCGTGGCTTCGATCGTTTCGATGCCCAGGAGTGATGGCATTCCACGAGGGGTCGCGACTGCGCTGGCTTGGCGTTCGGGCTTCTCCTGATCGAAGCCACGACCTTGAAGATCGCCGGGGACGTCGCACCCCGGGGCCATGGACCAAGTGGCACATGGATGTGCCACGGCCCTTCGTAAAGACAGGACGTCGTCCCGAAGGGTGGGCCATGGCCCCGGGGTGCGGCGGCCCCCAAAGGAGCCAGCGCTTCGTCTAGTTAGGATCGAAGCCAGCACATCGATCGGCTGGCCACGATCACCGAAGACCGCCGACCGCAGTCAGGCCGCCATGTCCAGCACGATGCGGCCCTCGATCTCGCCCCGGTGCATGCGCGCGAAGATGTCGTTGATGTTCTCCAGCCGGTCGGCGGCCACGGTCGCGGCGACCTTGCCCTGCGCGGCGAACTCCAGCGATTCCTGCAGGTCCAGCCGGGTGCCGACGATCGAGCCGCGCACCGTGATCCCGTTGAGCACCATGCCGAAGATGTCCAGCGCGAAACTGCCCGGCGGCAGGCCGACCAGCGAGACCGTGCCGCCGCGGCGCATCATGCCCAGCGCCTGCTCGAACGCCTTCGGCGACACCGCCGTGACCAGCGCCCCGTGCGCGCCGCCGATCTCCTTCTTCAGGAACGCCGCCGGATCGGTGGTGCGCGCATTGACCGTGACGGTCGCGCCCAGCCGCCTGGCCAGCGCCAGCTTGCCCTCGTCCACGTCCACCGCGGCCACGTTCATCCCCATCGCCCTGGCGTACTGCACGGCCATGTGTCCCAGGCCTCCGATGCCGGACACGACCACCCATTCGCCGGCGCGGGTGTCGGTCATCTTCAGGCCCTTGTAGACGGTCACGCCCGCGCACAGCACCGGCGCGATCTCGACGAAGCCGATGTCCTTGGGCAAGTGGCCGACATAGCCGGCGTTGGCCAGGGCGTACTGGGCGAAGCCGCCGTTGACCGAATAGCCGGTGTTCTGCTGCGTCTCGCACAGCGTCTCCCAGCCCCCGAGGCAGTGCTCGCAATGGCCGCAGGCCGAGTACAGCCAGGGAATGCCGACCCGGTCGCCTTCGCGCACATGCCCGACCCCGGTGCCGACAGCGACCACGTGGCCCACGCCCTCGTGGCCCGGGATGAACGGGGGATTCGGCTTGACCGGCCAGTCGCCTTCGGCCGCATGCAGGTCGGTGTGGCAGACGCCGCAGGCTTCGATCCTGACCAGCACCTCGCCCGGACCCGGACGGGGCACGGCGACTTCCTCGATCACCAGTGGCTGGCCGAAACCGCGCACGACCGCGGCCTTCATCGTCTTGTCCATGGTCGATCCTCGCCGGATGGGACAGGGGGAAGTCCAACGTATCCCCGTGCCGTGGCCGCTTCCTTGATCACGGTCAATCCGGCCGTCGGCGGCCAGGCCCTGCCGCGGGCCAGCCTGCTACGATCCGCGCACGTCCCACCCGACGGGAGTAGTGCGATGGACTACGCGTTCCTCTGGGGCGTGATCGCCCTGGCTTGCGGCACGGTAATGATCGTGTACGGCGCCACCATGTTCCGGGTCGTGCTGGCCTTCGCCGGCTTCTATATCGGCTTCGGCCTGGTCTCGGCCACGCTGGGCACGATCAGCGGCGGACCCAGCCCGGCGATCCAGACCATCATCGCCATCATCCTCGGCGCGGCGCTGGGCGGGGTGCTGTACTCGTTCGCCTCGCTGGCCGTGTACGCGGCCGGCGCGATCCTCGGCCTGGTGCTGGCGCTGTTCTTCGCCTCGCTGGTCGGCATCGGCGGCAGCTGGCTGCTGACCGTGCTGGCGCTGGCCGGCGTCGGCGCCGGGGCATTCGGCGGGCGCTACCTCGGGCAGTGGCTGACGATCCTGTCCTCGGCGATCGCCGGGGCCTACTTCAGCGTCACTGGGCTGGCCCTGATCTTCGGCGCGCAGGCCGCGAACGGCATGATGCCGGTCAACGCGCGCACGCTGGTGGTGTTCGCGCTGCTGGCGGCGATCAGCTTCCTGGCCCAGGCGCGCACCCGCAACCTGCGCCGCAGCGGGGCGTTCATCCGTTGACCGGCCTCCGGCCCGGCCATGCGCCGGGCCGGTCGTCACCCACCTGCCGGCACGCAGCGTCGCGCGCGGCGGGTTCCGCGCTTTGCGCGTGCACGCCACAATCGTGGCGATGAGCGAATCCGCCTTCCGTCGCCTGCTGCGCGACCAGTCCCTGTCGGCCATTGCCGCCGGCTTCGTCACCGTGCTGGTGGGCTTCGCCAGTTCGGTGGCCATCGTGTTCCAGGCCGCGCAGGCGCTGGGCGCCACGCCGGCGCAGACGGCTTCGTGGATGTGGGCGCTGGGCATCGGCATGGGCCTGACCTGCATCGCGCTGTCGCTGCGCTGGAAGATGCCGGTGGTCACCGCCTGGTCCACGCCGGGCGCGGCGATGCTGGTCGCCAGCGCCGCCGGCGTGCCGATGGACGAGGCGGTCGCCGGCTTCCTGCTGGCGGCGCTGCTGGTGGTGGTGGCCGGGTTCAGCGGGATCTTCGAGCGCATGCTCGGGCGCATTCCGCTGTCGCTGGCCTCGGCCATGCTCGCCGGCGTGCTGCTGCGCTTCGGCCTGGAGGCGTTCGGCGCGATCCAGGCCCAGCCATTGCTGGTGCTGGCGATGCTGGCCGCCTGGCTGGTCGCGCGGCGCCAGTGGCCTCGCTACGCGGTGATCGCAACCCTGGCGGTCGGCGTGGCCGTGGCCGCGGCCACCGGCCTGATGCGCATGGACGGGCTGTCGCTGGAACTGGCGCGCCCGGTCTGGACGACGCCGAGGCCGAGCCTGGCGGCGGTGTTGGGCGTGGCGCTGCCGCTGTTCGTGGTGACCATGGCCTCGCAGAACGTGCCAGGGATCGCGGTGATCCGCGCCTCGGGCTATCCGGTCCCGGTCTCGCCGGCGATCGGCTGGACCGGCGTGGCGACCGTGCTGCTGGCGCCGTTCGGCGCGTTCTCGCTCAACCTGGCCGCGATCACCGCGGCGATCTGCATGGGCCCGGAAGCGCATCCGGATCCGGCGCGCCGCTACGTGGCCGCGGTGTGGGCCGGCGTGTTCTACCTGCTTATCGGCGTGTTCGGCGCCACCGTCGCCGCGCTGCTGGCCGCCTTCCCGGGCGAGCTGGTGGTGGCCATCGCCGGGATCGCCCTGCTGGGCACGCTCGGCGGCAGCCTGGCCACGGCCCTGCAACAGGAAGACGAACGCGAGGCCGCGCTGGTGACCTTCCTGGTCACCGCCTCCGGGCTGGCGCTGTTCGGCATCGGTGCCGCGTTCTGGGGGCTGCTCGCGGGCGTGGTCGTGCGGCTGGTGCTGAAGCCGCGCACGGCGCGGGTTTGACGCGGGGCCGCGGGGCAGCGGGGCGAGCCCCGCTCTACGTGGAAGGCGACGGGCGTGTCGCAGGCCCGTCGCCGCACGGTCGCCGGTCGTACGCGCGGCGCGATCGCGCGGGTCATCGCGCTGTCATCGATGCTGGCCACACTCCCGGCGCTTCGCGACAGGGGATTGGCATGACCGGATTGATCGCACGCGCGGCATTCGCGCTGCTGGCATTGGCTGCGGGCGCGACCACCGCACACGCCCAGGATGACGTCGAGCGCCTGCGCATCCACGGCTCGAACTCGATCGGCGACACGCTGATGCCGGCGCTGGTCGAGGACTGGTTGCGCTCGATCGAGTACACCGGCCTGCGCCGCGTGCCGCGCGCGCCGGCACTGATGGAGATCCACGCCGAGCGCGATGGCACGCCGCTGGTGGTGGAGATCGGCAAGCGCGGCGCCGCCGCCGGCTTCGCCGCGCTGGTCAAGGGCGAGGCGGAGCTGGCGATGCTGGCGCGGCCGCCGAGCGCGCGCGAGCGCGAGGACGGCTGGCAGCTCGGCGACCTGGCCTCGCCGGACCAGGAGTTCGTGCTCGCGCTCAACGGCGCGGCGGTGGTCGTGCATCGCGACAACCCCTTGCAGCGGATCGACATGGCCCAGCTGCGTGCGCTGCTGGGCGGCGAAGTGCGCGACTGGTCGCAACTGGGCGGCCGCCAGGCACCGCTGCGCCTGCACGGCGGGCCGGCGCACGGCGGGCTGGACGATTTCCTGCGCGAGCGGGTGACGGCAGCCCGCGCGCCGCGCGCCTCGATCCAGCGCCATCCGGACCTGCGTTCCGCCGCGCGCGCGGTGGCCCGCGACCCCGGCGCACTGGCCATCGTCGAACTGACCACGCCGCTGCCCCGGGAGCTGCGCTCGCTGGCGGTCGCCGACGGTGGCGTCGCGGTGCCGGCCGATGCCGCCGGCGTCGGCAGCCGCGACTATCCACTGGTGCGCCCGTACACCGTGTATGGCGGCCAGATGATGTCCGCGCTGGGGCGCAGCTTCGCGCTCTACACGGTCACTGCACGCGCGCAGCAGGTGGTCCGCCGGCAGGGCCTGGTCGCGCTGGATCCGGCGCTGCCATCGACGGCCGCACCGGTCGAGGCGGAAGGCCTGCCGGCCGACTACCGCGCGGCGATCGACGGCGCGCAGCGCCTGCCGCTGGCGCTGCGCTTCAACCTCAAGTCGCTGACCACGATCTACGACAGCTATTCGGCCCAGCAGCTGGAACGGCTGGTGGCCTGGATGAAGCGGCCGGAGAACCGCGGCCGCAGCCTGAGCGTGGTCGGCTTCGCCAGCGCCGACCCGACCGCGCGCCTGTTCGCGACCATGACCAGCACCAACCGCGCCGACATCGTCGCCGCCTACCTGGTGGAGAACGGGATCAGCGTGCAGCGCACGCGCGGGCTGGGCGCGGCGCGGCCGCTGGCGGCCGGCGATGGCGAAGCGGCGCGCCAGCGCAACGAGCGCGTGGAGTTGTGGCTGCTCTAGCGCGGCGGGCGGTTAGACTGGCGTTCCCGCCGCACCGACGGAACGCCAGCCATGCGCCTGGGCCTCGCCGCCAACCGCCTGCACCACGCCACCGAGGACGCCGCACTGTTCCGCTGGCTGCGCGCCAGCCAGGCCGGCATCCGCGAACTGGGGCTGGAGCTGCACGCGGTCGGCCGCACCCATGATGCGATCGCCGCGGCCGGCATGCTCGCCGGCCATGCCGGGCTGAAGCGCTATCCCTACGGGCGCGAAGGCGGGCTGATGAAGCTGGTCGCCGAAGTCGTGGGCATGGAAGGCGACGCGCGCACGCTGGACGGCGCGATCTACCTCATCGATCCGGTCGACCCGTCCTCGATCTTCCCCGAAGCGGTGGCGCTCAAGCGCCAGTGCGTGATCCACGGCAAGCCCTTCATTTCCACCGTGTCCAGCGCCCGCGACTGGATCGAGAACGAGCGCATCCTCGCCGGGCTGGCGCCGGATCCGGGTGCCGACCGCCTGCACGCGTTCGAGTCGCAGACACTGGCGATGATCGCCCACGACGCGATGAAGCCGCAGATGCTGGCCTTCGCGTCGGAGCACTACGACCTGCTGTCGCGCTTCGCCCGGCGCGTGGCCACCGGCACCACCGGCCAGCGCCTCAACGAGATGGCCTGGAGCCGCGGCTGGCCGCAGGACACGCCCTGGGTGCACCGCTTCCTCAGCGGGCCGATGGGCGGCGACGCGCAGATCGCCGACCTGGTGCTGGAGCGCCGCTGCCAGCGCGCGGTGTTCTTCGAGGATCCGCACGTGGCCCGCCAGCACGAGGCCGACATCCAGCTGCTCGAGCGCGCGGTGACGACCGTGACCGACGAGGCGGTGTGCATCACCTCGCCGGCGGTGGCCGCGCGCTGGGTCGCCGCCGCGCGCCGCCGCGCGTCGATGCGCGCCTGACCACCGCAGGCCTGCCGCCATGTGCGTGGTCGCCTTCGCCTGGAACGCGCATCCGCGCTGGCGCCTGCTGCTGGCCGGCAACCGCGACGAGTTCCACGCGCGCCCGACCGCGGCCCTGGCCGCGTGGGACGACGGCTCCGGCATCGTCGCCGGCCGCGACCTGGAAGCCGGCGGCACCTGGCTCGGCGTGGACGGACGCGGCCGCTGCGCACTGGTGACCAACGTGCGCGACCTGCGCGCGCCGCAGGACGGGCTGTCGCGCGGCCTGCTCGCCAGCGACTACCTGCGCGGCGGCGAAGGCGCGGCGATGCGCGCCCGGGCATTGCAGGCCGACGCCCCGGCGTACCGCCCCTTCAACCTGCTGCTCGCCGACGCCCAGGAATGCACCTGGACCGGCAACCTGCCGCACCCGCGCATGGCCCATCCCGGCCCCGGCGTGCACGTGCTGTCCAACGCGCAGCTCGACACGCCGTGGCCGAAGGCGGTCGCGCTCGGCGCCGCGCTGCGCCGCTGGATCGATGCCGGCGGCGACGACGACTTCGCGCCGCTGTTCGCCGCACTCGCCGACGAAACCCGCTGGCCCGATGCGCGACTGCCCGACACCGGCATCGGGCTGGAGCGCGAGCGCTGGCTGTCGTCGGCCTTCATCCGCGGCGACGACTACGGCACCCGGTCCAGCACGGTGGTCGCGCTGGACCGCGACGGCGGGGGCGTGATCGTCGAGGCCCGCTGGGGACCGATGGGCGTGCCGCTCGGCCAGTCGCGGCTCGAACTGCGCTAGCTAGCGGCCGACTTCCGGCCGCGGATCCGCTTCGCGCAGCTGCAACAGCCAGTGCTGGGCGTCATCGCCAGCCTGCAGCGGCTCGAACTCGAACAGCCAGTCGCGCAGCACGCCATCGTCGCGCTGCAACGGCAGGCATTCGCCGAAGGCGCGGTTTTCGCCCAGTCGCTGCTCCACCCGCGCGGCGGCCATCGATGCCGACAGCACCGGCTCCAGCGATGCCAGCGCCTGGCCGATCAGCGCGGTGGTGCCGGAGCCGCTGGCCCGGGCGAACGCGGGGTTGGCGAATGCCAGCCGGCTGCTGGCCGGCGACCCGGCGCGCTCGATGATCGCCACGCCGTGGCGCATGTGGGTGAGGGTGGCTTCCATCAGCGCCAGGTCCTGGCGGTCGCGCTTGCGCTCCATCAGCTCGATCAGCAGGCGCAGGCTGCGCGCCGATTCCAGGTGCAGCGGCGACCACGGCCGCGCGCGGCCGCGCACGATGTCCTGCCACAGCTCGAAGCTCTTGCGTGGCGACAGCCCGGCGCCGGGGATGTCGGCCAGCTTGGACAGCGCGGGGTTGCCGGCCCAGTTCACGGTCCGCACCTGTTCCCGGCGCGTCCACAGCAACGCACTGCGCGCCTTGGGCGCCAGCGGCACGTACACGAGCCCGGCCGCATCGGGCGCCAGGTCGGCCAGCTGCGGAAAGGCCTCGCCGATCGCGTCCACGTGCAGCACGCCGGTGGCGTCGCCGGCGCGCGCCGACGCGGCTGCCTCCATCGCCTCGCGGATCCGCGCCAGCGACGCTTCGTCCGGGAGCGCGCCGTGGCGGCTGACGCGGTCGCCATGGAATACCGCCACGCCGTCGGCGTCGACCACGTCGATCAGGTGCGGCGCCAGGCCGTCGAGGATCTCCGGGGTGAAGGCCTCTGCCTCGGAGAACGCCGTGATCAGCTTCTCGCGCACGGTCAGCAGCACCTCCTCGTCGGCCAGGCGCTCGATCGCGGCCAGGCTGCCCACGCGCGCGGCCAGCGCCTGGCTGATCGCCTCGCAGGCGTCGCGCAGCGGCGCGTCGATGAAGCGCGGCTGGTAGTGGTGGCAGGCGACCAGGCCCCAGAGCTGGTTGTTGACCACCAGCGATGCCACCAGGGTCGCGGCCACGCCCATGTTGGCCAGGTATTCGCAGTGCACGGGCGAGACGCTGCGCACCGCCACGTCGCTCAGGTCCACCGGCTGCCCGTCGCGCGGGTCGAGCAGCGGCTCGATCGGCACCGGCACGTAGCCGACATCGACGATCTGGCGGACGCGCATGCGCAGGTACAGCGCGCGCGCCTGCACCGGGATGTCGCTGGCCGGGTAGTGCAGGCCGAGGTAGCTCTCGAGCCCGGCGCGGTGGACTTCGGCGATCACGTCGCCGTGCCAGTGCTCGTCGAAGCGGTAGACCATGACCCGGTCGTAGCCGGTCAGCGCCCGGATCTCCGCGGCGGCGTGGTGCGCGGCCAGGGCGATGCTGCCGGCGCGGTCGATCTGGCGCTGCGCACGCAGGGCGTCGGTCAGCGCCAGCGACGAAGCCCCGCGCGCCGGCTCCAGTTCCAGCAGCCAATGGCGTGGATACAAGTGCCAGACCGCGTTCCAGCCGATGTCGCCGGTCTGCACCAGCGTGCAGGGCGCCACGGGGACGTGGACGACGCCCTCGGTCGGGCGCAGCCACGCGGCCTGCCCGGGATCGACCTGCAACAGCGCGCCGAACTGCTCGCCGGCCACGCGGCCGACGCCGTCGGTCAGCACGGCGCAGGCATTGGCGCTTGCCTGCAGCACGCGGCCGTCGGCCGGATCGACCACCAGCAGCACGCCGTGCGGCTGGATCGATCCGGGGATGTGGATCGGTTCGCGCGCGCAGGCGTCGAGGTCGGGCGGTCCGGTCATGCGCGAGCGCCGGCAAGGTGGTGGTGGAAGTGGGCTAACAATGCGCGCGCGCCGTCGACCGCGCGGGCAAGCGCGGAGGCATCGCGCAGGTGCCGCTCGAGCAGGGCCAAGAAGCGCGGCCATTCCTGGCCCGGTGGCGTTGCGGCGCCGAAGTGCCGCAGGGCGCCGGCCAGCTCCGGCCGGGTGCGGCGCAGGTGCCGGGCGATCACCTGGCCACCCAGCGCCGAGCCTTCCACGACATAGAGCATGCCCCAGCCGCTGGCGTCGTCGTCCACCCGGGGCGCCGGCATCGGCGCACCGTCCGGCGCTCCGGCCTGCAACCAGTCCAGGTCGGCCTGCAATGCCGGCGCGCGCGGCCGGTAGGTCCACGCCTGCGCCCGCAGCCAGTCCGCGTTCGCCTGCTCCCAGCCGGCATGGATGCGCCACTGCCGGCGCAGCACGTCGGTGTAGGTCGAAGGGTCGATGTCGGCGGACATCAGTGCACGCATCAGCGGCAGCGACTCCACCGCCCTGTGTGCGGGATGCGTGGCCGTGCGCAGTGCGGCCGCGGCTCCGGCCGAGCGTGCGCTGCGTGTGCGGGTGGCCGTGCTGGCGACTGCGGTTTCACTCGTCGGGGCGCCAGCGTAACAGCCGCCCTGGCGTGGACTTGCAGCCCGGCATTCACGCCGCTGAACGGTGCCGGTATCGACATCGCCGCGTTCACCGGACCCTGAGGTGGGCCGGTGCAGGGTGGGCGTCCCCAACCTTCCGGAGAACGACATGACGCTGCGCCCCCTTGCCATCGCCCTGCTTTCCCTGGCCACCGTCCCCGCCGCCTTCGCCGCCGAGAAGGCCGCGTCGTTGACCGAGCCGCAGGTGCGCGAACTGCTGACCAAGCAGGGCTACACCCGCATCGACGACCTCGAGTTCGAGGACGGCATGTGGGAAACCGATGCCACCAGCGCCGACGGCAACCGCATCGACCTGCGCGTCGACGCCACCGGCAAGGTCTATGCCGAGGACGTCGTCTCCAACCTCACCGCCGACGACGTCAAGGCCAAGGTGACCGCCGCCGGCTACTCGAAGGTGCATGACGTGGATTACGACGACGGCGTGTGGAAGGCCGACGCCGAGCGCGACGACGGCAAGAACATCGAAGTGCGCGTCGACGCGAAGGACGGCCGCATCCTGGCCGTGGACAACGACTGACGCACGTGCCGGCGGCCACCCACGCGTGGCCGCCGGCGACGCGCATTGTAAGAGCCGATCCTCATCGGCGACCCGAGGCAGTCGGGCACCCGAACCACCGGTAATGCAGGCGTCACCGCTTCCCGCGCGATGCTGCGACCGGCGGCGCCCGTGTCGCCGATAAGGATCGGCTCCTACGCAGGCGCGGGATGCCGCGGGGCGTGGCGCCAACCGACGAACCACGCGCAGGCCAGCAACAGGGCCGCCAGCAGCCATGGCGCCCCCGGCACCTGCGCTGGCGCATCCGCACCGACGAAGACCGCGAACACGTTGGCGAACACCAGCGGCCCGGCGATGCCGGCCAGGCTGGTCAGGCTCATCAGCGCGCCCTGGATGCGCCCCTGGACCTCCGGCCCCACCTGGCGCGTGATCAGCGCCTGCGTCGCCGGCGCGGCCAACGCCCACAACGCACTCACCGGCAAGCCGACGAGGAACAGCCAGCCGTGGCCGGCCAGGCCGTAGATGACGAAGCCGGCCACGCCGCAGGCCAGGCCGAGCAGCAGCGTGCGCCGCTCGCCGATCGCCCGGACCGTGCGCCCGACCAGGCCCACGTTGACGATGATGCTGAGCACGCCCACCGCCGCCAGCACCCAGCTCACCTCGCGCGGCCCCCACCGGTAGCGGTAGTCGGCGAACAGCACGAAGATGCTCGGGTACACGTAGTGGGCCAGGTTGGCCAGGAACACCACCGCCGCCAGGCCGAACACCTGCGGATACGCGCGCAGCAGCACCAGCGCCCCGAACGGATTGGCGTGGGCCGCGTCGAACCGCGGCGAGCGCCGCTCCGGCGGCAGCGACTCGGGCAGCACGAACCACCCGTAGAGGAAGTTCAGCAGCGCCAGCCCCGCGGCGAACCAGAACGGCAGGCGCAGGTCGATGCCGCCCAGCCAGCCGCCGATCAGCGGGCCGATCACGAAACCCAGGCCGAACGCGGCGCCGATCATGCCGTAGCTCTTCGCGCGCCGGTCCGGCGGGGTGACGTCGGCGATGTATGCGTTGGCGGTGGTGAAGCTGGCCGAGAAGATGCCGGAGATGATCCGACCGGCCAGCAGCATCGGCAGCGAACTGGCCAGCGCCATGAACACGAAGTCCAGGCCCAGGCCCAGGCACGACAGCAGGATCACCGGGCGCCGCCCGTAGCGGTCCGACAGCGCGCCCTGCACCGGGGTGGAGACGAACTGCACCGCCGCGAAGACCATGCCGAACACGCCGACCCAGCGCGCGGCGCTGGCGATGTCGCCGCCGGTGAACGCCTCCACCAGGTGCGGCAGCACCGGGATGATCACGCCGAAGGCCAGCACGTCGATCAGCACGGTGACGAAGATGAAGGCCAGCGCCGCGCGCCGCGCGGCCGGCCGATGCAGGGAGGGGTCCACGCTTACGTCCTGTGTGTGCGGGTCATCGTCGCGTCATCTGCCCGAGTGCGCGCGGCAGCCCGAAGGCGCGAAGTGTACGGCCCCGCCACCTATCCGTGCCTGATGGATGTAGGAGCCGATCCTCATCGGCGACACCGATGTCGCGGATGATCGCGGCTGACCGAACGTTACGGAGTCGCCGATGAGGATCGGCTCCTACAACGGCGCCGCCGAGATCGTCTGGACCAAGGTGTGGGTGGCGCCCGGCGCCAGTTCGACCACGTCGGGGCCGGCGTTGGCCGCTTCCAGGCAGACGAACTCGCGCCAGTGCGGGCCGACGTCGGCCATGCGCGCGGCACCGGCCTCGCCCGGGTTCCACACCACCGCGCTGCGCCCGCCGTCCACCTGCAGGTCGATCCGCCGGCGCAGGCCCGGGTCGACCAGGCGGTAGCTGCCGCCGGCGCCGGGGAACAGGCGGTCGGCGCGGCCCGGGTCGCGCGGATCGTGCAGGTCCCAGTGGCCCTGCTGCACGTGCGCATTGCCGCCGTCGTTCTTGTCGAGGAAGGTCAGCCCGTCCAGGCCCTCGATCCGCACCTTGGCCGCGTCGCCGACCCGGAAATAGTTGTGCAGCGCTTCGGTGAAGCGCACCGGCTGCGTCCCCGCATTGGTCGTCGACAGGCGCTGCTCCAGGGTGCGGCCGATGCGCAGCTGCATGCGCAGGCGCAGCGCCAGGTCCTGCAGCGGCGGCGGTTCCAGCTCGAGCACCACGGTGCCATCGGCTTCGCGGCTCGCGGCGACCAGCTGCCACGGCACGGTGCGGACGAAGCCGTGCGCGGGCACCTCGTTCGACTGGCCCTGGCGGCCGAAGTACGGCCAGCACACGGGGGTGCCGCCGCGGATCGGGGTCGGCAGCTCCGCCCGCAACGGCGACAGCCAGAACACGTCCTGCTGCCCGGTAGGCGCGAACGAGACCACCTGCCCGCCGAACAGCGAGACCGCCGCCGTGGCCAGCGGCGTGTCCACCAGCAAGGCGTCCAGTCCGTGGTGCTTGCCGAGGCTGAGGCCGGGAACATCCTGCATCTTCACTGTCCTTCGGGTGGTGGGCGAGGGCGACTGCACCAGCGTCGCGTAAGCGGGCGGGAGCCCGAACGCCGTGGCCGGCGCGGGCGCGGGCGGGGCTGCGGCACGCAGGGCCGCCAGGATGCGCTGGCCGGCGCGGCCATCGGCCGGCTGCAGTCCCAGCTGCGCCTGCTCGGCGGCGATCGCCCGCCGGGTGGCGGTGCCGACCATGCCGTCGACCGCGCCGATGTCGTGGCCGCGCGCGAGCAGCAACGCCTGCAGCTCGCGGCGCTGCGCGCGCGACAGGCCCGGATCGTCGGTCGGCCAGGCGGCGACGATCCCCGCGCCGCCGCGCAGGCGGTCGGCCAGCGTGGCGATGGCCAGGGCGTAGCTCTCGGCGGCGTTGTACGAATAGATCGCGTCGTAGTTGCGGAACACCAGGAACGCCGGCCCGTCGCGGCCGGCCGGCAGCAGCAGCGCACTGCGTGCGTCGCTGGCCGCGATCGCGCTCCCGTCGGCCCGGGCGATGCCCCGCGCCACCCAGTCCGACAGCGGCCGGCGCGCGGTGCGCCCGGCCAGCGATGCGTCGAACCCCGGCGGCAGCTTGACCTCGTAGCCCCACGGTTCGCCCGTGCGCCAGCCGGCCCGCTGCAGGTAATGGGCGGTGGAGGCCAACGCATCGGGCACGCTGGCGACCAGGTCGCGGCGGCCATCGCCGTCGCCATCGACCGCGATGCGCGCGTAGGTGCTCGGAATGAACTGGGTCTGCCCGAACGCGCCCGCCCACGATCCGGTCAACTGCGGATCGGACAGGTCGCCCGCCTGGAGCAACGACAGCAGGGCGAGGAACTCGCCGCGGAAGAAGTCCTGGCGCCGGCCCTCGCAGGCCAGCGTGGCCAGCGACACCCGCAGCGGGCGCTTGCCGGTGATGCGGCCGTAGTCGCTCTCCACGCCCCACACCGCCACCACCGTCTCCGGATCGACGCCGTACTGGGCCTGCAGGCGCGCCAGCAGGTCGCGACGGGTCGCCAGCATCGCCCTGCCGTCGGCCACGCGCTGGTCGTCGACGAGCCCGGCCAGGTAGTCCCAGATCGGCGTGGTGAACTCCGGCTGCGCGTCGAGCAGCGGCAGCACCGTGCGATCGGGCTGCAGGTCGGCGGTGTAGCGCGCGAACGTGGCCGCATCGACGCCGCGCGCGGCGGCCTGCGGCTGCATCGCCGCCAGGCAGCGCTGGAAGGCCGCGTCCTGCGCGCACAGCGGCAACGGCAGCGCCAGCAGCAGCGCGAGAACCGGGGCGGAAATGCGGAGTGGAAAGGTGGGGGCGTGCACGGCTGCCGTCTCCATGGCCTGCGGTGCATTCTAGGACGCGCGGCATGGCCGGCGTTCACGGCGCCGCCAACGCACGCGCGCACGCGCCGCGCTCAGTCCGCGTGGGCAGCCGCTTTTACCGCCGCTGGCACCTGCAGCAGTTCCTGCGCCAGCCGCAGGGCGGTGTCCTGCACCTGCGCGCGGCCGTCGCTGGAGTTCGCCATCACCGCCACCGCCAGCCCCTGTTCCGGCACCAGCAGCAGGAAGGCGGCGGCGCCGGCCTGGCTGCCGCCGTGGTGGACCACCTGCAACGGCCGGCCGTCGACGAACAGGCGCGTCGATTCGTCCACCCGCCAGCCCAGCGCGTAGTTCTGCGGGTTGGCGCTGCCGTCGGCCAGCGGCTGCACGGTCCACATCCGCCGGACGCCGTCCGCCGACAGCAGCCGGCCGTCCTGCAACGCGAGGCCGAAGCGCGCCAGGTCGGTCGGCGTGGACACCAGGCCGCCGCCGGCGATGCGGAAGCTCGAATCGACCGGGCGCGCCGCGGTGTAGCGGTCGCCCTGGCCCACGTAGAAGGCGACCCGGTCGGGCATCGCGCCGGGCGTGTCGACCGCGGTCCCGGTCATGCCGGCCGGCGCGAACACCTGCGCGGCCAGCAGCGCCGGGAACGGCCGCCCCGCCGCGCCCTCCAGCAGCCGCGACAGCAGCGAGTAACCGAAGGTGGAGTACTGGAAGCCCGCGCCCGGCGCGAAGCGCAGGCGGTCGCCGGCGAACAGCGCCAGCCCGGCCTCCACGCTCGGATAGTGCCGCTGCGAGTTGGCCTCGAACCAGCCCGGCCACCACCAGCCCCAGGGCATCGGCGAGTAATGGCGGACGCCACCGGTGTGCGAGGCCAGCTGCCGCGCGGTCAGCGGCGCCAGGCCCGGGGGCAGGCCGGACACCACCTCGGCGCCGGGCGCGTCGAGGTCGAGCGCGCCGGCTTCGGCCAGGCGCATCATCGCCACTGCGGTGATCGGCTTGGCGATGCTGCCGGTGCGATAGCGCGAAGCCACGCCCGCCGCCTGGCGGCGATCGATGTCGGCCCAGCCGCTGGCGCCGGCCCAGTCCAGTCCATCGGTGCGCGCTACCGCCGCCGACAGCGACGGCAGGCCGGAGGTGCTGCGGGCGTCGCGCACGATCGCCATCAACCGCGTGGCCAGCGCCGGATCCATGGCCGGCGCGGCGCGCTGCTGCTCCTGCGCCGTGCCCACCCCGGGCAGGGTGGCGCGCGGCCAGCTCCAGCGGGCGTGGTAGGCCAGCGTCGGCGCCGCCAGGACCAGCAGCAACAGCGCCAGCCAGGCCAGGCCGCGCAACAGGCGGCGCAGGAACCGGCGCGGCGCGTGCCTGCCCGGCGCGGGCGGCGTGGCCGCAGGGGTGCTGTCGCTGTTCATCCTGCGCCTTCCCGGTGCCGTGGTGCACCCACTCTAGGTCGGGACGGGTCCGGCGTGACCTGCCGGAAGTCAACAGATGCGGCCGCTCAGCGCAGGTCGCCGTCGCGGTAGAACCAGCGCCCGTCGATGCGCTCGAAGCGGCTGCGCTCGACCAGGCGCTGGGCGCGGCCACCGCCGACGCGGAAGCGGGCGACGAATTCGACCTCGGCCGTGTCCTGCCCGGTGGCGCGGTGCGATTTCAGCTCCAGGCCGAGCCAGGCGGTGCGCGCGCCGGGCGCGTCGTCCAGGCCCAGTTCGTCCGCCGGTGGGCGCGTGGCGGGATGCCAGGTGGCGAGCAGGTAATCGCGCCGCTTGAGCACGTAGGCGCTGTAGCGCGACCGCATCAACGCCTGCGCATCCGGCGCCGGCTCGCCGGCGTGCCAGCGGCCGCAGCACTGCGGATACGCCTGGCCGCTGCCGCATGGACAGGCCTGCACCGCCATCGGCGCGCTCAGCGCCGGCCGCTTTCGATGAAGCGCAGGAACTCGGCGCGCGTGCGCGCGTCCTCGCGGAAGCTGCCGAGCATCTTCGAGGTCACCATGCTCACCCCGCGCTTGTGGATGCCGCGGGTGGTCATGCACTCGTGGGTGCCCTCGACGACCACGCCCACGCCCAGCGGGTGCAGGACGTCCTGGATGCACTGGGCGATCTGCGCGGTCATCTTCTCCTGCACCTGGAAGCGGCGCGCGTAGGCCTCGACCACGCGCGCCAGCTTGCTGATCCCCACCACCTTGCCGTCCGGCAGGTAGCCGACATGGACGCGGCCGATGATCGGCGCCATATGGTGCTCGCAATGGCTTTCGTACTCGATGTCGCGCAGCACGATCATCTCGTCGTAGCCGGCCACTTCCTCGAAGGTGCGCTCCAGGTAGGCACGCGGATCCTCGCGGTAGCCGCTGAACCAGTCGCCGTAGGCCTCGGCCACGCGCTTGGGCGTGTCCAGCAGGCCCTCGCGCGCGGGATCCTCGCCGGCCCAGCGCAGCAGGGTGCGCACGGCCTCTTCGGCCTGGTCCCGGGTGACGGGGGCGGAGCTGTCCTGGTCGGTCATGGCGGGGTACCGATGGCGAAGGGGGTGCATCGTACCCGAGTCATACGCATGGCTCCGCCGGGCGGATGCCCCCGGACGGCCCGGCGGCGCCCGAACGGGCCTTCCCGCGGCCCGGAGCATGACCATCCGCATGGTCCATCGGCGCCGGTTGGGCGCAGAATCGGCTGTCCCACTCACCCGAGAGTCCGCCGTGCGCCCAGCTTCCGCCCTGACCCCCCTGGCCCTTGCCTTGTCGATGGCCTTGTTCCTGCCCGCCTGCTCGAAGCCGGCCGGCGACGCCGGCGCGCCGGCGGCCACCGAAGCGGCCGCGGCCGCCACGCCCGAGCAGATCAAGGCCGAATCCGAACGCCTCAACGCCTGGTTCGACGCCAAGTACGAAGAGCAGCTGCAGTTCAGCCCGATCCAGCTCTCGTTCCAGGGCCGCAAGGAACTGAACGACCAGATCGACGACATGTCCGAGGCCGGGATCCGCAAGCAGCTCGCGTGGCTGGAAGCGTCGGTCAAGGAAATGGAGTCGACCTTCGACTACGCCAGGCTCGATCCGGAAACCCAGCTGTCCTGGGACCTGTGGAAGCGCCAGTACGAAAGCGCGCGCGACGGCATGCCGTTCCTGGCCGACGGCTATCCGTTCGACCAGATGAGCGGCATGCAGAACCTGGTGCCGACCTTCCTGATCAACTTCCACCAGGTCGACGACGAGAAGGACTACCTGGCCTACGTCTCGCGCCTGCAGAAGGTGCCGGTGGTGTTCGACCAGCTGCTCGAGCGCACCCGCGCCTCGACCGCGCAGGGCATCCGTCCGCCGAAGTTCGCCTACGAGGGCGTGCTCGACCAGTCGAAGAAGGTCGTCACCGGCGCGCCGTTCACCGACGGCCCCGACAGCGCGCTGTGGGCCGACGCCCAGGCCAAGGCCGACGCGCTGGCCAAGGACGGCAAGGTCACCGCCGAACGCGCGGCCGAGCTGAAGGAGCTGGCGAAGAAGGCGCTGCTGGAGAACGTGGCGCCGGGCTACGCGCGCGTCATCGCCTTCGCCGAGGAGGAGCTGCCCAAGGCCGCGGTCAACGCCACCGGCGTGGGCACCACCCATCCGAACGGCAAGGCCTACTACGAGTACCAGCTCAAGCAGAACACCACCACCGACATGACCGCCGAGCAGATCCACGAGCTCGGCCTGTCGGAAGTGGCGCGCCTGCGCGGCGAGCTGGAGGCGCTGCAGAAGAAGATGGGCATCGAGGGCGACCTGCAGGCGTTCTTCGAGCACGTGCGCAACGATCCGGCGCGCGTGTATCCCAACACCGACGCCGGCCGCCAGGCCTACATCGACCAGGCCACCGCCGACATCGCCAACATCAAGAAGCACCTGCCAGAGTACTTCGGGCTGATGCCGAAGGCGGACCTGGTGGTCAAGCGCGTGGAGGCGTTCCGCGAGCAGCCCGGCGCGGCGCAGCACTACTATCCGAGCACCCCCGACGGTTCGCGTCCGGGCGTGTACTACGCGCACCTCTCCGACATGAACGCGATGCCGAAGACCGAGCTGGAGGTGATCGCGTACCACGAGGGCCTGCCGGGCCACCACATGCAGATCGCCATCGCCCAGGAACTGACCGGCATCCCGAAGTTCCGCACGCAGTACAACACCACCGCCTACGCGGAGGGCTGGGGCCTGTACTCGGAGTGGCTGGCCAAGGAGATCCCGGACACCTACAAGACCGACTACGCCGAGTACGGCCGGCTGATGTCGGAGATGTGGCGCGCGATCCGCCTGGTGGTGGACACCGGCCTGCATGCCAAGGGCTGGACCGAGCAGCAGGCGATCGATTACTTCACCGCCAACAGTTCGGTGCCGGCGGCGGCGGTCAAGTCCGAGGTGCAGCGCTACCTGGTCAACCCGGGCCAGGCCACCGCCTACAAGATCGGCATGATCAAGATCCAGGACCTGCGCAAGAAGGCCGAGGCCGAGCTGGGCGACAAGTTCGACATCCGCGGCTTCCACGACACCGTGCTGGGCGGCGGTGCGATGCCGCTGGACCTGCTGGAGAAGCGCGTGGACCGCTGGATCGCGGAGAAGAAGGCCGCGGCGTAATCGCTGCTACCCGCGCCGGAAGGATGAAAGGGCAGGCCATTGGCCTGCCCTTTCTCTTTGCGGCGGCTTGGGGTGCGGCTGGCGAAGGAATCTTTGTTCGGAGCTGGCTGCCGACGTGTCGGCTTCGGAGCTGGCGGGTTGGAGCGTCGGCTTCGGAAGGGGCCGCCGTGCCCCGGGGAGAGGGCCCATCCCTCGGGACGACATCCTGTCTTTACTCGGGTCGTGGCACATCCATGTGCCATTTGGGCCCTCTCCCCAGGACACGGCGTCCTCAAGGATCTTCGGGGTCGTGGCTTCGATCGATGGAGTGACTGCGGGAGCAGCGCCTCGCTGTCGCCGTTCCATGACTTCTGCGGAGTGCCCTATCGCTGCGAGCCCCGGGCAACGATCGAAGCCACGCCCTCGACGCGCCGGAAGGACGCCGTCCTGTCGCCATGGGGGTCGAGCGGCACAGGGATGTGCCGCGGTCGCGAGCTGAGGCAGGGACGCCGGCGCGAGCGACGACCCCCGTGGCGGCAGGACGGCGGCCCCGTCCGAAGCCGACGCGCCCTGATTCAAGCAAAGCCAACCGACGTAGCGAGACTCGCGCCATGCCGGCCGGGCATGGCTGGCATGCCGGCTCGACCACGGGCTAGATTCGCCGCGAAAACCAGAGGAAAGCCGATGGCCACGCGCAGGGATCTCTTCAGGACGATGGCCGCCGGCGCGGTGGCCGCACCGCTGGCTGCGCTTTCCGGCGGCAACGCCACGGCCGCTGCGGTCGAATCGTGCGTAACGGCGCCGCCACGCTGGCGCCGTGGCGTGGAAGGCCAGCGCCGCGCCGACCTGGGCGATGGCACCTACCTCAATCCCATCGTCGCCGGCGACCGTCCGGACCCGACCATCCTCAAGGATGGCGACGACTACTACATGACGTTCTCCTCGTTCCGCGACGTGCCCGGGATCGTCCTCTGGCACTCGACCGACCTGGTGAACTGGACGCCGCTGGGCCCGGCCCTGCACCAGTCGCTGGGCGACGTGTGGGCGATGGACCTGTGCAAGCATGGCGATCGCTACTACATCTACCTGCCGGCCAATCCGGGCGACAAGGGCTGGCGGATCTTCGTGATCTGGACCGACGATATCCGCAGCGGCCGCTGGAGCGATCCGGACGACCTGGGCATCGAGCACTGCATCGACCCGGGCCATGTGGTCGGCGAGGACGGCAAGCGCTACCTGTTCGTCAACGGCATCCGCAAGATCCGGCTCACCGACGACGGCCTGGCCACCGACGGCGAACTGGAGATGGCCTACGAGCCGTGGCGCTATCCGGAGGAGTGGATCACCGAGAACTTCGCGCCGGAAGGGCCCAAGCTGTTCTGGCGCGACGGCTGGCTGTACCTGGTCACCGCGGTGGGCGGCACCGCCGGGCCGGTCACCGGGCACATGGTGATCGCCGCGCGTTCGCGTTCGGTGCACGGGCCGTGGGAGCACTGCCCGCACAACCCGCTGGTGCGCACGCTGTCGGTCGACGAGCCGTGGTGGTCGCGCGGCCACGCCACCGTGGTCGACGGGCCGGCGGGCGATGCGTGGATGGTCTACCACGGCTACGAGAACGGCTATCGCACGCTCGGGCGGCAGGTGCTGCTGGAGCCGGTCGAATGGGGCGCCGACGGCTGGTTCCGCGCGAAAGGCGGCGACCTGTCGCGGCCATTGCGCAAGCCGCTGCCCTCGTCCACGCCCAGCGCCGGCACCGCGTTGTCCGACGATTTCTCCAGCGACCGGCTCGGCACGCAGTGGTGCCTGTTCCAGCCGGGCGATGACGGCCTGGCCCGGATCAGCCGCGGTAACGGCGCACTCGCGCTGGCCGGCGCGGGCACCTCGCCGGCGGACAGCGCGCCGCTGCTGTGCACGCTGGTCGATCGCAGCTACGAGCTCGAAGTGACGGTGGACGTGCCCGACGACGGCGAAGGCGGCCTGCTGCTGTTCTACAACCACAAGGCCTTCGTCGGCCTGGGCTTCACCCCGGAATCGGTCAAGACCTTCCAGTACGCCGAGGAGCATCCCTGGGCGCGGGTACCCCGCCAGGGCGATGGCCCGGTCCGCGTGCGGCTGACCAATGACGCGCACGTGCTGACCTGGCATTACTCGTTCGACGGTGGCCGCACCTGGCGCCTGCACGGCACGCGCATGGAAGTGTCGGGCATCCACCACAACGTGTTCGGCGGATTCCTCAGCCTGCGCGCGGGCCTGTACAGCGCCGGCCAGGAAGCGGTGCGCTTCCGCGACTTCCGCTATCGCGCGCTGCCGGACTGACTGTCGCGCGCCGGCGGCGCCGGCGCCGTGCCGGTGTGCTCAGGTCGAAGCGGCGGCCGGGCGTGGCCCACCACCCAGCAGCCGCGCCGGCAGCATCAGCAGCGCGGCCAGGAACGCGAACAGCGCGGTAAAGGTGATGCCGACCAGCCGGAACGGCAGCGACAGCAACCACACCAGCGGCCACAGCACCAGCGCGAGGATGGCGAGCGGCCAGCACAGCACCAGCAGCAGGCACCAGGCGAGCAGGGCGATCAGGGTCTTCATCCATGGCTCCTTGCCGGCGCGGGATGCCGGCGATGCACAGCCTGCGACCATGGACCGGGGACGGCAACGGCGTTGCGACCGGACCACGCAGCCGCCGACGAAGCCGTCCCTGTGCCGATGGAACCGGCGCGCCGCCGGCAGGTGCGCGACCGGTGCGCATGCAACACAATGGCCCCGTCCACCCATGGGCAGCCCGCATGAACGAACGCTTCCGCGCCCTGGTCCGCGCCACCGTGTTCGCGGTGCTGCTCGGCTGGGTGCTGCATGTCGGCCGCGACATCCTGGTGCCGGTCGTGTTCGCGATCCTGGTGGTGTACGTGATCATCGGCGCGGCGCGGCTGGCCGCGCGCCTGCCGGTGGTCGGCGCGAAGCTGCCGGTGCAGGTTCATTACCTGCTGGCCACGGCGTTGATCCTCGGCGCGCTGCTGGTGCTGGGCTGGGTGGCGCTGGACAGCGTCGACCGGCTGGTCGCGCAGGTGCCGCACTACCGCGCGCAGCTGGTGTGGATGGTGCAACAGGGCGCAGGCCTGCTCGGCATCGACTCCGAGCCGAGCTGGCAGGGCATCCGCGACTGGGTGCTGGGCCAGGTCAGCGTGCAGGCACTGGCCGGTTCCACCCTGGCCTGGCTCGGCGCGATGCTCGCCGGATTCACCGTGGTCGGCCTGTACGTGGTGTTCCTGATGCTCGAGCGCCGGCACTTCGACGCCAAGCTCGGCCGGCTGTCCGACGATCCCGGGCGGGTGGCGCGGGTGCGCCGGATCATCGGCGACATCAACGGCCGGATCGGCACCTACCTGGCGCTCAAGACCGCGCTGAGCGTGCTGCTCGGCTTCGCCAGCTGGGTCATCCTGGCCCTGTTCGGGGTGGAGCTGGCGCCGTTCTGGGCGCTGGTCATCGGCCTGCTCAACTACGTGCCCTACATCGGCTCGGTGCTGGGCGTGGTGCTGCCGGTGCTGTTCGCGGTGCTGCAGTTCGGCGACCTCAGGACTGCGCTGCTGCTGGCCGGCGCGCTGTCGGTGGCGCAGTTCCTCAACGGCAACCTGCTCGACCCCTACCTGATGGGCAACTCGCTCAACCTCAGCCCGTTCGTGATCCTGGTCAGCCTGACCGTCTGGACCGCGCTGTGGGGCGTGCCCGGCGCCTTCCTGGCGGTGCCGGTGACCGCGAGCATCGTGATGGTGCTGGCCGAGTTCGACGGCAGCCGCCCGCTCGCGGTGCTGCTCTCGCGCAAGGGCGAGGTCTGAGCCGCGCCGCCACCGGCACGGGGCCGGTGGCGGTGCGCTGCCGCGCGCTGCGGCTTACCAGATCCGCACGCGGTCTTCCGGGGCGATGTACAGCGGATCGCCTTCCTTGATGCCGAACGCGGCGTACCACGCATCGATGTTGCGCAGCGGGGCGAAGGCGCGGATGTGGCCCGGCGAATGGGTGCCGTTGACCAGCTGCTGGCGCAGCGCGTCGTCGCGCCACAGGGTGCGCCATACCTGCGCCCAGCCCAGGAACAGGCGCTGCTCGCCGCTGAAGCCGTCGATCACCGGCGCCGGCTTGCCGCCGAGCGAGCGGCGGTAGGCCTCCAGGGCGATGGTCAGGCCACCGAGGTCGCCGATGTTCTCGCCCATCGCGGTGCGGCCGTTGATGTGCATGCCCGGCAGCTGCGGGAACGCATAGGCCTCGTACTGCGCGCCCAGCCTGGCGGCCTGCGCCTCGAACTTGGCCGCGTCGTCGGCCGTCCACCAGTCGCGCAGCATGCCGGCGCCGTCGGACTTGCGGCCCTGGTCGTCGAAGCCGTGGATGATCTCGTGGCCGATCACCCCGCCGATGGCGCCGTAGTTCACTGCCGGATCGGCATCGGGATCGAAGAACGGCGGCTGCAGGATCGCGGCCGGGAACACGATCTCGTTCTTGACCGAGTTGTAGTAGGCGTTGACCGTCTGCGGGGTCATGCCCCATTCGGCCTTGTCGACCGGCTGGCCCAGGCGGGCGCGGCGGTAGTCCCACTCGAACGCGCGCGAGCGCAGCGCATTGCCGACCACGTCGCCGTTGGCCACCTGCAGGCCGCTGTAATCGCGCCACTGCTCCGGATGGCCGATCTTCAAGCCGAAGCCGGCCAGCTTCGCGCGCGCCTCGGCCTTGGTCGCCGGGCTCATCCACTCCAGCGTCTCCAGGCGCGCGCCCATGGCCGCCTTCACGTTGGCCACCAGCCCGTCCATCTTGGCCTTGGCGTCGGCCGGGAAATACAGCGCCACGTATTCGCGGCCGACCGCCTCGCCGAGGCTGGCTTCGACCAGGGCCACGCCGCGCTTCCAGCGCTCGCGCTGCTCGAGCTGGCCGGACAGGAACTTGTCGCGGAACTCGAAGTGGGCGTTGGCGAACGCGCTGGACAGCAGCGGCGCGGCCCCGTCGATCGCATGGAAGGCCTGCCAGGCCTGCAGGGTGGCCACGTCGGTCCCGGCGAAGATCTTCGCCAGCTTCGGGATCGCGGTGGACTGGCGCACCACCGCGCGATCGCCATGGTCGACGCCGGCGGCGGCGAAGTAGGTCGCCCAAGGGAATCCCGGCGCGTAGGCCGCGAACGCGTCGAACGCCACCGGGTTGTAGGTCTTGTCGCGGTCGCGGCTCTCGGCGCGGGTCCAGTGCGCCTGGGCGATGCGCGTCTCCAGCGCCAGCACCGCCTCGGCGCTGCCCTTCGGGTCGGTCCAGCCACCCAGCTCGAGCATCTGCGCGATGTACGCCAGGTAGCGCTCGCGCTGCGGCGCGAAGGTGTCGCGCAGGTACATCTCGCGGTCGCCCAGGCCCAGGCCGGACTGGTTCATGTACAGGGTGTAGCGGTCCGGGTCGCGCTGGTCGTCGGACACGCCCAGGCCGAACAGGGTGACGTTGAAGGTGTCGCGCGCGCCCATCAGCGCGGTCAGTTCGGCGTGGGTGTCCGCCTGGCGGATGCGCGCCAGCGCCGGCTGCAGCGGCGCGGCGCCGAGCTGCTCGATCGCCGCCTCGTCCATGAAGCCGCGGTAGACCGCCGCGATCTTCGCGCCATCGCCGCCGGTGGCCGGGTCGCCCGGCGCATGGCCCTCCACCAGCGCGCGCACGCGCGCCTCGGACAGGTCGCGCAGCACCCGGAACGAACCGTAGCTGGACTGGTCGGCCGGGATCGGGGTGTTCTTCGCCCAGTTGCCATTGGCGAAGCCGAAGAAATCGGCGCCCGGCGAGGCCGTCCGGTCCATGCCGGCCGTATCGATGCCCCAGGTTCCGTAGCGGGTGGCGGCGGTGGTGTCACCGCCGCCGCTGTCGCCTGCGCCCTCGTACAGCCAGTGCTGGGTGCAGGCCACGTCGGCGCATTCGTCGGTGTCGTGGGCCGTGGCCGGCGCGGCGAGGCCGAGGGCCAGCAGGGTGGCGGCGGTCAGCAGGGTCTTCTTCAACGGGATCTCCGGGTCGCGGCGGTCATGCCAGTCGGCCCGTCAGGTTAGTTGCAGGCGAGACCGGGCACGGGTGCCGGAAGTCGGGGGTGGGCGTGCTGGCAGCGGTATCCCACGCGCCCGCCACGCGCGGCCACCTACCATGGGCCGATGCGACTGCTGATCCTCACCTACGGCACCGAAGGCGACACCCGCCCGTTGGCCGCGCTGGGCCATGCCCTGTCCCGGGCCGGACATGGGGTCCACCTGCTCGCCGATGTGTCCACGCTGGATGGCGTGCGGTCGCTGGGCCTGCCGTGCAGCGCGCTGGCCGGCGACATCCGCGGCACGCTGGCCGCCGAGGGCGCGATGAAGCGCATTACCGCCAACCTGGGCCGGCTGGCGATCGCGCACACCGGCGATTGGATGCGCCAGGCACTGGAGGCCGGCCGCGGCTGCGACGCGGTGATCGTCTCCGGCCTGACCGCATTCGTCGGCCTGTCGGTGGCCGAAGCGCTGCGGGTGCAGGCGATCGGCGCGATGCTGATCCCGGTCTCGCCGACCTCGGCCTTCGCCTCGCCGTTCCTGCCGTTCACCCCGCCGCGGCTGTTCAACCAAGCCAGCCACGCGCTGTTCGGGCATGCCTCGTGGCGGCTGTTCCGGGACGCCACCAACCGCGCCCGTGCCGAGGCCGGATTGCCGCCGCGGCGCTCGCTTTGGATCGGCCACCCGATGCTGTACGGCGTCTCGCCGACGCTGGTGCCGCCGCCGCGCGACTGGCCCGGCAACGCGCACCTCACCGGGCAGTGGATTCCGCCAACGGCCGGCTGGGCGCCGCCATCCGGCCTGCAGGCCTTCCTGGCGGCCGGCGAGGCGCCGGTCTACGTCGGCTTCGGCAGCATGGCCGGCTTCGACGACGCGCGCCTGCAGGACGCGGTGGTGCGCGCGGTCGGCGGCCGCCGCGCGCTGTTCAATCCCGGGTGGAGCGGGATGGATCCTGCGCGGCTGCCGGCGAACTTCCATCCCGTCGGCCATGTCCCGCACGAATGGCTGCTGCCGCGCTGCGCGATGGCGATCCACCATGGCGGTTCCGGCACCACCCATTCGGCGGCGCGCGCCGGCATTCCCTCGGTGGTCGTGCCGTTCGCCGGTGACCAGTTCTTCTGGGGTGCGCGCCTGCGCGCGGCCGGGATCATGGACCGGCCGCTGTCCGGCAGTTCAATCACCGCCTCGCGCCTGGCGCGGGCGGTGGACTTCGCCAGCCGCCCGCAGGTCCGTGCACGGGCGGCGGAGCTGGGTGGACGCATGGCGCTGGAGGATGGCTGCGCGAGCGCCGTGGCGCTGGTGGAGCGCTACGCACGCGCTTGAGGGTGCTACCGCGCCGGCTCCGGCGCGCGAAGGGATTTGCTGTACATGCCGGAGCGGTCGAAGCAGCACGCCCGGCGCTGGCCCTTCGCCAGCTTGTCGCAGGCCACCTCGATGCGCCTGGTCCGCGTCTCCGCCTTCTTGCCCGAAGTCACCCACTGGATCCAGTCGCGCCGCGCCACGGCGGTGATGTCGCCCCAGGTCTCCTTCGCGGCCGGATCGGCGGCCAGCGCCTTGCGCAGGTCGTCCGGCACTTCGGGCTCGGGTTCCTTCGCCATCGGCGCCATCTCCACCGCGACCGTGTCGCCGGCCGCCACGCCCGCGGCCCCGGCCAGCGCCGGTTCCACCTTCAGCCAGTGGCTGCCCTCGCCGTCGGGTTCGAGCGTGGCCTGGAACGGCTGCCCGCCGAGCTTGCCCTCGACCGACACCTGGCTGCGCGTGGGCAGCCTGGCGCTGGTAGCCGGCGCCAGGACGAAGAACATCCAGTCCGCGCCGGCCGGCTCGGCCGGGCGCAGCAACCTGGCCTTGAAGCGGAGCGGGACGGACGTGGCGGTCTTGGGCATGGAGCGGAGTATAGGCGCGCCACTTGGTGCACCCGGTCAACGCGCCGGCTTACCAGTGCACGCGGTATTGCACGCGGCCGCATCTGCAGCGCATGCCGCCGTCATGGGTCGGTTTGCGGTAGCGGTGCAGGCCGATCAGGCAGAACAGGTAACGCATGCGATCCCTCCGGGTAGCTCCCCAGGCGTGACTCAGAAGGTGGTTGGGCGGGACCGGGCAGGATGCCGGCGCGATGGCGGTCGGGCTCCCCAGCCCATCCGCGCCACCGCCATCACCACGATTCCCGGCATCACAACGCGAACCCGAGATCCGTGAAATCGGTCACGCTTTGTTGCGCGATAGCGCGGCGGCGCGTGTGCGGTCAGTCCTGCTGCTGCAGCCGCCAGCCCAGCCCGGAATGACGGCTGGCGTGGCGGGCCAGGGCGGCCTCGAGGATCGATGCGCTGGCGGCCAGGTGCAGCTCGCGGCGGGCCCGGGTCAGGCCGGTATAGACCAGCTCGCGCGACAGCACGCGGTTGGGTCGCGCCGGCAGCAGCAGCCAGACCGTGTCGAATTCCGAGCCCTGCGCCTTGTGCACGGTCATCGCGAACGCGCTCTCGTGCGCGGGCAGCGCGGCCGGGTGGAACGCGCGCGGGTGTGCCGGGTCCGCGCCGGGGAACCAGGCGACCGGCACGCCGCGCGGGTCGGACAGGCACACGCCGATGTCGCCGTTGAACAGGCCATGGCGGTAGCTGTTCTCGGTGACCAGCAGCAGGCGGCCATGGAAGTGCCCGCCGGAAGGGCCGCGGCCGCGCGCGCCGGCCACGCCGGTGCCGGCCAGCAGTGCTTCGATCCGCGCGTTGAGCGTGCGCGCGCCCTGCGGGCCGTCGCGCACGGCGGTGAGCAGGCGCATGCGGCCGGCCTCGGCCAGCGCCTGCGCCGGATCGGTGGCCTGGGCCAGCGCGCGCCAGTGCGCGAGCAGCGGTTCGCGCTGCGCCTGCAAGGGGTCGAGCGCGTTCTCGTGGAAGTGCACGCCGGCCAGGTCGCCGCCGCGCAGCAGCGACAGCGCGGCAGGCGCGTCGCCGTCGCGCACCGCGGCAGCGAGCGGGGCCAGCCGCAGCGAGGCGTCCTGGCGATAGCCACGGACCAGGTGCACGTGCGCGGCGGGGAACGCCGGCGTCGCCGCGTCGGCGGCGTGCAGGATGCCGGCCAGCACGTCGCCGGCCTCCACCGACGGCAACTGGTCGGGGTCGCCCAGCAGCACCAGGCGTGCACCGTCGGCGACCGCGTCGGCGAGCTTGGCCATCAGCGGCAGGTCGATCATCGAGGCCTCGTCGACCACCACCACGTCGAACGGCAGCGGATGGTCGGCGTCGTGGCGGAAGCGCGGCGAATCCGGGATCGCACCGAGCAGGCGGTGCAGGGTGGTGCCGGTCGCCGGCAGCGCCTCGCACAGGGCGCGCTCGATGCCGGCGGCGGCGAGCTGCTGCACGGCGCCGCGCACGCTCCCGGCCATGCGCTCGGCGGCGCGGCCGGTGGGTGCGGCCAGGGCGATGCGCGGCGCCGGGCGCCCGGCTTCGCGCGCCTGCGCGGCCAGCAGCACGAGCAGGCGGGTGATGGTGGTGGTCTTGCCGGTACCCGGTCCGCCGGTGACCAGCAGCAGCGGATGGTGCAGTGCCGTTTCGGCGGCGCGGGCCTGCTGGTCTTCGCCGGCATCGGCACTCGCATTGGCGTGCGGGAACAGCGCCGCCAGCAATGGCGCCAGCGCGGCGCGGTCCCCGACCGGCAACGGCTGCGCGGCGATCCGCCGCAGCCGCCCCGCGAGCTGGCGTTCGTACTCGCGGTAGCGGCGCAGGTAGAGCAGGCTGCCACCGTCGTCGAACCGCTCGAACACCAGCGGCGCGTCGGCCGCCGATCCGGCCAGCGCCGCATCCGGTGCGGCGACCCAGCGCGAAGCCTGCAGCTCCGCGATCCATTCGTCCGCGTCGGGCCAGGGCAGCGATGCCTCGACCAGCGCCCGCGGCCGCGCCGGATCGAATCCGGCATGGCCCTGGGCCACCGCCAGCGATGCCAGCGCGGCGCCGGCGAGCACCAGGTCGGGGGTCTGCGGATCGAGCCGGCGCAGGGCCAGCGCGAGCGCATCGTCCAGCGCGCGCAACACGCCGGCCTGCTGGAGATCGCGAAACAGGCTCATGCGGCCACCCCGGACGCCGGCAGGCCGAACAGGGCGTCGAGCGCATGCACCAGCTCCGGGGCGAAGCGCTGCGCGTGCAGGCCCGGTCCGCCTGCGCCGCCGCGCGCGGCATCCACGCCCCGGCAGAACAGGTAGCGGATGCCGCCGAAATCGCGCGCGTAGTCGTAGCCATCGCCGAGGCGGAAGCGCAGCCAGCGGTGCAGGGCCAGGGTGTAGATCAGCGCCTGCAGGTCGTACTCGCTGTGCGCCATCGCCGCCTCCAGGCTGGGCGCGTCGTAGCGCGGCAGGCGGTTGGACTTGTAGTCGAGCACGTACCAGCGGCCGTCGTGGCGGTAGGTCAGGTCGACCAGGCCGGTCATCAGCCCTTCCAGCCGCTGGCGCAGGCCGAAGCCCTGGCGCGCGGCGACCACGCCATGCGCGTGCAGCAGGCGCAGCAGCGCCTCGACCCGGGTCGGCTGCAGTGCGAACTGGAATTCGATCTCCGCGCGGCGCTCGCCGGCGGGCACGTCGCACAGGCGCACGCCCTCGGGCAGGACCACCGTCAGGCTGTGGCCGATCAGCGTGGCGGTCAGGGCGATGCCGTCGCCGAGCTCGGCGGCCGCGTAACCGCCGTCCTCCAGCGCCGCGGCAATCACCGCGTGTTCGCCGGCGGGCGCGGCGTCGCCAGGGCGCCAGTCGCGCCAGGCGGCGAAGTCCGCGTGCTCGAACGCCGCGTGCAGGGCCACGCCGTAGCGGTTGCCGGCGAAGCGCGGATCGGATGGCGCCCCCCCTGCGTCGTCGGCGCCGGGATCGGCCCCTGCGGCGGTGGCGTCGAGTGGCACCGGCTCATCGTTGCCGCCGGCCGCGGGCAGCGTGGCCGCGCTGGACCGGTCGCCGCCAGCATCGGCGTGCGCCAGCTGGGTGAAGCTGTACACCCACCAGTCGTGCGACAGCGCGCGGGTGGCGATGCGCGCGGGTGGCACGGCCGCTTCGGATTCCGGAGGCAGGCGCGGCAGCGACGGCGGTGGCGACCGGTCGACCTGCACGCCCTCGATGCCGGCCAGCGCGTCCAGGTCGGCGAGCATGGCGTGCAGCGGACTGTCCCTGTGCTGGTAGAACGCGCCGGTCGCCAGCCACAGCGCGTGCTCGGCGCGGGTCAGGCCGACATAGAGCAGGCGCGCGTCCTCGGCGCGCTGCTCCTGCTTCCAGGCCTTCTCCGCCTCCGGCCACGCCGCTTCGGGCAGGTCCAGGCGCCAGTGCAGGCGCCGGCCGTTGCCATCGTCATGGACCACGCACTTGCGACCGGCGCTGCGCTCCTTGCCGCCGATGCCGGCGAAGGGCAGGAACACCAGCGGGTACTCCAGGCCCTTGCTCTTGTGCAGGGTCACGATCTGCACGCGGCGCGCGTCCGATTCCAGCCGCAGCAACTGGCTCTCGTCGTCCGGGTCGGCGGTGGCGATGCGGCGGCCGAGCCAGTCGACCAGGCCCTGCAGGCCGAGCGTGCGCACCTGCGCTTCCTGCAGTGCTTCGGCCAGTTGCAGATAGTTGCTGAGCCGGCGTTCGCCGTCGAGCAGGCCCAGCAGGCGCCCGGCCTGCGCTGCGGCCAGATCGCCTACCAGCGCCAGCGGGCCGCCGCGCAGGAGGCGTTCGCGCCAGGCCAGCGCCTGGTGCTGCCAGTGGCGATGGGCGTCGGCATCATGTTCGAGCGCATCGATTCCGGCTGCATCGACGCCGACCAGCACGGTCGACAACGCGGCGCGCAGGCGCGCGTCGTCGGCCGCGTGCAACAACGCCAGCAGCAGGGCATGCAGCTCGCGCGCCTCTGCCGTGGCGAACAGGCTCTGCTTGCCGGCCGCGACGGCGGGAATGCCGGCGTCGGCCAGCGCGCGCTGGATGCGACCGGCGTCCGCATGGCTGCGCACCAGCACGGCGATGTCGCCCGGGCGCACCGGGCGCGCCTCGCCCTTGTCGAGCAGCGTGGCGGTGCCGTCGCGGCCCTCGCGCAGCACGCGGTGGATCGCCGCGACGCAGGCGTCGGTGGCCTTCTGCCGCGAATCACCGGCGCTCCACGGCTTGACCTTGCCCTTGTCGTCCACCGGCGGATCGGCGGCGCGCCACACGGTCAGCGCCGGTGCGGCGGTGCCGCCACGCTGGAAGTCGGCATCGGCGCGTTTGCCACCGGGCTCGACGCGATGGAAGGCGATGCGGCCATCGACGAAGGCCTGCCCGCCGGCCTGCCGGTACAGCGCATCGATCGCGGCCAGCAGCGACGGCCGCGAGCGGAAGTTGTGCGCCAGCACCGGTGCCGGCGCGGCCACTGCGCAGGCCTCCAGGTAGGTGTGCACGTCGCCGCCCCGGAAACCGTAGATCGCCTGCTTGGGGTCGCCGATGAGGGCGAGGAAGCGCGCTTGCGAATCGCTGCTTCGCGCGCGACCGGGCGCCAGCGGGCCATGCCCGCCGGCCGGATCAGCCGGTTCGCGACCCCGCTCCGGAGAACCCGCGCCGAACACCCGCTCGAAGATCCGCCATTGGCGCGCGTCGGTGTCCTGGAATTCGTCGACCAAGGCGATCCGGTACTGCTCGCGCAAGCGCCGGACCAGTTGGTCGCCCTGCGGCCCGTCCAGCGCGTCGGCCACGCCATCGATCAGGTCGTCGTAGGTCTGCACGCGCCGGGTGCGCTTGAGCGCGGCGATGCGCAGGCGCGCGTCGTCACGCAGGCGGTGCAGCAACGCGGCTCGACGCAGCGCCAGGTAGCGCGCCTGTGCCTGCCCGGCCTCCAGGTAGGCGGTGATCAGTGCGCATAGCGGGGAAGCCGGTGTCTGCGCCTCCTTGCCCTTGTTGGTTTTGGCCGACAGCGCTTCGGCCGTGAGGCGCGCGATGCGCTCGTCCAGCGGGGCGGCGGGATCGCCCGCAACGCACCAGCCGGCCCAGGCCTGCCACAGCGCGTCGATCCAATCGGCGCGGTAACTGTTGCCGTTGAGCACCTTGGCTTCGACCGCCGCCAGCATCGCGGCGCGGAAGTCGTCGCCATGGGCGCGGAAGCCGGCGACCAATGCCTGGCCAGCCACCTCCAGCATCGGCGCCGGATCCGGCGGCAACGGCAATGCCGGCGGCAGCAGGACCGGCTCGCGCAGCAGCGCAGGGAGGTCGGCAGCCAACGCTTGCGGGCCTTCTTTCCACAGCGCGGCCAGGTCGTCGACGGCAGCCGCATCCATCGCATGCGCGCGCCACAGGTCGGCGGCCACTTCCTCGCGCAGGTCGCGGTCGTTGGCCAGCAGCCCGGGCGGATCGAAGCCCTGTCCGCTTTCCAGCGCATGCTCGCGCAGCACCCGCGTGCAGAAGCCGTGGATGGTGAAGATCGCGGCCAGGTCGATGTCGTCCACCGCACGGCGCAGGCGCATCCGCACTGCGTCGACCGGTTCGCCGCTGCGCTGGCGGTGCGCGTCGAGCAGCGCGCGGGTGAGCGCGAACTCCGGGGATTCATCGTCGGCCGGGGTGGTGCCGGCCAGGTCCAGCGCCAGCTGGAGGCGTTCGCGGATGCGCTTGCGCAGCTCCTGCGTGGCCGCCTCGGTGAAGGTCACGGCCAGTATCTGGGCCAGGCGCAGGTCGCGCTCGACCACCAGCCGGGTGACCAGGGTGGCCAGGGTGAAGGTCTTGCCGGTACCGGCCGAGGCCTCGATCAGGCGCACGCCATCCAGCGGCAGGGCCAGCCAGGGGTCGTGCGAGGCATCGTGCGCAGGCGCGTGGCTCATGCCGCGTCCTCCGCGTCCTCGTCGCCAGGCAGGTCGAGCCCGTCGACCTCGCCATCCTCGACCACCCCGCCCGTCACCGCGGCGAAGATCGAACGCGACAGCGCGGCGAACTCCTGCAGCGTCGGCGCGTCGGCAAACGGATCGCGGCCACGCAAGGCCAGCCGCAGCGCCTCGCTGTCGCCCTCGGCCCACGAACGCGTGCTGCCACGCCACTTCTTTGCCGCCTCGCGCACGCCGCGAGCGGTGTCGGCTTCGCGATAGAACGCCCAGCCGCTGTGCGGCGCGAATGGCAGCGGCCGGTGCAGGCCTTCCGCACGCAGCGCCAGCAAGTGGCGCAGCGCGGCGATCGCCGCCTCGCGACCGAGGGCCTGGCGCGGATACACGCCGATGCCCTCATCGCCGTCATGGATGTCGACGAAGGGCAGCTCCACACCCGCGGCCTGCGCCAACAGCCAGTCCAGCCCGTGGCGGATCGCCGAGGGCCCGTTCGGCTTGCCGAAGCGCAGCCGTGCCAGGCCCTGCGGCCAGGCATCGTCGAGCCGGCCCTGCAGGCGCACGCCATCGATCGGCACTTCCAGCGCCGGCAGCGCCGTCGGCAACGCATCTCCGCGCCACTGGGCGAAACGCGTGGCATAGGGCCGGATTTCGTCCAGCACGCCGGCCAGCGCCCGCCGTCCCAGCGGACCGGACGGCAACAGGCCGCGCGCGCGCAGCACCGGGTAGATCGCCTCGGCATCCGCGCCGTGCAGCAGCGCCTCGAACACCGCGCGCTGCAACTGCGCGCGCTCCAGCCCGCGACCGGGCGCCTGTAACGGCTCGACGTCCTCGGCCTCCTCTTCCACCTCCGGCAGGCGCAGCGCCAGGCGCTGGCGCAGGAACTGCCCGGCCGGGTCGACCAGGAACCGGCGCAGCGCATCCAGCGGCAACGCCCCCTCGTCCGGTTCGACCGGCGCGAGCGCGGCCCCGGCATCGATCCACGGCGCCAGCGGCGCGCGTGCGCCGGCCAGGCGATGGGCGGCGGCGTTCCAGTGCCCACGATAGCTGAAGAGGCGCGGATCCCGCTGTCCGTCGATATCGGCCGCGCCGAACGCCGCCGGCGCGAACGGCTGCAGCGGATGCCGCACCACCAGCGCGCGTGCGGCCGCGGCCGGATCGGCGTGGTGCGCGCCGGCGGCGGCGAGCAGTTCGCCGACCAGCGCCGACGGCTCGCGCGCGCTGCCGTCGCGCGGGTCGGCGCCGAGCCAGCTGACGTAGAACACGTCCTGCGCGGAGGAGAACAGCTGCAGGAACAGGTAGCGGTCGTCGTCGCGGGTGGAGCGGTCGCCATGCCGGCGCTGCGCCGTACCCAGCTCGGCGGTGAGCCGGTTGAGGCCGGCGGCCGGGTCGCGCCGCGGGAAATCGCTCTCGTCCATGCCGAGCAGGCAGATCACCCGGAACGGCAGCAACCGCATCGGCACCATCCGCGCGAAGCTGACCCCGCCGGTGAGCAGCGGCGCGCGGGTGTCGGCCTCGGCCAGCGCCGCGCCGAAGTACGCGCGCACCACCTCGACCGGGATGGGCTGCTCGACCCCGGCGCGCGCGGCGTCGCCGGCGAACGCGTTGACCAGGCGGCGCAGCCGCTCCAGCGCGCGCTCGCCGCCGGGCGTGGCCGGTGGCCGCGGCAGCAGCGCGTCGAGCAGGCCAAGCAGGCGTTCGCGCCACTGCGCCGGCGGCATCGCCTCGGCGAACAGGCGCTGGTGCCGGGCCAGCACGCGCAGCAGGCGCAACAGGGTATCCAGCGCGTCGAGCGCGCTGCCTTCCAGTTCCGGCCAGGGGGCCACGCCGCCGATGGAGGCTTCGCTGCCGCTGGCATGGCCCAGCAGCAGCCGGTCGAGCGCGAACTGCCAGGTGTAGGCGTCGTCGGCCGGCGCGCCCAGGCGCGCGCGGTGCGTCGCGTCCAGGCCCCAGCGCGCGCCGGTGGCGCGGAGCCAGCCATGCAGGCGCTCGAAGGCGGCGGCGTCGAGCCCGGCGGCGGCGGCCAGCGGCGGGCTGGCGAGCAGGTCCAGGGTTTCGCCGAGGCCGAAGCGCGACACCGGCAGGTCGAGCAGGCGCAGGAACACCTCGGCCAGCGGCTCGCCGGCCAGCGGGCTGGCGTCGGCCATCGCCCACGGGATCGGATCGTCCTGGCCGTGGCCGCCGAACACCGCATCCAGGTAGGGCACGTACGGGTCGATGTCCGGCGCCAGCACCGCGATCTCGCGTGGCTGCAGCGGCGGATCGAAGCGCGGATCCTCCAGCAGCGCGCGCAGGCGGTCGTGCAGCACCTGCAGTTCGCGCAGCCGGGTATGGCAGGCGTGGGCCTGCAGGCTGGGATCGTCGCGGTCCAGCTGCGGCCGCGGCGGGCCGGCGGGCGCGGCGCGGCGGTGGAACAGGTCCGCCTGCAGGCGATGCAGGAGGCTGTCGCGCAGGCCGCCCTCGGCGCGGGTCGGGCCGGCGGCGAGTTCCGGGTCGACCCAGGCCTCGATCTCGCCGGACGGATGCACCACCTCGTAGCTGCCGAGCAGGGCCATGAAATCGCGCCCGGCCGCGCCCCAGGCGCGCAGCAGCGGGTTCTCGCCCGGGTCCTCGCCGGCCAGCCAGGCCGGCGGCGCCTGCGGGTCGGCGCGCAGGCGCGCGCCCAGCGCCTGCAGGTCACCCCAGTAGGCCCGGGTCGGCGTGGGCAGGTAGAAGTGCAGGGTGCCGACCCGGGCCTGGGTCGCCATCACCCGCAGCACGTCGGGCGAGACATTGAGCGTGGCGAAGGCGAACAGGCGCGGCGGCAGCCCGGCCGGCAGCGCGCCGCCCCCGTCGCGCCCGCCGAACCGCGCCAGGTAATCCTGGATCCGGCGCGCGCGGTGGGCGCGGCCGGCGGCGACCTCGCGCCAGAGCACGGCCTGCGGATCGTCCGGGTCGGCGCCGGCCTCCCAGCGCAGCAGCCAGTCGCGGCGCCAGGCCTGGTATTTCTCGAACACCGCGGCCAGTTCGCCGGCCAGTGCCCAGGCCTTGCCCGGGTCGTGCCCGCCACGATCGCCGCCGCCCAGGTGCTCGCGCAGCGCGCGCAGGGCTGGGCGGCCGATCACGCCGGCCTCGCCCAGCGCCGCGTAGAGCCGCCACTGCAGCACCGCCGCGTCCAGCTCCGCGTCCGGCGTCGAGGCCGGGTCGGGGTTGGCCGCCAGCGCCCGGGCGACGAATTCACCGGGAGTGAGGAACTCCAGGTTCGCGGCCACGCCGTGGCGGGCGGCCAGGGTGGCCTGCAGCCAGCGGCGCATCGCCACCTGCGGAATCAGGACCGTGTCCGGGGCCAGTGCAGGCTGGCCCGGCGCCGGCGTGCGCAGCGCCTCGGCCAGCAGGTCGGCCAGCACGTCCAGCGCATTGGAGCAGTAGAGGCGGAAGTCGCCGGCGGTCCCCGTCATCGCGGCATGATGCCTGAGCCCGGTCTCGTCCTCCGAGACGCCGCTGCGCCACCTCGAGGGCGGCCGCGCGGCCGCCACGACGCAGCATCCCAACTTCCCGCACGGTCGCTGGCCGGGAGCCTGTGCGATTATTGGACGCGTCGGTTCGCTTTTTGTTCAGTCGAACCACCCGAAGCTGGATCGTTGTTTTTCCGTAAAGCCCTGCCTCCCCTCGAATCCCCCCGCGATGACAGTCCCTGCCACCGCTGCCGTGCAATTGACCGGCGTCCGCCTCGATCGTGGCGGGCGGACGATCCTGCGCGACCTCGACCTGGTGGTCCCGCGCGGCAGCATCACCGCCGTGCTGGGCCCGTCGGGCACCGGCAAGTCGACCCTGCTGGCCGCGTTGACCGGCGAGCTGGTGCCGGCCGCCGGCGAGGTCCGCGTGTTCGGCCAGTCCGTGCCGCAGGGATCCCGCGACCTGCTGGAGATGCGCAAGGGGATCGGCGTGCTGCTGCAGGGCAACGGCCTGCTCACCGACCTGAGCGTGGCCGAGAACGTGGCCCTGCCGCTGCGCGCGCATACGCGGCTGCCGGAACCGCTGCTGCAGCGGCTGGTGGCGATGAAGCTCAATGCGGTCGGCCTGCGCGCTGCCGCCGACCTGTATCCGCGCGAGCTGTCCGGCGGCATGGCCCGGCGCGTGGCGCTGGCCCGCGCGCTGGCGCTGGACCCGCCGCTGATGCTGTACGACGAACCGCTGACCGGCCTGGACCCGATCGCCTCCGGCGTGATCATGAGCCTGATCCGGCGCCTGTCGCGCAGCCTGGGCCTGACCAGCATCATCGTCAGCCACCACGTCCGCGAGACCCTGCCGATCGCCGACCAGGCGGTGGTGATCGCCAACGGCGGCATTGTCTTCGACGGCACCCCGGCCCAGCTGGAATCCAGCGAGGACCCGCTGCTGCGCCAGTTCCTGCACGGCGAGCCGGACGGCCCGATCCCGTTCGAGGGCGCGGTGCCGCGCACGCGCGCCGCCGGGGCGCACGCATGAGCACCGCGGTGGCCACCACCCTGCAATCGCTGGGCCGCGCCGGCCTGTTCTCGCTGTCGGTGCTGCGCGCCTCGCTGCCGACCCGCGACTTCTTCGCCGAACTGGTCCGCGAGATCTACAAGATCGGCGGCCGCTCGCTGCCGATCATCGCCGTCGGCGGCGCTTTCGTGGGCCTGGTGCTGACCCTGCAGGGCTACCGCACCCTGACCACCTTCGGCGCGGCCGATGCGTTGTCCACGCTGCTGGGCCTGTCGCTGTACCGCGAGCTGGGCCCGGTGCTGACCGCGTTGCTGTTCATCGGCCGCGCCGGCAGCTCCATCGCCGCGGAGCTGGGCCTGATGCGCGCCACCGACCAGATCAAGGCGCTGGAGCTGATGGCGATCGACCCGGTGGCCAAGGCGGTGGCGCCGCGCTTCTGGGCGGCGGTGCTGTGCGTGCCGCTGCTGACCGTGTTCTTCTGCTCGCTGGCGATCAGCGCCAGCTGGTTCCAGGCGGTGCAGGTGCTGGGCCTGGACAACGGCACGTTTTGGTCGGCGCTGCAGGGCAGCGTCGATTTCTGGGACGACTTCGGCGTGGCGCTGCTGAAGTCGGCCGTGTTCGGCGGCACCGCGGCGCTGGTGGCCTCGTACGTGGGTTTCCATGCCGAGCCGACCATCGAGGGCACCTCGGTGGCCACCACCCGCGCGGTCGTCAACGCCTCCTTGCTGGTGTTGATGTTGAACTTCGTGATGTCGGCCTTGCTGTTCAGGTGAGGGCGGCGACAGGGTCGCCTGGTGCATGGGCGGCCCTCCGCACGAACCCTCGCTGGCATGAATCCTTCACAAGCCTGCACGTCCAACTGCAGGTGCTGAACCAAAAACCCGGGTGTGATCGAGCACCTTGTTGCAATCCCGTTTAGAAGCGATCCGATAGGTATCTACCCATGGCAATCCGTGGTCCCAGGCTCGAATTCGCGGTCGGCGCCTTCCTCGTGCTGGCGCTGGCGTCGCTGCTGGTGCTGGCGTTCGCCTCGACCAACCGCCAGTTCGGCATCGGCGGCGGCACCTACCCGCTGACCGCGCGCTTCTCCAACCTCGGCCAGCTGCGGCTGCAGGCACCGGTCAAGATCGGCGGCGTGGTCGTGGGCCGGGTCGACAGGATCGACCTGGATCCGGTGAAGTTCGACTCGGTCGTCACCCTGGCCATCGACAAGCGTTTTGCCGAACTGCCGGGCGACACCTCGGCCGGCATCTTCACCAGCGGCCTGCTCGGCGAGAGCTTCATCGGCCTGCAGCCGGGCGGCGACCCCGAGCCGCTGCGACCGGGCGACGAGATCGCCTACACCCAGCCGGCGATCGACCTGATCCAGCTGGTCGGCAAGTACATGTTCGGCGGCGCAGGCGCGGGTGCGCCTCCGCCCCCGCCGCCGCACGACGAAGCAGCACCCTCCCCCAGCGAAGCGATCCAGCCATGAAGCCACTCGCCTTCTCCCTCTCCCTCGCCCTCGCCCTGCCGCTGCTGGCGTCGGCGCCGGTGGCCGTCCACGCCCAGCAGGTCGCCACGATCACGCCGGGCAAGCAGGTCGTCGACAACGGCACCCGCATCCTGTCCACGCTGCAGCAGCGGCGCGCCGAGTTCCAGAAGAGCCCGGACACCCTGCGCGCCTACATCGACACCGAGCTGCGCAACGTGTTCGACCGCGAGTACGCCGCGCGCCTGGTGCTGGGCCCGCACGGCCGCGGCGCCAGCGACGCCGACGTCAAGCTGTTCGCCGACGCGATGACCGACAACCTGATGCAGCGCTACGGCGCGGCCCTGCTCGGCTTCGACGGCAAGCCGCGGATCCGCCTGAAGGGCGAGTCGCCGCTGCCGAACAACCGTGGCGTCAAGGTCTCCACCGAGATCCTGCGCGAAGGCGGCGACCCGATCCCGGTCGACTACTACGTGCGCAACAACGGCGGCTGGAAGATCTTCGACGTGATGGTCGAAGGCGTGTCCTACGTGCAGACCTTCCGCAGCCAGTTCGACGCGCCGCTGCGGCAGAAGTCGATCCCCCAGGTCGCCGCCGACCTGCGCGCCGGCAGCATCAGCCCAGGCACGGATGCCGATGGCGCTCGCTGAGGCCTCCGGGCTGTCGCTGCATCGCGACGGCCCGGTGCTGCGCCTGTCCGGTGTCCTCGACCGCGCCGCGGCCACCGCGGCCTGGCCGGTGCTGCTGGCGCAGTTGCCGGGTGCGCAGGTGCTGGACGTCGCCGCCGTGCAGCGGCTGGACAGTGCCGGCCTGGCACTGCTGGCCGAAGCCGCCGACCGTCTGTCCGCGCAGGGCGCGGCGGTGCAGGTGACCGGGGCGCCGGAAGGCCTGGCCGAACTGCGCGCCGCCTACCGCCTCGACGCGGCGCTGGGCTTCGCGGAGCCGTCGCCATGAACCGCGCGCTCCGCGGCCTGGGATCCGTCGTCCTGCTGCTGGCCCTGGCCGCCTGCGCCAGCGCGCCGAAGCCGGGTGTCGCGCCCGCCGCGGCCGAGCCGGTGGCTGGCCAGGCCGCCGGGTCCGGCGCACCGCCGGTGGCCGCGGCCGAGAGCGCAGCCGCCCCGGTGGACGCAGCAGTGGCCACGCCCCCGGTCGCGGTCGCCGCCCCAGTCGCCGAGCCCGCCGTCGACGACGCAGCTGTTTCCGCCGAGGACGGCGCGTCCGCCACACCGACTGCGGCCGAGGACGATTACGCCGCGCTCTACGGGGAAGTCCCGGCCGCGGGCACGCCGGAAGGCAGCGGTGCTGCCGCCGCCCCGGCGCCGTTCGATCCGTGGGAGCCGATGAACCGCCGGATCCATGCGTTCAACACCGCAGTCGACAACGCGATCGCCCGGCCGCTGGCGCAGGCCTACGCGACCGTGGTTCCGCAGCCGATGCGGCTGGGCGTGGCCAACTTCTTCGACAACCTCAGCTCGCCGCTGACCTTCGTCAACCAGTTGCTGCAGGGCCGCCCGCGCCACGCGGTGCAGACGCTTGGCCGGTTCGTGGTCAACTCGACCCTGGGCATCGGCGGCATCTTCGATCCGGCCAGCGACCTGAAGATGAAGCGCCGCAGCGAGGATTTCGGCCAGACCCTGGGCATCTGGGGCTGGCGCAGTTCGCGCTACGTGGAGCTGCCGCTGTTCGGGCCGCGCACGGTGCGCGACGTGTTCGGGCTGGTCGGCGACGCGCCTCTGTCGGTGACCCGCCAGGTCGACGACGACACCATCCGCTACGGGCTGCAGGGGCTGCAGCTGGTCGACAAGCGTTCACAGCTGCTGTCGCTGGACGCGATGCGCCAGGACGCCTCGGACGAGTACGCGCTGGTCCGCAACGCCTGGATGCAGCGGCGCACGTTCCAGATCGAGGGCGACCGCCGCCGCCGCGAACAGTCCGATGGCCTGCCCGACTACCTCGAGGAAGAGGATCCGTATCCGACCGTCCCGGCCGACGCGATGCCGGTGCCGATTCCGGGCGGCTGAGGCGCAGGCCGCCACGCACCGAAGCAGATGGAAGCCCGGGATCGCTCCCGGGCTTTTTCTTTGCGCGCCTGCGGGGTAGCGGCCCGCGGCTCTGCCCGAAGCGTTGGCTTCGGAGAAGGCGGTGGGAGCGTCGGCTTCGGATGGGCCGTGACCGCTTCGGCTTCGCAGACACCGAAGGAAAGCGTCGGCTTCGGAAGGGGCCGCCGTGCCCTGGGGAGAGGGCCCATCCCTCGGGACGACATCCTGTCTTTACTCGGGTCGTGGCACATCCATGTGCCACTTGGGCCCTCTCCCCAGGACACGGCGTCCTCGGGGATCTTCGGGGTGGTGGCTTCGATCGATGGGGTGACTGCGAGAGCAGCGCGTCGCTGTCGCCGTTCCATGATTTCTGCGGAGTGCTCTATCGCTGCGAGCCCCGGGCACCGATCGAAGCCACGCCCTCGACGCGCCGGAAGGACGCCGTCCTGCCGCCATGGGGGTCGAGCGGCACAGGGCTGTGCCGCGGTCGCGAGCTGAGGCAGGGACGCCGGCGCGAGCGACGGCCCCCATGGCGGCAGGACGGCGGCCCCCTCCGGAGCCAGCGCGACGAGATGCCTTGGATCCTGACGCTGGCCCGTTCGGAATCGACGCAACAGAAGACTCTTGGCCAGGCCCCGAAAGCGATCGGAAGCGCCGCTCTCCCGGTTCGCCGCTCAGGCAGCGAGCGCGGCGTCGATCGCCGCGCGCAGGCGCGGGTCGTCGGCGGTGACGTCCGGGGCGAAGCGGGCCACTACGCGGCCCTCGCGGCCGACGAGGAACTTCTCGAAATTCCACAGCACGCCCGGCGCCGGATTGATGGCGATGCCGGCGCCAGCCAGTTTGCCGCGCATCGGTCCTTCGCCGGTCGCGGCCGGCTGCGCCGCGACCAGCGCGCGGTACAGCGGATGGATGCCGTCGCCGGTGACGGCGATCTTGGCGAACATCGGGAACGTGACGTCGAAGTTGACCGAGCAGAAGCTGGCGATCTGCGCCTCGTCGCCCGGCTCCTGGCCGAGGAAGTCGTTGGCCGGAAAGCCCAGCACCTCCAGCCCCGCCGCGTGCTTCTCGCGGTAGAGCTTCTCCAGGCCTTCGTACTGCGGGGTCAGGCCGCACTTGGAGGCGACGTTGACGACCAGGCGCACCTTGCCGGCCCAGTCGCCGAGGGTGGCGGGGCGGCCGTCGATGGTGGTCACGGCAATCGCATCGAGGGTGTCGGTCATGGTTGTAGCTCCTGTGGGAGCGGGCCGGGGCCCGCCGGATGGGTCGGCGTGGTGCGCGGCGGCCGCGATGCGGACCCGCCCCGGCAGCACGGCCAACAGCGAAGTGCGACTACGTCTCGTCGGTATCGTCGGCTTCCGGCTCTTCGTCCGGGCCGAGGTCGCCCAGCAGCGCCTGCGCCTGGTCCTGGCCGAGCGATTCGACCCCGCGCAGCTTGCGCTCGATCGTGCGGGTCTTGCGGCTGGCGTCGCCCAGGCTCTTGCCGACCGTGTTGATCTGCTTCTCGGCCTTCTCGAGGATCCCGGCGAACTTGCCGAACTCGCTCTTCACCGCGCCCAGCAGGCTCCACACCTCGCTGGAGCGCTGCTCGATGGCCAGGGTGCGGAAGCCCATCTGCAGGCTGTTGAGCAGCGCGGTGACGGTGGTCGGGCCGGCGATCACCACGCGGTGCTCGCGCTGCAGCGCGTCGGTCAGGCCGGCGCGGCGCAGGGCCTCGGCGTACAGGCCTTCGGTGGGCAGGAACATCACCGCGAAGTCGGTGGAATGCGGCGGCGCGATGTACTTGTCGCTGATCGACTTGGCCTGGATCCGGATCGCGCGTTCGAGCTGGGCACCGGTCGCGCGGACCAGCTCCGGGTCGCCCTGCTCCTGCGCATCGAGCAGGCGCTCGTAGTCCTCGCGCGGGAACTTGGAGTCGATCGGCAGCCACACCGGCGCGTCCGCTTCGCCGCGCCCGGGCAGGCGCACGGCGAAGTCGACCATCTCCGCGCCATCCGGGCGCACGCGCACGCCGCGCGCGTACTGGTCCTGGGTCAGGGTCTGCTCGAGGATGTTTTCCAGCTGCACTTCGCCCCAGCCGCCGCGGTTCTTGACGTTGGTCAGCACCCGCTTGAGGTCGCCCACGCCGGTGGCCAGCTGCTGCATTTCGCCGAGCCCGCGCTGGACCTGTTCCAGCCGCTCGGAAACCAGCTTGAACGAGGAGTCCAGGCGGGTGGTGAGCGTGCTCTGCAGCTTCTCGTCGACCGTCTCGCGCATCTTCTCCAGCTTGCGCGCGTTGTCTTCCTGCAGCGCGCGCAGCTGTTGCTCCAGGGTGGCGCGCATCTCGCCGATGCGCTGCTCGTTGCGCTGGGTCAGCTCGCGCAACTGCGCCGACAGCGCCTCGGTGAAGCGCTGCTGCGATTCGCCCGCCTCGAGCCGGCCCTTGCGCGCGTCCTCGGTGAGGGTGTCGCGCAGCTGGTCCAGGCGGCCGTCGGTACGCGTGCCCAGGTCGGCCAGGTGGCGGGCGAAGCCGTCGATCCGCTGGCCCTGGGTCGCGGCCAGGCCGTCGAGCTGCTGGCGCAGTTCCAGGCGGCCGTCGCGCTGCTCGTTGCGCAGCGCCTCCTCCAGCCGCGCGCGCAGCGACTCGAGCGCGGCGTCGGGACGGCGCAGGAACAGGGCGAGCTGGAACGCCAGCACCGCCAGCAGCAGGCCGGCGAGCAGGTAGAGCAGGGAAGTGTCGGTCATGCGCCCAGTCTAGCGGCGGCTGTCTCGGCAGGCGCGACGCCGGGTGCCGCCATCGGCCTTGTTCGCACCGGAGCCGCCGGCCCCGGCGGCCGGCGCCGCCCCCTTCGCGTCGTGCCCGGGGCCGCGGGCGGCCACGCCATTCACGCCACTACAACCGGATGCGCCCAGACTGCCGCCATGGCCAGCAGCGCCCGCCCTCCCATCTTCCTCAAGCGCGCCTACGAGGAGCCGGCGCCGGGCGACGGCCAGCGCCTGCTGGTCGACGGCGTATGGCCGCGCGGGGTGTCGAAGGCGGACCTGCAGGCCGAGGCCTGGTTGAAGGCGCTGGCACCCAGCACCGCGCTGCGGAGGTGGTTCAACCACGATCCGGCGCGCTGGGAGGGCTTCCGCGCGCGCTACGCCGCCGAACTGGAGGCCAACCCGGAGGCGCTGGCCCAGCTGCGCGGCTACCTGGTCCGCGGACCGGTGACCCTGGTCTACGCCGCCCGCGACGAGGAGCACAACAATGCGGTCGCGCTGCGCGATTACGTCCTGCACGGGCACCGGCCGGCCCGCCGCCACGCCGGGCGCGGGTCCGGCTCCGCCTGATCCGGCCGCACCGGCCCATGGCTTTGCTGCGCCGCATTGCGCCACACTCCGCGCTTCGCTTCCGCCGCAGGATTTCCATGAGCTGGCACCGCCGCAAGTCCCTCGACACCATCACCCAGCACGAAGAAGGCCGCCGCCTGGTCCCGACCCTGACCTGGCCGCACTTGGTGGCGCTCGGGATCGGCGCCATCGTCGGTACCGGCATCTACACCCTGATCGGCGTCGGTGCGGACAAGGCCGGCCCGGCGGTGCTGCTGTCGTTCGTGATCGCCGGCATGGTCTGCGCCTGCGCGGCGCTGGCCTATGCCGAGATGGCGACCATGATGCCGGCCGCCGGCAGCGCCTACACCTACAGTTATGCCGCGCTGGGCGAGACCCTGGCCTGGATCGTGGGCTGGAGCCTGATCCTGGAGTACTCGCTGGTGGTGAGCACCGTGGCGGTGGGCTGGTCGGGCTATTTCGTCGGCTTCATGCAGTGGGTAGGGATCACCATCCCGCCGGCGCTGGCGGCCGGGCCGCACGCGGGCGGGATCATCAACCTGCCGGCGATCCTCATCACCTTCGCCGTGGCCGGGCTGCTGATCGCCGGCACCCGCGAGAGCGCCACGCTCAACGCGGTGCTGGTGGTGGTCAAGCTGATCGCGCTGGCGGTGTTCATCGCCATCGCCCTGCCGGCGTTCGACGCCGGGAACCTGCAGCCGTTCATGCCGTACGGCTTCCCGAAGTCGATGGGGGCCGACGGCGTCGAGCGCGGGGTGATGGCCGCCGCGGCGATCATCTTCTTCGCCTTCTACGGCTTCGATGCGATTTCCACCGCCGCCGAGGAGACCAAGGACCCCAGCCGCAACCTGTCGATCGGCATCATCGGCTCGATGATCGGCTGCACCCTGATCTACGTGCTGGTCGCGCTGGCGGCCGTCGGCGCGATGGCCTACACCGTGTTCGGGCAGAGCGCCGAGCCGCTGGCGCTGATCCTGCGCGAGCTCGGCCACGGCACGGCCGCCGCCGCCATCGGCATCGCCGCGGTGATCGCGCTGCCGACGGTGCTGCTGGCGTTCTTCTACGGGCAGAGCCGGATCTTCTTCGTGATGTCGCGCGACGGCCTGCTGCCGCGTTCGCTGTCGCTGGTCAATCCCAGGACCGGCACGCCCGTGGCGATCACCGTGTTCACCGCAATCCTGGTCGCCGCCCTCGCCGGCGTGGCCCGCCTGGACGAGATCGCCGCGCTGGCCAATGCCGGCACGCTGGTCGCCTTCATCGCCGTGTCGGTATGCCTGCTGGTGCTGCGCAAGCGCGAGCCGGATCGCGCGCGCGGGTTCCGCACGCCGCTGGCCTGGATGGTCGCCCCGCTGGCCATCCTCGGCTGCGCCTACCTGTTCTGGAGCCTGCCGCAGAAGACCCAGCTGTATTTCCTGGCCTGGAACGTGGTCGGCTTCGTGCTGTACGTGGCCTATGCCCGGCGCAACAGCCAGCTCGGACGCTGACGCCTACGGTCCGCACCGCTGTCGTAGAGCGGGGCTCGCCCCGCTGCTCCGGTCTGGCCACGAGACCCTTGAAAGCAGCGGGGCGAGCCCCGCTCTACGAGGGAGCGGCCGCCGGCCGCATGGGCGCGCCGGTGTGTCGGGCTCAGTCCAGCACGCGGCAGAACACCGCCTTGAGGTAGCGCGACTCGGGCACGTTGGCCAGGAACGGGTGGTCGGCGCCGGCGCCGGCCACCTTCAGCACCTGCACCGTGCGCCCGGCGTAGAACGCGGCGCGGCGCAGCATGTCCAGGAACTGGTCCTCGGCGACGAGGCCGGTGCAGGAGAAGGTGGCGAACAGCCCGCCCGGCTTGACCACGCCCAGCGCCAGCTTGTTCATGTCCAGGTACTTCTTCAGCGCGGTGATGACCTGGTCGCGGTCGCGGGTCATCTTGGCCGGGTCGAGGATCACCGCGTCGTAGCGGTCGCCGCGGTTGGCCGCGTCGCGCAGCCACGGGAAGATGTCGGCCTGGACGAAGCGCGGCTTGACGCCGTTGAGCCGCGCATTGCCCTTGGCGATCTCGATCACCGCTTCGTCGATGTCGATGCCGGTGACTTCGGACGCGCCGCGCGCGGCCGCGTACACGGCGAAGCCGCCGGTGTTGCAGCACAGGTCCAGCACGGTCTTGCCGGCGACCTGCCGCGAGAACCATTCACGGTTCTCGCGCTGGTCGGCGAAGAAGCCGGTCTTGTGCGCGCCGGCCGGGTCGGCACGGAAGCGGATCCCGTGCTCGGTGATGACCGCCGGCTCCGGCGAGCCGCCCTCGCTGTAGACCGGGCGGTAGTCGAAGCTCTCCTGCTTCTGCACGTGTTCGTCGGCGAAGCTGTAGATGCGCGCGCCGGGGAACTGCGCGCGCAGCGCCGCATAGATCCACTCGCGGTGGCGGTACATGCCGGCGCTGAAGAATTCGACCACCAGCAGGTCGTCGTAGCGGTCCACCACCAGCCCGGACAGGCCGTCGCCCTCGGCATGGACCACCCGCCAGGCGTTGGAGACCTCGTCCAGCTTCAACACCTGGCGGCGCAACTCGACCGCCGCGCCGATGCGGCGCTCGAACCAGGCCGCATCGACGGCCACCGCCGGATCGGTCTCCAGGATGCGCAGCGCGATCCGCGAATGGCCGTTGTAGAAACCGCGGCCGATGAACTGGCCGTCGATGTCGAAGGCGTCGACGATCTCGCCGGGCTTGGGCTTCTGCGCCGGCTTGTCGACCACCTTCTGGAAGATCCAGGGGTGGCTGGAGCGCCAGGCGTTCTTGAGCCGTACGGTGGGGTAGTGGGTATCCATGCGCGCATTGTAAAGGCCGCCCGCCGTGGCGGCCCGCACCGCCGCACCCGCCACCCGTGCGTCCATCCCGGGCGCGTCCTGCCAAGGAGGCCGGCGCGGAGCGGGCGTGGCGGGCCGATGCGAGCGTATCGCGCGCGAACACTGTCCCGGACAGTCCCGCGCCATACCGCCGGGCATGGCCGGCGCGCGCGCAGCGGCGGGCAAAACACGCGACAATGCGGGGGTTTCGCCGCGCCGGGCCGCACCGCTTTCCGTGCCGCCGCCGCCGGCCTTCCCGTTCCGCCTGTCGAACCGAAGAGAGCCCGCCCAGACCATGTCGAACACGCCGAAGATCATCTACACGCTCACCGACGAAGCCCCGTTCCTGGCGACCCAGTCGCTGCTGCCGATCGTCCAGGCCTTCGCCGGTACCGCCGGGATCCAGGTCGAGACCCGCGACATCTCGCTGGCCGGCCGCATCCTGTCCCAGTTCCCGGACTACCTGGGCGATGCGCAGAAGATCGGCGACCACCTGGCCGAACTGGGCGAACTGGCGACCAGGCCCGAGGCCAACATCATCAAGCTGCCCAACATCAGCGCCTCGGTGCCGCAGCTGAAGGCCGCGATCAAGGAGCTGCAGGCCCAGGGCTACCCGCTGCCGGACTACCCGGACGCGCCGAAGGACGAGAAGGAAAAGGACATCCAGGCCCGCTACGACCGGACCAAGGGCAGCGCGGTCAACCCGGTGCTGCGCGAGGGCAACTCCGACCGCCGCGCGCCGGCATCGGTGAAGAGCTACGCGCGCAAGCACCCGCACCGCATGGGGCCGTGGAGCAAGGACTCGAAGACCCACGTGGCGCACATGGACGGCGGCGACTTCTACGGCAGCGAGCAGTCGGCCACCGTCGACGCCGCCGGCAGCCTGAAGATCGAGCTGGTCCAGGACGACGGCAGGACCGTGGTGCTGAAGGAGAAGGTCGCGGTCAAGGCCGGCGAGATCGTCGATGCCTCGACCATGAGCCGCAAGGCGCTGGCCGCGTTCGTCGCCGCCCAGGTCGCCGATGCGAAGGCGCAGGGCGTGCTGTTCTCGCTGCACCTGAAGGCGACCATGATGAAGGTCTCCGACCCGATCATGTTCGGCGTGGTGGTCTCGGAGTTCTACAAGGACGCGCTGGCCAGGCACGCCGAGGCGCTGGCGTCGGTGGGCTTCTCCCCGGACAACGGCATCGGCGACCTGTACGCGCGCATCGCCTCGCTGCCGGAAGCGCAGCAGGCCGCGATCAAGGCCGACGTCGAGGCGGTGTACGCCGCCGGCCAGGCGGTGGCGATGGTCAACTCCGACAAGGGCATCACCAACCTGCACGTGCCCAGCGACGTGATCGTCGATGCCTCGATGCCGGCGATGATCCGCGACTCGGGCAAGATGTGGAACGCCGAAGGCAAGCTGCAGGACACCAAGGCGGTGATCCCGGACCGCTGCTACGCCGGCGTGTACCAGGCGGTGATCGACGACTGCAAGGCGCACGGCGCGTTCGACCCGACCACCATGGGCAGCGTGCCGAACGTGGGCCTGATGGCGCAGAAGGCCGAGGAGTACGGCAGCCACGACAAGACCTTCCGCATCCCGGCCGCCGGCACCGTGCGCGTCACCGACGAGGCGGGCAAGGTCGTGTTCGAGCACAAGGTCGAGGCCGGCGACATCTGGCGCATGTGCCAGACCAAGGACGCGCCGATCCAGGACTGGGTCAAGCTCGCCGTCAACCGCGCCCGCCTGAGCGGCACCCCGGCGGTGTTCTGGCTGGACGGCGCGCGCGCGCACGACCGCCAGGTCATCGCCAAGGTCGAGAAGTACCTGAAGGACCACGACACCGCCGGCCTCGACATCCGCGTGCTGTCGCCGGTGGAGGCCACGAAGTTCTCGCTGGAGCGCATCCGCCAGGGCAAGGACACCATCTCGGTGACCGGTAATGTTCTTCGCGACTACCTGACCGACCTGTTCCCGATCCTGGAGCTGGGCACCAGCGCCAAGATGCTGTCGATCGTGCCGCTGATGGCCGGTGGCGGGCTGTTCGAGACCGGCGCCGGCGGCTCGGCGCCCAAGCACGTGCAGCAGTTCGTCGAGGAGGACTACCTGCGCTGGGATTCGCTGGGCGAGTTCCTGGCCCTGGCCGCCTCGCTGGAGCACCTGTCCGAGCAGACCGGCAATGCTTCCGCCGGCGTGCTAGCCGCCGCGCTCGACCAGGCCAACGGCCTGATCCTGGACAACAACCGCTCGCCGGCGCGCAAGGTCGGCGAACTCGACAACCGCGGCAGCCACTTCTACCTGGCCCTGTACTGGGCGCAGGCCCTGGCCGCGCAGGACCAGGACGCGGGCCTGAAGGCGAAGTTCGCCCCGCTGGCCAAGGCCCTGACCGAAGGCGAGGCGGCCATCATCGGCGAGCTCAACGGTGCGCAGGGCAAGCCGGTCGACATCGGTGGCTACTACCACCCGGACCTGGCCAAGGCCGGTCCGGCGATGCGTCCGTCGGCGACCTTCAACGCCGCGCTGGCGATGCTGGGCTGAGCTTGATCGCGGCCCCGGCCGCTACCGGTTCCATCCGACGCCCGGCCTGTGCCGGGCGTCGTCGTTCCAGGCCGGCTGTCAGCGGAACAGCGACAGCGTGGTGCCCGCACGCATCCGGCGCGCATCCAGCCGCACCTGCGCGCGCGCGTGCCGGTGCGCGGCCGCTTCGCCGGCGGCATCGCGCGAGCGCGCTCGGCGATCCTCACCCGTGGCCAGCCCGGGATCGACGACATGGCCGCCCAGGAACAGCAGGCCCTGGTACATCACGGCCAGCTGGTGCCACACCTGTTTCCGGTTCCCGCTGCCCATCACACCGCTCCTATCTGCGCCGGCGCGCCGGCTTGAATGATTGCCAAGATAGGGTCACGATTTGCGCTCACATAGCGAAACATCAGCAAGCTAGGCTTGAGGTGAGTTCAAGATGAGCCGACTCCCGCTGGATCAGGTGGACGCCTTCGTCACCGCCGCCCGCCTGGGCAACCTGACCCGCGCGGCCGAGCGCATGAACCTCACCGTGAGCGCGCTGAGCCATCGCATGCGCCTGCTCGAACAGCGGCTGGGGCATCGCCTGCTGGCGCGCGGGCCGCGCGGGGTGGAACTGACCCCGGACGGGCAACGCCTGTTCGACGCGATCGCCGGTCCGCTGGCCACCATCGAGCACGCGCTGCGCCACGCCACCGTGCGCGGCGACAACACGGTGACCCTGAGCCTGATCCCGTCGATGGCGACCGCCTGGCTGGTGCCGCGGTTGCCGGCGTTCCTGGCGCAGTTCCCGGAGCTGGCGCTGAACCTGCAATCGAGCATCCACGTGGTCGACTTCGAGCGCGAGCCGGTGGACCTGGCACTGCGCCTGGGCGGCGGTCAGTGGTCGGGCGTGCGTGCGGAGCTGCTGTTCGACGAATCCATCGTGCCGGTGGCCAGTCCCGGGCTGGTCGAAAGGCTCGGCACGCCGGCGCCGGACCAGCTGGCACATTGGCCGCTGCTGGGCGATCCGGCCGATCGCTGGAAGGACTGGTTCGCGCGCTTCGGCGGGCTGCCGCCCGAACGCTATGTCGCGCGGTTCGACGACACCGAGACCCTGCACCAGGCCGCGGTGCAGGGCATTGGCGTGGCCTTGGCGCGCTGGACCCTGGCCGAACCACTGGTGCGCGCTGGCCGGCTGCAGCCGCTGGCGCAGGAGCGGATGCAGGCCGGCTTCGGCCACTACCTCGTGTACCCGGAGCGCAGCCTGTCGCACGCCGGCTTTGCCACCGTGCGCGAATGGCTGCTCGATCAGGCGGCCGGGACGCGCGGCTGACCGCAACGGCCACGCAGTCAGGGGCAACGGCGTGGCGCATGCATAATCGATGCGCCGGCCGTCCGGCACTGCTCCGGCCCGGCATTTCCCGCCAAAGGAGTGCAACGCGATGAAGAGGATCGTCTTCGCCTTCGTGTTCTGCCTGTCCGTGCTGTCCGCTTCCGCCGCGATGGCGCAGTTCACCGGACCCAGTGCCAGCGGCCAGCCCACCACCGTGTCCGCCATCGGCAACGCGCGCATCGGCAGCTACGTCACCCTGACCGGCAACATCGTCAACCACCAGCGCAGCGACTACTTCACGTTCCGCGACGACACTGGCGAGATCCGCGTGGAGATCGCCTCCGGCGTCTGGGGCGGGCGACAGGTCGGTCCGGATACCCGGGTGCGACTGCTGGGCGAAGTGGACCGGGGTCCTGCCGGGCGCTACGTCTGGGTCAAGACGCTCGAGGTGCTCTGACATCGTGGAGCGGGGCCTGTCCCGCTCCTGTCGCACGCCGAAGAGAGCAGCGGGCAAGCCCCGCTCCACGGACGACCGGTCGACGGACGCGGCAGAGCGCGAAGCGGTCCGTGGCGACGCTGCCCGGTCCCGCCCTACCATGTGCGCATGCCCCGTGCCGATGCCATCGCCGCGCAGATCCGCGACGCCTTCGACGACTACCATGCGCGCTTCGCCGCGATCAGCCGTCGCGCGCAGAAGCGCTTCGAAACCCGCGACTGGGCCGCGGCGCGCGAGGACGCGACCGAGCGCCTGGACCTGTACGACGCCTGCATCGAAGAATGCGGCCGGCGCCTGGGCGCGCTGCTGTCCTCCCGCCCGCACGAGCGCGCGCCGTGGATCGAAGTGCGCGCGGCGTACGCGGCGCTGATCGACGGCCTGGTCGACATCGAGCTGTACAAGACGTTCTACAACACGCTGACCCGGCGCTTCTTCCGCACCCGCGGCGTGGATCCGGCCATCGAGTTCGTGGCCCTGGAGATCGAGCCGACCGACGCGATCACTACGCCGGTCGCCCGGCACAGCTACGCGGTGTCGGAAACGCGGCCGACCGACACCTTCATGCGCGTGCTGGAGAACTACCGCTTCGCCGTGCCCTATGCGCACCGCATGCGCTGCGCGGCGGCGATAGCCATCCGCCTGCAGGACGACCTGGCCCACTGGGGCGGGCACCCCGTGCGCGGGATCGAGCTGCTGGACACGGTGTTCTACCGCGAGCGCCGCGCCTACCTGGTCGGCCGCGTGTTCGGCGAGCACCGCTTCTCGCCGTGCGTGATCGCGCTGGTGCACGGCGACGGCGGGATCCGCGCCGAGGCGGTACTGACCCGGCGCGCCGACGTGGCGCAGCTGTTCGGCGTCTCGCGCAGCTATTTCCAGGCCGACCTGCCGACCGTGGGCGACGCGGTGGTGTTCCTGCGCACGCTGTTGCCGAACAAGCCGGTGGACGAGCTGTACACCGTGCTCGGCCGCGCCAAGCAGGGCAAGACCGAACGCTACCGCAGCTTCTTCCGCTACTTCCAGGGCCACCCGGAAGAGCGCCTGGTCCGCGCCGAGGGCACGCCGGGCATGGTCATGGCCGTGTTCACCCTGCCGGGCTACCCGCTGGTGTTCAAGGTGATCCGCGACCGCTTCGCCTGGCCGAAGGCGACCACGCGCGAGCAGGTGCAGGCGCAGTACGAGCGGGTGTTCCGGCTGGACCGGATCGGCCGCCTGCTCGACGCGCAACCGTTCCGCCACCTGCGCTTCCCGCGTGCCCGCTTCGATCCTTCGCTGCTGGCCGAACTGCGCGCGAGCTGCGCCGGCAGCCTGGCCGAGGACGGCGATGACGTGGTGCTGTCGCTGTGCTACGTGCAGCGGCGGCTGCGGCCGCTGGACCTGTACCTGCGCGAGCAGGCCGGCGAAGCGGTGCGCGAGGCCGCGCTCGACTACGGCCAGGCCATCGTCGACCTGGCCCGCAACGACATCTTCCCCGGCGACATGCTGCTGAAGAACTTCGGCGTGTCGCGCCACCGGCGCGTGGTCTTCTACGACTACGACGAGATCCGTTCGGTGGGCGAATGCCGGTTCCGCGAGTGGCCGCAGGCGCAGACATACGACGAGCAGATGGCGAGCGAGCCCTGGTTCCATGTCGCGCCGGAAGATGTGTTCCCCGAGCGCTTCCCGATGTTCATGGGCCTGCCGGGCCCGCTTGCCGCCGCACTGAAGACCGTGCACGGCCAGCTGTTCCGGCCGCAGTGGTGGTGGCAGCTGCAGGCGCAGCTGCGCAGCGGCGAATGGCCGGACACGCCGCCTTATCCGGATGCGTTGAAGCTGGCGTAGAGCGGGGCTTGCCCCGCTGCACTGGTGGTTCAAGGCGCCATCGGCAACGGCAGCGGGGCGAGCCCCGCTCTACGACGGAGTGGTTGCGGCCTGTCCATGAAGGCGAGGGGGCAAGTCGCGCTACACGCCGGGGCCGATCACCCGCGCCTCGTCGGCCAGGGTCGACATTGCCGACCCGTGCACACGGGCCGCGACCGGGCGCGTGCTAGGCTCGCCGCCACCTTCCATCGACTGGAGCCTTGCGATGTCGAACCGCACCCCGCTCTCCCGCGCCTGCCTGCTGGGACTGGCCCTGGCACTCGCCGCGCCGCTGGCGCAGGCGGTCAAGCCGGCCGACAGCGCCACCCTGCCGGCGCCCGATGCGGCGCTGCAGGCGGCCATCGCCGGCAGCTGGCGCGACCCGGCCGACACCGCGCGCGACCCGTACCGCCATCCGGGCCAGACCCTGGCCTTCTTCGGCATCCGTCCGGACATGACCGTGGTGGAGATCACCCCCGGCGGCGGCTGGTATTCGGAAATCCTCGCCCCGTACCTGCGCGACGACGGCAAGTACGTGGCCGCGATCGTCGATCCGGCAGCGTTCGAGGCCGGCCGCCAGCGCGACTACTACCAGCGCGGCAAGGACGGGCTGGCGAAGAAGTTCGCCGACGGCGCCGCCCAGTTCGACAAGGCCGTGGTGGTGGCTTACGACCCGAAGGCCCCGTCGTTCGGCGCGCCGGGCTCGGCAGACCTGGTGGTGACCTTCCGCAACGTGCACAACTGGCGCAGCGCCGGCCAGGCCGAAGGCATGTTCAAGGGCTTCTACGAGGTGCTCAAGCCCGGCGGCGTGCTCGGCGTGGTCGAGCACCGCGCCAAGGGCGACGTGCCGGCCGACGACAAGAGCGGTTACGTGGGCCAGGACCAGGTGATCGCGTTGGCCAAGGCCGCCGGTTTCGAGCTGGCTGGCAGCAGCGAGGTCAATGCCAACCCGCGCGACACCAAGGACCATCCGAACGGCGTGTGGACCCTGCCGCCGTCGAACAACCATCCCGAGGCCGAGCGCGCCAGGTACCAGGCCATCGGCGAGAGCGACCGCATGACCCTGCGCTTCGTGAAAAAGTGAGAAGCGAATGGGGGTGAGAGCGCCGGGGCCGCGCACGCGGCCCAGCCTGCACGCTGCCGCCACGCACCGTAAACCCGCCGCACGGCATGGACCGACGCAGCTTCATCACCTTGCTGGGCGCGGGGGCGTCGGTGTTGGTCCTGCCGGACTTGAACGGAGCCACGTCGATGTACGGATTGATCGGAAGGATGCGCGCCATCCCGGGCCAGCGCGCCGCGTTGGCCTCCATCCTGCTCGAGGGCACTGCGGCGATGCCTGGCTGCCTGACCTACGTCATCGCCGAGGATCCGGCCGACGAGGACGCGCTCTGGGTCACCGAAGTCTGGGACAGCGCGGCCAGCCACCAGGGCTCGCTGGCGCTGCCGGCGGTAAAGGACGCGATCGCGCGCGGGCGGCCGCTGATCGCCGGCTTCGATTCGCGCACCGAGACGCGCCCGCTCGGCGGCCACGGCCTGGCGACCGCCTGAGGTCCGTGCATCCCGATGCTGGTCGCGTTCAACAAGCCCTACGGCGTGCTGTGCCAGTTCACCGACCGCTCGCAGCCGCCGCGCCCGACCCTGGCCGGCTTCGGCCTGCCGGCCGGCGTGTATCCGGCCGGTCGCCTGGACCACGACAGCGAGGGCCTGCTGCTGCTCACCGACGACGGCGCGCTCGCGCACCGGCTGACCGATCCGCGGCACAAGCAGCCCAAGACCTACTGGGTACAGGTGGAAGGCGACCCGCGTCCGGAGCAGCTGCGCGCCCTGCGCGACGGAGTGGAACTCAACGACGGACCGACCCGTCCGGCGCAGGCCCGGTGCATCGATGCGCCGGCGCTGTGGCCGCGCGACCCGCCGGTGCGCCATCGCAAGACCGTGCCGGACGCGTGGCTGGAACTCCAGATCACCGAGGGACGCAATCGCCAGGTGCGACGCATGACGGCGGCCGTGGGACTGCCGACGCTGCGGCTGGTGCGGGTGGCGGTCGGCCCGTATCGACTGGACCGTGCACGGGACGGCGCGTGGCTGATGCCCGGAGACTGGCTCGCCGTGGATCGCCGCTGACGCGCGCTTCGCGGTCGCGCAACACCGGTAGCGTGGACGGTTGAAGCCCTGAGACGCGGGCGCGCCGGCCTGGCGCCACCGCTGCCGGGCACTCCTGCCCGGCGCGGGGTGGATATCAGGTCGACGTCGAGGTCGACGACGGCCGGCGTGCGCGGCTGGCGCGCGCACGCGCCGAGGCGTTGCCGTTGCTGCGCGGCACGCGGCTGGACTCGCCCTCGATCGGCTCCTGGGCCTGCTGCTGGCGGCGCTTGCGGTACAGCACGTAGGCCAGCACGCCGGCGCCGACGACCGCTGCCGCGGTAGCCACAGCGACCGGATGGCGCCGCACGGTGCCACGGGCGACCTTGAAGCCGGCCTTGGCCGCGCCGAGCGCGGCGCCGGTCTTGATCCACTGTTCGGCGCCGATGCCGGCGTCGCGCAGGCTCGAACCGGCGTGGCGCAGGCCCGCGCCGGCCTGTCCGGCCAGCTCCAGGGCGCGATCGGAAATGATGGTCAGCTTGCTCATGGGGATCCCCGCGGAGAGAGGTGGGAGGCGCGGCCAGTGTCGGCCACGGCATGTGGACGATACGTCAGCGCCGCCGCGGCCAGGCCGTGGTCGTTCATCGGCCGATGCCTGCGGTTCATTGCCGATGCCGGCCCCGGGCCGCGGCGGTGCCCCAAGTCCCGGGCGGGCCGGTCAGGTGCCTCGCGGCTTGGCGCGGTGGGTCGCGGTCGCGCTCCACGGGTCGTCCGGCCATGGGTGCCGCGGGTAGCGGCCCTTCATCTCCTTCTTCACCTCCGGATAGGTGCGGTCCCAGAAGCCCTTGAGGTCGCCGGTCACCTGCAGCGGCTTGCCGCCCGGGGAAAGCAGGTGCAGCAGCACCGGCACCCGGCCGTCGGCCACGCGCGGGGTGTCGGCCAGGCCGAACAGCTCCTGCAGCTTGACCGCCAGCACCGGCGGGCGCGCCACGCCCCCGTCGTCCAGCGCGTAGTCGATCCGCCGCTCCATGCCGGAGGGGACGACGATGCGCGCCGGCGCGAACCGGTCCAGGTGCTGGCGCGCATTCCAGTCCAGCGAGGATTTCAGCGCCTGGCCCAGCTCCTCCTCCGACAGGGCATCGAGCCGGGTCTTGCCGGCGAAGGCGGGCCGCAGCCAGGCGTCCAGCGTCGCCGCCAGCGCGCCGTCGCCCACATCGGGCAGGGCCAGTTCCGGCATCCACTGCCGCAGCGACGACGCGCGCGCCTGCCATTGGCGCAGCGCATCGGTCCACGGCAGCGCGGACACCCCGAGCTCACGCACCGCGTCGGTCAGCGCCTGGGCCGCCTGGGCCGGATCCACGCGCCCGGCCGGCCGGCTGTCCAGCACGATGCGGTCGAAGCGCGATTCGCGGCGCGCCACCAGCGCGCGCCTGTCCGGATCCCATACCGCGCCTTCGCGTTCGACGAAGCGCTGCGGGAAATCCTCGCGCAGCCGCGCCTCGTCGACCGGCGCGGCGCGCAACAGCAGGGCGTCGCCACGCGCTTCGAAGCGCAGTTCGCTGGCCACCAGCCAGGGCTCGCCACGCAGGGCGCTGTCGTCGAACAGCCTGGCCATGCGGCCGTTGGCGAGCTGGTAGCGCAGCGGATCGGCCGGATGCCGGGCGGCGATCCGGTCGGGAAAGGCGTGCGCGAGCAGGTCGCCCAGCGCGTGCGCCTCGACGGTGTCCGGTGGCGTGGCGTCGCAGCGCAGGCGGCGTCGCCACTGCCGGGCGGCGGCATCGATCGCCGCCAGCGCCGTACGGCTGGCGTTGGCCGGCGTGTGGCCGCCACGGAACGCGGCCAGCGCACGCCAGCGCTCGGCCAGCGCGTCGCCGCGGCTGCGCAGCGGATCGCGCGCTTCGACCAGCGCGGCCAGGTCGGCGGCCAATGCCTGTTCGCGGGGGTCGCGCGCGGCCAGCAGCATGGCCGCCAGGCGCGGATGCGTGCCCAGCGCCAGCATCCTCTTGCCCGCGGCGGTCAGGCCGCCGCTGTCGGCCAGCGCACCGAGCCGCTGCAGCAGTTCGCGCGCGGCGGCCAACGCACCGGGTGGCGGCGGATCGACGAAGCGCAGTGCGTCGCTGCCCCAGCTGGCCAGTTCCAGCGCCAGCCCGGTCAGCTCGACCTGCGCGATTTCCGGGCGGCGCTGCGCCTCCAGGCGCTGCGACTCCGGCCACAGGCGCCAGGCCCAGCCCTCGGCAACGCGGCCGGCGCGGCCGGCGCGCTGGTCGGCCGAGGCCTGCGAGATCGCCACCGCGTCCAGCCGGGAGAAGCCGCTGTTGGGATCGAAGCGCGGCTCGCGCGCCAGGCCACTGTCGATGACCACGCGCACGCCGGGCAGGGTGACCGAGGACTCGGCGACGTTGGTCGCCAGGACCACGCGGCGGCGGCCATCCGGTGCCGGCTGCAGCACGCGCGACTGCTGCTCCACCGGCAGCTCGCCGTGCAGGGCCAGCACTTCGGTATCCGCCGGCAGGGCGGCCGCCGCCTCCAGCGCCGCCTGCAGGCGCGCGATCTCGCGCTGGCCGGGCAGGAACACCAGCACGTCGCCCGGATGCCGCGCCAGCGCCTCGGTGGTCGCCCGGCGCGCCTGCGCCTCGATCGATTCCTCGCGGCGCGCCGGATAGTGCGCAACCTGCACCGGGAAGCTGCGGCCCTCGCTGGACATGCGCGGCGCGTCGAGGAAATCCGCCAGGCGCTGGCCGTCGAGCGTGGCCGACATCACCACGATGCGCAGGTCCTCGCGCAGCTGGGCCTGCACGTCGAGCGCGAGCGCCAGGCCCAGGTCGGCGGCCAGGTGGCGTTCGTGGAACTCGTCGAAGAGCAGCGCGGCGATCCCGCCCGGCCCGGTGCCGCCGAGTTCGGGATCGTCCTGGATCATCCGGGTCAGGATGCCCTCGGTGACCACCTCGATCCGCGTCCGCGGGCCGACCTTGTTCTCGAAGCGGATCCGGTAGCCGACGGTCTCGCCGACCGCTTCGCCGAGCTGGCGCGCCATGAACGCGGCGGCACTGCGCGCGGCGACACGGCGCGGCTCGAGCATCACGATGCGGCGGCCTTCTGCCCACGCCGCATGCAGCAGGGCGAGCGGCACCTGGGTGGTCTTGCCGGCGCCCGGCGGTGCTTCGAGCACCAGGCGCGGATGCGCCGCCAGGCTGTCGGCGATGGCCGGCAGCAGCGGGGAAATGGGGAAGGTGGCGGATTCCATGCACACAGGATACGGACCGCCGCCTTGTTGTAGGAGCGGGCATGACCGCGACCCGACGACGCTGGAACAGGCAATCCGATCGCAACTGCAGCGCTCGTGTCGCGGTCATGCCCGCTCCTACAATAGACGGCCACCACCCGGTTCTTCCCGCATGCTCCTCGTCGACATCGGCGCCAACCTCACCCACGACAGCTTCGACCGCGACCGCGACGCGGTGCTGGCCCGCGCCCGCGCAGCCGGGGTGGCGCAGATGGTGGTCACCGGCGCCAGCCGCGAACATTCGCCGCTGGCGCTGCAGCTGGCGCAGGCGCATCCGGGCGTGCTGTTCGCCACCTCCGGCGTGCATCCGCACCACGCCACCGAGTACACCGACGAGTGCGACGCGGAAATGCGCGCCCTGCACGCGCATCCGCAGGTGGTGGCGGTGGGGGAGTGCGGGCTGGACTACTTCCGCGACTTTTCGCCGCGGCCGGCGCAGCGCAGGGCGTTCGAGCGCCAGCTGCAGATCGGCGCGGACCTGGCGGCCGCCGGCAACCCCAAGCCGCTGTTCCTGCACCAGCGCGATGCGCACGCCGACTTCCTGGCGATCATGAAGGACTTCGAGGGCCGGACCGGTCCGGCGGTGGTGCACTGCTTCACCGGCACCCGCGAAGAGATGTTCGACTACCTCGACCGCGACTGGCACATCGGCATCACCGGCTGGCTGTGCGACGAGCGCCGCGGCGCGCACCTGCGCGAGCTGGTGAAGAACATCCCGGCGAACCGGCTGATGGTGGAGACCGACGCCCCCTACCTGCTGCCGCGCACCCTCAAGCCGATGCCGAGGGACCGTCGCAACGAGCCGGCGTTCCTGTCGCACATCGTCGAGGAGCTGGCGCGCGACCGCGGCGAGGCGTTGGAGACCACCGCCGCCGCCTCGACGGCGACGGCGGCGGCGTTCTTCCGCCTGCCGGGAGCGACCGCCTGAGCCGTCAGTCCGCCGTCGGCGCAGGGCCTTCGGCCACCAGCACCGCGGCATCCTCGTTGCGCGTCTGCAGGACTACCCAGACCACGCCGTCGGCGCGGCGGATGGCGTAGGTGTCCACGTCCTTGTCGTACCAGTAGGCGTCCTGCAGGTCGTCGAACTCCTGGCGGAAGTCGTCCAGCGCCTTCTCGTTGGCCGCGTAGAAGTCACGGGCGTAGCTGCGCTCGCTCACCCGCACGCCGCCCAGCGCCTCGATCTGCTGGCGCAGGCCCTTGGCCAGTTCGAACCTGGAGAAGGTCTTGCCGTCGGCATTCTCGATGCCGTCGCTGAAGACCCGGCCTTCCACCCACAGCAGCTGGCCGCCGGTCCACACCGGGATCCGCGCCAGGTCCTTGGTCCGCTCCTGCAGCCGGTTGGCATCGTCGAACTCGTAGCCCGCCGGTGGCACGAGGTACGGCCAGGCGGGCAGCGCGGCGGTGCTGACCGGAAGCGCAGCGAGGTCGAAGCGGGTGCCCGGGGCTGCGGCGGCGGGGGCGGCCGCTTCAGCCGCTGCAGGCGCGGGTACCGAAGGCGCCGGCTCGGCGGTGGCGGCCGCGACCGGTTCGGCGGCGGCCGGCGCCGCGTCTTCCTGCTTCTTGCACCCGCCCAGCAAGGCGATCGTCACGCCGAGGGCCAACAAGGTCCTGCTCGTTTCCATGCATCCATACTCCGCGTCCAGGGAAGGCGAGTGTAGCCAAGCCGGTGCAGGCGGCGATGACGGACCCGGCCTCAGCCGGCGGTACGGGCGGATTCGTAGGCCTGCAGATGGATCCAGGCGGCTTCGAGTCGCGGCGCGGCCAGGCCGGCCCGATGCGCGCGATGGACCATGTCGCCGACGATCTGCAGCGCCTCGACCCGCGCGCCGGCCTGCAGGTCGCGCAGCATCGAGGCGGTGACCGGCGAACCGACACGGGTCAGGTGGCCGCGCGCGATGCGCGCTTCGGTGTCCGGCACCGGCTGGCCTTCGGCGGCGGCGACCGCCAGGCATTCCTCGTGCAACGCGGCCATGAACGCCTCGCCCCCTTCGCTGGCGACGATGTCGCCGACACTGCTGCGCATCAGGCAAGTACCGGCCGCTAGCGCGGCCAGGAAGCTGAACTTGGTCCATTGCGCCTGTGCGACGTCCGTCGCCAGGAGGTGGTCCACGCCAGCGGCCGCATAGCTGGACGCCAGTTGCGCCAGCACGCCGGTATCGGTGTTGCCTTCGCGCAGGCCGAAGGTGATCGAGGCCGGCCCGCCCATATGCACGACCTCGCCGCCGGCGCCGAGCGTGGCGCTGATGAAGCACAGTCCGCCCGGCACGCGCGCCCGGCTGAAACGCGCGTCGAGCGCGGCGTAGTGCAGCAGTCCGTTGAGGATCGGCAGCACGCTGGTCGCCGGGCCGACGGCGGGCGCGATCGCGTCCATCGCGCTGTCCAGGTCGTAGGCCTTGCAGCTCAGCACGACCAGGTCGAATGGCGGCTGCGAAGGCAGTTCATCGGCGGTCACTGCCGCGACGTCGAGGTCGGCATCGCCCAGCGGGCTGCGCAGGCGCAGGCCGCGTTCGCGCAACAGCATCGCGCGCGCCGGCCGAACCAGGAAGGTCACGTCCGCGCCGGCCTGGGCCAGGCGGCCGCCGAAGTAGCCGCCGGTGCCGCCGGCGCCGAGCACCAGCACACGCATGCTCGGGCTCAGCTGCGCAGGCCCACGCCGCGGCGCAGCAGCCACAGCGACAGCGTCGACAGCGCAGCGACGAAACCGAGCATCAGCGCGTAGGCCACCCACAACGGCACGTCCGAGGTACCGAGCAGGCCGTAGCGGAACGCATTGACCATGTAGAAGATCGGGTTGGCGTGGGTCAGCGCCTGCGCCCAGCCCGGCAGCAGGGTCACCGAATAGAACACGCCGCCCAGGTAGGTCAGCGGGGTCAGGATGAAGGTCGGCACGATCGCGACGTCGTCGAACTTCTTGGCGTAGACCGCGTTGACGAAGCCGGCCAGCGAGAAGATGGTCGCGCCCAGCAGCACCGTGGTGAAGGTCACCAGCGGGTGCGGGATGCGCACCGGGGTGAAGAACATGGCGATCGCCAGCACGATCACGCCGACCATCAGCCCGCGCAGCACCGCACCGGCGACGTAGCCGCCCAGGATCACCCAGTTCGGCATCGGGCTGACCAGCAGCTCCTCGACGTGGCGGCCGAACTTGGCGCCGAAGAACGAAGAGGAGATGTTGCCGTAGCTGTTCTGGATCACGCTCATCATGACCAGCCCGGGCACGATGAACTGCATGTAGGTGAAGCCGCCCATGTCGCCGATCTTCGAGCCGATCAGGCCGCCGAAGATCAGGAAGTACAGGGTCATGGTGATCGCGGGCGGCACCAGGGTCTGGCCCCAGATGCGCAGGATGCGGCGCACTTCGCGGCGGACGATGGTCCCCAGCGCGGTCCAGTTGCGCGCCGCGTCGCTGCGCGTGGCGGCGATGGCGGCCGCGGTGTCGGCGTCGTGCTTCATGCGGCGGCCTCCTGCTTCGGGCCGGTCAGGCGCACGAACAGCTCTTCCAGGCGGTTGCTCTTGGTGCGCATCGAGCGCACGCGGATGCCGGCGTCCTGCAGCGCGGCGAACACGCGGTTGAGGTCCATCGCCCGCGGCATGTCCAGGTCCAGGGTGTGGTGGTCGAGCGCCACCAGGGTGGTGCCCTCGATCACCGGCAGCTGCGCCGGCAGCGCGCCGTCGATGTCGAACAGGAAGCCTTCCACGTCGAGCTTGGCCAGCAACGCGCGCATCGGCCCGGACTCGACGATCGTGCCGTGGTCGATGATCGCCAGGTGCCGGCACAGGCTCTCGGCTTCCTCCAGGTAATGCGTGGTCAGGATGATGGTGGTGCCGGCGGCGTTGATCTCGCGCAGCACCCGCCACATGTCGCGGCGGATCTCGATGTCCACGCCGGCGGTGGGTTCGTCCAGGATCAGCAGGCGCGGGCGGGTCATCATCGCCCGGGCGATCATCAGGCGGCGCTTCATGCCGCCGGACAGGGTGCGGCTCATCACCCTGGCCTTCTCCCACAGGTGCGCGCGGCGCAGCTCGGCCTCGGCCATCGCCTCGGCCTCCTCGCGCGGGATCCCGTAGAAGCCGGCGTAGTTGACCAGGATGTCGAACGGCTGCTCGAACAGGTTGAAGTTGATCTCCTGCGGCACCAGCCCGATCATCCGCATCGCATCGCTGCGGCGGGTGGTGAGGTCGATGCCGAACACTTCCACCGAGCCTTCGCTGAGGTTGACCAGCGAGCTGGTGATGCCGATCAGGGTGGACTTGCCGGCGCCGTTGGGGCCGAGCAGGGCGAAGAAGTCGCCCGGGGCGACGTCGAGCGAGACGCCCTTGAGCGCCTGGACGCCGTTGTCGTAGGTCTTGCGCAGGTCGCGCACGCGCAGCGCGGGCACGGCTGCTTCGCCGGGGGAAGTCATGGACGCCTTCGCGCCGCGTACCGGCGCCTGGTTCGGGGGCTGCGGCTATTATAGGCCGCCGCCGGGTACGCTCCCGGCCACACACCGTTGCGAAAACGACCCTCGTGCCCGTCCAGTTCCCGCTCCGCCTCGTCGACCGCCGCATGCTGGCGCCCACCATCGGCCACTACGTGCTGGCCCGCGACGACGGCCAGCCACTGGACTTCATACCGGGCCAGTTCATCCAGATCCATTTCGACTACGCCGACGGCACGCCGGCGCGGCGCAGCTACTCGCTGTCCACCATCCACGACCACGCACTGGGGCCGGGCGAAGCGGTGGAGATCGCGGTGAGCCACGTCGCCGGCGGCGCGGCCACCGCGCTGTTCGAGGGGATGGCCATCGGCGACCGGGTCAATGCCAGTGGACCCTATGGCCGCTTCTGCCTGATGCCCGGCGACCACAACCGCCGCTACCTGCTGATCGCCACCGGCACCGGCGTCACCCCGTACCGCTCGATGCTGCCGGTGCTGGCGCAGCGCATGGCCGAACGCGACCTGGAAGTGGTGGTGCTGGCGGGCGCGCGTACACCCGGTGAATTGCTTTACGCGGAGGATTTCCGCGCCTTCGCCGAGGCGCATCCGCGCTTCCGCTACGTGCCCTGCCTGTCGCGCGAACTGCCCGCGGCCGGCTCGGCGCACGCCCACCCGGATGTGCGCCACGGCTACGTGCAGCAGCAACTGGCCGAGTTCGCCCCGGACCCCACCACCGACATCGCCTACCTGTGCGGCAACCCGGACATGGTCGATGCCTGCTTCGAGGCGCTGAAGGGATACGGACTGCCGATCCCGCAGATCCGGCGCGAGAAATACGTCTCCAACAAGTAGGCCGGCGCCTATGCCGGCGCACGTAGGCAGCACCCCGGCGGGTCCGGCGGAGCGCTCCGCCTGCTGTCAAGGAAGCTTGACAAGCCCGCGGCCGGACCCCTATCGTCCTGTCAAGCTTCCTTGACAAGGATTTCCGCGATGGCGCGCCACCTCCGTCCTTTCCGGTGGATCCGGCCGTGAGCCGGCGCACGACCACCTGGGGCCTGCTGGCCGCTGCCGTACTGGCGGGCCTGGCCGGAGCGGTGCCCCCGCGCCTGTGGCCCGGCCTGCTGCCTGCCTGGGCCGGTCCGGTGCTGTTCGTGTTCGCGCTGGTGCTGGCCTTCGCCGCGCTGCTGCGCGGGCAGTTGCCCGAGCCCTGCGATTCGGCTTCGCCGGGCTTGCGCAGGCGCTACACCCGCGAGCTGCTGCTGGCGATGGGCGCCTACACCCTGGTCCTGTTCGCCTCGGTCTGGCTGCTGCGGCACGTCGAGGCGCCGGCGCTGCGCGCCCTGGTGGCGCTGCTGCCGGTGCCGCCGATCGCGTTCGCCCTGCGCGCCATCGTCCGCTACATCCGCGATTCGGACGAGATGCAACAGCGCATCGAGCTGGAAGCCGTGTGTATTGCCACCGCGCTGGTCTCGCTGCTCTACCTGGCGGGCGGCTTCCTGCAGACGGCCAAGGTCATCGACCTGCCTGCCGGCGCGGTGCTGATCTGGCTGTTCCCGCTGGTCTGCCTCACCTACGGCCTGGCCAAGGTCGTGGTCGCGCGGCGCTACCGGTGAACAACCGCCTGCGCGAACTGCGCGACGCGCGCGGCTGGTCGCAAGGCGAGCTGGCCGAGCGGCTGGAGGTGTCGCGGCAGACGGTCAATGCGCTGGAGACCGGCAAGTACGATCCGAGCCTGCCGCTGGCGTTCCGCATCGCGCGCCTGTTCGGCTTGAGCATCGAGGACGTGTTCTCGCCCGAGTGACCGTGCCACGCAACCGCTTTTCCATCCAGAAGTGCAACCGAGAGGGGCCGTTTCGATGATGTCCCGCAACACCCGCCAGCTCACCGCCGCCACCGTGCTCGCCGTTTCCACGGCCCTGCTCGCCGGCTGCGATTCCGCCCCGGCGCCCGAAGCGGCGACCGGCTCCACCCGCCACTACGGCGGCATCGCCTTCGAACCGTGCACGCTGGCCAGCGGCATGTCCGCCGGCAACGTGCAGGCGCAATGCGCCACGTTCGAGGTTCCCGAAGACCGGGCCACGCCCGACGGCCGCAGGATCAAGCTCAACCTGGCCTGGCTGCCGGCGACCGACGAGGGGTCGGCCACCGACGACCCCGTGTTCTTCCTGGCCGGCGGTCCCGGCCAGTCGGCGGTGCAGGTCTGGCCGCAGCTGGATCCGGCCTTCAGGGAAGTGCGCAAGCAGCGCCACGTCGTGCTGGTCGACCAGCGCGGCACCGGCGGCTCCAACCTGCTGTCGTGCGCGCCCGAAGGCGGGGACGCCGATCCGCAGGCCGCCGCCACCGTCGACGCCGCGGCGATCGCGGACTTCGCCCGGCGCTGCGCCGAACAGGCGGCCGACCGCGCCGATCCGCGCTTCTACGCCACCACCGACGCCATCGCCGACCTGGACGCGGTGCGCGAGGCGATCGGCGCGCGCGAGATCAACCTGGTCGGCGGCTCCTACGGCACGCGCGTGGCCCAGCAGTACGCCCGGCGCTTCCCGCAGCACGTGCGCAGCATCGTGCTCGACGGCGTGGCGCCGAACGACCTGGTGGTCGGTGGCGAGTTCGCGCACACCTTCGAGGATGCGATCGGCCTGCAGTCGCAGCAGTGCCACCAGTTGCCGGCCTGCGCCAAGCGCTTTCCGCAGGATGCGCGCGCACAGCTCGGGGCACTGGTAGCCAAGCTCAAGGACGCACCGGCGCAGGTCGAGTACCGCGACCCGGCCAGCGGTGAGAGCCGTACCGGCACCGTCAGCGCCGACACCGTCACCGGCCTGGCCTTCATGTTCTCGTACATGCCGCAGACCGCCTCGCTGCTGCCGCTGGTGCTGGACGAGGCCAGCCAGGGCCGCTACGCGCCGCTGATGTCGCTGCACGAGCTGATGGGCCGCAACATGGGCGGCTCGATGGCGCGCGGCATGCAGTGGTCGGTGATCTGCGCCGAGGACGCGGACCGGTACCGGGAAGGCGGTGCCGAAGGCACGCTGCTCGGGCCGGAGGTGGCACGCATGTTCTTCGCCGCCTGCGCGACCTGGCCGCATGGCGGCCGGCCGGAGGATTTCACCGCGCCGCTGTCGTCGGACGTGCCGGTCCTGCTGCTGTCGGGCGAACTGGACCCGGTGACGCCGCCGCGCTACGCCGAACGCGTCCTGCAGACGCTGCCCAACGGCCGCCACCTGGTCCTGCGCGGCCAGGCCCACGGCACCCTCGGCCTGGGCTGCATGCCCAGGCTGCTGGGCCAGTTCCTCGAGTCGACCGATGCGAAGGCGCTGGATGCCGGCTGCCTGGATTCGATGACCTACGTGCCGCCTTTCACCAGTTTCAACGGATGGGAACCCTGATGCGCCGACACAATCCAGCGGGAGCCGCGCCATGATCCGCGCCCATGACCTGCACAAGAGCTTCAAGACCAAGACCGGCACCGTGAACGCGGTCTCCGGCGTCAGCTTCGAAGCCCACGACGGCCAGATCACCGGCCTGCTCGGGCCCAACGGCGCGGGCAAGACCACCACCCTGCGCATGCTCTACACGCTGATGCGGCCCGACCAGGGCCGGATCGAAGTGGATGGCGTGGACCCGGCGGCCGATCCGGTCGCGGTGCGCCGCGCGCTGGGCGTGCTGCCGGACGCCCGCGGCGTATACAAGCGCCTGACCGCGCGCGAGAACATCGCCTACTTCGGCCGCCTGCACGGCATCCCGGCCGCGCGCGTGGAGGAACGCATCGCCGCGCTGTCCTCGGCGCTGGACATGGGCGAGATCCTCGAGCGCCAGACCGAAGGGTTCTCGCAGGGCCAGCGGACCAAGACCGCGATCGCGCGCGCGCTGGTCCACGACCCGCGCAACGTGATCCTCGACGAACCGACCAACGGCCTGGACGTGATGACCACGCGCGCGATGCGCGACTTCCTGCGCGGCCTGCGCGACGAGGGCCGCTGCGTGATCTTCTCCAGCCACATCATGCAGGAGGTGGCCGCGCTCTGCGACCGGATCGTGATCATCGCCAAGGGCCAGGTCGTGGCCGAGGGCACCGCCGACCAGCTGCGCGAGCAGACCGGCGAAAGCAACCTGGAAGACGCCTTCGTCAAGGTGATCGGCTCCGAGGAGGGCCTGCACGCATGAGCACGCTGTCGACGATGTGGATCGTGATGCTGAAGGAGTTGCGCGACATCGGCCGCGACCGCCGCACGCTTGCCTTGACCCTGCTGCTGGGGCCGTTGCTGTTTCCTGCGCTGATCCTGGGCATGGGCGCGCTGGCCGAGAAGCGGGCCAAGACCCAGATCGACAAGGTGCTGGAGGTGCCGGTCATCGGCATGGAGCGCGCGCCGAACCTGGTGGCGTTCCTCGCCACCCAGGGGATCAAGGCGGTGGAAGCGCCGGCGGACCTGGAAGCGGCACTGCGCGAACAGCGGCAGGACGTGGGCCTGCGCGTCTCGGAGAGCTTCGCCGAGGACTGGCGCGCCGGCCGGCCGGCGCTGGTGGAGGTGATGCTGGACACGACGCAGCGCGACTCCAGCATTCCCGGGCAACGATTGCGCGGGGCGTTGTCCGCGTACAGCGGCCAGGTCGGGGCGTTGCGCCTGCTGGCGCGGGGCATGGACCCGTCGGTGGCGCAGCCGGTCAACACCGGCACGCTGGACGTGTCCACGCCCGAGGCTAAGCGCGGCCTGATGCTGTCGGTGATGCTGCCGTACTTCCTGATCATCACCGCCTTCCTCGGCGGCGCGGCCCTGGTGCTGGATGCCACCGCCGGCGAACGCGAACGGCAGACCCTGGAACCGCTGCTGGCCACGCCGGCCCCGCGCGGAGCGATCGTCAGCGGCAAGATCGTCGCCGCCTGCCTGCTCGGCGTGGTGTCGTTGCTGCTGTCGCTGCTGGCGATCAAGCTCAGCGCGCAGTTCGCCACCGGCATGGCCCGCTCCCTCGACATGTCGCTGATGTCCATCGCCAGCATGCTGTTCGTGCTGCTGCCGATGCTGCTGATCGGAACTTCGCTGCTCACGTTCCTCGCCGCGGCGGCGAAGAGCCTGAAGGAAGCGCAGAGCCACATGACCTGGCTGATGCTGATGCCGATGATCCCCACCATGATGCTGATGGTGAATCCGGTGAAGACCCAGCTGTGGCAGTTCGCGGTGCCGTTCCTGGCGCAGAACCAGCTGCTGCTGAAGGTGATCCGCGCCGAGCCGATCTCCGCGCAGGTCTGGGCGGTGTACCTGGGCAGCAGCCTGGGCCTGGCCCTGCTGCTGTGGCTGGCGGCGGTGATGCGCTACCGCCAGGAGAAGCTGGCGATCTCGACCTGATCCGTCGCGACCGGCCAGCCGGTTCCGGAGTGGAAAAGAAAAGGCCCGGCATTGCCGGGCCTTTTTCCTGGCCTTCCGCCGGTGGGCCGCTGTCAGCCGCCGCCCGGGTTGAAGGCCACGGTGCGACGGGTGGTCACCGGCGCGTCGACCGGCTCGAAGCGCCAGCGACGTACCGCATTGAGCGCCTCGCGGTCGAAGGTGCGGGCCGGGTTGGCGCGCAGCACGCGCGCATCGGTGACCGAGCCATCGGTGCCCACGGTGAACTCGACCAGGACTTCGCCGGAGGTCCCGGCGCGCAGCGCGTCCGGCGGGTAGCGCGGCGAGGCCATGCTGATCGGACGCAGGTTGCGCTGGGCCGGCGCCGGTGCCGGCGTGGCGGCCGCCTGCTGCGCGGCGGCCTGGCGGGCGGCCGCCTCGCGGGCCGCGGCGGCCTGGCGTTCGGCCGCGGCCTCGCGCGCGGCTTCGGCTTCTGCAGCCAGGCGGCGGGCGGCTTCGGCTTCGGCGGCCTGCTGCTGCGCCAGCTGCTGCTGCTGGGCCTGGGCGCGCGCCTCCACTTCGGCCTTGGCACGCGCGGCTTCGGCCTCGCTGCGCTGGGCCACCGCCTGCTGCGAGTTGGTGATGCTCTGCTTGATCCGCGGCAATGCCGGCGCGGTCTTGTCGGCCTTCTCGATCAGCGCCACCAGGCGCTGGGCCTCGTCGAACTGCTCGCGGCCGACCGCCTGCTCGGCGGCGATGACGGTGTAGGGCATCAGGTCGGTCAGTGCGCTGGACACGCCCGGGTCGTCGGGCAGCTTGTCGCGCAGCGCCAGGTAGTACTCCATGGCGTTGTCCCCGGCCGGCGCGTACATCCGGTTCTCGCGCAGCGCCTGGCTGGCGGCATCGCGCAGCTGGTCGGCGCCCATCGCCTGGACGGTGGCCGCGACCGCGGGGGCGGGCGGCGCCGCCGGGGCGGCAGCGGCCGGTGCGCTCGGGGCCGGGGGCGTGGCGCCCGCAGCGGGCGCGGCTTCTTCCTGCTTGGAGCAGGCGCCGAGCGCGGCGGCCAGCAACAGGCATGCGCACAGCCGCGACTTCGGCGAAATCGTCATGGACAGCATTGGTAACTCCCCCGTGGAAAAACTCGGATACGGCATGGATCGCGTCCCCTAGATCGCGCAATCCTCCGGGGATTGTCAACCGCCGGGGGTCCGGCCACAAGCGCCGCGGTCCCTTGGCGGGGGCCGGCGGACGCCGCGAAGCGTGACGTGGGTCAAGTCCCGGCGGCCTATTTGCCGATGCAGAAGCTGGAGAAGATGTGGCCCAGCAGTTCATCGGCGCTGGTCTGCCCGGTGATCCGGCCCAGCGCCCGGTGCGCCAGCCGAAGTTCCTCGGCCGCCAGCTCCATCCGCTCGGCGGCCAGCTCGGCAGTAGCTGCCTCGGCGTGCGCCAGGGTCGTACGCAACTCCCCGACCTGGCGCGCGCGCGCGCTGAACTCGCCTTCGACGGCCTCCGGAGCCCCTCCCGCAGCCAGCCGCCGCAAGGCCATGTGCAGTTCTTCCATGCCGGCGCCGGTAAGGGCCGAGACCCGCACCTCGTCGGCTGCCGCTTCGCCGATGGCCGCAGGATCGGCCAGGTCGGACTTGTTCAGGATCCACAACCGTGCTGGCACTCCGGCCGACGCGGCCGCCAGCGCATCGCGGCCGGCGCACGGATCCCGGGCGTCGAGGACCAGCAGGGCCACGTCGGCGCGGGCCAGTTCGGCATGGGCGCGGCGCATGCCTTCACGTTCGATCGCGTCGCCGCCTTCGCGCAGGCCGGCGGTGTCGGACAGTTCCAGCTCCAGTCCGTCGATGCGCACGGTCTCGCGCAGGACGTCGCGGGTGGTGCCGGCGACATCGGCCACGATCGCCCGCGCATCGCCGGCCAGCGCGTTGAGCAGCGAGCTCTTGCCGGCGTTGGGCGGACCCAGCAGCACCGCGTGCAGGCCGTCGCGCAGGCGGCGGCCGCGTTCGGCCTCGGCGAGCAGCTGGCGCAGCGCATCGCACAGGCCGTGCAGCTCGACGCGGACGCGGTCGATGCCGAGCGTCTCGATCGGTTCGTCGACGAAGTCGATCGCCGCCTCCACGTGGATCCGCAGGCGCAGCAGGGTCGCCGCGACCGCGTCGATGCGGTGCGAGAACGCGCCTTCCAGCGAGCGTCGCGCCGCCCGCGCCGCGCGCAGGTCGGCCGCCGCGATGAGGTCGGCGATCGCCTCGGCCTGGACCAGGTCGAGCTTGCCGTTGAGGAAGGCGCGCTCGCTGAACTCGCCGGGTCGGGCCGGGCGCGCGCCCAGCTCGCAGCAGCGCTCGACCAGGCGGCGCAGCAGCACCGGGCTGCCATGCGCCTGCAGCTCGGCCACGTCCTCGCCGGTGAAACTGTGCGGGCCCGGGAACGCCAGGGCGATGCCGTCGTCGATGGTCTCGCCGGCGGCATCGGAGAACAGTGCGCGGGTGGCGCGCCGGGCAAGCAGTGCGCGGCCGCCGATCGCCTCGGCGATCGCCAGCGCACGCGGGCCGGACAGGCGGACGATGCCGACGCCGCCGGCGCCCGGCGCGGTGGCGATCGCCGCGATCGTGTCGTTGGCCGGACGCTCGCTCATCGCGATCCAGTCTGGCACAGCAAAAACCCGCCGGTAAGGCGGGTTTTTGCGGGAAACCGGGCCGGCGCCGCGGTCACTTGGCCGGCGTGGCCTTCGCTGCCGGCTCGCCGTGGCGCTTCATCATCCACCACTGCTGCAGCAGGCCCAGGCCGCCGTTGGTGACCCAGTACAGGACCAGGCCGGCCGGGAAGAAGGCCATCATCACGCCGAACGCCACCGGCATGAACTGCATCATCTTCTGCTGCATCGGATCCATGCCCGGCGCAGGCTGCAGCTTCTGGGTGAACCACATCACCGCCACGTTGATGATCGGCAGGATGAAGTACGGGTCGCGCGCGGTCAGGTCCTGGATCCACAGGATCCACGGCGCGTGGCGCAGCTCCACCGACTCCACCAGCACCCAGTACAGCGCCAGGAACACCGGCATCTGCACCAGGATCGGCAGGCAGCCGCCCATCGGGTTGATCTTCTCCTTCTTGTAAAGCTCCATCATCGCGGTCTGGAACTTCTGCTTGTCGTCGCCGTAGCGCTCCTTGAGCTGCTGGATGCGCGGCTGGAACTTGCGCATCTTGGCGAAGCTCTTGTACTGCGCCGCCGACAGCGGATAGAGCACCGCCTTGACCAGCACCACCAGGCCGATGATCGCCCAGCCCCAGTTGCCGAACAGGCCATACAGGTGGCTCAGCACCCAGAACAGGCCCTCGCCTAGAGTGGCAAGGATGATGTTGCTGCTGTAGTCCACAGCTCGTTCAAGGCCCTTTACCTCTTGTGCCTTGATCTGCGAGACCAACTTCGGGCCGACGTACAAGCGCGCCTGGGTGGTGGCGGTGGCCCCTGGTGCGACCTGTATTTCGTCGCCCAATTCGCGCACTAGTGCAACCCCGGTCGGTGCGCCCAGTGAGATCGTCGACAGCTCCTCTCCTTCAGGAACCCAAGCGCTGAAGAAGTGGTGCTGCAGCATCGCGACCCAGCTTTGCGCTACATGCTTATTAACCTTCTTGTCACCGTCAAGATAATCCTCGTCGAACTTGCGCCGCTTGTATTCGCCGTCGTACCAGGCCGTACCGGTGAAGCTGAAGGATTCGGGCTGGGTGTAGCCGCGCTTGATCAGCGGCGGCTTGCGGAGCAGCTGGCGGTAGATCTGGCCCTGCCACGGCGTGCTGCCCTGGTTGACCACTTCGTCGCGCACTTCCACCGCATAGGAGCCGCGGGTGAGGGTGTAGGTGCGACGGATGCTGACCCCGTCCGGACCCTGCCAGACAAACGGCACCACCACCTGCTCCTGGCCGTCGGCCAGGACGAAGTCGCGCTCGGGTCCGGCCGGGACGAACCCGGACTGGTGGTTGGGCGCCGCGCCGCTGGCGCTGACCCAGCCGGCCTGGGCTGCATAGAGATGGGCGGGATCGGTGTCGAACAGGCGGACCGGGGCGCTGCCGGGCTGCCGGGTCTGCGGGAACTTGGGCAGGTCCGCCTGCAGCACGCTGCCGCCATCCAGGACCAGGTCCAGGACATCGGTGCGCACATGGACGCGGGCGGCGGCGGCCGACGGCGACACGGGGGCCTGGACGGACGCGGCCGCCGGCACGGACGCGGCGGGCACGCTCGGATCGGCGGACGGCGTGGTCGCCGCGGGCACGGCGGCGGGGATCGCGGCCGCGTCCGGACCGGCTGCCGGCAGGGACGTGGTCGTGGCGGCCTCGGTCGGCGGCGCGGCCTGTTCCTTGCCCCATTCCATCCACAGCAGCATCGCCACCATCAGCCAGGCAAGGATCAGGAATACGCGGGTCTGGTTCATCGGGCAGGCGGGCTCGGCCGGCTCAGGAGTCCGGCGTGGAAGGGGGCGTCGGGGGACGGGGGGTGTTCGGCGACAGGGCCGCGGGCATTGTGCCGCCGGCGGCCGGGGGGGGCAATGCACCGGCACGGCGCAGCAGCGTCAGGTAGGCCTCGAGGATCTGCGCCCGCGCCGCCCGGCCGGCCGCCGGACGCGCGACCACGACATAGTCGCCACCGGCCAGTTGCGGCCGCATCCGGCGGGTCGCTTCGCGGAGGATGCGCTTGATCCGGTTGCGGCCAACCGCGCGGGGATCGACCTTGCGCGACACCGCCAGGCCCAGGCGGGCGGGCTGCGGCCCGGGTACCCAGTGCAGTCCAAGCAGGCTGTCGCCGGAACGCCGGCCCTGCTCGAACACGGCGGTGTATTCCGCGCGCAAACGAACCCGCGCGCTGCGAGGGAATCGCGCGCGCGGGTCGGAGGTCATCAGGTGTTGCGGATCGCGGCGGCCCGGCTGATGCCCGTCGATGCCGGGCAGGGACCGCGGCGCGATCAGGCGGTCAGGCGCTTGCGGCCCTTGGCGCGGCGACGCGCCAGGATCTTGCGGCCGTCGGCGGTCTTCATGCGGGCACGGAACCCGTGGTCGCGCTTGCGCTTGAGGTTGCTGGGCTGGTAGGTGCGCTTGGTGGCCATGGCGGCACTCGGCTTGTTCGGATCGAAAGAACCGGAAATTCTACGGGGCGCCTGCCGGTCGGGTCAACCCGCCGGGCACCCGCGCCATCGCAGGCCGCCTTGGACGCTGTGGATGCCCTGTGAATAAGTCTTGGGGAAACACCGGGGCCGATGATAGTCTGCCCAGTCCCACTCCGACCCCTGCGGTCGTCCGGCGACGCGATGGCGGCGCGGCGATCGCCCCACGAGCTTTGCCTTTCCGATGGATGCCTGGCCCCGTTGTCTGGAACGCCTCGAAGCCGAATTCCCGGCCGAGGACGTCCATACCTGGCTCAAACCCCTGCAGGCCGAGGAGCGCGCCGACAGCGTCGTGCTCTACGCGCCGAACGCCTTCATAGTCGAACAGGTCCGCGACCGCTACCTGGCGCGCATCCGGGAGCTCGCCCAGCATTTCGCCGGGCTCAACGTGGCCCTGGAGATCGGGTCCCGGCCCCGGGCGGTCGAGCCGGTGCCTGCCGCCCGCCCGGGCGCGAGCGGTTCCGCGCCGGGCGCGCAGCCGCGCACCGTCCCGGCCGAGCCGTTCAACGGCAACCTGGACACGCACTACACCTTCGAGAATTTCGTAGAGGGCCGCAGCAACCAGCTGGGCCGCGCCGCCGCATGGCAGGCCGCGCTGCGCCCGGGCGACCGCGCACACAACCCGCTGCTGCTGTACGGCGGCACCGGCCTGGGCAAGACCCACCTGATGTTCGCCGCCGGCAACGCGATGCGCGCGGCCAACCCGGGCGCACGCGTGCTGTACCTGCGCTCGGAGCAGTTCTACAACGCGTTCTTCCGGGCGCTGCAGGAAAAGACCGCCGACCAGTTCAAGCGCCAGTTCCAGCAGATCGACGCGCTGCTGATCGACGACATCCAGTTCTTCGCCGGCAAGGACCGCACCCAGGAAGAGTTCTTCCACACCTTCAATGCGCTGTTCGACAGCCGCCAGCAGATCATCATGACCTGCGACCGCTATCCGCGCGAAGTGGACGGACTGGAGCCGCGGCTGAAGTCGCGCCTGGCCTGGGGGCTGTCGGTGGCGATCGATCCGCCGGACTTCGAGACCCGCGCCGCGATCGTGCTGGCCAAGGCCCAGGAGCGCGGCGCGCACATCCCGGACGAGGTCGCGTTCCTGCTGGCCAAGAAGATGCGCAGCAACGTGCGCGACCTGGAAGGGGCGCTCAACACGCTGGCCGCGCGCGCGAACTTCACCGGCCGCACGATCAGCATCGAGTTCGCCCAGGAAACCCTGCGCGACCTGCTGCGCGCCCAGCAGCAGGCGATTGGCATCCCCAACATCCAGAAGACGGTAGCCGACTACTACGGCCTCCAGGTCAAGGACCTGCTGTCCAAGCGCCGCACCCGCTCGCTGGCGCGCCCGCGCCAGATGGCCATGGCCCTGACCAAGGAGCTGACCGAGCACAGCCTGCCGGAGATCGGCGATGCGTTCGCCGGCCGCGACCACACCACCGTGCTGCATGCCTGCCGCCAGATCCGCAATCTCATGGAGACCGACGGCAAGCTGCGCGAGGACTGGGACAAGCTGATCCGCAAGCTCAGCGAGTGAGCGCAGCGGTCAGGTGCGGTAGATTCTGCTGCGGGAAGAACTTCCAGTGGAAAGCACGGGGGCGGGCTGGGGATAAGCAGGGGACAGAATCGGGCGCCGAAATCCATCCACAGCTTGTCCCGCCAGCGCACGGCACCTTGTCCGCACCCTTTGTACCGCCAAGTATCTGTTTTGTTTCAATGGCTTAGTGGTGTTTTCCACAGCTCCGGAGCTACTCCAGTACCACCGCTTTTAGATTTATTCCACATTCCTTTAAAGCGTAGAGGCACGGATTCCCATGCGTTTCACTCTGCAACGCGAAGCCTTTCTCAAACCCCTGGCCCAGGTCGTCAATGTCGTCGAACGCCGCCAGACCCTGCCGGTGCTGGCCAACTTCCTGGTCCAGGTGCAGGGTGGCCAGCTGTCGCTGACCGGCACCGACCTGGAAGTGGAAATGGTCGCGCGGGCAGCGGTAGATGACGCCCAGGATGGCGAAACCACGATCCCGGCACGCAAGCTGTTCGAAATCGTGCGTGCGCTGCCCGACGGCAGCCGGGTTACCGTGAGCCAGTCCGGCGACAAGGTCACGGTGCAGGCCGGGCGCAGCCGCTTCACCCTGGCTACGCTGCCTGCCAACGACTTCCCGTCGGTCGACGAGGTTGAAGCGACCGAGCGCATCGGCGTGCCGGAAGCAGGCCTGAAGGAGCTGATCGAGCGCACCGCGTTCGCCATGGCCCAGCAGGACGTGCGCTACTACCTCAACGGCCTGCTGTTCGACCTGCGCGACCAGACGCTTCGCTGTGTCGCCACCGACGGACACCGGCTGGCACTGTGCGAAGCGCCGCTGGAGCAGACGGTGGCGGCCAAGCGCCAGATCATCGTCCCGCGCAAGGGCGTCACCGAATTGCAGCGACTGCTGGAAGGCGGGGATCGCGCGCTCGAGCTCGAGCTGGGCCGCAGCCACGTACGGGTCAAGCGGGACGATGTCACCTTTACCTCCAAGCTCATCGACGGCCGCTTCCCGGACTACGAGGCAGTCATCCCGATCGGCGCGGAGAAGGAGGTCAAGCTGGACCGCGAGGTCCTGCGGGCCGCCCTCCAGCGTGCAGCGATCCTTTCCAACGAGAAGTACCGGGGCGTGCGTGTCGAGGTATCGCCCGGCCAACTGAAGATCAGCGCCCACAATCCCGAACAGGAAGAAGCCCAGGAAGAGATCGAAGCCGACACCCGCGTCGACAACCTGGCAATCGGCTTCAACGTGAACTACCTGCTGGACGCCCTGAGCGCCCTGCGCGAGGAGAACATCATCATCGCCCTGCGCGACGCCAACTCCTCGGCCCTGGTCCGCGAGGCCAGCAGCAGCAAGTGCCGGCATGTGGTGATGCCGCTGCGGCTGTGATTCCAGGTCGACGTCTGGACATGTTCCACGTGGAACGCGCACGACGCCCGGCTCGCCCCGGGCGTCGTGCTTTGAGGCGCCATCCATGCACGTGACCCGGCTGGCCGTGGGCGATTTCCGTCGTTTCGATAGCGTGGAGATCGCGCCGGGCCCGGGCCTGAACCTGCTGCTGGGTCCCAACGGGGCCGGCAAGACCAGTGTCCTGGAAGCCCTGCACCTGATGGCTTACGGCCGCAGCTTCCGTGGCCGGGTCCGTGACGGGCTGGTCCGCGAGCACGCCCAGGCACTCGAGGTGTTCGTCGAGTGGGAAGAGGCCGGGGGCCCTGGAGAGTTGCGCAGGCGAGCAGGGCTGCGCCACAGCGGGCAGGACTGGACGGGCCGCCTGGACGGGCAGGACGTCGCCCATCTGGGGCAGTTGTGCGCGGCGCTGGCCGTAGTCACCTTCGAACCGGGGAGTCATGCGCTGATCGCGGGTGGCGCCGAGAACCGGCGCCGCTTCCTCGATTGGGGGTTGTTCCACGTGGAACCCGACTTCCTCCCGCTATGGCGGCGCTACGCCCGCGCGCTGAAGCAGCGCAACGCGCTGCTGAAGGCGGGGGGCAGTACCGGCCAGCTGGATGCGTGGGACCATGAGCTGGCGGATGCCGGTGAGGGGCTGACGGCATTTCGCGAACGCTATCTCAGCGAGCTCGTCGCCCCCGTACGCGAGCTGGGCGCTCGACTCGCCCATGGCTTGGAGCTAGGGGGGCTGGATTTCCACCCCGGTTGGCGCCGCCAGGACCTTTCGCTGGCGGATGCGTTGTTGCTGGCGCGGGAGCGGGACCGGCTCAGTGGGCACACCGGCGTGGGGCCCCATCGGGCGGACTGGAGCCTGGCGTTGCCGGGATTGCCGGGCAGGGAGGCGCTGTCGCGCGGCCAGACCAAACTCGCGGCGCTGGTGGTGCTGCTTGCCCAGGCCGGCGACTATGCGGCGCGCCGGGGACAGTGGCCGGTCATCGCGCTGGATGACCTGCCCTCCGAGCTGGATCGCCTGCACCAGGCGCGGGTGCTGGAGTACCTGTGCGGACGCCCCGGGCTGCAGTTGTTCATCACCGCAACCGAGTCCACCGAGGCCTTGGCGGACCGAAGCGCCGGGGCAAGCGTGTTCCACGTGGAACAGGGGCGCATCACCCGCCAGGCGCAGTAGGTGGGTCGGGGAGATGGCCACGGTGGGGTATAATCGCCCGTCAACCCTATAGCTAAGGTGTCCGCAGCCAACAGGCCGCGGCCCGGCCCCGATTGCGGCGAAGGCATGAGCGAGCACACCCCGAGTTCCACCCCCGGCAACGACTCCTACGACTCCAGCAAGATCACGGTCCTGCGCGGCCTGGAAGCGGTGCGCAAGCGTCCGGGCATGTACATCGGCGATGTGCACGACGGCACCGGCCTGCACCACATGGTCTTCGAAGTCGTCGACAACTCGGTCGACGAAGCCCTGGCGGGGCATGCCGACGACATCATCGTCCGCATCCTGGAAGACGGGTCGGTCGCGGTATCCGACAACGGACGTGGCATCCCGGTCGACACGCACAAGGAAGAGGGCGTCTCGGCGGCCGAGGTGATCCTCACCGTGCTGCATGCCGGCGGCAAGTTCGACGACAACAGCTACAAGGTCTCCGGCGGCCTGCACGGCGTCGGCGTATCGGTGGTCAACGCGCTGTCCGAGCACCTGTGGCTGGACATCTGGCGCGATGGCTTCCACTGGCAGCAGGAATACTCGCTGGGCGAGCCGAAATATCCGCTCAAGCAGCTCGAGGCTTCGACCCGCCGCGGCACCATGCTGCGCTTCAAGCCGGCGGCCGACATCTTCACCGACACCGAGTTCCACTACGACATCCTCGCGCGGCGCCTGCGTGAGCTGTCGTTCCTCAATTCGGGCGTCAAGATCACCCTGATCGACGAGCGCGGCGAAGGCCGCCAGGACGTCTTCCAGTACGAAGGCGGGATCCGCAGCTTCGTCGAGCACCTGGCCCAGCTGAAGACGCCGCTGCATCCGAACGTGATCTCGGTGACCGGCGAGCACCACGGCATCGTGGTCGATGTCGCCCTGCAGTGGACCGACGCGTACCAGGAAACGATGTTCTGTTTCACCAACAACATCCCGCAGAAGGATGGTGGCACCCACCTGGCAGGTTTCCGTGCGGCCCTGACCCGCACGCTCAGCAACTACATCGAGCAGAACGGGATCGCCAAGCAGGCCAAGATCAACCTGTCCGGCGACGACATGCGCGAAGGCATGATCGCGGTCCTGTCGGTCAAGGTGCCCGACCCCAGTTTCTCCAGCCAGACCAAGGAAAAACTGGTCAGTTCGGAGGTGAAACCCGCAGTTGAAGGCGCGTTCGGCGCACGTTTGGAGGAGTTCCTCCAGGAGAACCCGAACGAGGCCCGCGCCATCGCGGCCAAGGTGGTGGATGCGGCCCGTGCGCGCGAAGCCGCGCGCAAGGCGCGCGAGCTGACCCGCCGCAAGGGCGCCCTGGACATCGCCGGCCTACCCGGCAAGCTGGCCGACTGCCAGGAGAAGGATCCGGCGCTGTCGGAACTGTTCATCGTCGAGGGCGACTCGGCGGGCGGTTCGGCCAAGCAGGGGCGCAACCGCAAGAACCAGGCGGTGCTGCCGCTGCGCGGCAAGATCCTCAACGTGGAGCGTGCGCGCTTCGACCGCATGCTGTCCTCCGCCGAGGTCGGCACGCTGATCACCGCGCTGGGCACCGGCATCGGCAAGGACGAGTACAACCCCGACAAGCTGCGCTACCACCGCATCATCATCATGACCGACGCGGACGTGGACGGCTCCCACATCCGCACGCTGCTGCTCACCTTCTTCTACCGGCAGATGCCGGAACTGATCGAGCGCGGCCACGTCTACATCGGCCTGCCGCCGCTGTACAAGATCAAGCAGGGCAAGACCGAGTTGTACCTGAAGGATGATGCGGCGCTGGATACCTACCTCGCCAGCAACGCGGTCGAGAACGCCTCCCTGGTGCCAGCCGAAGGCGAGCCACCGGTCACCGGCGAAGGCTTGGAAAAGCTGCTGCTGGCCTACGCCGGCGCGCGCGACGCGATCGCGCGCAACGCGCACCGCTTCGATCCACTGCTGCTCGAAGCGCTGATCGACTTCACCCCGCTCGATGCCGAGCACCTGGCGCGCAACACCGACGAGCGCCATGAGCTGGATGCCCTGGAAGCGCGCCTCAACCGGGGCAGCCTCGGCACGCCGCGCTTCGCGCTCAGGCTGCTTCCGGCCGTTCCCGCCCAGGATGATGGCCAGGCCGGGCGCCCGGCCGCGCTGCAGATCACCCGCCGGCACATGGGCGAGGAGCTGCAGCAGGTGCTGCCGCTGTCGATCTTCGAGCACGGCGAGCTGCGCCCGCTGCGCGACGCCGCGGCCCTGCTGCACGGACTGGTGCGCGAAGGCGCGCAGGTCTCGCGTGGTGGCCGCTCGCAACCGGTGACCAGCTTCGCCCAGGCCCAGGCCTGGCTGCTGGAGGAAGCGAAGAAGGGCCGCCAGATCCAGCGCTTCAAAGGCCTGGGCGAAATGAACCCGGAACAGTTGTGGGATACCACGGTGAACCCGGATTCGCGCCGGCTGCTGCGCGTGCGCATCGAGGATGCGGTGGCCGCCGACCAGATCTTCAGCACCCTGATGGGCGATGTGGTGGAACCGCGCCGCGAATTCATCGAAACCAACGCGCTGAAGGTCGCCAATCTCGACGTCTGATCCCGCGTCGACGGACATGGCCGGGGAGCCGCGGCAGGCACGGCCGCCGGTCCCGGCCGCTTCGGTGTTCCCGCTGCTGCGCGCGTTCGCCTTCGATGCCCTGATCGCGGTCGTGCTGGTGATTGGTGGAACTCTTGCCGCTGCCGCAATCTGGACCGCCTGGCGTGCGATGGCGGTGGCAGGCGAAGTCGGCCGCGATGCAGCCGCGATCCAGGCAGGCATCGGCCATCCCGGTGCGCTGGCGCAGATGCTCTTTGCCCTGGGCGCGACCTCGTTCGCGGCGCTGGTGCTCTACTTCTGGCGCCGACGCGCCGATGCGGCCGAGCGGGCGCTGGCCCATGCCGCACTGCGGCAACGCGCCACCTGGGGGTGGACAGTGCTCGTGGGCGTGGCGGTGTTCCTCGGCAGCTCGTTGCTGGGCTGGCTCGGCGAACAGGCAGGCAGCGCGCCGGTACCGACCAACCTGGCGCTGGTCGAAGAAGCCTCCCGGCAATGGCCGGTTTTCCTTTTCCTGTTCGCGGTGCTGCTGGCCCCGGCCTATGAGGAACTGCTGTTCCGGCGGGTGTTCTTCGGCCGGTTCCTGGCCGCGGGCCGGCCGTGGCTCGGCATACTGGTGAGCAGCGTGGCCTTCGCGCTGGTCCACGAGGTGCCTGGCATCAGCGCCAATCCGCCGCTGGCGGTAGTGCAGCTCTGGCTCATCTATGGCGGCATGGGTGCGGCCTTCGCCTGGCTTTACTGGCGCACCGGATCGCTGTGGGCGCCGTTCCTTGCACACGCGCTGAACAACGGCATCGCCCTGGCCGTGCACGGGCTCGCCTGACGCGGGTTTGACGAAAAGTTAAGCCGCCAGCGCGGACACTGAACGCGAAAGTGAACAGGGCGGGAGTCGAACATGCGCTGGAAGCATCTGGGAGTGGCGGTGGCGCTCGGGGCGGGTCTGGCCGCATGCGCGACCACGACGTCGCCGACCGGCCGTACGCAGTACATGGCCTATTCGGACAGCCAGCTCAACCAGATGGGCGCGCAGGCGTTCGCCGAGATGAAGAGCAAGCAGAAGACCCAGACCGGGGGCCAGCAGAGCGCGTACGTGCAATGCGTGGTCAAGGCCCTGGTCGCGCAGCTGCCACCCGAATGGCGCCAGCTGCAGTGGGAAACGGCGGTATTCGTCGACGACAGTCCGAACGCGTTCGCGCTACCGGGGGGCAAGGTTGGCGTGAACACCGGGATGTTCACGGTGGCGAAGAACCAGGACCAGCTGGCGGCAGTGATCGGCCATGAGATCGGCCACGTCTATGCGCGCCACACCAACGAGCGCGTATCCCGGCAGAGCGCCACCTCGACCGGCCTGGCGGTGCTGGGCGCGCTGGCCGGTGCCCGCTACGGACAGGCCGGTTCGGACCTGGTCACCCAGGGCGGCGGCACGCTGGCGCAAATGGGCCTGCTGCTGCCGTTCTCGCGCACGCAGGAAACCGAGTCCGACCAGATCGGCCAGCAGCTGATGGCGCAAGCCGGCTTCGATCCGGGCCAGGCCGTAGACCTGTGGCAGAACATGGTGGCCGCATCGGCGAACCGCTCGCCGGAATGGCTGTCGACGCATCCCGATCCACAGAACCGGATCCGGGCGCTGGAGGCGCGGACGCCCTCGCTGCAGCCCGTTTACGAGGCCGCGCGCAAGGCCGGCCATACGCCCCGGTGCGGTTCCTGACCCGCGGTACAACGCACTTTTGGTGGCATTCCGTAAGAAAGCCGGTTCTGTTAGCGTTGCCGACCCGGTTCCCGCCCCGCCTGCCGGCGGAGCTCCGCACGAGGTGATTCAATGAAACTCCGCAGCAAGCACGTCCTCCTGTCGATCTTCATCGGCGCCGCGCTCGGTGGCATGGTGGTGGCCGACGCATCGGCCCAATCCTCGCGCTCGAGCAAGAAGTCCGAGAAGTCCGAGAAGGCCGAAGTGCTGTACCCGGAGGCGACCCGGCAGCAACCGGAAGCCAAGACGTCGAAGAAGGCGGGCAAGCCGCTGCAGAAGCTCATCGACGTGTACAACGAGGAAGATTACGCGCAGACCCGCACGCTCGCCGACGAGCTGATCGCCCTGGAGGGCGCCAACGAGTACGACAAGTCGCTGGCATCGCAGCTCGCCGCGCAGGCCGCGTACAACCTCGACGACACCGCCGCGGCCAAGGCCTACCTGCAGCAGGTGCTGCAGTTCAACGGCCTGGAGAACAATGGCCACTACCAGTCGATGCTGATGCTGGCGCAGCTGCAGCTGGCCGACGACGAGTACCAGGCGGGCCTGGCCACGCTTGACCGCTACCTGTCGGAAACCAAGTCGACCAAGCCGGACGACCTGGTGCTCAAGGGCCAGGCGCTGTACCAGATGGAGCGCTTCCAGGAGGCGATCCCGGTGCTGAAGCAGGCCGTCGACAGCAGCCCCGAGCCGAAGGACAGCTGGGTCCAGCTGCTGATGGCCTCCTACGCCGAAGCCAACCAGAATGCCGACGCGGTCGCGCTGGCCGAGAAGCTGGCGGCGAAGAATCCGGCCGACAAGAAGGCCCAGATGAACCTGGCCACGGTTTATGCCCAGGCCGACCAGATGGACAAGGCCGCCGGCGTGCTCGAGAAGCTGCGCGCCTCGGGCCAGCTCAGCGACGAGCGCGAGTACCGCCAGCTCTACATCACCTACGCCAACATGGACGGTCGCGAGAAGGACGTCATCTCGGTGATCAACGAAGGCATGCAGAAGGGCGTGCTGAAGCCGGACCACCAGACCTACCTGGCGCTGGCGCAGTCGTACTACTACAGCGAGCAGATCCCGCAGGCGATCGAGAACTGGCAGAAGGCCGCGCCGATGTCGAAGGACGGTGAGACCTACCTCAACCTGGCGCGGGTCCTGTGGCAGGAAGGCCGCGTCCCCGAGGCCAAGCAGGCCGCCCAGCAGGCCTTGGCCAAGGGCGTCAAGAAGCCCGAGGATGCCAGGAAAATCATCAACTTGAAGTGACGTCACGGAAAAGCGCCGCGCCCTAGGCACAGGGGCGCGGGATTGGTATATGCTTGGCGGTTCATGCGGTGTCACCCGCGAGAATCTGGGCTGCCCGGTGGAAATTCCCACCGGCGGCCTGGCCCCACACCTGAGTTACTAGGCGCATGGCTGAACAACTGGTTGTCCACAGGAACTACGATGAACCCGAGGAAAGCGGCCTGAGCTGGCCGCGAATCATCGGTATTGCGTTCGTCATCGCGCTGCACGCTGCCGCGCTCATGCTGCTGCTGATCCCCGCCGTCGCGCCGAAGGCCGAAGTGGAGAAGGAGCGCAACGTCCTCGTCACCCTGGTCGACGCGCCGCCGCCGCCGCCGCCGCCGCCGCCGCCGCCCCAGGACAAGCCGCCGCCGCCGATCAAGGAGCTGTCGCCGCCGAAGCCCTCGCCGGTGCCGCCGCCGCCTGAAGCCCCGCCGATCGATGTGGCCGAGCCGCGTCCGACCGACGTCTACCAGGAGCCGTCGCCGCCCGCGCCGCCGGCGCCGGTCGCCGACATCTCGGCCAGCGTCGACATCTCCTCCAAGAACATGAACCCCCCGCGCTACCCGCCGGCCGCCGCGCGCGCCGGCATCGAGGGCGAGGTGGTTCTGGTTATCGACGTGGCGGCCGACGGTACGGTCACCAACGTGTCGGTCGAAAAGTCCAGCCGCAACCGCGACCTGGACCGCGCCGCCATGGAGGCCGCCCGCAAATGGCGTTTCAATCCCGCTACTGTGAACGGCCAGAAGGCGGCCGGTCGCGTCCGGGTCCCGGTGAACTTCACCCTGGGTTGATGTCCGCACTCCGTGGCGGTGTCCGCCGCCACGGCAACCGGGCCTAGCGTTTCCGCCTTCCTTCTCCACCAATCAAACCAAAGGTAAGCGTCATGCTGCAGGAACTCTTCATCGCCGCCGCCGCCGGGGGCAACGCATCGGCCCTCACGCAGATGGGCTTCGACCACCTTCTGTCCGAGATGATCGCCAATCCGGGCGAATTCGCCGTTTCCTGGATCGTGCTGCTGACGCTGGTCTTCATGTCGGCCGCGTCCTGGTACTGGACCATCTTCAACGCCATCAAGAACACCCGCCTGAAGTCGTACGCGGACCGCGTCGTCAACGCGTTCTGGGACGCCCCGAACGCCCAGGAAGCCATCCGCGTGATGGAAGAGCAGCCGCGCAGCGAGCCGTTCTCCAAGATCGCCCTGGACGCCGCCCAGGCCGCCGCCCACCACCAGCGTTCGGAAGGCACCGGTGCCGGCCTCGGCGAGACCCTGACCCGCTCGGAGTTCGTCGATCGCGCCCTGCGCCAGGCCGTGACCCGCGAAAGCTCCAGGCTGCAGTCGGGCATGGTGCTGCTGGCGACCGTCGGCGCGACCGCTCCCTTCGTGGGCCTGCTGGGTACCGTGTGGGGCATCTACGGCGCGCTGATCAAGATCGGTGCCACCGGCTCCGCCTCGATCGACGCCGTCGCCGGCCCGGTGGGTGAAGCGCTGATCATGACCGCGATCGGCCTGTTCGTCGCGATCCCGGCCGTGTTCGCCTACAACTTCTTCAGCAAGATCAACAGCTCGACGATCGCCAAGTTCGATTCGTTCGCCCACGATCTGCACGACTTCTTCGCCACCGGCTCGCGCGTTCGCTGAGCCGGTACCCGAAGAACGATCCAGGCACGTAACGGAGAGCCCGCATGGCCTTCAGTTCTGACAACAGCGGCGGCCCGATGGCCGACATCAACGTCACGCCCCTCGTGGACGTGATGCTGGTGCTGCTCATCATCTTCATCATCACCGCGCCGCTGATGCAGCACAAAGTGAAGATCGAGCTGCCGGAAACGGACGTCGTCGCCAAGGACGAGGACGAACCGCGGGTCATGCCCATCACCATCTCGGTGAAGGAGGATGGCTCGCTGTTCTGGAACGACGAGGAGATCTCGCGCGAGATCCTCGAGTCGCGCCTGTCCAGCAGCGCGCAGCAGGTGCCCCAGCCCAAGTTGAACCTTCGTGGTGACAAGACCACGAAGATGCGCACGATCAACGACATCACCCAGATCGCGCAGCGCAACGGCATGCTGGACATCGGCTTCGTCGCCACCAAAGAGAAGGGTCAGTAAGCCATGGCTTTCAGTTCCGGTTCCGGCAAGGGCCCCATGGCCGACATCAACGTCACGCCCCTCGTGGACGTGATGCTGGTGCTGTTGATCATCTTCATCGTGACCGCGCCGATCATGACCTACCCGATCGACGTGGCCCTCCCGCAGCGGGTGATCAACCCGCCGCCGGTCACGAAGGAGCCGCCGCCGCCGATCGAGCTGCGCATCGACGCGTCCAACCAGATCTTCTGGAACAACAGCCCGGTCTCGGTGACCGCGCTGCCGCAGATGATGGAGACCGAAGTGCAGCGCGACCCGACCAACCAGCCGGAGCTGCGCATCGACGCCAGCGCCGACTCGGAGTACGAGGTCATGGCGCGGGTGCTCGCTTCGGCCAAGAACGCGGACATGAAGAAGATCAACTTCGTCCAGCCGTAGTAGACGGTGACGTCCACGGAAGCCGCCCCTGCAGCGGCGGCGACCGGGGACCCAGCGCCGTGAAACGCCGCCTCCGGGCGGCGTTTTCTTTTGCGGCCTTGGCCGCCGCGAGCGACGTGGCGTCAGGCCGGGTCGGCGCCTGCCGCGATGGCCAGGTAGGCGCGGACGGTAGCATCCAGGCCGTCGTAGAGGGCTTCGCCGATCAGTGCGTGGCCGATCGAGACCTCCAGAACGCCCGGCACCTGGGCCAGGAACGCGCCGAGGTTCGCCTGCGACAGGTCATGCCCGGCATTGACGCCCAGTCCGGCGACCCGCGCGCGCCGCGCCGTATCGGCGCACAACGCCAGCTCGCTGGCTGCATCGCCTGCGGCGAAGGCCTCGGCGAACGGCCCGGTATAGATCTCGATGCGGTCCGCGCCGAGCGCGGCAGCCTTCTCCAGGCCGGCGACGCCCGCATCGACGAACAGGCTCAGCCGGCAGCCCAGTGCCTTGAACGCAGCCACCTGGGACGCCAGCGCCGCGTTGTCGCCGTCGAAGGTGAAGCCATGGTCGGATGTCAGCTGGCCGTCGCTGTCCGGCACCAGGGTCACCTGCGCGGGGCGAACCTGCTCGCACAGCGCGAGCAGGCCGGGATAGCCGGGACGCGGTGGCGCAAACGGATTGCCTTCGATGTTCAGTTCCACGCCGAACCGTCGCACCAGCGCGGCCAGCGGCGGCAGGTCCTCGGCCACGATATGCCGGCGGTCGGGGCGCGGGTGGACGGTGATGCCCTGGGCGCCGGCCTCGAGGCAGGCGAGCGCGGCCGCCAGTACGTCAGGCTCGCGGCCGCCGCGCGAGTTGCGCAGCACGGCGACCTTGTTGACGTTGACGCTGAGGTGCGTGCTCATGCGGCTGGCGGTGCCGGCCCCTGCGGCGGCGCGCTCGCGGGGGCGGCCTCGCGCTTGCGCGCCTCCGCCAGCTCGCGCAGCCGGCGCAGCTCGGCCGGGTCGATCATCGCCAGCTCGTTCTGCTGGCGCCCGCCGATCCGGTCGAGATACCAGCCGCGGATCCAGGCGAGGAAGAATCCCAGCGCCGCCAGCAACGACAGCAGGAGGAGCCAGCCGTGCACGGTGGTGATCGCCAGCAGCAGCGCGCCAAAGGACAGGAGCAGGTAGAACCAGTGCATCGCGGACCTCCCCGGAAGATGGCCTGGCGGCGCAGATGCCGCCGGGCGCGGTCATGATGCCGCTTCGGCGGGCGCCCCTGCCACCCGCGCGTCCGTCGCCGCGATCCGCCCGTCGTGCCGCTACAGCAATGGCGAGAGCAGGCGGGCGAACGCTTCCGGCAGGCGGTGCCGCCACAGGCCCATCGGCCGGTCGACGCGGACCCGCTCCGCCTGGTCGAACTCGCCCCCGAGCAGCCGCTCCAGCGCCTGGCAGCTGTCCTGGTCGCGCAACATCGCCGAGATCTCGAAGTTGAGCCTGAAGCTGCGGTGGTCGAAGTTCGCGCTGCCGACGATGCACAGGTCTTCGTCGACGAGCAGGGCCTTGGTGTGGAGCATCCGAGGCCCGTACTCGTAGACCTTCACGCCCGCCTTGAGCAGCTCGTCGAAGTACGACCTCGCTGCGAGCGTGGCCAGGCGGGAGTCGCTCCGGCGCGGCACCAGCAGGCGCGTGTCCAGGCCGCCCAGCGCTGCCGAGGTCAGCGCCATGCGCGCCGCCTCGCCCGGCACGAAGTAGGGCGTGACCAGCCAGACCCGCCGCCTGGCCTCGTGGATCGCCGCCACTTTCAGGCGGTGGATCGCCTCCCATGACGAATCCGGGCCGGACACGAGGACCTGCGCGCCGATCGTGCCGTCCTCCAGCTGCGGCCAGTATTCGGCCTCGCCGAATGCGCGCGGGTCGCAGCCGGCGGCATAGACCCAGTCTTCCACGAACACCAGCTGCAGGCTGCGCACCACCTGGCCCTCCAGGCGCAGGTGCAGGTCGCGGAACGCATCGGTCCGCAATGCCTCGTTCTCCTCGTCGGTGACGTTGATCCCGCCGACGAAGCCCACCCGGCCGTCGACCACGACGATCTTGCGGTGGCTGCGCAGGTTGAGCCACGGCCGCGTAAACGGCCTGAACTTCGTCGGATGGAACCAGCCGATCTCCGCGCCGGCGTCCAGCAACGGCCGCAGGTGGCGCCGGCGCATGCCGCCGGCACCGACCGCGTCGAGCAGCAAGCGCACCTGGATCCCTTCGCGGGCGCGGTCCACGAGCGCGTCGCGCAGGCGCAAGCCGGTCTTGTCCGGTGCCCAGATGTAGTACTCCAGGTGCACGTGGTGGCGGGCATCGGCGATGGCCGACAACAGCGCCTCGTACTTCGCGTGTCCATCGACCAGCCACTGCGCGGAAGTGGCGCTGGAAGGCGGAAGGCCCGTGGTGGCCTGGCCCAGCCGCGCCAGTTCCAGGCATTCGGGCTTGTCGCCATTGGGCGTGGAGAACTGCTCCAGGCCCGAACGCGACCGCCCGCGGCGCAGCCGCTGGCGCTGGATCTTCTGCGGGCCGAGCAGGAAGTAGATCAGGAAGCCGACATAGGGCAGCAATGCCAGCGACATCACCCAGCTGAGCGTGGCCACCGGCTCCCGCTTCTGCAGGATGATCCAAAGGCTCAGGCCGAGCACGTATGCCAGCCAGGCGAGGAGGAGGTAGAGCCCCAGGGCGGGCAGCTCGCCAAGCCAGGCCCAGGCCGTTTCGAAATAGGTCATGGGCGGATTCTAGGCGAGCGCGCGGCGCAGGCCCGGTGATGAACGTCGCCCCAGTGCGCGACCGCCATCGCGCCTGGCGCGACGCCGCGGGCGTAGCCTTGGACCATGGCCGACACGATCAAGGGCCGCGGCTCGCGGCAGTACCTGCCAGGGCGATTCGAAACGACCACCGTCGAGGCGGCCGATGACGGCTGGGCGCCGCTGGCGGAGCCGGAGGCGGGCCCGGACCCGTCGCGGCCCAGGACCGAGGTCCACGAGGAGAGCGCCCGCAGCATCGTCACCCGCAACCGCTCGCCGGACGTCGGCTTCTCCCAGTCGGTGAACCCCTACCGCGGCTGCGAGCACGGGTGCAGTTACTGCTTCGCCCGGCCGTCGCATGCGTACCTCAACCTGTCTCCCGGGCTGGACTTCGAGACGAAGATCTTCGCCAAGACCAACGCCCCGGAACTGTTGCGGCGCGAGTTCGCCCGGCCCGGCTACCGCCCCAGCCCGATCGCGCTCGGGATCAACACCGATGCCTACCAGCCGGTCGAACGCCGCCTGGAGCTGACCCGCCGGCTGGTCGAGGTCATGCTCGAGTGCCGCCACCCCTTCAGCCTCGTCACCAAGAATGCCCTGGTCGAACGCGACCTCGACCTGCTGCAGCCCCTGGCGGCGCTGGGGCTGGTGCACGTGTACTTCTCCGTGACCACGCTCGATCCGCAGCTGTCGGCGCGCCTGGAGCCGCGCGCGGCGGCGCCGCATGCCCGGCTCCGGGCGATGCGGAGGCTGCACGATGCCGGCGTCCCGGTCGGCGTGCTGTTCGCCCCGGCGATCCCCTGGGTCAACGACCACGAGCTGGAGGCGGTGCTGGAGGCGGCGCGCGGCGCCGGCGCCGCAAGCGCCGGCTACGTGCTCCTGCGCCTGCCGCACGAGGTCGCCCCGCTGTTCCGCGATTGGCTCGAGGCGCACATGCCGGAACGCGCCGCGCGGGTCATGGCGGCCGTGCGCCAGATGCGCGGGGGGCGGGACTACGAGTCCGGGTTCGGCGCGCGCATGCGCGGCCGCGGCCCCTATGCCGACCTGCTCGAGCGGCGTTTCGCGCTCGCCCGTCGCCGTGCCGGCTATCCCGCACAGTCCCTGGCGGCGCTGGACTGCAGCCGGTTCGTCCCGCCACTGGCCGCGCCTGCCCAGCGCGAGCTGTTCTGAGCCGACTGTAAACCCGCCGCACGGGGTGTATCACTCCTGAAACAGCATGGCGGAGGCCGTAGTGGCGGGCTCTGGCGGCCGGAACACATGTCCGCGCCGCTTCACGGATGTAACACAGCGGGACGGGCGCAACCTCGCGTTAGAACGCAAGCGACTGATAAATAAAACAAAAAGGGCTTGGCACGGGACGTGCGCTGTTGTCTCCGCCTATACGCGGGGACTGCATCCATGTCACGACGCCTTGTCTGCCTGCCCTTGTTCGCCTTGCTGGCGGCTCCGGCCGCCGTACGCGCCGCCGATGCCCACGTCGGCGTGCATCCGGAGCGCGGCGAGATGGTGCTGTTGCGGGACGTCAACGCCCGCCACGCCTATCGCGAGGCGCCGCCCAGTATCGCCCTGATCGTCGATCCGACCCCGAACCGGGAGATCGACCATGCCTTGGGCACCGGGGAGATGTCGGACGACGAGATCGCCGGCATGGCGTCGGGCCAACTGGACGCGCGTGGCGGCGTCACCATGCCCGAGCAGATGACCAGCCAGGCGCTGCAGGGATCGATGGGTCGGCTGACGGGCGACAGCAGCGTCTTCTCAGGCAGCGGCTTCAGCCGCAGCGTCGGCGGCGCGACGGGTGCGGTGACCGGCGCCACCCGCGGCATCGGCTCGACCGTCACCGGCGCACTGTCCCAGTTCCCGCTGGGTGGCAACCAGGGAACCGGTCCGTGAGCAGGCCGGTCGCCGTCCCTCGCCCCGCACGGGGCATCTGGCAGCCACTGCTGGCGCTGGCCTGCGCCGCCTGGCTCGCAGCCGGCCCTGCGCGTGCCGCCGATGACTACGCCGACATGCTCGGCTACCTGGCGCAGACCCGGATCGCGGATCGCGCGCTGGCCGGCAGCAGCGGCGCCATCGGCGTGAACATGGCGGCCGGCGACCTCAACCAGCAGTCCAACCTGCGCGCGATCGCCATCGGCGACGGCGCGGCCATGGTGCAGGTGAGTACCTCCCAGGCACGCAGCGACGACGTCTACGACGTGCCAGTGGCCGCCAGCGCGACCATCGGCGGCTCGGCGCTGGCGGGCGCCAGCGGCATCGCATCGATCAACCAGGCCAGCGGCAGCGGCAACGCGGAACACAACGCGGTGGCGATGGTGCTGGCGCAACAGGGCATACGCGAAACGCCGGACAGCCAGCTGTCCAGTGGCGTTGCCGCGTCGGCGGAGCGGCAAACCGCCTTCAACCCGGCGGGGAGGACCGCCAGTCGCAAGGTGGCAGTGGAAGCCACCGCGCTGCGTGGGTTCGAAGGCGTTTTCCAGCTCAATCAGATCGCGGGTTCGGCCAACGAGACCGGCAACGTCCTGACGTTGTCGCTCCCGCCCGGCCCGTGAGGCGGTAATCCAACCAACCAAAGAGCAAGAGAGAGAGGACACCATGAAAAGGAATCTGAAGTGGACCGTGCTTGCCATGGCAGTGGCGGCGGCGACTGCGTCCGTGGCTCATGCCGAGACCACTGAAACCATCATCGTCTGGGACGAGGACGTCACCATCGACGACACGCGCAACTACGAAACCAACACCACGACGAACACCGATACCACCACCAACACCACCACGAACACCACGACCAACGACGCTACCAGCAGCACCAGCTACACCGACAACTACACCTCGGACGTGACCAATACCGAGAACTACAGCACCGATTACAGCGACACCTTCGAATGGAATACCGCGATCAACGAAGAGTTCAATACGACGGTCAACCAGGAAGCCAACCTGACGGTCAACCAGGAGCTCAACGAATCGCTCACCTACGACCAGACCGTCATCACCCATGACGAGCAGGTCAATGTCGATTCCAACATCGATCGCGAGGAACACAACACCTCGGTGACCCTCGAGAAGGACCTCTCGCTGTCGTCCGACATCTCCTTCAGCGGCGAACCCACCCTCAGCGGCAACATCGACATCGACTCGGCTGCGATCGCCGTGATCGACAACCGCCAGTCGGTGTCCGGCAACGTCGGGGTCAACACCCAGCTGACCAATGACGCCTCGATCGATGAAGACGCCGCGTCGGGTGCCTCCGGAAACCTGCAGTTCAACGCCGCTGCCGGCGACAACAACGTGCAGGACAATGCGGCTGCACTCTCGGCCGCCGATGCCAGCTTCTCCTTCGGCCTGGCCGATGCGGAAGTGTTCGTCAACCAGAAGGGCACGGGCAACCAGACCGTGAACGTGGGCGTGGCCAACGACGCCAGCGTTGGCGGCAACGCGTTCGGGGGCGCCAGCGGCAACATCGGCGTCAATGTGACGTCCGGCAACAACAATGCCCAGAAGAACGCGCTGGCAGCCTCGGTCGCCACCAGTGCCTATGCCCAGGCGAGCGTCAGCTCGAACCAGATCTCCGAGGGCAATACGGTCTCCAATGCGCCGCTGACCCAGGAAGGCACCAGGGAAGTCGCAATCAACCTGCAGGGTGACATCACCGGCAGCCTCGGCCGGGTGACCTATGCGGGAAGGGGAAGCGCCTACCAGAAGGACAACTTCTACCTGGATAGCTGGGATGGCGAGCTCGATCATCCGAACGGGGATTCGACCGGCCACCTCGACATGGACGGCGACATCCAGAACGCGGTCGACAATCCGTACGCCGACGGCGTCGGTGGCATCGCCTTCGATACGGACGAAAGTGGCACCATCAGCTTCGGCGAGCTGGGGCCGGACCAGTTGAGCGCGTCGCTGTCCGGCGTACTCGCGGTCCCGACCGTCGAAACCGTAGCCGCCGCGACCAACAGCGCGACGCTGTCCGGCAGCGCCTTCTCGGGCGCGTCCGGCAACATCGGCGTGAACGTGTCGGCCGGCACCGGCAACCAGCAGGCCAACAGCCTGTCGATGGCCGTGGCGCAGCCGTCCACCGGTGGCGGTGGCGGCGGCACGGGTGGTGGTGGTTGATCGGTAACGACGAAACCATGTCCCGCAAGGGATGAAAGAGTGACTCCCGGCCATCCGCCGTGGCCGGGAACTCACGGAACGCCCCGTCCCGCCTCCCCCGCGGGACGGGGCTTCCACTCCCACGGCGGCCCATTCCCGCAAGCGCCGCAACAGGGACATGCCTCCATGCCTCGCTTCCCGCGATCGAGCCTGATGCTGCTGATGCTGTTGCTGTGCGCCGCTTCACCGCGTCCGCTTCAGGCCGCGGACGTGGCCTTCACCGGCGTCCTGCCCAATGGCGCGCTCTACCATGCGCCGGTGGTCAGCATGCGCGAGGCACGCTTCAGCAACCTCGTGCGCCAGCAGACCGACTACAGCTGCGGCGCCGCGGCACTGGCGACCATCCTGCGCTACGCCTACCACCTGGATGCGAACGAGACCACGGTCATCGAGGGCATGCTGTCGCTGGCCGACGCCGAGGTGGTCAAGGAGCGCGGATTCTCCCTGCTCGACATCAAGCGTTACGTCGAGTCGCTGGGCATGCGCGGGCGCGGTTACCGCGTCGACGAAGCGCGGCTGCGCAGTCTGCGCGTGCCCGGCCTGGTGCTGATGGACGTGAACGGCTTCCGTCATTTCGTCGTGCTGAAGCAGGTCTCCGGCGAAATGGTCGAAATCGGCGATCCGATCCTGGGCAACCGGGTCGTTCCCCTGCCCGAGTTCCTGGCCGCGTGGCCCTCCCGCGCGGTTTTCGTCGTTATCGGCTCCGACTTCGATCGAAACACGGTTTTGTTGCAGCCCAGCACCAAGCCCAGTGCGCGGGCGCTGTACGCGCGGCAGGGACCGATCACGGACGCCGAGCTGCTCGACTTCGGCTTCACCCATGCCGACCTGTTCTGAAAGGACACGACCATGAACGGAAAACGCACCCTCTGCATCGCCGTAGGACTGGCGACCGCACCGGCCGCGTTGCCTGCCTGGGCGCAGGTGCAGGAAGCGCAGGCCACGAACGCGCCGGCCGCCAGCGGACTGACCGAACTGACCGACGAGGAAATGGGCGACATGCGCGGCCGCTACACGGTCAGCAGCAACACCGTGGCCTGGTTCGGCGTCACCATGGTGTCGACCTGGCAGACCCAGACCGGCCAGCAGCTGACCAGCACCATGACCGTGACCATGGACGCCCGGCAGGGCGACAAGCCCGTGGTGACCTTCCAGCCGCATGTGAGCATCACCGCCGTCGATGCGCCCGCACCGACGCCCTCGGGCCAGCGCGAGATCGACAACGCCGGCCTGGCCAACGTGACCGGCGTGACCCAGAGCGTGCAGGTCGCCGGCGACGGCAACCTCGCCCACAACACGGCCAGGATCACCATCCGCGACGAACCGTCCCCGTCGGCGGGCACAGCCTCGGCGACGGCGGCCTCGTCGGCTCCGGCCGCCGCGCAGTCGATGGTCGCCAGCACATCGGTCAACGGCATGAACGCCGTCGCCCAGCTGGAAAACAATGCGGCCCGCATCCTGCTGCAGATCGATGGGCAAGGCGCGGTCGAGCAGTGGATCAGCCGCAGCGGCATGGGCCAGACCATCCAGCTGGCCGCGGACGGACAGCAGGCCAGCAACTGGATGGAGCTGGAGGTGGTCCGCAGCACCTCGCAGGGACGCACCATACTGGGCCAGAACGTGGCGCAGGCGATCGCCCTCAGCCGGGGCATCGCGATCGGTTACTGAGGCGGCAGCCCGACAAGGAGAGACAAGGGTGAGCAGGAAGACTACGGCGGGACCTTCCACTGCATTGCGCCTGGCCGTGGTCTCGGCCCTGGCCACCGCGTCCTTCGTACCCCCTGCGTGCGCGCAGGCGGCCAGCACACCGGCCGACGAAGCCGAGCTGCGCCAGCTGACCGAAGACCTCGCCGAACTGAAGGCCGCCTACGCGCAGGAAGTGCGCCGGTTGCGCGAGCTGGACATGCAGGTGCAGGCCCTGCAGGCGCGCCTGGCCGGCAAGGTTCCGGCCGCCACCCCGGGTGCGGTGGGCACCGCGACCGTTGCCGCGCCGATCGTGGCCGCCCCGGCACCCGCGGCCGCCGCCGCCGCCGAACCGCCGCCACCGTCGCAGGCCGGCTATGCCAGCACCGCCGCCGAAGCGGAGGCCGCGCGCAAGGAGTTGCCGCGCAGCGTCGCCGATGTGAAGCAGGCGACCCGGACCCTGTTCAACCAGCGCCTGGTGATCGAGAACGGCCTCACCTACAACCGCTACGACCGCAAGCAGCTCACCCTCAATGGCTTCCTCGCCCTGGACGCGATCTTCCTCGGCAACATCGCCATCGAGAACGTCGAGTCGGACACCATGAACTACAACTTCGCCGCGCGCTGGGGCGTGACGCCGAAGCTGACCCTCAACCTGGATGCGCCCTACCTCTGGCGCAAGACCGTCTACCAGAAGGGCGGTGCCGGCGGCGCGGCGGCAGCGATCGCGCAGGAGGAAACCACCGGCAGCGGCCTGGGCGACATCACCGTCAGCGGCAACTACCTGATGCTGCCGGAGAACAACGGCCGTCCGGAAACCGTGCTCAACGTCGGCATCACCGCGCCGACCGGCCAGGAGCCCTACGGAATCCCGTGGACGGTGCTCGAGCGCGACGACGACGATTTCATCCGCTTCGCCGTCCCCGACGAACAGCCCACCGGCAATGGCGCATGGCAGGCCAGCGTCGGCGTCTCCGCGGTCAAGACCAGCGACCCGGCGATCCTGTACGGCAACATCGGCTATACCTACTCGTTCGAGGCCAGCTTCGACGACATCGACAACAATCCGGACACGGTCAATCCGGGCGACGTGAAGCTGGGCGATTCGTTCTACTTCGGCGCGGGCGTGGCGTTCGCCTTCAACGAGCGGACCAGCTTCAGCATGTCACTGAGCAACCGGCTCAGCGCCCGTGCGCGGATGCGCTACGACGGCCAGCCCTGGAACAAGGTCATCGGCAGCGACGCGAACTCGGCCCTGTTCAACCTGGGCGTGACCTACGCGCTGAGCGACCACGCCACCATGGTCGGCCTCCTCGGCATCGGCCTGACGCCGGACGCGCCTGACTTCACCCTCGGCTTCCGGGTGCCCTACTCGTTGTAGGGCGCAGCCTGCAGGCGGCGTGAGCGCGTAGGCGCCGGCCTTGCCGTAGCTTCCAGCCACGGGCGCCTTGTCCCGGACGAATGTCCGGTCTCCCCGGCTCCTACACCCGCAGTGCCTCGAGCTCGAGCTGGTGCTTCTTGCACAGCCTGTAGACGGTGACTCGCGAAACGCGCAGGCGTCGCGCGCATTCGCTGACGTTGAAGCCCGAATCGCGCAGGGTGGCCAAGATGGCCTCGCGCTCGGCATGGATCCGGACTTCGCCCAGGGCGTCGGCGCCGGTCGCGATGCCATCGCACAGCTGCAGCGCCTGGTCGTCGATCAGCTCGCTTTCGCTGACCACGGCCGCGCGCCGCACCCGGTTCATCAGCTCGCGGACATTCCCCGGCCACCGGTGCGAATGCATCTGCCGGCGGGCGGACGCATCGAAGCCGCGGGCGCGCACCCGGTGCTGTTCGCGGAACTGGGCCAGGAAGTGCCGGGCCAGCAGTTCCACGTCGGCGCCCCGCTCGCGCAGCGGTGGCATGTGCAGGCGCAGGACATCGAGGCGGTAGAACAGGTCCTGGCGGAAGCGGCCGTGTGCGATCGCCTCTTCCAGGTCGACATGGGTGGCGGCCACCACGCGCACGTCGATGTGGATCGAATGGTGGCTGCCGACGCGTTCGATCGTGCCTTCCTGGAGGACGCGGAGCAGGTTGGTCTGCGCGTCCAGGGGCAGGTCGCCGATCTCGTCCAGGAAGATGGTGCCGCCGTCGGCGGCCTCGAACAGGCCTATCCGGCGCGCCGCGGCACCGGTGAACGCGCCCTTCTCGTGGCCGAACAGTTCGGCCTGCACCAGGCTGGCCGGCAGGGCGCCGCAGTTGACCGCGATGAAGGGGCGGCCGCGCCGCGACGACATTTCGTGCAGGGCGCGCGCGGCCAGCTCCTTGCCGGTACCGGTCTCGCCGGTCACCAGCACCGGCAATTCGACCGGCGCGAACTTGTGCAGGTTCGCATGCACGGCGAGCATCGCCGTGCTCGAGCCGACCAGGCAGTCGATGCCATTGCCCACGCTGGGCCGAGTGTCGCCGTCGACGATCTTGGCAAGGCGCTGGATCTGCACCAGGTCAAGCGGCTCGCGCAGTTGCAGCAGGCAACCCCGGGGCGGCATGTCGGCATCGCCCAGGATCACCAGCGGCAGGTCCGAGTGCGGCGCGAGCAGGTCGAGCATCGCCGCCGACCAGGCCTCGTCGGCATGGCGGAGGTCGAGCAGCGCGGCGACGCGGTCGCCACCCCGCAGGCCGATCCTTGCTCCGCGCGGCTCCTCGATGACGCGGACATCCCAGCCGGCAGCGGCGAGGACATCGCGCTCCTGTGCCTCCGGGCGACCCAGCCAGATCATGCAACGCGGTCGGATCTCGGGAACTGCCGCCATAGTTCCTTGCTCCTGGTGCCATCCCGGCGAACGGGACGTTTGCGGGACGGACATCCTTGCGGACGGCCGTCGGCGCAGCCTGCCTACGCTTCGTGACAGGCGGTTAATAGGTGGATGAAAGGCGCCCGGGCAAGCCGGCCGCGTGCCATCGGCGCTGCACCTCAGTGTCCGCCCGCGGCCGCATCGCGGCGGGTCCGATTCGGTGAAGGGATCGGATAGGGCGGACGATCTCGGCGTGCCATGGTGTTCCCCCGGAGAAAAGCGTGTTGCCAGCCGCGCAGGTTGGAATGACGGCTGTATCCGGGAAAACGCTGGTGGCCAGGAGGACAGGACAGACGTCCTGTCTGTCCTTCAGCATGATGAGTTGTTCAGCGAGGTGAAGCAGGGTAGGCCAACAGCAGGACCAGGTCGTCCTCGCCCACCTGTTCGATCGCATGGGTGCTGCCGGGGCGGGTCAGCATGGCGTCGCCGGCGGCCACGTCATGCACCTTGCCATCGAGCACGTAGCGCCCGCGGCCGGCGAGCACGTAGTAGATCTCGTCCTTGTGGTGCTGGTGCAGGCCGATACCGGCGCCCTTGTGCAGGACCCGCTTGCGCATCACGAAGGACAGCCCCGGCGCCTCGGCGAACAGCGGATAGGCGGTGGTGGTGCCCGCGCCGCCATGCGGACCCGGCTGCTGCCGCGCAAGGTCGCGCTCGTGCACCACCGAAGACGGATTCTTCTGCGCGGCCAGGTCGGCGCGCGCGCTGGCCGGTGCACCGCAGTCGGTGTCGCGCACCACGTGTGCGCCCAGCGCCGGGTCCAGCGCCTTCCAGTCGCGCACCACCAGGCAGGCGACCATGGTCGCACCGGCGACGCTGAAGTGGGTGTCGTCGCGCACCTCGCGCTCCGGCACGTGCTCGAAGTACGCCTTGGACGCTTGGTCGCCGAGCGCGCGCAGCCAGTCGGTGGTGCTGGCGTTGAGGTCGATCAGTGCGACCTGTTCGCGCGCGGCCAGTTCACGCACCGCCTGGGTGTAGCGGGCGTGGGTGTCCAGCAGCGAGCCGAAGTCCCAGACGCGCCGCGACACCGGAGTCAGCAGGACCGGCGTCGCGCCGCGCTCGCGCGCCAGGGACACGTAGCGCATGAGCCATTGCGGATAGGCCTGCCCGGGCTCGTTGTAGCGCCGCGGATCTTCGTACTTGGCATCGTTGTGGCCGAACTGGATCAGCAGCACGTCGCCCTTGCGCAGCTCGCGCGCGACCGGCTCCAGCCGGCCTTCCTCGATGAAGCTGCGCGAACTGCGCCCGCCCATCGCGTGGTTGCGCACCTCGAAGGCCGCGGGGTCGAGGAAGCCCTGCAGCTGCTGGCCCCAGCCATTGCGCGGCGCGCGCTCGGGTCCGTACTCGGCGGCGGTGGAGTCGCCGGCGATGAACACCCGGCGCGGCCCGGCCCATGCGTCGGCCGCGCTGGCAAGCGAGGCGAGGGCGGCGAAAGCCAGGGCGATCGGCAGCAGGCGCTTGTGCATGGTGGTCACTCGCAAAAAGAAGCCCCGCTGACGGCTGTGCCGGGCGGGGCTGGGTCGGTACTGGCTCCGGCCGCGGATGCGGAGAGAGTGCATCCGGCGGCACGACGGATGCGCAACCGCGGCCGGAGCGCGCCCCGACGTGGGGTTCAGCGCGCCAGCCAGCCGCCGTCGACCGGGATCACCGCGCCGTTGACGTAGTCGGACGCGGCGCTGGACAGGAACACCGCGGTGCCGCCCAGGTCGGCCGGCTCGCCCCAGCGCGCGGCCGGGATGCGGTCCAGGATCGCCTTGTTGCGGTCCTCGTCGGCGCGCAGCTGGGCGGTGTTGTCGGTGGCCATGTAACCCGGCGCGATCGCGTTGATGTTCACGCCCTTGGCCGCCCACTCGTTGGCCAGCAACCGGGTGATGCCGGCGATGCCGCTCTTGGAGGCGGTGTACGAAGGCACGCGGATGCCGCCCTGGAACGAGAGCATCGAGGCGATGTTGATGATCTTGCCGCGGCCCTGGGCGATGAAATGCTTGCCGGCGGCCTGCGACATGAAGAACGCGGACTTGATGTTGACGTTCATCACGTCGTCCCAGTCCTTCTCGGAGAAATCGACCGCGTCGGCGCGGCGGATCAGGCCGGCGTTGTTGACCAGGATGTCGAGCCCGCCGAGGCCGGCGACGGTCTCGGCGACGATGCGCTCGACCGGTTCGATGCTGATCAGGTTCGCTTCGATGTTGAGGAAGCGGCGGCCCAGGGCCTTCACCTTCTCGCCGGTCTCGTCGGCGGGGACGATGCCGGCGGCGGCGATGTCGGCGCCCGCGGCGGCCAGCGCCAGTGCGATGCCCTGGCCCAGGCCGGTGTTGGCGCCGGTGACCAGCGCGACCTTGCCTTCGAGGCTGAACGGGTTGCTTGCCATGACAGATCCTCTGTAGAGCGGGGCTTGCCCCGCTGGAGCCGTGTGGAGAAGCCGGCTGTTTGGGCTCCGGCCTGTTCGTACGTGCTTGGAATAGCAGCGGGGCAAGCCCCGCTCTACGCCCGTTGCGCCTGCGGGGCGTTACTTCAGCTGGCAGATGTCCAGCACGTTCATGTCGGTGTAGTCCAGGTTCTCGCCGCCCATCGCCCAGATGAAGGCGTAGTTGCTGGTGCCCGAGCCCATGTGGATCGACCACGGCGGCGAGACGACCGCCTCGTCGTTCTGCATGACGATGTGGCGCTGCTGGTCCGGCTGGCCCATGAAGTGGTAGACGCGGTCGTTGCCGCCCAGGTCGAAGTAGAAGTAGACCTCGCTGCGGCGGTCGTGCAGGTGCGGCGGCATGGTGTTCCAGACGCTGCCCGGCTTGAGCACGGTCAGGCCCAGCAGCAGCTGCGAGGACTGGCAGGTGGCCGGCACGATGAACTGGTAGATGGTGCGCTCGTTGCTGGTTTCCAGCGCGCCGCGCTCCAGCGCCACCGCGTCCTTGATCGACAGCTGCTTGGTCTCGAAGCGCGCGTGCGCCGGGGTCGAGGTCAGGTAGAACTTGGCCGGGTTGGCGGCGTCGGCCGAGGCGAAGCTCACGTCCTCGCTGCCCATCGCCACGTACAGGCCGTCCTTCGGGCCGAGCACGTAGTCGGTGCCGTCCACGGTGACCGTGCCTGCACCGTTGCCGACGTTGATCACGCCCAGCTCGCGGCGCTCCAGGAAGGGCTTGCCCGCGGCCGAGGCGGGCTCGGTCTGCTTCGGCAGCGACACCGACTTGGACACCGGCGCGGCACCACCGATCACGAAGCGCTCGTAGTGCGTGTAGCTCAGCCGCACTTCGTCGGCGGCGAACAGCTCGCCGATCAGGTACAGGTCGCGCAGCTCGTCGTTGCTGGCGCCCTGCATGACGCCGGGGTGGGTCGCGTAGTAGGTCTTCTGGTACATCGGATCGGGCTCCTGGGGCGGTGCGCCAGCGACGCGGGGGCGGCTCTGGCCTTGTATTGGGACCATTCTAGCGAAGGACGGTAACCGGTGTCATTCCGCGTTGCGGCAAAAGACCGGAGCTCCCCCCCGGTGGTCGGATCAGGTCAGGCGGGAGGCTGGCAGGAGTCGCGGACGATCAGGTGCGGGCGCACGCTGGCGACCGGGAGCGGACCGGTGTCGGTGCGGATCAGCATGGTCGCGGCGATGCGCCCGGTGTCGCGGGTCTGGCGGCGCACTGAGGTCAGCGACGGCCACAGGCGCGCCGCCAGCGGGCTGTCGTCGTAGCCGACCACCGACAGGTCGCGCGGTATGTTGATGCCGGCGCGCATGGCGACCTTGTAGACGCCGGCGGCCATTTCATCGTTGCCGCAGAAGATCGCGGTCGGCCGCTGCTTGCCGGCCAGCAGCTTCTCGGCCGCCGCCACGCCGGACTCGAAGGTGTAGCTGGCCTCGATGATCCGCGACTTGGGCACCTCCACGCCGCGCCTGGCCAGGGTGCCGACGAAGCCTTCGGTGCGTTCGATCGCCGAGCGGTAGGCCAGCGGACCGGTGATCAGGGCGATGTCGCGGTGGCCCAGGGTCAGCAGGTAGTCGGCCGCCTCGGCCGCGCCGTCGCGGTCGTGGGTGACGATCATCCGGCCGTCGGTGTCCTCGAAGCCGACCGGGACGATGCGCGTGTAGCGGCAGCCCATCTCGGCGAGCATGTCGGCCAGGTTCTGGTCCTCGGAGGCGCGCGGGATCAGCATCACCCCGTGCAGCTTCTGCTGCTGGACGAAGCGCCGCACGCCGTCGATGTAGCCGGGGCTGCGGGTGTCGCAGGGGTGCACGACCAGTTCGAAGCCCGATTCGCGCAGCGCGTCCAGGGCGCCGTACTGCATGTCGACGATGTACTGGGCGGTCGGGTTGTCGTAGACCATGCCGATCAGGAACGAGCGGCGGAAGGCCAGGCCGCGCGCCAGCGGGTCGGGCACGTAGCCGACCTCGCGCATCAGCGTTTCCACTTTCTCCCGGGTGTCCTTACGCACCAGCGGCGAGTTGTTGATGATCCGCGAGACGGTCTTCTTCGAGACCCCCGCCAGCCGCGCGATGTCATTGATGGTCGCGGCCTTGCCGGCGGCGGGCCGGGCGAGCGGCTGGGCGGTGGGGGTGCGCGCGGACATTGGGCGGTTCGACGGAAGGGTGCGTTGATTCTAGCGGGTGCGGCGGGGTCCAGGCCGGTCCGGGGGGCCCCGCCGCTCCGGGCGCGTCAGGCCAGCAGGTCCGGCAGCCAGAGCGAGAGCTGCGGGAAGAAGGCCACGACCAGCAGCACGACCAGGCCGGCCAGCCAGAACGGCCAGATCGTGCGCATGCTCTCGGCGATGGAGATCTTGCCGATCGCGGTGCCGATGAACAGCACCGAGCCCACCGGCGGGGTTACCAGGCCGATGCCGCCGGTCAGGACCAGCACCAGGCCGAAATGGATCGGATCGATCCCGTAGGCCTTGGCCACCGGCAGGAAGATCGGGGTGCAGATCAGGATCATCGGCGCCAGGTCCATGAAGGTTCCCAGCAGCAGCAGCATGACGATGATCATCAGCAGGACCATGTACTTGCTGTGCGCGAACGACTGCAGGAACTCCACCGCGGCGGCGGGCACCTGCAGGTAGGCCAGCAGCCAGCCGAACACGGCCGCGGTGGCAATCACGAACAGGATCACGCCGGTGCTGCGCGCCGCATGGGTCACCGTCTCCAGGAACACGCGGAACTTCAGCTCGCGATACAGCACCGCGGTGACCAGCAGCGCGTAGACCACGGCGATCGCCGCCGACTCGACCGCGGTGAAGATGCCGGCGCGGATGCCGACGAAGATCAGCGCCACCAGGCCCAGCCCGGGCAGCGCCGAAACCAGCCGCACCGCCACGGCGCGCCAGCCCGGGAACGGCTCGACACCGTAGCCGCGGCGGCGCGCGACCAGGTAGCCGGTGAGCATCAGGACGACGGTCATCAGCAGCGCGGGCATGATGCCGGCGGCGAACAGCCGTGCGATCGACAGCCCGCCACCGGCGGCGGCCGAGAACAGGATCAGGTTGTGCGAGGGCGGCACCAGCAATGCCACCAGCGCCGCGGTGATGCTGACGTTGACCGCGAAGTCGCGGTCGTACCCGCGCTTGACCATCTGCGGGATCATCGTCCCGCCCACCGCCGAGACGTCGGCGATGGCCGAGCCCGATACGCCGCCGAAGAACAGCGACGACAGCACCGACACCTGGCCCAGGCCGCCGCGCATGCGGCCGACCAGCGCGGAGGCCAGCGCGATCAGGCGTTCAGAGATGCCGCCGCGCATCATGATCTCGCCGGCGAAGATGAACAGCGGGATGGCGATCAGCGACGCCGAGCCGGCGCCGGCGGAGACCTGCTGGACCATCACCACCGACGGCAGGTCCAGGTACAGCAGGGTCACCAGCGAGGCGGCGGCCAGGGCGAAGGCGACCGGTACGCCGACCACCAGCAGGATCGCGAACACGAGGAACAGCAGCGCGATGGCCATGTCAGAGGTCCCCTTCCTGCGGCGGCGCCTGCGGCGCGGCATGTTGCGGCGGCGCCACCGCCTGGACGAGCTGGTGGGCGGCGAACAGCGCCATCAGCGCGCCGCCGAGCGACAGCGGCAGGTAATTGATGCTCTGCGGCAGGTTCGCGCCGGCGGCACGGATGTCCAGGCCGTCGAGCAGCAGGCGCGCCGACCAGTAGGCCAGCACCACGCCGATCGCGGCGACGATCAGCGCGGCCAGCACGTCGATGGCCCGGCGGATCCCCGGGCGCACGTGGTCGTGCAGCAGGAAGAAGCCGAAATGGCGTCGCGTGTGCACGCCTGCCGCCGCGCCCAGGCTCATCGCCGTGGCCAGCAGCAGCAGGGTCACCGGCTCGGTCCAGCTGGGCGAGTCGTTGAGCACGTAGCGGGTGAACACCTGCCAGCCCTGTACCACGACCAGCCCGAGCAGGGCGGCGGCGGCCACGGCGATGGCGATGCCTGCGATCCGGTCCAGCGCGCGCTGCGCGGGGCTGGCCGGGGCGGAAGTGGCGGTCTCGCTCGTATGACTCATGGGAACCCGGATCAGGCGAGGTCGCGGATGCGACGGTACAGGGCTTCGATCTCCGGCTTGCCGTGGTACTCGTCCAGCAGCGGCTGGGCCGCCGCGCGGAACGCAGGCAGGTCGGCCTCGTTGGCCTGGACGCCCCACGCCAGCACCGCCTCGCGGGCCGCGCCCTCGGATTCGTCCCACTTGGCGCGCATCACCGGCACCGAGGCGCGGGCGGTGCGCAGCAGCAGTTCGCGGTCGGCGGGAGCCAGCGACAGCAGGCTCGCCCGCGACATCACCAGGATGTCGGGCGCGTAGGAATGGCGCGTCTCCGACCAGAACCCGGCGGCCTCGAAATGGCGGCTGGAGTGGAAGCTGCGCATGTTGTTCTCGGCGCCGTCGATCATGCGCGTCTCCATCGCCGAGAAGGTCTCGCCCAGCGACATCGGCGTCGGGTTGGCGCCGAGCAGGCGCACCAGCTTGATGAAGATGTCCGAGGCCGCGACCCGCATCTTCATGCCGTGCAGGTCCTTCGGTGCGACGATCGGATGCTTGGTGTTGTAGAAGCAGCGCGCGCCGGAGTCGTAGATCGCCAGGCCGACCAGGTCGCGCGTCTCGAAGCCGCGCAGCACCTCGTCGCCGACGTCGCCGTCGACCACGCGGCGCGCTCGATCGAATCGAACACGTACGGCAGGCACAGCGCCTGGGTCAGCGGGAAGGCGTTGTTCAGGGCGCCGGAGAACACGCGGGTGATGTCGATCACGCCGTAGCGCGCCATGTCGATCGCTTCGGCCTCGCGGCCGAGCTGGCCGGAGTGGTAGAGGCGGATCTTCAGCCGGCCGCCCGTTTCCTCCTCAAGCGTCTTGCCGATCCAGCGCACCGCCTCGACGGTCGGATAGTCCGATACGTGCACGTCGGTCGCGGTCAGGACGCGCTGGCCGGCGTCGTCGACCGTGTCCGCGGCGGCGACCGCGCGGCCGCCGAACGCCAGCGGCAGCGCGCAGGCGGCGCTGGCGCCGCCCAGCAGCAGGCGGCGTCGGCTCAAGCCGGTCATGCAGGCGTCTCCTGGCTGGCGGGAACGGCGTGGCAGTCAAGCGTGCCATGCCCGTGGAACACCACGCGCGCGCTCTGCCCGGCGGCGATGTCATGGATGCCGGTGGCGTTGCCGGTGGCGATGTACTCGCCGGCCTTGAGCGGCCGGCCGCGCCGGGCCGAGCGCGACAGCGCGAAGGCGAACGCCGTGCGCAGGCCGCCGGGGAGGCGCTCGGCGCCGCCGCTGCCGACGCTGGCGCCGTCGATGAAGGTCTCGGCCAGCAGCTGCGCCTCGTCCAGCGAGGTCCAGTCGGCGATTTCGGCGCCGAGCAGCAGGCCGTTGTTGTTGCCGAAGTCGGACACCACCACGCGCGGCCCGAGCTGGTTGATCGTCGCCAGCGGACTGCTGGCGACTTCCACGCCTATGAACAGGGTGGAAGGCAGCGCGGCCGCCTCATCGGGCGTCCAGTCCAGCTTGTCGTCCGGCGCATCGGCCTCCAGGCGCAGGACGTACTCGGCCTCGACCGCGCCGAAGCCGCCGACGAATACCGGGATCGGCATGCTGCCACCGGTGGCATTCCAGAAGTGGCGGGCGAAGATCGGGCCCAGCAGACGCTCGTCGCCGGACGCGTCGCGGCGCTCGGGGGCGATGTAGCCGACCTTCCAGCCGATCACGCGGTCGGGCCACTGCGCGATGGCCAGGTCCTGGACCCGGTAGGCGGTGACCAGGTCATCGGGAACGGTCCCCGGAAACCCCTCCAGCGCAGCGCCGGCGCGCCTGGCGGCGACGAAGCGGTCAGCGATGCCGCTCAGCTGCGGCGACGGCGCCGTATCGTCCTGATGGCCTGTAAGCGTGCTCAAGGTGTCTCCCGGGGAATGTGCTTAGCGTGTTGCGCCGCGGATCGACAGCGGGCGCGGAAGCTGTATATGGTAAACCGGTGTCATGCCGCAATGTGCACTGCGACAACGCGGCACTGCACGCTGCATCGCAACATGTGGAGACCTTGGAATGCGACTGCTTTACCGGCCCGCTGCGCGTCGCCCCCGGATCCGCGCGGCCGGCCTCTGGCTGCTGCTCGCCGCGCTTCCCGCAGCCGGCGGCGCGGCGCCCGGCAGTCCCCTGCCGGCATCGGTGCCGCCGGTGGAAATCCCGCTCTGGCCCGCCGCCGCCCCGGGTTCGGAAGCGCTCGCAGCCGGCCAGCGCGTGGTCGAGCGCAGCCGCGACCCGCGGGTACCGGACCGCTATGCCGAGCGCATCGGCACGCCCTCGCTGGCCATCTACCGCCCTGCCCGTCCGGACGGACGCGGCCTGCTGGTCGTGCCCGGCGGCGGCTACCAGCGGGTGGTGCTGGACAAGGAAGGCAGCGCGCTGGTGCCGGCGTTCGCCGAGGCCGGTGGATTGACCCTGTTCGTGCTGCGCTATCGCCTGCCGGGCGAAGGGCATGCCAGCCCGCGCGAAGTTCCGTTGGCCGACGCACAGCGGGCGCTGCGGCTGATCCGCCACCGCGCGACCGAATGGGGCGTCGACCCCGACGGCCTGGGCGTGATGGGCTTCTCCGCCGGTGGCCACGTGGCCGGCAGCCTGGCCACGCGCCACGCCGAGCGCGTGTATCCGCCGGTCGACGCCGCCGACACGCTCGACGCGCGTCCCGCCTACGCGCTGCTGGTGTACCCGGTGATCGACATGGGTGCGCACGCGCATCCGGGATCGCGCCGGCAACTGCTCGGCGAAGCACCCGACGCGGCAGCGGTGGAGGCCTACTCGCTGCAGAACCGCGTCGGCGCGGCCACGCCGCCGGTCTTCCTCCTGCACGCGCAGGACGACGAGGTCGTGCCGGTCGAGAACACCCTGCTGTTCGAAGCCGCGCTGCGCGACGCCGGCATCGAGCACGAGACCCATCTCTACGCGCGCGGCGGGCACGGCTTCGGCGTGCGCCAGGCCGGTGGCACGCTGGCGCGGTGGCCATCGCTGGCACTGGCCTGGATCGACGCCCACGCGCCCGCACCTGCCCCCGCACCCCAGGATTGAACGATGTCGGATATCCCTGCTCCCATCACGCCTTCCGTCGACACGCAACGCCGCCGCCTGCTGCAGGCGACCGCCGCCGGCATCGCCCTGGGAACCCTTGCCCCGCCGGCCTTCGCCACGACCGATGCAGCGGGCACCGTTGCCGCCACGCGCGCCGGCCGGGTGCGTGGCCTGCGCGAACAGGGCGTGCATGCCTTCAAGGGCATCCGCTACGGGGCCGACACCACGGGTGCGCGCTTCCAGCCCCCGCGCGCCCCGCGCGCCTGGTCCGGCGTGGCCGATGCGACGGCCTACGCCGCCTCCGCGCCGCAGCGGGGCGGAGACGGTCCCGGCAGCGAGGATTGCCTGTTCCTCAACGTCTGGACGCCTGCCCTCGCCGATGGCGGCAAGCGGCCGGTGCTGGTCTACATCCACGGCGGCGGCTACGACACCGGTTCGGGCAGCGATCCCCTGTACGACGGCACGCGCCTGTGCCGGCGCGGCGACGTGGTCGTGGTTACCGTGAACCATCGGCTCAATGCGTTCGGCTACCTGCACCTCGGCCGGATCGGCGGCGCGGACGTGGCCGCGTCGGGCAACGCCGGCCAGCTCGACCTGGTGCTGGCGCTGCAGTGGGTGCGCGACAACATCGCCGGTTTCGGCGGCGACCCCGGCAACGTCACCGTGTTCGGCCAGTCCGGGGGCGGCGCCAAGATCGCCACGCTGATGGCGATGCCGGCGGCGCGCGGACTGTTCCATCGTGCGTGGACGATGAGCGGGCAGCAGGTCACCGCCGCCGGTCCGCGCGCGGCGACCCAGCGCGCGCAACTGTTCCTGCATACGCTGGGCATCGACCCGGCCGCGCCCGATGCGGTCGCGCGCCTGCGTGCGCTGCCTGCGGCGGAGATCCTGGAGGCGACCACCGTGCGCGACTTGTCGCGGGTGGAAGACACGCGCCTGTACTTCGGCCCGGTCATGGATGGCGAAGTGCTGCCGCGGCATCCGTTCTGGCCCGACGCGCCGCCGCAGTCGGCGGCGATCCCGATGGTGATCGGCAACACCCGCGACGAGACGCGCGCCTTCCTCGGCAACGACCCGCGCAACTTCGAGCTGGGCTGGGAGGAACTCCCGGCGCGGCTGGAGACGCAGCAGTTCGTCGACATCCGCGCCGACCTGGTGGTGGCCGAATACCGCCGCCTGTATCCGCACTACACGCCGTCGGAGGTGTTCTTCGCCGCGACCACGGCCGGGCGCTCCTGGCGCGGCGCGGTGGAGGAACTGGAGGCGCGCGCGCGCCAGGCCGGTCCGGCCGCCCCGACCTGGGCGTACCAGCTCGACTGGGGCTCGCCGCTCGACGGCGGCAAGTTGCGCGCCTTCCATACCCTCGACATCCCGCTGGTGTTCGACAACATCCGCCAACCAGGCTCGCGTACCGGCGACGGCGCCGAAGCGCAGGCACTGGCCGACCGCATGAGCGACGCGCTGCTGGCGCTGGCGCGGCATGGCGATCCGAACCACGCCGGACTGCCGCGCTGGGAGCCGTACTCGATGGCGCGGCGGCAGACGCTGCTGTTCGACGTGCCGCCCGCGCTGGCCGACGATCCACGCGGGGCCGAGCGCCGCTTCTGGCAGCAGGCCCCGTTCGTGCAGCGCGGGACGATGTGACGGCGCCGGCGGGCGGGCGTCCCGCTCAATAGTCGAGCGCGCGATACCGGAAGTCGCGGAAGTGCACCTTGCCCTCGCCGGCCGCGTAGATGCCCGGCTTCAGCGCAAGGAACTGCCCGGCGACGTTGTGGTGGTAGCCGGACACCTCCATCTGCACCGGGTACTTCTCCCAGGCCTTGCCGTCGGTGCTGGTGTGGAAGGTGACGATGTGCTCGTCGTTGGTCACCCGCAGCCAGAGCCTGCCGCCCTTGCCGGGCGCCAGTCCATTGGTGGGACGTTCCTGGCCGTAGCGATGCATGACGAACTTCTCGCCGTTGCTGCCCACGCCCACGTACAGGCGGTCGCTGTAGAACAGCAGCGCGCCGCCGATCGCGCCCGGCTCGATCTCCATCTCCACTTCGAACTGGTAGGCCTTGTCGCCGGCGATCACGGTCAATGGCGAACTGTCGCGCGGCGTGTTGCCCTTGCCCTGCAGGGTCATCGCGCCGCCGCCGAACGACAGGCGCGCGTATTCGTCCTGGGCCGGGTCGAAGAACGACCACTGGTGGCCCAGCCGGCTGCCGTCGAACGCGTCCGACAGCGCCATGCCGTGCACGCCGACCGACGTTCCGCTGGGCTTCTCCATGGGCCGGCCGAGGTCGCCGCCCTTGGCGACGAACCAGCCGTCGTCGGTCCACTCGACCGGATCGAGCAGCGCCTGGCGGCCCAGCGTCCAGTAGCCGTTCTCGTAGCCGTGGTAGATCATCCACCAGCGGCCGTCGGTGCCTTCGACCACGGTGGCGTGGCCGCGCGACCACCACGGTTCGCTGCGGTCGACGGTGCGCGTGATCGGATTGTGCGGCGAGTTCTCCCACGGGCCGTGGATCGACTTCGAACGCGCGGTGATCACCATGTGCCCGGTCGGCGGGCCGGCGGTGCCGCCCACGGCGGTGGTCATGTAGTACCAGTCGCCGCGCTTGTGGATCTTCGGGCCCTCCTGGGCGTAGCTCTCCACGTCCCAGCTTTCCGGGTACTGCCAGCCGTCGTAGACGTGCTTCGGTTCGCCGACCACGCGCAGGCCGTCGTCCGACAGCTGCACGTAGTCGCCGCCGGACAGGAACAGGTAGCGCTTGCCGTCCTCGCCCACCGCGTGGCCCGGGTCGATGTACTGGCCCAGGCCGATGTTCACCGGCTCGCTCCACGGGCCGCGGATGTCGTCGGCCCATACGACGTAATTGCTGCGCGTGCTGCCCTCGGTGCCGCCGGTGCGGGCCGGGAAGTAGATGTAGTAGCGGCCTTCGTGCTTGACGATGTCCGGCGCCCAGATCGAGCCGACGTTCTTCGTGATCGCATGGCCCAGCGGCTGCCAGTTGACCAGGTCGCGCGAGTGCCAGATCGGCAGGCCGGGGTAGGCGTCGAACGAGGACGAGGTCAGGTAGTAGTCGTCGCCGTCCTTGAGCACCGACGGATCGGGCCGGTCGCCCGCGAACACCGGGTTGAGGAAGGTGCCGTCGCCCAGGTCGGCCTGGCGCTGGTGCTCGATGCCGCGCTTCCAGGGGCTGGCCGGTGTGTCGGCGGCCAGCGCCGTGGGCGCGGCCAGCCCGTAGCCGGCGAGGGCGGGCAAGGCGAGCAGCAACAGGGAGTGCAAGGGGCGCAGGGCCATGGCTGGTCCTTGGGGGGCAGGGGAGGATCCGGTGTCCGGGCGTGCGGTCGGGCCGCGGATGACACCGATGGTCAATGGACCGTACCAGACACCGCCCGACCCGGGCATCCTGCGCCGCAGCACGAGCGTCGCGGGCGCGGCTAAAGTCGGATTGTCCGCATCGCCAGCTTTGTGGCCGGATGACACCGATGCGATGCCGGCCGCCGGCGAGCACCGGAGCCCGCCAAGAACGCCCGCAACCCTCTTGATTCCCATGTCCCCATCTTCGACCTTCGCCTGCCGCCGCCTTCTCGCCCGCGCGTCCCTGCTCCTGCTGCTGGGCGCATCCGCCGCCAGCCAGGCCGCGGTCGATCCCTCGATCGGCGAGCGGCCGCCGGTCACCCCGGTCCGCGCCAGCAAGATCATCCTGGTGGGCGATTCGACCACTGCGGTGCAGGGCGGCTGGGGGCCGTCGTTCTGCGCCGATCATGTCGCCTCGTTCCTGGCCTGCATCAACCTGGCCCGTGGCGGTCGCAGCACCTACAACTACCGCGCCGAGGGTTCGTGGGACATCGCCCTGCACGAAATGCGCACCGGCGCCTATGCCGGTGGCGTGTACGTGTTGATCCAGTTCGGCCACAACGACCAGCCGGGCAAGCCGGGACGCTCCACCGACCTGGCGACCGAATTCCCCGACAACCTGCGCCGCTATGTCCGCGAGGTGCGCGCCGCCGGTGCCGTGCCGGTGCTGTTGACGCCGCTGACCCGGCGCCAGTTCAAGGAGGGCGGTCTGGCCGACGACCTGGCGCCGTGGGCCGAAGCCACGCGCAAGGTCGCCGCCGAGCTGGATGTACCGCTCGTCGACCTGCATGCGCGCAGCGTAGCCGCGGTGCAGGGCATGGGCCCGGTGCAGGCGATGCGCCTGGCCCAGGCGCGTCCACTGCCGGAGCAGGTCACCGCCGCGCAGGGCGGCACCACGATCGGCGCGGCACCGGCCGCATCGGCAGGCGCCACGGTCGCCGCGCCGCAGGACAATGCGGCCGTCGAGCCGATGGGCACGCCGAAGGCGGCGTTCGACTACACCCATCTGGGCCGCGAGGGTGCGGACTTCTTCGCCGCCATCGTCGCCGACGAGCTGGCGCGACAGGTGCCGGCGCTGCGACGCAACCTGATTCCATGAAGGACGATCGCCTACTCCTCACCCGATGCGCGCGACCGCCGGACTGCGGCGGCGACCGGGCAGGACCCGACGCATGAAGATCACACCCACACCCGTCACGGCCGCGCTGGCGGGCGCATTCGCAGGGGTAGTGATGCCGCTGCTCTGGCCGCGGCTGGGCGATGACACCCTGGACTGGATCCTCGCCTTCCTGCTGGTGATCGCGCTGCCCGCGCACGCGCTGGTCGTGGGTTTCCACGCGCCACGCGAGTCGGCTGCCAGGGGCGCACTGGACACCGCGCTGCTCAAGCGCGTGGCGGCGTGGCTGCTGGCGGGGTTGGCGACAGTCGCATCGATGAAGGTGTTGCCCCCGTAGAGCCGGGCTCGCCCGGCTGCTTGCGCTTGCGGGGGCGACGAAGGGCAGCCGGGCAAGCCCGGCTCTACGCCGCGAGGGTGGCCCATGTTCGCGGCCCGCGGTTACGCCGAGGAAGGGTCGGCCAAGACCGGCCTTCCTCGGTTGTCTGCGCGCGCCGGCCTCAGGGCACCGCGCGCCGGTTGTTCAGGCGCGTGACTTCTTCGGCCTCGCCCTCGAGCGCGACCCGCACGTAAAGACCGTCGGCCTTGCGGCCACCCAGCGGCAGCGACACCTTCGTGGTCTTGGGCAACAGGTCGGTCGGCGCCGACATCGCCGGCACCGCCACGCGCGCCAGCTCGCGACCGCGTGCGTCCTCCAGCACCGCATAGCCCGCACCGGTCGCCACGTGGCCCAGGCTGTGCACGACCACCTCGACCGAATCGCCGGCCACGCGCACGTCGCCGCGGCCGATGCCCAGGTCCGGTCGCGTCTCCACGGCCGCGCCCTTCTCGAGCAGCTCGAATTCCATCACCACGGTCTGCATCGGCGGGAACACCATGTCCACCGGGGCGCTCTTTTCGAAGTCGAATTCGCGCGTGGACGGCTTGCCATCGATGCGGTCGTCGCCGTCGCGGTCGATCCCCGAGGTCATGCGCCAGGTGCCTGGCGCCACGTTCCAGCCGGTCATCGTCGCCGGATGCGCCTTGCCGTCCAGATTGAAACCGATGACCTTGAAGCGGTCGCGGCGCGCATCGGGCAGCAGGATCGCCACCTGCTCGGCACCGTCCTCGCGGGCGAAGCGCCAGCTCACGGTGTGGCCGGGGTAGGACTGGTTGCGCTCCAGCGCCACGCCGCCCAGGCGCTCGCGCTGCAGCAGCTCGCTGGCCGATTCGACCCGGTCGGACCACCAGTGGCCCTCGGTGACCATGTACTCGCGCAGCGCCTTGAGTTCGATCGACTCCGCGTGCATCGCCTCCAGGTACTTCTTGTCGCCGGTCTGCTGCCAGGCGGCGAGGCTGGCGAAGCCGGTGTCGCCCTGGTCGGCCGCCTCGACCAGCGCCTGGCCCCAGTCGCCTTCGCGGCCGAGCACGCCGATGAAGTTCTCGCCCAGGTTGGACAGGCTGGCCGGGCCGCTGCGCCCGGCGCGGTAGTCGAGCGCGCGCAGGTACTTTTCGTCGCCGGTCCAGCGGTACGCGGTCCAGAACAGGTGCATGGTGTCGCCGCCGCCGGAGCCCTTCACCAGTTCGCCGCCGCGGGTCTTGCCGGTGGCCCAGTGGATCTCGTTGGGCAGCACCCAGGTGCCGTCGTCGGCGGTGTAGGCATGGGCCAGGTAGCCATCGGCCAGGCCGGTGACCAGCTTGCGGCCCGTGGGATCGGCGTTCCAGTCGCCGACCAGGAACGCAGGGTGCAGCGCCGGGAACGAATAGGGCTTCTGCCACTGCCAGTTCGGCTCGCGGTAGACCTTGTTGCCGCCGAACCAGTTGCTGGACCACAGCAGGTGGCCCTGCGGGTTGGGCAGGATGATCTTCTCGTCGTAGGCCTTGACCGTCTCCATCAGCCGCTCGACGGTCAGCGGGTCGCCCCAGTTGAGGTAGAGCATCGCGCTGTTGGCGTTGATGCCTTCCTCGTACGCGTGCAGTTCGTCGGTCTCGATCGTGCTGAGGCCGCCACTGAACATGCCATTGCGGTAGATCGCATCGGACACCGCGGTCAGCGAGGCATTGAGCTTGTCCGGCTTGATCCCCATCAGCGCCGCGCCCGGCCACTGCTGGACCAGGTCCGAGTCGTCGGACAGGCCGCCGCCGAAATCGCCGTACTCGACCTGGCGGTGGTCGATCCACCAGTCGATGAACCGGCGCACGTACTGCATGTCCTGCGCCTGCAGGAACGCCCACCGTGGCACGCCCCTCGGCGCGGTGGGCGGGGTGAACGGCGGCCGGCCCTGGCTGTTGTAGCTGATGTAGTTCCAGTAGCGGCGACCCTGCTCGTGGTCCGGGTCCACGCGCAGCAGGTCGCTGAGGTCGGCATGGACGCGGGCGTACAGGCGCTGGCGCTTGGAAGTGGTGTGCTCCTCGACCAGGAAGCCCCAGTTGTCGCGCACCTGGTTGAAACGGTCGGCGACGTGTTCCTTCTTCGCCTCGGCGCGGTCCTTGAACACCAGCCGGACTTGGGCGCCATCGAGCGAGTGCGCGTTGAAGCCCGGGGCGGCCGAGGCGATGCTCAGCCACAGGCTGTCGTCGGTGAGGATGCGGTCGCGCAGGTCCAGCCACAGCGTGCGCTTCTGGTTGGGCTTGACCGACACCGAGACATCGATCATGTCGCGCGCCGGCCAGATCGGATCCTTGATGCGGATGTTGAGCGGAATCAGGCCGTCGCGCGTGGCCGGCAGGTCCAGCGCCGGGAGGTCGATGGCCACGCCGTCCAGACCGTCGTACATGTTCTCCCAGCTGTAGGCCCAGCTGCGGATCAGTGGCTGCGCGGCCGGCGCGGCGCCGACGCTGGACGGAATGAGCACGTGCACGATCGGTTCGGCGGCGATGGGCAGGCTGTCGTCGCCGCGCTTGCGCGAGCCGGCGCCCTTGGGCAGCGCCATCACCGTGGCCCGGCCCGGCGGCAGGAAGCGGCCATCGATGTAGCGGCGCAGCGCCTGCACGTTCTCGTAGTCGGGCAGCACGCGGCTGTCGACCACGTAGGCCTGCTTGACCGTGCCCTCCGGCTCGGCCGCATCGGTGACGTGGTAGGCCCAGATCTCCTGGATCGGCGTTTCCGGGGTGGTGTTGGTGAAGCGCACGTGGCCACCGCGGCGCGCGGGAAACTGGTCGTAGGTGCGGACCACGCCCTGCTCGCGCTCGAACAACGGCTGCTGCCGCGAGGCGTCCTCGCCGTGACTGGCCTTCCCATAGGCAGCGCCGCGGATCTCGATCCGGTTGAAGGGCTCGTCGGGCATCGCCAGGTCCATGGCCTGGCCGCCTTCCACGTACGTGTTCCAGTCCGGCAACTGGAAGTAGTCGTCGCGCCCGGGCAGGCGCGAACGGTTGTACACGCCCGGCCAGGTGGTTTCGGGAATGCCGTCGCTGCCCTTCCACATCCACTGCTTCTTGTCCTTGACGTCCAGGAAGCCGAGCATGCGCACCGAGGTCGTTGCCGAAGCCAGCCCCGGCGGTGCGCCGTGGTCCCAGCCGTACCGGCGGCGCCAGGCCGATTGCAGCGGTCCCTCGCCGATGGCCACCGAGGTGGATGGCCGGGCGCCGGCGAGGTCGCCGCGCCGGGCGAGCGTGGCGGCGGCCGGCGCGTCGAGCATGCGGTCGTACACGCGGATCTCGTCGAAGTCGCCGCCGCGCAGGAAGTTGTAGCGGCTCTGCACCTGGTAGGGCGCCATCACCCGTCCGGCCAGGCCGAGCTGGTCGAGCGCGGCGTCGTAGTCGAACGCGGCGCGCGGCTCGCACGAGGCCACGCAACCGACGGCCGACTGCTCGACGATGTCGACCTTCGCCACCTCCCTGCCATCGACGAACAGCCGCACGCCGCGGGTCTCGTCCCAGGCGAAGGCCAGGTGGGTCCAGTCCCGTGGGCCGGGCACCTTGTCGAGCTTGAACGACACCCGGGTGCGCGCCAGGTTGGCGTCGGTGACGAAGGCATCGAAGCCCTGGCCGTTCCAGTCGATCCGCAGCCAGGCCATGTCCCAGCTGCTGTGGTCGGCGTAACCGACCCGGAAGATGACGAACGGCGCCTCGCCCACCGCATAGCGGGGACGCCAGAAGAACGAGAGCGTGCCGCGCTCGGCATAGATGTTGCCCGGCGCGTTCCAGGCCAGCACGCCGTCGTCGGCCCATTCGATCGCCCCGCCCTGCACGCCGGTCGGGACGACCTTCACCCTGTCCTGGAAGTTGGGCACCGCGTCGCCGCCGGCATGGTCGGCGACGAAGCCGGCGTCGGCCGAGACCCGGAACAGCAGGTTCGGCGCGTCCTGCGCCTGCTCCGAAGCGGGTGATACGGGCGCGGTGGCCAGGATCGCGCTGACCAGCGCGGCGAGCAGGATGGGACGCATCGGTGCAATCATCGGATCGGAATTCCAGGGTGCGGACGACGGGTATGACGGCAGCGTTCTGATCAACGTGGCGCGGCGGCGGGCGCCGACGCATGGACCTTGCGCCAGCGGGGGAGTTCCTCCGCCAGCAGTTTCGCGGGCCAGGTGCCATACCAGCCGTAGCCGGTGCGACGCTCGTTGGGCAGTTCGGCGAAGGCGACCACCTGGCCCTCGCGGTTGGCGACCAGCGGCTGCTGCCGCTCCAGATCATAGAAGCGCGCCCACAGCGACGCACCAGGCTTGCTGACCAGCCGCACGTCCTTGCCGGTTTCCTCGTGCGGGGCGTCGATGTGCTCCAGCGCTAGGTCAGGCAGGCGGTGCGCTTCCAGCCAGCGCGCGCCCGATTCGATCGCGGCGACGGTACGCGCATCGGGTTGTGGCTGGCGCATCAGCAGGCGCAGCACGCCGACTGATTCGGCTACCGCCAATGACGGTAGTTCGTAGGCGCGGGCCCTGGCCGGCTGTAGCGTGGTCTCGTCGTACTGCGCGGCCCAGATCGTGGGCTGGCCGTCGATCTTCACCTGCAGCGCGAGCAGGCTGTCGATGCCACGCGCGGCGGCGGCGGCGGCGCGCGCGCGCAACTCCGCCGGCAGCGCGGCCAGCGCGCCCTCCGCCGTGGCCACGTCCTGCAGCAGGCCGATCACGCGGACCATCGCGTCGTCGTTGAGGGTGATCTGGTGCCGGTAGGAGGACAGGTCGGGATGGAACTGCGGCCAGCCACCGTTCGGATACTGCGCGCGCAGCAGGTACTCCACGCCGCGCCGCGCTCCATCGAGGTAGGCGGGGTTGCCCGTGCGCGCGTGGGCTTCGGCCAGGGCGACGATCTCGCTGGTGGTGGCCTTGTTGTCGATGGTGGCGTCGTCGTGGCGGTCCGGCGCGCGCAGCGCGGAGCGTTCGCCGTCGTCATAGGTGCGCGCGTAGTCGACCTTCCTGCCCTGGTAGTGCTTGGACCAGCCCCCGGACGGGGTCTGCAGCAGGAGCATGTTCTCGGCGACCGGATCGGTGGCGGCCGCGGGCGCGGGCGCCGCGGTCGCGCAGGCGGCGGGCAGGGTCATCGACAGCGCCAGCAGCAGTCGCAGGGGAATTACAGGGCTCATTCGGACGATCTCCGGCAGGGGCCGCAGCGCAGAAAAGAAGCCGCCCGCGCTGCGTCCCGGGGCGCCGGGGCGCGCGGGATGCAGGCGGGCGGAAGAACCGGTCGCTCCGTGGAGAGGGCGGAACGTCCGGGCCATCAGGTCAGAACGTGTAGCGGGCGCCGACGAAGTACTGGCGGCCGTTGACGGTGTAGCGGTCAGGCATCGACAGGGTGGAGTCGACGTAGCGCGAGTCCGCCGTATCGGTCAGGTTGATCGCCTCGAAGGTGAGCGTCAGGTTGTCGCCGAAGCGGTAGGCCATGTTGAAGTCCACGTTCTGCACCGAGTCCTTGCCGGTCACGTCGGGGGTGATCAGCTGGTTGCCGTCCAGGTCCCAGACGTTCTCGCGGGTCAGGATCTCGCTTATGTAGCCGTCGCGGTAGCTGGTCGACAGGCGCGCGCTGAAGCGGCCATCGTCGTAGTAGAGCGTGGCGTTGTAGGAATTCGGCGAGAGGTTGATCAGGTCGTTGTTGGTGTACTCGGTGACCACGGTGGTGTTGCTGTTGGCCGCGGTGCTGAACAGGTAGGTGATCTCGGACTCTACGTGGGTGTAGTTCAGCTGCACGCCGAAGTTGCGCCACGCCCCCGGCAGGAAGGTGAACGGCTGCTGGTAGGTCAGCTCGTAGCCCTTGAGCGGGCCGCCGGGGGTGTTGAAGTAGCTCTGCACGTTGAACACCGTGTCCGGGCCGAAGCCGGCCGGCAGCAGGTCCAGCGAATAACCCATGTCCTCCCAGGTGCTGAGCAGGCGGGTGCGCTGGATGTAGCTTTCGATGTCCTTATAGAAGATCGCGCCCGAAAGCAGGGCGCCTTCGGCGAAGTACCACTCGGCGATCAGGTCGTAGTTGGTCGAGCGGAAGGGCTCCAGCTGCGGGTTGCCGAGGTTGATCGAGTAGGTGCGGCCGTCGTCGAAGTACTGCGTCGGTCCGCCGCTGACGCCCGGCGACAGGTACAGCAGCGCGGGGCGGGCCATGGTCTTGGCCGCGCCGAAGCGCAGCACCAGCTCGTCGGTCAGGTCCCACGCCAGGTTCATCGCCGGCAGCACGTCCTGGTAGTCGTGGGTGACCTCTGTGCCGACCAGGTAGCGGTCACCGGGTGCGGAGGTGGCGTTGGCCACGCCGAAGAACGCCTGGCAGTTCTCGGAATTGTTGGCCGGGTTGCTGGCCGCGCACGGCGCCCAGCCGGAAGCGGTGATCTGGGTGTTGACCACACGCACGCCCACGTTGCCACGGAACGACCGCGCCATCAGGTCCGTGTTGAAATCCAGCTGCAGGTAGCTACCCAGGCTGCGCTCGTTGACCTCGAAGTTGTTGTTCGACGCGCCGAAGTGGCCGACGCTGGCCAGGCGGTAGTCGCCGCCGCGCGCGCCGCTGTCGCAGTTGCAGTAGATGTCCAGCAGCTGCGCGACCTGGTCGAAGTCGGGCACCAGCCAGCTCGACGGCGCCCCCGACAGGTTGGCGCCGAAGCCGTCCAGCGAGGTGCTCAGGTCGCCCACTGTCACCCCGGCCGGCAGCGCCTGGGCCAGGCGGCCGTAGCTGATGTGCCGGTATTCCTCCGAGCTCATGTCGTAGCTCTTGTAGGCCAGGCCGCCGCGCAGGGCGAAGGTCGGGTTGAGGTTGAACTCCAGGTCCACCTTGGCGGTGTCGAACGAGTTATCCACGTACTGCGGATTGAGCCGGACTTCGCTGATGTTGCTGCCGCGCGCGGTCCCGTTGCTGTTGACCGGCACGGCGCCGTAGCCCAGCCAGGACCAGGACGAGGCACTGTTGAGGTCGAACGGGAAGGTCATCCGCGGCATGTCCGGGTTGCCCCGCATGTCCAGCACGAAACCGTCCAGGTTCTGGTTGTCGAAGCTCACCAGCGAGAACACCGGGCGTTCGTAGTCCGAGCGCGAATGACCGACCTGCGCGTCGAGTCTTACTGAATCGTTGATGTGCTGCTCGAGGGTCAGGCTGTACTGCTGGAACTCGGTGGTCTCCTCGATGGCGGTCGATTCGGTACGGAAGTCGACGTTGTCGAACACGCCGTAGGTGAGCCGGTTCATGCTGTCGACCTCGGCTTCGCGCACCACGATCTGGGTCTTGCCGCCGAGGTTGGCGGCGCGGTGCAGGTTGGCGCCCAGCGAATCCTCGCGCTGGTCCTTGGACAGCTCCGAGTACATCGCATCGAAGCTGAGCAGGGTGTCATCGGAGACCCGCCACTGCAGGGCACCGGTCACGCCCAGGCGCTCGATCTCGTGCGCGGTGCGGATGTAGCGCGGGTAGCGCGGATGCCACGCATTGGTCGCCGTCTCGTAGGCGGCGATGTTCTCCGGGGTGTTGGCCGGGCGCGGCAGGCCGGTGCCGCACATGGTCGGGCTGATGCCGAAGCTGCCCCAGCCGTTGTTGCGGTCCTGGTTGGCCTGCGAACCACTGCCCGCCGGGGTCTCGTTGGAGGCGGGATTGCGCGGAGTCTGCGGGTTGTAGCCGACCGGCGAGCAGAAGCCGTAGGTGCCGTTGTTGGCCGCATTGGACTGGTTGGAGTTGCGGTGGTTGCCGTGCTCCCAGCGCACCGGGTTGTAGCCTTCCTCGTAGACGTTGCGTTTGCTGTAGGAGGCCGACAGCAGCGCGCCGAAGGTGCCGTCGCCCCAGGTGTTGGAGACCAGGCCCGACACGCGCGGATCGAACTTCTCGGTCAGCTCGCCATACCCGGCCTGGGCGCTGGCCGAGGCGCGGAAGCCGTCGTAGTCGAACGGGCGCGACGCGCGCAGGTCCACGGTCGAGCCTAGCGAGCCCTCGTCCATCTGCGCCGACTGGGTCTTGTTGACCTTGACCTGGCTGAAGAGCTCGGAGGCGAAGGTGTTGAAGTCGAAGCCGCGGCTGCGGTTGACGCCGCCGGTACCGGTGCCGGCGGTGGCCAGCGCCTCCAGGCCGTTCAGGCGCACGCGGGTGAAGTCCGAGCCCAGGCCCCGGATCGAGATGCGTTGGCCTTCGCCGCCTTCGCGGTCGATCGACACGCCGGCGATGCGCTGCAGCGATTCGGCCAGGTTCTGGTCCGGGAACTTGCCGATGTCCTCGGCGAAGATCGCGTCGACCTGCTCGGTGGAGTAGCGCTTCTCGTCCAGGGACTTCTGCAGGCTCTGGCGGTAGCCGGTGACGGTGACCTTGTCGAGGTCGGCGATGTCCTGGCTGCTCGCCGCCGGTGCCTCGCCTGCTTCCTGTGCCGCCAGCGGCGCGGAAAGCGCCAGCGCGATCGCGGTGGCTAGCATGGTAACCGGTGTCTTCCTGCAGAAAGTGCGCTGTTGCATCACTCGATCCCCTCCCAGGGCGTTTATCGGTACTGCGGGATTGGTACCCGGGGGCCTCGCCCTGCCGGATGCTGCCGATGTCGATGACACCGATAGTCAAACGGAACCGTAACAGTGGCATGGCGGCTTGGCATCTTGCAGCGCAGCACGGAACCCGGGGTGGGCGCGCTGGCAACAATCGACCGGACCGCTAGAATTGACACCGCTAGCCAACGGCACTCCGCCGGGGCGGCATGCCACCATCGGTGCCGCCCGCACCGGGCCTGGGAGGGGAAAATGGCGCGTGTCGTGTGTTTCGGTGAACTGCTGCTGCGCCTGAGCGCGCCAGGTCGCGAAAAGCTGCTGCAGAGTCCGCAACTGGACGCGCGGATTGGCGGCGCGGAAGCCAACGTCGGCGTTTCCCTCGCCCATTTCGGCCACCAGGTCGCGGCCGTCAGCACGGTGGCCGACAACGCGCTGGGCGAGGCGGCCGCCGGTGAACTGCGGCGCCATGGCCTCGATACCGCCGGCGTGCGCAAGGTCGCCGGCCGCATGGGCCTGTACTTCCTAGCCCCAGGCGCGATCCACCGCCCGGCCGAGGTGCTGTACGACCGCGCCAGCTCGGCCTTCGCCCTGGCCCCGGCCGACGCCTACGACTGGCCGGCACTGCTGCAGGGCGCCGACTGGCTGCACCTGTCCGGGGTGACGCCGGCGCTGGGTGCCAACACTGCTGCCACCGCGCTGGCCGCCGCCCGCGCCGCGCGCAGGGCAGGAGTGAAGGTGTCGTTCGACGGCAACTTCCGTCCGAAGCTCTGGGAGGTATGGCAGGGCGACGCCAGGGCGATCCTCTCCGAGCTGATGGCCGAGGCCGACCTGCTGTTCGCCGACTACCGCGACATGGGCGTGGTGCTCGGCGGCCAGTACCCGCAGGCCGAGCCGCTTGCCCGCATCGAGGCGGCGGCGGCCGATGCCTTCGCCGCCTTCCCGCACCTGCGATGGATGGCCTGCACCATCCGCGCGCCGCGCAATGTCGATGCCCATGCGCTATCGGGCGTGCTGGTCGGCCGCGACAGCGGCACCGCACTGGCGCCGCAGGAGGAAGTCGGCCCGATCGTCGACCGCATAGGAGGCGGCGACGCCTTCGCCGCCGGCGTGCTGCATGGCCTGGTCCACGGCTGGGCGCCGGAGCGCACGATCCGCTTCGGCCTGGCCGCCGGCTGCCTCAAGCATTCGATCCCGGGCGACTTCAACCTGGTGTCGGAGGCGGACGTGGAGGCGCTGGTGGGCGAGGGGCGGTACGACGTCAGGCGTTGAGCGGGGTACACGGCGACAGGTACAGGAGGAGCAGCCATCGGAGTCGCGGCAGAGGGCAGTCCTTCTCGCGCTACTCCGCACCAATGGTGATCGGTGCCCCAACATCGACATTTTCCCTGGGTGGATCCGTCCACACTTCGTCCACCCACTCCTGATAGCGCCCCGCGTTCCAGAACTTCTCCGCGTAGAAATCGTGGCCGCGGATGACCGTGGCCATGCCATACGGACCAGGCACCACCACATCCGCACCGCGGTTGATCCGTCCGCTGATCATGTAGCGCCGCGCCTTGCGCAGTTCCTTCTTCAGGGCTGCCCCGGTCACCGCATGGGTGTACTTGTCCAGGAGCGGCTGGCCGATCTCGATGGCGCGCATCCGTTCCGCGTCGCTCAGCTGCCTCCAGTACTGCTCCCGCAGAGCGACGAACTGCCGATAGCCACGCTCGGCAGAGATATCGGCCCATGCGTAACCAAGAGGGCGATCCACCGGCTGGCCGATGCCCTTCCATGCCATCTCGGCCAACATCGCCTGGGACAGCTTGTCGCCGAAGCCTGCAGCCTTCGTGAAGAGCTTCCGCGCGTCCTCGTATCTGCCTTCATCGTAGGCAAGCCAGCCTTCCGTGCGGTACTTCATGTCCGGGTGCGCCTCGAGGAAGCTGCGCGAACTCATGACCTTCTGGTCTTCCGTATCGATCAGCGGCTCCTCCCCTGCCAAAAGATGGCCGCTGACAAGGAGGAACAGGCCAGCAATGAAACCTGGATATCGATTCATCGATCATTGGCTCCAGACTCGCCACCTGATTACCGGGTGGCGAGGATCGTGGGAGCTACGGCTCCTCGCGGTAGTCGGGGAACATAAAGCGGGGATACCAACCAGTAGCACAGTCATAAAAGCCGGCATAGTGGATGCAGCGTGTGACCAGACAGCTGTTCTGTGTGCAATGATGAACCGTATCGACAATCTCGCCGTCAGCCTTGGCCTGCGGAGCACCCATCATGGCGGCAAAGCCTACCACTGCCATGCATGCGATCTTTAACGAATTCATGGAACACCTGCTTAAGCTAGGCGGGCTGAATTAGCCCATCAAGCTAAACGATAACTTGCAGGGAAGCGGGCCAGATTCAAGAGGGTCATGGATCGATCGAGACCATCTCAAGCAAATTCCGATTCGAAACTGCGCCCTATGTCCAATCTTTGTCTGGAAAGGCTGGAATCACTTTAGCGTGTTGGCTCAGATGATCCGCAACGTGATCGCCTTCAGCACCGCCCGCGTGCGGTCGCGGGTGCCGAGCTTGTCGAGGATGGTGGAGACGTAGTTCTTCACCGTGCCCTCGGCCAGGAACAGGCTGCGGGCGATTTCCCTGTTGGAGTAGCCGCCGGCGAGCAGGCGCAGGATCGCGACTTCGCGCTCGCCGAAGGTGTCGGTCGGCGGGGCCTCGTCGTGGAAGCGGTAGCGCGCGCGCACCGGGTCGGTGCTGACCGGGGCCAGCAGGGTTTCGCCGGCGGCCACGCGCAGGATCGCCTCGTGCAGGTCGTCCGGGGCGGCGTCCTTGAGCAGGAAGCCCTGGGCGCCGGCGTCGCGCGCGTGCAGCAGCAGGTCGCTGTCGTCGAAGGTGGTCAGCAGCAGTACCGGCGTGCGGTCGCCTTCGTCGCGCAGTTCCCGCAGGGCGGCGATGCCGTCCAGGCCCGGCATGCGGATGTCGCTCAGGACCACGTCCACCGGCTGCAGCTGCAATGCGTCCAGCAGGCCCTGGCCGTCCTCGGCCTCGAACGCGACCTCGATGCCGAGCCGTTCCAGCAGCGCCCGCAGTCCGGCGCGCACCAATGCCTGGTCGTCGGCCAGCGCGACCCGCAGCGGCCGTTCCGGGCCGTTCACGCCGGCAGCCTGGCCAGCAGCCGCAGGCCGCCGCGCTCGGTACGGCCGACCATGAGTGCGCCGTCCAGTGCGGCCAGGCGTTCGCGCATGCCTGCGATGCCGTTGCCCTCGCGCAGGTCGGCGCCGCACTGCCCGTCGTCGTGGATCTCGATGCGCAAGCCGTCTTCCCCGTGGTCGATCCGCAGCCACACGCGCTCCGCGCCGGCATGGCGTGCCGAGTTGGTCAGCGCCTCCTGCGCCAGCCGCAGCACCGTCTCGGCCACGGCCGGGTCGGTGATGCGTACCCCGGGTGCGATTGTGAGATGCAGCGAGGGCCGCGGGAAGGGGGCGGCGAGCGCGCGCAAGGCCGTGGCCAGGTCCAGGCCACGGTCGTCGCGCAGCGACTGCACCACCTGGCGGATGTCGCCGAGCAGTTCGCCGGCCAGGCGGTCGGCCAGGGCGACGTCGGCCCGCCCGGCCAGCGCCGGGTCGGCGGCCAGCGCGCGCAGGTTCAGGCGCATGGCGGTGAGCTTGTGCCCGGCCACGTCGTGCAGCTCGCGCGCCATCCGCAGCCGCTCGGCGTCGCGGGCGCTGTCGGCGAGCAGGGCGCGCGTCGCGAGCAGGTCGGCGTTGACCCGTGCCAGCGCCGCCCGGGCGCGCTCGGCCGATTCGGCGTAGTACACGCAGATGGCGCCGAGTGCCTGGAAGCCGAGGTTGATCAGCACCATCGGCAGCGGATCATGGAATCCGAGGCTGCGCAGGACGAGGAAGAAGGCGACGTTGACCAGCAGCACCACCGGCGCCGCCAGCCGCACCGGCCAGGCCGCCACGGTACAGGCGGCCCAGATGACCAGCAGCACCTGGGATGCGCCGACCTCGACGCTGAGGCGGCATAGCGCCAGCACCACCAGCGGCATGGCCAGCAGCGCCGCATGGCGCCAGCCGCGCCGGTGCTCGGGAAGGAACTGGAGCAGGACGAACAGGGCCAGGTAGGCCGCGAGCAGCAGGTGGGCCGCCACCCGCGACGGCGCCTCGACGAAGCGCATCGAATAGCCGACGGTGAGGATGGTCAGCAGGCCGGCCAGGCCGAGCGGCTGGAGCAACGGCTGCAGCGCGGTTCTGAGCGACGAGAGCATGCGGGCATGCTCCGGCGCGCGGAGGCGCGTGGCAATGGCCAGGGCGCCGAAAGTGACTTCCGGCAGGTCGGGCACCCGTCCGCTAGCGCCAACCCAGGCGGCGGCTTGGCGAGGGTTACGCCAGCGGCGCTCTGGCTCCGGGTGCATCGCCTGCGTCGCCGGCCCGCATCCCGCCTGCGAGCATCCGGAGATGCGGCAAGGTTCAGCCGGGCAGCGACTGACGCAACCGGTCGATCCCGTCCCACGGGTCCTTGCGCAGCCGCGACGCGCGCTGCAGCGCCTTGTCCGGGTTGAACGCGCCCGGCCGGTCGAACTTGCCCAGCTCCTCCCATCGCAGCGGCATGGCCACCGTCGCGTGTTCGCGCGCACGCAGCGACCAGCTCGCCACGCTGGTCGCGCCGCGGGTGTTGCGCAGCCAGTCCAGGAAGATCCGCCCGGTCCGCTTCGCCTTGCGCGCGTTGGCCAGCCACCGATCCGGCGCATGCGCCTCCATCGCCCTGGCGAAGGCCTCGCAGAAGTCGCGCGCCTGCTCCCATGGCACCGCCGGCGCGAGCGGCACCACCACGTGCAGGCCCTTGCCGCCGCTCATGCGCAGGAAGCTTTCCAGGCCGGCCTCGCGCAGGCGGCCGCGAACCTCGCGCGCGCCGTCGCACACGGCTTTCCACGGCACGCCTTCCCCCGGATCCAGGTCGAACACCAGCCGGTCGGCGCGTTCGGGGTCCTCCACGGTCGCGCCCCACGGATGGAACTCGAGCACGTTCATCTGCACCAGCTGCATTAGGCCGGTCGCGTCGTCGATCCAGACGTAGTCCTCGATCCCGCTCTTCTGCCGCAGTGGCAGCGCATGCACCGCCTCGCCGAAGCCGGCGCCATGGTGCTTCTGGAAGAAGCACTGGCCGGTCGCGCCGTCGGGGCAGCGCACCAGCGACAGCGGCCGCCCGGCGATGTCGCGCAGCAGCCATGGTGCGATCGCGCGGTAGTACGCCGCAACGTCGCCCTTGGTCATGCCGTCGGCCGGATACACGACCCGTTCGGGATGGGTGATCACGACGTCGGTACCGTCGGCGGTGCCGGCCTTCGGCGCGGCCTTGGCCTTGGCCTTGACCGCGGCCGTCTTCGCCACGGCCGCGCGCTTGCCTGCTTTCGCCGTGGCCACGCCCTTGCCGGCTTTCGTTCGCGCGGGTGCTTTCGTCGTCCGGGATGCGGCCGGCTTCTCCGGCATCAGGTCGGCCATGTCCTTGTCCTCCCTCAGTCCACGGAAGCTGGCCTGGCGCAGCAGGCCTTCCTTGGCCCAGCCGCGGAAGGCCACTTCCACGACCAGGCGGGGCTGCAGCCACTGTACGTTGCGCGGGCGCAGCGGGACGTGGGCCGGCAGTTCGACCGTGGGTCCAGCGGTTTCCAGCGGCCGCATGCGCTTGAACAGGTCGCGCAGCATCGCGTCGCCGAACCCGCTGCCGACGCGGCCGACGTACCTCAGGCCGTCCTGCCCGGGTCGCGCCAGCAGCAGCGAGCCGAAGTGGCCCCGGGCGCCCTTCGGCGCGGTGTAGCCGACCACGACGAACTCGTCGCCGTCCTCGTGCTTGACCTTGATCCAGTCCTGGCCGCGGCCGCCGCGGTACCGCGCGTCCACGCGCTTGCTGATGATGCCCTCGAAGCCGGCCCGGCCACTGGCGGCGAACACCTCGGCTCCGTGCCCCACCACGTGGTCGCTGTAGGCGAGCACGCCGGGCGTGCTGCCCAGCAGCTCGCGCAGCAGCCGCTTGCGCTCGACCAGCGCCGTGCGCGACAGGTCGACGCCGGCCACGCCGGGCAGGTCGAACACCACGTATCGCAGTGGCTGCCGCGAACTGCCCTCCAGCACGCGCTGCAAGGCGGAGAAGTCGCTGTGGCCCTGGTCGTCGAGCACGACCAGCTCGCCGTCCAGGTGCGCGTCGGAGACCGGCAGCGCCTCGACGGCCCGGGCGATGGCCGGCACGCGCGCGGTCCAGTCCAGGTCGTTGCGCGAGCGCAGTTTCGCCTGGCCATCGACCAGGTCGGCGAGCAACCGGTAGCCGTCCCACTTGATCTCGTGCAGCCAGGCGTCGCCGGACGGCGGGGCCTCGCGCAGGGTGCACAGTTCGGCGGCGAAGCCGCTGGGATGCGGACGGTCGCGCGCGCCCTCGAGCGCCAGCGCACGCTCACGCCAGGCGGCCTCCCGTCGCGGGGACTTGCGCGAAGGCGCGCTTTCTCTCGCCGCTGCGCGCGCCTTGGCATGCCCGCCCGTGGCAGCCGTGCCCATGGCAGCCTTGGCAGCCTTGGCGCTCTTGGCGGCGATTGGTGCCCTGGCCTCGCCCCTCGGCCGGCCCGTCCGTGATGGAGTCCCGACCAGATCGTCCGCCTCCACGTCGGCGGCGTGGTCGTCGCTGCGCTTGATCAGCAGCCACTGCGGCTGCCGCGCCGGCTTGCCGGTGCGGACCAGCTTCCAGGCGCCCTTGAGCTTGTCGCCATGCAGTTCGAAATCCAGCGAGCCCCTGGCGATCGCCGCCAGCGGCTCGCCATCCGTGGTCCAGGTGCCCTGGTCGAAGATGTCCACGTGGCCGGCGCCGTAGTGGCCTTCCGGGATGTCGCCTTCGAAGCCGGCGTAATCCAGCGGATGGTCCTCGACCTCCACCGCCAGCCGCTTGTCGCCGGCGCGCAACGACGGGCCCTTCGGTACCGCCCAGCTCTTGAGCACGCCATCGGCCTCCAGCCGGAAGTCGTAGTGGCGCCGCGATGCATGGTGCAGCTGGACGACGAATATCGGCTGCCGCTTCGACCCGCGCCGCCGCGTCGCGCTCTGCGGTTCCGGGGTCGCGCCGAAGTCGCGCTTGCGGGCGTAGTCGTGCAGCGACATCGCGGCCTATCCGGCCTTGCGCCTGCTGGCCGCCTTGCGTGCCGGCGCCTTCTTGGCCGCCGCCTTGCGCGCGGCCTTCTTCGCCGGCGCCTTGGCTGCCTTGGCCGGCGCGCGAGGGCTGGCCGCGGCCTTCTTCGCCGGGGTGCGCTTCTTCGCATCCAGGCTCTGCTGCAGCAGGGACATGAAGTCGACCACGTTCGTCGTCGCCTCCTCCGGCGCCTCCGCTTCGTCCTCGATCTGCGCGGTGCCTTCCTTGCTCTTGATCCGCTTTCGGATGATGGCCTGCAACCGGTCGCGGAACTCGTCCTTGTAGTCGTCGGGGTTCCAGCTCCCGCTCATCGAGTCGATCAGCTGCTCGGCCATCTGCAGTTCCTTGGCCGTGACCCGGTAATCGGCCGCCTTGCCCTCGGGCAGCGCATAGTCGGCCGGATCCACCAGTTCCTGCGGATAGCGCAGCAGCATCAGGATCAGGGCATCGCCCTGCGGCATCACCGCGGCCAGGTACTCGCGGGTGCGGATCACCACCCGCGCGATGCCGACGCGGTTGCCCTTGCGCAGGGTCTCGCGCAGCAGCACGTACCCCTTCTCGGCCTTCTTCGCCGGCACCAGCACGTACGGCTTCTCGTAGTAGCGCGGGTCGATGGCGGCGGCGTCGATGAAGGTCTCGACCTCCACCGTCTCGTGGCTCTCCGGCGCGGCGGCCTTGATGTCCGATTCCTCCAGCACGACGTAGCTGCCCTTGTCGTACTCATAGGCCTTCACCACGTCCTTCCACGGCACCTCCTCGCCGGTCTCGGCGTTGACCCGCTCGTAGCGGACCGGCTTGCGGTCGCGCGAGTCGAGCATGCGGAAGTGGAGGTCGGTGCGGCGCTCGCCGGACATCAGCGATACCGGCACGTTGAGCAGGCCGAAGGACAGGGTGCCGGTCCAGATCGGGCGGGCCATGACGGGAGCCTCGGGGCGACGGGCCTGCAGGGGTAGCACGCGCGGCGTGGGGCGTCCGTGATGGATGCCCGCTCACCGCCGGCTCACGCCGGGATCACGCGCCCTTTCCACGGCGCCTTCGACGATGCCGCTTCGAGCCCCCATCCGCGGAGACCGCCATGAGTACACGCGACCGCAAGGACCTGCCGCCCCCCGGCAGCGACTGCACATCCGCCCCCGAGGCGCCGCACGAGCGCAGGCAGCGCAAGGAGCACGCCAGCCGCAACCAGGACGAGGCGCTCGAGGAAACCTTCCCGGCCAGCGACCCGGTTTCGCCGTTCGTTCCGGCCAAGGTACCGAAGTAGCGCCTCGCAAGCCGCGCAGAAGCGCCTCGCAACAAAAAAAGGCCCGGCGATGCCGGGCCTTCGCTTATGCGACCGCGAGGCGGCATCAGCCGCGGCTGACCGCCGCCACCGCCTTGGCCACGTACTCCAGGTTGCCCTGGTTGAGCGCGGCCACGCAGATGCGGCCGGTGCCGACGGCGTAGATGCCGAACTCGTCGCGCAGGCGATCGACCTGGGCCTTGCTCAGGCCCGAATACGAGAACATGCCGGCCTGCTGGCGGATGAAGTCATATTCCGGGTGGCCCTGCTCGGCCAGCTTCTGCACCAGGCCTTCGCGCAGGGCGTGGATGCGCTCGCGCATGGCGGTGAGTTCCGCTTCCCAAACCGCGCGCAGCTCCGGGCTCGTCAGCACGCCGGCGACCAGCGCGGCGCCATGGGCCGACGGGCTGGAGTAGATGGTGCGGATGATCCGCTTGACCTGCGACTGCACCGCCTGCGCCTGGTCGGCGGTGCCGGCCACGATCGACAGTGCGCCCACGCGCTCGCCGTACAGCGAGAACGACTTGGAGTACGAGCTGGCGACCACGAACGAATCGATCCCCGCCTCGACCAGCAGGCGGATGGCGACCGCGTCCTCGGCGATGCCCTTGTCGAAGCCCTGGTAGGCCATGTCGATGAACGGGAACAGCTGCCGTTCCTTGAGCAGCGCGGCGACCTGCTTCCACTGCGCCACGGTCAGGTCGGCGCCGGTGGGGTTGTGGCAGCACGCGTGCAGCAGCACGGTGGTGCCCGGCTTCAGCCTGCCCAGGTCGGCGAGCATGCCGTCGAAGTCCACGCCGTGGCTGGCGGCGTCGAAGTAGGTGTAGTCGACGATCTCGAAACCGGCGGCGGTGAACACCGCGCGGTGGTTCTCCCAGCTCGGGTTGCTCAACGCCAGGGTCGCGTGCGGCAGCGCCTTGCGCAGCAGCTCGGCGCCCACGCGCAGCGCGCCGGAACCGCCCACGGTCTGGGTGGTGGCGACGCGGCCTGCCGCCAGCAGCGGCGAGTCCTTGCCGAACAGCAGCTCGCGGGTGGCCTGGGTGTAGGCCGGCAGGCCGTCGATCGGCAGGTAGCCGCGCGGGCGCGCGGCGGCGGCCAGCGACTGCTCGACCTGCTGCACCGCCTTGAGCAGCGGGATCCGCCCCTGTTCGTCGTAGTAGATGCCCACGCCCAGGTTGACCTTGGTGGTGCGGGAGTCGGCGTTGTAGGCCTCGGTCAGGCCCAGGATCGGATCGCCCGGGACCCGTTCGACGTTCGAGAAGAAGGACACGGCTTGGCTCTGTTCGGTGGGGGGAGGCGGCATGCGCCGGCGGCCGGCCTTGCCGGAACGCCCGCGAATCGCGCGCGCCATGCTATCAGGCCGCCGCCGGGGGCTCGACCGTTTCCGCTGTGACGACGGCGCGCAGGCCTCAGAACCGGTAGAGCAGGCCCAGGCGCAGCCCGCTGTTGCATCTCCAGGAGCCCGGTGAAGGCGTCGCGCTCGGTACGCGCATCGATGTTGCTGAGGGTGTAGTCCACCAGCACCCCGAACCGCGCCCACGGATGCCATTCGACGCCGGCGCGCGCGTAGGTGATGCTGCCGTCGATGTCGTTGATCTCGGTGGAGAACCAGCCGGCGTCGGCGACGATCCGCCAGTCCTCCGCGGGGGTCCAGCGCCAGGCTGCGCCGAGGGTCGGCGCCGGCAGGTCGGCGCTGACCGAGTCTTCCAGCGCGCCGCTGCCCACCGGGTCGCCGTTGACGTCCGCCTCCAGCTCGATGCCCAGCTCGATGCGGTACCAGGTGAGGCCGAGCCGCGGCCCCAGCGCCCAGTTCTCCTCGGAGAAGCCCCACCAGGTGTAGTAGGCCGCGACCGCATCGACGTCGTAGCGGCCGCGCACGGTGGCCGCGGTCTGGTACAGGTGGTCCTCGAACACGATGTCGCGTTCCAGCCGCTTCTCGCTGTCCACGCCGTTCTGGAAATAGAGCAGGCCGACCTCGTGCCGCGCGAATGGCCGCCAGCTCACGCCCAGGAAGCCGATCATGTCGTCCTTGTCCAGGCCCAGGTCGCGCGACAGGTCGATGGTGGTGCCGCCGAAGAGCTCGCCATCGGCGCGCACCCGCGTGTCGAAGCGGGTGACGTAGCCGCCGATGCTGACGCTGAAGGTGTCCAGCGGCTCGACCGCGGCGGCGGCGGCCGGAATGGCCGCCAGCACCGCGGCGACGGCGGACAAGCCGGTCAAGCGACGAACCGAACGCCCCATGCGATCCCCCTGGTGGTGACGCGGCGATCCGCGCGGGCGGGTTCGTCGCCAAGCGAATATGCCGCTGAACCGCCGCGGCGCTAGCGCAGCTGCCACTCCAGGCCGAGCAGCACCGCGCGCCCGGGGCCTGGTTCGTAGTAGCGGCCGTTGCCCTCGTTGACGATCACTGAGCCGATGTACTGGCGGTCGAACAGGTTGTCGACCCGGGCGAAGCCGCGCAGGCGGCCATCGCCTGCGCGCCACTGGCGCGCCAGCTCGACATGGACCAGCCCGTAGCCCGGCGCCGAGGCGGTGCCGCGGTCGTCCACGTTCACCGCGCTGTTGGCCCAGGCCTCCAGTGCCGCTTCCCATGGACCGCCCTGCCATTGCAGGCGGAGCTGGCCGAAGTGCCGCGGCACGCCGGGGATCGGCGTGCCGGCGGCCACCGCCACCGCCGGCACGGGGCAGGCGCCGGTGCACAGCGGGAAGCCGTCGCGGAAGTAGGCGTCCAGCCAGGTGGCCGCCACGCGCAACGACCAGGCCGGGCCGATGGGCACGTCGGCCGCCAGCTCGGCGCCCTGCCGGCGCGCACGGCCGACGTTGCGGTAGCTGCTGCGGCCACCGCTGTTGCGCGCCACCGCCAGTTCGTCCTCGGTGTCGGCTCGGAACAGGGCCGCCTCGATGGCGGCGCCGGCATCGTTGCGCCACTTCGCGCCGAGTTCGACGTTGCCGCTGACGGCGGGCGCCAGGTCGAAGGCCAGGCCGGCGCCGCCGTCGGCGCGATACGCCAGTTCGTTGAAGGTCGGCGTCTCGAACCCGCGCCCGGCCGATGCATACAGGCGCAGGTCGTCGGCGGCGGCGAACACCAGCCCGGCCACCGGCGTGGTCTGCGAATACTCGACCCGGCCGCTGTCGTCGGGATTGGTCGCGGTGACGTAACGGTCGTCGGAGCGGAAGCGCACCACGCTGTGGCGCGCGCCGGCCTGCAGCGACCAGCGCGGCGCGAATTCCCACCACGCCTGCGCGTACTGGTCGAAGTTGTCGACCACGTCGCGCTGGTCGCGGCGCAGCGCGCCGCGCACGCCCAGCGCGACCCCGCCGGCGCCGTCGGCGCGGAAGTTCTCGTAGCCGCGCCGCCATTGCCGCTGGCGGTCGGCGCTGGTGCCGATCGTGAACTCGAAATCGCCATCGCCGACCCGGCCCTGCCAGCTCGCCCGCGCGTCGGCGCCGCCGTAGCCGTTGTCCAGGTCGACCACGCCGCCGGCGCTGAGCGGACTGGCCTGCGCGGCCACGGGGACCGACAGGTACTGCACCACGCTGCGGCTGCCGCCATAGCCGGTGAGCCGCAGCTGCGCGGAATCGCCCAGCGGCTGCCGCCAGCTCGCGCCGAGCTGGTCCTGCGCCGCCGACTTGCGGGTATTGAACTGCAGCGCGGCCGCCGTGGCCTGCCGCGGATCCTCGCGCACCTGCGCCCTGGTCAGGCCCAGCGGGTCCTGCGCGTCGGGCGCGCGGAAGTGGTTGCCGACCAGCTCCAGCCGGCCACCGCCGGCGAAGTCACGGTGCAGCTTGAGGTTGGCCGACTCGCGCCGCGCCGCGCTGTGCTCGCGGTAGCCGCCGGTGTCGAACACCGAGGCCGCCAGGTGGTAGCCGGTGCCGGCGGCCCTGCCGAGCACGCGAGCACTGGCGGACAGGCTGTCGTAGGCCGCGGCGGTGGCGCGCAGGTCCACCCGGGTGGGCTCGCCGCCGTCCGCGCTCCACAGCTGCACGACGCCGCCGGAGGAATTGCCGTACAGCGCCGAGAACGGCCCGCGCATCACCTCGATCCGGTCGCCGGCGGCCAGGGCGAAGTGGGAGAGCTGGCCCTGGCCGTCGGGCATCGTCGCCGGGATGCCGTCGGCATACAGGCGCACGCCGCGCACGCCGAAGGTGGCGCGCGCGCCGAATCCGCGGATCGACAGCTGGGTGTCCTGTGCATGGTTCTGCCGGTCGCGCGCCAGCAGGCCTGGCACGCCGCCCAGGGCCTCGGACAGGTTCACTTGCGGCCGGGCCGAGCCGTCGCCGAGCTCCACCACGTCCAGCGATGCCGGCAGGTCGAAGGCGGAGGCGGAATCCACCCGCGCGGTCACCACCACCTGCGGCAGCGTGGGCGTGTCCTGGGCACCAACGGAAGTGGATAGCGTGGCGAGGACCACGCCGGCGGCGCGGATCCGGGAATGGAACGTCATGCCGACAGTGTAATGCCCGCGTGTTCCGCATACATCCACGCGCGAGCCACGTCGCCGCAGGCATAGATGCCTAGGAGCCAATCGACACTATTTGTCCGTACGAATTCGCCGGCGATTGACACAGAAGCGGCCCGAACGCTGCGCATTCTACCGGCTCCACAGTCTGCGTTGCTCGACGGCCCCTGCGTCGAATCAGCGAAAGGCGGGACGATGCGTAATCGAATGCGCCGCACGAAGCATCAGCCGCGTCTGGTCCGCGGGTGAGCAGTGGATCGGGAGCTCATTCGATCGCACGAATTAGCAGGTTCAGAAGGAACAGCGCGCCCAAGATCCAGCCCAGTATCTTGAGATTGCGATGCACGCGTGAGCGCAGTGTTGCCTGTTCGAGCAGGAGCGCGTCCCGGCGAGCGCTGACTGAAGCCATCGTTCTGGCGTGAGCGACACTCTCCTGCGAATAGATCGCGCGCACCCGCGCGGCGTCCTCGCCGTCCAAGCGCTCGTCGAGGCCGTCGAGGAATGCCGACTGGCGTGCATGCGCGCCAGCCACGTCACCGTTCGACGCGATGGCGAAGTTGATCGCGTCCCAGTGCTTGCGGGCCAGCTCGCGTACCAGCTCCGGGTCGCCCGGATCCAGTGCCGGTTCGGCTGCCGAGACGTTTCCAGGGAGAGGTGGAAGTGAGGTGGCGAAAGCCACATGCAGGCGCGCGCCCGGGTTCGGGCGCGGGGGCACTTGCCAGCCCGGTAAACCCAACTTCCGGCGGGCGTTACGCTTTCGGGGGCTGCCCCAGGCGGTGAGTCGGTAGTCCAGCCAGCACCCAAGCAGCGCGAGCGGAATCGCGGCGATGAACAGCAACACAGGCTTGAGTACGCCAAGGCTTTGTAACAGGGCCTGCATCGGCGCCAAGTCCGACATTAGACCGAAGGCGGCAGCGGTTAGAAGCAGCGATAGGGCATACCAGAAGCACCAGCACCAGAACCGGTACCAATAGCGAGGCCCGCGCTGCGGATGGTCAAGCGACTCCTCGACCGTCAGCCAGCTCGCGCGATGGCGCATGGAAATCATCCCGGGAACAGCAAGCCCCAGGCACAGCACCAGCAAGCCGGCAAAGAATTCCGTCATCCGCTCCGTGGCATGCCATTGGCGGCAACCGACCGCCTGACGAGACAGGTTAGCCGAGCCCGCACCGGGCCGGTACCGGGATCACACGTCGCCGTCGCTCGCCCAGCCCTCGCCGCTGCCGCGCTGGTGCACGAGGTCGCCCTCGCGCACGTCGCCCGCCGGGATCGTCTCCTGCGTCGCCAGGCGCGCGTAGATAGGTGCGAAGTCCGGCGCGGTGGCCTGCATCAGCTGCTCGAAGCTGTCGATGACGAAATAGGTCTTCTGGAAGGTATCGATCCGGTAGCGGGTGCGCATGATCCGCTCCAGGTCGAAACCAAGCCGGTTCGGCGCGGCCGACTCCAGCGAATGCAGCGATTCGCCCTTGGACGAGACGATGCCGGCGCCGTAGATGCGCAGGCCGTCGTGCTGGCGGATCAGGCCGAACTCGACCGTGTACCAGTACAGCCGGGTCAGGTTCTGCAGCGCGTCGGGGCCGATCGCGTGCGCCTTCACCCCGCCGGCGCCGTAGGCCTGCATGTAGTCGGCGAACATCGGGTCCATCAGCAGCGGCACGTGGCCGAACAGGTCGTGGAACAGGTCCGGTTCGGCGATGTAGTCGATCTGGTCCGGGCGGCGGATCCACCAGGTCACCGGGAAGCGGCGGTTGGCCAGGTGGTCGAAGAAGTCCAGTTCCGGCAGCAGGCCTTCCACGCCTACCAGGGTCCAGCCGTTGGCCGCGCCGAGGACTTCGTTGAGCTGGTCGAAGCGCGGGATGGCGCGCGCGTCCATGCCCATCGCGTCCTGCGCCTGCAGGAACTCGTCGCAGGCGCGGCCGGCGAGCAGTTCGCGCTGGCGCGCGTACAGCGTGCCCCAGGTGGCATGGTCGTCGGCGCTGTAGTCCAGCCAGGGCTGTTCGACCACGGCGGTGGTGTAGACCGGCACGTAGCCCTTGTCGGTCTGACTGCCCTGGACGGGCGTGGATTCGACGCGGCGGGGGGTGGATTCGGACATGGCGGTGCTCGACGTGCGTTCGGCCCCAGCGTATGCGCTATTCCGCGCAACGGGATTGCAAAGTTGCGCCACCCGCGTGGATGGATGCAATCTTGTTGCGTGAATGCAATGTTGCGAGGCAACAAATGGCCGCTGCCGCCGAGTTCGACCGCACCGACCTGCGCCTGCTGGCGCTGCTGCAGCGCCAAGGTCGGGCCACCAACGCCGAGCTGGCCGCGCAGGTGAACCTGTCGCCCTCGGCCTGCCTGCGACGGATCCAGCGGCTGGAGGCCACCGGGGTGGTGTCCGGCTATGCCGCGCGGCTGGACCCGCAGGTGCTGGGCCTGGGCCTGCAGGCGTTCGTCCGGGTGCAGCTGGAAAAGCACGGCAGCGCCGGCATCGACCGCTTCGTCGAGCGCGTGCAGGGCTGGGACGAGGTGGTCGCCTGCCATGCGCTGACCGGCGACATGGACTACCTGCTGCATGTCTACGTCCGCGACCTCGAGCACTTCTCCCACTTCCTGCTCGACCGCCTGCTCAATGATTCCGGCGTGGCCGACGTCAATTCCAGTTTCGTGCTGCGCACGGTGAAGGGATTCGCCGGCCTGCCATTGCCTGCCTGAGCGGAAGCGGCGGTTCGCCGGCTGCCTCCCGCCAGCAGTGCCGCCTGGCCCGCCAGCGGAAGTCCCTGCGTTGTCACCACTGATCAACCACGGGAGCACCTGATGACAATCACGCGGACGGCGCTTGTGTGGGCAGCGGTCGCAACGGGCCTCACGGCGACGGCATTGCCGGCGCAGGCGCTGCCACCGGCAACGGCGGCCAAGGTCGTGGCCCGGGCGGCCAGCGAAGTCGCGGCGGTGCCCTACGATGCCGGCTCGTCGTACCGGTTGCTGGTGCCGGGCGAGGCGACCGGCGGCCGGTACTCGGTGATCGAACTGACCGAAGGCCCCGGCTACCAGACTCCCTGGCACCGGCACGACACGATGGAGGAGCGCTACTACGTCGCCGAGGGCACGCTTACGGTGAGCGGCGCGGAAGGCGTGCGGGACTATCCCGCGGGTTCCTACATCACCATTCCGGCCGGCGCGGCGCATGCGCAGGGCAACCGCACCCAGCAGCCGGTGAAGCTGCTGCTCACGATCACACCCGGGGGATTCGAGCAGTTCTTCGTCGATCGGGCCGAGTTGTACAAGACCGTGAAGCGCGGCGATCCGGACTTCCAGGAGCGGATGACCGGGCTGGCCATGCGCCATGGCCGGTGGCTGCAGCCGGCGGAGCCGCCACCGGGCATGTCGACGCCCTAGCGCACCGGGGGGACGTAAGATCGGCGGACATCGTCACCGGAGCCGGCCATGCGCAATGCGATCGGAATGGGTCTGCTGGGGCTGGCCACGCTGCCGGCGCTGGCCAGCGATCCGGCCGGATACGACCCGCATGAACGCGAGATCCGCCAGGCCAGCGAACTGGTGCCCTGGTGCCGCCAGGAAGCCGAGGCGCGCTTCGTCGCGCGCGGCGAGCGCACCTACCAGTGGAGCGCGTCCTACAGCGACCGCGGCAACGCCTTGTCGGTGGAAGGGCGGCTGCGCGTGGAAGGCCGGGACGTCGCGGTGACCTGCCGGATCGCCCGCGGCGCTCGCGAGCGCTACGCGACGATCGAGATCGAGGATCCGAAGGGCTGAGCTGCGCGGCCGCGGGCCGGGAAACCGCGAGAGCGCCGAGCCCGGGCCTCCGGTTAGCTATGGCTCCGCCGGTGGCCGCACCTCGGTGCGTGATGGGCTCAGAGCACGCCGGGCAGCGGAATCGCCAGGGCCGCGGCTTCGGCCGCGCAGTCGCGGTCCGGCGCCTGCCCCTGCGTGCGCGCCGCGGCCAGTTCGACGGACGCGGCGGCGACATCGGCACGGAACGCGGCATCGGACTGCAGCCGCGCGAACGTGCCCGCGGCCATGAAGCGTCCCGCGAGGATATCGCTCTGCCAGTGCACGTTGCACACCGCCCGGCTTTCGCCGAACGAACGTCCGCGCGCCAGCAGCGCTTCGGTGTGCGCGGGCACCGCCTGGGTCAGCACCAGCGCCCACATCCAGCCGATCGCCACGTGGCCGGAGGGGTAGGAACCATTGCCGCGCAGCGCCGCTTCGTCGTCCGGCGTGCAGGTCGGTGCGCCGTTCTCGACGAACGGGCGCGCGCGCTGGTAGCGCTCCTTGGCTGCACGGGTGGCCATCGCCGCATCGACCAGGCTGCGGCGCAGCAGGCGGTAGGTCGCCGGGGTGCGTTCGGCATCGATGCGTACGCCCAGCGTGCAGGCGAAAGTGCCGGCGGCGAACGGGAAGTCGAGGTCGGCGTCGCGCGCGGCCTGCTCGAAACGTGGCGTCCCGCGCAGGGCCAGCGCCGCACGCATCACCGCATGGTCCTGGGCGAGCGCGGCACTGCCGGCTGCCGGCGGCGGCGGCGCCAGCGCCAGACTGTCCGGAATGGCGTCCGCGGCCAGGTAGCCGGCCAGGATTCCCGGGCGCAACTCGGGCACCGGCGCGGTGGTGGAAGCGGCCGGCGAGCTGCCGCGTGGCGTGTCCGCGACCGGCGTGGCCGCGCACGCGGCCAGCATCGTCGCGGAGCAAGCCAGCGCCAGCAGGCGGAGCGGGTTGGGGAATGAACGCAGTATCGTCATCGTGTCGTCTCCGCGCGCGCGGTCGCGGCCGGCGCATCCAGTCCATCGCGCAGCGCATCGAGCAGCTCGTCGTCGATGTCGTGCCGGTGTTCCCAGTACATCATGCCGCCCAGGCCGCGCTCGCGTACGAAAGCGGCCTTGGCCGCCAGCGATTGCGGATCGTCGTAGCTGATGAAGTGGCGCGTGGCGGCGTTCCACAGGTACGGCGCCTGCGCCTGCCCGTCCCAGTAACGCACGTAGCCGTCGCGTCCGGACATGCCGCGCAGCTCGCACCACGCCAGCGAATCGACGAAGCGGCCGTAGCGCTGGTACAGGCCCCGATTGGCAGGTTCGACCTGCGCGAACTCGCGCCCGTAGAACGCCACGCCGACATTGAGCTTGGCCGCCGGTACGCCGGCGGCCAGGAACTCGTCGACCGCCTGCACGGTGGTGCGGCTGCCGGGCGGCGCCAGCGCCGAGCGCCCCAGGCCGGTGTGGTGGCCGGTGGTGTCGGCCAGGCTGCCGTAGAAGTCGTAGGTCATCAGGTTGATCCAGTCGAGCACCTGGACGATCCGCGCCAGCTCCAGCCCGCGCGCGGCCTCGCCATCGGCCGCGGCGATGGTCAGCAGGTAGTGGCGGCCGTCGGTGCGGCCCAGCTCATCGAGCTTTGACCGGACGTCCTCCAGCATCAGGCTGAAGTTCCCGCGGTCTTCGGGGCGGTGGCTGATGCCCGGTCCGGGCAGGGTCGGGTACTCCCAGTCGATGTCGATCCCGTCGAGCCGGTGCTCGCGCATCAGCCGCACGGCGCTGTCGGTGAAGCGCGCGCGCGATTGTTCGGTCAACGCCGCTTCGGAGAAATGGTCCGCGCCCCAGCCGCCGATCGAGACCAGCACCTTGAGGTCGGGATTTTCCTGGCGCAGCGCGGTCAGGCCGGCCAGCGACGCCGCGGCGGTGGTGCCGGGCAGGTAGACCTCGCCGGTGGGGTTCACCAGGGCGAAAGCGAAGTTGATCGCGTCGAGCTTGCCGGCGCTGATCGGCGGCAGCGCGGGGCCGTCCATCACATAGCCGATCACCCCCAGCCGCGCGTGGCCGACGGGCACCGGCGCGGCCGGGCTGGCGAACGGGAGCAGCGCAGCGATGGCGAGCGCGGCGCAAAGCAGGCGTGCGGCGAACCTGAAGCGTGTGCGGATCATGCAGTGGCCCGGCGATGCAAAGGGCCGGCCACTATAAGCGCGCAGTTGCCTGCGAAGGCCTGCACCACCGTGCTGGCGCCAGGAATGTCATGCGCGTGTCCTTCGAGTCGCATCGTGCGACAGCCTCCGGTCGCGCCGGTCCGCTCCAGGCCACGCGACGCGCCATGGCCTGTCGCGTCGCTGGCCGCGCTTCAGTCCCGCGGTGCCTGCGGCCGTCGCGGCGGGAAGGCGACGACCTTGCCGCGCGGGTCTTCGTCGCCGCCGTCGCGGTGCCACAGCACCGGGACTTCGTCCGGCGAGGGAGGTTCGAGGCTGTCGCGTTCGCCGGCGCTGCGCTGCGCCTTTTCCTCTTCGATTTCCCAGCTGTAGCGCTTGCGTGGCGGCTCCGGGTCCAGTCGCCGGAACAGGATGCCGGCGAGGATGCCACCGACCGCCCCGCCCAGGTGCGACTGCCATGAAATGCCGTCGCCGTGCGGCAGCACGGTCAGCACCGAGCCGCCGTAGAACAGCATCGCGATCATGCCGGCGGCGATGGACGGGCGGTCGCGGCGCAGCAGGCCCAGGGTGGTTACCAGGAACATCAACCCATGGGTCACGCCGCTGGCGCCGAGGTGGCGGGTGCCTTCCTCGCCCAGCAGCCAGGCGCCCAGGCCGGAACAGATCCACAGCAGCGGGATCGCGCGCAGGGTGGCGCGTGGATACACGCTGCCAGCGAGGGTGCCGAGGATCAGCAAGGCGGTCGCGTTGGCGGCCAGGTGCGCGACCGAGCCGTGCACCAGCGGCGCGGTCAGCAGTCCCAGCAGCGCGGTCCAGTCACGCGGCGACACCGCCATCGCGGGTACCGGCAAGCGCGGCTGCAGTGCGAACACCACGACCAGCAAAGCGACGAAGGCCAGGCTCAGGTTGAAGGCGAGCAGCAGCCGGCGGCGGTCGCGCTCGGCGGTGGTGGAAGCCGGTTCGTCGGGGCTCATGTTTCCTCCAGGGTCGGGATGACCATGGCGGCGCCTGGAGCCCGAATCAAGCGCGCGGCAAAAAAACGGGCGCGGTTCGCACCGCGCCCAACTAGCTCACCCTGCTGGGAGAGAGACAGAGAGAGAGCTTCCCTACTTCACCTCGAACTCCTTCGACTGGACGACCGAGCCGTCGAGGGAGATTTCGACCTTGTAGCGGCCGACGGGGAACCCGTCCGGCTTGCTGATCTGGAAGGCGGTGGTGCCGTCGCCGGTGAGGCTCAGGTCGCGGGCTTCCTCGTGAACGGTCTGGCCGTCCTGGAAGGTCCACTTGGCCGCGAGCTTGCCGGGCACGGTAGCCATCGCGTCGCTGGTGCGGGTGGCGACCGAGGCGAAGATCGTGTCCTTCGGCGCGAACGTGGTCGCCGGCGCGGCGACGCGGTTGTCGGCGCCGACCGCGTTGCCAAGCTCGAGCGAGGTCACCGCGGCGGTCGCGGCGGCGGCGGGGGGCGTCATCGGCGTGGGTTCGCTGGTCGCAGGCGGTGCCGGCGGCGGCGTGGGCTCGGGCTTCTTGCAGGCGGACAGCACGAGCGCGGCAGCCAGTGCGGCCGACAGCGGATACAGCAGGCGGGTACGGCTCATGAGGGGATCCTTCTGGAGGATGGGGAGCGGGGCGCTCAGGCCGGGTCGGCGGGGATCTTCAGCACCTGGCCCGGCTTGATCCGGTCCGGGTCGTCGAGCTGGTCGCGGTTGGCCTCGAAGATCCGGGGCCAGGCGCTGGCCTTGCCGTAGAACTGCTTGGCGATCGCCGACAGCGTGTCGCCCTTTTCCACGGTGTAGGTCTGCACCGGGGGATCGACCATCTCCTCGGTGGAGCGGACGCCGCCCTGCACGTTGCTGAAATCCGGGCGCTCGGCCTCGGTGCTGCGGACTCCGCCCTGCACGTTGGAGAAGTCCGGCTTGTTTCCGGTACCCATGCGCGTGACCTGCTCTGGAGGCGCGGCCACCGTCTCACAGCGCCTGTTAACAAAGCATCTGAAGCTCGTGAAGCCTTTATTGGACCGGCCGCCCCGCGTGCCGGTTCACTGACGCAGGTCACGCAACGGCGGCGGCGGCGGCATGTCCGCGGTCGCGCGCCAGGGATTGATGTCCAGCCCGCCGCGGCGGGTATACCGCGCCTCCACCGACAGGCTGGCCGGGCGGCAGCGATGCAGCACGTCGAGGAAGATCTGCTCGACGCACTGCTCGTGGAAGCCCGCATGCTCGCGGAAGCTGACGATGTAGCGCAGCAGTCCGGCACGGTCGATGCGCGGCCCCCGGTAGCGCAGGTGCAGGCTGGCCCAGTCGGGTTGGCCGGTGACCGGGCAGTTGGACTTGAGCAGGGCCGAGGCCAGGTGTTCTTCGGTATGCGCCGCGTCGTCGGCGTCCAGGTACGCCGCATTCGGCGGACCGTAGTCGTCGAAATCCGCTTCGACGGCGTCGATCGATTCGCCGTCGCCGGCCGCGTCCTCCGCCATCGGCGGCAGGCCGATGGCGACCGCCACCGGCGCCCCGGCGCTGCGCGACAGGTCGCCGGCGATGCGCTCGAGCACTGCCCTGGCATCTTCGAAACGCTCGCCGTTGAGCGAGTTGAGATAGAGCTTGAGCGACTTGGATTCGATCAGGCTGGGGGAATCGTGGGGCACCTGCAGGGTGGCGGTGGCCACCTGCGGCTTGCCGCGCGCGTCGAGCCAGGACAGTTCGTACGCCATCCAGCGGTCGTGGCCGGTGAACGGCAGCGGCGCGGCAGCGGCCAGGCCGAGCTCGGAACGCGCGCCGGCACGCGGGATCGGGAACAGCAGGGTGGGGTCGTAGCCCTTGGGATAGGCGACCTCGCGGCCCAGGCTGGAGTCTTGCGCGGTAGTCATGCGTGCATTCTAGGGCCGGGTGCGCGCCGCGACCCGCCAGGCCGATCCTGCCGCAGGCGCCCGTTCATGGGCGGCCGACCCGTCGCGGCCGTTGCGGTGCCCGTCGTGCCCGCAACGCTACCCCTGCGCCAGCGCGATCAGCCCGATCGCCGCCACCGCCGCGACGATCGCCACGCGGTTCAGTGCCGAGGTCCGCTCGCCGAATGCCAGCACGCCCACCGCGGTGCCGAGCACGACCACGCCGATGTTCATCGTCGCGAACACCACCGCAGGGCTGTCCGGCAGCGCCTGGTGCGCGCGCACGTAGAAGAGGATGTTGCCGAAATTGAGCAGGCCCAGGAGCAGGCCGGCGGCGACATGGCGCAGGCCGGGGCGCACGCCATGGCGAACCCGGCGCCAGCCCTGCCAGGCGAGCATCCCGGCGAAGGCCATGACGAAGGCGACCATCAGCGCCGCGGTGGCCGGGGTCCCGGACAACGCCACGCGCTTGAGCAGGACATCGACCACGGCGAACCCGGCCCATACCGCCAGCAGCAGGACCCAGGCGCGCGGGCCGGCCTCGCCCCGCACCGGGCGGGCGAGGATGCCGGTCACCGCGAGCAGTCCCAGCGCCAGTCCGGCCAGCTTCAACGGCCCGGCCTGTTCGCCGAAGAACAGGAACGCCGCCGCCAGCGAGAGCAGCAGCGACAGGCGCTGGGCGATGTCGGTGCGGACGATGCCGGCCTGCCGCACCGACGCGGCCAGCACCAGGAACAGCGTGGGCAGCACAAGCGCGAGGGCCAGCAGCTCGATCCACGGCGCGCCGGGCTGGCGCAGCGCCGCCGGGGGCGGCTGCAGCAGCCAGGCGCACAGCAGCGCGGCGGCCAGGTAGTTCCAGGTCACCATCTGCGCCACGTCCCAGCCGCGGCGCGGTGCCAGCTTCAGAAGCACCGAGACGAGCACGCTGCAGGCCACGCTGAGCAGGATGAAATGCATGGGAGTCCGCGCAGGAGGAAGCCGCGGATTGTAGAGCGGGGCTCGCTCCGCTGCTCCCGGTGATCGCAGTCGGTGCCGGGGCCCGAAGCCCGGGCCAAAGCAGCGGGGCAGGCCCCGCTCTACAATGCGCCGATGACACAGCCTGCTTTCCCCGCCGAATCCACCACCCTGCTGCTCGACGGCCCCGCCGGTGCGCTCGAGGTCGCCATCGACCTCCCGGAGCCCGCCGACGCGCGCCCGTTGCTGGCGGTGGTCTGCCATCCACTGCCGACCGAAGGCGGCACCATGCACAACAAGGTCGTGACCATGGTCGCCCGCGCGCTGCGCGAACTCGGCGCGACCACGGTGCGCTTCAACTTCCGCGGTACCGGCGGCTCGGCCGGCGCGTTCGACCATGGCAAGGGCGAGCGCGAGGACCTGCGCGCGGTGGTGGAGTGGGCGCGGGCCGGGCACCCGGGCCACGCACTGTGGCTGGCGGGTTTCAGCTTCGGCGCCTATGTCAGCCTGTCCGCCGCCGCCGCGCTGCGGCCGGATGCGCTGATCTCGATCGCCCCGCCGGTCGCCGGCCGCGGCTGGGAGTTCGACGACATCGAGATTCCCGAGGTGCCGTGGCTGGTCGTGCAGGGTGATGCCGACGAGATCGTCGACGCGCAATCGGTCTACGACTGGGTCGACTCGCTGCCGCGCAAGCCGCAGCTGGTGCGCATGGTCGACACCAGCCACTTCTTCCACCGCAAGCTGATCGACCTGCGTGGCGCGATCCAGCACGAAGTGAAGGCGTGGCTGCCGCCGGCATGAGCCAGGCCGACGCGGTCCGCACGCCCTCGCAGGCCTACGCCGACGGCGCCGCCGCCGGGCGCTGGCGCGACGATCCGGCGCAGCACCCGGCGTTGCGGGAACTCGACCGCGTCCAGCGCGAGCTGCTGGCGGCCACGCCGACCGGCTGGCGGGCGCGGCTGGGGCTGGGCGGACGCCCGGCGCCGGTAAAGGGGTTGTACCTGTGGGGCGGCGTCGGCCGCGGCAAGACCTTCCTGGTCGACCTCTTCTACGAAGGCCTGCCGCTGGAGCAGAAGCGGCGCACGCATTTCCACCGGTTCATGCGCGGCGTGCACGAGCAGTTGCGCGAACACGCCGGGCAGTCCGATCCGCTGGCGAAGATCGCGCGCGAATGGCGCGAACGGCTGCGCGTGCTGGTGCTGGACGAGTTCTTCGTCACCGATATCGGCGACGCGATGCTGCTGGGCCGGCTGCTGGAACGGCTGTTCGCCGAGGGCGTGACCCTGGTCACCACCTCCAATACCGCGCCGCAGAACCTGTACAAGGATGGCCTGCAGCGCGAGCGCTTCCTGCCGGCGATCGCCCAGCTGCGCGAACACTGCGTGGAGCTGGCCGCGGATGGCCGCGAGGACTACCGCCTGCGCGCGCTGACCCGCTCGCCGGTGTACCGCACGCCGCTGGACGCCGGCAGCGAGGCCTGGCTGGCCGAGCGCTGGCAGGCGCTGGCCTCCGGTGCGCCGGCGCGCGACGGCAGCATCCGGATCGAGGGCCGTCGCATCGGCGTGCGCGGCCGCGGCCATGGCGCGGCCTGGTTCGACTTCGCCGAGCTGTGCGAGGGACCACGCTCGACCGACGACTACATCGAGATCGCGCGCGAGTTCCAGATCGTGCTGCTCGGCGGCATCCCGCGCTTCGATGCGAACAGCGAGGATGCCGCGCGCCGCTTCGTCAACCTGGTCGACGAGTTCTACGATCGCCAGGTGACCCTGGTCTGCACCGCCGCCGCGCCGCCGGTGGCGCTGTACGAGGGCAAGCGCCTGGCCGGTGCGTTCGAACGCACCGCCTCGCGGCTGATCGAGATGCAGAGCGCGGAGTACCTGGCGCGCACGCACCGCGGCTGAGGCGGTGTTTCAGGGCAACGGACCCAGCCAGCCGGTGATGACCGGATGCCGCGCACGGACCGCCGCGACCAGCAGGTCCAGCGCCAGCAGCGCGATGAGCCCCGCCCCGAGCCGCATCAGGCCGTCCCCGGCGATGGTCGCCACGTGCAAAGCGCTGGCGGCGAACGCCAGGCCGAGCACCAGCGCCAGCACGCGGCCCGCGGTTCGAAGCGTTCCCCGGGTTGGCGGTGTCATGCGCGGCTCCATGTGGGCAGGGCGGGATCAGCGCCGCGGCGCGCGCCGCAGGTGCCATCCCGCCAATCCCAGCCACGCCAGGTAGAGGGCGATCACGACCTTCTGCGATCCGCCCCGCGGCAGCGCCTTCCACAGCGCATGCAGCCACAGTCCGGCGAACGCCAGCGCGGCCAGGACCAGCAGCGGCCTGGCGACGGCACGCCAGTGCGGGTCGCGGTGCAGCGAGGCGGACTGCAAGAGCATCGCCGTGCCGACCAGCAGGAAGGCGGCGATCGCCGACACGCCGTGGATGAACGCGCCGGCATCGCTGGCCGGATACCCGGGACTGGCGCCGGGCCAGGTCGCGGTGACGGCCAGCGCCAGCCCGCCGCCGACCAGCAGCACCGGCACCAGGATGTAGCGCGCGGAGGCCACCAGCGAACGCTGCAGGGCGGCGGCGAGCAGGACGGTCGCCAGCGCCAGGCCGTAGTAGGCAGCCTGCAGCCACGCGCTGTTGGGGCCGGCCAGGTAGAAGCTCAGTGGCGCCTGCCACCAGTCGTACTCCGGGCGTGCGGCCTGTACCGCGACCGCGCTGGCGCAGAACACCAGGACCAGGCCGAAGACGAGCGTGCCGAGACGGGCGGGAGTGGGGACTGGCGGGCGCATGGGCGCAGTGTGGCCGAAGCCGGCCCGCGGTTGGAGGGGCGCCGTGCTCAGCGCGCCAGCGCATCCAGCCAGCGGTCCACCGCGGCGGTGTAGTCCGAGGGCAGGCCGAGCTCGCGGTTGAGCTGGCGGTGCGACAGCGCCTGCGGCAGCACTTCCATCGCGACGCCCAGCGTCGCGGCCTTGGCCTGGAAGGCGCGCGCCTGGGGGCAGGCGTCGTTGCGACGGGTCGAGCAGACCAGCAGCATCGGCACCGCTTGCGCGGTGAGCTGGTGCTGCGGCGATGCGGCGACCCAATCGTCCGGATCGGCGCCGAACGCGCGGTCGTACAGCGGCGGCAGGCGCGGCCGCCGCATCATGTCCGGCACGTCGAGCGCGCCGCTGTCGAGCGACACCACCCCCAGCGGCGGCCGCGCGCCGGCCTCGCGCCAGAGCACCGGCGAGGCGCCCACCAGTGCGGCCAGGTGGGCGCCGGCCGAGTGCCCCATCAGCACCACGCGCGCCGGATCGGCACCCCAGTCCGGGGCCATGCGCTGCACCTGCGCCAGCGCGCGCGCCACGTCGCGGGCCTGGTCCAGCGGTGCGGTGGCCGGGCGCAGGCGGTAGTTGGTCGACACCAGCACGCTGCCCTTCGGCAGCCACTGCCCGGCCTTGCCCTCGACCACGCCAGGATTGTCCTTGTTGCCGTTGGCCCAGCCGCCACCGTGCACGAACAGGATCACCGGGGCACCGGGCACCGGCCGGGCCGGCAGGTAGGCGTCGAACCGTTGCCGGGCATCGTCGCCGTAGGCGATGTCCACCAATGCGCGGGAGCCGGCGGGAAGCTGGGGCGGCTGCGTGGCCGGTTCGCGGGAGGCCTGGCGCGCCTGTTGCAGGCGCTCCCGCCAGCCCTGGGCGGACGCATCGCCGGCGACCAGCGCCAGGGCGAGCAGGGCGGCGGAAAGGCCCGCAGGGACGGTCGGCATGGCTCCACCTCCGGTTCGGGACCCGCTGGGAAACGCGCCGGGCAGGCCCGGGTTGACCGCTGCCGCTGCGGGTGCGAGCGCCGGATGTCAAGCGAGGCGGACACCACATCGCGTATTGACGGGCCGGTGCCGCCCCCATATCTTGTGGTTGTCGGTTCCGGTGGCCTGCTCGCCACCGGATCAAAAGGGAAGCCGGTGACGCGCCTCGCGCCAGTCCGGCACTGCCCCGCAGCGGTAATTGGGAACGAACCCGCCATCGAGCACTGGGGCGCCTGGCCCCGGGAAGCGGCGGAAGTAGGAGGACGGCCCCGGCCTTCCGCGCCCATGAGTCCGAAGACCTGCCGACAGCCGCGCGATGCACACCGCGCGGTGCCGGCCGCGGAATCTCCGGGGGGAGATGGCTGGCGACGCAGGGCCAGTCCGCAGTCCGCCTGCCGGTTCTCGCCCCCTGCGACGCCGCTTTTCCATCCTCCGGATCCACCGGCCATCCGCTGCCCCGCGAGGGATGGGGCCGCCGCGTGCGCCACGCATGGAGGAGCAACCGTGAGCCAGACCGATACCGCCGTCGCCGGCGCCGCCGCCGCGTCCCCGGACGACGCATTCCAGCTGACCCCGCCGCCGACGGCCACCGCGATGAGCGTGACCAAGCGCAACGGCAGCCGCGAGCCGGTGGACCTGAACAAGATCGTGCGCGCGGTGCAGCGCAGCTGCGAGGGGCTGCACGCGGTCGATCCGATGCGCGTGGCCACCCGCACCATCTCCGGCCTGTACGACGGCGCCAGCACCCGCGAGCTGGACGAACTGTCGATCCGCACCGCCGCGCTGCTCACCGGCGAGGAGCCCGAATACAGCCGCCTGGCCGCGCGCCTGCTGGCCGGCTACATCGCCAAGGAGGTGGCCGGCCAGGAGATCCATGCGTTCTCACAGTCGGTGGCCCGTGGCCACGAGGTGGGCCTGATCAACGATCGGCTGCTGAGCTTCGTCCAGACCAATGCGCGCAAGCTCAACGACGCGCTCGACCCCTCCCTGGACCTGGGCTTCGACTACTTCGGCCTGCGCACGCTGTACGACCGCTACCTGCTGCGCCACCCGCACACGCGCAAGGTGATCGAGACCCCGCAGCAGTTCTTCCTGCGCATCGCCTGCGCGCTGAGCGAGGACGTGCCCGAGGCGCTGGCGCTGTACCGGCGCATGGGCCAGCTCGACTACCTGCCGTCCTCGCCGACGCTGTTCAACAGCGGCACCACCCACGAGCAGCTGTCCTCGTGCTTCCTGCTCGATTCGCCGCAGGACACGCTGGAATCGATCTATGCCAGGTACGGCGACATCGCCCAGCTGTCCAAGTTCAGCGGCGGCATCGGCGTGAGCTACAGCCGGGTGCGCTCGCGCGGCTCGCTGATCCGGTCCACCAACGGCCACAGCAACGGCATCGTGCCGTGGCTGAAGACGCTCGACTCCTCGGTCGCGGCGGTCAACCAGGGCGGCAAGCGCAAGGGCGCCGCCTGCGTCTACCTGGAAACCTGGCACGCGGACATCGAGGATTTCCTCGAACTGCGCGACAACACCGGCGACGAGGCCCGGCGCACCCACAACCTCAACCTGGCCAACTGGGTGCCTGACCTGTTCATGCAGCGGGTGGAGGCCGACCAGGAATGGTCGCTGTTCGACCCGCGCGTGGTGCCGGAGCTGGTCGACCTGTACGGCGAGGACTTCGCGCAGGCCTACCTGCAGGCCGAGGCGCAGGGCAAGGCGGTCAGGACGTTGCCGGCACGCAAGCTCTATGCGCGGATGATGCGCACCCTGGCCGAGACCGGCAACGGCTGGATGACCTTCAAGGACAAGTGCAACCGCGCCAGCAACCAGACCCTGCGCAGCGGCAACGTCATCCACCTGTCCAACCTGTGCACCGAGATCCTGGAGGTCACTTCGGCCGAAGAAACCGCGGTGTGCAACCTGGGCTCGATCAACCTGGCCAACCACTTCGACGACGACGGCCCCGCCGGCACAGGCACGTTCGACTTCGACAAGCTGGCCGAGACCGTGCGCCTGGCCGTGCGCCAGCTCGACCGGGTGATCGACCTGAACTTCTACCCGATCGAGACCGCGCGCCGCGGCAACCTGCGCTGGCGGCCGGTCGGGCTGGGCTGCATGGGCCTGCAGGACGTGTTCTTCCGCCTGCGCCTGCCGTTCGACAGCGAGCAGGCCCGGGCGCTGTCGGCGAAGATCGCAGAGACCATCTACTTCCATGCGCTGGAAACCTCGGTCGAACTGGCGCAGGAGCGCGGCCGGCATCCGTCGTTCGCCGATACGCGGGCGGCGAACGGCGAGTTGCAGTTCGACGCCTGGGGCGTGGTGCCGGAGGACGTGGAGCGCTGGGACGCGCTGCGCGAGCGCATCCGCGAGCACGGCCTGCGCAACTCGCTGCTGGTCGCCATCGCCCCGACCGCCACCATCGCCTCGATCGCCGGCTGCTACGAGTGCGTCGAGCCGCAGGTGTCGAACCTGTTCAAGCGCGAGACGCTGTCGGGCGACTTCCTGCAGGTCAACCGCTACCTGGTCGCCGAGCTGAAGAAGCTCGGGCTGTGGACCGACGAGGTGCGCGACGCGATCAAGCTGGCCGAGGGCTCGATCCAGGGCGTGGCGCAGATCCCCGAAGCGCTGCGCCAGGTCTACCGCACCGCCTGGGAGCTGCCGATGCGCGCGCTGATCGACATGGCCGCCGGCCGCGGCGCGTTCATCGACCAGTCCGCCTCGCTCAACCTGTTCATGGAAAGCCCGAACATCGGCGCGATGTCGTCGATGTACATGTACGCCTGGAAGCAGGGCATCAAGACCACCTACTACCTGCGCTCGCGGCCGGCCACCCGGATCGCCAAGACCACCGTCGGCCACGCGACGTCGGCGGCGCCGAAGCCGGACTACACCCCGGCCGAAGCGGTGGCCTGCTCGCTGGAGAACCCGGAGGCGTGCGAGGCCTGCCAGTAGCCAGACGGCGGGTCGCCGCGAGGCCGCCCGCCCTGGCAAGAAGAGGAGAACGGATGAAGCGGTACGCCAACCATTCCGGCGACTCGGGCGTGGAGGCCTACCGGACCACCGCGGGTTCCATCTTCGTCCGCTTCCGCAACCGACCCGAACCCTACGAGTACCGCAGCACCGGCCGCGCCGGCCCGGAAAAGGTCGCGCGGATGAAAGCCCTGGCCGAGGCCGGCCGGGGCCTGGCCACCTACATCAGCCGGTACGCGCACGACGACTTCGAGCGCTGACCGCCACACCGTCCCCTGGAGCGGGCAGGACGCGGGAACAGGATGTTCCGGGCACAAGGACGTGCCGACCCGCGCCGCCTCCCAACGCACCGAGACCCGCGCCATGTCCACCCATCGCCAGCTCCTGCTCGACCCCGGCTTCGAACTGACCCTGCGGCCGATGCGCTACCCGCAGTTCTACGACATGTACCGCGACGCGATCAAGAACACCTGGACGGTGGAGGAGATCAATTTCCAGATCGACATCTCCGACCTGCACGCGAAGATGACGCCGGCCGACCGGCACCTGATCCACCGCCTGGTCGCGTTCTTCGCCACCGGCGATTCGATCGTGTCCAACAACCTGGTGCTGAACCTCTACCAGCACCTCAACGCGCCCGAGGCGCGGATGTACCTGTCGCGCCAGCTCTACGAGGAGGCGCTGCACGTGCAGTTCTACCTGACCCTGCTCGACAACTACCTGCCCGACCCCGGCGAGCGGGCCAAGGCCTTCGCCGCGGTGGAGAACATCCCGTCGATCAAGAAGAAGGCCGACTTCTGCTTCAAGTGGATCGATTCGATCCACGGCCTGCGCAGGATCGAAACCCGCGAGCAGCGCCGCCAGTTCCTGCTCAACCAGATCTGCTTCGCCGCCTGCATCGAGGGGCTGTTCTTCTTCGCCGCCTTCGCCTACGTCTACTACTTCCGCTCGCGCGGCCTGCTGCCGGGCCTGGCATCGGGCACCAACTGGGTGTTCCGCGACGAGAGCTGCCACATGGAGTTCGCCTTCGAATGCGTGCGCACGGTGCGCGAGGAGGAGCCTGACCTGTTCGACGAGGCCATGCAGCGGCAGGTGTACGACATGCTGGACGAGGCGATCGAATGCGAGCTGCAATTCGCCGAGGACGTGCTGTCCGGCGGCGTCGCCGGCATCTCCACCCGCGACATGCGCCAGTACCTGCAGCACTGCGCCGACAACCACTTCGCCAAGCTGGGCATGGCGCGCCGCTACCACGCACGCAACCCGCTGCCGTTCATGGAACTGCAGGACGTGCAGGAACTGACCAACTTCTTCGAGCGACGCGTCTCGGCCTACCAGGTCGGCGTGCAGGGCGAGGTGGGCTTCGACCACGCGTTCTGAGCCGTCGCCCGGTTGCGGGATCGCAGCTGCGGGCGAACCGGCCCGCATGCGTGACAGCAGGTACGCACGAAGCCCGGCGCTGGCCGGGCGCCGGGCCACGACCAGGCGTTCACCGTATCCGCAGCCCCGCGACCCCATCGTGATCCGGGCTTGCGCTAGGCTGGACCCGGGAGGCCCTTCCGCGCAGGAGCATGTCGATGTCCGAAGTCCCTACCGCCGAAGCACGCCCGACCCAGGCGCGGCTGCTGCACATGGTCTTCCCCGACCACACCAACCACCTGGGCACGCTGTTCGGCGGCCAGGCGCTGGCGTGGATGGACATGGCCGCCTTCATCGTCGCCTCGCGCTGGGCGCGCACCACGGTGGTGACCGCGCGCTCGGAACAGGTCGACTTCAACCAGCCCATCCACAAGGGCGACCTGGTCGAGGTGGTCGCCACGATCGTCAAGGTCGGGCGCAGTTCGATGAACGTCGAGGTCGAAGTCATCACCGAGAACCTGCTCAGCGGCGAGCGCAAGCTGTGCACGCGCGGCCGCTTCGTGATGATCGCGCTCGATCCGCTGGGCCAGCCCACCGCCGCGCCGCCCTTGCCCCTGTAGGAGCCCAGCTTGCTGGCGACCCGTGCCGCGGAACCGCGAGCGCGTCGCCTGTGCCGGCGCGCCGGGTCGCGGGCAAATCCGGCTCCTACGCCGGTGGCGCCTGCGGGTGGCGTTGTTCCCATGCCGCCAGCGCCTGCCGGTACTGCTCCAGCGCGTCGGCATACAGGTCGTAGACGCAGATCGGGCAACCGCTCTCGCAGCATTCCTGCGGCAACGGCTTTTCCGGGGGCTGCGGTCGCGGATCGTCCGGGAGGGAAGCCGCGGAGCGGGAAGGATCGTCGTTCACGACGCACAGCCTAGCAGCGGTATCCGCTAGTCGGCATCGGCGGTGCCGCGGCAAACAGGACAGGGGGGAGGCGAAGGTGCCGCGCCCCTTGAACAACCGCCGCCGCGCCTGCGCACGGCGGCGGTGCCGGCTCAGGCGATCGAGGCGCGGTAGATCGATTCGATCGTGGCGTCGAGCGCCTGGTTGAACTCGGCGTCGCCCTGCTGCGCGCTCAGGCCCTCGGTCAGGGCGCGGCTGAAGCTGGCGATGACGCCCGGATTCCGCGCCAGCCTGGCGTTGGCCTCGTCGCGGCTGTAGCCGCCGGACAGCGCCACGACCTTGAGCACGGCCGGGTGGTCGACCAGCTCCTGGAAATAGCCGTCGACGCTGGGCAGGGTCAGCTTGAGCACGACCGGGGTCGAGGGATCGAGCTGGTCCAGGCGCGCGAGCAGGCCTTTCTTCAGCTCGACCTCGATCGCCTCCTTGTCGGCGGCCTTGATGTCCACTTCCGGCTCGACGATCGGCACCAGGCCGGCGGCCAGCACCTGCCGCGCCAGTTCGAACTGCTGGTCCAGCACCCTGGCGATGCCGGCCGGATTGTTGGCCTTGATCACCGAGCGCTCCTTGGTGCCGAACACGCCCTTGGCCTTGGCCCGCGCCAGCAGCGCGTCCAGGCCGGGGATCGGCTTGAGCAGCTGCACGCCGTCGGCCTCGTCCTCCAGGCCCTTGTCGATCTTCAGGAACGGCACCACGCCCTTGTCTTCCCACAGGTAGGCGACCGCGTCCTTGCCGCCGAAGCGGTCGTCCATCGTGCGCTCGAACAGGATCGCGCCGACCACGCGCTCGCCGGTGAAGGCCGGGCTGGTGACGATGCGGCTGCGCATCTGGTGGACCAGCGCGAACATCTCCGCGTCGCCGGAATAGGCCGATTCGTCGATCCCGTACAGCTTGAGCGCCTTGGGCGTGCTGCCACCGCTCTGGTCGAGCGCGGCGATGAAGCCCTGGCCGGCGGCGATGCGGTTCTTCTGGTCCTGGTTGATCGACACGGTTGGCGTTCCTGTCTGCGGGCAAGGGCCGCGATGGTAGCGCGAGGCCCGTTCCACCGGTACGAGACAACGCTGTCAACGCGGTGGACGGCCGCCATGCGCTTCCGGCGTGCCCACGGGGGCTTGCGCGCGTGCGGCCCCGGCCCCATCGACCTGTGTCATGGACGCAATCCCGCACCCCGCGCCCGTCGCCGGCAGCGACCGGCCCGGCGCGCTGCACGAATTCCTCGCGCGCCACCGGCGCCTGTTCGTGCTGACCGGCGCCGGCTGCAGCACCGCGTCGGGCATCCCCGACTACCGCGATGCCGAGGGCGGCTGGAAACGGGTCCAGCCGGTGACGTTCCAGGCGTTCACCGGCGATGCCGCCATCCGCCGTCGCTACTGGGCCCGCAGCCTGGCCGGCTGGCCGCGCTTCGCCGCCGCGCGCGCGAACGCGGCACACCAGGCGCTGGCCGCAATCGAGGACGATGGACGGATCGAAGCGCTGGTCACCCAGAACGTCGACGGCCTGCACCAGCAGGCCGGCAGCCGCACCGTGATCGACCTGCACGGGCGCCTGGACCGGATCGTCTGCCTGGGATGCGGCGCGCTGTCGCCGCGCGCCGACTTCCAGCACGAGCTGGTGCACCGCAATCCCGGTTGGGACCGGTACGCGGCGGTGACGGCGCCGGATGGCGACGCGGACCTGGACGGCGTGGACTTCGCCGGCTTCGCCGTGCCGGCATGCCCGCGGTGCGGCGGCCTGCTCAAGCCCGATGTCGTGTTCTATGGTGAAAGCGTGCCGCGGGCGCGGGTGGAGGCGGCGGTGGCGCACCTGCACCGCAGCGACGGCATGCTCGTGGTCGGGTCGTCGCTGATGGTGTATTCCGGCTTCCGCTTCGCGCGGATGGCGGCGGAGGCCGGGATACCGCTGGCCGTGCTCAACCTGGGCCGTACCCGAGCCGACGGCCTGGCCACGCTCAAGATCCACGCCGATTGCGCGCTGGCGCTCGCGCGCCCGGGGCGCACCGGATCCGGGCAGGGATGACGCGATCCCCGCTCCAGGCCTAGGATCCTCTGCCACGGCCGCGCCGGCACGCCCTGCGCAGCCCGGTCCTAGCGATACCCGGCTCCGGACCAGTCCTCGCCATGGATGAGGTATCGGAGTGGAGCCCTCCAGGAGAGCGCATGTCACCGGTCGCCGTGTTGAAGGTGTCGATCATGCTCAGCGCGTTCCTGTACGTGTTCGCGCTGGCACTGCGGGCACGCGCCGGCGACCTGGCCCACCTGTTCCGCCGCTGGCACGCCGGCCTGCGCGCGTTCGCCGCGATGTTCCTGGTGGTCCCGGCGATCACCGTGGCCGTGGTCGCCGCCTTCGACCTCAAGCCGGAGGTGGAGGTGGCGTTGCTGGTGCTGTCGCTGTCGCCGGTGCCGCCGATGCTGCCGGCCAAGCAACTGCAGGCTGGGGCCGGCGGTTCGTACATCGTCGGCCTGCTGGTGGCCGCCGCCCTGGCCTCGCTGCTGGTCATGCCGCTGGGGCTGCACCTGCTGGGCCACCTGTCAGGCGGCGCGCGGGAGGTGCCGGCCGCCAGCGTGGCCCTTCCCTTGGCCACCACCGTCGTCGCGCCGATGCTGCTGGGCCTGGCCGCCGGGCGGCTGCTCGGCGACGCGCGCGCGACCGCGGTGGCGGCCGTGGTGGGTCGGTTTGCCCTGGTGCTGCTGCTCGGATGCGCCGCGGTGCTGCTGCTGGCCATGGCGCCGGACATGTGGCGGTTGCTCGGTGGCGGCACGCTTGCGGCGGTGCTGGCGATGATCCTGGCCGGACTCGCCACCGGCTACCTGCTCGGTGGGCCGGTCAAGGAGCACCGCGCCGCGCTGGCGCTGGCGGCGGCTACCCGCCACCCGGGCGTGGCCCTGGGCGTCGTTGCGGCAGCTTTCCCGGGCCACCGGCTGGCCCTGGCCGCGGTGCTGATCCCGGTCGTACTCAACGTGCTGGTCGGCATTCCCTTCCTTCGTCTGGTCCGGCGCGTGCGCGCCTGAGCCGGCCACGCCCGCCGCCACCACGACGCACTGATCCACCCATGCGGCTTGATGCCGGCGCCGGCGCCGGGTGCAATGCGGCTCCCCCGCCGTCATGCCGCGCCCCCATGAGCCTGCTGTTCTCGCCGATCTCCTTCGGCCCGCTGCAACTGCCCAACCGGATCGTCATCGCGCCGATGTGCCAGTACTCGGCGCACGACGGCTGCGTCAGCGACTGGCACCACATCCACCTCGGCAACCTGGCCCTGTCCGGCGCCGGCCTGCTGGTGCTGGAGGCGACGGCGGTGGAGCCGCGCGGACGCATCAGCCATGCCGACCTCGGCCTGTGGAACGACGACCAGGAGGCCGCGCTGGCCGCGCTGCTGGCCTCGGTCAGGCGCTGGTCGCCGATGGCGCTGGGCATCCAGCTCGCCCATGCCGGGCGCAAGGCGTCCACCGCGCGGCCCTGGGAAGGCGGTGGCGCGATCGCGGCCGACGATCCGCATGGCTGGGCCACGGTCTCGGCATCGGCGCTGGCCTACGACGAGCGCCACGAACGACCGCAGGCCCTGGATGCGGCCGGCATCGACGCCCTGGTCGAGGATTTCGTGCAGGCCGCGCGCCGCGCGGTACGCGTGGGCCTGGACCTCATCGAGATCCACGCAGCGCACGGTTACCTGCTGCACCAGTTCCTGTCGCCGCTGAGCAACGCGCGCGACGACGCGTACGGCGGCAGCCTCGAGAACCGGATGCGGCTGGTGTTGCGCGTGTTCGACGCGGTCCGGGCCGCCGTGCCGTCGTCGGTCGCGGTCGGGGTGCGCATCTCCGCCACCGACTGGGTCGAGGGTGGCTGGGACCTGGCGCAGAGCCTGGCCCTGGCGCGCGCGCTGGATGCGCGGGGCTGCCACTTCATCCACGTCTCCAGCGGCGGCCTGGATCCCCGGCAGCAGATCGGCGCGGGCCCCGGCTACCAGGTGCCGTTCGCCGAGGCGATCAAGGCGCAGGTGGCGATGCCGGTGATCGCGGTGGGCATGATCACCCAGCCCAGGCAGGCCGAGGCGGTGCTCGCCGAGGGCCGCGCCGACGCGGTCGCGCTGGCCCGCGGCATCCTCTACGACCCGCGCTGGCCCTGGCACGCGGCGGCCGAACTCGGCGCCAGCGTGGTGCCCGCGCCGCAGTTCCTGCGCTGCGAGCCGCGGGAAGCGCGCGGCGTGTTCGCTGCCGCGTAGGGGATCGCTCCGCCGCGCTTCGCATGGCGCCGTGGGCGAGCGCCCTGGAGGCAGCGGGGCAAGCCCCGCTCTACGGCGGCTGGGGCGCGGGGGGAGAGCGGCCGCCGCGAAACCGTCTGCTGCGGTATCGGCTGCAACCGACGCGCCACGCCGGGGCGGGCGTCGCCTACCATGGCGCTCCTATGCGCAACGACCACATCCTCGCCCTGTCGTGCCCGGATCGCACCGGCATCGTCTATCGCGTGTCCGGCCTGCTGTTCGGCCAGGGCTGCAACATCGTCGACGCCCAGCAGTTCGGCGACGACGAGACCGGCCGCTTCTTCCTGCGCGTGCATTTCGAGGTACCCGAACCGGGCGTGCTGCCGGTGGTACGCGAGCGCTTCGGCCACCTGGCCGAGGAGTTCGACATGGACTGGCAGATCCACGACGCACGCCGGCGCGCGCGGTTGCTGGTGCTGGTGAGCAAGCAGGGCCATTGCCTCAACGACCTGCTGTTCCGCGCCCACAGCGGGCAGCTGCGGGTGGACATCGCCGCGGTCGCATCCAACCACGACGATTTCGCCGCGTTGTCCGCGTCGTACCGGGTCCCGTTCCACCACCTGCCGGTGGATGCATCGAACCGCGCGACGCAGGAGCAGGCGATCATCGACCTGGTGGAGAAGGAGCGCATCGACCTGGTGGTGCTGGCGCGCTACATGCAGATCCTTTCGCCGCGCCTGTGCGAGGCGCTGTCCGGGCGCGCGATCAACATCCACCACAGCTTCCTGCCCAGCTTCAAGGGCGCGCAGCCGTACCACCAGGCGCACGCGCGCGGGGTCAAGATCATCGGCGCCACCGCGCACTACGTCACCCCGGACCTGGACGAGGGCCCGATCATCGAGCAGGACGTGGCCCGCGTGGACCATGCCATGACCCCGCGCGACCTGGTCCGCACCGGCAGCGACATCGAATCGCAGGTGCTGGCGCGCGCGGTGCGCCGACACGTCGAGCACCGGATCCTGCTCAACGGGCACAAGACCGTCGTGTTCCGCTGAGCCTGCACGGTCCGGCCCGCGGACGCAGGCGCGATCCCGTAGAGCGGGGCTTGCCCCGCTGCTTCCTGCGCCACGGTACGAACCGGATCCCGTGCCAAGGGCAAAGCCCCGGGTTGCGGGTGCGGCCGGGTGCGATGCGGATAAAAGGCAGCGGGGCGAGCCCCGCTCTACGGGGAGCGACCGGCGCGGCGTCGCATGGCCCGCCGTTCAGTAGCCCAGCCACGCCCGCAGCGGATGCGCCGGCTCGGCCAGCAGCTTCAGCGCCAGCAGCAGCGACACCGTCACCAGCAGCGGCTTGATCACCCGCGTGCCGTGCCGCATGGCGAAGCGCGAGCCCAGCTGCGCGCCGAGGAACTGGCCGGCGCCCATCGCCAGGCCGACCTTCCACAGCACCGCGCCGCTGGCCAGGAACACGCCGAACGCGCCCACGTTCGAGCCGAAGTTGAGGAACTTGGTGTGCGCGGTGGCCTTGAGCAGGCCGAAGCCGGCCAGGCCGACGAAGCCCAGCATCAGGAACGAACCGGTGCCCGGGCCGAACACGCCGTCGTAGAAGCCGATCGCCGGGACGAAGGTCAGCCCGAACACGCGTGGGCTGATCCGGTGGTGGCGCTCGACCGCGCCGATGTCGGGCTTGAGCGCGAAGTACAGCGCGATGCCGACCAGCAGGAACGGCAGCACCGCGCGCAGCCAGCTGCCGGGCACGACCGTGGCCAGCAGCGCGCCGGCGACCGCGCCGAGGGCGGCGGTAAGCGCCATCGGCAGTTGCGCGCGCAGGTCGACGTGGCCGTGGCGCGCGTACGACCAGCTCGCCGAGGCCGAGCCGAACAGCGACTGCAGCTTGTTGGTGCCCAGCGCCTGCAGCGGCGGGATCCCGGCCAGCAGCATCGCCGGCAGGGTGATCATGCCGCCGCCGCCGGCGATCGAGTCGATGAAGCCGGCCAGCAGGCCGGCGAGGAACAGCAGCAGCAACAGCTGCAGGGCGAGGTCGGGCATGGGCCACCGGCGAAGGAACAACGCCGGCGCGGGGACGTGGCGTGCGTCGCCATTCTACGGCCCGGTGCCGCACGTTCGCGCGGCAACCGGTAGCATCGGTGCCATCCCCTGGTGGAGTCGCTCGATGTCGCTGCCCTTCCGTTCCGCGGTTTCCCTGCTCGCCGGCGCCATGTCGCTGTCCCTGGCCGTGCCGGCGCTCGCCGATCCGGCCCAGCGTCCTGAAGTGGCGGCCGCCGCGCAGAAGCTGCAGCAGCAGGTCGTCGACTGGCGCCGCGACTTCCACCAGCACCCGGAACTGTCCAACCGCGAGGAGCGCACCGCCAGGGTGGTCGCCGAAGAATTGCGGCGCATGGGCTTGGACCCGAAGACCGGCATTGCCCACCACGGCGTGGTGGCGATCATCAAGGGCGGCAGGCCGGGCCCGAGGATCGCGCTGCGCGCCGACATGGACGCGCTGCCGGTGACCGAACGCACCGGCCTGCCGTTCGCGTCCAAGGCCACCGCGCAGTTCCGCGGCGAGACGGTCGGGGTGATGCACGCCTGCGGCCACGACGCGCATACCGGGATCCTGCTCGGCGTCGCCCAGGCGCTGGTCGACATGCGGGCCACGCTGCCGGGCGAGGTGATGCTGGTCTTCCAGCCGGCCGAGGAAGGTCCGCCGGTCGGCGAGGAAGGCGGCGCCTCGCTGATGCTGGCGCAGGGACTGTTCGACGGCTTCAAGCCGGAGGCGGTGTTCGGCCTGCACGTGTTCTCGACCGTGCCGGCCGGTCAGATAGCGGTGCGCAGCGGACCGCTGATGGCGGCCTCGGACCGGTTCAGCATCAAGGTGGTCGGTCGCCAGACCCACGGCTCGCGGCCGTGGGGCGGCGTCGACCCGATCGTGGCCGCCGCCGACCTGGTCGGCACCGCGCAGACGATCGTCAGCCGCCGCACCGACCTGGCCAAGCTGCCGGCGGTGGTCACCTTCGGCGCGATCAAGGGCGGCATCCGCTACAACATCATCCCCGACGACGTGGAGATGGTCGGCACCATCCGTACCTTCGACGAAGGCATGCGCCAGAAGATCTTCGCCGACCTGCGCAATGTCTCCGAGCACGTCGCCGCCGCCCACGGCGCCAGGGTCGAGGCCCAGGTGCCCGACAGCGAAGGCAATCCGCCGACGGTCAACGATCCGGCGCTGACCGCGAAGATGCTGCCGAGCCTGCAGGCGGTGGTCGGCGCCGGCAACGTGTTCGAGCCGCCGCTGCAGATGGGCGCCGAGGATTTCTCGCTGTACGGCCAGAAGGCGCCGGCGCTGTTCTTCTTCGTCGGCGCGACCGGCGCGGGCATCGACCCGGCGACCGCGCCGGGCAACCATTCGCCCGAGTTCCTGCTCGACGAGAAGGCGCTGGACGTCGGCTTCCGCGCGCTGTTGCAGGTGAGCCTGGATTACCTGCACGGCACGACCGGCTGAGGATCGGATGACGGGGCGGCAGCGGAATCGCCCCTGGTATTTCGTAGAGCGGGGCTTGCCCCGCTGCGTCCGCGAAACCCGAAACAGCCAGCGGGGCGAGCCCCGCTCTACGACGGCATCGGTATCGCTGCGCCGTCGTCGTGGTTACAGGTCGAAACCCAGCCGTAGCGGGTCGTGGTCCGAGCTGCGCCACGGGCCGGGGACATTGCGCGCGGCATAGCCGGCATCGTCCGGTTCGTCGGCGTTGACGTGCCACTCGGCCGCGCCGCGCAAGTGCGGCCGCAGCGCCGGGCTCAGCAGGGCGTGGTCGAGCCGGCCGCTGAGGCCCTGGTAGACGTAGCTGTACGGGCGGGCCCCGGCCGGCGTCTCGCCGTCGGGGGCGAAGGCGTCGGTCCAGCCACCCTCCTCGCGCAGCCAGCGCACCGGGTCCTCCATCGCATAGGCGTTGAAGTCGCCGAGGATCACCACCCGCTCGCGGCCTGCGCCCAGCGGTGCCGACTGCAGCCAGGCATGCAGCCGTTGCGCCGAGTCCACGCGCAGCGCATTCCAGCAGCCCTGTCCATCCTTCTGGTCGGTGTCGGCGCCTTCGGCTTCGCTGCAACCCTTGGACTTGAAGTGGTTGGCGACGACCACGAAGTCCTTGCCACCGCCGCGGCGCTGGAACGCCTGCGCCAGCGGCACCCGGCTGCGTTCGCCGAACGGGCCGCCTTCCAGTACCGCCGGTGCGCCGCGCGCGAGCACGCGGTCGTCGCGGTAGATCATTCCCACCCGGATCGTGTCCACGCCCGGGCCGCGACCGGCGTCCACGTAGCGCCAGCGCGCACCGTCGGCATTGAGCTCGCGCACCAGTCGCGCCAGGCTCGACGCCTCGCCGTAGCCGTCGTTCTCCAGTTCCATCAGCGCGGCCACGTCCGGGTCCAGGCCGCGGATCGCGGCGACCAGCTTGGCCAGCTGCGCGTCCAGCGCCTGCGGCGTCTTCGCACCGCGCTCGGTCGGGAAGCCGCCGCCGCGGCCGTCGCCGTTGAACAGGTTTTCCAGGTTGAACGCGGCCACCCTCACGTTGCCCGGCACCTGCGGCGGCGCGGGCCGCGGCGCTGCGTCGATGCGTGGCGGCGACACCAGTTGCAGGCGCCAGCCCCCATGCCGATGGTCGACGATGCCTTCGGCGCCGTGGACGACGCTGCCGGTGCGCGGCGTGTCGCGGCCGTCGAGCCATGCGATGGTGTCCGGGTCGCGCTGGTGGCTGCCGTCGTCGAGCAGCAGGCGCTGGCGGGCGTTGCCGCGGACCAGCGCGGCATGCGCCTCCGAACCGGGGCGGGCGAGTTCGCTCGGCTGCCACTGTCGTCCGTCGAAGGACACCGCCAGCTCGCCGAAACGCGCCAGCGCGTCGCTGCCGGTGACGGTGAGCGGCGCCTCGATGCGCACGCGCATGCCTTCCAGCGCTTCCCAGTCGGCCGGCAGCGCAGCCAGTGGCCGTGCCTGCACCGGGTCGGCCGGGGTGCAGCGGTCGATGTGGTCCACCTGCAGCGCGGTCACGCTCCCGCCGCCGCGGCTTTCCAGCTCGACCACCCGGCCGTGGAACCGGCACCGCGTGCCGGTTTCCAGCGCCGCGGGGAATGCGAAACCATCGGCGGCCTGCACGAACAGCGCGTCGGACGTCGCCGGGTCGCCGTCACCGCCGTCCTGGACGTAGAGCCCGCCCAGGCCGTCGCGGAAGTCCGCGCTGACGACGCCGGCGACCAGGACCTGCTGGCCGGCCAGCGGGCTGCGTGCCGCGGCCCCCTGCACCTGGCCGATCGGCACCGCGTCGGCGGCAGCAGCCGGCCCGGGCAGGGCAGCGGCCAGCAGCAGGGGCAGGGAGCGAAACACGGTCGCGACGGTCATGGCGGGAGTCCGGTGGCGGAAACGACAACGCCGCCCGGAGGCGGCGTTGTCTGGATCGGGGCGGGGGTTACTTCAGGTTGGCCAGCATCCAGTCGACCGTGGCCTTGACCTGCTCGTCGGTGAGCGCGGGATTGCCGCCGCGCGGCGGCATGATGCCGCCGTCCGGGCCGGTGAAGCCCTCGATCGCGTGCTTGTAGAGGGTCTCGTTGCCCTGGGCGATGCGCGCATCCCAGTGCGCGTGGTCCAGGGTCGGGGCCTTGCCCACGCCATTGGTGTGGCAGGCGCCGCAGAGGTTCTGGTAGATCACCGCGCCATCGGTGGTGCCGCCGTAGGCGACCTGCGAGGCGGCCTTGGCGACGGCTGCGGCGGCCGCGGCGGCCTGGGCGGCGGCGCCGGTATCGCCCGCGTAGACCGACCCGGCCGGGTGGATGCGTGCCGCGGTGCGGCTGGCGGCCGTCGGCGAGACTTCCGGCGGCAGCTGGCGGTGCAGGTACAGGGCCAGCAGGATCAGGCCCAGCGTGACCAGGGCCAGCAGGCCGATCACCATCGAGAACCGCTTCAGGAATTCCAGGTCGTAATTACGCACATCGCATCCTATGGCGAGTGGCGCGGCAGGCCACAGCTGGCGCCGATTATAGAGAGGGTTGCCTCGGCTTCGGAAGCCGGAAGCCTTGGGCGGTGGGCATTTGCTGCCCGCGGCCGGCGCCGGGTCATGGCTTCGGGGGTACGGGCGCCCCCGCCGCGGGCGGCTCGAGGCGCCGCAAATGGGCTGCTGCGATGCAGCAGGTCGGGCTCGCTGCCCGGTGGCCCGCCGGCGGGGCGTTGCCACCGCTCCAGCCGTGGCAATCGCCCGCCAGCGCGGCGTTTTGCGCATCGGTCCCCGGTCCGCCGCGGTGCGCGGCGCCGAAGCGGCGCGGGGGCGCGGACCGGGCGGACGGCCGCTTCGGTTGACAGCGCTGCCATTTCTGACAAGCCTCTGCGCCCGTGACTGCCGCAAGGCGCCCGGGGACGCGGGCGCTCCACCGATCGGAGGAAGACCCCGCATGAGCATCCTCGCCGGCGCGCCCGCGCCCGCCGCCCGTTTCCGCACCACCCTGGCCGCCGCGCTGGCGCTGGCCGTGCTGGCCGCCTGCAACCGCGCCCCGGCGCCGGCCGACGCGCCTGCTGCCGATGCCGCCACCCAGGCTGCGACGGGCGACGGCGCCATCCATCCGGACCAGTGGCCCGAGCTGGCCTGGCCGGTGGCGACCGACCCGGCGATCGAGAAGCGCATCGACGAACTGCTGGCGAGCATGACGCTGGAAGAGAAGGTTGGCCAGCTGATCCAGGGCGACATCGGCAGCATCACCCCCGAGGACGTGCGCAAGTACCGGCTCGGCTCGATCCTGGCCGGCGGCAGCTCCGACCCGGGCGGCAAGTACAACGCCACCCCGGCCGAATGGCTGGCCCTGTCCGACGCGTTCTGGGAAGCGTCGATGGACACCTCCGGCGGCGGCAAGGCGATCCCGGTGATCTGGGGCATCGACGCGATGCACGGCCAGAGCAATGTCGTGGGCGCGACCCTGTTCCCGCACAACGTCGGCCTGGGCGCGACCCGCAATGCGGAGCTGCTGCGCAGGATCGGCGAGATCACCGCGATGGAGACCCGCACCACCGGCATGGAGTGGGCGTTCGCGCCGACCGTGGCGGTGCCGCAGGACGTGCGCTGGGGCCGCGCCTACGAGGGCTACTCCGAGAACCCGCAGGTGGTGGCCGAGTTCGCCAAAGCGATGGTCGAAGGCCTGCAGGGCAAGCCCGGCGCGGCGGACTTCCTCGACGACCGCCACGTGATGGTCTCGGTCAAGCACTTCGTCGGCGATGGCGGCACCAGCGGCGGCCGCGACCAGGGCGACACCGTGGTCAGCGAAGCCGAACTGCGCGACGTGCACGCCGCCGGCTACAAGACCGCGATCGAGGCCGGCGCGCAGTCGGTGATGGCCTCGTTCAACAGTTTCCACGGCACCAAGATGCATGGCCACAAGCCGCTGCTGACCGACGTGCTCAAGGACCGGATGAACTTCGGCGGTTTCGTCGTCGGCGACTGGAACGGCCACGGCCAGATTCCCGGCTGCAGCAACGACAACTGCCCGGCCACGTTCACCGCCGGCCTCGACATGGCGATGGCGCCGGACAGCTGGAAGGGCATGTACGACACCACTCTGGCGGCAGCGAAGGACGGCACGCTGTCGATGGAGCGGCTGGACGACGCGGTGCGCCGGATCCTGCGGGTCAAGTTCCTGATGAAGCTGTTCGACGCGCCCAAGCCCTCGCAGCGCGCGCTGGGCGGCAAGTTCGAGTTGCTGGGCGCGCCGGAGCACCGCGAGGTCGCCCGCCAGGCCGTGCGCGAATCGCTGGTGCTGCTGAAGAACCAGGGTGGCATCCTGCCGCTGCGCGCCAACCAGCGCGTGCTGGTCGCCGGCGACGGCGCCGACAACATGAGCAAGCAGACCGGCGGCTGGACGCTCAACTGGCAGGGCACCGGCACCACCCGCGCCGACTTCCCGAACGCCAATACCATCTGGGAAGGTATCGCCGAGGCGGTCAAGGGCGCCGGCGGCCAGGCCGAGCTGGCCGTGGATGGCAAGTACAAGGCCAAGCCGGACGTGGCGGTGGTCGTGTTCGGCGAGAACCCTTATGCCGAGTTCCAGGGCGACATCCCCAACCTGCTGTTCCATCCGGGCGACGACAGCGACCTGGAGCTGATCCGCAAGCTCAAGGCCGACGGCATCCCGGTGGTGGCGGTCTTCATCAGCGGCCGCCCGCTGTGGATGAACCGCGAGATCAACGCGTCCGACGCGTTCGTGGCTGCGTGGCTGCCGGGCTCGGAAGGCGCCGGCGTCGCCGACGTGCTGCTGCGCAAGGCCGACGGCAGCGTCAACCACGACTTCAAGGGCAAGCTCAGCTTCTCCTGGCCGCGCAACGCGGTCGACGCGGCGGTCAACGCGCCCGGGTACGAGCCCCAGTTCGCATTCGGCTACGGCCTGACCTACGCCGACAAGGGCGACCTGGCGGCGCTGCCGGAAGACTCGGGCATCCAGGGCCTGCAGGCGCCGGCGGGCGTGTACTTCGCCCGCGGCCAGCTCGCCCCGGGCCTGTCGCTCAACCTGGAAGACGCCGCGGGAGCGGCGACCGCGGTCACCACCGTGCCGGCGGCGCTGGCCGACAACAGCCTGGCCGTGTCCGCGGTCGACCACGAGCGCCAGGAAGACGCGCGCCGCTTCACCTGGTCGGGCACCCAGCCGGCCAGCGTGGCGATCGTGTCCGAGCCGCCGCAGGAACTGACCCGCGAGACCAACGGCGACCTGCTGCTGGTGCTCACCCTGCGCCCGGACGCGGTGCCGGCCACCGGTTCGGTCACCGCCAGTGCCGGCGCCGGCAAGCCGCTGCCGTTGCGCGACACGCTGGCCAAGCTGCCGGCCGGGCAGTGGACGACGCTGGGCATTCCGCTCAAGTGCTTCGTCGCCGCCGGCGCCGACACCGCCAGCCTCGACACCCTGGTGAAGCTGCGCAGCGACGCGGCGGCCACGCTGTCGGTCTCGCGCGTGGCGATCGGTTCGGTCAGCGAGGCCAGCCAGATCCTGTCCTGCCCGACCGCGCAGTAGCCGCGCACGTCCGCGCCGCGCCGGGAGGGCGGCGGCGCGGACCACCCCGGGCCTGCCCTGCCGGACGCTCACAGCGCGTCCGGCGGCAGGCCATGCCCTCCGCATGACGACAGCCTGCGACCGGGAGAGGGTGGATGAAGCTGGCAACACTCGATGTGGTGATCGTGCTCGTGTACCTGGCGGGCATCTTCGCCCTGGCGCAATGGGTGTCGCGCGAGAAGGCCGGGCACCAGAAGTCGGCCACCGACTATTTCCTCGCCAGCCGCTCGCTGCCGTGGTGGGCGATCGGCGCCTCGCTAATCGCCGCCAACATCTCGGCCGAGCAGATCATCGGCATGTCCGGCTCCGGCTACGCCATCGGCCTGGCGATCGCGTCGTACGAGTGGATGGCGGCGGCGACCCTGCTGATCGTCGGCAAGTTCTTCCTGCCGATCTTCCTGCGCAACCGCATCTACACCATGCCGCAGTTCCTGGAGGAACGGTACGGCACGCGGATCCGCACGCTGATGGCGGTGTTCTGGCTGGGCCTGTACGTGTTCGTGAACCTGACCTCGATCCTGTGGCTGGGATCGATCGCGGTGAACCAGGTCACCGGCATGGACCAGATGCTGGCGCTCACCCTGCTCGGCCTGTTCGCGCTGGCCTACCAGCTGTACGGCGGCCTGAAGGCGGTGGCGCTGACCGACATCGTCCAGGTCACGCTGCTGGTGATGGGCGGCCTGCTGGTCACCGGGATCACCCTGAGCCACATCGGCGGCGGCAGCGTCGCCGGCGGCTTCACGCAGCTGTGGAACGCCCATCCCGGCCACTTCGAGATGATCCTCAGCAAGGACAACCCGTTCTACAAGGACCTGCCGGGCATCAGCGTGCTGATCGGCGGCATGTGGATCATGAATGTCAGCTACTGGGGCTTCAACCAGTACATCATCCAGCGCGCGCTGGCCGCCAAGGACATCCGCGAGGCGCAGAAGGGCGTGGTGTTCGCCGCGTTCCTAAAGCTGCTGATGCCGCTGGTGGTGGTGGTGCCCGGCATCGCCGCGGTCGTGCTGGCGCCGGACCTGGCCAAGCCCGACCAGGCCTACCCGACGATGATGGGCCTGCTGCCCAGCGGCATCCTCGGCCTGGTCTTCGCCGCGCTGGTGGCGGCGATCGTGGCCTCGCTGGCGTCCAAGATCAATTCGGTGGCTACGATCTTCACCCTGGATTTCTACGCCAAGTCCAGGCCGCAGGCCGACCAGGCCCGGCTGGTGCGGGTGGGGCGCATCGCCGCGGCGGCCTCGGTGCTGCTGGCGATCCTGACCGCGCGGCCGCTGCTGGGCAGCTTCGACCAGGCTTTCCAGTACATCCAGGAATACACCGGCTTCTTCACCCCGGGCATCGTGGTGATCTTCGTACTGGGCCTGTTCTGGAAGCGCGCCAACGAGGCCGGCGCGCTGGCCGCGGCGATCGGCTCGTTCGCGCTGTCGATCGTGCTCAAGCTGGCCTGGCCGTCGCTGCCGTTCATCGACCGCGTCGGCCTGGTGTTCCTGCTGGCGCTGGCGCTGGCGGCGGTCGTCTCGCTGGCGACGAAGCCGCAGCAGGCCGGCAGCGACCTGATCCGCACCGACGACGTCGACTATTCGACCTCGGCGGGCTTCAATGTCGCCGCGATCGGCGTGGTCGCCATCCTGGCGGCGCTGTACGCGATCTTCTGGTGAGGGCGGTGTCGGACATGGACCGGGAGGCGGGGGACTGATGCGCGTCAGGATCGAGGACGTCGCCAACCAGGCCGGCGTGTCCATGAAGACCGTGTCGCGCGTGCTCAACAACGAGCCGGGCGTGCGCGAGGCCACCCGCGCGAAGGTGCTGGAAACCGTGGCCGCGATGAACTACCGGCCCGATCCGTCCGCGCGCAGCCTGGCCGGCAACCGCTCGTACTTGGTCGCGCTGCTGTACGACAACCCGTCGCCGAACTACCTGATGGAAATACTCACCGGCGTGGTGGAGGCCTGCGAAAGCCACCACTACGGCATGGTGATGCAGCCGGTCAGCTACCACAGCCCGGACTTCCTCGACGCGATCGATTCGCTGGTCATGTCCTCGCGCCTGGATGGCCTGATCCTGACGCCGCCGCTGACCGACAGCGACGCGCTGCTGGACCGGCTGGACCAGCGCGGCGTGCCGTTCTCCTGCATCTCGCCGAAGGGCCGCGAAGGCCGCATCGGCGTGACCATGGACGAGCACGAGGCGGTGTGCGAACTGATGGCGCACCTGATCGAACTCGGCCACCGCCGCATCGGCCACGTCCGCGGCCATCCCGACCACGGTGCCAGCGAGTGGCGCATGGCCGGCTACCGCAGCGCGCTGCGCCGGGCCGGGCTGCGCTACGACCCGGCGCTGGTGGTGGACGGCGAGTTCTCGTTCGACTCCGGCCTGGCCGCCGGCCGCCAGCTGCTGGCGCTGGCCGAGCGCCCGACCGCGATCTTCGCCGCCAACGACGACATGGCCGCCGGCGTGATGCGCGCGGCCAGCGAACTGGGCCTGCGCGTGCCGCGCGACGTGTCGGTGTGTGGCTTCGACAACACGCCGATCTCGCAGCAGATCTTCCCCGCGCTGACCACCGTGCAGCAGCCCACCCGTGACATGGGCCAGGTGGCGACCGTGCAGTTGCTCAACGCGATCCGCGACCGCAGCGCCGGGCGCATGGTGCGCATGCCGTACGCGCTGCAGCTGCGGCAGTCGACCGGTCCGGTGCCGAAGTAAGGCGGGCCCGCACCCGCGGCGCGGGTGGCCATGCACGTGCCTTCGTCCAGGTAGAGCGGGGCTCGCCCCGCTGTTTCGGGGTGCATGGCATATGACCGCAGGAGCAGCGGGGAGAGCCCCGCTCTACGGGTCCAGGCCGGGACGCGGCCGGGGCATGTGGCGGTCAGGCCGCGTCGCGACCCACCACGACTACCCGCAACGGGTTGTCCCACTCGCGCAGCAGTTCCGCCTCGCGGACCTTGGCTTGCTCCAGGTGCGCTTCCTTGACGTGGCCGTAGCCGCGGATGTGCTCGGGCACGCTGGCGATCTGTGCCGCCAGGGCGATGTTGCCGGCGTCGAGCTTCGGCAGCAGGGCTTCGATGGTGGCGAAATAATCGGTGACCAGCCGGCGCTCCATGCGCCGCTCCCCGGTGCGGCCGAACGGATCGAAGGCGGTGCCGCGCAGGAACTTGAGCTTGGCCAGCCAGCGGAACGCGGTGAGCATCCACGGTCCGTACTCGCGCTTGAGCAGGCGGCCCTGTTCGTCCTTCTTCGCCAGCAGCGGCGGCGCCAGGTGGAAGCGCAGGGTGTAGTCGCCCTCGAACTGCTGTTGAAGGCGGCGCTGGAACTCGCCGCTGGTGTACAGGCGCGCGACCTCGTACTCGTCCTTGTACGCCATCAGCTTGAACGCGTAGCGGGCCACCGCCTCGGCCAGCACGGTCGAACCCGGAACCCTCGATCCTTCGGCGCCGCGGACCCTGGCCACCAGCTCGGTGTACCGGCGCGCGTAAGCCGCGTCCTGGTAGTCGGCCAGGAACTTGCCGCGGCGCGCGACCAGTTCGTCGAGGCTGCGCGACAGGCGCAGGTCGTCCAGCGGCAGCGCGGCGACCTCGCCGGTGGCCACGTCCAGCGGCGACGACGGAGCGTCGCCCTCGGCACTGCCGCTCTCGGGCAGGCCGCGCCACTCGCGCTCGGCGCGGACCGGGCGCGGCGCGCTGGTGCTGCCCCATTCGCTGCCTTCCCAGTCGCCCGGCGGCAACTGGCGCAGGCCGTCGGGCACGCGCTCGTCGGCGGTCACCGGGTTGGAGACCAGGCCCGCGGCCGCGGCCACCGCCTGCGGATCGACCGCGGCCAGGCGGCCCCAGGCGAACGCCTGCTGGTTCATCTCCACCGCCGCGCCGTTGAGCTCGATGGCGCGCATCAGCGCGGTGTGCGAGATCGGCACCAGGCCCAGCTGCCAGGCATAGCCGAGCATGAACAGGTTGGTGGCGATGGCGTCGCCCAGCAGCGCGGTGGCCAGCTGGGTGGCATCGAGCAGGCGCGGCTCGCGCCCGCCCAGGGCCAGCCTGATGCCGGCGATGATGTCGGCGGCGGGGAAGTGCAGGTCCGGGCGCATCGTAAAGGTGCCCGGCATCGCCTCGTAGGTGTTGAGCACCACTTCCGAGCGCTCCGCACGCACCTTGGACAGCGCCCAGTAGTCGTTGACCACGACCATGTCGCAGCCCAGCACCAGGTCGGCCTCGCCGGCAGCAATGCGCACGGCATGGATGTCCTCCGGCGTGCGCGCGATGCGGATGTGGGTGGTGACCGCGCCGCCCTTCTGCGCCAGTCCGGTCTGGTCGAGCACGGTCGCGCCCTTGCCCTCCAGGTGGCCGGCCATCCCCAGCAGCGCGCCGATGGTGACCACGCCGGTGCCGCCCACGCCGGTGATCAGGATGTTCCAGGGCTGTTCCAACGCCGAGCGGAACGCCGGTTCCGGCAGGTTCGCCAGGCGCCCGGCCGCCTCGGCCTTGCGCCCCTTGCGCGGCTTGCCGCCGTGCACGGTGACGAAGCTCGGGCAGAAGCCCGACACGCAGGAGTAGTCCTTGTTGCAGTTGGACTGGTCGATCTCGCGCTTGCGGCCGAACTCGGTCTCCTTCGGCAGCACCGACACGCAGAAGCTCTTCTGCCCGCAGTCGCCGCAGCCTTCGCAGACCAGGGTGTTGATCATCACCCGCTTCTGCGGGTCCTCGAGCTTGCCGCGCTTGCGCCGCCGCCGCTTCTCGGTGGCGCAGGTCTGGTCGTAGATCAGGATGCTGACGCCTTTCACCTCGCGCAGGCGCTTCTGCACCGCGTCCAGCTCGGCCCGGTCGAAGAACTCCATGCCCGACGGGAACAGCTCGCGCTTGTGCCAGCGGGCGATGTCGTCGCTGACCAGCACGATGGTGTCGATGCCCTCGGCGCGCATCTGCCAGGCGATGTCGGGCACGCTGAGCTGGCCGTCCACCGGCTGGCCGCCGGTCATGGCCACCGCGTCGTTGTAGAGGATCTTGTAGGTGATGTTGACCTTGGCCGCGACCGCCTGGCGGATCGCCAGCGAACCGCTGTGGAAATAGGTGCCGTCGCCCAGGTTCTGGAACACGTGCGGGGTGTCGGTGAACGGCGCCTGCCCCGCCCAGGTCACGCCTTCGCCGCCCATGTGGGTGAAGGTGTCGGTGGAGCGGTCCATCCAGGTGACCATGTAGTGGCAGCCGATGCCGCCCAGCGCGCGCGAACCCTCGGGCACCACCGTGGAGGTGTTGTGCGGGCAACCGGAGCAGTAGTGCGGCACGCGCGGGAAGTTGGCGCGCGGCAGCGCCATTTCCGCTTCCTTCGCGTCCATCCAGCGCAGCCGCTGCTCGATCGAATCGGTGCTGATCGAACTCGACTGCAGCAGGCGCAGGATGCGCCGGCCGATCACGCCGGCGATGGTCGCCGGGGTCAGCTCGCCGGTGGACGGCAGGATCCATTCGCCGGCCTCGTCGTACTTGCCGACGATGCTCGGGCGCCGGCCCCAGGCGTTGGGCCAGTTGTAGAACTGTTCCTTCATCTGCCGCTCGAGGAAGGCGCGCTTCTCCTCGACCACGACGATGTCCTCCAGGCCCCGGGCGAAGCCGGCGATGCCTTCCGGCTCCAGCGGCCAGGTCATGCCGACCTTGTAGACGCGGATGCCGATGTCGCGGCAGGCGCGCTCGTCCAGGCCCAGGTACTCCAGCGCCTGCAGCACGTCGAGGTAGCTCTTGCCGGTGGTGACGATGCCCAGGCGCGCGTTCGGCGCGTCCATCACCACCTTGTCGATGCCGTTGGCGCGGGCGAAGGCCTGCGCCGCGCGCACCGCGTAGCGGTGCAGGCGCATCTCCTGGTCCAGCGGCGGATCGGGCCAGCGGATGTTGAGCCCGCCCGGGGGCAGCTCGAAATCCTCGGGCAGCACGATCGTGCGCGCGAACGGATCGACCTGCACCGACGCGGACGATTCCACCGTCTCGGCGATGGTCTTGAAGCCGATCCAGCGACCGGTGTAGCGGCTCATCGCCCAGCCCACCAGGCCCAGGTCGAGGATGTCCTGCACGCCGGCCGGGTTGAGCACCGGCATCATCGCGCTGACGAACTCGTCCTCGCTGCCGTGCGGCAGGGTCGAACTGCGGCAGGCATGGTCGTCGGCGGCCAGCGCGAGTACCCCGCCGTGCTTCCAGGTGCCGGCCGCGTTGCCGTGCTTGAACACGTCGCCGCAGCGGTCCACGCCCGGGCCCTTGCCGTACCACATGGCGTAGACGCCATCGACCTTCGCGCCGGGGAACAGGTTGGTCTGCTGCGTGCCCCAGACCATGGTCGCGCCCAGGTCCTCGTTCAAACCGGGCTGGAAGCGCACCTTCGCCGCCTCCAGGTGCTTGCGCGCGCGCCAGAGCTCCAGGTCGAAGCCGCCGAGCGGGCTGCCGCGGTAGCCGCTGACGAAGCCGGCCGTGTCCAGCCCGGCGGCCGCGTCGCGCAGCTGCTGCATCAGCGGCAGCCGCACCAGCGCCTGCACGCCGCTGAGGTAGATGCGGCCGTCGCGGCGGGTGTACTTGTGCTCCAGGGTGTAGTCGCGGTCGAACGAGTCCAGCCCGGGCTGGTTGGCGGAGGCGGGCGAGGTCAGTTCGGCGGTGCTGGTCATCGTCGGGCCCTGGCGCTGGCGGGGGCGGGCCTCGCCGGCCCGGTGGCAAATGATATCAAGCGCCAATCTGTGATGGCCCGCACTCCCCGACTGTGCGCTGCGGCGGTTAGGATGCGGTGGGGAGGCTGTTGCTTCGGGGAAATGTCGTGAAGAAGTTGCGTTTTCCGCTCGCCCTCGGGCTGGCGTTGTGTTCGTTGCTGGCCCAGGGGCAATCGCTGCCGGCACCGAAGGAGTTCTATTTCGACGCCGATCCGCAGACCACGCGCGCGATCGTGGCCTTGTCCGGCGAAGGCCAGGAGGTCGTCGACCGGTTGGCCGCCACGGTTGCCCGCAGGCCGGACGACGTCGAATCGCGCGTGCAGCTGGCGCGCGTGGCGATGCAGTCCGGGCGCCTGGAGCTGGGCGACGAGCTCTACCAGGCCGCGCAGCGCAATGCCGGCAGCAACCAGCGGCTGTCGCGCGCGGTGACCTGGAACTACGGCTGGGACCTGTACCGGGCCGGCGAGCCGCAGCGCGCGCTCGAGCAGTGGCAGAAGCTGATCGGCGGCTGGCCGAGCACGCCGGGCTGGCAGCCGCCGACCCTGGCCCTGGCGCTGTGGAAGCTCGACCGCAGGGCCGAAGCGGTGGCCTGGTACGCGGCGGCGGTGCGCACCGAGCCGCAGCAGTGGAGCAGCGCCGCGAGCTATCCGCAGTTGCTGCCCGACTGGCGCGAGGAAGACCGGGCGCTGCTCGCCGAGGTCCTGGCCGCCTGGCAGGCGAATCCGCCGGCCTGGCCGTAGCGGACCGGATCCCACGCGGCGGCCGCACGCCGCCGCCGCCAGCGTGACCGTGCGAAAATGCGGTGGCGCCACGCCGGCGCCGGCGCTCCACGGCCCATGATCAGCAACGAACTCGATATCGAACCGTTCCGGGCGCGCCTGCGCGCGCACGGGCGGGTGCAGGTTCCCGGTTTCCTGCAGGACGGGGCAGCCCTCCGGCTGCACGACTGCCTCCGCGACGAGGTGCCCTGGGAGACCGCGCAGCGCACCGATGCCGAACTGGCCCCGGGCCTGCTCCGCAGCGCCAGCCCGGGGAGCGGGGAAGACGCCGCGGCGCTGCAGGCGGCGGCCGAGCGCGCGCGCCACGGGTTCGAGTTCTACTTCGACCGCTACCGCATGATCGACGCGCGCCGCGACGGGCTCGACCCGGAGCTGGTGCTGCACGCAGTGGTCGACTTCCTTAACACCCCGCCGTTCCTGGACTTCGCCCGCCACCTCACCGGCGATCCGGCGATCCGCATGGTCAGCGCGATCGCCGTGCGCTACCGCCACGGCCACTTCCTGCGCGCGCACAACGACCATGCCGGCAACGAGGACCGTGCGTACGCCTACGTGATCAACCTCAGCCGCGAGTGGCTGCCGGACTGGGGTGGCCTGCTGCAGTTCCTCGACCCGGCCGAACGGCGCGTGGTCGACACCTTCGTGCCACTGTGGAATTCGCTGAGCCTGTTCCGCGTGCCGCAGCCGCACGTGGTCAGCCTGGTGGCGCCGTGGGCCGGTTCGCCGCGCTACAGCATCACCGGCTGGTTCCGCCGCGGCTGATCCGCGCGTGGCCTGGGATGCGTTCGCCCTGATCCTGGCCATGCTCGGCCTGGGCATGGCCCTGGGCCGGACCTCGCTGTTGCCGGCCAATGCGCCGGAAACGCTCAACCTGGTCGTCCTCTATGTCTGCCTGCCCGCGGCGGTGCTGCTGTACGTGCCGGCGCTGCGCATGGAATGGGCGCTGCTGGGCGTGGCGCTGACGCCGTGGCTGCTGATGGGCGCGACCTGGTTGCTGGTGACGCTGGCCGCGCGGGCCTGGCGTTTCCGCCGCGACGAGTACGCCGTGCTGCTGCTGTGCGTGGGCCTGTCCAATTCCAGCTTCATCGGCTACCCGATGGTGCGCGCGCTGCTGGGCGAGGACGCCGTGCAGTACGCGGTAGTCTACGACCAGTTCGGCACCTTCATCCTGCTGTCGACGGTGGGGCTGTACGTCGTGGCCCGCTACAGCGGCGACGCGGCACCGACCGCGCGCGAAATCGTGCTGCGCATCGCCCGTTTCCCGCCGCCCTGGGCGCTGCTGCTGGGCCTGACGGTGATGCCGGAACAGCCGCCGGAATGGATCGCTTCGGGCCTGCGCCGGCTGGCCGAGGCGATGCTGCCGCTGGTGATGCTGGCGGTGGGGCTGTCGATCCAGCTGCGCCTGCCGCGCGACGAGGTGCGGCCGCTGGCGACCGGGCTGGCGCTCAAGCTGCTGGTGATGCCGGCACTGGCGGTGCCGATCTCGCTGGCATTCGGCATGCCCGCGATCATGCTGCGCGCCAACGTGCTCGAGTCGGCGATGCCGACCATGATCTCGGCCGCCGCGCTGGCGATGGCGCACGGCCTGGCGCCGCGGCTGGCCGCCGCGCTGGTCGGCTACGGCATCGTGCTGTGCCTGGCGACGTTGCCGGCCTGGGCCTGGCTGCTGGCACGCATCGCCTGAGGCTGCGCTCCGTGCGGCGGCGGCGCGTGGCTGCCGGCGCCGGCGCTATCCTGCAGCCCGGCGTTGCAGCCAATCCGGGGAGCGCAATGGAAGACAGGGCCGGCCGCGGGAAGCGGCGACGCACGATCCACCACGCGGCATGGCTGCTGCTGGCGCTGGCCGCCTGCGCGGGCATCGACAAGGAGTTCACCCAGGCGTTCGTCGACGCCAACCGCCGCCTGGACGAGGATGCCTGGGCGGCGGCTTACTCCCCGGAGATGGAACTGCTGGCGGTGGGCCGGGATTCGGGCCGGCTGGAACTGTGGGACGCCCGTCGTACCGACGCGCGGATCGCCGTGCAGGCGCACGCGCTGCGGACGCAGGGGCTGGCCTTCGGTCCGCGCGACGGGATCGTGATCACCCATTCGGCCAGCGGCAACGTCCGCTTCGACGACATCGTCGAGCTGGAGAACGGCCCCAAGGTCTGGGACGCGCGCAGCGGCGAACTGCTGGCCGCCTTCCGCGAGGACGACTGGCAGCCGGGCGCGGTATCGGCCACCCCGGTGCCGGGCCTGTACCTGCTGGCCAGCTACGACCAGCTGCACATCTACGACCATGCCCGTCGCGCGCTGGTCGGCGCGCCGCTGGTGCTACAGGGCGATGGCGGCATCACATCGATCGACTGGGACGCCGCTTCCGGCCTGATCGCCGCCGGCACGGACAAGGGCCTGGTGGTGCTGATGAAGCTGCACCGCGAGGCGGAGGGTGCGCGGCTGGAGGTGCTCGACCGCCACGCACCGCAGGGCCTGGGCCCGCGCAACGACCTCCTGGCGGTGATGCTGCTCGATGGCGGCACCAAGCTGGTCACGGTGCAGTACTCGCCGGCACGGGCGCAGGCGATGGCGGACGGAATTCCCGCGCTCTACCGCGGCCTGCAGCACGAGACCGTGCGCTGGGACCTGGCCACGTGGAAGCGCGAGCACGCATATGGCAGCCAGTTGGCAGGCGTGCACCAGGCGGGCTTCACCCGCGGCGAGGACTGGCTGGTGCTGGCCGGCGTGGCCGGCGGTACGGCGAAGATCGAGGGCAAGATCGAACTGGTGGACCTGCGCAGCGGCGTGTCCTGGCTGTACAAGGCCAATACCAGCCATGCCACCGCCGTGCTGCTGCCCTCGTTGCGCGAGGGCCTGATCCTGCAGAGCGGCGGCGCCACCCGCATCAAATACCTGGACCAGGGCGAGGCGGTGCCGTGGGCGCCGCGCCGCTGACCGGCCGCTTCCGCCGGCGCGGCGTTCGCCTCCCCTGCGCCGCGTAGAGCGGGGCCTGCCCCGCCGCTTTCCCTGCCTCGCGTAGAGCGGGGCCTGCCCCGCTGCTTTCCCGCCACCGCCAGCCGCCTCGAAGAACAACGGATAAGCCCGCTCACGGGCCCATGGCGCCCTCAGTCCGCCGGCACGGTCCGCTCCGCCGCCCATGCGCGCAGCGCGTCGACCTGCTCGGCCATCAGCACCGACAGCGGCCGCGTGCCGCGGACCTCGGCCATCAGCAGGTCGGTGTCCAGCGCGCGTTGCTCGGCATGGGCCGCGTACAGGCCCGAGACGATCGCCTGCTCGATCTCCGCGCCGGAGAACCCGTTCGCGGCCGCGGCCAGCGCCGGCAGCGCGAACGCGGCCGGATCCAGGCCGCGCCCGGCCAGGTGGATGCGCAGCAGCTCCACCCGCGTGTCCGGGTTCGGCAAATCGACGAAGAAGATCTCGTCGAAGCGGCCCTTGCGCAGCAGCTCGGCCGGCAGGTGCTGGACCTGGTTGGCGGTGGCGACCAGGAACACCGGCGCGCGGCGCTCGGCCATCCAGGTCAGCAGGTAGCCGAGCACGCGCCGCGACACGCCGCCGTCGCCGTCGCCGGTATCGGCCGACACGCCCTTCTCGATCTCGTCGATCCACAGCACGCACGGCGCCAGCTGCTCGGCCGAGGCCAGCGCCGCGCGCAGGTTCTGCTCGGTTTCGCCGTGGTACTTGGCGTAGAGCGTGCCGAAGTCCAGGCGCAGCAATGGCACGCCGAAGCCGCCGGCAATGGCCTTGGCCAGCAGGGATTTGCCGCAGCCCTGCACGCCCAGCAGGAGCACGCCGCGCGGCGGATCCAGCCCGGGCGGCGGGGCGCCGCCGAACGCGGCGCGGCGCTGGCCGATCCAGCGCTTGAGCCGCGCCGCGCCGGCCACGTCGTCGAAGCCGGCGGTGTCGTACTCGTAGTGCAGGTGGCCGCTGCGGTTGAGCAGTTCGAACTTCAGCCTGGCCAGCTGCGGCAGGTCGGAGGCGGTGAGCGCGCCGTCGGCATGGATCAGCTGGCGGGCGATGCGCCGCGCGTCGTGCAGGTCCAGGCCCTGCAGGTGGCGCACGATCTGGCGCACCGCGTCCTCCTCGGCCTCGACCCGGCGGCCGCCATGCTCGCGCGCATAGGCGGTGGCTTCCTCCCTGACCAGTTTCAGCAGCGCCGCCGCGTCGGGCAGGCGCGGGCTGAAGCGCACGGCCATGGCGTCCAGCCCGGACGGCAGCTCGACCTTGGCCCCGACCAGCACGACCACGTGCGGCTCGCAGCCGCGGCGCTGGACGATGTCGCGCAGCAGGCGCTGGTGGCTGGCGTAGCCCAGGTAGGGATGGAAATCGAGCAGCAGGTAGATGCCGCGCTGGTCGGCCTGGCGGATCGCGTGCAGGACCGAGCTGGCATCGGGCGGGCCTTCGGCCGCGTCCTCGCGGTCCAGGTCCATCCGGCGCAGGCCCTCGGTGATGGTCCAGCGGTGCAGGGCGCGCCAGACCTGCATCAGCGCCTGCCGGAACAGTTCCACCACCCGCTCCTCGTCGCGGGTCTCGATCACGATCAACGGGGTGTTGGCCCGGATCAGGGCGGTCAGGTCGTGCAGCTGGCTCATGGGTCGTCCGTGACGGGGGCCGGCGCACGATAGCAAGCGGCGGGCCCCGGCTCCCGGCGGATGCCGTTCCTACCGCCTCCACGGGGGCCGGTGTACCCTGCGGGAAGCCAATCCGGAGGCAGCAGCGCGCATGAAGACGATCCTGGTGGCCGGTTCCAAGGGCGGCGTGGGCAAGACCACGGTCGCCACGCACCTGGCGGCGCATTCCGCGCTGCAGGGCAGGCGCACGGTGCTGGCCGACGCCGATCCGCAAGGCTCGGCGACGCGCTGGGCCGAACGGCGCGCCGAACTGGACAGCGCCGTGCTGCCGCTCGACGCCAGCCGCCGCCGCGCCTGGCGGGCCTGGCTGCCGGAGGATGCGGAGCAGGTGGTCATCGATGCCCCGGCCGGCGCGCTGGCGGACGATCTTTCCGGATTCCTGGACCATGCCGATGCGGTGGTGGTGCCGGTGCAGCCTTCGGCGCTGGACATCGAGGCCACCGTCGCCTTCCTCAACACCCTGGCCAAGGTGCCGCGCGTCCACAACCGCAAGCTGCCGGTCGGGCTGGTGCTCAACCGCAGCAAGCCGTGGACCAATGCCAGCCAGCAGGCGCTGGAGATGCTCAAGACCTGGCCGTACCCGGTGGTGGCGCAGCTGCGCGACACCCAGGCCTACGTGGTCCTGGTCGGCCTGGGCCGCAGCCTGTTCGACTACCACTCGGCCCAGGTCCGCGAGCACCAGGCCGACTGGGAACCGCTGCTGAAATGGCTGGCCAAGGCCTGAGCGACGCCACCCACGCGAACGAAGAACCACAGGGGCCGCCATGCGAGAAGTGATCCTGCTGCGCCATGCCCACGCCGAACCGGCGTCCACCGGGCAGGCAGACATCGACCGTCCACTGTCGCCGGTCGGCCTGGCCGAGGCCGAGGCCGCCGGCCGCTGGCTGCTGGCCCAGGGCCTGCAGCCTGACCGGGTCCTGTGCTCGCCCTCGCGGCGCACGCGGGAAACACTGGAAGCGGTGCTGGCGGTGACCGGCTACGCCGAGCAGCGGCTCGAGCCGGCGATCTACGAGGCCACCCCGGGCACCCTCATCGGCCTGCTGCAGGAGCAGGGCGAGGTCGAGCGGCTGCTGCTGGTCGGCCACAACCCGGGGCTGGAGCGGCTGGTGGCCCTGCTGGATACCGGGCAGACCACCGATTACCGCGGCATGCCCCCGGCCGGCGTGGCGGTGCTCGCGCTGCCGGAACTTCCGGCGTCCGCGGCGATCGAACCCGGCCTCGGCCGTCTGACGGCGTACTGGTGGCCCTGAAGCAATGTGGAAGTTCCGGGGGTATGCGTGGCTGTTGGGCGCGACCCTGCTGTGCGCCCTGCCGTCCGGCGTGGCCCAGCCACTGGCCGGGGCGGGATTCGACGTCGAGCGCAGCTGGCTGGGCTTCGAGGTCCGGACCCGGTTCGGCCAACGGCTGATGGGCGAGTTCCCGCGCTACGAGGGCAGGGTCGAGACACTGCCCGACGGACGCCATCGCGTGCACCTGCGCGTGGCCACGGGCGAGGCGGTGATTCCCGACCGGCCGCGCTATACCAGCTGGATGCACGGGCAGAGCTTCTTCGACTCGGTGCGGTACCCGTGGATGGAGTTCGTCTCCGATCCCTACTCGCCGGCGCTGCTGCGGGAGGGCGGGCCGCTGAAGGGCCGGCTGAGCCTGCGCGGCGTGACCCGCGACGAAGAGCTCAGGGTGCTACCGGCGCCGTGCCTGCAACCGGGGCGCGACTGCGACATCCAGGTGGTCGGTGCCATCGAGCGTGCGGATTACGGCATGCGCGAGTGGCAGTTCGCGCTGACCGGCGAGGTCCGGCTCGAAGTGCGCGTGCGCCTGCGCGGGGACGGGCAGTGACCGGCTGGCTGCGCCTGTGCGCCATCGCCGCGTTGCTGCTGTCGACCACCGCCTGCGGCACGCTGGGCGCGGCCCGCAGCGACCGCGCCGCCGCCATCGCCCTGGCCGCGCGCGATGACGCGGTCGACTGCAGCCGCCCGGACCGCTGCGCGGTGCCGTCGGAGCTGCGCGGCCTGGCCGGCACCGCGTTCGCCGAGACGGCTGCGGCCGGACCGGAAGGGCCGCCGCGCCACTACGCGCTGATCCTCGACGAGGGCGGCGACGCGCTGCTGGCGCGGATCAACCTGATCCGCAGCGCGACCCGCAAGATCGACCTGCAGACCTACATCTTCGACAAGGACGACAGCGCCCGGCTGGTGCTGGACGAACTGCTGGCCGCGGCGCGGCGCGGGGTCCAGGTGCGGGTGCTGATCGACCAGCTGTCGGCGATCGCCGACCTGGAGATCCTGGCGGCGCTGTCCGGCGCCCACCGCAACCTGGAACTGCGCATCTACAACCCGACCTTCGGCGAGGCGATGCCCAGCTACTTCGATTACGCCGCCAGCGTGATCTGCTGCTTCCGGCGCTTCAACCAGCGCATGCACAACAAGCTGCTGGTGATCGACGACGCGGTGGGCATCGCCGGTGGCCGCAACTACCAGGACGACTACTTCGACTGGGACGCGGAGTACAACTTCCGCGACCGCGACGTGCTGGTGGCCGGGCCGGTGGTGCGCGAGATGGAGCGCAACTTCGCCGAGTACTGGATCGATCCGCGCAGCGTTCCGGTGGAGCGGCTGGAGGACGTGGCCGCGCTGCTGCTGGCGCGCGGGGTGCCGCCCCTGCCCGGGGTGCCCGCGCTGCGGCCGGAGCGCGTGGAGCGGATATCGCGGGCCGCGGTCGATCCGCAGCTGGTCCACGAGCGCCTGGTGTCGCGGGCGATGCCGGTGGGCCAGGTCGAGTACCTGGCGGACCTGCCGCAGAAGCACAGCGAGGGCCCGGATGGCGAAGGCGCCGGTGCGTCCGGCCTGGCAGGGCTGCTGGCCGGCGCGCAGGAGCGGATCCTGCTGCAGACGCCCTACCTGGTGCTGTCCGACAGCGCGCTGGACATCTTCCGCGGCCTGCGCGCGCGCGAGGTCCCGCCGCACGTGGTGGTGTCGACCAACAGCCTGGCGGCGACCGACAACCCGATCGTCTATGCGCTCACCTACAAGTACAAGCGCCGCAACGTGCGCGAGCTGGGCTTCGACATCTTCGAGTACAAGCCGTTCCCGGACGATCCGCCGGTCGATCCCGCGCTCGGCGGAGCGATGCCGGGCGAACCGGTCGCCCCCCAGCCGACGCCTTCCCCTGCGCGCGGCGGGTCGCCCCTGCCCGGCAGCAGCGGCAGCTTGGGCAGCGGCTCCAGCGGCAGCGCCGCCAATGCCGACGGCCAGGTCGAGGACAAGCTGCGTACCGAGACGCGCCCGTCGCTGCTGCGCACCAGCGCGCCGGCCAACCGCCCGGTGCCGGTCAGCGGCGAAGGACCGCGCATGGGCCTGCACGCCAAGTCGGTGGTAATCGACGGGCGCATCGGGGTGGTCGGCACGCACAACTTCGATCCGCGCAGCGAGACCTACAACACCGAGGCGGTGGTAGTAATCGAGGATCCGGCCTTCGCCCGCGCGCTGGCCGACAGCATCCGCCGCGACATCGCGCCGGGCAATTCGTGGACGGTGGCGCCGCGGGAGAAGCCGCCGGTGCTGTCGGGCCTGAACTACAGCATGGGCAAGGTGCTGGAGGCCTCGCCGGTGCTGGACTTGTGGCCATGGCGGTATGCGACCAACTACGAGTTCCAGCCCGGTCCCGAGTGCCCGGCGCCCGTGCCCAGGCGCGACCCGGCGTTCCACCGCTGCTACCTGCCGGTCGGCGACTTCCCCGAGGTCAGCCTTGGCCCGAAGTCGATCTTCACCCGCATGCTCACCGCCTTCGGCGCGGGCCTGGTGCCGATCCTCTGATCGTTGCGCAGCGGTGTCCGCCGTACCTGCGGTCTCGCTGCGGGCAATAGCGTTGCGGACGGCGAGGGCGGCTTGCGCGGAGACGGGCGCGGCACGCGGCGTGGACGCGGCTGCAAGGTGTGCTCGTCGCTTCTAGCGGGCCGATTCGCGGTTGGTGTCGACGGCAAACCGCAAAAACCCAGCCGCAAGCAGCAGGAGCAGGAGCAGTCGGCTCCGGGCTGAGCCGCGGCAGGCCAGGGGTATCGCGGTCGGCACGACGGCACATCCCTGTGCCGACGCGCCAACGCGGACATCCCTGTCCGCTGCCGCGATACCCCTGGCCCGCCACGTCTTCGGGGGGCTTCGGGGTCGTGGCTTCGTTCAACGGCCAGGCAGGTCGATGGCCGTTTCATTGGGAATTCTCGCCTCCAGGCGCCGCGCACGACCGCTGCAGGCTTTGACGAGCGAAGCCACGACCTCGCCGCCGCCCGAGGACGTCGGGCCATGGGGGCATGGCGCAAGTGGCACAGGGACGTGCCACGGCCGCGCGTACGGACAGGGATGTCCGTCCGCGCGGTAAGCCATGCCCCCATGGCCCGGCGGCCCCCACCGAAGCCGATGCTCCCGCCGTGGACCTTGCGGGCAGCTTCCGCGAGAAACACGCTTCACCCAGGGGCAAACCCTCCGAGGTTCCGGAACCTGGCCGGTCCGCAGCGGCCCAATGCCCGCCAGGGTTCGAGCCTGGAATCCATCCCGCAGCCGCGATCCACGGCGATAATCTCCGCCAACCCGCAAAGCGATCCCGGCCATGGTCTTCCGTGCCCCCGTTTCCATCGACGCCCTCAACGCGCTCAGCCGCGGCACCCTGATCGAGCACCTGGGCATCGTCTTCACCGAGGCTGGCGAGGACTGGGTCCGGGCGACCATGCCGGTCGACCCGCGCACGCGCCAGCCCTACGGACTGCTGCATGGCGGCGCGTCGGTGGTGCTGGCCGAGACGCTCGGCAGCAGCGCCGGCAACCTGTGCCTGGACACGCGCGAGCAGATGGCGGTGGGGCTGGAGATCAACGCCAACCACCTGCGCGCGGTGCGCGAGGGCACGGTCACCGGCACGGCCCGGGCCGTGCACGTGGGCCGCACGACCCAGGTCTGGGACATCCGCATCGAGGACGCACGCGGGCGCCCGGTCTGCGTCTCGCGCCTGACCCTGGCGGTGGTGCCGGTATAGGCGCCGTTCCCCCGGGCGACCCGATGCCGATGGACAGGCGACGCCCCGGTGATCCCGGCGCCCGCGCCGCCCATGAACGGGCGCCCGCAAGCACGATCTTTCACCTTTGACGCGCGCGGCGGCGCATTCCGCGTCCCTGGCGGGCCATGTCGCACCGCGGCGCCGTATCCACGACGCGGCCGGCCGCGGTATCGTGCGCGTCCATGGACCACGCCCCCACGCGTGCCGCCCGGCGAACCGCCGGGGGCCTCGCACGCACCTTCCGCTACCTCTACCGCGTCCCGCTGCTGCTGCTTCACCTGCTGCTGCCGCTGCCGCTGACCCTGCTGTGCCTGGCGCCGCCGCTCTCGCGCATCGGCTGGGGCCCGGAGACGCTGGGTGACCGCGCCGTGCGCGCCTGGTCGGCGGGCCTGCTGTGGATCTTCGGCTTCCGCCTGCGCCGCTTCGGCACGCCGCTGCCGGGCGCGACCCTGTTCGTCGCCAACCACGTCAGCTGGATCGACATCGAGACCCTGCACAGCCAGCGGATGATGGGCTTCGTGGCCAAGCGCGAGATCGCCGGCTGGCCGCTGGTGGGCTGGCTGGCCGCCCAGGGGCAGACGATCTTCCACCATCGCGGCAGCACCGATTCGCTGCAGGAGGTGCTCGGGCAGATGGTCGAGCGCCTGCGCCAGGGCCGCTCGGTCGGCGTGTTCCCGGAAGGGCGCACCCGCGGCGGGGAGGAGGTCGGCCCGTTCCACGCGCGGATCTTCCTGGCAGCGGTGGAGGCGCAGGTGCCGGTGCAGCCGGTGGCGCTGCGCTACGGCGAGCGCGGCGACGCGCAGACGCTGGTCGCGTTCGGCCCGCGCGAGAGCTTCCTGGCCAATTTCCTGCGCCTGCTTGGCGAGCGCCCGCGCGCGGCCGAGGTGCATTTCCTGGCGCCGATCCCGCCGGGAGGGGTCGACGGCCGCCGCCGCATCGCCGACCTGGCCCGCGAACGGATCGTGGCGGCGATGGAAAGCTGAGGCGCGCCGACACACTTGCGCCGCCGATGTTGCGGTGCAAAATGGCTCCGCCCACCGTCGTTCCCGCCATGCTCACCGCTGCCGACTACCGACCGCCCCGCCTCCTGCGCAATCCGCACCTGCAATCGGTGCTGGGGTCCAGCGGCCTGCGCCGGCATCGTGGCCTGCGTGCCCTGGCCGCCACCGGCGCGGAGACGAGCGAACACATCCTCGACGGCGGCGGTGGCGCGCGCCTGCAGGGCTGGCACAGCCGGGTGCCCGGCCGCGAACCGCGCGGCATGGCGCTGCTGCTGCACGGCTGGGAGGGCAGCGCCGATTCCGGCTACATGCGCCTGACCGCCGCGCGCCTGCTGGCCGACGGCCTGGACGTGTTCCGCCTCAACTTCCGCGACCACGGCGACACCCACCACCTCAACGAGGGCCTGTTCCATTCCAACCGGCTGGACGAGGTGGTGCACGCGGTGGCCGACATGGTCCAGCGCCTGCGCGTGCGCGACCTGGTCGTGGCCGGCTATTCGCTCGGCGGCAACCACGCCCTGCGCCTGGGCCTGCGCGCCGGCATCGCCGGCTTGCCGCTGCGCCACATCGCCGCGGTCTGCCCGCTGGTCGACCCGGCCACGACGATGTCCAGCATGGAGCGCGCGCCGCAGCTGTACGACTGGTATTTCCGCCGCAAGTGGCGCAGTTCGCTGGTGCGCAAGCGCGCCCTGTTCCCCGAGCAGCACTGCTACGACGACGCCACCCTCGCGCTGGACATGCGCAGCCTCACCGCCTGGCTGGCGCAACGCTACGCCGGGTTCGGCACGGTCGAGGACTACTTCGACAGCTACTCGATCGCCGGCGACCGGCTGGCGGCGCTCCCGGTGCCGGCCAGCGTCCTGATGGCGCAGGACGATCCGGTGATCCCGTTCGACGACTTCCGCCAGTGGCGTCTGCCGCCCTCCGCCGCGCTGGAAGTGACCCGCTGGGGCGGCCACTGCGCGTTCGTCGAAAGCCTCTCCGGCGACGGGTTTGCCGAGCGCTGGGTCGCCGACCGCCTCGGCGCGGCGCTGCCCCGGCGCTGACCCGGGCCGGTCCAGCGCCGGGGTAAACTGCGGGTTTTCCCCGGAAGACCCCAGAAATGCAGGAACGGATCCACGACGCGCTGCGGCGCAATGCCGTCGACGAAGCGCTGGCCCTGGCCCAGGAATGGGCGGCGCAGGCGCCCGACGACGCGAGCGCGCAGCGCAGCCTGTCGGCGACCCTGGCCCGGGCCGGCGACCCGGCGGCCGCACTGGTCGCGCTGGACCAGGCGATCCTGCTGGCGCCGGACGAGGCCGGGCTGCATTTCGAGCGGGCCGCGCTGCTGCTGCGCCAGCGCGACACCGGCGCGGCGCGGGTTGCGCTCGACGAGAGTCTGGGCCTGGATCCGAACCACCTGCCGTCGTACCTGGCGCAGGCGCAGGTCGCGCTGGCCCAGGGTGACCTGGCCGAGGCCGAACGGCTCAGCCGCACCGCCGCGCGCATCGACGCCGACGATCCCCGGCTGGTCGCGCTCAACGCGCTGCTGGCGCTGCGCCGCGGCGAGCCGGATGCCGCGATCGCGCTGGCCTCGGCGGCCAGCGTGCAGTTGCGCGACGATCCGCAGCTGCTGTCGGTGCTGGGCTTCGGCTACCTGGCCAAGCAGCACTGGGCGTTCGCCGAGCAGGCGTTCCGTCGGGTGTCCGAGCTGCTCCCCGACGCGCGCGCGCTGTGGCCGCTGCTGGCGCAGCTGGCGGCCAGGCAGGGCCGGCCGGACGAGGCATTCGAGCGGGTGGCGCCGCTGCTCGCCGATCCCGCCACCGCCACTCCCGCCCTGCGCCGGGCCGCCGGCCTCCATGCCCTGCAGGCCGGCCGCGGCGAGGAGGCGCTGGAGCACCTGCGCGCCGCGTTGTCGGCAGGCCCGGACCGCGCGGTGCTGCGCGGGTTGATGGCGCTGTGGCGCGAACGCAACGATCGCGAAGACGCCCTCGCCACGCTCGAGGCCGCGCTGGCCACCTCGCCGGCGTCCGGCGACCTGTGGGGCGCGCGGCTGGCGCTGGAAACGCCCGGCACCGCGGAGGGCAACCGGGTGCTGCAGCACTGGCTGGCGGCGATGCCCGACCATGTACCGGCGCTGGAGACGGCGATGTTCGATCGCGACCGCGCCGGCGACCTGGCGGCCGTGGCCGGCTTCGCCGGGCGCCTGGTCCAGTTGCAGCCGGGACATCCGGCGGCCGAGCAGTTCCTGGTCGAAGCGCGGCTGGCCGGGGATCCGGAGGCGGCCCTGGCGCAGGCGCGCGCCGCCGTCGCCGCGCAGCCCACCGAAGAGGCGCGGACCGCGATGCGCGGCTGGCTGGGTCGCCTGCTGGACCGCGCAGGGCGCACGGCCGAGGCGCTGGCGCACTGGCGCGCGCTGCACGCGGACTTCAGCGCCGCCCGCCTGCCCTTGCCGCCGTTCACCGACGCGATAGACGCATGGCCCCCACTGGCGTCCGCGGCGGTGGATGCACCCAGTCCGATGCTGGTCTGGGGCCTGCCCGGTTCGGGCATCGAGCGGGTGGTCGAGACCTTGACCGCGGCCGGTGGGCCGGTGCTGAGCGACCGCTTCGGCTCGCAGGCGCCGGTCGATCCGCTGCGCTCGCCGCAGACCGGCCAGGCATTGCGTAGCGGAGCCATCGATCCGGCCCAGGTGGTCGCGCAGTGGCGAGGCCACCTGCCGGCGCGCGGGATCGCCGACGGCAACGTCGTCGACTGGCTGCCGTGGTGGGACAACGCCCTGCTGCTGGCGCTGCGCCCGCACCTGCCCGAGGGCCTGCTGCTGGTCGCGGTGCGCGATCCGCGCGACATGCTGCTGGACTGGCTGGCCAGTGGTTCGCCGGTGCCGCTGGCGCTGGAATCGCCGGAGGCTGCCGCCGAGTGGCTGGCGCAGGGCCTGGAGCAGGTCGCCGACCTGCACCAGCAGGACCTGTATCCGCACCGCCTGTTGCGCCTGGATGGCGCGATCGACTCGCCGCCGCAACTGGCCACGGTGATCGGCCAGGCGCTGGGCATCCAGCTGCCGCCGCTGCCGGCGACGCAGCGACGCATGCCGCCCGGTCGCTGGCGCGACTACGCCGACGAGCTCGCCGGCCCGTTCGAGCGGCTGGCCGCGGTCGCCGCGCGCCTGGGCTACCCTGACGCCTGACCGCAACCGGAGTCACGTATGCGCATCTGGAGCGACAGTTTCGAACACCGCGGCGCGATCGCCGCGGAATTCGCCATGGGCCGGCCCGACGGCTTCGCCGCCAACCGCAATCCGCACCTGGCCTGGGAAGGGGTTCCGGCGGGAACGAAGTCGTTCGCGCTGCTGTGCATCGACCCGGATGCGCCGACGGTGCCGGAGACCGTCGGCCGCGACGACCTGCAGATCCCGGTCGAGCAGCCGCGCGCCGACTTCGTGCACTGGACCGTGGCCGACATCGCGGCGGACACGCGCACGATCGCCGCAGGCAGTTGCAGTGACGGCGTCACCGCCAAGGGGAAGCAGTTGCCGCCCGGATTGCCCGGGGCGCGCCAGGGACTGAACGACTACACCGGCTGGTTCGCCGGCGACGCGCGGATGGGCGGCGACTACCACGGCTACGACGGCCCGTATCCGCCGTTCAACGACCTGCGCGTGCACCGCTACTTCTTCCGCCTGTTCGCGCTGGACGTCGCCGCGCTGTCCCTACCGGCGCGCTTCACCGCCGCTGACGTGCAGCGCGCGATGCAGGGCCACGTGCTGGCCGAGGCTTCGGTCTACGGCACCTACACGCTCAATCCGTCGCTGGCCTGAGCGTCGTGGCCGGTCGACCGACCGGATCGGAAGCAAAAAAGACCGACCCTAGGGTCGGTCTTTTCGTTTTTGCCATCCCGCTCCGGTTTGCGGCGCGCTCAGCGCTTCACCTGCTCGGACTCGACCACCATGTCCAGCACGTACGCGTAGCGCGATACGTCGGCCGGCACGTCGGCGCGGGTGTAGCGGTCGATCCGCAGCACGTTGCGCACGCCCGGCTGGTGGGTGTAGCCCTCGATCTCGTCGAAGAAGTTCTGCCACTCGCCCGGCTCGCCCACCCGCAGGCCGTTCTCGTCGAACCTGACCTCGCGCACCTGCAGGCACTGCTTGTCGGGGATCAGCGGGTGGCTGCAGGGCCTGGTCTCCGGCCCCACTTCCAGGAACACGCGCTCGGCCGGCCCGCCGAAGCGGGTGGCCGCGGTCGGCGCGCCCTCGAACACCAGGCGGTCGCCGCCGGCGTTGGTGAGCACCAGTTGCGGCGTGTCGCCGGCGGTGCTGGACACGGTCAGCGCGCCGGCGAGGCGCTTGCCGACCTCGGCATCCAGGGCCGTCAGCTTGGGGTCGGTGCAGGCCATCAGGGTCGAGGCCATCTGCCCCAGGGTGAGGGTGGTGCCCTCCAGGGTGAAGCTGCCCATCATCCGGTTGCAGGTGTTGGACACATTCACCCGGCCATCGGCGAAATCGAGCTGCACCGGTTTGTCGGGCCGGGCGAACAGCGCGTCGATGCGCTGGCCCTGCGCGTCGGTGGCCTCGACCAGGCGCCAGTGGTGGGACGGCAGGAGCGAGGCGGTGTCGGTGGACGGTGCCTCCATCGGCGGCGGAGCGGCCGGGTCGGCGGCGGGCGCCGGCATTTCCCCCGGTGCGGGCGCGGCGGCGTCGGTCGCAGGCCGGTTGCACGCGGCGATCGCCAGCGGCAGCAGCAGCAACAGCGGAAGCGACAGGGGACGACGGTTGGGCATGGACTTCATCGGGACCTTCTTGGCGGGGCCGGCCAGCCGGCCGGCGCGGGGATGCGGCGCGTCGATACAACGGCTGGATGCGCCCGACGGGGTTTGCCCGGCGTGAAGGCCGGGGCTCAGCTGCCGGTGGGCATCAGCGCCAGCAGCAGCAGGCCGAGAACGATCCGGTAGATCGCGAATCCGGTGAAGCGATGCGCCTTGATGTATCCCATCAGCCAGCGCACCACGGCGAAGCCGGTGGCCGCCGCGGCCACGAACGCCACCGCCACCGCCGTCCAGTCCTCGCCGCCGAGCGCGTCGTCGCTGAGCAGTTCGAGGAAGGCGTAGCCGCTGGCGGCGAACATGGTCGGGATGCCGACCAGGAACACGAACTCGGCCGCCGACGCGCGGCGGCTGGTACCGGCCAGCATCGCCACGAAGATCGCCGCCGCCGAGCGCGAGGTGCCGGGGAAGATGCCCGCGACCACCTGTGCCAGCCCGACCAGCACCGCGACCTTCCAGGTCACCGTGGCCACGTCGCCGCGCTTTTCGGCGTAGTGCTCGGCCACCAGCATCCATACGCCGCCGACGACCAGCGCCCAGGCGATCGGGGTCACCGTCTCCGGCAGCTCCCAGCCGGCCAGGCGCACCGGCAGGCCGACCAGCGCGGTCACCAGGAAGGCCACGCCGATCTTGGCCACGTAATCGCGGTTGGCCGGCTCGCCCAGCCCGGTCGCCAGTTCCCACAGCCGGCGCCGGAAGGCCAGGGTCACCGCGAGGATGGCGCCGGCCTGGATGACGATGTTGAAGAAGTCCGAGCGCGCGCCGAGCCAGTGCTGGGCGATCAGCAGGTGCCCGGTGCTGGAGATCGGCAGGAACTCGGTCAGGCCTTCGATGATGCCCAGCAGCAGGGCGGCGAGCAGGTCGTGCACGGGCGGGGCGCGGCGGCGAGGGCTGCACAGCATACGCCAGCCCGGCGACCCGCCCGTTTGCACCAACATGGTTCATGGCTTGCACCACAATGAGGCACCAGTTTGGTGCGAGTCGTCGAAGTTGGTGCGCGCGTTCATTCAAATCAATGACTTGTGAGCGTCATGGGGTTGGCACGCAGCCTGCTATGTCTCCGGTACCCATCAATCCGAGGTTGCAAGCGATGTCCGTGGAAAACGTTGAGAAGCTGATCAAGGACAACAAGGTCGAGTTCGTCGACCTGCGGTTCGTCGACATGCGCGGCGTGCAGCAGCACGTGACCTTCCCGGCCAGCATCGTCGAGCCGGCGCTGTTCGAGGACGGCAAGATGTTCGACGGCTCGTCGATCGCCGGCTGGAAGGGCATCAACGAGTCGGACATGGTCCTGCTGCCCGACGCCGACACCGCGGTGCTGGACCCGTTCACCGCCGACCCGACCCTGATCCTGACCTGCGACATCCTCGACCCGGCGACCATGCAGGGCTACTCGCGCTGCCCGCGCGGCATCGCCAAGCGCGCCGAGGCCTTCCTCAAGTCCAGCGGCATCGCCGACCTGGCGTTCTTCGGCCCGGAGCCGGAGTTCTTCATCTTCGACGCGGTGCGCTTCGCCAACGACATGGGCCACACCTTCTTCAAGATCGATTCGGAGGAAGCGGCCTGGAACACCGGCACCAAGTACGAAGGCGGCAACACCGGCTACCGCCCGGGCGTGAAGGGCGGCTACTTCCCGGTCGCGCCGACCGATTCGCTGCACGACATCCGCTCGGAGATGTGCAAGACCCTGGAGGAGTCGGGCATCGAGGTCGAAGTCCACCACCACGAGGTGGCCACCGCCGGCCAGTGCGAGATCGGCACCAAGTTCAACACGCTCGTCAAGAAGGCCGACGAGCTGCTGACGATGAAGTACATCATCAAGAACGTCGCCCACCGCAACGGCAAGACCGTGACCTTCATGCCCAAGCCGATCGTCGGCGACAACGGCAGCGGCATGCACGTGCACCAGTCGCTGGGCAAGGACGGCAAGAACCTGTTCTCCGGCGACGGCTACGGCGGCCTGTCGCAGCTGGCGCTGTGGTACATCGGCGGCATCTTCAAGCACGCCCGCGCGATCAACGCGTTCGCCAACTCCGGCACCAACAGCTACAAGCGCCTGGTGCCCGGCTTCGAGGCGCCGGTGATGCTGGCCTACTCGGCGCGCAACCGTTCGGCCTCGTGCCGCATCCCGTGGGTGTCCAACCCGAAGGCGCGCCGCATCGAGATCCGCTTCCCCGATCCGCTGCAGTCCGGCTACCTGACCTTCACCGCGCTGATGATGGCCGGCCTGGACGGCATCCGTAACCAGATCGACCCGGGCGCGCCGAGCGACAAGGACCTGTACGACCTGCCGCCGGAAGAGGAGAAGCTGATCCCGCAGGTGTGTTCGAGCCTGGACCAGGCGCTCGAGGCGCTGGACGCGGACCGCGAGTTCCTCAAGGCCGGCGGCGTGATGACCGACGATTTCATCGACGGCTACATCGCGCTGAAGATGCAGGAAGTCACCAAGTTCCGCGCCGCCACCCATCCGCTGGAATACCAGCTGTACTACGGCAACTGAGTGGGACACCGTTGCGCGCGGTTGGGGAACCGCGTGCAACGGAGCCATCGCCACGCGGCGATGGGAGACAGGGCTTCACCGTTGTACGCGACACACAGGGGAAGAGAGATTCACGGGCCTGCATGACCTCCCCCAAGAAGTCGGATGCAGCCTGGGAATCGGTGCGCCGCCGCCGTCACGGAGCGGCCATGTCGACCGGGACGCCGGGTCCAGCAAGGACCCGGCCGTTCCCGGAGTTCCGAACGCCGGCCTTTCGGCCGGACCCTCCACCATCGGGATGCGAACATGAAACTGATCACCGCCATCATCCGGCCGTTCAAGCTTGACGAGGTGCGCGAAGCCCTCGCCCAGGCGGGCGTGTCCGGGATCACCGTGACCGAAGTGAAAGGCTTCGGCCGCCAGAAGGGCCACACCGAGCTGTACCGCGGCGCCGAGTACGTCGTCGATTTCCTGCCCAAGATCAAGATCGAAACCGTCGTCACCGACGAACGCCTGGACGCGGTGCTGGAGGCGATCCAGCAGTCGGCCGGCACCGGCAAGATCGGCGACGGCAAGATCTTCGTCACCGCGGTCGAACAGGTCATCCGCATCCGCACCGGCGAGATCGGCGCGGACGCGCTCTAACCACCACTCGGAGCACAGCCCATGAACATCCGTTTGCTGTCCGGGTGGAAAGCCCGGTTCTATGCCGTCTGCCTGACCATGCTGGTCAGCGCGCTGGCGGTCACCACCTTCGCCGGCAGCGCGATCGCGCAGGAAACCGCCGCGCCGCCGGCCACCGAAGCTTCGGCCGCCGATGCCGCAGCTGCCGCCGCCAATGAAGCGGCCGGGGTTTCCGGCGAGGTCGATCCCGCTGTCGCTGCCGCTGTCGCTTCCGCCGATGCTGCTGCGGACGCCGCCATCGCCCAGGTGGCCGAAACCGCCGCCGCCGAGCCCGCGCCCACCGTCGACAAGGGCGACGTGGCCTGGATGCTCACCTCCACCCTGCTGGTGCTGCTGATGGTGGTGCCCGGCCTGGCCCTGTTCTACGGCGGCATGGTCCGCTCCAAGAACGTGCTGTCGGTGCTGGTGCAGATCGCCGTCGTGTTCTCGCTGCTGTCGGTGCTGTGGATCGTCTACGGCTACAGCCTGGCCTTCTCCGGCGACGGCGCCTGGGTCGGCAACCTGGACAAGCTGTTCCTCAAGGGCGTGACCGTGGAAACGCTGGCGGCGACCTTCACCGCCGGGGTGAGCCTGCCCGAGTACGTGTTCATCGCCTTCCAGCTGACCTTCGCCGGCATCACCGGCGCGCTGATCGTCGGCGCGTTCGCCGAGCGGGTGAAGTTCGCCGCGGTGGTGCTGTTCGTGGTGATCTGGTTCACCCTGGGCTACCTGCCGATCGCGCACATGGTCTGGGCGTCGGGCGGCTATCTGTTCGAGAAGGGCGCGCTGGACTTCGCCGGCGGCACCGTGGTGCACATCAACGCCGGCGTGGCCGGCCTGGTCGGCGCGTACTTCGTCGGCAAGCGCCTGGGCTACGGCCAGGTCGCGATCAAGCCGCACAACGTGACCCTGACCTTCGTCGGCGCCTCGCTGCTGTGGGTGGGCTGGTTCGGCTTCAACGCCGGTTCCAACCTGGAAGCCAACGCCGGAGCGGCGCTGGCCTTCATCAACACCCTGGTCGCCACCGCCGCCGCGGTGCTGGGCTGGGCGCTGACCGAGAAGGTGGTCAAGGGCAAGTCCTCGGCGCTGGGCGTGGCCTCGGGCATGGTCGCCGGCCTGGTCGGCATCACCCCGGCCGCCGGCACCGTCGGTCCGTTCGGCGCGGTGGCCATTGGCTTTGCCGCCGGCGTGATCTGCGTGTGGGGCGTCACCGGCCTGAAGAAGCTGCTCGGTGCCGACGACAGCCTGGACGTGTTCGGCGTGCACGCGGTCGGCGGCATCGTCGGTGCGATCCTGACCGGCGTGTTCTCGGCCGATTCGCTCGGCGGCGTCAAGGCGGTGGCCGATGGCTACTCGATCGGCGGCCAGGTCGTGATCCAGGCGCTGGGCGTGGGCCTGACCGTGGCCTGGATCGGCGTGGTCTCGATCATCGGCTACAGCGTCGCCAAGCTCGTGTTCGGCCTGCGCGTGGCCGAAGAGGACGAGCGCCAGGGCCTGGACATCACTTCGCACGGCGAATCGGCCTACGAGGTATAACAGGTGCGTCGAACCGGCCCGCGACGCTGCGTCGCGGGCCGGTGGATTCCCGGGGCGGTCGGCCATGTGGGCCGGCCGCATCCCCAGCGAAGCGCGCGGCCGGGGGGCGTAGCGCACCCGCCATCGCCGAGGTGAACCGTGTTCCCCCTTCTTTCTTGCAGCCGCAGTCGGCGCTGCGAAGGCTCCGGCTTGCCATCGGCCGCGCCAGCCGGTGCAATGGGCCATGAGCTACCGCTGGCTACTGTCGATCCTGTGCCTGCTGCTGGGCGCCTGCGGACATGCGCCGCCGCGGCAGACCAATCCGCTCGCGCAATGGGAACCGTCGCCCAACTTCGACGAGCGGCGCCCGATCGTGATCGTGATCCACGCGACCGAGCAGGAGTCGGTGGCGCGGAGCCTGCGCACGCTGAGCACGCGCAACAGCGGCGGTCCGGTCAGTGCGCATTACCTGGTCGGCGCCGACGGCGCCCTGTACCAGCTGGTCGAGGACTCGCGCCGCGCCTGGCATGCCGGTGGCGGCAGCTGGGGCACGATCGACGACCTGAACTCCGCGTCCATCGGCATCGAGCTGGACAACGATGGGACTGAAGCATTCCCGCCCGCGCAGGTCGACGCGCTGCTGCGCCTGCTCGACGACCTGTGCACGCGCCTGCGGATCCCGCGCCACGCGGTCATCGCCCATGCCGACATGGCGCCCACGCGCAAGCGCGATCCCGGCGCGCTCTTCCCCTGGGCGCAGCTGGCGCACGCCGGCTACGGACTGTGGCCCGACCCTGCCGACGGCGAGCCGCCCGCCGGCTTCGACCCGTGGCTCGCGCTGCAGGCCATCGGCTATCCGCTCGACGACCCGGCCGCGACCGTGCGCGCCTACCGCCGCCACTTCCGTGGCGACGAGGCCGGGGAACTCGACGCCCAGGACCACCGCATCCTCCATTCGCTGGTCCTGCAGGCCCGGCGCCTGCGCTGAACGCCACCTCCGGGGGCCGTCGCTTCCCGGCACGCCTTGCACTAAATTGGTGCAATGGACATGAGCCTGCCCGCGCCGCCGCCCGGCCCCACCCTGGACCAGCTCGCCACCCCGCTGGCCTGGGCCGACCGCCAAGGCCGGATCGTCGGGGTCAACCCCGCGTTCCCGCGCTGGCTCGGGGTGGGAACGCGGCGTCTGGTCGGGCAGCCGCTGGCGGCCCTGGAGCTGGAAGGCGACGCCCTGGCCCGGTTCCTGGAGCAGGACGAGCGCGAGATGTTGCGCCTGCACCGGATCGCGCTGGGCATGCCGGGCGAGGAAGCGCGCTACGCCGACGGCTGGGTGGCCCGCACCGCCGAGGGCTGGCTGCTCGAGGCGCACCCGTCCGGCGCGTTCGGCGCGGCCGATCCGGCGCAGTCGCTGCCTGGCGCATTGCAGGCCGCGCTCAAGGGCCTGGCCCACGAACTGCGCAATCCGCTGGCCGGGCTCAAGGGCGCCGCCCAGCTGCTGGCGCGGCGCGCGAACCTGCGTCCGGAGGAAAGCGGCGAGCGCGAGCTGATCGAGCTGATCGGCGCCGAGATCGACCGCCTGAGCCAACTGGTCGAGCAGCTCATGTCGCCGGCGCCGCAGCGCCCGCACGCGCCGCTGAACATCCATGCCGTGCTGGAGCGCGTGCTGCGCCTGGCCGAGACCGAAGGCGGCTGGGCGGTGCGCATGCAGCGCGACTACGACCCGAGCATCCCCGAATTCTCCGGCGACGCCGACCGCCTGACCCAGGCGGTGTGGAACCTGGTCCGCAACGCGCTGCAGGCCAGCGCCTCGACGATCATCCTGCGCACCCGCGTCGAAAGCGGACTGCATATCCGCGACCACGTGCATGCGCGCGCGCTGCGGGTGGAGATCGTCGACGACGGACGCGGCGTGCCCGACGAGCTGGCCGAGCACCTGTTCCTGCCGCTGGTCAGCGGCCGCGCCGAGGGCACCGGCCTGGGCCTGGCCCTGGCCCACCAGGTCGCGCGCGAACACCGCGGTTCGCTGACCTTCCGCTCGCGACCCGGGCACACCGTCTTCACCCTGCTGCTGCCGCAGAACGAACCCGAAGGAGCGCCCAGCCCATGACCGCCGACGACAGCGCCGACAGCCGCCGGGTCTGGGTGGTCGATGACGACCGCTCGGTGCGCTTCGTCCTGGCCACCGCGCTGCGCGATGCCGGCTACGAAGTCGACGGGTTCGAGAACGCCGCCAGCGCGCTGGCCGCGCTGCGCGTGCGCGGCGCGCCGGACCTGCTGTTCACCGACGTGCGCATGCCCGGCGACGACGGCCTGGTACTGCTCGACCGGCTCAAGTCGGCGCACCCGCAATTGCCGGTGATCGTGATGTCGGCCTACACCGACGTGGCCAGCACCGCCAGCGCCTTCCGCGGCGGCGCGCACGAGTTCCTGTCCAAGCCGTTCGACCTGGACGACGCGGTCGCGCTGGCCGCGCGCGCGCTGCCGGCCGAAGCCGTGGCCGCCGCCACCGCCGAGCCCCCGCAGGCGGTGGAGGCCGCCGGCGCGCCGGAGCTGATCGGCGACACGCCGGCCATGCGCGCGCTGTTCCGGGCGATCGGCCGGCTCGCGCAGGCGCCGTTGTCGGTGCTGATCACCGGCGAGACCGGCACCGGCAAGGAGCTGGTGGCGCACGCGCTGCACCGCGAATCGCCGCGGTCGGCCGGGCCGTTCGTCGCGCTGAACACCGCGGCCATTCCCGCCGAGCTGCTGGAGAGCGAACTGTTCGGCCACGAGGCCGGCGCGTTCACCGGCGCGCAGAAGCGCCATGTCGGCCGCTTCGAACAGGCCGACGGCGGCACCCTGTTCCTGGACGAGATCGGCGACATGCCGGCGTCGCTGCAGACCCGGCTGCTGCGGGTGCTGGCCGAGGGCGAGTTCTTCCGCGTCGGCGGCCGCGAGCTGATCCGCGTGGACGTGCGCGTGATCGCCGCCACCCACCAGGACCTGGAAACGCTGGTGCAGCAGGGCCGCTTCCGCGCCGACCTGCTGCACCGGCTCAACGTCGTGCGCCTGCAGTTGCCGCCGCTGCGCGAGCGCCGCGCGGACGTCCCGCTGCTGGCCGAGACCTTCCTGCGCCGCGCCGCGCACAAGCTCGGCGCCGGCGCCAAGCGCTTTGACGCCGGTGCCGCCGCCGCGCTGCAGGCGATGGACTGGCCCGGCAACGTGCGCGAACTGCAGAACCTGTGCTGGCGCCTGGCCGCGCTCGCGCCCGGCGAGACCATCACCGCCGCCGACCTGGACGAGGTACGGGCGCCGGCATCGTTCGGCGCCCCGGCCAGCGTCGCCGCACCGGTGCCTGCCGAATGGGACCGGCAGCTGGGCCAATGGGCGCTGGCGTGCCTGCAGGCCGGCGCACGCGACCTGCACGCCGAGGCGCGCGACCGCTTCGACCAGGCGCTGCTCGGCGCCGCCCTGCAGCACACCGGCGGACGCCGGGTCGAGGCCGCCGCGTTGCTCGGAGTCGGCCGCAACACGGTGACCCGGAAACTGGGTCCCGGGCGCAAGCGGCGCTGAGGAAAAGCCCGGGCCATCCACCGCGATGCCCGATGGCGATGCGGCTGCCCATTGTCGGAGCCCATCCCCATGGGCGACACGGGCGTCGGGCTGACGAGGGCGTTGCCTGGGCCGACGGTGTCGGGTCGCCGATGAATCGGCTCCTACAACAGGCCATGGTGTTGGCGCCTTGTAGGAGCCCATCCTCATGGGCGACGCGGGCGTCGGGAGCATGAAGGCGTCGCCTGTGCCGAATCCGCCAGGTCGCGGGCAAGTCCGGCTTCTGCACCGGCTGCGATGGAATTCATCCGGCGTGTACCGGCCCGGCGTTTATCCTGAGCCTTTCCCGAAGGAGTCCGCCCATGCGTACCGCCATCGCCTCCCTTGGCCTGCTCGCCCTGGCCGCCTGCAGCAGCGCGCCCCCCGCAGCGCCCCCGCCGCCGCCGCCGGCCGCCAGCACCGCGCAGCAGGCCGTGGCGGTCCTGGCCTCCGCGTCGGGCAGCCGGGTCAGCGGCAAGCTGACCCTGGCGCCGATGGGCGATGGCGTGCACATCAGCGGCGAGGTCGGCGGGCTGCCCGCCAATGCCCAGTCCGGCTTCCACGTGCACGAGAAGGGCGACTGCAGCGCGGTGGATGCGACCAGCGCCGGCGCCCACTTCAATCCGGCCGCCAGCCAGCATGGGCGTGCCGGGACGGCGACCCACCACGCCGGCGACATGGACAACCTCGTGTCCGACGCCAGCGGCGTGGCCAAGGTCAACATGCACCTGCGCGGAGTCACCCTCGGCGGCGGGGCGGCCAACGACATCGCCGGGCGCGCCGTGATCGTGCATGCCGCGCCGGACGACTATCGCACCCAGCCCACCGGCAATGCCGGCGCGCGCGTGGCCTGCGGCGTGATCAAGGTCACCCGCTGACGGCGGCCGGTGCGGTGGTGCGGCCCGCGCTGCGCACGCGGGCCGTGGCGGATCACGCCGCCAGCAACGCGCGTGCGTCGTCCTGGCCGTCGCAATGCACGAACAGCACCGGGATGCCATGCGCTTCGAGCACCGCGGCGAACTGGCGCTGCCGCGCCATGAAATGGTCGTAGACCCGCTGCAGGCGGTCGCAGTCGCCCTGGCCGTGGCGGTAGTGGACGCACCAGCCGGCGGGGTCGAACAGGGCCATCCGCACCTCGCCGTGCTCCAGCCGCAGCAGCGGTTCGGCGCCGGCATCCAGCCACTCGACCGCATCGGGCGCCAGCAGCGCCGCCTCGACCAGGTTCCACAGCGGCGCCAGCCCCTGGTGGTCGTACTGCATGGCCATCATCGCGGCCAGGTCGTGCGCGGTGAGATAGCGGGCGTGCTCGATCTTCGCGGCGAAGCCGTCCTGGGCCAGCAGCGCGGTGCCCGGCGTGGCCATGCCGAACTGCAGCAGCTTCTCCTCCAGGGCCTCGCCGACTGCGCGCGCCGCGTCGGGCGCACCGACGAGCAGGAACGGCAGCACGCGCAGGCCGCCGCCGGCGAGCGCCGGATCGGCCTGGAACGGCAGCGGCACCGCGCCGGCGGCATCGGCGCCGAACGCCAGTACCCGCGGTCCGTCGCCGCGGCCCGGTGCGCGCGCATGCAGTTCCTGCAGGCGCTGGTGCAGGGGCCAGCCCGGGCGCAGCGCTTCGGCAGGGTCGAAGTGCGCCGCCGCCAGCACCAGGTCCAGGCCGGCGACGCCGTCCACCAGCGCGGCCAGGTCGCGGCCCACGGCGGCGGCCAGCTCGCCGGCCTGCGCCGGCGACAGCGCAGCCCGGTCGGGCGCCAGGCCGCCGGCCAGTTCGAGCGCGAACACGCCGCGTACGATCGCCGGCTCAGCCATGCGGATGCTCCTGCCTCGCGCCGGCTGCCGCGATGCGCCGCACGTCCGCGCCGCGGGCGGGGACGCCATTCATGCCGGGGTGGGTCTTCATCATTGGCCGCCTGCCGGGTCGGGGCTACACTCCCGCATTATGCATTCGGTCGCGTATGCAGGCCGAGCCCACGAATGGAATCTCCTTGAGGTAGTGCCCGATGCCTTCAGTCCGACCCGTCGCCATCCTCGGCGGCGTCCGCATTCCGTTCTGCCGCCAGAACACCGCCTATTCGGACGTCGGCAACCTCGGCATGTCGGTGCGGACCCTGGGCGCCCTGGTCGAGCGCTTCGGCCTGCATGGCCAGCAGCTCGGCGAAGTGGCGATGGGCGCGGTGATCAAGCACTCCTCGGACTGGAACCTGGGCCGCGAGGCGGCGCTGTCGTCGGGCCTGTCGCCGCTGACCCCGGGCATCACCCTGCAGCGCGCCTGCGGCACCAGCCTGGATTCGATCATCACCATCGCCAACAAGATCGCCGTCGGCCAGATCGAGTCGGGCATCGGCGGCGGTTCGGACACCACCTCCGACGTGCCGATCGTCTACGGCAGGAAGCTGCGCGGGCGCCTGCTGGCCGCCAACCGCGCGAAGACGACGAAGGACAAGATCGCCGCGTTCAAGGGCTTCAAGCTGGCCGAACTCAAGCCCGAGTTCCCCGGCGTGGCCGAGCCGCGCACCGGCAAGAGCATGGGCGACCACTGCGAGGACATGGCCAAGCAGTGGAACATCTCGCGCGATTCGCAGGACGAATGGGCGGTGTCCTCGCACCGCAAGCTGGCCGCGGCCTACGAGCGCGGGTTCTTCGCCGAGCTGATCGCGCCGTTCCGGGGCGTGGAGCGCGACAACATCCTGCGCCCGGACACCTCGCTGGAGAAGCTGGCCACGCTCAAGCCGGCGTTCGACAAGGTCTCCGGCCGCGGCACGCTGACCGCCGCCAACTCGACCCCGCTCACCGACGGCGCCGCCGCGGTGCTGCTGGCCTCCGACGAGTGGGCGCGCAGCCACGGCCACGAGCCGCTGGCCTACCTGAAGGACGCGCAGGTCGCGGCGGTGGACTTCGTCCACGGCGAAGGCCTGCTGATGGCGCCGACCGTGGCGGTGCCGGAGATGCTGCGCCGCCATGGCCTCACGCTGCAGGACTTCGACCTCTACGAGATCCACGAGGCGTTCGCCGCGCAGGTGCTGTGCACGCTGCGTGCGTGGGAGAGCGAGGACTACTGCCGCAACCGGCTCGGACTGGACGCGCCGCTGGGCCGGATCGACCCGGAGAAGATCAACCCGGTCGGTTCTTCGCTGGCCACCGGCCATCCGTTCGCCGCCACCGGCGCGCGCGTGGTCGCCACCGCGGCCAGGCAGCTCAAGGAACGCGGCGGCGGCCGCGCGCTGGTGTCGATCTGCACCGCCGGCGGCATGGGCGTGGTGGCGATCATCGAGCGCTGAACGGGCCCCGCCCGGCGGCACCGCCCGGCATGCTCAGGTGAATCCCGCCACCAGCGCCGCGGCGGCGACCATGCTCGCCAGCCCCAGCGTCATCCGCAGCCCGTAACGCGCCCCTCCGCTGGTGAAGGCCACCACCGACTTGGCCAGCGCGCTGGCGCCGAGCAGGCCGACGATCGCCCAGCGCCCCTGCGCCAGGTCGATGATGCCGCCCTGGTGCAGGCTCGCCACCGTGGCCGTGGCCGCGTGCAACTCGGCCAGCGCGGAGAGGAAGGCCGCCGCCAGCGCACCGCCTGGACCGAGCCACTGGCCGAGCAGGCTGGCAACCGCCATCACGCCGGCGATCAGCGCCGCGAAGCCCACGGCCTGGCCGATCCGGAACATGCGCGAATCCGCCGTCGGTGGCGGCGCCGCCACCGCGCGCCCGCGGCGCAGGCCGGCGGCCGCGTGCAACAACAAGGCCAGCGCGGCGGCGAGCAGGATCCAGCCCGAGGCCCGCAGCAATGCAGGCGACACCGCGAGCAGGATCGGGACGAACAGGGCCATCGATGCCAGGTTGGCCAGCATCGCCGCGCCGATGCACGAGGACGCCAGCGCCGGTTGTGCCCGCGCCTGCTGGCCGAAGCTGGCGGTGGCGGCGGTGGACGAGACGAAGCCGGCGAAGAAGCCGGACACCGGCAGGCCCCAGCGGGTGCCGACCACGCGCACGGCGATGTGGCCGGCCGCGCCGATCGCCATGACCAGCACCACCAGCTTCCAGATCGTGGCCAGGTTGAACGCGCCATGGGGATCGATCGGGCGGTCGGGCAACACCGGCAGCACGATCAGGGCGAAGGCCAGCAGCATCAGGCCGTCGGCGATCTCGCGGTCGCTGATGAGTTCGCGGCTGAGCCGGTGCAGGTTCGACTTGGCATGGACCAGCACCGCGACCACCACCGCCAGCGCGCTGGCCGCCAGCGGTGCCTGCATCGCCAGGCCGCCGAGCAGGCCGCTGGTGAGCAGGGCCAGTTCGGAGGTCAGGCCGGGATCCTCGCTGACGGTGCGCAGGTAGCCCACGGCGGACAGCGCAGCCAGGGCCAGCAGCAGGGCGATGAAGGCCGGCATGCCCAGCCACAGCGTGACCGCGCCGGCCAGCGCCGCCAGGGTGTGGGTGCGCAGGCCGGCGGTCATTCCGGGGTTGTCGAGCTTGCGCCGTTCGGCGACCAGGCCCAGCAGCAGGCCCACGCCCAGCGCGGTAGCGGTCGGCAGCAAAGGAAGGTCGAACCCGGCCATGGCCGCGACTATACGGTCGTCGCGGCGCCGGGTGCCGGGGTCAGTCCTTCAGCCGCGGGATGCCGTGCGCGTCGCGGTCCTCGACCACCGCGCGGTCGAAGATCTTCTCGCGCAGGTCGCGACCGGGCAGTTCCTCGGCCGCCTCGCCGCGCGCGGCATGCAGCGCGTTGGCATAGGCACGGCGCGCCAGGCCCTCCTCGCCGGCGGCGGCGAAGCCGGCGCCCATCTCCTCCCAGGCATCGGCACCGGCGCCCTGGGCCAGCGCCCGGTGCAGGAAGTCCTGCGCCTGCAGCCACTGCCCCTGCTTGCGCGCCAGCCGCGCCAGCGCGACCAGCAGCGCAGGGCTCGCCGGGTGCGCCTGCAGCCAGCGCTGGGCGCTGGCCCGGCGGGAATCGACGTGGCCGATCGGCAGGCGTCCGTAGAGGTCGGCCAGCGACTCGTCCCAACGCGCATCCAGCGCCTGTTCGATGTGGCGCAGCGCGGCTTCGTCCCAGCGCAAAGCCGCCGCGCGTTCGGCATAGGCGGCGACCACCGACGGCTCGGTGCGCAGCGGCTTGGGCATGGCTTCCCAGCGTTCCGCCAGCAGGTTCGCATCGGCCGCATCGCGCAGCGACTGGGTGGCCAGCTCCAGCTCCAGCCGGCCCAGTTCGTCGGCCGGCAGCGCGTCCTGCTGCCGCAGCGCACCGAGCAGGCCATACGCTTCGTCCGCGCGGCCGATCATCTTCAGGGCGCGGGCGCGCAGCAGCAGCCCGCGCGGCGGTAACGGCTGCGCGGCGGCCACGTCCAGCGCGTTGATTGCATCGACCGGCAGGCCGCGCGCGAGCAGCCGTTCGCCCTGCAGCATCGCGTGCGCGGCCGGGTCGCGCACGGCGAGCGTGGCCAGCCAGCCCTGGGCGGCGGCATCGTCGCCGCGTCCGTCGGCGGCACGGACGGCGCCGGCCAGTGCGATCGCGCCGACTTCGCGGTCCTCCACCGCCGCCGCGAACAGGCGTTCGGCGCGCAGCCAGTGGCCGCCCTGCAAGGCGCGCAGCGCTTCGATCAGGCGCGCACGACCCTGACGCTTGCGATACCGGCCCCAGGCGCGGAACGGCAGCCGCAGCAGCGACCACGCCAGCCCCAGCGCGAGCCAGGCGAGCACCAGCAGCAGCAGCGCGCGCGGCAGCGTGGTGCTGTAGTCGTATCCGCCGGTGCGCACGATCACCTGGCCCAGCGTGGACTGGTCCTGCTGGGCGAGCCACTGCGCGCCGATGACGCCGAGCACGGCAACCACCAGCAACGCCACCAGCCATCGATACGGTTTCACCGGGCAGCCTCCTTTCCTTCGCGCATGGCGCGCAGCTGCTGCAGGGTGCTGCCGAGCAGCGGCGACTGCGCCTGCAGGGGCGCCTCGCGCAACGATTCGAGTTCCTGCCGAACTTCGCGCAGCGCGGGTGAATCGGGCCACAACCTGCCGACCCACATCGCGCTGCGGTTCAGCGCGGTATGGAAACCGTCAACGTCGCCGCGTTCCAGCGCGGCGCGCGCCAGGGTCAGTTCCACCTGCAGCGCATCCTCGCCCTGCCGGCGTTCGGCTTCGCCCATCAGCGCCTGGCCGCTGGCGGGCCGGATCTCGAGCAGCGGCGAAAGCAGCCGCTGCCAGAGCGGGCGCTTCTGCTCGTGCGCCGGAGCGGACGGCACCTGCAATGGCAGCCGCGCGATATCCGCGCTGATCGCCTCGAGCCGTTGCGCGGCCTGCGCGCGCGGGCCCGGGCCCAGCGCGTCCAGCGCAACGCGCTCGGCCGCCAGCGCCTGGCGCAGGTTGAGCGCCTCCGGCTGGTCGAGGCCGTCGAGCATGGCGGCGGCGAGCGCATAGGCGCGCCGTGCCCCGGCGACATCGCCGGCGATCTGCAGGCGCTGCACGCCCAGCACCAGCAGCAGTTCGGCCTCGTCCAGGCGCAACGCCTGGTGGCCCTCGCGGGCGTTGGTGTCCAGGCGTGCGACGGCTTCCTCGAGCAGCGCATTGCGCTGGCCCAGGCCGAGCACTTCGTCGCGAAGCACCCGGTTGGAGGCGGCGGCGTCCTGCAGCAGCCGGCCCTGCGCGCGCAGGTCGCCGCGCAGGGTGTCCATGCGTTGGCCGAGCGCGTCGATCTGGCGCGCGTCGTCGAGCGCGCGTTCCTGCGCCTGTTGCTGCCGCGCCTGCCAGCCCTGCCACCCGAACCAGCCGGCGAGCGCCACGCCGGACGCCAGCACGAGCGGCACCAGCAGGCGCCAGCGCGCACGGCGAGGAGCGGTGGGAGCGACGTCATTCACGGCTGCGTCCTTGTCATGCGGCCGTCGTCGCGCTGTCAACCGTGACGCGCATCGCACCGGGGCCGCATGCGAAGGATCGCTTGGCGCCTGCGCAGCTGCAAGCGCGCGCGGTTCAGACGGTGGTCGGCAGCGCGTCGGCGGCGGTGCGGGCCAGCGCCGCCGGCCGCGGGCTGCCGGCGACCAGGACGCGTTGCCAGCCCAGGTCGCGTGCGATGGTGGCCAGGCGCGCACTGGCGGCGACCACCGGCGAGTGGCGCAAGCGGGTCGTCAGGGCGTCGGGCAGCTGCGGGAGCACCCGTTGCAGCGCCTCCTCGCTGCTGAGCGCCAGGACGAGGGGAGCGTCGGCGGCGGCCAGCCGGGCGAGGGCGCGCCGGTCCAGCGGCACCGGCACCCGCGCATAGACATCGGCCCGGTCGACGCGGGCGCCGCGTGCCGCCAGCGTCGGCGCCAGCAGGCCACGGCCGCCCGGTGCGGTGACCAGCCCGACCCGCGACGGCGCGGCAAGCGCCGGCAGCGCCAGCAGACCCTCGCTGTCCATCCGTCCGGGCGCCTGCACCTGCACGATGCCGGCGCGGCGCAGTGCGGCGGCGGTGCCGGCGCCGACCGCCAGCCAGTGCTGGCCGGTCCGAACCGCCAGCGGCTGCAGCTGCGCGGCCGCGCGCACCGCGGCTGGGCTGGTGAACACCACGACCGGCGCCGCCAGCGCCTGCACGAGTGCTTCGCCGCTGGCCGCGTCCTGCATCGGCACGATCCGCCATGGCGACAGCGGCAACAACGCGCCCCCATGGCGCGCCGCAGCCCGGCGCAGGGCCGCATGCTCGCCCTGTCCACGCAACGACACCAGGTACCAGGCGGGCGGACGGGATGCGGGCATTCCGGCATTATGCGGGCCCCGCGCGGCTCGCCGCGCTCCAGCCGAAGAAAATGAAATGGGTGATACCGGTTCCCTCGACGCGCTGCGCGCACACCTGCAATCGATCCCGCTGGTGCGGGCCATGCAGGTGGACGTGGTTGGCGACTCCGCCGGCCGGATGCGGTTGCAGGCGCCGCTGGGACCGAACGTCAACGACAAGGGCTCGGCGTTCGGCGGCAGCCTGGTGTCGCTGATGACCCTGGCCGGATGGGCGCTGGCGACCAGGCGCCTGGACGAAGCCGGCTTCAAGGCCGACGTCTACGTCGCCGACAGCCAGGTCCGCTACCTGGCGCCGCTGCTGTCGGGGCTGGAAGCGGAAGCCTGGCTGGAAGAGGGGGACTGGGAGGCCTTCGTCGCCACCTACCGCCAGCGCGGCCGCGCGCGCTGCCGCATCGCCGCCCGCGTGCGCCTGCCCGACGGCGGCGATGCGACCGTGTTCAGCGGGCGCTTCGTCGCCCTGCGCCCGGACTGAGTCGCGCGCCCGGGCTGCTAGGATGCGGCGCATCCATCCGGGAAGCCGCCGCATGCACAAGCTCACCTCCCTGTTGCTGCCCGCACTGATCGCGCTGCTCGCACTGGCGGGGCTGCCGCGCGCCGAGGCCGCCGGCAGTTCGCGCAAGCTGGAGCAGGCCCAGGTCGTGTTCTCCTCGGCCATGCGCTGGAGCGACTACGAGGCCGCCTGGCAGATGGTCGACCCGGAGGTGCGCGCGGAGAAGCCGCTGACCGACCTGGAGCTGGAGCGCTACAAGCAGCTGCAGGTCTCCAGCTACCGGGAGGGCGGCAACGGCGAGCTGGAAGACGGCACGATCGCGCGCTCGGTGGAGATCGGCGTGATCAACCGGCACACCCAGGCCGAGCGCATGGTCCGCTACCAGGAGCGCTGGCGATGGGACCCGAAGGCCAAGCGCTGGTGGCAGATGGCCGGGCTGCCCGACTTCTGGGACGGCAAGTAGAGCGGGGCTCGCCCCGCTGCACCCCTGCGGCGAAACACGTCGTGGCCCGGGAGCCGCAGTAGCGCAGCCCCCGCCCCGCGAGGGCGGCAGCCGCGGCGCCTGTGCGACAATCCGGGCCCTTTCCCGCCGCAGACCCGGACCGCCGTGAATTTCGAGACCCTGATGGCCTTCTTCGGCCGCCACCCGATGCTGTCGCTGGCGCTGGCGGGCCTGACCCTGGCCATCCTCTACACCGAGATCGCGCGCCTGTTCCGCGGTTACAAGGCGATCAAGCCGGCCGCGCTGACTACCCTGGTCAACCAGGAAAACGCGCTGGTGGTGGACCTGTCGGCCAGCGCCGATTTCGAGAAGGGCCATATCCCCGGCAGTCGCAACCTGACCCCGAGCCAGTTCAGCCCGGAGGCCAAGCTGGTGGCCGGCGCGAAGCAGTCGCCTGTGGTGCTGGTCTGCCGCAACGGCATGGCCTCCGCCGACGCCGCCAAGAAGCTCAAGAAGGCCGGTTTCGAGCAGGTCCACTGGCTCGACGGCGGCATCGCCGCGTGGGATGCGGCAGGCCTGCCGCTGGTCAAGGGGCGCGCCTGAGCCGCCGGCCGCGCCCGGGCGGGCGTGCCATAATCCGACGTTCTTTCCCGATCACGCTGATCGATCCCACCGCTTTCTGGAGTTTGTGAAATGTCCGACGAAACCACCAACGGCGCCGCCGTTCCCGCCCAGCAGGATGCCGCGGGTCCCGCTTTCAGCGTCGAGAAGATCTACGTCAAGGACGTTTCCTTCGAGGCTCCCGGCGCGCCGGCGATCTTCAGCGAGCAGGGCCAGCCGGACCTGCAGCTCAACCTCAACCAGCGCGTGCAGCGCCTGAACGAGGCGCTGTTCGAGGTCGTGCTGACCGTGACCCTGACCTGCAAGGTCGGCGACAAGACCGCCTACGTGGCCGAAGTCGAGCAGGCCGGCGTGTTCGGCCTGGTCGGCCTGCAGCCGCAGGCGATCGACGTGCTGCTCGGTACCCAGTGCCCGAACATCCTGTTCCCGTACGTGCGCCAGATCGTCGGCGAGCTGATCCAGGCCGGCGGTTTCCCGCCGTTCCTGCTGCAGCCGATCAACTTCGACGCGCTGTACGCCGAGACCCTGCGCCAGCGCCAGCAGCAGGCCGGCGCGGATGCGGCCGCCAGCGAGCTGCCGGTCGGCAACGCCTGATCCGCGCCTGCGGCCTGCAACCATGACCGCGGGAGTTGCCGTACCCGACACGCTCGCGGTCCTGGGCGCCGGTTCCTGGGGCACCGCGCTGGCCACCCTGGCCGCGCGCAACGGCCTGGCCACCACCCTGTGGGGCCGGGACGCGGCGATCGTCGAGGCGATCGACCGCGGGCACCAGAACCCGCGTTACCTGCCCGGGATCGAATTGCCGGCCTCGCTGCGCGCCACCACCGACCTGGCCCAGGCCGTGCGTGGCGCCACCTGGGTGCTGGTGGTCGTGCCCTCGCACGCCTTCACCGAAACCCTGCACGCGCTCAAGCCGCTGCTGCCGGCCGGCGCCGGTGTGGCGTGGGCGACCAAGGGATTCGAGCCGGGCTCGGGCCGTTTCCTGCATGAAGTCGCCGAGGACGTACTCGGTCCCGGGGTGCCGCTGGCCGTGGTCACCGGCCCCTCGTTCGCCAAGGAAGTCGCGCTCGGCCTGCCGACCGCGGTGACCGTGCACGGCGCCGACCCGCAGTTCGCCCAGGTCGTGGCCGATGCGCTGCATGGCCCGGCGTTCCGCGCCTATACCGGCAACGACATGGTCGGCGCCGAGCTGGGCGGGGCGATGAAGAACGTGCTGGCGGTGGCCACCGGCGTGGCCGACGGCATGGAGCTGGGCCTGAACGCCCGCGCCGGGCTGATCACCCGCGGCCTCAACGAGATGCTGCGCCTGGCCGCGGCGATCGGCGCCCGCCCGGAAACCCTGATGGGCCTGGCCGGCCTGGGCGACCTGGTGCTGACCTGCACCGGCGACCTGTCGCGCAACCGCCGCCTGGGCCTGGCCCTGGGCCGTGGCCAGCCGATGGACGAGGCGATCCGCGAGATCGGCCAGGTGGTCGAGTCGGTGCAGACCGCCGACGAGGTCATGCGCCTGGCCGACCGCCACGGCATCGAACTGCCGATCTCCGCCGGCGTGCGGGCGGTGCTGCACGGGGACATCACCCCGGTCGACGGCCTGCGCCAGCTGCTGGCGCGCGAACAGAAGCCCGAATACCCAGCGGCGCTTTTTCTCTAGCCCTTCCCAGGGGCGACCTGGGGCCAATCCGGTTCCCCGCACCCGCAGATCCCGAAGCCGGATCGAGGGCGTCGCGTGGGGCCGGCCTCGGGGCGGCCGTCGTCGCCAAGGTCCGGAGCGTTATGTCCCGTCGGCTCCGGAGGGGCCGCTGCTCTGCCGCAATGGGGGTCGTCGCTCACGCCGGCGTCCTGCCTCAGTTCGCGACCGCGGCACATCCCTGTGCCGCTCGACCCCCATTGCGGCAGAACAGCGTCCTTCGGCGCGTCCAGGACTGCGCTTCGATCGCTTGGCGGTACAGCGTGGGCACCCGCCCCGGCAACAGGTACTGCTGGGTCGACAGGTGGAAGACCACCGATGATTCGACGGCTCGACGGTGTTGGCACAGCGTCGCACTCGCCCGGCTCCTACGATCGAAGCCACGACCCCGATGACCGCGAAGGACGCCGTACCCTGGGCCCATGTCCCAAGTGGCACATGGATGTGCCACGGCCCTTCGTAAAGACAGGACGTCGTCCCGAAGGGTGGGACATGGGCCCAGGGTGCGGCGGCCCCGTCCGGAGCCGACGCTTCAACCGCGGGAAGCGGCCGCTTGGGGAGCCGAGGCTACAACAGGGCACGGCGACCCCGTCCGGAACTGACGTTTCGACCGGCTACGACAGGCCCTGCAAGGCGCCTGCGCCGTGCGCCGCCGACCAGCGCCCGCTTCCGGAACGGAAACAAAAAGAGCCCGGCTTGCGCCGGGCTCCGGGTCTGGCGTGGAGGGAGGGAAACACGCCAGTAGAACTAGGCCAGGGACAGGGGAGAGAGGGACCATCCCCGGCCTATCGCACAGGTGTCGCTTACCAGCTGAAGCGCGGGCCGACGAACCACTGGGTGTCGCCGTCGACGAACTTCACGTCGCCGCTCACGCCCCAGTTCTGGTTGAACTTGGCCTGGGCGCCGAGGCGGCCGTAGAACTCGCCGTCGTAGTTGTCGCCGTCTTCGTAGCCGGCCATCACGTAGCCTTCGAAGTTCGGGTGCAGCGCGCCGCGCACGCCGACTTCGGCGCTCCAGCCGTCGTAGTCGAAGCCGCTGCCGGCATCGAACTTCTCGTAGGCGACGCGGGTGACCAGGTCGGCGGACGGGGCGATCTCGCGGTTGTAGCCGACGCCGGCGCGCCACTGGTCGAAGTCGATCGAGGTGTCGTCGATCTCCTGGTTGCTGTAACCACCGAACAGGTGGAAGTTCGGGGCGATGGCGACCGAGCCGTCCAGGCCCCAGCCGTCGGCATCGGCGCCGTCGGTATTGGTCGCGGCGTAACCGCCCTGGACGTAGTTGTAGGACACGCCCTCGGCCGCCGAGGCGGCGAAGGGGGCGGCGACCAGCAGGGTCAGGGCCAGCAGGGACTTCTTCATTGTTCTATCGACCTCTATGTCGTTTGGTATGTCCGGCCTTTTGCTCCGACCGGTGGGCGCAATTATTCGCAGTGGTCCTCAATCCAGCCTGAATATCAAACTGACTGGTACATTAATTTGGCGCGACTTCCGGGAACTTGGGGGCTTGCATCAGGCATCAGCCCGCGCCGGCGAACCCATTCTGCCGCCAGGCCTCGAACACCACCACCGCCACTGCGTTGGACAGGTTGAGGCTGCGGTTGCCCGGGCGCATCGGCAGGCGCAGCTGCAGCTCCGGGGCGACCGCGTCGAGCACGTCCTGTGGCAACCCCCGGGTTTCCGGGCCGAACAGGAAGGCATCGCCATCGGCGTAACGCGGCTGGTCGTGGCGGACCTGGCCGCGGGTGCTCAGCGCGAACAGGCGTGCCGGCCGGATCGCGTCGAGCGCGGCGTCCAGGCTGGCGTGCACCTGCACGCGGGCGAACTCGTGGTAATCCAGGCCGGCGCGCCGCAGCTGCTTGTCCTCCATCGCGAAGCCGAGCGGCTCGACGAGGTGCAGGCGCGCGCCGGTGTTGGCGCAAAGCCGGATCACGTTGCCGGTGTTCGGCGGGATCTCGGGCTGGTACAGCAGGATGTCGAAAACAGGCGCTTGCATCGCGGCGATTGTATGCGGGCCCCTCCCGCCGCCGCGCGGGTGCGGCGGTCAGGGCAGGGTGACGGCCAGGGTCTCGGCCAGCAGCGTGGTCGCCAGCTGCGCGGTCAGGGCCTGGGCGTGCTCGGCGGCCACGATGGCGGCGCGCTCGGCCAGCTGCTCGGCGGTCGGGTACACGTTGATCGCCGCCAGGTCGACGATGTGCGCCACGCGCGGGGCTTCGTTGGCGGCCAGTTCGGCGGCCAGCGCGGCATCGGGGCGGACGGTCACGGCCGGCAGGTCGACGACATGGGCGACGCGCGGGGCGTTGGCGGCCAGCTCGGCGCTCAGGGCGGCGTCGGGACGGACGGTCACGGTCGGCAGGTCGACGATGCGGGTCTCGGCGGCGTTGGCGGACAGGGCGGCCAGCGACAGGATCAGGCTCATCGCGGCGGAAAGGGTCTTGGCGTTCATGGCGTGCTCCGGTGTGATGTGGCGGTGGTGTGGTAGTAAAGTAATACACCTAACCAGCAAGCGCAAGCGAAAGTTCAAGATTTCCCGCTTGTGTTCACCATCCGTTCAGTAATTTTCAGGATGGCGCTGGACTCGCCGGATACAACGCATGCAGCGTGCCAACCTTAAGCAACTGATTTACCAGTCTTTTGTCGGGTGTCCGCGGTGTCCGGCCGTGCGCGCGGACGTCCGTCCAGCGTGGTTTCCGTGTCCGGCGCCCGCCGGCTGGCGGTCTCGGAACCCGGTTCCAGGACGGCCGACCGCAAGCCGACCGCCCGGAAGAGCTCGGCGCCTTATGTAGGTAGGGATGCGCGCGCGAAGCGGCGCGCGGTCACCAGGGCAGTACCTGGCCCCGCGGGTCGAGGAAGACGCCGCTCTGCCCGGGGCCGAGCCGGTCGATGACATCCAGCAGCGCCGCCACCGCCTCGGCCGGCGCCAGCGTGGCCTGCGCGCCACCCATGTCCGTGCGCACCCAGCCCGGATGCAGCGCCACCACCCGGATCCCACGTGGGGCCAGGGCCCGCGCCAGCAACACGCTGCCCATGTTCTGCGCGGCCTTGCCGATCGCGTAGCTGGGCGTGCGGAACTCGTCGCGCCGGGCGATCGAGCCGATCTCCGAGGACAGGTTGGCCACCACGGCTCCCGCGCGCGCGCCATCGGCATCGGCCAGCAAGGGCGCCAGCGCCTGGGTCAGCAGGAAAGGGCCGATCGCATTGGTGTGCAGGCTGGTCTCCAGGTCGGCCTCGGCGACCTGGCCGAAGCGCTCGCCGCCGTGCAGCACGCCGGCATTGTTGACCAGCAGCCCGAGGCGGGCGCCATCGAGCACCAGTGGCAGTTCGCGCACCAGTTCGTCGCGGCTGCGCGCGCTGGCCACGTCCAGCGGCAGCACGTGCAGCCGGCCCGGATGCTCGCCGGCCAGCAGGTTCAACGCCGTCGCGCGTCCGGGATGGCGGCAGGCGGCCACCACGCGCTCGCCACGCACCAGCAGCTGGCGGACGAATTCCAGGCCAAGCCCGCGGTTGGCGCCGGTCACCAGGCAGTGGCGGTCGGCTTCGGTCGAGTCCCGCATCGGCGGCTCCGCTCCGGCATGGCTTGTGGCCTAGTGTAAAGGCCGGGGGCGCTGGGTAGGATCGGGCGTCTACTCCCCAAGGAGCGTCACCATGACGTTAGCCCGCCGGCCGCTTACGGCCGCCCTGGTCCTGGCCATCACCGCATCGCTCGGCGTCGCCGCCCTGGCGCCTTCGCCGGCGCTGGCCGCCAAGACCGCAGCGCCTGCCGGCGAGCAGCTGGTGCCATACGAGGAGTTCACCCTGCCCAACGGCCTGCGCGTGATCGTGCATACCGACCGCAAGGCGCCGGTGGTGGCGGTGAACCTCTGGTACCACGTCGGCAGCAAGGACGAACCGGCCGGCCGCAGCGGCTTCGCCCACCTGTTCGAACACCTGATGTTCAACGGCTCGGAAAACTACCGCGGCGAGTTCTTCGAGCCGTTCGAGCTGGCCGGCGCCACCGACCAGAACGGCACCACCTGGCTGGACCGCACCAACTACTTCCAGAACGTGCCGACCACCGCGCTGGACATGGCGCTGTGGATGGAGTCCGACCGCATGGGCCACCTGCTCGGCGCGATCGACCAGAAGGTGCTGGACGAGCAGCGCGGCGTGGTCCAGAACGAGAAGCGCCAGGGCGAGAACCAGCCCTACGGCCAGGCCGACGACGAGCTGTACCGGGTGCTGTACCCGAAGGGCCACCCGTACCACCACAGCACGATCGGCTCGATGAACGACCTCAACGCGGCCTCGCTGGAGGACGTGAAGAACTGGTTCCGCGCCTGGTACGGCCCGAACAACGCGGTGCTGGTGCTGGCCGGCGACATCGACGTCGCCACCGCCAGGGAGAAGGTCGCGCGCTACTTCGGCGACATCCCGGCCGGCCCGAGCCTGGCGCGCGTGCAGGCCGGACCGGTGAAGCGCGAGGACAGCCGCGCGACGATGACCGACAAGGTCCCGCAGGCGCGCATCTACCGCGCCTGGAGCGTGGCCGGCTACGGCGATGCCGATGCCGACCGCCTGCAGGTGCTGTCGCAGGTCCTCGGCGGCAGCCGCAGCTCGCGCCTGGACCGCCGCCTGGTCCACGGCGAGAAGCTGGCCGACAAGGTCAGCGCCTACGTGCAACCGTTCGAGCTGGCGTCCACCTTTTACATCACCGCCGACGTGAAGCAGGGCGTGGACCCGGGCAAGGTCGAGGCGATCATCGACGAGGAGCTGCGCAAGCTGCTGGCCGACGGCCCGACGGCCGCCGAGCTGCAGCAGGCGCAGGCCATGCTCGAGGCCGGGTTCGTGCGCGGCATCGAGCGCATCGGCGGCTTCGGCGGCAAGGCCGACGCGCTGGCCGAGTGCGCGGTGTACACCAAGGACCCCGGCTGCTTCCGCGCCAGCCTGGAAGTGGTCCGCGACACCACCGCCGCCAACTTCAAGGCCACCGGCCAGCGCTGGCTGGGCGAAGGCTCGCACACCCTGGTGGTGGTGCCGGGCGACCGCACCGTGCTGGAGGAAGAGGCATCGCCGACCCCGGCGCCGTTCGTGCTGCCCAAGCCCGATCCCAAGTTCAAGACGGCCAGGGCCACGGTCGACCGCAGCCAGGGCGTGCCGATGCCCGAGAGCTTCCCCGACCTGAAGTTCCCGGCGCTGGAGCGGGCCACGCTCAGCAACGGCACGAAGGTGATCCTGGCCCGCCGCGACGCGGTACCGGTGGTGCAGTTCAGCTACGAGTTCAAGGGCGGCTTCGCCGCCGACCAGGGCCGCAAGCTCGGCACCTCCAGCTTCACCATGGGTATGCTCGACGAGGGCGCGGGCGAGCTGGACGCGCTGGCGTTCGCCAACCGCGCCGAGTCGCTGGGCGCGATGCTGGGCGCAGGCGCGGCGCTGGACGGCGGCAACGCCTACCTGTCGGCGCTGAAGGAGAACCTGGACGATTCGCTGGGGCTGTTCGCCGACATGCTGCGCCAGCCGCGCTTCGACCAGAAGGAGATCGACCGCGTCCGCGCCACCTGGATCGCCGGCATCGGCCAGGAGAAAGCGCGGCCGAACGGCGCCGCGCTGCGGGTGCTGCCGCCGCTGCTGTACGGCCAGGGCCATCCCTATGCGATCCCGTTCAGCGGCAGCGGCACCGAGGCCTCGATCGCCGCGCTGACCCGCCAGGACCTGCTCGATTTCCACAACCAGTGGGTGCGTCCGGACAACGCGACCCTGATCGTGGTCGGCGACACCACGCTCGACGAGGTGGTGCCGCTGCTGGAGAAGCACTTCGGCGACTGGAAGGCCGCCACGCCGGCCGTGGCCGCCGCGGCGCTGCCGGCAGTGGAGCGTCCGGCCAGGCCGACCGTCTACCTGGTCGACCAGCCCGGCGCGGTGCAGGCCACGATCCTGGCCGGCCAGGTGGTGCCCTCCACCAAGGACGCGGGTGCGATCCGGTTCGACTTCGCCAATTCGGTGCTCGGCGGCGAGTTCACCTCGCGCCTGAACATGAACCTGCGCGAGGACAAGCACTGGGCCTATGGTGCCTACAGCAGCGCCCCGGGCGCGATCGGCCAGCGGCCGTGGATCAGCTTCGCCCCGGTGCAGATCGACAAGACCGCCGAGGCCCTGAAGGAGCTGGACCGCGAGATCCGCGAGTACGCCACCGGCAAGGCCCCGCCGACCGCGGAGGAGGTGGCCAAGATCCAGGCCACCGAGATCCGCAGCCTGCCCGGCGCCTACGAGACCAGCCGCGCGGTGATGTCCACCATCGGCGGCATCGTCCGCTACGACCGCCCGGACGACTACGTGTTCAAGCGCAAGGACGAGATCGAGGCGCTGACCGTGGAGCAGGTGCAGCAGGCCGCCGCCGCCCTCGATCCCGACAAGCTGGTGTGGGTCGTGGTCGGCGACCTCAAGCAGGTCGAGGCGCCGGTGCGCGCGCTGAACCTGGGCGAGGTCCACGTGGTCGATGCCGACGGCAAGCCGGTGGCGGCGAAGTAGGTCCGGCCGCGCGCCGGCTCCCACCGGCGCGCGCCCCTGGCACCGTTCGCCAGTAGGAGCCGATCCTCATCGGCGACCCGACACCGCCGGCACAGGCGACGCCCCCGGGCATCCGACTCACGTGTCGCCGATGAATCGGCTCCTACAATGGCGTTCATCCCCGGGCCGGCACTCTGGTGGCTGCCGGCCCCTCCACCTGGAATTCCCGCCCATGCTCCGTCCCCTGTCCGTCCTGCTGCTGGTCCTCCCGTTGGCCGCCTGCACCTGGGTCTCGCTCAAGCCCGAGGCCAAGCAGGTGCGCGTGGTCCCGGCCGGGCCGGCGCCGGCCGGCTGCACCCGGCAGGGCGAGATCGAGGTCTCGGTAAAGCACAACGTGGCCTTCTACGATCGCGACGCGCTCAAGGTCCGCGACGAACTGGAAACCCTGGCCCGCAACGAGGCGCCCGGGGTGCCTGCCAACACCCTGCAGCCGCTGGGCGAGCCCAGCGGCGGCAGCCAGCGCTTCGCCGCCTTCCAGTGCGGCCCCTGAACCCGGCGGCGCCCGCCGGGGTTCGTAAAGGTGCGGTGAAGACGGCCAGCCGTTAGAATCGGTGCCCCTTCAGCCACACCGGCGCGGTTTGCCATGCTGTTCAAGAATGTCTCCATCGCCGGGCTGGCGCACATCGATGCGCCGCACACCCTGACCTCGCAGGAAATCAACGAGCGGCTCAAGCCGACGCTGGACCGGCTGGGCATCCGCACCGACGTGCTGGGCGACATCGCCGGCATCCACGCGCGCCGCATGTGGGACGACGGCCAGCAGGCCTCCGACGTGGCCACCCTGGCCGCGCGCAAGGCACTGCTCGATGCCGGCATCGGCGTCGAGAAGATCGGCCTGCTGGTGAACACGTCGGTCAGCCGCGACTACCTGGAGCCGTCCACCGCCTCGATCGTGTCCGGCAACCTCGGCGTGGGCGACGAGTGCATGACCTTCGACGTCGCCAACGCCTGCCTGGCCTTCATCAACGGCATGGACATCGCCGCCCGCATGCTCGAGCGCGGCGAGATCGACTACGCCCTGGTGGTGGACGGCGAGACCGCCAACCTGGTCTACGAGAAGACCCTGGAGCGCATGGCCGCCCCGGACGTGACCGAACAGCAGTTCCGCGACGAGATGGCCGCGCTGACCCTGGGCTGCGGCGCCGCGGCGATGGTCCTGGCCCGCCGCGAACTGGTGCCCGATGCCCCGCGCTACAAGGGCGGCGTGACCCGCTCGGCCACCGAGTTCAACCAGCTGTGCCGCGGCAACCTGGACCGGATGGTCACCGACACCCGCATGCTGCTGATCGAGGGCATCAAGCTGGCGCAGAAGACCTTCGGCGCGGCCAAGCTGGCGCTGGGCTGGGCGGTGGACGAACTGGACCAGTTCGTGATCCACCAGGTCAGCCGCCCGCACACCCAGGCGTTCGTGAAGTCCATCGGCATCGACCCGAAGAAGGTCATGACCATCTTCGGCGAGCACGGCAACATCGGCCCGGCTTCGGTGCCGATCGTGCTGAGCAAGCTCAAGGAGCTGGGCCGCCTGAAGAAGGGCGACCGCATCGCCCTGCTGGGTATTGGTTCTGGCCTGAACTGCTCGATGGCCGAAGTCGAATGGTGATGCGCCCCCGGCGCGCCTGATCCGGGTCGCATGAAGGGCCGGTTCGTCCGGCCCTTTTCATGTCCGGTCGATCGGCCTGGCGTTCCTGCGTCCGGCGGCGCGGGGCGTCCCCCGCATCGAGCCAGGGCTGTTGTTCAGCCCGCCCCGCAGCACTTCTTGTGCTTCTTGCCGCTGCCGCAGGGGCATGGATCGTTGCGGCCCGGCCCCGCGTCGCGGCGGATCGGGGTGCGCGGCGTCATCGACTCGAAGTGGTGGTGGTTGAGGTCGGCGAGCATGCCCGGCAGGTCCATCACGATCTCCAGCCGGTCGCGATAGGCCAGCGGCACGGGCGCCTTGCCGGGGTCGTCGTCGGCATCGGCCACCTCGCCGGACGCCAGCCGCTCGAGCAGGGCGAAGATCTCGTCGATCCACCCGTTCTCGTCCAGCCAGCGGTCCCACTCGGCCTCGCGCAACGCCACGCCTTCGAAGAAGCCGAGCGCCCATTCGCGGCCGACGTCCAGTTCGTCCTCGGCCAGGGCCTCGGCGCCGTCCTCCGGGTCTTCCGGCAGCCACATCAAGGGCATCAGGTGGTCCGGCAGGGCTTCATCGCCCTTGCGGGCGCGCGCGGCGCACATGTTCCAGTGGCCCGCCAGCAGGGCCTGGACCTCCTGCGCTTCCTCCGCACTGCCCCAGTTGGGCGCCTTGCCGCCCCATACCAGCGGCTCCCACTCCTCGGGCGGCACCGGCGAGGGCGACACCACCAGCGCGGAAAGAAAGCCGTCCAGGGCCTCGAGGTTGAACCCGCGGAACGGGACGGCGCGCTGTTCGAGCAGCGCGGACAGGCGCTCGATCTGCGCGTCATCGAGGTAGGGCGGGGGCGTGGCCATGGCGGACGGAAGCAAGGGAAGGGCGTGCATGGTAGTCCCTGCGGCAGCCCAAGGGAGGCGTGCGCGCCACGCCGCCGGCCGGTAGCGGCGCGCGCTGGCCTACAATCCCGGGCTTCCCGCGAAAACGGCCTCCCCGTGCCACAGTTCCCCGGCTACCCGTCCGATCCGAAGCGCTTCGAAGTCCGCCCCGGCATCTCGATGTCCTACCTGGACCAGGGGCCGCGCGACGGCGAGGTGGTGGTCATGCTCCACGGCAATCCATCGTGGAGCTACTACTGGCGCACCCTGGTCGCGGGGCTGGCCGACCCGGCTTCCGGCAAGCGCTACCGCTGCATCGTCCCGGACCATGTCGGCATGGGCCTGTCCGACAAGCCGGACGACTACCTGGCCTCGAAGCCGCGCTACGACTACACCCTGCAGTCGCGCGTGGACGACCTGGAGGCGCTGCTGCGCCATGCCGGCGTCGACGATGCCACCCCGGTCACCCTGGCCGTGCACGACTGGGGCGGGATGATCGGTTTCGGCTGGGCGCTGAAACACGCCGCGCAGGTCAAGCGGCTGGTGATCCTCAACACCGCCGCCTTCCCGATGCCGGCGACCAAGGCGATGCCATGGCAGATCGCGCTGGGCCGCGACTATTTCGTCGGCGAGCTGCTGATCCGCACCTTCAATGCGTTCTCCGCCGGCGCCTCGTGGCTGGGCGTGGAACGGAAGATGCCGGCCGACGTGCGCCGCGCCTACGTGGCGCCGTACGACTCGTGGAAGAACCGCATCGCCACGATCCGCTTCATGCAGGACATCCCGCTCTCGCCCAAGGACGAGGCCTGGCCGCTGGTGGAGGCGGCCGGCAAGGCCCTGCCGTCGTTCGCCGACCGTCCGGTGTTCATCGGCTGGGGCCTGAAGGATTTCGTGTTCGACCGGCATTTCCTCGAGCGATTCCAGGCCGACCTGCCGCGGGCGCAGGTGCACGCCTTCGAGGATGCCGGCCACTACGTACTCGAGGACAAGCACGAAGTGCTGGTGCCGGCGATCCGCCGGTTCCTGGAGACCCATCCGGCGTAGCGGCCGCGGTCCGGGGACGCGGCCGGCGCGTGCCTGGGGCACTGCGGTGGCGGGTGCGTGCCGCGCCACCGCCAAGGTGCTCAGGCGGCGATCGGCGGCGCCGGCGGCGACGAGGGGCTGTTGCCGTTGTCGTCCGGACAGTCGTCGTCGTTGCCGGCCGGGTCGCGCCAGCGCCAATCGGCGGCGGTGAGCGGCGGCAGTCCATGGACGATGCGCGCCTGGTCGCATTGCCCGCTGGGGGCACCGAATTCCCAGGACGCATCGACGTCGCGGCACACCGACGGCCGCTGGGGATGGATGCTGCAGCGCGAATACACCCCGATCTCCGCATCCAGCGCCACGCAGCGTACGGGCGCCGAGTAGGTGCCCCGCATGCACAGCCGGTGCGCGTCCAGGGGCTCGGTCAGGTGCGACGGCACCCCGCCCTCGCTGTGCGCGTCCGACTCCAGCCAGTGGAACGCGACGCGGTACTGGGTACAGCATGCGCCGCAGGTAAGGCAGGGGTGCATGGGGGTCCGACGCGTCGGGCGGTGGTGGGGGCGAGGCGTCGAATTCTGCCGCAGGCCGCGCCCTGCGCAGAAGCGTCCACGCGTCCGGGCGGACGCAGCCCCGATCGGCGGTCGTCCATCGGCGATAATCGGGCGATGACCGAGCCCTGCAACATCGCCGCGGCGCTGCCGCGGCTGGCCGCCGAACGTCCCGACCAGCCCGCGATCCGTTGCCCCGGGCGGCGCAGCGCGGGCGGTGGACTGGCCGCCTACGACGTGGTCCTGGACTACCGCACCCTGGACGCGCGCAGCGATGCGATCGCCGCCGGCCTGGCCCGCCACGGCATCGGACGCGGCGTGCGCACGGTAGTGATGGTGCGGCCGTCGCCGGAGTTCTTCCTGCTGATGTTCGCCCTGTTCAAGGCCGGTGCGGTACCGGTGCTGGTCGACCCGGGCATCGATCGCCGCGCGCTGAAGAAGTGCCTGGACGAGGCGCAGGCGCAGGCCTTCGTCGGCATTCCGCTGGCGCATGCGGCGCGCCTGGTGCTGGGCTGGGCCAAGTCCGCGCGCATCCTGGTCACGGTCGGCGCGCGCTGGGGCTGGGGCGGCACCACGCTCGCGAAGATCGAGCGGGACGGCGCCGGCGGCGGGCCGCAACTGGCCGACACCGCGCCGGACGACGTGGCCGCGATCCTGTTCACGAGCGGATCGACCGGCGTGCCCAAGGGCGTGGTCTACCGCCACCGCCATTTCGTCGCCCAGGTCGCGATGATGCGCGAGGCCTTCGGCATCGAGCCCGGCGGGGTGGACCTGCCGACCTTCCCGCCGTTCGCGCTGTTCGACCCCGCGCTCGGTTTGACCTCGGTGATCCCCGACATGGACCCGACCCGGCCGGCCAGCGCCGACCCGGTGCGGCTGCATGACGCGATCTGGCGCTTCGGCGCCACCCAGCTGTTCGGCTCGCCGGCGCTGATGCGGGTGCTGGCCGACTACGGCCGGCCGCTGCCGACGCTGCGCCGGGTGACCTCGGCCGGCGCGCCGGTGCCGCCGGAGGTGGTCGAGAAGATCCGCACCCTGCTCGACGATGACGCCCAGTTCTGGACGCCCTACGGCGCCACCGAGTGCCTGCCGGTGGCGGTGATCGAAGGCCGCGAACTGCAGGGCACGCGCGCGGCGACCGAGGCCGGCGCCGGCACCTGCGTCGGCCGGCCGGTGCCGCCGAACCAGGTGCGCATCATCGCGGTGGACGACGCGCCGGTCGCCGAGTGGTCCGGCGTGCGCGAACTGGCGCCGGGCGAGGTCGGCGAGATCACCGTCGCCGGCCCGACCGCCACCGACAGCTACTTCAACCGCGACACGGCCACCGCCGCGGCCAAGATCCGCGAGACGCTGGCCGCGGAGGGAAGCGGGGCGGCGGCGGGCGAGCGCGTCGTCCACCGCATGGGCGACGTCGGCTATTTCGACGACCAGGGCCGGTTGTGGTTCTGCGGCCGCAAGAGCCAGCGCGTCGAAGCGGCCGATGGCCCGCTCTACACCGAGCAGGTCGAGCCGGTGTTCAACGTGCATCCGCAGGTGCGCCGCACCGCGCTGGTCGGCGTGGGCGGCCGCGGCACGCAGCGACCGGTGCTGTGCGTCGAGCTGGCCGCCGGCACCCACGTGGGCGAGTTCCCGCGGATCGAGGCGGAGTTGCGTGCGATCGGCGCACGGCATCGGCACACCGCGCGCATCGCCACCTTCCTCCCGCACCCCGGCTTCCCGGTCGACATCCGCCACAACGCCAAGATCGGCCGCGAGAAGCTGGCCGCCTGGGCCGCCCCTCGCCTTGGAGACAACGCATGAAGATCCTGGTCACCGGTGGCGGCGGTTTCCTCGGCCAGGCGCTGTGCCGCGGCCTGCGCGGGCGCGGCCACGAAGTGGTGAGTTTCCAGCGCCGGCATTCGCCGGAGCTGGCGGCGCTTGGCGTGGGCCAGGTGCGCGGCGACCTCGCCGACGCGAACGCGGTGATGCATGCGGCCGCCGGCGTGGACGCGGTGTTCCACAACGCGGCCAAGGCCGGCGCCTGGGGCAGCTACGACAGCTACTTCCAGGCCAATGTCGTGGGCACCCGCAACGTGCTGGCCGCCTGCCGCGCGCATGCCATCGGCCGGCTGGTCTACACCTCCACGCCCAGCGTCACCCACCGCGCCACCCATCCGGTCGAGGGCCTGGGCGCGGACGAAGTGCCCTATGGCGAGGATTTCCAGGCGCCGTACGCGGCGACCAAGGCGATCGCCGAACAGGAGGCGCTGGCCGCCAGCGACGCCACACTGGCGGTGGTGGCGCTGCGCCCGCGCCTGATCTGGGGCCCGGGCGACGCGCAGATCCTGCCGCGACTGGTCGAGCGCTCGCGCGCCGGCCGGCTGCGCATCGTCGGCAGCGGCGACAACCTGGTGGACACGACCTACATCGACAACGCCGCGCAGGCGCACCTCGATGCGTTCGACCACCTGGCGCCCGGCGCAGCCTGCGCAGGCAAGGCCTACTTCATCTCCAACGGTGATCCACGGCCGATGCGCGAGGTACTCAACGCGCTGCTGGCGGCAGCCGGCGCGCCACCCGTGGAGAAGCACCTCTCGTTCAAGGCCGCGTACCGCATCGGCGCGGTCTGCGAGCGGGTCTGGCCGCTGCTGCGCCTGCGCGGCGAGCCGCCGATGACCCGCTTCCTCGCCGAGCAGCTCAGCACGACGCACTGGTACAGCATGGAGCCGGCACGCCGGGACTTCGGCTACGTGCCCCGGGTTTCCTTTGACGAGGGACTCACAAGGCTGAAGGCTGCATGGCGCGACGGTGCGGCCATCACCTGATCACGACCCGGGTCCACGCACTATCCGCGGCAACCGCCCCGAGGGGCGTCCACCCGAGGGATATCCCCATGCTGCACTACGCCGTCGTGTTCTTCGTCATCGCCGTCATCGCCGCGCTGCTGGGCTTCAGCGGCATCGCCGGCGCCGCCACCAATATCGCCTGGATCCTGTTCGTCGTGTTCCTGATCCTGGGCGCCGTTTCGCTGCTGCGCGGCCGCAAGGTCTAGCGCGGGGCCACCGAAAGGAGGGAGTTCGCCGCCCGGGCCGTGTGCAAGCCGGCGCGCGGCAGGCATGGAAGCCATTGGACGGGCGGGGCGCAAGCCCCGCCCGTCGTCTTGTCCGCGCCTTGTTCCGCCCGGCACCAGGCGTTCCGCAGCCGTCGCCCCGGCATCGGCCCCGGTAGAATGCCGGCATGCCCACGCCTTTCGATGCCCTCAAGCCGCTGGCCGGTCGCGCCCTGGAAGCGGCGCTCAACCGTGCCGTGGCACTGGATCCGGACACGGGCGCGGCGTTGGCGGCACTGGATGGCCGCCGCATCTCGCTGGCGCTCGAATCGCCGCCGCTGGCGCTCGACATCGCCGTGCATCGCGGCCACCTGCAGGTGGGCCCGCCGCTGGGCCAGGCCGACCTGGCGGTCCGCGGCACGGTCGGCGGCCTGCTCGGACGCATGCCGTTCCTGGCCGGCGCGCGAGGCGCGGGCGGGCGCCTGCACGTGGCCGGCGACGCCGACCTGGCCCAGCGCCTGCAGCGGCTGGCCGCCAACTTCACCCCCGACTGGCAACAGCCGTTCGTCGCCGCGTTCGGCGAGGTGATCGGTGTGCAGGTGGCCAATGCGGTGGCGGCGGCGCTGCGCGGTGCCCGTGGAACGGCCGCCGGGCTGGCGCGATCGGGCGCCGAGTACGTCACCGAGGAAAGCCGCGACGTGGTCGCCCGCGCCGAGCTGTCCGCCTTCAACGACGACGTCGATGCATTGCGCGACGACGTCGAGCGCATCGCCGCGCGCATCGCCCGCCTGCCCCGCGTCGAGGTGGCCCCGTGAGGGCGGCGCTTCGCGCCTGGCGCATCGGCCGGGTGGTCCTGCGCTACCGGCTGGACGAACTACTCGACGACACGCCCGCCGAGCGCTGGCTGCGGCTGGGCAAGCCCTTCGCCCCGCGCACGCCGGCCAGCGTGGCGCGGCTGCCGCGTGGCGAGCGCCTGCGGCTGGCGCTGCAGGAGCTGGGGCCGATCTTCGTCAAGTTCGGCCAGATCCTTTCGACCCGGCGCGACCTGCTGCCGGCCGACATCGCCGAACAGCTCGCCCTGCTGCAGGACCAGGTGGCGCCGTTCGACGGCGACACCGCGCGCGCGATCGTCGAGCACGCGCTCGGCGAACCGGTGGCCACGGTGTTCGCCCGCTTCGACACCACGCCGCTGGCCTCCGCGTCGATCGCCCAGGTACATGCCGCCCGCCTGCGCAACGGCCGCGACGTGGTGGTCAAGGTGCTGCGCCCGGGCATCGAGAAGCAGATCGGCGCCGACATCGCCCTGCTCAAGTCGCTGGCCGCGCTGGTCGACCGCACCCACCCCAACGCCGACAAGATCCGCCCGCAGGCGGTGGTCGCCGAGATCGAGACCACCCTGGCCGCCGAGCTGGACCTGCAGCGCGAGGGTGCCAACGCCAGCGTGATGCGCCGGCTGTGGGCCGACTCGCCGGACCTGTACGTGCCGGAAGTGATCTGGAGCCACACCGCCGAGCGCGTGCTGACCATGGAGCGGGTCAGCGGCATTCCGTCGGACGACATCGCCGCCCTGGATGCCGCCGGCATCGACCGCCGCGTGCTGGCGGAGAAGGGCGTGCGGGTGTTCTACACCCAGGTGTTCCGCTACAACTTCTTCCACGCCGACGCGCACGCCGGCAACATCTGGGTCGACGACGATCCGGCGCGGCGCCACGACCCGCGCTTCGTGGTGCTGGACTTCGGCATCGTCGGCCAGCTCTCGGCGCAGGACCAGTACTACCTGGCCGAGAACTTCATGGCCATCTTCCACAAGGACTACCGCCGCATCGCCGAGCTGCACGTCGAAGCCGGCTGGATGCCGGCGACCGTGCGCATCGACGAGCTGGAAGCCGCCGCGCGCGCGGTCTGCGAGCCGTACTTCACCCGACCGCTGAGCGAGATCTCGCTGGCCGAAGTACTGGCCAAGCTGTTCCGCACCGCGCAGCGCTACGAGCTGACCCTGCAGCCGCAACTGATCCTGCTGCAGAAGACCCTGCTCAACATCGAGGGCGTCGGCCGCCAGCTCGACCCGAAGCTGGACATCTGGGCGGTCGCGCAACCGGTGCTCGAGCGGATCCTGCGCGAGCGCTACAGCCCGCGCCGCCTGCTGCGCGAGTTCCGCAAGCGCGCGCCGGAGCTGATGACCCGCGCGCCGGAAATGCCGCGCCTGCTGCACGCCTGGCTGGAGCAGCAGGTCGAGGGCCGCCACGAGATGGGCATCCGTTCGCAGGAGCTCAGCGAAATCGCCCGCACCCTGCAGACCATGCAGCGCCGCTCGGTGGCCGCGATCCTCGGCAGCGGCCTGCTGGTGGTGGCCGCGGTGCTGTATGCGCTCGAGGCCGGTGGGCCGAGCCTGCTGGGCGTGCCGCTGTCGGCGTGGATCGCCGGCCTGGGTGGGCTCTGGGCGATCCTGGCTGCGCTGCCGCGCAGGTAGGGCGGTCGTCGGCGACAAGCCGGTGTCGTTGGAGTGCCGGCCGACGCGGCCATCACCCGTCCGTTCCTCGCCGTCGGATACGCCCGTGTCGCCCATGGAGATGGGCTCCTACAGGGCGGTGGTGGTGCCCGTGTAGGAGCCGATTCATCGGCGACCCGGCGGGGCCATCACCCGTCGGTTCCCTGCCGTCGGATACGCCCGTGTCGCCCATGAAGATGGGCTCCTACAGGGCGGGGGTGGTGCCCGTGTAGGAGCCGATTCATCGGCGACCCGACGGGGCCATCACGCGTCCGTTTTCCTGACGTCGGATACGCCCGTGTCGCCCATGAAGATGGGCTCCTACAGGGCGGGGGTGGTGCCTGTGTAGGAGCCGATTCATCGGCGAACCGGCGGGGCCATCACCCGTCGGTTCCCTGCCGTCGGATACGCCCGTGTCGCCCATGAAGATGGGCTCCTACAGGGCGGTGGTGGTGCCTGTGTAGGAGCCGATTCATCGGCGACCCGACGCCGCGTTACTGCGCCGCCGCCGCTGATCCCTGCGCCGCCGGCGCCGCCTTCGCCGCGGCGGCGAAATCACCGGCGGTGAAGGTGCTCAGCTTCGCCGGATCCAGGTGCCTGCGGATCGCGGCGTTGACCTGGTCCACGGTGAGCGCGCGGTAGCGGGCGTCGAGGTCGGCGGTGAACTGCATGGTGCGGCCGAAGTACAGCTGGTCCTGCAGCATGCCGGCGACCTGGGCATCGTTGGCCCGGCCCTGTTCGCGTTCGGTGAGCAGGCCGGAGACCGCATCCTGCAGTTCGGCGGCGGTGATGCCGTCTGCGACCAGGCGGGCCAGTTCCTCGCGCGCCGCCGCCTCGACACGGACCATGTTCTGCGGCGCGGCGATCGCCTGGATGGCGAAGCTGCCGGCATCGTCCTTGCCTTCGATGCTGTCGTCGGCGTTGATCGAGCTGCCCACGCCGTAGCTCAGGCCCTCCTTCTGCCGGATGCGGTCGCCCAGCCGCGACTTCAGCGCGCCGCCGCCGAAGATGCGGTTGGCCACCACCAGCGCGGTGTAGTCATCGTCGGTGACCCGCAGCGGGACGTTGTGGCGGGCCATGAACACGGCGTTGGGCTTGTCCGCTACCGGCAGGCGCTCGGCCACCGGCGCCACCGGGGTGAAGCGGGTCGCGATCGGCTGGTAGGGATGCGGGGTCTTCCAGTCCGCGAACAGGGCCTCCAGCTGCTTGCGGACCGCGGCCGCGTCGAAGTCGCCGACGATCGCGATTTCACCTTGCGCGGTGCCGTAGAAGTCGCGGTGGAAGGCGACCAGGTCCTCGCGCCTGAGCGCGTGCAGGCGGGCCAGCGACTCGTCCAGCGTCTCCACGTGCAGCGGATGGCCGGCCGGCCAGGGATCGAAATGCAGCGCCAGCGCCTGCGCGGCGATGCTGCCGGGCTCGTTGCGCGAGGCTTCCAGGCCGGTGACCGCCTGCAGCTTCAGCTGCTCGAACTCTTCCTCGGCGAAGGCCGGTTCGCGCAGCAACGTGGCCATCAGGGCCAGCGCCTCGGGCAACTGTGCGCGACGGGTGACCAGCGACAGGTTGGCGCCCTGCAGGCCGCCGCTGACGCCGCCCTGGGTCTGCAGCGCTTCCAGCTTCTGGTCGATCTGCACACGGCTCAGTTGCCTGGAGCCGCGCATCAGCATCGCCCCGGCCATGCCGGCGGCGGTGTCGCGGCCGGTCAGCGAGGCGGCGTCGCCGAAGCGGAAGTTGCCGTCCACCACCACCGTGCCGCCGCGGGTGCGCTTGGGCAGCAGCGCCACCTTCAGTCCTTCGCCGAGGGTGAAGCGCTCGGTGCGGGCCTCGATGTTCGCCGGGCTCGGATCGAAGTGTTCGCCGGCATCGACCGCGGCACGGCCGGTGTAACCGGCGACCACGCCCGCCGCCGGCGGCGCGGCCGGCACCTCGACCCGGTCGGGCGCATCGGTGGGCACGAAGCGTCCGAGGGTGCGATTGACCGGGCGCAGGTACTGCGCCGCGACGCGGTTGACGTCGTCGGCGGTGACCTTGGCGATCGCATCGCGGCTGGTGAACAGCAGGCGCCAGTCGCCGGCGGCGACGAACTCCGACAGGCCCATGCCGACCGCGTTGACGTCGGTGAAGTACAGGTCGTAGGCGTTGGCGATGCGCTGCTGCGCCTGCGCCACTTCCTCGGCGGTGACCGGCTGCTTTTCCAGCCGCTCGACCTGGGCGAGCAACACCTCTTCCATCGCCTGCGCATCGCCGCTGCGCTGCTGTACCGCCACCGCGGTGAACAGGCCGGCATCCGCCAGGCCCTCGGCGCTGGCGCCGGCGGCGGCGGCGATGCGCGGTTCGACCAGGGCGCGGTGCAGGCGTCCGCCCGGGGTGTGGCCGAGCACGTTCGCCAGCACGGAAAGGGCGGCGTTGTCGGCATGGGTGCGCGCGGGGATGTGGTACGCGGCGGCGACCAGGTTGAGGTCGCCGACCCGGCGCACGGTGACCTCGCGCTCGCCGTCCTGCGCCGGCTCCACGGTCGGTGCCTGCGGCAGCGGCGACTTCGGGTTCTTCAGCGGCCCGAACGTGGCCTGGACCTTGCCCAGCACCTCGGCCGGGTCGATCCGGCCGGCGATGACCAGGGTCGCGTTGTCCGGGCGGTACCAGGTCCGGTAGAAGTCCTGCAGCTGTTCGATCCGCAAGCCCTCCACGTCCGAGCGCGCGCCGATGGTGGAGTGGCCGTAGTTGTGCCAGAGGTAGGCGGTCGAACGCAGGCGCTGCATGAGCACGCCGACCGGGTTGTTCTCGCCGGCCTCCAGCTCGTTGCGGACCACGGTCATCTCGCTGTCCAGGTCGGAGCGGGCCACGCGCGACTCGAGCATGCGGTCGGCCTCCATCCCCAGCACCCAGTCCAGGGTGCTGGCGTTGGCCGGGAACGAGGCGAAATAGTTGGTCCGGTCCAGCGAAGTGGTGGCGTTGAACTGGATCCCGCGCCGCTTCATCTCGCCGCTGATGTCGTCGTGGGCCGGGGTGCCCTTGAACAGCAGGTGCTCGAGCAGGTGCGCCATGCCGGTCTGCCCGTAGTTCTCGTGCACCGAGCCGACGCCGTAGGTGAGGTTGACCGTCACCGTCGGCTTGGTCGGGTCCGGGAACAGCAGCACGCGCAGGCCGTTGGCCAGGGTGAACTCGCTGATGCCCTCGATGCTGGGCCCGGCGGTCACGCCCTTGGGCAGGGCTGGCGCCTGCGCCGCGGCATGCGCCCCGGTGCAGAGCAGAGCGGTGGCCAGCGTGAGCGCGAATGCGAGAATGGACTTGCCGGCGATCATCCGTGGTCTCCAGTGCAGGGGCCGGGCGTTTTGCCGGCCCGTCGAGTGTCGCAGATGTGGCCCACGGCCGCAGTGCGCCGGTGGTGTTGGCCGGTAGGTCTTGTCCACGCGAAGGGGTAGGAATCCATGCGGTTGCCAGTGCTGTACGAGGATGCGTGGCTGGCTGTGGTCGCCAAGCCGGCCGGGCTGATGGTGCACGACAGCGCGCTGGCGGCGGACGAGACCGACTTCGCCGCCGACCGCCTGCGCGAGCAGTTCGGCCGCCCGATCCATCTGGTCCACCGGCTGGACCGCGCCACCAGCGGCTGCCTGCTGCTGGCGTTCGACCGCGACGGCGCCTCGGCGCTGGGCAAGACGGTGATGGCCCGGCAACTGGACAAGCATTACCTGGCGATCTGCCGCGGCTGGCCGGAGGAAGCGTTCACCATCGACCACCCGCTCGACGGTGGTCCGGGCAAGCCGCAGAAGAAACCGGCGGTGACGCACTTCCGCCGCCTCGCTACCGGCGAGCTGGACGAGCCGTCCGCCGGCTTCGCGACCTCGCGCTACGCGTTGCTGGAATGCGAGCTGCCGACCGGGCGCTTCCGCCAGATCCGGCGCCACCTCAAGCATGCCTCGCACCACCTCATCGGCGACACCAGCCACGGCGACGGTCGCCACAACCGCGCCTTCCGCATGCGCGGAGTGCACCGGATGCTGCTGCATGCCTGGCGGCTGGGCTTCCCGCACCCGCGGACCGGCGAGCCACTGAAGGTGGAAGCGCCGCCGGAAGGCGAGTTCCTCAAGGCGATGGCGCTGTTCGGCTGGCCGCCGCCGCCGTCCTTGTAGGAGCCGATTCATCGGCGACCCGACGCCGCGGGGACGGGCGACGCTCTCGCCGGTCGGTGCCCGGGTCGCCCATGAAGATGGGCTCCTACAGGAACTTGTCGCGGCCTGCCGCGCGGTGGCGCCACAGCGGATGCGCAATGACATCGCGCGGCGCCTGCGCCACGCCCGCCCGCGCCCTGCTCCTGTAGGAGCCGATTCGGCGACCCGACGCCGCCGGCAAGGACGAGGCCATCACCACGGCTTCGCCACTCTCCCCACACCACCTTGTCGCCAGCAAGCTGTGCTCCTACATACAATCGGCCCATGCCCGCCGACGACCTGGTCATCCACCCCGGCCTGGCGATCCCCGATGCGGAGATCGTCGAGCGCTTCGTGCGCGCCAGCGGCGCCGGCGGTCAGAACGTCAACAAGGTATCCAGCGCGGTCGAGCTGCGCTTCGACATCGCCGGCTCGCCGTCGCTGCCCGAACCCCTGCGCGCGCGCCTGCTGGCGCGGCGCGACCGCCGGCTCACCGACGAGGGCGTGCTGGTGATCGACGCCCAGCGTTTCCGCACCCAGGACCGCAACCGCCAGGACGCGCGCGAACGGCTCGCCGCCTTCATAGCCGCCGGGCTGGTGGTGCCCAAGCGCCGGATCGAGACCAAGCCCACCCGCGCGTCCAAGCAGCGCCGCCTGCAGGGCAAGCGCGAACGCAGCGAGGTCAAGCGCGGCCGCACCACCCGGAACTGGGACTGAGCGTGGCCGCCGACGGACCGCTGCTGCCGCCGATCCCGCCGAACATGCCGCAGGTGCCGGCGTCGCGGCGTTTCTCGCGCTGGCTCGGGCGCACGATCCTGCGCCTGGGCGGCTGGCGCGTCATCGGCACCTTTCCCGACATCCCCCGGCTGGTGCTGATCGCCGCGCCGCATTCGTCCAACTGGGATGGCATCTGGGGCATGGCCGCGAAGATGGCGCTGGGCTTCGATGCGCGAATCCTCGGCAAGGACTCGCTGTTCTGGTGGCCGCTGTCGGTGGTGCTGCGCCGGCTGGGGGTGATCCCGCTGGACCGCAGCAAGCCGCAGGGCGTGGTCGAGCAGAGCATCGAGCTGATCCGGCAGTCGCCGCAGCTGTGGTTCGCGCTGGCGCCGGAAGGCACGCGCAAGCCGGTGCAGCAGTGGAAGGCCGGTTTCCTCAAGATCGCCCACGGCGCCGGCGTGCCGGTGCTGATGGCGTACTTCCACTACCCGGACAGGACCATCGGCATCGGTCCGCTGTTCCACACCACCGGCGACCTGCCCGCCGACATGGCCGCGATCCGCGCCTGGTATCGCCCGTGGCAGGGCAAGAACCGCGGGACGGTGTAGGAGATCGCATGGCCGTCGCCCTGGTCTGGTTTCGCGACGACCTGCGCCTGGACGACCAGCCCGCGCTGCGCGCCGCGCTCGAACGCGGCTGGTTGCCGGTGCCGGTCTACATCCACGCGCCGGACGAGGAGGGCGACTGGGCACCGGGCGCGGCCTCCGATGCCTGGCGCCGGCGCTCGCTGGCGGCGCTGGCCGACGCGCTGGAGCGACGCGGTTCGCGCCTGCTGGTATTGCGTGGACCGAGCCTGGGCACCCTGCAGGCGCTGGCCGCGCTTACCGGCGCCGAGGCGGTGCTGTGGACGCGCCGCTACGAGCCGGCGATCGAGAAGCGCGACGCGAAGATCAAGCGCGCCCTGCGCGAAGCCGGCCTGCATGCGGAGAGTTTCAACGGCGCGCTGCTGTTCGAACCCTGGGAGGTGGCGACGAAGCAGGGCGATCCGTACCGCGTGTTCACGCCGTTCTGGAAAGCGGCGCGGGCGCAGTGGCGCACGCCGCGGTTGTGGGACGCGCCGGCGCGGCTGCCCTCGCCGGACGCGGCCGAAGCGCCGCACGGGATCGCGCTCGACACCTTGTTGCCCGCGCCGTCGCCGCCATGGGACGCCGGCTTCTGGCAGCGCTTCACCCCGGGCGAGGCCGGCGCCGGCGACGCGCTGGCGCGGTTCCTCGGCCAGGCGCTGGCCGGTTACGCCTCGGCACGCGACATGGCCGCCGAGGCGGGCACCTCGCGGCTGTCGCCGCACCTGCACTTCGGCGAGGTCGCGGTGCAGCGCGTGGCCGCGGCGGTGCTCGATGCCGGCGATACCATCGCCGCCGAAGACCGCGACCGTTTCCTCGCCGAACTGGGCTGGCGCGAGTTCGCCCACCACGTCCTGCACCACTTCCCGAAGGTGCCCGACGAGCCGCTGGACGCGCGCTTCGCCGATTTCCGCTGGGCGCGGCCGCTGCAGGCACGGCTCGATGCCTGGCGCCAGGGCCGCACCGGCGTGCCGATCGTCGATGCCGGCATGCGCGAGCTCTGGCACACGGGCTGGATGCACAACCGCGTGCGCATGATCGTGGCCAGCTGGCTGACCAAGCACCTGCGCATGCACTGGCGCCATGGCGCGCGCTGGTTCTGGGACACGCTGGTCGACGCCGACCTGGCCAACAATACCCAGGGCTGGCAATGGACCGCCGGCACCGGTGCCGACGCCGCGCCGTACTTCCGCGTGTTCAACCCGGTGACCCAGGCGCGCAGGTTCGATCCGGAAGGGGCCTACATCGCACGCTGGGTCCCGGAGCTGGCGGCATTGCCGCCGCAGGCGCGCTTTGCGCCCTGGGAACAGCCGGAGCTGCTGCGGCGGCTCGCGCCGGGCTATCCGCGCACGCCACAGGTCGACCTGGCCGAAGGCCGGCAGGCGGCGTTGGAGGCCTTCGCCCTGCTCAAGCGCGCGCGCTGAGGCGCCGCCGGTCGCGTCACGGCGGCGTGACGTGCGCCGGGTAGGATCGGATGCCCTTCCATCCGTTCCCCGAGGCCACGCCATGCGCCGTTCTCCCCTCAGCCTGCTCGCATCCGCGCTCCTCGTCGCCAGTGCCGTCGCCTCCGCGCAGGCGCCGGCGGCCGCGGACAGGCCGTTCGAGGCGGTCGAAGTGGCGCGCTTCGACGAGCCGTGGGCGATGACCTTCCTGCCCGATGGCCGCCTGCTGGTCACCGAGAAGGCCGGGCGCCTCTGGGTGCAGGACGTGGCCACCGGCAAGCGCACCCGCATCGGGCGCGTACCGGAAGTCGTGCACGCCGGCCAGGGCGGTTTCGCCGATGTCGTCCTGCATCCACAGTTTTCCAGCAACGGCTGGGTCTACCTGAGCTACGCCGAGGCCGGCGACGGCAACACCTCCGGAGCCGCCGTGGCGCGCGCGAAGCTGGACCTCGAGGACAAGGAGCTCGAGGACCTGCAGGTGGTCTGGCGGCAGGTGCCCAAGGTCGCGGGCAACGGCCACTATGGCCACCGCATCGCCTTCGACGCCGACGGCATGCTCTGGATCACCTCCAGCGAGCGGCAGAAGTTCGACCCCGCGCAGGACATGGCCTCCAACCTGGGCAAGATCGTGCGCCTGCGCGACGATGGCAGCGTGCCGGACGGCAATCCCTTCACCGGCCAGGGCGACGTGGCCGCGCAGGTGTGGTCGCTGGGCCATCGCAACATGCTCGGGATCGACTTCGACCGCGACGGCCGCTTGTGGGTGCACGAGATGGGCCCCAAGGGTGGCGACGAGCTCAACCTGATCGAGAAGGGCGCCAACTACGGCTACCCGATCGTCTCCAACGGCGACCATTACGACGGGCGCCCGATCCCCGACCACGACACCCAGCCGCAGTACCGCGCGCCGGTCATCACCTGGACCCCGGTGATCTCGCCGGCCGGCTTCGTGATCTACGACGGCGACCGCTACCCGGGCTGGAACGGCAGCGGCCTGATCGGCGGGCTCTCGTCGCAGAGCCTGGTGCGGGTCGCGTTCGACGGCACCTCGGCGCGCGAAGCCGAGCGCTTCGACATGGGCACGCGCATCCGCGAGGTCGAGCAGGGGCCCGATGGCACGATCTGGCTGCTGGAGGATGGCGGCAAGGGCGCCCAGGGCCGCCTGTACCGGCTCGACCCGCGCTCGTGAGGTTCGCGGGCGGCCCTGGTGGCCGCCCGCGGGTGATGCCCGTAGAGCGGGGCTCGCCCCGCTGCTTCGCGTCTGATGTCCTCGCCCGCAGGCCAGGAGAGCCCTGCATGGCCAGGGCAGCGGGGCGAGCCCCGCTCTACGGGGCGCCGGCGGCGGGCTCGTTGCCTTGCCCGCCGCCGCGCATGCTTCAGAAATCCCAGCGTCCGGTGATGGATACCGGCATCGACACGCGGCTGCCGGTGTCGTTGATCGCCGCCAGGCCGAGCCCGGCGATGGCGGAATCGTCGTCGGACAGGTCGCCGATGTAGTTCACGCCGCCGGTCAGGGTCATGCTGAAGCGCTCGGTGAACGGGATCTGCACGCCGGCTTCGACGCCGCCGCTCACCGCCCAGGCCTTCTCGAAGAACGGCGCGTCCGGGATCGTGATCGCCGCGGCGGGAATCTCGAACGTGGCCTTGATCGCGTCGGTCTCGGTCGCGCCCAGCCGCGCCGCCACGAACGGCCGGGCCCAGCCCGACTCGCCGAAGAAATGCCGGTAGCCGAACTCGAACGTGTAGGCGTCGTAGCCGGAGAAGTGGCCGAAGACGTCGAGCTCGGTGTCCAGCGCGGGCACGTAGGCGGCGCCGACGCGCACGCGGCCGTCATCGGCGCTCATCTGGCGGGCCTGGAGGAACACTTCGCTCCGGTCGCTCAGTCCATAGCCCACCTCCAGGCCCAGCGACATGGCCGTGCCATAGATCTGGTCGTGGCCGCGCGACTGGATGCGCAGCTGCGCATCGACGCCGGCCAGCGCGGGATTGAGCGGGCCCAGGTCGGGCACGTCCACGGTCGCGCCGCGGTGCACGTCGCCGCTGAGCGGCGTGTCGGTGCCGCCGAGCACGGACATGGAGAAGCGACCGCTCTCGGGAGCGGCCAGGGCGGGGGAAGCCAGCGCACAGAGCGCGGTGCAGAGCAGCAGCTTGTTCATGACGCTTTCTCCTGGTGGGTGGTGCATGCGGTTGCGGCGCGATGCCGTGGACCGGGCCACGGCACCGCGCCAACGCGGGGGACGGTTGGGATCAGGGCATCAGCACGCGGTCGACGACATGCACGACGCCATTGCCGGCGGCGAGGTCGGTGGCGGTCACGCTGGCCTTCCCGCCCTTGGCATCGGTGAGCAGTACGCGATTGCCGTCGAGGCTCGCGACCAGCTTGCCGCCCTGCACGGTGGCCAGTTCGGCCTTGCCGCCACCGGCCTTGATCTTCGAAACCAGGGTGGCGGCGTCGACCTTGCCGGGCACCACGTGGTAGGTCAGCACGCCGGTGAGCGTGGCCTTGCTCTCGGGCTTGAGCAGGGTGTCGACGGTGCCGGCGGGCAGCGCGTCGAACGCGGCGTTGGTCGGCCCGAAGACGGTGAACGGGCCCGCCGACGACAGCGTGCCGGCCAGGCCCGCGGCCTTGACCGCGGCGACGAGGGTGGTGTGGTCGGGCGAGCCGACGGCGACGTCGACCACGGTCGACTGCTTGGCCGGCGCGGCGGCGGCACTGGCGGCGCCGGCGTTGGCGGTGGGGGCCAGCGGCGCGATCAGGGCGAGCGAAAGAGCCAGGGCGATGCGATGGGAATTCATGGTGGTGCCTCGTGGCGGATGGAAGGGAGGCTGCATCGGCAGCGAGGTCTGTTACGCCGGATGTGGCGGTTCGGATTCATCACGCCACGTGCACATCGCGCGCACATCGGCGACGGGATCGCGTGGCCGGGATCCATCCGGCCCTCACGCACGTATGCAAGTGAACAGCCGGCCGTGACGCCTACCGCCCATGCACAACCCCACGCCTCCTCCTGCTTCCACGGTACGACCAGTGCCGGGGCGCGCCGCGTGGCTGCGCCGCTGGGTCACGGGCGCGCCGGCGCGCGTCGACGAGCCGCTGGTGGGGCATCGCATCGACTGGCCGCGCGCGGTGCCGTTCATCGCCCTGCATGCCGGCTGCCTGGGCGTGGCCTGGGTCGGGGTTTCGCCGGTGGCGGTGGCGGTGGCGACGCTGCTCTACGTGGTGCGCATGTTCGCCATCACCGGCTTCTACCACCGCTACTTCTCGCACCGCGCGTTCCGCACCTCGCGCCCGCTGCAGGTGCTGTTCGCGGCGCTGGGTGCCTCGGCGGTGCAGCGCGGTCCCTTGTGGTGGGCGGCGCATCACCGGCACCACCATCGCCATGCCGACACGGCGGCCGATCCGCATTCGCCGCGCGAGCGCGGCTTCCTCTGGAGCCATGTCGGCTGGTTCCTCACCGAGGAGGCGTTCGCCACCGACTACCGTCGCGTCCAGGACCTGGCCGCCTATCCCGAATTGCGCTGGCTGGACCGCTACGACGTCGTCGTGCCGCTGCTGCTGGCCGCCGCCACCTACGGCTTGGGGTGGGTGCTGCAGCGCGTCGCCCCCGGCCTGGGCACCGACGGCCCGCAGATGCTGGTGTGGGGCTTCTTCGTCTCGACGGTGGTCCTGTTCCACGCCACCGTCACCATCAATTCGCTGGCGCATCGCTACGGCCGGCGCCGCTTCGACACGCGCGACGACAGCCGCAACAACGCCTGGCTCGCGCTGCTCACCTTCGGCGAGGGCTGGCACAACAACCACCACTTCTACCCCGGATCGGCCCGCCAGGGCTTCCGCTGGTACGAGCTGGACCTGACCTGGTACGGACTGCGCCTGATGCAGGCGCTCGGGCTGGTCTGGGACCTGCGGCCGGTGCCGGCGTGGGTGCTGGCCAAGGCGGCCGCGCGATGAGGATCGCGGTGGTCGGTTCGGGCATCGCCGGCCTGTCGGCGGCATGGCGGCTGTCGCAGCGCCACGAGGTCGTGCTGTTCGAGCGCGACGACCGCTTCGGCGGCCATACCCATACCCACGCGGTCCGGCACGAGGGTCGCGACTGGCGGGTGGACACCGGCTTCATCGTCCACAACCCGGTCCACTACCCGCGGCTGGCGGCGCTGTTCGAAGAGCTGGGCGTGACCTCGCGGCCGACGACCATGAGCTTCTCGGTGCACCGCGCCGATGGCCTGGAATACAACGCCACGACGCTCGACGCGCTGTTCTGCCAGCGCCGCAACCTGGTCTCGCCGCGCTTCCTTGGCATGGTCGCGGACCTGGTCCGGTTCTACCGGGAGGCGCCGGCGCTGCTCGACGGGCCCGGCCCGGGGCCGACGCTCGGCGGCTACCTGGCCCTGAACGGCTACGGCGACGCCTTCCGCGACGACCATCTGGTGCCGATGGCCTCGGCGCTGTGGTCGTCGCCGCCATCCCGGATCCTGGACTTCCCGGTCCGCTACCTGGTCGCGTTCATGGCCAACCACCAGATGCTGCAGGTGCGCGGCCGGCCGCAGTGGCGCGTGGTCGAGGGTGGATCGGCGACCTACGTGGAACGGCTGCGCGCGCGCTGGCGCGTGCAGGAACGGCTGCGCACGCCGGTGCACGCGGTGCGCCGCCACGACCATGGCGTGCAGCTGCTGCATGCGGACGGCATCGAGAACTTCGACCACGTGGTGCTGGCCTGCCACAGCGACCAGGCACTGGCCCTGCTGGAACGGCCGGACCCGCGCGAGCGCGCGATCCTCGGTGCGCTGCCCTACCAGGAGAACGATGTGATCCTGCACACGGACGCCCGGCTGCTGCCGCGCCGGCGCAAGGCCTGGGCGGCATGGAACGCCTACGTGCCGGGCGATCCGGCGGCGCCGTGCACGGTGAGCTACTGCATGAGCCTGCTGCAGGGCCTGGACACGCGCGAGCCGTTCGTGGTTACGCTCAACCGCACCGGGGCGATCGACCCGTCGCGGGTGCTGCAGCGCATGCGCTACGCGCATCCGGTCTACACCGCCGCCTCGGTGAGCGCGCGTGCCCGCGCGCACGAGATCCAGGGCCTGCACCGGACCTGGTTCGCCGGTGCCTACTGGGGCTGGGGCTTCCACGAGGACGGCATCCGCAGCGGCGAGCAGGTGGCTGCGCAGATCGAGGCCGGCGCCACCCGGCGCCTGGAGGTGGTCGCATGAGCCCCGTGCACAGCGCGCTCTACGAAGGCCGGGTGGTGCACCGCCGCCACCTGCCGCGCGCGCATGCCTTCCGTTACCGGATCGCGCAGCTGTACCTGGACCTGGACGAGGTCGAGCGGGTGTTCGAGCGGCGCTGGCTGTGGTCGGTCGACCGCCGCAACCTGGGCGAGTGGCGGCGCAGCGACTACCTGGGGCCGGCGTGCACCCCGCTGAAGGACGCGGTGCTGGACCGGGTCGAACAGGCCACCGGCGAGCGCCCCGGCGGGGCGGTGCGCATGCTCTGCCATCCGCGCTACGCCGGCTACGTGTTCAACCCGGTCACGTTCTACTACTGCCACGACACCGGCGATGCGCTGCGCGCCGTGGTGGCGGAGGTGACCAACACCCCGTGGGGCGAGCGCCACGCCTACGTGCTGCCCGCGGACCAGGCGCAGCGCCGCGGCGGCCTGCTGCGCTGGCGCTTCGACAAGGCCTTCCACGTGTCGCCGTTCATGGCCATGGACCGCGGCTACGACTGGCGCTTCAGCGTGCCGGGCGAGCGCCTGGGCGTGTACATGCGGGCACTCGACGGCCCGGTGCGCGAGTTCGACGCCAGCCTGAGCCTGCACCGGCGCCCGCTCGACGGGCCGGCGCTGGCGCGGCTGCTGTGGCGCTATCCGCTGATGACCGCGCAGGTGATCGGCGCCATCCACTGGCAGGCGCTGCGGCTGTGGCTCAAGCGCGTGCCGTTCCACGACCATCCGCGCCTGCGCGCGGCCGAAGGAGTTCGTCGATGAGTCCACCCGTCCTGTCCGTCCCGGCCGTGGATGCCGCCGCGCCGACCGCGCTCGACGCCTGGCTGCGCCAGCGCGTGCTGCGTTCGCTGGCGCCGCTGCGGCACGGCGAGCTGCTGCTCGAGGATGCATGGGGGCGGCAGCGGCTTGGCGTGGCGGATGGCGCGCATCCGGTGCATGTCCGCGTCGCCGATCCGCGCTTCTACCGCGCGCTGGCGCTCGGCGGCAGCGTCGCCGCCGGCGAGGCGTACGGCGACGGGCTGTGGCACAGCGACGACCCGGTCGCGCTGGTGCGCCTGCTGCTGCGCAACCGCGACCTGCTCGACACGATGGAGTCGGGCAGCGCGCGCCCGGCCTCGGCCGCGTTGCGGGCCTGGCATGCGTTGCGCGGCAACACCCGCGCCGGCGCGCGCCGCAACATCGCCGCGCACTACGACCTGGGCAACGACTTCTTCGGCCTGTTCCTGTCGCCCGACCTGATGTACTCCTCGGCGCTGTGGGCCGGCGACGACACGCTGGAAAGCGCTTCGACCCGCAAGCTCGATGCCGTCTGCCGCAAGCTCGGCCTGCGCGAAGGCCTGCGGGTGGTGGAAGTGGGCACCGGCTGGGGCGGGCTGGCGCTGCACGCCGCGCGCCACTACGGCTGCCACGTCACCACCACCACCATTTCCCGCGAGCAGCACGCCCTGGCCAGCGAGCGCGTGGCCGAGGCCGGGCTGCAGGACCGCGTCACCGTCCTGCTCCGCGACTACCGCGACCTGGAGGGCCGCTTCGACCGGGTCGTCTCGATCGAGATGATCGAGGCCATCGGTGCGCGCTACCAGGAAGCGTACTTCGGCAAGCTGGCGGCGCTGCTGGAGGACGACGGGCTGGCGCTGGTGCAGGCGATCACGATCGAAGGCCACCGCTACGAGCAGGCGCTGCGTTCGGTCGACTTCATCAAGCGGCACATCTTCCCCGGCAGCTTCATTCCCTCGGTCCACGGGATGCTCGGCGCCAGCGCGCGCGCCGGCGACCTGCAGCTGGTGCACCTGGAGGATTTCGGCCTGTCGTACGCGCGCACGCTCAACGCCTGGCGCTCGCGCTTCCTCGCCGCGCGTGACCAGGCGCGCGGCCTGGGCTACGACGAGCGCTTCCTGCGCCTGTGGGATTTCTACCTGGCCTACTGCGAAGGCGGCTTCCTCGAGCGCTCGATCGGGGTCAGCCACCTGCTGTTCGCGCGCCCGGGCGCGCGCCCGGGCCATGGCGACCGCTGGGTCGCAGGAGTCGCCTGATGGACCTGCTGCAGGCGTTCGGGTGGCTGGCGTTGGCAATGGCGGCGCTGATGCTGGGCGGGTGGCGGTGGGAGCGCGCGCACCGCAACGCCGGCATCGTCGACGTGCTCTGGGCCACCGGCATGGGCCTGGCCGCCGTGTTCCTGGCGGCCATCGGGCCGGGCGCGGTGTTGCCACGGATACTGCTGGCCGTCCTCGGCGGCGTCTGGGCGCTGCGACTGGCCATGCACCTGTGGCGGCGCGTCCGCGGCGAAGCCGAGGACGGCCGCTACCACCACCTGCGTGCGCACTGGAAGGATAGCGGGCCCGCATTCCTGCTGTTCTTCCTCGGCCAGGCGCTGCTGGTGCTGCTGTTCGCACTGCCGTTCGCCGCCGTGGCCGCCAACCCGGCCGGGGACTTCAGCGCATGGACCGCGCTCGGCGTGGCGGCGTGGCTGCTGGCGGTGGGCGGCGAGGCCGTCGCCGACCGCCAGCTGGCGCGCTTCCGCGCCGATCCGCGCAACCGCGGACGCACCTGCGACACCGGGCTGTGGCGGTTCTCGCGGCATCCGAACTACTTCTTCGAGTGGCTGCACTGGTTCGCCTACGTGTTCCTCTCGGTGGGCTCGCCGCTGCACCTGCTGAGCTGGGCCGGGCCGGTGCTGATGTACCTGTTCCTGCGCTACCTCAGCGGCATCCCCTGGACCGAAGCCCAGGCCCTGCGCACCCGCGGGGACGACTACCGGCGCTACCGCGAGCGCACCCCGATGCTGTTCCCCTGGTTTCCACGCGATCCGGACCGCAGGAGGTCCCAGGCATGAGCCTGGCGATACCGAGCGCACGCATGCCGCACGCGCATGCCCCCGAACCCGGCCTGGCCGGCCTGGCCGAGCGCGGCTGGCTGCCGGACGCGGCCGTCCGCCTCGGCATCCGCCGCCTGTGCGCGCAGCGGCTGCGGGAATGCCTCGCCGGCGGTGCCGCGGCCCAGCAGGCGCGGCACCAGCGGCTGGTCGAGGCGTTGGGGCGGATGCCGCTGGCGGTCCACACCGAGGCGGCCAACGCGCAGCATTACGAGGTACCGGCCGCGTTCTTCGAGCGCTGCCTGGGGCCGGCGCTGAAGTATTCGGCCTGCCTGTTCGAGCGTCCGGACAGCACCCTGGCCGAGGCCGAGGAGGCGATGCTGGCGCTCTACGGGCAGCGCGCCGGCCTGGCCGACGGGATGGACATCCTCGAGCTGGGCTGCGGCTGGGGATCGCTGACGCTGTGGATGGCGCGGCGCTACCCCGGCGCGCGCATCACCGCGGTATCGAATTCGCACTCGCAGCGCGCCTGGATCGAAGCGCGCTGCGCCGCCGAAGGCCTGGACAACGTGCGGGTCGTGACCTGCGACGTGAACGCACTCGAGCTGCCGGCCGGCAGCTTCGACCGCTGCGTGTCGGTAGAGATGTTCGAGCACGTGAGCAACCACGCCGCGCTGCTGGCGCGCATCGCGCGCTGGCTGCGCGCGGACGGCCGGCTGTTCGTGCACATCTTCGTCCACCGCCTGGCCGCCTATCCGTTCGACACCGAGGGCCAGGACAACTGGATGGGCCGGCATTTCTTCACCGGTGGGCTGATGCCGGCGGCCGACACGCTGCTGCACCTGCAGCGTGACCTGGTGCTGGAGCGGCGCTGGCTGGTCGACGGCACCCACTACCAGCGCACCGCCGACGCCTGGCTGGCCAACCAGGACCGGCATCGCGACGCCTTGCTGCCGATCCTGGCGCAGGCCTACGGCGGCGATGCCGCGGCGCGGCTGTGGTTCCAGCGCTGGCGGATGTTCTGGATGGCCTGCGCCGAACTGTTCGGCTACGAGGACGGCCAGCAGTGGCTGGTCGCCCACTACCTGTTCGCACCCCGCACCTGAGGAGCACAACATGCGCGCCACCGCCCTGGCCTGGCTGATGTCGACCTGCCTGCTGGCCGCCTGCGCCGGCCAGGGCGGCGCCCGCCCCATCCCGCCGGTCGAACAGGTCGACCTCGACCGCTTCATGGGCGACTGGTACGTGATCGCCTCGATCCCCACGGCGATGGAGCGCGGTGCCCACAACGCGGTGGAAACCTACTCCCGCGGTCCGGATGGCCGCATCGACACGGTATTCCGCTTCCGCAAGGACGGGCCTGCCGGCGAGCTGGAGACGATGACCCCGACCGGCTTCGTCCGCGAAGGCACCGGCAACGCGGTCTGGGGCATGCAGTTCGTCTGGCCGGTCAAGGCCGAGTACATCATCGCCGCGCTGGCCGACGACTATTCCGACACCATCGTCGCGCGCAACAAGCGCGACTACGTCTGGATCATGGCGCGCACGCCGACCCTGCCCGAGTCGCGCTACCGGCAACTGGTCGCCGAAGTGGCGGCGATGGGCTACGACACCTCGCGCCTGCGCCGGGTGCCGCAGCAGTGGCCGGAGCCGGCGCCGCGGCCGCCGCTGCGGTGAGGCCGGCGGGGATCCATCGGGCCCGCTCGCGCGTAGAGGTTGGAGAAGACGGCAACGGCGTGTACCCGAGTAAGATGGCGACAGATCCGGCCACCAGGAAAGTGACGCCGCTAGCGGCGCCCCAGCGCGTGTCCAGCCAACGCCCCGCCCTGCCGGACGATGCCGGTTACTGGAGCGCGCAGATGCGCGCGGTGGCCGAGCGCCAGGACATGGATGCCTTCCTCGGCATCCACGACCACTACGCTCCCCGGCTCAAGCGCTACCTGCTCGGCCACGGCGTGTCCGCCGCCCAGGCCGACGACCTGGTCCAGGAATCGATGCTGCGGCTGTGGCGCAGCGCCGCCGCGTTCGATCCCGCCCGCGCCAGCCTGTCGACCTGGCTGTTCCGGATCGCCCGCAACCTGCAGATCGATGCGCGGCGGCGCGAGGCGCACCGCGAATCGGAACCCGTTCCGGTCGACGAGGCCTGGATGGTCGACGAGTGGGGCGTTTCGCCGGACGACTACGCCGACCATGCCGGCCTGGACCGCGCCATCCGCAGCCTGCCGGCGGCGCAGGCCCGGCTGATCCGCATGTCCTACCTCGAAGCCCGCAGCCACAGCGAGATCGCCGCCGAGCTCGGCATGCCGCTGGGCTCGGTCAAATCCACCCTGCGCCGCGCCTTCGCGCGATTGAAGGCCGGACTGGGGGCCGCGCCATGACCCCGAACCACCATCCCGACGCATCCACCCTGCTGGCGTTTTCGGCCGGCGCGCTGCCCGAGGCGTTCGCCGCGGTCGTCGCCGCGCACCTGGACGTCTGCGACGAATGCCGCGGCCAGCTCGCCCTGGCCGACCGCATCGGCGGCCACCTGCTCGTCCAGCAGGAGGGCGCACCGTTGCCGGACGACGCCCGCGAGCGGCTGCGTGCACGCGTGCTGGCCGAGGGCGCGCCCGCGCCGCGGCCGGTGCCACACCCGGTGGCGGCGACGGCGGCGGACGATGCGTTGCCGCGCACGCTGCAGCCGTACTTCGGCCGCCGCTACTCGGACCTGCGCTGGCGGATGATCGGTCCGGGCATCCATTACGTGCGCGCCGACCGGGTCGACGACGGCCACCTGATGCTGCTGCGCACCGCCCCCGGCCGCAGCGTGCCGATGCACACCCACGGTGGCAGCGAGCTGACCCTGATCCTGCGCGGCGCCTATCGCGATGCGATCGGGCACTTCGCCCCCGGCGACGTCGCCGACCTGGATTCGGACGTGGAGCACCAGCCGGTCACCGTGCCCGGCGTGCCGTGCATCTGCGTGGCCGCCACCGACGCGCCGCTGCGCTTCTCCGGCTGGATGGCGCGCATGCTGCAGCCGCTGTTCAAGCTCTAGGCCGGTCCGGCCCTGGCTGGCATCATCCGCCCGGGATCACGGCGCGCAGGCGCGGGGAGGCGGGCATGGAATCGGGACATCGGGTGCAGGGAATCCGCCAGGTCGCGATCACCGTCGCCGACGTCGACGCCGCGCTCGGCTTCTACCGCGACGTGCTCGGCCTGGCGTTCCTGTTCCGCGCCGGGCCCGGCCTGGCGTTCCTGGACGCCGACGGCGTGCGGATCATGCTGACCACGCCGCAGGGCGCAGGTGCGGTGGGCGCCAATTCGATCCTGTACTTCCGCGTGCACGACATCGCCGCCACCCATGCGGCGATGCTGGCGCGCGGTGCCACCGCCGAACGCGAACCGCAGCTGGCCGCGCGGATGCCCGACCACGAGCTGTGGGCCGCGTTCCTGCGCGATCCCGACGGCAACCTGGTGGGCCTGATGGAAGAGGTGCGCTGACCGCGGCGCCGGCTGTCCGGGTTGGCGCTGCTTCCTGCGTTTGCCTGGCTACTGCAAGGCGTGGAGCGCGGCGATGGCGTCCCTGGTCCCCGGCATCGACACCGGGATCGTTTCCGACGAGCCGCTGCTCGAGGTGCGCGCCTCGGAGGCCCGCCCGCTGGCCGCCGGCCGCCACCTGTTCCAGCTCGTGGTCACCGATGCAGCGGGAAACGCGTCGGCACCGGTGACCTTCCCGGTCCTGGTGCGCGACCCGCGCCGGCCGATCGCGATCGTCGATGCGATCCGCGCCGATGGCACCCGGCTCTACCGGCCCGAGCTCGTGGTGGAGTTCGGCGAGCCGTTCCAGCTCACCGGGGAGCGCTCCAGCGACCGGGGCGGCCGCATAAGCACATGGCAATGGACGCTGCTGGCGCGCTGAGCGCGCCAGCGCATGCGTGATGCCGAGGTACTCGAACCGGCGGGCGCGGGACCGGGCGACCCGTCAAGGTGGTGGCGCAAGCGCCGCTTCGTCGCCCCGATCGTCGCGGCCCATTGCCAGGCCCGCACC
>NZ_PDWO01000029.1 GCF_010211765.1 Pseudoxanthomonas kaohsiungensis | reverse complement strand
ATAGTGGGCCATACACCGACATCGAGATGTCACTCATTCTCGAATGGGCGAATCGTGCTGTGACGACGCAGGCGATTCCCTTTCGGGACTACACGTACCTTCTTTGCCTTGCCATGACCGCTCGGCGAGCGGTGCAGCTCGCGGCCCTTCGCGGCAAGGACCTGATTCGCGAGAATCGCGACGGCGCGTGGCTACATCGAATCGTCATTCCTCGTGCCAAACAGCGTGGTGTGGGATTTCGTGGCGAATTTCGATCACTGGCCGTCAACGAGGATCTGTACCTGGTACTGCAAGGGCAGCACCGTCGCTCGATCGTGACGGTAGAAGAGCAGTTAGGTCGTTCGGTGATGGACGACGGGCTCCTGCAGGAGATTCCGATTTTCATTAACGGTCGTGCGTTGATGAAGGTAGTCTCGTTGGAGGCCCTTAAGGAGGCCTTGCTGGGGCAGCGGCCAGACGCGCTGCATGAAACTACCGCTGCCTTAGGCGACGCGCTTCGAAGCTGCGGACGCAAGTCGACAGCGAGGTCAGAGCGGACGGGGGAGTTCATCCGACTCACCGCAACTCGGTTTCGGCACACGCGCGGCACAAAGCTGAGGCGCGAGGGCTATGGTGCATTCGTAGTTGCCGAGCTCATGGACCATTCCGACATTCAAAATGTCCGCGTCTATACTGACAACACGCCGCAGGAGGCGGTCGTCATCAATCAAATGATTGGTCCCAAGCTAGCGCCATTCGCGCAAGCTTGCATGGGCACACTCGTCCGCTCTGAGAGGGAGGCGATTCGAGGTGACGATCCCAAGAGCCGCGTTCCGAACGCGGAGCAACATGCGGTAGGAACGTGTGGAAACTATGGGTTCTGCGCGAGTGGATATCGCGCCTGCTACACCTGCCGTTTCTTCCAGCCGTGGGTGTTCGGGCCGCATGAAGAGGTGTTGGAGGAGCTCTACGCCGAGAAGGCCGCTGCCCAGGCCGCTGGGTGTGCAGAAGAAGTCGTCAATGCCGACGACCTGCTGATTCTGGCCGTGGAGCATTGCGTGCTGCGCTGCCAGCAGATGCGGGCGGAGGATGCATTAGTGGTGGAGCAGGTGCGTGGCTGAGATCGTCCAGTTCGTTCCCAAGGCCGAACTGGATGCGCGGGGCAACCTCACGGCGTTCATTCGGTTGTGTCGGGAAGAACTATCCGCTTTTGGTGGGCTGGCAACGTGGGACGAAGATCGCTGGCAAGACGGAAAAGCGGTCGTCGTATTCGGAACGAAGACGGCGCCGTTGACGTCCTACTCGTTTGTTCCTCTCGCGGAGCCATTCAAGCAGTTCGCGAAGGCCTACATCCGCTACGACTATAGCCATCGGCCGGTCGTGTCCTTGAGTTACCGCATTCAAGCCTTGCGATGTGTAGAGGCGGCGCTTCGGGACAGCCCCGGTCCGGTCGACATCCAGCGCATTACAGGCGCGGTGATGGATGCGAGCGCGCAAAAGTGTAGGGAGTTTGCTACGAGCGATGATTTCATCCATAAGACTGGCCTCGATCTGGTGAAGTTGTTCGACTTCCTTCGTAGAAACCACTTGGTGCCGTCCCTCCCGGCCTGGAAATCACCATTTCGAAAGCCCACGATCCTGACTGAAGATCTGGGCGAAGCGGGCAGGGAGCACCGAGAGAAGAAGCTCCCCTCCCACGCGGCGATGCTCGCCATGGCTGAGGTGTTCGCAGAAGCCAACGACAAGGAATCACGTTACTTCTCCTCGATCATGGCGCTATTGATGACGGCACCCAGTCGCGGGTCGGAACCGTTCAAGCTTCCCACCAACTGTCTGCAATGGGAGGCAGACGACAACGGCGAACAGCAGATGCTGTTTCGCTGGCGCGCCGCCAAGGGCAAGGGCGCGATGAAGAAGTGGATCGTGGCTCCCATGCACTCGGTCATGGAGGAAGCGCATCGTCGCCTGATGGAGTTGGGTGAGCCAGCGCGTCTTGCGGCCAAATTCGCCTTCGAGAACCCAGGCAAGTTTCTGATACATGCCGGTTGCATCACGGCGCCCGATCATCCGCAAGACGCCCCGCTGTCGCCCGAGGAGTTCTGCGCGGCGATCGGGCTCAAAGTGCCCAAATCCATTCGTCGACGTGACGGCACGGAAAACTGGTCCGCAATCAAAGTCAGCAAGCCTTTCGCTGCGGTGATTGCCTCGGGCGAGGTCACCTACGCACGGCTGGCCGATGTGGTACGACAAGTCTATGGCGGAGCCCATTGGCCCTATACCGACGCAACGCGGCAGCTTCTCATCTGGGACGCGTTGTGCCTGCATCGCGAGAATGAATTCCACGCAGAGTTTTCACCCAAAGCATTCTCCTGGCGGCTGGCCGACGTCAATGAGGTTAATAGACGCATGCAGGATTCCCATGGCCCTTCGCTCTTTGCGCGGTTCGGGAAGACGAATCCGGACGGGTCAAGGATCGAGATGACGACGCACCAGCCGCGCCATTGGCTCAACACGATGGGTGTACGGACGGGGATGGATGACTACACGCTCGCTCAGTGGGCAGGGCGTGCGGATCCCCGACACAACCGGCACTACGACCACCGAACGCCTGAAGAGCGAGCCTCAGAGGCGCGTGCGCTCATCATCGGGGAGCGGCCGTCCGTGCTCGAGCGTTTTAGGGATCGAAAGCCCGTCCACTACACGGAACTTGGCGTCGATCGCCCCGGCACTGCCAAGGTGACGCTGTACGGCCTCTGCACCCACGACTATTCCATGATGCCGTGCGAGAAGCGCCGGAAGTGTCTCACCTGCACTGAGCTCACCTGCATCAAGGGCGACCACATCACGTTGGACCGCATACGGCTGGCCGAGGCGCAAACGGCGTGGTTGCTCGAGCGGGCCCAGAAAGCGCACGAGGACGGTGAATTCGGCGCGGATAGGTGGGTCGACAACCACAAGTGGGAGTTGGCCCACCAGCGCGCGATACGTATCACGCTGGAGCATCCGGACGTCCCGGACGGCGCCCTGGTGCGGATTCCCGAGGGGCATGATCCTTCACCTATCAAGCGCGCACTCATTGACCTCGGTGTCCATGTCATCCCCGCCACTGAAGTCGCGACGCCCCCCATCGTTTCTCTACCATCCAAGCTGCCTGAAGATGCCTAAGCGGGTCATCACCAAGTCCAGTCTCCCCAGAATCATGCGAGAACTGGATCGCTGGGAGGGCAAGCTGACCTGGCCGCTGTTCTGTGCGCGCGTCGCCAAGGTTCTGGACGTCGAGTCCGTGTCTAAGCACACGATGTACCTCTACCCCTCTATCAAGGAGGGCTTCCAGAAGAGACAGAAGGACATCCGCACTGCCAGAGACGCCTTGCCCCGCGACTACACGCTTGAGGTCGCGACGCGACGGATTGCCGACTTGGAAGCACAGGTGAAGCGTCTTTCGGAGACCAACGAGCTGCTCCTGGATCAGTTCCGGCGCTGGCAGTACAACGCGTACGCAAACAATGTTCGCATGGACTTGTTGGCATGGGACAAACCTCTCCCGGAGGTCAACCGATCCGGTCGGTCGCGCAACAAGAAGAAGACAAAGGAAAAGAAGTCTGCATGAAGCTGACTCAGCAACAACTTGAAGCTCACCTATGACAACGGATCTCGCAGGGAGTTTCTCAACAGCCTGGTAGTTTTGGCCGTTTGCTGCGAGAAAGGCGCCAGGAACAGGAGCTCACGCTGACCGCCTTGGCGAAGGAACTGAATGTGACAAAGTCGTACCTCAGCATGCTGGAAAGTGGTCGGCGACAACCTGCGGATGACCAGTTCGAAGCCATCGGAAACGCGCTTCAGATACCAGCCGACGTCCTCCGCGTGGCGGCGGGCCGCCTGCCACCCGATGTCGCCACCGTCGTGCCCGAGAGAGCCGAAACCATCGTGTCAGCGATCCGGCGTGAGGACGCAAGTGCACGAGTGACGTTTGCCAGAGAGTTGTCTGTCGAGTTTCAGGAGGTCGTCCTGAAGGCTGCAGCACGACCTGGCCCATCGGATGACATCCAACCGTTTCCGGAGGGCCTCCGCGCTGGGAAGAACTCCCAGGCGTATCGTGCGCACAGCTACCATACGAAAGTCGCACCCGAGGCTATTGAGAAACTCATTCGCCATCACACGAATGAGGGGTCGCACGTAGGGCTGTGTGACCCCCATCCTGCAGCGTGACCTGATTGGGTCAAGGCCGAGTTGTCATGCAGGAAGTTTGGCTGCAAGAAGTTCGACCTTCTCGATATTGGGCGGAGAACTGAGCAAGGTCGCTGCGTTGGCCATCAAGGCCGCGGCGATCTGGCCGTTCAGATGTGCCTGGCGACCTGCCTCATCGGCAAAGGCATCGAACACACCAAACGTCGAAGGGCCAAACTTCAATGCGAACCAGGCCGTGGTGCCGGACTCGGCGTTGGCGAGCGGCAGTGCGCTGGCCAGGAAGTCGGCAAGCGCAGCCTCCTGGCCGGGTTTAGCTTCGAGGCGAACAAACAGGGCGAGCTTGGTCATGCTGTATTCCTTTGGGTAAATGGAAAAGTGGGTGAAGGGATCGACGAGACTGCAGTCTAAGTCTTCATGGCAGACATCTCTATTGGCAATAATGACAACATTGATATCATTGCTGTCATGAAACTCCACCTCCTTGTTTGTGATGGCGTGTTTGATCTGGGGCTTGCGGCACTCACTGACACAGTGGGCTTAGCCAATGCGATGGCGGGCTCGCTGCCACAGGCTCCCGCGCACATAGAGCTCACGCTGGTGGGCGTGCGGCGTCGCATCCGAACTGCGCAAGGCTTGACGGTCCCCGTGGTCACTGCGCATGGTGTGCCCGAACCAGACGTCGTGCTCGTGCCAGCGTTTGGCGACAAGATGCCTGACACGCTCTCGGCTCGACTCACACGCCCCGATGTGCCCGACGCGGTCGCGGCGCTACAGCAGTGGTCCACCGCTGGCGCGCACCTTGGTGCCGCTTGCTCCGGTAGTTTCTTGCTTGCAGAGAGTGGCTTGCTTGATGGGCATCGTGCGACGACGTCATGGTGGCTGGGGCCGATGTTTCGGCAGCGCTATCCGAACGTCACGCTGGACGAGTCACGCATGATCGTGAACTCGACACGCTTCACCACCGCGGGTGCCGCTTTGGCCCACGTCGACTTGGCCTTGCGCATCATCCGAGGGCGCAGTCCGGCGCTGGCGGCCCTGGTGGCACGCTATCTGCTGGTCGAGACACGCAGTTCGCAAGCCGAGTTCGTGATTCCCGACCACCTTGCGCATGCCGACCCGATGGTGGAGCGCTTCGAGTGCTGGGCCAGACGTCGGCTCGCGCAGGGGTTCTCGCTGGCCGAGGCGGCCAGCGCCGCGGGCACAAGCGAGCGCACCTTGGCGCGGCGGCTGCAAAGCGTTT
>NZ_PDWO01000028.1 GCF_010211765.1 Pseudoxanthomonas kaohsiungensis | reverse complement strand
GCCCCGGCCCCCATCGGCCCGGATCCACGGCCGGCCCGGCGGTCGTTCCCCACCCCACTGGTGAAGCATGAATTTCCACGAGTACCAGGCGAAACAACTGTTTGCCGACTACGGCATCCCGGTCCCGGCCGGGCGCGTCGCGTCCACCCCGGCCGAAGCGGTCGATGCGGCCAAGGCCCTCGGCAGCGGCCCCTGGATGGTCAAGGCCCAGATCCACGCGGGCGGCCGCGGCAAGGCCGGCGGCGTCAAGTTCTGCAAGACGACCGACGACGTGTTCAACGCCGCCATCGGCATGCTCGGCACGAAGATGGCCACCTACCAGTCCGGCGGCGTGGCCCTGCCGGTCAACCAGGTGCTGGTGACCGAGGCCGGCGAGATCGCCAAGGAACTCTACCTGTCGGTGCTGGTCGACCGCGGCAGCAAGTCGATCACCTACATCGCCTCGTCCGAGGGCGGCGTGGACATCGAGCAGGTCGCGGCCGAGACGCCGCACCTGATCCAGACCCTGAACGTGAACTTCGTCGAGGGCCTGCAGCCGTACCAGGCGCGCGACGTCGGCTTCGCCCTGGGCCTGAACGCCAAGCAGGTCGGCCAGCTGGTCAAGATCATGACCGGGCTGTACCGCCTGTTCAACGAGAAGGACCTGGCCCTGGTCGAGCTGAACCCGCTGGCGATCCTGGACAGCGGCGACCTGTACGCGCTCGACGGCAAGGTCAACTCCGACGACAACGCCAGCTTCCGCCACCCGGACCTGGTCGCCATGCGCGACAAGAGCCAGGAGGACGAGACCGAGGTGCTGGCCAGCCAGCACGACCTCAACTACGTCACCATGGACGGCAACATCGGCTGCATGGTCAACGGCGCCGGCCTGGCGATGGCGACCATGGACGTGATCAAGCTCAACGGCGGCGAGCCGGCGAACTTCCTCGACGTCGGCGGCGGCGCCACCAAGGAGCGCGTCACCACCGCGTTCAAGCTGATCCTGTCCTCCGACAAGGTCAAGGCGATCTTCGTCAACATCTTCGGCGGCATCGTCCGCTGCGACATGATCGCCGAGGGCATCATCGCCGCGGTCAAGGACGTGGGCGTCAAGGTGCCGGTGATCGTGCGCCTGGAAGGCACCAACGTGGAAGAGGGCAAGAAGCTGCTGAAGGAAAGCGGCCTGGCCATCATCCCCGCCGACGACATCAACGACGGCGCCAAGAAGTCCGTCGCCGCCGTCGCCGCCTGATTCTTTTCGACGGCCCACGGATGGCGTGAACCCGACATCTCCCCCCTTGAGTCAAGGGGGTGGCCCGCCGCGAAGCGGCGGGACGGGGGATGTGGAGGCACGCACCGGACAGCGGCGCAGGCCGATGTCGCGCATCCGGAGCCGGCGCCCCAACAAGCATTACGAGGACTAAAAGCATGTCCGTTCTTATCAACAAGAACACGAAGGTGATCGTGCAGGGCTTCACCGGCCAGCAGGGCACCTTCCACGCCGAGCAGATGGTCGAGTACGGGACCCAGGTCGTCGGCGGCGTCACCCCGGGCAAGGGCGGCCAGACCCACATCGGCCTGCCGGTGTTCAACACCGTCGCCGATGCGGTCAAGGCGACCGGCGCCGACGCTTCGGTCATCTACGTGCCGCCGCCGTTCGCGGCCGACGCGATCCTGGAAGCGGCCGCCGGCGGCATCAAGGTCATCGTCTGCATCACCGAGGGCATCCCGGTGCTGGACATGCTGCGCGTCAAGAACGTGCTCAAGGGCCATCCGGACGTGGTCCTGATCGGCCCGAACTGCCCCGGCATCATCACCCCGGGCGAGTGCAAGATCGGCATCATGCCGGGCCATATCCACAAGCCGGGCAAGATCGGGATCGTCTCGCGCTCGGGCACGCTGACCTACGAAGCGGTCAAGCAGACCACCGACGTGGGCCTGGGCCAGTCGACCTGCATTGGCATCGGCGGCGACCCGATCAACGGCCTGAACTTCGTCGACTGCCTCAAGCTGTTCAACGAGGATCCGCAGACCGAGGGCATCATCATGGTCGGCGAGATCGGCGGCAGCGCCGAGGAAGAGGGCGCCGAGTACATCAAGCAGCACGTCAAGAAGCCGGTCGTGGGCTTCATCGCCGGCGCCTCGGCCCCTCCGGGCAAGCGCATGGGCCACGCCGGCGCGATCGCGTCGGGCGGCCAGGGCACGGCCGAGGGCAAGTTCGCCGCGATGGAAGCGGCGGGCGTGACCACGGTGCGCTCGCCGGGCGACCTGGGCGCGGCGATCAAGGCCCGCCTGGGCGGTTGATTCGCGCTGCCGTGCGTCACTGAGAAAAGGCCGCCTCCGGGCGGCCTTTTTTTGTGTTCTGGCCAAGGCTGCTGGGCAGGAGCGCGGGCTTCGGTCGGGGGCGTTCGAGCGAGGCGCTGGCTTCGGCGGGGGCCGCCGCCCTGCCGGGGCATGGCCCATCCCTCGGGCGGACATCCCTGTCCGCACTCGGGTCGTGGCACATCCATGTGCCACTTGTGCCATGCCCCGGCAGGACGGCGTCCTCGGGCGGGCGTTGGGGTCGCGGCTTCGACAACACACGTATTGCCACGGCCCAGCCCGAAGCTGCGCTGATGTGGCTGTCCCGCCCGATGCCGGCCCCCGCGGCCGCGGCTTTCTGCTGGGCCGCCGGTGCCGCCGAGCTCCGGATCCGGGGCTTTCTGTCCCGCTGTCGGTGCCCCGGGGCCCCGCCGCTGGTGCCCGCGAGCCCCGCCGCCGATGCTCGCGGGCCTTGCCGCCGATGCTTCCGAGCACCGACAGCGGGGCTTCCTGCCTCGCCGGCGATGCCTTCGTGCCCCGGCATCGTGGCTCTCGGCCTCGCCGCCGATGCTCCCGAGCGCCGGCATCAGGGCTTTTCGCCTCGTCGCCGGTGCTCTCTTGCCCCGACGCCGGGGCTTCCTGCCTTGCGCACAGGGTTGCGAACCCCGATCGCAAGGCTTTTTCGCTTGCGCGCAAGGCTCCAGGGGCCCAGCCGCGGGGCGTTCGCCTTGCGATCCCGCTGCCGACCCCGGCAGGCGGGGCCTGTGACAAACCGGCCCGTCCCGGCGAATCACCCGTGCATTGGACACAATGACCCACGGAAGCGATCCCGCATGGAACTCGCCACGCCCATGACCGAAACCCCGGCCCAGGCCTTCGACGCGCTGCTGCAGCGGCATCGCGGCATCGTGCTCAAGATCGCCGGCAGCTACGCCCGCGGCGCCGAGGACCGCGCCGACCTGGCCCAGGAGATCGCCGTGCAGCTGTGGCGGGCCTGGCCCGGCTATGACCCGGCGCGCAGCTTCTCGACCTGGATGTACCGGATCGCGTTGAACGCCGCGATCTCGTTCCTGCGTGGCCAGGCGCAGGCGGACCGCTCGGTGCCGCTGGACGACCATGCCGACACCCTGGCCGGCGGCGCGGCGTTCGATCCGGAGACGCACGAGCGGTTGCGCCTGCTGCAGCGGTTCATGGCCACGCTCGGGCCGCTGGACCGCGCGCTGCTGCTGCTCTACCTGGAGGAACGCAGCGGGCGCGAGATCGCCGAGGTGCTGGGCATCGGCGAGAGCAACGTCACCACGCGGGTCGGGCGGATCAAGCAGCGCCTGCGCGAGTACGCCGCCGCTTCCTTCCACGACTGATTCACACGACCGGACATCCGATGGACACGACCATGGAACTCGAAGAACTGAAAGGCGCCTGGCAGGCGCTGGGCCGGCAGCTGGAACGGCAGGAGGCGCTGCAGTGGCAGCTGCTGCGCGAGCGCAAGCTCGAACACGTGCGCCGCGGCCTGCGCCCGCTGGCCTGGGGGCAGGCGCTGCAGTTCCTGCTGGGAATCGGCCTGATCGTGCTGGGCGTGGCCTGCTGGACGCGCAATGTCGCGGTGCCGGGGCTGTTCTGGACGGGCGTGCTGGTGCATGCCTTCGGCGTGGCGCACGTGGCCCTGGCCGGGATCACCCTGGGCATGATCGGCACGTTCGACTACTCGGCGCCGGTGCTGCGGATCCAGAAGCAGATGGCACGGCTGCGCTGCGTCTACGCGGCCAGCGCCAATGTCTGCGGGGCGCCCTGGTGGGTGATGTGGGTGCTGGTGGTGGTCGCCTTCGCCGGCCTGGGCCGGGTGGAACCGGCCGCCGGCACGCCGTTGTGGATCCAGCTCAGCCTGGCGCTGGGCGTGGCGGGGTGGCTGGGCACGTATGCGCTGTCCTGGCTGTCCAGCCGCCGCGCCCGGCGCGCGGGGCGCGAGGGCGGGCTCCTCGACGAGAGCGGTGCGATCCGCCGCGGACGCGCGCTGCTGGACGAGATCGCCGAGTTCGAGCGCGACTGACCGCGGCGGGCACGACCACAAGTCCGCAACGTCGCGCCGGTATCATGGGCGCATCCCACGAACGGTCGCCGCCATGAAGGATTCCCTGCGCATCGCCCTGGCCCAGTTCGACTTCCCGGTCGGGGCGGTGGCGCGCAACGCCGAACGGATCGCGAGGATGATCGCCGAGGCGCGCGACGAGTTCGATGCCGACATCGTCCTGTTCCCGGAACTGGCGATCAGCGGCTACCCGCCCGAGGACCTGTTGCTGCGGCCTTCGTTCCTGGCCGCCTGCGAGGCTGCGCTGCACGAGGTGGCGAAGGCGGCGACCGGGATCGTGGCCGTGGTGGGCTGGCCGGAGTCGGCCGGCAGCGTGCTGTACAACGCCGCCAGCGTGCTGCGCGACGGCCGGGTCGAAGCGACCTACCGCAAGCGCGAGCTGCCCAACTACGCGGTGTTCGACGAACGCCGCTACTTCGAGGTCGACCCGGACGGCGGGCCCTGCGTGTTCGAGGTGCAGGGCGTGCCGGTCGGCGTGGTGGTGTGCGAGGACCTGTGGTTCCCCGAGCCGCTGGCCGACACGGTGGCCGCCGGCGCGCAGCTGGTCCTGGTGCCCAACGCCTCGCCGTTCGAGCGCGGCAAGCACGCCCAGCGCGACGCGCTGCTGGCCGAGCGCACCCGCGAATCCGGTGCGGCGCTGGCCTACCTCAACCTGGTCGGCGGCCAGGATTCGGTGGTGTTCGATGGTGCTTCGGTGGTGGCCGACGGCGACGGCACCGTGCATCCGGCCGCCGCCGCGTTCACCGACCAGTGGCTGCTGGTCGACTACGACGTCGCCGGGCGCCGCTTCGCGCCGGTGCAGTGGATGGACGACGGCGACGAGAGCATGGACGCGCTGGCCTGGCGCGCGGTGGTGCGCGGGATCCAGGACTACTGCGGCAAGAACGGCTTTTCGAAGGTGTGGCTGGGCTTGTCCGGCGGCATCGACTCGGCGCTGGTGCTGGCGTTGGCGGTCGACGCGCTGGGCGCGCAGAACGTCACCGCCGTGCGCCTTCCATCGCGCTACACCGCCGACCTGTCCAACGACCTGGCCGCCGAGCAGTGCGCCGCGCTGGGCGTGAAGCTGGAGACGGTGGCGATCGAGCCGGCCTTCACCGGCTTCCTGCAGGCGCTGGACGCGATGTTCGAGGGCCGCGATACGGATGTCACCGAGGAGAACCTGCAGTCGCGCAGCCGCGGCGCGATCCTGATGGCGCTGTCCAACAAGTTCGGCGGGCTGCTGCTGACCACCGGCAACAAGAGCGAGTACGCGGTCGGCTATGCCACGATCTACGGCGACATGTGCGGCGGCTACGCGCCGCTGAAGGACCTGTACAAGACCGAGGTGTTCGGCCTGGCCAAGTGGCGCAACACGGTCGGCGGGGCGCCGGTGATCCCGCCGGCGGTGATCGCGCGGCCGCCCTCGGCCGAACTGCGCGCCAACCAGACCGACCAGGATTCGCTGCCGGCCTACGACGTGCTCGACGGCATCCTCTACCGCTACGTCGACCAGGAGCAGTCGCGCGACGAGATCGTCGCCGCCGGGTATGCCGCCGAAGTGGTCGACCGGGTGCTGCGCCTGGTCCGGACCAGCGAGTGGAAGCGGCACCAGGCCGCGCCGGGGCCGAAAGTGTCGCGGCGCGCGTTCGGCCGCGAACGGCGCTATCCGATCAGCAACGGGTTTTCCGGCTGATCGACGCGCCGCCGGTCCTGTCCGGCAGCACCGCCCGTAGAGCCGGGCTTGCCCGGCTGCTCCCGCCGGTCCACGAACAAAAAAGCGCGCCGAAGCGCGCCTTTTCCCTTCCCGCCCCCGCCGGCGTCAGCGGTCGCGCGTGGCGCTGCGGTTGCCGGTCGGCGAAACCTCGCCGGCGAACGGGTTCAGCTTGCGGATCGCCATCGGGTAGTCCGGCCAGTCGCCGCTCAGGAACGGGTGCTGGGGGTCGTTGAGCTGCAGCACGCGGCGCGCGTCGGCGGCCAGGGCCTCGTTGCCCAGCGCCTCGTACGAGGCGGCCAGCGCGGCCACCGCGTCGTTCTGGAACTCGCTCTGCGGATAGGTTTCCAGGATGTACTGGGCGCGGCTGGCGGCGGACAGCCAGGCGCCGCGGCGCATGTAGTACAGCACGGTGTCCATTTCGTGGCGGGCGAACAGGTTGCGCAGCTCGACCATGCGCTGGCGCGCGTCGGGCGCGTACTTGCTGTTCGGGTAGCGCTGGACCACGCGCGCGAAGTCGTCGTAGGCCTGCTGCGGCGAGGCCAGGTCGCGGCGGCTGGGATCCAGCGACCACACCCGCTGCAGGAACACCGCGTCGCGGTTGGAGTTGGCCAGGCCGCGCAGGTAGTAGAAGTAGGCGATGTTGCGGTGGGTCGGGTAGGTGCGGATGAAGCGGTCGATGGTCGAGACCGCGTCCTCGTGGTTGCCGGCCTTGAACTGGGCGTAGGCCGTTTCCATCAGCGCCTGTTCGGTGTAGGGCCCGTACGGGTACTGGGCGACCAGGCGCTTGAACGTCCGCTCGGCGTCGGACCAGTTCCCGCGGACCATCTGGTTGTGGGCCTTCTCGTACAGCTCGGTGACCGGCAGCCCTTCGTCGGCGTCTTCCTTGCTGTTGCGGCCGCAGCCGGTGGCCAGCACGACCACGGCGAGCAGCAGGCCGGCCAGGCGCAGCGGGGCGGGGAGGGCGAAACGGGGGCGATGGGCCATCGGAAGGCGAGCGGCGCGGAAACGGAAAGGCCGATGATAGCCTAGTGGCCTGTCCGGCGACTGACTCCAGCGCGCCGGACGGCCCCGCAC
>NZ_PDWO01000027.1 GCF_010211765.1 Pseudoxanthomonas kaohsiungensis | reverse complement strand
CCTCCATCTCACGTATTCTGTTTATACAAGCCCGAGACACCACACGTCCCAGCTGCTCTTTCTAGGAGTAGACAGCAGATGTGGTAAAAGACGCGGCCCGCGCCCCCCCCGCCCGCGGCGGCGCCCCGCCGTGGCCGTGGGCGCCCGGTCACTGCCCCTATACTGTCCGCCGGCCGCGTTACGGGAGCCACGGCTTGACCCCACCCTCGCTCATCGACCGCCTGGAATCGATCCCCCGGCGCGAGCTGTATTTCTTCAGCCTGTACCGGGTGCTGGAGGCCGCGATCATGGCGGCACTGGTGTTCAGCCCGCTCTCGGAGATGGTCGGCCAGGCGCGCAATGCCGTGCTCGGCGGCGTCGTGGCGGTGGTCTACATGGTCGCCGCGGTGGTCCTGCTGCTGCTGGGCCGCAACGAGCGCTGGCTGGTACCGCTGGTGTTCGCCGGGGCCTGCATCGACATCCTCGCGGCGACCCTGATGACCCATGCCCTGCCCCCGGTCGCGGCGGGCATCGCGATGATGCTGCTGTTCAACGTGGCCGCGGCGGCGATGCTGCTGCCGCTGCGCTACGGCATGGGCGTGGCGGTGCTGGCGAGCCTGGCGCTGGTCCTGGAGTTCCTCTGGTCGGCCTTCGCCGACGGCGAACGGCCGCGCTCGCTGGCCGAACTGTCGATGTTCGTCACCAGCTACCTGGCCCTGGCCTGGCTCGGCTACCAGATCGGCCACCGCGCCCGCTCCAGCCAGCGCCTGGCCGAGCAGCGCACCGCCGAGGTCGCCAACCTGGTGGAGATCAACGAGCTGATCATCCGCCGCATGCGCACCGGCGTGCTGGTGGTCGATGCCGACAACCACATCACCCTGGCCAACGAGGCCGCGTCGCTGCTGCTGGGCGACGGCGGGCAGAACGGGCCGACCAGCCTCAACCACGCCGCCCCGGAACTGTCGCGCCGCCTGCAGCGCTGGCGCGGCGGCTGGCAGGTCGACGACACCCCGCTGCAGCTGTTCCCCGACCAGCCCGAGGTGCAGCCGCGCTTCGCCCGGCTGCTGGCCGACAGCGACCTGACCCTGGTGTTCCTCGACGACAGCACGGTGGTGTCGCGCCGCGCCGAGTCGCTGACCCTGGCCGCGCTGGGACGGTTCTCGGCCAGCCTGGCCCACGAGATCCGCAACCCGCTGGCGGCGATCAACTACGCGGTGCAGCTGCTGGAGGAGTCGCGGAACGTCGACGACGCCGACCGCCGCCTGCTGCAGATCATCCACCAGCAGTGCCTGCGCACCAACGGCATCGTCGAGAGCGTGCTCGGCCTGGCCCGGCGCGAACGGGCCAACCCCGAGAACCTGGACCTGGGCGCGTTCGTCCGCCGCTTCGTCGAGGACTACCGGCAGACCCTGTCGATCGAGACCGACAGCCTGGAGGCGATCGTGCCCTCGCAGCCGGTCCAGTCCCTGGTCGATCCCAAGCACCTGCAGCAGATCCTGACCGCGCTGGTGCACAACGCGCTCAAGTACGGACGGATGATGGACGAGCCGGCGCGGGTCCGGCTGCGCGTGTTCCAGGACGGGCGCAACGCCTACGTGGACGTGCTCGACCGCGGCCCGGGCATCCCGGAAGGCGTGGTGGCGCAGTTGTTCCGGCCGTTCTTCACCACCTCCGAGCACGGCACCGGGCTGGGCCTGTACATCGCGCGGGAACTGACCCGGGCCAACCAGGCCACCCTGGAATACGTGCCGGTCCCGGGGGGCGGGGCCTGCTTCCGGGTGGCCCTGCCGGGCCCGAACACCATCCTGTCCCTGTGACGGCCATCCCAGACTTGGCCCGGCTCCCCGACTCGGATATCGTTCCGGCATGAGCCAAACCCGCAGTGCCCTGATCGTCGATGACGAGCGCGACATCCGCGAACTGCTCGTACTGACCCTGGGGCGGATGGGCCTGCGGGTGGATACCGCGGCCAACCTGGCCGAGGCCCGCGAACTGCTGGGCCGCCACTCCTACGACCTGTGCTTCACCGACATGCGCCTGCCCGACGGCAGCGGCATCGAGCTGGTCGGCGAGATCTCCCGCAACCACCCGCAGACCCCGGTGGCGATGATCACCGCCTTCGGCAGCATGGACCTGGCGGTGGAGGCGTTGAAGGCCGGCGCCTTCGATTTCGTCAGCAAGCCGGTGGACATCAACGTGTTGCGCGGCCTGGTCCGGCACGCGCTGGAACTGAACAACGCCGAGCGGCCCAAGCCGCCGCCGCCGCCGCCGGAGCAGGCCAGCCGCCTGCTCGGCGACTCGCCGGCGATGGCGACCCTGCGCGCCACCATCGCCAAGGTGGCCCGCAGCCAGGCGCCCGTCTACATCCTGGGCGAGTCGGGCGTCGGCAAGGAACTGGTCGCCCGCACCATCCACGAGCAGGGCGCGCGCGCCGCCGGCCCCTTCGTCCCGGTCAACTGCGGCGCGATCCCGGCCGAGCTGATGGAAAGCGAATTCTTCGGCCACCGGAAGGGCAGCTTCACCGGCGCCCATGCCGACAAGCCCGGGCTGTTCCAGGCCGCCAGCGGCGGCACCCTGTTCCTGGACGAGGTCGCCGAGCTGCCGCTGCCGATGCAGGTCAAGCTGCTGCGCGCGATCCAGGAGAAGTCGGTGCGCGCGGTCGGCGCCGCCAGCGAGGTCGCGGTGGACGTGCGCATCCTCTCGGCCACCCACAAGGACCTGGCCCAGCTGGTCGCCGACGGCCGCTTCCGCCACGACCTGTACTACCGCATCAACGTCATCGAGCTGAAGGTGCCCCCGCTGCGCGAACGCACCGGCGACCTGCTGCAGCTGGCCGGCTCCATCCTGCAGCGCCTGTCCGCCGGCCAGGGCCGGGCGACGCCGGAGCTGACCGCGCCGGCGATGGCCGCGCTGGCCGCCTATCCGTTCCCCGGCAACGTGCGCGAACTGGAAAACGTGCTCGAGCGCGCCCTGGCCCTGGCCGATGGCGACAGCATCGACGCGGCCGACCTGCACCTGCCGCAGGCGCGCGCCCCCGGCCCGGCCGAGGCCGGCACGGCCCAGGCGCCGGCCGAAGCGGTGATCGACCTGGACCCGGGCACCGGCGCCCTGCCCTCCTACATCGAGCAGCTCGAGCGGGCCGCGATCCAGAAGGCGCTGGAAGAGAACCGCTGGAACAAGACCCGCACCGCCGCGCAGCTGGGCATCACCTTCCGCGCGCTGCGCTACAAGCTCAAGAAGCTGGGGATGGACTGAGGCGGCCTGGCGGCATCCATCGCCACGACCGGCGATAATGGCGCATGACCAGCAGCCACCAGCCCAAGAAATCCCTGGGCCAGAACTTCCTGCACGAGCGCGTCTACATCGAGCGCATCGTCCAGGCCGTCGATCCGCGACCGGGCGACCGCCTGGTCGAGATCGGTCCCGGCCAGGGCGCGATCACCCTGCCGCTGCTGCGCCGCCATGGCGCGCTGACCGTGATCGAGTTCGACCGCGACCTGGTCGGGCCGCTGGCGGCGATGGCCGAAGGCGTGGGCGAGCTGACCATCGTCCACCGCGACGTGCTGTCGGTGGACTTCACCGCGCTGGCCGCCGGCACGCCGTTCAAGCTGTGCGGCAACCTGCCCTACAACATCTCCTCGCCGATCCTGTTCCATGCGCTGGACCACGCCGCGGCGATCCGCGACATGGTCTTCATGCTGCAGAAGGAAGTGGTCGACCGCATGGGCGCGCCGCCCGGCAGCAAGGTCTACGGGCGGCTGAGCGTGATGCTGCAGGCCTACTGCCAGGTACAGCCACTGTTCGTGGTGCCGCCGGGCGCGTTCCGGCCGCCGCCGAAGGTGGACTCGGCGGTGGTGCGGCTGGTCCCGCGCGACCCGGCGACGGTGGGCATCGGCAGCCGCGAGCGCTTCGCCGAGGTGGTGCGCGCCGCGTTCGGCCAGCGCAGGAAGACCCTGCGCAACGCACTCAATGGCGTCTGCACGCCGGCCCAGTTCGAGGCGGCCGGGGTCGCGCCGGATGCCCGCGCCGAGCAACTGGAAGTGGCGGCCTTCATCCGCCTGGCGAACGCCCCGTAGAGCGGGGCTTGCCCCGCTGACCCCGGCGACGGCCGCAACACCGTAGAGCGGGGCTTGCCCCGCTGCTCGCGGCGACGGCCGCAACACCGTAGAGCGGGGCTTGCCCCGCTCCTCGCGGCGACGGCCGGAATCACGCGGCACAACCCCGCCGTGCGACGGCAACGATCGCAAAACGCGGCGGCGCCGGCCCCGTCGTCTCGGCCGTCACGTGCTTTTTGCTTACACTGTCGCCATGCCACAGGCCATGCCCTACGCGATCGAGGTCGCCGTCGAACCGCGCTTCCTCGACGACCAGTCCGAACCCGATGCCGGGCGCTACGTGTTCGCCTACACGATCCGCATCCGCAACCGGGGGAGCGTGGCCGCGCGCCTGCTGGCCCGCCACTGGGAGATCACCGATGGCAACGGCCGCGTCGAGGAAGTGCACGGCGACGGCGTGGTAGGCGAGCAACCCTGGCTCGAACCGGGCCGGGACTACGAGTACACCTCCGGCGTTGTGCTGGAGACCAGCGAGGGAGCGATGCAGGGACGCTACGACATGCTGGCTGCCGATGGCACCCGCTTCGACGCGCCCATCCCCCCCTTCCTGCTGACCGTGCCGCGGACCCTGCACTGAGGCGGCCGCGATGAGCACCTGGGCCATCGGCGACCTTCAGGGCTGCTACGACGCCACCCAGCGCCTGCTGGAGAAGATCCGCTTCGACCCGGCCGGCGACATGCTGTGGTTCTGCGGCGACCTGGTGAACCGCGGGGGCCAGTCGCTGGAGACGCTGCGGCTGGTGCATTCGCTGCGCGAGCGCAGTGTAGTAGTCCTCGGCAACCACGACCTGTCGCTGCTGGCCATCGGCGAGCGCGCGCCGGCGGAGAAGCGCAAGGTCAACCCGGACCTGCAGCGAGTGGTGCTGGCCGACGACGCCGACGAGCTGCTCGGCTGGCTGCGCCGGCAGAAGCTGGTCCATGCCGACCGCAGCCTGGGCTGGCTCATGGTCCATGCCGGGCTGGCGCCGCAGTGGACCACCCAGCAGGCCGAGCAGTACGCGCTGGAGATCGAGCGCCAGCTGCATGGCGACGGCTACCGCGGCCTGCTGCGCAACATGTACGGCGACAAGCCGAACTGGTCGCCGGGCCTGCGTGGCTACGAGCGCTGGCGGGCGACGATCAACTGGTTCACCCGCGCCCGCTACTGCACCCCGCGCGGCCGCATCGCGATCGAGGAGAAGGGCCCGCCGGGCACCCAGGCCGCCGGCCTGTATCCCTGGTACGAGGCGCCCGGACGCGTGGAGCGCGACCTGAAGATCGTCTGTGGCCACTGGTCCACCCTCGGCCTGACCCTGACCGGCGGCATCCACGCCATCGACACCGGCGCGGTCTGGGGCGGCAAGCTCACCGCCCTGCAGCTGGACAGCGAGGACCTGCGCGTCGTGCAGGTGCCCGGCCGCGACGTGCCGGCATTGCCCCCGCATCTGCGCAAGGAATAACGGCACCGCCGGCGCGGCCCAAGCGGGGCAAGCCCCGCTCTACGATGAAACGCGGCGGTATTCGACGAATTCGAACGCATGCGCATGCCGGTCATCGGCCGCGCGCGCCTGGCGTTCGACCTCCCGCCACTGCGCGCGATCCCACGCAGGGAAGAAGGTGTCGGCATCGGCGACCACTGCGTCCACCTCCGTCAGGTGCAGCACGTCGGCGCGCGGCAGCGCCAGCGCATAGACCTCGCCGCCGCCGATCACGCACAGCTCCTGCGCGCCGCCGGCCCGTGCCACCGCCACGGCCTCGTCGATCGAGCCCACCGCCCGCATGCCCTCGAACGGCACCTGCCCACCGCGCGTGAGCACCAGGTTGGTCCGCCCGGGCAGCGCGCGGCCGAGCGATTCGGCCGTCCGGCGCCCCATCAGCACCGGCTTGCCCAGGGTCAGCGCCTTGAACCGCTTGAGGTCGTCGGGCAGCCGCCACGGCAGATCGTTGCCGCGACCGATGCCACGCTGGCGATCGAGCGCGGCGACCAGCGAAACCTTCATGGCACCGTCCGCATCGCGGTCAGACCGCCACCGGCGCCTTGATCGCCGGCAACGGGGCGTAGCCCTCGATGGCGATGTCCTCGAAGGTGAACGCGAACAGGTCGTCCACGCCCGGGTTGAGCCGCAGCGTGGGCAGCGCGCGCGGCGTACGCGCCAGCTGCTCGCGCGCCTGCTCGTAGTGGTTCGAATACAGGTGCGCGTCGCCTAGCGTGTGCACGAAGTCGCCGACCTCCAGCCCGGTGACCTGGGCGACCATGTGGGTGAGCAAGGCGTAGCTGGCGATGTTGAACGGCACGCCGAGGAAGATGTCGCCGCTGCGCTGGTACAGCTGGCAGCTCAGCCGGCCGTCGGCCACGTAGAACTGGAACATCGTGTGGCACGGCATCAGCGCCATCTTCGGCAGGTCCGCCACGTTCCAGGCGCTGACGATCAGCCGGCGCGAATCGGGATTGCGGCGGATCTCGTCCAGCACCCAGCGGACCTGGTCGATCTCGCGGCCGTCGCTGCCGGTCCAGCGCCGCCACTGCTTGCCGTAGACCGGCCCGAGCTCGCCGTCGTCGTCGGCCCACTCGTCCCAGATGCTGACCTTGTGGTCCCGGAGGTAGGCGATGTTGGTCTCGCCCTTCAGGAACCACAGCAGCTCGTGGATGATCGAGCGCAGGTGCAGTTTCTTGGTGGTGACCAGCGGGAAGCCTTCGGACAGGTCGAAGCGCATCTGCCAGCCGAACACGCTGCGGGTGCCGGTGCCGGTGCGGTCGGCCTTCTCGGTGCCGTGTTCCAGCACGTGGCCCAGCAGCTCGAGGTACTGCTTCACTTGGCGCCCTCCTGTCGCGTCGAGGCCAGCGGCTGCGGTTGCAGCACCGGCGCGCTGTGCGAGCGCCACAGCAGGAACAGGCCCAGCGCCACCAGCGGCAGGCTCAGCAGCTGGCCCATGGTCAGCCAGCCGAAGGCCAGGTAGCCCAGCTGCACATCGGGCACGCGCACGAACTCGACCACGAAGCGGAACACCCCGTACAGCAGCGCGAACATGCCCGACACCGCGTAGCGCGGCCGCGGCCTGGACGAGAACCACCACAGCACCGCGAACATCACCAGCCCCTCCAGCACGGCCTGGTAGAGCTGCGACGGGTGGCGCGCGAAGGCGTCCAGCGCACCGGCGTCGAACTGCGCCTTCAGCGCGGCCGGGTCCAAGTGGCGGTACTGCTCGGGCAGCCCGGTCGGGAACACCACGCCCCAGCCGGCCTCGGTGTACTTGCCCCAGAGCTCGCCGCCGATGTAGTTGCCCAGGCGCCCGAAGCCCAGCCCCGGCGGCACCAGCGGCGCGATGAAATCCATGGTGTCGAAGAAATGCAGCCGGTGCCGGCGCGACCACAGCCAGGCCGCGGCCAGCACGCCGATCAGGCCGCCGTGGAAGCTCATGCCTCCGTCCCATACCCGGAACAGCATCAGCGGATCGCGCAGGAACTCGCCCAGGCCGTAGAACAGGACGTAGCCGATGCGTCCGCCCAGGACCACGCCGAGCATCGCGTAGAACAGCAGGTCGGAGAACGCGTTGGCGTCCACGACCGGCAGGCGGCCGGCGCGGATCCGGCGCTGCCCCAGCCACCATGCCAGCAGGAAGCCGAGCAGGTACATCACCCCGTACCAGTGCACCCGCACCGGGCCCAGCGAGATGGCGATCGGATCGATCTGGTGCAGGACGATCATTGCGTGTCGGCTTCCGGAACGTTGGGGCTATTGTGCCCGAGCCTGCCTGAGCGGGCGCGATGGCCCGGACCCGGCAGTCCCCGGCCGGCGGGCGACCGGGCGCCGGGACACGAAGGTATCGGCCGCGCCAGCGGCGTCGCGTCGCGGGCAAGCCCCCCGCTGCTACAGCAGCACCGGTCGATCGGGAAGCTCGTCGCCACTGCCGCCGCTGGCTGCCGGAAAGTGCATCGCCACCAGGGCCGAGAGCCGGGCGATGCCGTCGACCACGGCCTGCGCCGGATCGCCGCCGGCCAGGCCCGCCTCGATCGCCGCGCACACCGCCTCCCATTCGCCGTCGCCCACGCGGTCGCCGAAGCCGCGGTCGGCGACGAGCTCGATCGCGTGGTCGGCCAGCAGCAGGTACAGCAGCACGCCGTTGTTGGCCGCGGTATCCCAGACCCGAAGCCGGGCGAACACTTCGTGCGCACGGTCGCGCGGCGCGGTGCCGGCCACCAGTGCGGCCCAGGGCAGGCCGGCCTCGACCGCGAACACGATCTCGCCGTCGTGCAGGCGCTCGCCGGCCGCGATCGCCTCGCCGATCCGCGCCAGCGCCGCTTCGGGAAAGCGGGCCGACGCCGATGGCGCGAACAGGTGGCGGAACCAGCGCGTGGCCGACATCACCAGCGCCCCGATGCACCGCCGCCGCCGGACATCCCGCCACCGCCCGACCCGCCGCCACC
>NZ_PDWO01000026.1 GCF_010211765.1 Pseudoxanthomonas kaohsiungensis | reverse complement strand
CTACAATCGCACGCGCATGCACTCGGCGTTGGGCTACCAATCACCCGCTCAATATGAAGAGCGGTTCAATCGCCTGGGGTATGTGCCCTAGGTCCACTGTCCGAAGAACCGGGGTCGCTCCAACCTGACCCCCGTCTTTGCCTGCTACCACTCCAAATCGTCATAGCCCTCGAAGTGGAACAAGATCGATCCGTCCGACTTCTCGAAATAAGCCTCTTTCGTGTGGGTGTACTGCATGGCGGAGACAGAATAAAAGCTTACAGAATTATCTCTGTAGCTAACGGGAAAATCTGAAGCTCCTCTGAAAAGGACGATGTTCGCCCCCCCTCGCTTTTGCACCGACTCAAAAATTATGCCGTCGAATGCGGGTTTGCGTACGTGCCCCAGATATTCCGCCATCAACTGCGTCACTAGATACTCATGCTCGCGCCCAGGAATAACAGGAGTAGAAATAACCCTATGAAGGCCGCGAATGAACGCGCTTCGTTCCAATATTTCACTGAAGTCGTCTTGGAAATAACTGATCGCACCAGGTTTTCGCGAGGATTCAAGTGCACGAAAATCAACGAGTCGCAGCTGTTTAGTTGTCACAAGAGTGATCACCGCGACACGCGACCCGATTGATGGGCGCAACTCTGCTACACACGTGTGAAGATCCGAAGATGCGTATAGAACGCTGATACCCTCAGCGTTCATGCGCCCCGATCTTGCAACTTCGGACGGCGGCGGACCCACTTCTTTGAAAGGCGACGCGACTATCGCACCTGCCACAGAGTCGGAATTGCATAGACGGCCTCGATATATTTCGAAGCCAGGAGCACAATTCTTAACGACAGACTCTTCTCGTCCCTCCGAATGCGCGACAAGCAACTCGATGTCCGAGAATATTTCGGAGAAGAAGGAACTAGCTTCTGCGCTGAAGTAGCGCCTACGCGTACGCAGCTCCTCACGCAGAGCCTCCCACCTTTCATAGTAGCTAGCTACAGAGATCGGACGGGGTGTGTAGTTGAAGTTGCGATCCAGGAAAGGCTCATCGCCATCCGGGGGCCAGCAATCATCCTGCTCGACGATTGCGTCCAGAAGGTCGTCTTGGAAGCCAAAGTACTGCCCAGCGATCTCTTGAACAGTTGAATCCAAGTCATCTCCGCGCTGCTCGTAGTGTCCGCGGTCATCGTCGTACCCATCAAACACTCTGACCTCTTCGCCGAGCTCAAAGTGCACCTCGATTATTTCAGCGATGATTCTAGCTAAGTCATCGAGTTCGATTACACGTCTTCTATTTCCACCGCATTCGAGGCATAGACCAACGTGGCCGTTGGCTTTTATACGCCGCGCAAGATATGCATCTACTGCGCAATCCCAGCAAAGTCCTGACATCTCAACCCCTTGTGGTCGATGTCAAAAAGAGAGCCGCCTTACGGCGGCCCTCTGATCTCAGCGACAACGCAGCCTCAAACCCCAACCGGATTCGCCTTCTCCGGATCGATCTTGTACTGCTTGATCGCCCGGGCCACGTCCTTGCCGGTCATCTTCCCGTCCTTCGCCAGCGCGGCGATGGCGGCATGCGCGATGTAGTACCGGTCCACCTCGAAGAACCGCCGCAGGTTCGCACGCGTATCCGAACGACCGAACCCGTCCGTGCCCAGCACCGTATAGCTCATCGGCACGAACGCGCGGATCTGGTCCGCAAACCCACGCACGTAGTCGGTGGCGGCAATCGCCGGGCCCTGGCGGCCTTCCAGCTGCTCGGTCACGTAGGCCTTGCGCGGGGTCTTGGCTTCCGGGTTCATGCGGTTCCAGCGCTCGACGTCGAAACCGTCGCGGCGCAGCTCGTTGAAGCTGGGGCAGGACCAGATGTCGGCGGTGACGCCGAAGTCCTTGTCCAGCAGCTCGGCCGCGGCGATGGCCTCGCGCAGGATGGTGCCGCTGCCCAGCAGCTGCACGCGCAGCTCGCCCTTCTTCGGCTTGCCGGCGTCCTTGAGCAGGTACATGCCCTTGATGATGCCGGCCTCGGCGCCCGCCGGCATTTCCGGGTGGGCGTAGTTCTCGTTCATCAGGGTCAGGTACCAGTACTCGTCGACCTGGTCTTCCATCATCGCCTTCATGCCGTGCTGGAGCAGCACGGTGACCTCGTAGCCGAAGGTCGGGTCGTAGCTGCGCACGTTGGGGATGAAGCCGGCCTGGATCTGGCTGTGGCCGTCCTCGTGCTGCAGGCCCTCGCCGTTGAGCGTGGTGCGGCCGGCGGTGCCGCCGAGCAGGAAGCCGCGGGTACGCATGTCGGCGGCCTGCCAGGCGATGTCGCCCACGCGCTGGAAGCCGAACATCGAGTAGTAGATGTAGAACGGCAGCATCGGCACGTTGGACACCGAGTAGCTGGTGCCGGCGGCCATCCAGCTGGCGATGGCGCCCGGCTCGCTGATGCCCTGCTGCAGCACCTGGCCGGCCTGGTCCTCGCGGTAGTACATCAGCTGGTCGGAGTCGACCGGCTTGTACTTCTGGCCGAACGGGGCGTAGATGCCGATCTGGCGGAACAGGCCTTCCATGCCGAAGGTGCGCGCCTCGTCGGCGACGATCGGCACCAGGTGCGGGCCCAGTTCCTTGTCGCGCAGGGCGATGTTGAGCGTCTGCACGAAGGCCATGGTGGTCGAGTACGTGCGCTCGCCGCTGTCCTTGAGCAGGCGCTCGAACTTGTCCAGGCCCGGCACGGTGAACGACTTGCTGGCCTTGCGGCGGCGCTGCGGCAGGTAGCCGCCGAGCGCGGCGCGGCGCTCCTTGAGGTACTGCACTTCCGGCGAGTCCTCGCCGGGGTGGTAGAACGGCACCTGCTCGGCGTCCTTGAGCTGCTGGTCGCTGAGCGGGATGTTGAAGCGGTCGCGGAACGCGCGCACGGCGTCGTCGTCCAGCTTCTTGGTCTGGTGAGTCGGGTTGAGCGACTCGCCGGCGCTGCCCATGCCGTAGCCCTTGACCGTCTTGGCCAGGATCACGGTCGGCATGCCCTTGGTGTTCACCGCCTGGTGGTAGGCGGCGTAGACCTTGTGCGGGTCGTGGCCGCCGCGGTTCAGGCGCCAGATGTCCTCGTCGGAGAGCGAGGCGACCATGGCCGCCGTCTCCGGGTACTTGCCGAAGAAATGCTCGCGCGTGTACGCGCCGCCGAAGGCCTTGCAGTTCTGGTACTCGCCGTCGACGGTCTCCATCATCAGCTTCTTGAGCACGCCGTTGGTGTCGCGCGCCAGTAGCGGATCCCAGTAGCTGCCCCACAGCAGCTTGATCACGTTCCAGCCGCCGCCGCGGAACACGCCTTCCAGCTCCTGGATGATCTTGCCGTTGCCGCGCACCGGGCCGTCCAGGCGCTGCAGGTTGCAGTTGACCACGAACACCAGGTTGTCCAGGCCTTCGCGGCCGGCCAGCGCGATCGCGCCCAGGGTCTCGGGCTCGTCGGACTCGCCGTCGCCGATGAAGCACCAGACCTTGCGGTCGGACGGCTCGATCAGGCCGCGGTGCTCCAGGTACTTCATGAACTGCGCCTGGTAGATCGCCGCCAGCGGGCCCAGGCCCATCGACACGGTCGGGGTCTGCCAGTAGTCGGGCATCAGCCAGGGGTGCGGGTAGGAGGAGATGCCGCGGCCGTCCACTTCCATGCGGAAGTTGTCGAGCTGGCTCTCGCTGATGCGGCCTTCCAGGAACGAGCGGGCGTAGATGCCCGGCGCGCTGTGGCCCTGGATGAACAGCAGGTCGCCCGGGTGGTTCTCCGACGGGGCGCGCCAGAAGTGGTTGAAGCCCACGTCGTAGAGCGTGGCCGCCGAGGCGAACGAGGCGATGTGGCCGCCCAGGTCGCCGGGCTTGCGGTTGGCGCGCACGACCGTGGCCATGGCGTTCCAGCGGATGATCGAGCGGATGCGCCATTCCAGGTCCGCGTTGCCCGGGCTCTTGGCTTCCAGGTGCGGGGCGATGGTGTTGACGTATTCGGTGGTCGGGGAGAACGGCAGGAACGCGCCGGACCGGCGGGTCAGCTCGACCATGTCCTCCAGCAGCAGGTGCGCGCGCTCGGGGCCGTCACGGTCGATGACCGCCTTGAGCGACTCGATCCACTCCCGGGTCTCGACCGGATCCGGATCGTTCTGCAGCACCTCGTTCAGCCAGTTCATATCACTCCCTGTGCCGCGCGTGGGGGTCGCGGCGTATACGTTCTTGTGGACCCGGGAGTTTAGCGCATGGCCCCTTGCGCCCGCCTCGCTACGGGGGCGTATGTCGGGACGTAAGTCGAGGCGGACGAAGCAGTTTCTGTTGCAATCGATACCGTGTCCGGGACAGTCCCGGGGACAGCGCGCGTTGTGCACGGCACCATCGCCGCGCTTGTGGGTAGGATCAGCGCAACGCCGCCCCTGGCCACCGCATGTCCGTCCCGCAGACCGGCAGTCCCGACGTGGTCCCGGCGCACCCGCACGTGGTGGCCGCCGGCGGCGTGCGCTGGCGCGACAGCCTGCGCACGCGGATGGTGCTGTGGTCGAGCGTGATCAACGCCGGGCTGCTGCTGCTCACCGCGCTGGCGTTCTACCTGGGCGCGCGCGCCTTGATCGTGCAGAACGCCCGCGCCGAGGCCGACAGCCTGGCCCGCCAGACCGTGCGCAGCCTGGAGGCCACGCTCGAGTCGGTGCAGGTCAGCGGCCGCACCCTGGCCGCCAGCGCCACCGGGGTGGGCGCGCAACCGGCCAACCTGCGCTCGCTGCTGGTGGCCAGCCTGGCCGGCGACCCGGACATCGCCGGGGCGATGATCATCATCGAGCCGGGGCTGCTGCCCGGCGATGCGGACGGGTTCACCTGGTACATCCGCCGCGACGGCGCGCGCCTGGTCGAGCAGTCGGTGGCCGACCTGGGCTACGACTACAAGGTGATGCCCTGGTACCAGCGCACGGTCAGCGCGGCCGGGCCGTGGTGGGGCGAGCCGTACGCCAACGCCGCCACCGCCGGCGAGTTCTTCGCCACCTACAACCTGCCGCTGCGCCCGCCCGGGGCGGCGGCCGACGCGCCGGCGGTGGGCATGGTCAGCCTGGACGTGCCGCTGGAACGGCTGGCGGCGCTGGTCGGCGGGCTCAACGGCGCCGGGCTGCGACCGATGCTGTTCTCGCCCGAAGGCCTGGCGGTGGTGCACCCGGATCCGGAAGTGCAGATGCGGCGCAGCGCCGCCGAGCTGGTCGGCCAGCCCGGCGGCGAGGACCTGGCGCCGCTGGCCGCGGCGATCGCCACGCGCACGGCGGCCTCGTTCGAATCCCGCGACGCCGACGGCGAAGTGCTGGGCACGGTGGTGATGCCGGTGGCCGACAGCGCCTGGACCTTCGCCCTGGCCACCTCCGACCAGCACTTCCTGCACCGGCTGGACCGGGTCGCGCTGGCGGTGGCGCTGGCCAGCCTGCTGGCGCTGCTGGTGGCGCTGTGGCTGGCGCGGCGCTACAGCGGCGCGATCGCCGCGCCGATCGAGCAACTGACCGACAGCGCGCACCACTTCAGCGAGGGCGACTTCGACTATCCCCTGCCCTACGTCGAGCGCGGCGACGAGGTCGGGGTGATGGCGCGAGCGTTCGACGCCGCGCGCGGCTCGATCAAGGAGCAGATGCACGAGATCGGGGTGATGGCCGGGGCGCGGCAGAAGCTCGAGAGCGAGCTGTCGATCGCGCGCGACATCCAGCAGTCGATGCTGCCGGCCGGTCGCGCGTTCGACACCGGGCACATGCACGTGGAGGCGCACGCGCTGCTGGAGCCGGCCAGCGAGGTCGGCGGCGACTTCTACCAGTTCTCCGAGCTGGAGCCGGGGGTGCTGTGGTTCGCCATCGGCGACGTCTCCGACAAGGGCATCCCGGCGGCACTGTTCATGGCGCGCACGCTGACCGTGCTGGAACAGCAGGCGCGCCGGCACGGCTCGCCGGAGAAGATCCTGGCCGCCGCCTCGGTGCGGCTGGCCGAGAACAACGAGACCTGCATGTTCGCCACCGTGCTGTGCGGGCGGCTGGACGTGGCCAGCGGCCGCCTGCGCCTGGCCAGCGCCGGGCACGAGCCGCCGCTGCTGCTGCAGGCCGACGGCAGCGCGGCGCTGCTGGCGGTGCCGGCCGGCTCGCCGCTGGGGTTCGAGCCCAGCGACGAGTTCCCGCTGTACGAAGGCGCGCTGGCCGCCGGCGCGACCCTGCTCGGCTACACCGACGGGGTGACCGAGGCGTTCGACCCGGAGCACCGCGCCTACGGCAGCGAGCGCCTGCTGCGGGTGCTGCGCGCCGGCGACAACGCCGAGGCCGCCTGCCAGCGGGTGCTGGAGGACGTGCGCCGGCACGCCGGGCAGGCGCCACAGTCCGACGACATCACCATCCTGGCCATCAGCCGGCGGCGCGACGACTGATTCCGTGACCGCCGCCCCGCGTGGCGCACGTTGGCGGCATATGATCGGCGCGATGCCGCTCCGCACGGGGGAGCCCGCGGCCATGACCGACGCCGATTCCGAAGTGCCGATCACCGGCCTGTCCGGTGAACGCGTGCGCTGGTACCACAGCCTGCGCACGCGCATCGCCCTGTGGTCGGGGCTGCTGACCCTGCTGTTCATGCTGGTGGTGACCCTGGCCACGGCCTGGTACCTGCGCCGGGAGATCCTCGACAGCGCCCAGCGCGACACCCGCGCCACCACGATCGAGGCGGCCGGGCGGCTGGACGACCGGCTGCGCACGCTGACGATCGCCGCAGGCAACCTGGCGCAGCTGGTCGCGCAGGCGCGGCTGCAACCGGCGCAGGTGCAGCAGGCGCAGGCGGCGCTGGCCGGGACGGTGCCCGGCACCGCCGGCACCCTGGTCATCGTCGAACCGGACCGCGCCGGCGGCCCGGGCTACGCGCGCTACGTCGGCCGCGACGGCCGGGTCCGCGACTTCCTCGCCGACGGCTACGACTTCCGCGCCCAGGCCTGGTACCAGCGCACCCTCGCCGCGCGCGACGGCTGGTGGTCCGAGCCCTACCTCAACCGGACCGCCGGCCAGGTGTGGATGGCCACCTACAACCTGCCGCTGCCGGGCGGCCAGGGCATGGCCAGCATCGACATGCTGCTGGAGGACGTTGTCGCGCCGGTGGAAAGCCTGGCCCACCTGCCCGGCATGCGCGTGACCCTGCTGGCGCCGGAGGGCACGGTCGCCTTCAGCACCATCGCCGGCATCGCCCTGCGCGACACGCTGCAGGCCTACATCGACCAGTCCGGGCGGCACGACCTGCAGTGGGCCGCCGACGCGGCCCGCCAGCGCCAGCCGTCGCACCTGGCCCACCAGGACAACGAAACCGGGCAGATGCGCTTCACCGCGGTCGAACCGGTCGGCGACAGCGGCTGGGTGCTGCTGGTCGGGCAGACCTACGACCCGATCATCGCCCGCTTCAATCAGGCGCTGCTGGTGCTGGTCGGCGCCAGCCTGGTGCTGGGGCTGCTGGCCACGCTGCTGGTGCGCAAGGTCGGCAAGCAGGTCAGCCGGCCGGTAGAGGAGCTGACCCGCAGCGCGGTGCACGCGATCGCCGGCGGCGCGGACGTGCCGCTGGCACAGCAGCAGCGGCGCGACGAGGTCGGCGTGCTGGCGCGCACGCTGGAGCAGGCGCGGCAGTCGATCCGCCGGCAGATGGCCGAGATCGAGCAGATGGGCGCGGCCCGGCAGAAGCTCGAGAGCGAACTGTCGATCGCGCGCGACATCCAGCGGGCGATGCTGCCGCAGGGCCGCACCATCGACCGCGGCGGCGAGCACGTGGAGGCGCAGGCGCTGCTGGAACCGGCCAAGTCCGTGGGCGGGGACTTCTACAACTTCATCGAGCGCGGCGGCGGCGAGCTGTGGTTCGTGATCGGCGACGTGTCCGACAAGGGCGTGCCGGCGGCGCTGTTCATGGCCCGCGCGGTGACCATGCTGGAAGTGGCGATCCAGACCGCGGCCACGCCGGCGCAGGCGCTGGCCGAAGGCTCGCGGCGGCTGGCGCAAGGCAACGAGACCTGCATGTTCGCCACCGTGCTGTGCGGGCGGCTGGACATCTTCAGCGGCGCGCTGGCGCTGGCCTGCGCCGGCCACGACCCGCCGCTGCTGCTGCACCGCGACGGCCGGATCGAGATGCTGGTGCTGGAGAACGGGCCGCCGCTGGGGTTCGAGGTGAGCGAGGATTTCCCGCTGTGGCAGGGCACGCTGGCCCCGGGCGACTGCCTGCTGGCCTATACCGACGGCGTGACCGAGGCGTTCAACCTGGCCGAGGAGGCGTACGGCACCGAGCGCCTGCTGCTGGCCGCCGCCGCCGGCCTGGGCGCGGCCGAGGCCTGCGCACGGCTGCTGGCGGACGTGCAGCGATTCGTCGGCGCCGCGCCGCCCTCGGACGACACCACCATCCTGGCGATCAGCCGCGCCCGCGACCTCGACAACCTTTCGGCGCAGGCGCATGCTGTCGGCGCGAAGGGGGAGACTTCGGTGCACATCAGCGTGGCGCATACGACGGAAGACGTCCTGCGCATGACCGACGCGATCGACGACCTGATGGCGCGGCATGGCGCCAGCCCGGCGGCTGCGCACGATGCGCGGCTGGTGGTGGAGGAGATCGCGTGCAATGCGGTCGAACACGCGGTCGCGCCCGAAGCGCCCCTGGAGATGCACGCGCGCGTGGACGATGGCCGGCTGTGGCTGGAGTTCCGCGACCGAGGCGAGCCGTTCGACCCGACCGCGCACGCGGCGCCGGCGCTGGACGTGGACATCGGCGAGCGCGGGATTGGCGGGCTGGGGGTGTTCCTGGTGAAGGAACTGGCCGAGGACATCGCCTACCAGCGCGTCGACGGCTGCAACGTATTGCGCGTCACCCTGCGGCTGGATGCCGCCCACGACATGGAGAGCCAGGCATGAGTCTGTTGAGGACCGAGATCGCCCCCGCCAACGGCGGTGTGCAACGGGTGGCCATCGGCGGCCGCCTGGACACGCACACCTACGCCGAGCTCGACCAGGCGCTGGCGCCGCTGCTGGCCAACCCGGCGGTGATCTCGCTGGTGCTCGACCTGGAGGGCCTGGACTACATCAGCAGCGCCGGCATCCGCTCGGTGTTCAAGGCGCGCAAGGCGCTGGCCGCGCGCGCCGGCAGGGTGCTGGTGGTCAACCCGCAGCCGCAGATCCAGAAGGTGTTCGACCTGGTCAAGGCGGTGCCGCTCAACGAGATATTCACCTCGGTCGCCGAAGCCGACGCCTACCTCGACGCGATGCAGCGCAAGGTGGTCGAGGGCGACGACGAGGATTGAGCGCGGCGCCGCGCCTCGCCCCGCGCCGCAGGGCGGCGCGCTCCTCGTAGAGCGGGCCTCGGCCCGCTGCGCCTTCCCTCGCGCCCGCTAAGCCGGGCAAGCCCGGCTCTACGGGAGCACGGCGTGACGCAGGCGTGTCGGAGCACCGGCAGGGCCGATTGCATTGGATGGATCGACATGACCGTGCGCATCGAAGCGACGCACCGTTCGTAGAGCGGGCCTTGGCCCGCTGCGCCTTCCCTCGCGCGCCACCGAAGCCGGGCAAGCCCGGCTCTACGGGAGCGCGGCGTGGCGCAGGTGTATCGGAGCGCCGGCAGGGCCGATTGCGTTGGATGGACCGGCATGATCGTGCGCATCGAAGCGATGCGATCTTCGTAGAGCGGGCCCTGGCCCGCTGCGCCTTCCCTCGCGACCGCGAAGCCGGGCAAGCCCGGCTCTACGAGAGCGCATCACATCAGGCGCTGCCAGCCCTTGTCGCTGCTGAGCTTGGCCAGGGTGTCGCGCTGGGCGAAGAAGCGGACCAGGCCGCAGTCCTTGCAGACGATGGCCTTCATCTTGGCGTTGGTGAACACGCCGCTGGTGCCGGGCAGCAGGTCCGGGCCGTAGCCGCCGCGGGCGCTGATGTCGCCGTGGACGTAGAGGTGGGTGCTCTCGCACTCGGGGCAATGCTTGCTGCTCGACATCGCGATCCCTTCGACGGTGGTCGAGGGATGATCGGCGACGGCTTAGTGCGCGGCAAGGGACCTGCCGCGGTCGAAGCGATGCAACGCGGATTCCGGCGCTCCGCCGCGCGCAGGACCGGCAACGGCGCGGCACCTTCTCCTGTAGGAGCCCATCCTCATGGGCGACACGCCACCCCGGCACAGGCGGCATGCGCTCGGAGCCTGTGCGGTGTGGTGCGATCCGGTTCGGAGCGGGCGCGGGGGTCGCCCATGAGGATGGGCTCCTACAACCGGGGCCGACGGCGCTGGAGTGGCGCCTGCCGGCTGTGCGGGCAATCAGAACGCGAACTGCACGCGCGCTTCGAAGATCTCCGGGTCCAGCGACACGCCGGCGTGGTCGGTCTTCAGCCACACGTAGTTGGCCTGCAGCTTCAGGTGCTTGCCCCAGTACCAGTTGGTGCCCAGGGTCCAGTCGCGCTGGCGGCCGCCGCGGATCACGCCGTCGTCCAGGTCCAGGTCGGCGTAGCGCAGCTGCACGTCGAACGCGCCGGTGTCGCGCGAGGGCTTGGGGTTGCCGAAGGCGGCGTTGGTGTACGGGCGGGTCTCGCCGGTGAGCACCCAGGAGGCCAGCGCGTACCAGCCGCGGCCGGTGAAGTCCGGCTGCCCGGACGGGGCGTCGTTGTGGCCGTGCAGCAGTTCGGCCTGCAGCAGCAGCGGGCCGTCGCGCCAGGCCGCTTCCAGGCCGAGGCGGTCGATCGAATCGCTGGCCAGGCGGCCGGTGTCGACCAGGCGCACGTCGGTCAGCGCGGCGTTGGGCCGGGCGCGGAAGCGGGCGATGCCGTCGTCGCGGCGCTCGCGCGAGGCGCTGGCGCCCAGGTGCAGCACGCGGGTGTCGTCGGCGATGGGCGTGTGCACCACGCGGCCGGCGACGGTGGTGCCGTCGTTCTCGTCCTCCAGGTCCGGGCCGGTGTAGCCGGCCAGGGCGAAGCGCCAGTTCTCCAGCTCGGTCCAGGTCCACTCCAGGCCGACGCGGCGGCCCTGGTAGAACGCGTTCTCCGCGGCCGAGCGCTCCAGGTAGAGGGTCGAGCTGGTGCCGGTGCCGTAGTCCTCCCAGCCGACCAGGGTCTTCTGCTGGCCGGCGCGGAAATCGCCGGCGGCCGTTTCCAGCTTGAGGAACACGTCGGCCCAGGCCTCGGCCTGGAAGTCGTAGCCGGCGGTCAGCTCGAAGCTGCCCTTCCTGCGGGCGAACAGGTAAAGCTCCTGCCGGCGCCAGTCATCGGCGTCCTCGAAGGCGCCGGCATCGTCGGCAAAGCGGTTGACGTCGTACTGCACGGTGCCCTTGGCGCCGTACTCCACGCCGCCGGCGGTAAAGGAGGTCGGGAGGCCGGCGGCGGCCGCGACGGCCGGGGCGAGGAGCAGCAGCGGCAGGGCGAGCAGGCCGCCACGGGCGGCAGTAAGCGAGGACGTCATGGGATCACGATAGGCGAAAGGAAGATTGACCGGGCCGGCGCCCGCCCGGTGTGCGCACGGCTGACCTGCCGGGTGATTTTCGGACCAGTTGAAAGTTGAGAGGATGGCTCCCGACAGAGCGAGGAGCCCATGCGCAAGTCCCGATTCACCGAAGACCAGATGGTCAAGATCCTCCGCGAGGCCGACAA
>NZ_PDWO01000025.1 GCF_010211765.1 Pseudoxanthomonas kaohsiungensis | reverse complement strand
GCCCAAGTCTACCCCCGGTTCGTTATCACGGGGGGGCGGGGCCCGCGGCGGGGATGATCCGATCGCGCGCGACGCGACGCGGACGTGCCGTCGATGGCCGGCTAGATTACCATTCGCGCCTTGCCCGACGCGCCTGGCCGTGGGCGGCACACCGAAAGGACCCCGCATGATCCGTAGCATGACCGCCTTCGCCAGCGGCGAACGCGGCACCCCCTGGGGCGTGCTGGGCTGTGAACTGCGCTCGGTCAACCACCGCTTCCTGGAACTGGGCCTGCGCCTGTCCGACGAGCTGCGCGCGCTGGAACCGCTGCTGCGCGAACGCGTCTCCTCGCGGATCCAGCGCGGCAAGCTCGACCTGGCGCTGCGCCTGCGCACGCCCGAGGGCGCCGTGGCCCTCGCCGTCAACGAGCCGCTGCTGGAGCAGCTGGGCGCGCTGGCGCAGCGGCTGGAGCCGAAATTCCCCAGCCTGCGGGTCGAGTTCACCCAGCTGCTGCAGGTGCCCGGCGTGCTGCAGGTGCCGGTCGCCGACGGCGAGGCACTGCAGGTGCAGGCGCTGGAGTTGCTGGACCAGGTTATCGACGAATTCGTGCTGGCGCGCGAGCGCGAGGGGGCCAAGCTCGCCGCGGCGATTTCCGAGCGCGTGGACGCGGTCGAGCGCATCGCCGGCCAGGTGCGCGAACTGATCCCGGCCATCCGCGAGGGCCAGCGCGCCAAGCTGGCCGCGCGCCTGGCCGACCTGCCGCACCCGGTGGACCCGGGCCGCGCCGAGCAGGAACTGGTGCTGTGGCTGCAGAAGCTCGATGTCGACGAGGAGCTGGACCGGCTCGACAGCCATATCGTCGAGATCCGCCGGGTGCTGGGCCAGCGCGAGCCGGTGGGCCGGCGCCTGGACTTCCTGCTGCAGGAGTTCAACCGCGAGGCCAACACCCTGGGCTCGAAGTCGGTGGATGCGCGCACCTCGGCCGCCGCGGTCGAGCTGAAGGTGCTGATCGACCAGGTCCGCGAACAGGTGCAGAACATCGAATGAGCATGCGTGGCACCCTCTTCATCGTCGCCGCGCCGTCGGGCGCCGGGAAAAGCAGCATCGTCAACGCGGTGCTGGCGCGCGATCCGCAGATCCGGCTGTCGATCTCGTTCACTTCGCGCGCCGCGCGCCCGGGCGAGCGCCACGCGCAGCACTATCACTTCGTCTCGGCCGACGAGTTCCAGGCGATGATCGACGCGGGCGACTTCTTCGAGTACGCCCGCGTGCACGGCGACTGGAAGGGTACCGCGCGGCAGTCGGTCGAGCCGCAACTGGCGGCCGGCCACGACGTGCTGCTGGAGATCGACTGGCAGGGCGCCGCGCAGGTGCGGCAGAAGGTGCCGGACGCGGTCAGCGTGTTCATCCTGCCGCCGTCGCGGCAGGCGCTGGAGCAGCGCATGCGCCACCGCGGCCAGGACAGCGAGGCGGTGATCGCCCAGCGCCTGGCGGCAGCGCGCGAGGAGATGTCGCACTACGGCGAGTTCGACTACGTGATCGTCAACGAGGTGTTCGACACCGCGGTGGACGAGATGTGCGCGGTCTTCGTCGCCAGCCGGCTGCGCCGCGCGCAGCAGCAGGTCCGGCACGGTGCGCTGATCGAGGCGCTGCTGGCACCCGACACCCCGTAACGACGCCGACGGGAGCGCGGCCGCCGGGGCGGACGTTCCCGTCCGGACCCGGGCCCGAGCCGCCTGGGGCGCACGGCCGGCTGCCCGCGGCGGCGCAGGCGTCGCATGCCGACTGGCCTGGGTCGCGGGTAACTGGTTGATTGCAAAGGCCCGTTCAGCCTGGATGCTTGCTCCCTGCAGGCGTCGCCGGCTAAACTCCGCGCCCGATTCCCCTTTCGCGAGCGGCGACCGCAGTCGCCTGGAACCCCTATGGCCCGTATCACCGTCGAAGATTGCCTGGAAGTGGTCAACAACCGCTTCGAACTGGTCATGATGGCCTCCAAGCGCGCCCGCCAGCTGGCCAATGGCGTGCCGGCCACGCTGGATAACAGCGAGAGCGAGGACAAGCCGACCGTGCTGGCGCTGCGCGAGATCGCCGCCCGCACCATCGACAACGCCCTCATCGACGAAGTCGAGAAGGCCGAGCGCGAGCGCGCCGAGCGCGAGGCGCTGGAGTGGGCCGCCGCCGAGGTGGTCGCCGACGACGACCTGTCGAAGGGCGACGACTGACCGTAGCGCCCGGCGCCCGCGACACCCGGCTGAAGGCCCGCCTCGCGCGGGCCTTCGCTTTTTTCGCGCCGCATCGCGCTGACGGGGCCTGCACGAACGGGCGCTAAGCTGCGCGGGTGAAACGCATCTGCGCCCGTTGAGGATGGAGTCGGCACGTCCCGGCGGGGCGCGCCTGCCAGCCGCATGGCGCCGCCACGCGCCATGGCTGGCCGGAGTCGTCGTGCTGCTGGTCCTGCTGTCGCTGGTGCTGCTGCGCGAGCCCCTGGGCGAACGGCTCTGGCCGCAGGCGCGGATCGACCACCTGCTCGCCGAGGGTCGCCAGGCGCTGGCCGAGGGGCGGCTCGACCAGGCCGACGGTGGTGGCGCGCGGCAGAAGTTCGAGGCCGCGCAGGCGCTGGACAGCGACCGCGGCGAGGCACGGGCCGGGCTGGCCCAGGTCGGCCAGGCGGCGCTCGCCCGCGCGCGCTCGGCAATCAGCGGCGGACGCCTGGCCGAGGCGCGCCGCTGGCTGGACCTGGCCGCCGACCTGCAGGTGCCGCGGGCGCAGGTCGCCGCGGTCGCCGCATCCCTGCGGCAGGCCGAGACCGCCGGCATCGACCTCGAACGGGTCCGCGTGCGGGCCGCCGCCGCGCTGGCCGCCGGTGATGCCGACGCGGCATTGCCGCTGTACGCGCAGTGGCTGGCGGTCGCGCCGGGCGACAGTGCCGCGCTCGAGGGGCGCGAGGATGCGCTGTCGCTGCTGCTGGAGCGGGTGCCCACGGCGCTGCACGAGGGCGACCTGGCCGCGGCGGCGCGCTGGCTCGAGCAGGCGCGCCGGCAGGACCCCGGGCACGTGGACCTTCCCGGGCTGCGCGCCGCGTGGGCGCAGGCGGTGGCCAGTGACGTACGTCGCGCCGAGGACCTGCTTCGCCGCGGACGGCCGGAACCGGCGGCCGCGTTGCTTGTCGCGCTGCGCGAAGCCGCACCGGACGATCCGGCCATCCACCAGGCCGCCGAGCGGACCGCCCGGGCGCTGGCGGCGCACTCGCGCCGGCTCGCTTCCGACTTCCGCTTCGACCAGTCCGACGCCGCACTGGAAGCGGCGCGTTCGCTGGCGCCCTCGGCCCAGGCCGAGGTGGCCCGGGCCGCCATGGACCTGGAGCGTGCCCGGCAGGCCGCCGCGCGGCTGCGCCCGCCCGCGCGCGCCACACCGGCCATGAAGGCGTTGCTGCAGCGCGCATTGGCCGGCTTCGAGGAGGCGATGCGACGCGGCGACTGGATCGAGCCACCCGGCGGCAGCGCCTACGACCGGTTGCGCGCCGCACAGGCCATGGCCCCGCAGGATCCGGCGGTGCGCGCTGCCGTCGGGCGGATGCTCCGCGCCGCAAGCGCGTGCGTGGACGATGCCCTGCGCGACAACCGCCTGCGCGCGGCGCAGGACTGCCACGACGCGTGGCAGGTGCTGGCGCCGGCGGATCCGGCGCTCGCGCAGGCACGCCAGCGGCTGGCGCAGCGCTGGCTGGCGGTCGGTGACGAGCGGCTCCGCGCGGGCGAGGTCGGGGCCGCGGCGGGCGCGCTGGAAGCGGCGCGCAGGCTGGACCCGTCGGCTACGGGACTGGAGGATTTCGCCGCGCGGCTGGCGCGCGCGGATCCGGCCACGCGCTGAGGCCTCAGTCGAAGAACACCCGCCGCACGGTCGCCTCGGCCGCCTTCGGCGAGAAGTGCCGGTCGATGTTGTCGAGCCCGGCCCGCGCCTGCCGCTCCCAGCGCGCCGCGTCGCCGTAAAGCGCCACCACCGCGTCGGCGAAGCCGGCCGCATCGTCGGCCACGGAAACGTCGACGCCATCATGCAGGTGCATGCCTTCGACCGCGCACGACGTGGCCACGACCGGCTGGCCATGGGCCATGCTCAGGTTGACCTTGCCCTTGACCCCGGCGCCGAAGCGCAGCGGTGCCACCGCCAGGCGGACGCGCTCCATGTACGGCGAAACGTCCGGAACATAGCCGTGCACCACGATGCCCGGCTCGCCGGCCAGCGCCTGCACCGCCGGCGGCGGCTCGCTGCCGATGCAGTGGAAGCGCACCTGCGGCAGCTGCCGGCGGATGCGCGGGAACACCTCGCGGGCGAACCAGAGCACCGCGTCGGTATTGGGTGGATGGCGGAAGCCGCCGACGAACACCAGGTCGCTGCGTTCGTCGAACGGGGCGCCCGCGCCCGCCACGTCATGGAGGTTGGAAAGCAGTTCGACGCGCAGTCCCGGGACGTCCTGCAGCAGCTGGGTGCGTTCTTCCGCGCTCACCACCAGGGTCAGGTCGGCGGCGGCCATCGCCGCCAGTTCGCGCGCCCGGGTCGCCTCGGCGGCGCGCAGGGCCGCGGCGTCGCCCGCGACCTCCGCGCCACGCCGCTCGCGCAGGTAGTGCAGGTCGACGGTATCGAACACCAGGCGCGCGCCGGGCGCGTGCCGGCGCAGCAGCGGCAGGAAGGCGGTGGCCAGGTGGTGGCGGGTGAGCACGATCACGTCGAAGCGCGCGGCGTGGTCGCGCAGCCAGGCCGGGGCGGAGGTGGCGAACGGCGCGTACCAGGTTTCCACGCCGAGCCGCTGCAGCGCCTGCGTGGCTTCCCCCGCGTGCGCCAGCCCGGTGGGCAGGAACGCGACGTGAGCGCCGGCGGCGCGCAGCATCCGCAGCAGGTTGAACTGGCGCAGCGAGGCCGAATCGCGGTCGGGGCGCGGCACGGCCTCGTCGACCACCAGCACGCGGCGTTGCCGCGCATGCAGCAGGGCCGGGCCGGGCACGACGCCTGGCGGAGGCTGCGCGCGCAGCGCATCGCTCCACTTGCTGGCGAAGACGCCGCGGTTGCGCACCTGGTAGGCCTTGATCCCGCTGCCGGTGTCGGTGCCGGCGGTGGTGCCCTCGTCGTGCAGCACGCGGCTGGTCGGCTGCACGAACACGCGTCGGCCGGCGTCGCGGACGGCGAAGGCCAGGTCGGTGTCTTCGTAATAGGCCGGTGCGTAGCGGGAGTCGAAGCCACCCAGGGCCGTGAACAGGTCGCGCGGTATCGCCAGCGCCGCCCCCGAGCCGTAGTCGGCCTCGCGCAGGTAGGCGTAGCGCGGGTCGTCGGCCGCCTCGAAGCGGCCATAGCTCCAGCAGCTGCCATCGTCGAACACGACGCCGCCGGATTCCTGCAGGCGGCCATCCGGATACAGCAGCTGCGCCAACACCAGCCCCGCGTCCGGCCGCGCGTCGAACGTGTCCAGCAGCGCGTCCAGCCAGCCGGGCTGCGGGATCGCGTCGTTGTTGAGGAACACGAGCACCTCGCCGCGCGCCAGCGAAGCCCCGTCGTTGCAGGCCGCGATGAAGCCGCCGTTGGCGGCGCGCCGGTGGTAGCGCAGGCCGGCCACCTGCGGCATCCACGCGGACGTCTCGTCGCTGCTGCCGTCGTCGACCACGATCACCTCGCAGGCCGCCGCCGGCGGGTGCGCGGCCAGCGCACGCAGGCAGGCCAGCGTCGCTTCGGCGTGGTTGTAGACCGGGATGACGATGCTGGCGCGCGGCACGCCGCCTTCGGCCGTCGCGGGTACCGCGAACGCCGCGAACGGGCCCGGCGCAGGGCGGTAGAGGGGGGTACGCGGCGGTGCCGGCGGCGGTCGCAGCTGCAGCACGGCCCGTTGCCAGGTCACCCGCCAGCCGCGGGCGCGCAGGCTGGACAGGCCGCGGCGCAGCAGCCCACGCAGGTGCGCCAGCCAGTAGCGGAGGTCGGCCAGCGGCGAGGGGGGCATTGCGGTCTGCAACTCCGACTGAAGGCAGGTGAACGGCGCCGACGGCGCAGGCGGACGGCTGCGCTAGACTCGGCCGACCCACGCATTCTCGCATTCCCGTGCCCCGACGCCACGATCCGGACGACATCGACGACATCGACGACATGGAGCCCGGCGCAAGCGCCAGCCCGGCCTGGCGCCGTCACCTCCTCACCGCGGTGCTGGCCGGCGCCGCGCTGGCCGTCGGCTTCCTGGTGCCATACACGCTCTACCTGAACCACCAGGTCAGCGAACGCTTCGCCGCGCTGCAGTGGCAGATCCCGACCCGCGTCTACGCCCGTCCGCTCCAGCTCCGGCCGCAGCTGGCGATGGACGTGCGCACGCTGAAGACCGAGCTGGATGCCGCCGGCTACCAGGACGATGGCGCCGGCGAGCGGCCCGGCAGCTACGCCGCCGACGGCGGCCGCTTCACCATCTCCAGCCGCGGCTATGCCGACGTCGACGGCCAGGTGCCGGCGCGGCGCCTGCAGGTCACCCTTTCCGGTGGCCGCGTGGCCGGGCTGCGCGATGCCGGCAGCGGCAAGGCGGTCAAGGCCGCGCGCCTGGATCCGGCGCGGATCGCCACGCTCTACGGCCAGCGCCAGGAAGAGCGGCGCCTGGTCCGGATCGACGAGGTGCCGGAGCTGCTGGTCACCGGCCTGCAGGCGGTGGAAGACCGGGACTTCGCCCACCACCACGGCATCGACGTGTCGGGCATGGCGCGCGCGGCCTGGGTCAACCTGCTGGCCGGCGAGAAGCGCCAGGGCGCCAGCACGCTCACCCAGCAGCTGGCGCGCAGCGGCCTGCTCGGGATCGGCAAGGAACAGACCTGGACCCGCAAGTTCAACGAGATCCTCTACGCGATCATCCTCGAGTCGCGCTACGACAAGCGCACGATCCTGGAGACCTACCTCAACCAGGTCTACCTGGGCCAGCGGGGCGGCCAGGCGATCCACGGCATGGCCTCCGGCGCCGAGTTCTGGTTCGGCCGGGAACTGGGCGACCTGAGCACCGAACAGGTGGCGCTGCTGATCGGACTGGTGAAGGGGCCGTCGCATTACGACCCGCGCCGGCACCCGGAGCGCGCGCTGGAGCGCCGCAACATCGCCCTGTCGATGCTGCACGACACCGGCCTGGTCGACGATGCCGAATACGAGCGCGCGCGCGCCGCGCCGCTGGGCGTGACCAAGCAGCCGGGCGTGGCCGCGGCCAACCGCTTCCCGGCCTACATCGACCTGGTCCGCCGCCAGCTGGCCAACGATTACCCGGAAAGCGCGCTCCAGGGCGCGGGCCTGACCGTGCTGACCGGCATGTCGCCCTCGGCGCAGGCCTATGCCGAAGGCGCGGTGGTGCGCGCGGCCGAGGCGCTGCAGACCGGCAAGCGGCCACCGCTGCAGGCCGGCGTGGTGGTCACCGACGTGCATGCCGGCGACGTGCTGGCGGTGGTCGGCGGGCGCGACGTGGCCACCCATGGTTTCAACCGCGCGGTCGAAGCGAAGCGCCCGGTCGGCTCGCTGCTCAAGCCGTACGTGTACCTGCTCGCGCTGGCGCAGCCGCAGCGGTTCTCGCTGGCCAGCTTCGTCGAGGACACGCCGGTGACCGTGCAACTGGCACGCGGCAAGACCTGGTCGCCGGACAACTCCGACAACACCAGCCACGGCACCGTGCGCCTGGTCGACGCGCTCGCCCGTTCCTACAACCAGGCCACGGTGCGGATCGGCATGCAGGTCGGCCCGCAGCGGCTGGCGCAGCTGGTCAAGGTGCTGGCCGGGATCGAGGCCGAGCCGAACCCGTCGCTGATCCTCGGCTCGACCGACCAGAGCCCGTACGCGATGGCGCAGCTGTACCAGTTCCTCGCCTCCGGCGGCGAGATCCAGCCGCTGCGCGCGGTGCGCGGCGTGCTCGACCCGGACGGCAAGCTGCTCAAGCGCTATGACACCGCGCCGGCACCGGCGCAGGAAGGCGATTCGATCGCCGCCAACCTGGTCACGGTGGCGCTGCAGCAGGCGGTCAGCGAAGGCACCGGCCGCCGCCTGCTGGCCGATGGACTGGGCCGGCTGTCGCCGGCCGGCAAGACCGGCACCAGCAACGACGGCCGCGACAGCTGGTTCGCCGGCTACACCGGCGACCACCTGGCGGTGGTGTGGATGGGCAACGACCAGAACGAACAGACCGGGCTGTATGGCGCGACTGGCGCGATGCGGGTCTGGTCGGGCCTGTTCGCGCGCCTGCCCAGCGCGCCGTTGCGCGTGTCCGGCAAGGGCCTCGACTGGCAGTGGGTGCTGCCGCAGGGCACGTCGATCACCGATGCCGACTGCCCGGGCGCGCGCCGCTTCGCGTTCGTCGCCGGCGCCGTGCCGGCCTACGCCCCGTGCGCGCCTGCCTACGCCGAGCCTGCCGCCGACAGCGGCGATACCGGCGAGCCTGGTTTCTGGAGCCGCCTGTTCGGTCGCGACAAGCCGGCCGAGCCGGCGCAGGCCGAACCCGCCGGATCGGCCACGACGCCTGCGCCATAATGGGCGGCATGAATCCCCCCGTTCGCTGCCTTTCCGCCGTCCTCGCGGCGTGCCTGCTGCTCGCCGCGTGCGGCACCACGACGCCACCGCCGGTCGCCGCGCCCGGCCCCAGCCCGCAGGAACGCCTTGCGGCGGTGCACGCGGCCGCGGGCGCCGAGGACACCGAATTGAACGTGCAGCCGCTGCGCGACACCCAGGTCGAGGACCTGCGCGAGAAGTCGTCGCAGGCGCTGGCGGCCGGCCGCCTGGACGAGGCGGCCGACGCCTTGAACCAGGCGCTGCTGATCGTCCCGGACGATCCGGCCGTGCTGCAGGAACGCGCCGAGGTCGCGCTGCTGCAGGGGCAGTACGACCGCGCCGAAACCCTGGCCCGCAAGGCCTTCGATGTCGGTTCCCGGGTTGGCCCGCTGTGCCGCCGGCACTGGGCCACGATCGAACAGTCGCGCCTGGCGCGCGGGCAGGCGGAGAACGCCGCCTCGGCCAAGGCCCAGATCGGCACCTGCACGGTGCCGGGCGTGGAGCGGATGTAGTCGCGGTGGCCACGCGTCGCGCCGTCCGGCGCATGCGCGCGGCCCGCATCGACGCGTCCGTGCTTTTCCGATGTCCCGCCTTGCCCACGCCAGCCGCGAAGCGCTCAGCGATGGTGGCGCGCTCGCCGAACGCGTCGAAGGCTTCGTCGCGCGGCCGGCGCAGCAGCGCCTGACCGCGGCGGTGGCCGAGGCCATCGACCAGCGCGAGGTGCTGCTGGCCGAGGCCGGCACGGGCACCGGCAAGACCTACGCGTACCTGGTGCCGGCGCTGCTGTCGGGGCTGAAGACGATCGTGTCCACCGGCACCCGCGCGCTGCAGGACCAGCTCTACCACCGCGACCTGCCGCGCGTGCGCGAGGCGCTGGGCGTCGGGCTGCGCAGCGCGCTGCTCAAGGGCCGCGCCAACTACCTGTGCCGCTACCGCACCGAGCAGGCCAAGGGCGATGCGCGCTTCTCCAGCCCCGAGCAGGCCTCGCAGTTCCAGCGCATCGTCGCCTGGGCCGGGCGCACCCGCGCCGGCGACATGGCCGAGCTGGAAGGCCTGCCCGATGATTCGCCGCTGCTGCCGCTGGTCACCTCCACCGTCGACAACTGCCTGGGCAGCGAGTGTCCCTTCTACGAGGAATGCTTCGTCGTGCAGGCGCGCCAGCGTGCGCAGGCCGCCGACCTGGTGGTGGTCAACCACCACCTGCTGCTGGCCGACCTGGCGCTCAAGCAGGAGGGCTTCGGCGAGATCCTGCCCGGTGCGCAGGCGTTCGTGATCGACGAGGCGCACCAGCTGCCGGAGCTGGCGGCCAGCTTCTTCGGCGAGGGCTTCGGCATGCGACAGCTGCAGGAACTGGGCCGCGACTGCTTGGCCGAGTGCAAGCAGACCACCGGCGCGCTGGCCGTGGTGCAGGTGCCGGTGCGCGCGCTGGAGCAGGCGCTGCGCGAGCTGCGCGCGGCGATGGAAGCGTTGCCGCCGCGCGGCACCCGCTATCGCGCGCTGACCCTGCCGGCGGTGGCCGACGGCCTGGACGTGCTGGCCGACGCGCTGGCGACCCTGGAACAGGCGATGGCGCCGCTGGCGTCGACCTCGCCCGGCTTCGACGCCTGCGTGGCGCGCGCGCGCGACCTGCGCGAACGGCTGGAGCGCTGGCGCGACGGCGGTGCCGCGTCCGATGCGTTCGATGGCGACCAGGACCAGGACCATGCCCTGGTCGAGGCGGTGGCCGGCGAAGGCGATGCCGCGCTCGACCCGACGCGCCTGGCCGAGGCCGCTGCCAGGGGCGGCGAGGTCTACTGGTACGAGCTCAGCGCGCGCGGGTTCCGCTGCCAGCGCACGCCGCTGGACGTGTCGGCGCCGCTGCGCGCGCATCGCGAGCGCTCGCACGCGGCCTGGATCTTCACCTCGGCCACGCTGGCCGTGGGCGGCGGCTTCACCCATGTCGGCCGCAAGCTGGGACTGTTCGATCCGGACACCCTGCTCGAGCCGAGCCCGTTCGACTGGCCACGGCAGGCGCTGTGCTACCTGCCGCGCAACCTGCCCGAGCCGAACACGCGCCAGTTCGGCGCGGCCATGCTGGAAGCGGTGCGGCCGGTGCTGGCTGCCTCGGGAGGCCGGGCGTTCCTGCTGTTCGCCTCGCACCGCGCCCTGCGCGAGGCCGCCGAAGCGCTGCGTGGAGGACCGTGGCCGCTGCTCGTGCAGGGCGAGGCGCCCAAGGCCGAGCTGCTGCGCCGCTTCCGCGAGTCCGGCAACGGCGTCCTGCTGGGTTCGGCGACCTTCCGCGAAGGCGTGGACGTGGCCGGCGATGCGCTGAGCGTGGTGGTGATCGACAAGCTGCCGTTTGCCGCGCCGGACGACCCGGTGTTCGAGGCGCGGCTGGACGCGGTGCGCCGCCGTGGCGGCAACCCGTTCCGCGACGAGCAGCTGCCGCAGGCGGTGATCGCGCTCAAGCAGGGCGTGGGCCGGCTGATCCGCACCGAATCGGACCGCGGCGTGCTGGTGCTGTGCGACCCGCGCCTGACCGCCAAGCCTTACGGGCGGGTCTTCATGGAGTCCCTGCCCGGGTTCACCGTGACCCGGCGGATCGAGGACGTGCAGGCGTTCTTCGCCCGGTCGTAGGCGCCGATCCATCGGCGACACGGGCGTGGCGACAACGAGGGCGCCGCCCGTGCCAGCGTGGCGTGTCGCCGACGAACCGGCTCCTGCAGAACGAAAGGGCCGCGTCCGTCGCCATCGTTTACCCTTTCCGTCCGTCCGCCGGATCCTGCCGCCCCCGATGAAGCTGCTCGCTTTCGAAACCGCCACCGAGGCCTGTTCGGTCGCGCTGTACCTGGACGGCGAGGTGCATGAGCGCTTCGACATCGCGCCGCGCAGGCACGCCGAGCTGTCGCTGCCGTGGGCCGATGCGCTGCTCGCCGAGACCGGGCTGGCGCGCTCGCAGCTGGACGCGATCGCGGTCGGTCGCGGCCCGGGCGCGTTCACCGGCGTGCGCCTGGCGATCGCGCTGGCGCAAGGCATTGCGCTGGCCCTCGACCGGCCGGTGGTGCCGGTATCGACCCTGGCGGTGCTGGCTGCCGGTGCGCCGGGCGAAGGCCCGGAACAGATCCTCGCCGCGATCGACGCGCGCATGGGCGAGGTCTACGCCGCCAGCTTCAGGCGGGAAGGCGCCGCGCTGGTGCCGCTGGACGCCGAACGCGTGCTGCATCCCGAGGCGGTGCAGCTGCCCGCGGGCGCGAGCGGCACGTGGCAGGGCGTGGGCAGCGGTTTCGCCGCTGCCGAAGGCCTGCTGGCCCGGCAGTTTGCCGCGAGGATGACCGCGGTCGACGCCTCGGCGCTTCCGCGCGCCGCCCATCTGGCGCGGCTGGCCGCGGCGGCCTTCGCGGCCGGGCAGGCGCTGGCGCCCGAACGGGTCGAACCGGCCTACCTGCGCGACAACGTCGCCCTGACCCTGGCCGAGCAGCAGCTGCAACGCGCGGCGAAACAGGCGTCCTGAGCGCTCTCCAGCGCCTGCCGGACCGGGCGGGCGCTCCCGCGCCCGGGGCCCCCGGGGCGCGATGTGGCAAAATCTGCAGCCCGTTGTCGCCCGAACCCGCCATGCAGCTCCCCGGATTTCCGCCCACGACGCCCCGTGCCCGGCCTGGCCGCGCGCGCGCCGCCGCAGGCGCCTGAGCCGTGGCCGACGAAACCGGGCACTTGCCGCGCCGTCCCGGCCGCATCCTCAAGGCCACCGTCTGGTCGCTGCAGGGACTGCGCGCGGCCTGGCTGCACGAGTCCTCGTTCCGCCTGGAGGTCTACCTGTTCGTCGTCCTGGCGCCACTGGCCCTGTGGCTGGGCGCCGACGGCGTCGAGCGGGCGCTGCTGGTGGGCTCGATGGTGCTGGTGCTGTCGGCCGAGCTGCTGAACTCGGCGGTCGAAGCGGTAATCGAGCGCTACGGCGCCGAACACCACGAACTGGCCGGCCGGGCCAAGGACATGGGGTCGGCCGCGGTGTTCGTGCTGATGATGAACGTGCTGCTGGTCTGGGGCCTGGTGCTCGGCCCGCGACTGCTATGAATGAACCAACCGTAGGAACCGATCGACGATGAACCTCGAATTCCTGGCCGACCCGAACGTCTGGCTGACCCTGGTGACCCTGAGTGCGCTGGAAATCGTGCTGGGCATCGACAACCTGGTGTTCATCTCGATCGCCGTCGGCCGCCTGCCCGAGCACCAGCGCGCGTTCGCGCGCAAGTTCGGCATCGCGGTGGCCTGCATCACCCGCATCGCGCTGCTGGTCTCGCTGGCGTTCCTGGCGCGGATGCAGAACGACCTGTTCGCCGTGGCCGGCATGGGCTTCTCGATCCGCGACCTGGTACTGATCCTGGGCGGCGCGTTCCTGCTGGTGAAGGGCGCGATGGAGATCCGCGAGCTGATCACCGGCGGCGAGGACGAGGATCCGCGCACCACCAAGAGCTCGCAGGTGTTCTGGATGGTGATCGTGCAGATCGCGATCATCGACATCGTGTTCTCGCTGGACTCGGTGATCACCGCCGTGGGCATGGCCCAGCACATCCCGGTGATGATCTTCGCGATCCTGACCGCGGTGGCGATCATGCTCCTGGCCGCCAATCCGCTGGGCCGCTTCATCGACGCCAACCCGACCATCAAGATGCTGGCGCTGGCCTTCATCCTGCTGATCGGCGTGGTCCTGATCCTGGACGGCTTCGAGGTGCACGTGCCCAAGCCGTACGTCTACTTCGCCATGGCCTTCTCGGTGCTGGTGGAGACGCTCAACCTGTTCATGCGCCGCAACGCCGCGCGCAAGCACGTGCCCGGCGCCGGCGAGTTCTGAGCCCGGGCGCCGGCCTTCACGGCGCCTCGCTTGCGCGGCGGTCCGGGGCGGTGCTGGAATGGCACCGCACCGGCCACCGGCCGGCTCCACGAAGGGAGCGGTGACATGTTTGCCAGGCAAGGGACGATCCGCAGGTGGGCCGCCATGCTGGCGGTGGCGGCTACGGCGATGATGCTGTCCGGCTGCGGCTACAACGCCATCCAGCAGAAGGACGAGGCGGTCAAGGCCGGCTGGTCCGAAGTGCTGAACCAGTACCAGCGCCGCGCCGACCTGGTCCCGAACCTGGTCGCCACGGTCAAGGGCTATGCCGCCCACGAGAGCCAGGTGCTGACCGACGTGACCGAGGCCCGGGCGCGCGTGGGCCAGGTCCAGGTCAATGCCGACGACCCGGCGTCGCTGCAGCAGTTCCAGGCCGCGCAGGGCGAGCTGTCCTCGGCGCTGTCGCGCCTGCTGGTGGTCAGCGAGAACTACCCGACGCTCAAGGCCGACCAGTCCTTCCGCGACCTGCAGGCGCAGCTGGAAGGCACCGAGAACCGGATCACCGTGGCCCGCGGCCGGTACATCGCCTCGGTGCAGGACTACAACACCTTCGTGCGCTCGTTCCCGCAGGTGATCACGGCCAAGGTCTTCGGCTACGGCCAGAAGCCGAACTTCACGGTGGAGAACGAAGCGCAGGTGCAGCGCGCACCCAGCGTCGATTTCGGCGCCACCCCGCCGGCGCAGCCGCCGCAACCCCCGCAGCCGCCTCCGGCGCCCGCGCCGGCCAACTGAACCGGTGACCGGCATGCGCGCACTGTGCGTGCGCCTGATGGCAGCCTGGCTGCTGCTGGCGGCCACCCTGGCCGCGTGGGCGCAGCCGGCTTCGCCTGCGGCCATTCCGCCGCTGGACGCCCCGGTCGTCGACACCACCGGCACGCTCGACGCGGCGACGGTGCAGCGCCTGGACGCGCAGGCGCGCGCGCTGCAACAGCGCAAGGGCAGCCAGCTGCAGGTGCTGGTGGTGCCGAGCACGCAGCCGGACAGCATCGAGCAGTACGCGGTGCGCGTGTTCGAGGCCTGGAAGCTCGGGCGCAAGGGCGTGGACGACGGCGTCCTGCTGCTGGTGGCCAAGGACGACCGCGCCGTGCGCATCGAAACCGGCTACGGGCTGGAGGGCGCGATCCCCGACGCGGTCGCCAACCGGGTCATCCAGGAATACCTGGTGCCGAAGTTCCGCGCCGGCGATTTCGGTGGCGGGATCGAGGATGCGACCGCGGTGCTGGTCAAGCTGGTCGATGGCGAACCATTGCCCGAGCCGGTCAGCCGCAACCGCGACGGGGATGCGCGCGGCGGTGGCGCGTGGCTGCCGGCGCTGGTGGTCGCCTTCATCGTCGCCAACGTGCTGCGCGCGCTGTTCGGCTGGTTGCCGGCGCCATTGCGCGGACCGCTGGTGGCCGTGGCCGGTGGCGCGGTGGGATGGTGGATCGCGTCCAGCGTGGTCGCGGCCGGGCTGGGCGCCCTGGTCGGGCTGATGGTCGGCCTGTCCAGCCTCAAGGCGGGGCGTTACGTCCGCTCCGGGCGTGGCGGCGGCTGGGGC
>NZ_PDWO01000024.1 GCF_010211765.1 Pseudoxanthomonas kaohsiungensis | reverse complement strand
GATCAGCAGCTCAGCCATGGGGCGGACCCCCGCGCGCCCCGGCCCCCTGAATCCATCGCGCCGCCGCGGGGGTCCGCCCCATGGCTGAGCTGCTGATCGTCCTCGCCCTGGTCCTGCTCAACGGCTTCTTCGCCATGTCGGAGATGTCGGTGATGACCTCGCGCAAGAGCCGGCTCAAGCAGCTGGCCCAGGCGAGCAGGCGCGCGGCCAAGGCCCTGGCGCTGTCGGAGAAGCCCGAGGCGTTCCTGTCCACGGTGCAGATCGGCATCACCCTGATCGGCATCCTCACCGGCCTGTTCGGCGGCGAGGCGATCGGCCTGGCCATCGCCGCCTGGATCGAGCGGGTCCTGCCCGCGCTGGACCCGTACGCCGAGACCATCGGCAAGTCCATCGCGGTGGCCCTGATCACCTTCCTGACCCTGATCTTCGGCGAGCTGGTGCCCAAGCGCCTGGCGATCACCGCCCCGGAGAAGATCGCCAGCGTCGTGGCGCTGCCGATGGGCTGGCTGGCACGGGCCGCCTTCCCCTTCGTCTGGCTGCTGTCGCACACCACCCGGCTGGTGTTGCGCCTGCTGGGCCTGGGCAAGGACGAGGCCAGCACGATCAGCGAAGAGGAGATCCGCATGCTGGTGGCCGAGAGCCACGAGCAGGGCGTGATCGACGCGCACGAACGCGACATGGTCAACCGGGTGATGCGCCTGGGCGACCGCACCGCCGCCAGCCTGATGACGCCGCGCAACCGCATCGCCTGGCTCGATGCCAGCGCCCCGGTGGAGGAAAGCCTGGAGGTGATGCGCGAGCATCAGTTCTCCCGCTACCCGGTCTACCGCGGCAGCGACCAGGACGTGGCCGGCATCCTCGAGGTCAAGTCGCTGATCCACACCATCGGCGGCGACCTGGCCGAACGCCTGTACCACGACCTGCGCCCGGCGCTGTTCGTGTCCGAATCGACCCACGCGATGAAGCTGCTGGAGATCTTCCGCGAGGAACAGCAGTCGATGGCGCTGGTGGTGGACGAATACGGCGAGATCCAGGGCCTGGTCACCGTCTCCGACCTGATGGGCGCCATCGTCGGCCGCCTGCAGTCGGTGGAGAACACCGACGAGGACGCCCTGGTCGTGCAGCGCGAGGACGGCTCCCTGCTGGTCGACGGCACCCTGCCCACCGAGGACCTGCGCGAGCTGATGGACGGCGCCGCCCTGCCCGACGCCGAGGAAGGCGACTACCACACCCTGGCCGGCATGTGCATCGCCCACTTCGGCCGCATCCCGCACGTGGGCGAGTACTTCGACTGGGCCGGCTGGCGGATCGAGGTCGTCGACCTGGACGGGGCGCGCATCGACAAGCTGCTGCTGCGCCGGCTGGCGCAGCACGATGGCGATGAGCTCGCCGTCTGAACCCGCGGCGCAGGCCGGTGCCGCCGGCGCGGCCGGCAACGGCATCGCCCGGCTGCTGCAGTCCTTCGCCCATGGCGATCCGCGCGAGCGGCTGACCATGGACCGCCTGCTGCAGGGCCTGGGCCGTACCGCCTTCGGCATGTTCCTGTTCGTGTCGATCCTGCCCGGATTCATCCCCATTCCCGGCACCGGCGGCATGATCAGCGGCCCGCTGGTGGTGCTGATCGGCCTGCAATTGCTGGTTGGCCTGCGCCGGCCCTGGGTGCCGGGCTTCATCGGACGGCGCGGCCCGCAGCGCGGCACCATGGCCCGCTTCTGCCGGCGGATCACGCCATGGATGAACCGGCTCGAGCACCTGGTCCGCCCGCGCCTGCAGGTGCTCACCGGCAACCGCATGGCCAACGCCCTCACCGGCGTGCTGCTGATCGCCCTGGGCGTGCTGCTGGCGCTGCCGCTGCCGATGACCAACTACCTGTTCGCCGGCACCCTGCTGCTCTATTCACTGGCGCTGATGGAGCGCGATGGCGCCCTGCTGCTGGTGCTGTGGCTGGTCTCCATCGCCGCGCTGCTGTCGATGGGCCTGCTGTCGGAGCGGCTGGTGGTGCTGGTCGGCGACTGGCTGCGGCAGCTGTTCTAGCGCGGCACCGGCCGGCCGCCCCGCGGGCTCAGCGCCCCCGCCGCGCCAGCAGGTGGGCGAACTCGGTCGCGCTGATCGGATGGCTGAGCCAGTAGCCCTGGACCAGGTCGCAGCCGCGCTCGGCCAGCAGGTTGTACTGCGCTTCCTTCTCCACGCCCTCGGCCACCACCGTGATCCCCAGCGAATGGGCCATGGCGATGATCGCCGTGGTCAGGGCCAGGTCGTCGGGATCGCGCTGCAGGTCGGCGACGAAACTGCGGTCGATCTTGACCCCGTCCACCGGCACCCGGCGCAGGTGGCTGAGCCCGGAGAAGCCGGTGCCGAAGTCGTCCAGCCAGACCTTGACCCCGGTGCTGTGCAGGCGCGCCAGCATCGCCGCGGCCTGCAACTCGTCGCTGATCACCGCCGTCTCGGTCAGCTCCAGGTGCAGGCACGAGGCCGGCAGGCCGGTCTCGCGCAGGCACTCGGCGACGATGTCGGGCAGGTCGCCCTTGCGCAACTGGCGCGGGGAGACGTTGACCGAGACGAACAGGCGCTCGTTGCCCTCGCCCATCGAGGTCCAGCGCATGGCCTCGTTGCAGGCCGCGCGCAGCACGCGCGGTCCGATGCCTTCGATCAGCCCGCTCTGCTCGGCCACGTCGATGAAGACCGACGGGGCGATCATGCCCAGCATCGGATGCTGCCAGCGCAGCAGCGCCTCGGCGCCGACCACCCGGCCGTCGCTGGTCCTGCACACCGGCTGGTAGACCACGCTCAGCTCGCCGCGCTCCCAGGCCCCGCGCAACTCCTGCTCCATGTGCACGCGGCGTTCGACCGCGTGGTCCATGGCCCGGCTGTAGAAGCGGAAACCGTTCTTGCCGGCGACCTTGGCCTGGTACATGGCGATGTCGCCGTTCTTCATCAGCGCGCTGGCGCTGGAAGCGTCCTCGGGGAACAGGGTGATGCCGATCGAGGTGCCCAGGAACACCTGCCGGTCCTGGATGTCCAGCGGCCGCCGCAGCTCGGCCACCAGCACCTCGGCCAGGCGCGTGGCGGCGGCGCGCACGTCGCCCTCCTGGATCAGGATCACGAACTCGTCGCCGCCGAAGCGCGCCAGCAGCGCGTCGTCGCCGCCGTACCTGTCCACCGCCTCGCGGATGCGGTTGGCGAACTGCAGCAGCGCCTCGTCGCCGGCTTCGTGGCCGAGGGTGTCGTTGACCCGCTTGAAATCGTCGATGTCGGCGAACAGCAGCGCCAACTGCCGGCCAGCGCCACGCAGCAGCATCAACCGGTGGTCCAGGCTCTCGCGGAACGCCAGGCGGTTGGTCAGCCCGGTCAGCGCATCGGTATAGGCCATGCGCCGCACTTCGCGATCGTGGCGGGCCACCGCTTCGCTCATCCGGCCGAAGGTGCGGACCAGGTCGCCCATCTCGTCGGTACGCGTGCTGTGCACGCGCTCGACGGTGTAATCGCCCGCCTCGATCCTGCGGGCCGAATCGGCCAGCCAGCGGATCGGACGGACCAGGGTGTGCTGCACATACAGGGCGGCCAGGATGGAGACCAGCGCCAGCAGTCCCAGCGGCAGCGCCAGCCACGCCAGGTGCCGGCGGGCCAGCTCGTCCATCCGCCCGCGCAGCTCACCCAGGTTGCGTTCCTCGTAGCGTCCGGCGACCTGCAGGTCCAGGCCCACGCGCACGCCACCCAGGCGTTCGCTGCCGACCATGATCGGCGCCGAAGCGTCCAGCAGCGTGGGCGATACCTGGACGCGCAGGCCGTCGGCGGCGATCGCGCCGGCGGCCAGTGGGTCTTCCATGCGCTGGCCGAAGTCGGCGATCTCGATCGAACCGTCGTGGACCAGCTTCCCTTCCAGGTCGTAGACGCGGATGTAGTCGACCAGGCTGTCGCGGGCGTTGTCGCGCACCACCGCGCCGATCTGGTCCAGATCGCGGTAATACATCGGGTTGGCCAGCTTCTCGGCCATCTGGCGTGCCAGCGACTGGCCGTGGTCGCGCAGGTAGCTGTCCACCATCCCGTGGACCGCTTCGCGGCTGAGCGCCTCGGTCTCCTCGCGCATCTGCTGCTGGCGGTGCATGAGCAGCATCAGCACCAGCAGCACAACGCCGAGCATGAGCAGCATCGCCACCACGAACCGCGCCTGCAGGCCGAAACGCAGCTTCATTCGACCTCCGCCCGCACGCGCTGCACACCCTTGCGCAACGCTTCCAGCGAACGCTGGGAATCCTCGTCCAGCGGCAGGAAGCGGGATGTGTTGAAGAACAGCCGCAGCGCATCGCGCGCGGCCGGGTCGTTGCCGGCTTCCAGCAGGACCTGGCGCAGCCGCGCCTCCACTTGCGGTTCCATGCCCTGGCGCACCAGCTCCAGCGCGCGCGGATAGGGACTGCTTTCGTGGATGACGCGGAAGTCGGCGCGGAACGCATCCGGAACGCGCCGCGGATCGTTCCAGTCCAGGCTGCTGACCGCGCCGGCATCGACCAGGCCCTTGTGCACCCACGAGGCGATGTTGAGTTCCGAACGCGCGAAGACGTAACCGACGCGGTCAGCCGAGGGCTGGTCCGAGGGTGCCAGCAGGATTTCCGGCGACAGGTGCGCGTCGAGCAGCTCGGTCATCGGCACCATGTAGGCGCTGGTCGAGGCGGTGCTCTGCAGGGCCAGGGTGTGGCCACGCAGGTCTTCCAGTTCGCGGATCGGCCCGTCCTTGCGGGCGAAGAAAACGGTGTGGTAACTGCTGACGCCGTTGCGCTCGGTCAGCAGCAACGGCCGGGCCGCCGCGCGCGCCTGCAACTGCACGGCGGTGCTGGCGGTCTCGGTCACCCAGTCCACGCGGTTGCGGCGCAGGTAGCTGGCCATCTGCGCGGCGTCGCGCGCCATCAGGATGCGGCCCTCGGTGATGCCGACGTCGCGCATGCGCGGGACCACGTAGTCCAGCAGCGGCTTGAGCTGGTTGAAGTGCGCGGCGGGATCGTCGCTGATCCGGCCCAGCACCAGGATGTGCTCGTCCTCGGAAGCGTGCGCCGGCAGGCCCAGGGCCACGACGGCGGCACAGCACGCCGCCTGCATCCACCTTCGCACTCTGGACAACGGATACCCCCCGCTCGTGTGGCCAAAGCCTATCCGGAAACCGCTCAGGACGACAGACGCCCGGCCTCCCCGGCCAGGCGGGCCATGCGCTGGGCATCGGCCAGCACGCCGCGCAGCAACCTGACCTCGTTCACGGTCAGGTCCGTGCGCAGGAACAGCCGGCGCAGCTTGCGCATCGCCGAATCGGGCGTCCGGCCCTTGTGGAAGTCGATCGCCTCCAGCGTCTCGGCCAACTGGGAGAAGAAGCCTTCGACCTGTTCGTGGGTCGCCGGCAGGGCGTCGGGCGCCGGCGGCGGCACGGGACCGGCGGCCGGGACCGCGGCCAGCACCGCCCGCCGCACCTCGTAAGCCAGCACCTGGACCGCGGCGGCCAGGTTGAGCGAACTGAACGCCGGGTCGGACGGGATGTGCACCGAGGCATGGCACAGCTGCAGTTCCTCGTTGGTCAGCCCGGTCCGCTCGCGGCCGAACACCAGCGCCACCGGCCCCTCGCCGGCCAGCCGCAGCAGGCGGCCGGCGGCCACGTCCGGCTCCAGCTGTTCCAGCTGCACCCGCCGGCTGCGGGCGGTACAGCCCAGCACCAGCCGGCAGTCGGCCACCGCCTCGGCCAGGGTGGCGTGTACCGGAGCGGCGTCGAGCACGTCCTCGGCGCCGGCCGAGCGCCGGTAGGCGTCGTCGTCCAGCGGCTTCTCCGGGGCCACCAGGACCAGCCGCGACAGGCCCATGGTCTTCATCGCGCGGGCGGCCGCACCGATGTTGCCCGGGTGCTGGGTCCCGACCAGGATGATGCGGAGGTCGCCGGTGGCCGGCGGGGAGGATTCGTTCAGGGGCTCGTGCATGGTGCAGATGGTAAACTGCGCGGCCGGCCATGCGGGCCGGACCGCTCTTTACCTTCGCCCGTTCCATCCCTGCCTCCGCCCGTGACCTTCTGGGAGCCTTCGCCATGCAATCCCCCGCCGTCAACGTCATGGTCAAGGCCGCCCGCCTCGGCGGCAACGTGCTGCTGCGGAGCATCAACAAGCTCGACTCGCTCAACGTCGTTCAGAAGCAGCGGATGGACTACGCCAGCGAAGTGGACGCCGACGCCGAGAAGGCCATCGTCAAGGAACTGCGCCGGGCCTACCCCGACTACGGCGTGCTGGGCGAGGAAAGCGGCCACATGGCCGGGCGCAACGCGCGCATGCAGTGGGTGATCGACCCGCTCGACGGCACCAGCAACTACCTGCGCGGCTTCCCGCACTACTGCGTCTCCATCGCCCTGGTCGACAACGGCGAGCCGATCGACGCGGTGATCTTCGACCCGCTGCGCAACGAGCTGTTCACCGCCAGCCGCGGCGGCGGCGCGGTGCTCAACGACAAGCGCATCCGCGTGGCCGACCGCAAGGACCTGGGCGGCGCGGTGATCTGCACCGGCTTCCCGCCGCGAGAGCGCGCCCGCGCCAGCGCCCAGCTCAAGTGCGTGGACTCGCTGCTGGTCCAGGCCGAGGACGTGCGCCGCACCGGTTCGGCCGCGCTGGACCTGGCCTACGTGGCCTGCGGCCGCCTGGACGGGTACTTCGAGGCGGGCGTGAAGGCCTGGGACATCGCCGCCGGCGTGCTGCTGGTGCGCGAGGCCGGTGGCCGGGTGTGCGACTTCCGCGGCGCGGCGACCCCGCGCATGGACGAACGCGGCCCGGAGGCGCGGCCGATCATCGCCGCCAACGTCAAGGTCGCCGACGAACTGCAGAAGCTGGTGGTCAACACCGGCTACGCGGCCGCGTTCAACTGATCCCGGGCAAGCGCCGCGCCGCCCTCAGTGCGCGGCGATGAAGCGCAACCCCACCCCCGGTTCGGTGGCGATGTAGCGCGGCGAGGTGGCATCGTCGCCGAGCTTGTGGCGCAGCTTGCCGACCAGTATCCGCAAATAATGGGTGTCGCCCTGGTGGTCGGGCCCCCACAGTTCGCGCAGCAGCTGCGGCTGGGTGACCACCCGGCCGGCGTGGTTCAGCAGCAGCGCCAGCAGGGCGAACTCCTTGCGGGTCAGGACCACCGCCTGGCCGTCCAGCGCCACCTCGCGCCGGGCCAGGTCCACCCGCAGGCGCCCGTCGTCGAACACCGGCGCCGCGGCGTCCGCCACCACCGCCCGCGCGCGCAGCAGGCCGCGGACCCGCGCCATCAGCTCCTGCACGCCGAACGGCTTGGTCACGTAGTCGTTGGCGCCGGCGTCCAGCGCGGCGACCTTCTCCTGCTCGCCCGCGCGAACGGTCAGCATGAGCACCGGTACCTGCGACCACTGCCGCAGTTGTGCGAGCACCTCGTGCCCTTCGATGTCCGGCAGGCCGATGTCCAGCACGACCAGGTCCGCGCCGTGCACGGCGAACTCGGCCAGGCCGGCATGCCCGCTCGCCGCCAGCGCCACCGCGTACCCCTGCGCCCGCAGGCTGATGTCGAGGAAGCGGCGGATCTGCGGTTCGTCATCGACCACGAGGATCCGCGGCGCAGGCACGGACGGCGATGGCAGCGGCGGGCTTTCGCTCACGGGTCAGGGGACTGGATCAGGGGGCCGGGGTGACCAGCGGCAGGGTAATCCGGATCGTGGTGCCGCGCCCGTCCCGCCCCGGCAGCGCCTGCACGCTGCCGCCATGCGCGCCGACCATGCCCTGGCAGATGGTCAGGCCCAGGCCGGTACCCTGGCGGCCGCGGTCGCCGCGCTCGACGCTGTAGAACATGTCGAAGATGCGGCTGCGCTCGTCCTCGGGGATGCCCGGGCCGCGGTCGCGCACATCGATGCGCAAGGCGCCCTCCACCATCCGTGCATCGACCTCCACGGCCTCGCCCTCGGGCGAGAACCGCGCCGCGTTCTCCAGCACGTTGAAGATCGCCTGCTCCAGCAGCGCCGGGTGTACCCAGACGGTCGGCACGTCGGCGGCGATCGTGGTCGCCACGCGCACCGCGGGCTGGTAACGCTGCAGGCGCGCGACCGCCGAGCCGACCAGCTCGTCCACGCCGATCCAGTCGCGGTTGAGGGTCAGGCCGGTGTGGCCCAGGCGGGTCATGTCGAGCAGGTTCTGGATGTAGCGGTCCAGGCGCTCGCCCTCCTTCTGGATGGTGTCGAGCAGGCTGCGCCGGTCGTCCTCGCCCATCGCCTCGCCGTAGCTGGCCAGGCTGCTGGCGGCACCGATCATCGACGCCAGCGGCGAGCGCAGGTCATGCGAGACCGAGGACAGCAGCGCCGAGCGCAGGCGCTCGGTCTCGCCGCTTACCCGCGCGGTCTCCAGCTCGCCCACCAGGCGGGTGCGGCGCACCGACTGGGCGATGTCGTCGACCATCGCCTCGGCCAGCCGGCGCTGTTCCTGCGGCGGACGGCGACTGCTCTCCAGCCGCAGCGCCGCCACCCCGAGCACCCCGCGTTCGTCGCGCAGCGGCAGGTACCACCATGACGCCCCGGCCAGCGTGTCGGTGTGGCGCCCGGCGGGCTGGCCATGCGCCAGCACCCAGTCCAGGGCGCCGCGCTCGATGCCTTCCAGCGCGCGCGGTCCGGGCACGCGGGTCTCGCCGACCTGCAGCCACGCCTCGGCCTCCAGCGCGCGCTCCAGGCCCTGGCGGCCCGCTTCCAGCACCTGGCCCATGTCGGTCGCCGCGCCCAGCCTTCTCCCCAGGTTCTGCAGCACGGTGGCGTGCGCGTTGGCCGCGCGCAGCGCCAGCACCTGCATGCGCAGCTTCGACGCCAGCCGGCCGGCAACCAGCGCCGCCAGCAGGAACAGGAACACCGTGGTCACGCCCTGGCGCGCACCGATGAAGAAGGTCAGGCGCGGTTCGATGAAGAAGAAGTTGTAGGCCAGGAAGCACAGCGCCGCCGACAGCGCGGCGGCGGCCATGCGCGTGCGCGAGGCGACCAGGACCACGGCGACGATGAACACCATCGACAGGTCGTCCAGGCCGACCCAGCGCTCCACCGCCCAGGCCAGCCCGAGCGCGGCGGCGGTGGCGCCAAGCACCAGCGCGACCTCGCGTCCGTCCAGCCAGCCGGACAGGCGCTCGGGCCGGCGCCGCGACCGCGCGCGCGCACCCGGCGAGGAAATGATCACCAGTTCGTAGTGCGCGCCCCGCTGCAGCAGTTGCTGGGTCAGGGTGCGGTTGACCATGCGCGCGAACGGCCGTTCGCGGGTGCGGCCCACCACCAGGGTCGAGGCGCCGTCGCGCTCGGCGTGGTCGAGCAGGGCGTCGGCGATGTTCGAGCCGTGCAGCACTTCGGTGTCGGCGCCCAGCGTCCGGGCCAGGCCGAAGGCGCGGTCGAGCTCGGCCTGCCGCTGCGGGTCCGGCGCCGCGCCGGACTGCACGGTGACCACGCTCCAGGGGGCGTCGCGGCGTTCTGCAATACGCCGCGCCGCGCGCACTAGGTACTCGGAGTTTCCGCGGCCGTCGATCGCCACCAGCACCCGCCGGCGCAACGCGATGCCGGGCAGGCCGCGCGCGGCCTGCTCCTCGCGCGCGTCCTCGTCGACATGGTCGCTGGCGGTCTGCATCGCCAGCTCGCGCAACGCGGCCAGGTTGGACGGCGAGAAGAACGCCTGCAAGGCGCGCTCGGCCTGCTCCGGGAGGTAGACCTTGCCCTGGTGCAGGCGCTCGATCAGCTCGCGCGGCGGCAGGTCGACCAGGCGGATGTCGCGCATCCGGTCGAACAGCGCGTCGGGCACGGTCTCGCCGACCCGCACGCCGGTGATCCGGTGGACGATGTCGTTGAGGCTCTCCAGGTGCTGGATGTTGACGGTGGTGTAGACGTCGATGCCGGCGTCCAGCAGCTCGACCACGTCCTGCCAGCGGCGCTCGTGGCGGCTGCCGGGCACGTTGCGATGGGCCAGCTCGTCGACCAGCACCACGGCAGGGCGGCGGGCCAGCACCGCGTCGACGTCCATCTCCTCGAGCACCCGGCCCTGGTAGTCCATCTTGCGGCGCGGCATCACCTCCAGGCCCTCGACAAGCGCCGCGGTGTCGCCGCGCCCGTGGGTCTCGACGATGCCCACCACCAGGTCGATGCCCTGGCGCTGCAGCTCGCGCGCGCGCACCAGCATCGCGTAGGTCTTGCCCACGCCCGGCGCGGCGCCGAGGAACACGGTCAGGCGACCGGCTTCCTGGCGGCGCAGGGTTCCGGCCAGGGCATCGGCCATCGCTTCGCGGTCGCGGCTCATGGCGACAGTCTAGTGGGCATGTCCGGCAAGCCGGAGCCTTCCCGTCCGGCCAGCGGCTGTGCATCGGCGCCGCCCATCGCCACGGCCATTGCCGTCACCGCCAGCGCATAGGCCAGCGCGAACAGGAAGATGGCTGCCCGGAGCAGCCGCCCGCCTCGCAGGCGTGCGAAGCGGCGCTTGTGCCCCGGCGGCGCACATCTGCCGTCGTTATCGTTCATCGCCCTGCTCCGTCGGCACGGCGGCCGGCGCCAGGGCGTCCAGCGCCAGGTTGAGTTCGAGCACGTTCACCCGCGGCTGGCCGAACAGGCCGAACTGCGGCGCTTCCACGTGCGCGGCCAGCAACTGCCGGACCTGCTCCGGCGCCAGCCCGCGCGCACGGGCCACCCGCGCGACCTGGATCGCGGCCGCCTCCGGCGTGACGTGCGGATCGATGCCGCCGCCGGACTGGGTCGCCAGGTCGCCCGGCACGCTGGCCGGATCGACGCCTTCGCGCGCGGCCACGGCGCTGCGCGCTACCTCGACCCGGGCACGCAGGTCCGGATTGGTCCGCGCCTGGTTGCTGCCGGCCAGCGCCATCAGGTCGTAGCGGGCCGCCGACGGACGCGGCTGGAACCAGCCGTCGCCGGTGAAGGGCTGCGCGACCAGGCGGGAGCCGACCACCTTGCCGTCGCGTTCGAGCAGGCTGCCCGAGGCGGTTTGCGGGAACAGCAGCTGGCCGGCGCCCACGGCCGCCATCGCATAGGCCAGGCCGAAGCCCAGCAGGGAGACCAGCGCCAGGCCGATGGCGCCGCGCAGCGGGGACCCGGACGCCATCGCCGCATTGGCGCCGGCCGGAACAGGGGAAAGTTCGGTTGTCATGGAAGGATGTCCTTTTTTTGGGCCGGGCCGCGCGGTTCAACCGCACGGCCCGGCGCATCGTTCAGGCGCCGACGGTGGCCGCCAGCAGCATGTCGATCAGCTTGATCGCGGCGAACGGCAGCAGCACGCCGCCGACGCCGTAGACCAGCATGTTCCTGCGCAGCAGCGCGGTCGCACTGGCCGGGCGGAAGCGCACGCCGCGCAGCGCCAGCGGAATCAGCAGCGGGATGATGATGGCGTTGAAGACCAGCGCCGCGAGCACCGCGTTGGTCGGGCTGGACAGGCGCATGACGTCCAGCGCGGCCAGCGAAGGGATGGCCGCGGCGAACAGCGCCGGCAGGATCGCGAAGTACTTGGACACGTCGTTGGCCAGCGAGAAGGTGGTCAACGCACCGCGCGTGACCAGCTGCTGCTTGCCCACCCGCACCACTTCCAGCAGCTTGGCCGGATCGGAGTCCAGGTCGACCATGTTGCCGGCCTCCTTGGCCGCCTGGGTGCCCGAGTTCATCGCCAGGCCGACGTCGGCCTGGGCCAGCGCCGGCGCGTCGTTGGTGCCGTCGCCGACCATCGCCACCAGGCGGCCACCGGCCTGCTCCTGGCGGATGCGGGCCAGCTTGTCCTCCGGACGGGCCTGGGCGATGTAGTCGTCCACGCCCGCCTCGGCGGCGATGGCCGCGGCGGTGAGCGGGTTGTCGCCGGTGATCATCACCGTGCGGATGCCCATCGCCCGCATCTGCGCGAACTTCTCCTTGATGCCGTGCTTGACCACGTCGGACAGCTCGATCACGCCCAGCAGGTAGCGGCCTTCGCTGACCACCAGCGGGGTGGCGCCGCCACGCGCGACCTGCTCGACCCGGCCGACCAGTTCGGCGGGCACGTCCCCGCCCAGCGAGCGCACGTGCTGGACGATCGCATCCATCGCGCCCTTGCGGATGCTGCGGGCGGCGCTTCCAGGGGACGCGATGTCCACGCCCGACATGCGGGTCTGCGCGCTGAACGGGACGAACTGCGCACCGGCCGGCTCGTCGAGCGGGGCGCCGGGCACGCGCGCCAGCCTGACGATCGACTTTCCCTCGGGGGTCGGGTCGGCCAGCGAGGCCAGCAGCGCGGCTTCGCGCAACTGCGTGTCGTCGACCCCGGCCAGGGCATGGAACGCGGTGGCCTGGCGGTCGCCGTGGGTGATCGTCCCGGTCTTGTCCAGCAGCAGCACGTCCACGTCGCCGGCCACTTCCACCGCCTTGCCCGACTTGGCCAGCACGTTCGAGGCCAGCGCGCGGTTCATGCCGGCGATGCCGATCGCCGGCAGCAGGCCGCTGATCGTGGTCGGGATCAGGCAGACCAGCAGCGCCACCAGCAGCAGCGGATCGAGGGTGGCGCCGACGAAGCCGGCGATGAATGGCAGGGTCGCCACCACGACCAGGAAGGTCAGGGTCATCGTCGCCAGCAGCAGGCCCAGCGCGATCTCGTTCGGGGTCTTCTGCCGGTTGGCGCCTTCCACCAGCGAGATCATCCGGTCCAGGAAGCTGTGGCCGGGCTCGGCGGTGATCCTGACCACGATCTCGTCGGACAGCACGTGGGTGCCGCCGATCACGCCGGACCGGTCGGTGCCGGCCTCGCGCAGCACCGGTGCCGATTCGCCGGTGACGGCCGATTCGTTGATGGTGGCCAGTCCGCGCACGATCTCGCCGTCGGCCGGGACTTGGTCGCCGGCCGAGACGATCACGTAGTCGCCGGGACGCAGCTCGGCGGCGGGAATGCGCGCCTCGGCACCGCCCAGCACGGTGTTGACCCGGCGCGCCACCAGGTCCTTGCGCGCACGCCGCAGCGAAGCGGCCTGGCCGCGACCTCGGGCCTCGGCCACCGCCTCGGCGAAGTTGGCGAACAGCACGGTGGCGAACAGCAGCGCGGTGACCGCCCAGCCCAGTGCAGGCGAGCTGGCCTTGCCGGCCAGGGTCAGGCCGGCGGTGAGCAGCGTGCCCAGCCAGACCACGGCCATCACCGGGTTGGCGAAGGCATGGCGCGGGGCGAGTTTGACGAAGGAGCTGGCGATGGCGCTGCGCAAGCCGGCGCCGTCGAGCACGGCCGTGCGGGTGCGCGAATGCGCGTGGGCATGGCCGGCCGCGGCGCTGCCGGACGCAGCACGATCGCCTGGGATGACAGATTGGTTCATGGGGGGTTTCCTCAGGACATCGCCAGCGAGAGGTGGTCGGCCACCGGACCGAGCACCAGCGCGGGCATGAACTGCAACAGGGTCAGGATCACGATCACGGCGACCAGGGTCAGGGCGAAGGTGGGGGTTTCCACCTGCAGCGTGCCCGGGCCATCGGCAACGGCGGCGCGCTTGGCGCCGAGGCGCGCGGCGATCACCAGCGGGATGATCAGCGCCGGGTAGCGGCCCAGGGCCAGCACCACCACGCAGCTGAGGTTCCACCAGTAAGTCGCATCGCCCAGGCCTTCGAAGCCGGAACCGTTGTTGGCGAAGGCCGAGGTGTACTCGTAGAACACCTGGCTGATGCCGTGGAAGGACGGATTGGAATTGCCGGTGATCGAAGGCACCGCCAGGGCCAGCGCGGTCAGTCCCAGCAGCACCAGCGGCTGCAGCACGACCAGCACCGCCAGCAGCTTCACCTCGCCGGCTTCGATCTTGCGCCCGAACAGCTCCGGGGTGCGCCCGGTCATCAGGCCGGCCAGGAACACCGCCAGCAGCAGGTAGACCAGGAACTGCTGCAATCCGCAGCCGATGCCGCCCCAGGTCGAGTTCACCAGCATGTTGCCGATGGTGACCAGCCCGGTGAGCGGCGCCAGCGAATCGTGCATCGAGTTGACCGAGCCATTGGAGGTCTGCGTGGTCAGCGTCGCCCACAACGCGGATGCCTCGGCGCCGAAGCGCACCTCCTTGCCTTCCATCAACGCGATGTCGGCGGCGGTGGACGAATGCGCCTCCGACCACATGGCCAGGCCGGTGGAGACCAGCGACATGCCCAGCATCGTGCCGAACACCAGCGCGGTGAACTTCCGCCGTCCGGTGAAGGGACTGACCATGAAGGCCACGCTCACCGGCACCAGGATCAGCGCCAGGGTCTGCAGCACGTTCGAGAACGGCGTGGGATTCTCGAGCGGCACGGCGCTGTTGGGGCCGTACCAGCCGCCGCCGTTGGTGCCCAGCTGCTTGATCGCCACCATCGGCGCGACCGGGCCCAGGGGAATCTTCTGCGCCGCCATCTCCGCCTGCGCGTCGACCGGCGCGGCCACCGGCCCGCCCTGCAGCGTGGCCGGCACGCCCTGCCAGGTCAGCAGGAGCGACCAGGCCAGCGCCAGCGGCAGCATGAAGCGCACCGTGGGACGCAGCACGTCGGCCCAGTAGTTGCCGACGTCGAGGTCCGCTGCACCGGACTGCTGCATCGCTCGGCGCGGATCCATTGAATCCGGCTGTTGCCCTCCATGGCGCAACATGGCCGGCTGCGGATCGCCCTGCCCGGCCATCCATGGCCGGGCGCCCGCTGCCACGGACGATGCCGATAGGGCATCGCCCGCGGGCGCTCGCCCACCGAACAGGCCGCGCAGCGTCGCCACCACCAGGGCCAGGCCCATCATCGGCGTGACCACCTGCAGGCCGGTGATGCACATCGCGTGCGACAGGAACGAGAGCTGCGCCTGCCCGGAGTAGTGCTGCTGGTTGGTGTTGGTGAGGAACGAGACCATGGTGTGCAGGGCCAGGTCCCAGCGCATGTTCGGCGCTTCGTTGGGATTGAACGGCAGCCAGGCCTGGGTCATCAGCACGATCCAGACGATGCCGCCCAGCACCACGTTGCTGGCCAGGAAGGCCGTGGCATAGGCCTTCCAGTCCATGCCCCGCGCCGGGTCGGTGCCGAACAGTCGGTAAAGCGGCCGCTCGATCCAGCCGAACAGCCGGTCGACGCGCATCGGCGCGCCACGCATCACCGCGGCCAGGTAACGGCCCAGCGGCCAGCCCAGCGCGATGGCGAGCGCAAAAACGGTGAAGAACTCGATCATGGCTTACGCCTCGGGAGAGAGCCCGCCCTGCGGGCGGCGATGTGACGGGAAGAGCCCGCGCTGCGGGAGTTGGTGTGACGTGTCAGGAGCAGGAACAGCAAGCCGGCGCCGGCGAAAAGGAACGCCAGCGCCAACAGCAGGTGGACCATGTCCATCCACATGGCCATGGCTCAGAACGAGGCCTGCAGCGCCGCTTCGAGGCGCGAGCCGGCCAGGCCGGGGAACAGGCGCTCCGCGCCGCCGTCGGTGTCGTGCGCGGTCACCCGCAGCTCGAACGGGGCCCTGAACGCCCACACCGCGCCCAGCTGCGCATGCGAGTAGCTTTCGCCATGGGCGTCCTCGAGCCAGTAGTGGCCGACCGCGCCTTCGATGCGGAAGGCATCGCCCAGCGGCAGGCGCCCTCCCAGCTGCGCGTAGGTGCCCGCCTCGCCGCTGGCCAGCGCATCGTTCGACCAGCCCGCCTGCAGCCAGGCGTTGCCCTTCCAGGTGGCCGTGGCCAGCAGCTCGGTCCAGTCGAGATCGACGGTGGTGGACGGGTACGCGTAGTGGGTCAGGTTCACGTCCAGGGCGAAGTCGTCGGAGAGGTCACCGCTCCAGCCGGCGATGAAGTCCAGCTCGGAGCTGGCGCGCGTTTCGGGGGCGAATTCGACGTTGGATCCCCAGACCGACGCATACAGCCCGTTGTCGGCGGCCACGCGCACGCCGGCCTGCACGGCCGGGTCGCCCTGGGTCTGGGTGGTGCCGCGCCAGACGTAGTCGGTCCCCAGGGCGGCCGAACCGCCCACGGTGACCGCGTGGGCGGCAGGAACGAAGGCCAGGGCGAGCAGGGCCGGCAGGATGCCGGCGCTGCGGGTGGAGCGTGTTGCGCGAAGCAGGGAGGTCATTGACGTAGTCCGGGCGGAGGGATTCCGCCGATGGCGAAAGTCTGGTCCCCTGCCCCGTAAAGCCTCCATCGGCCGCCGCGCGGGAAGCGTAAATTCCCCGTAAACAACCGTCGCAACCCCGAAGCCCGCGATTGTCCCAGGGCAGCCTTCCGGCCAAAAAAAAAAGGCCGCCTAACGGCGGCCTTCCTTTGCTTGCAGGGCAACGGTCGGGATCAGGGGCGGCGCGCCAGCGCCTCCTCGTCCTTGGCCTTGGGCAGCAGGTCCTGCTTGGTCACCTTCAGCGGGCCGACCGTCAGCATCGGGCAGGCGATGAAGATCGAAGACAGGGTGCCGATCACCGCGCCGATCATCTGGCTCAGCGCCAGGCCTTCGAGCGAACCGCCGCCGTACAGGTACAGCGCCAGCACCGACAGGAAGAACACCAGCGAGGTGATGATGGTGCGCGACAGGGTCTGGTTGATCGAGCGGTTCATCACCTCCAGCGGCTCCACGCGCAGGCTGCGGAAGTTCTCGCGGACGCGGTCGAACACGACGATGGTGTCGTTGATCGAGAAGCCCATCACCGCCAGCAGGCCGGCGAGCACGGTCAGGTCGAAGTCGCGGCCGGTCCAGGAGAAGAACGCGGCCGTCACCAGCACGTCGAACAGCGTGGTCACGGTGGCGACCACCGCGAACTTCCATTCGAAGCGGAAGCCGATGTAGATCAGGAAGCCGACCACCACGAACAGCGCCGCGTACAGGCCGTTGCGGGCCAGCTCGTCGCCTACCTGCGGGCCGACGAACTCGGTGCGCAGCAGGTGCGCCTGGTTGTCCGGCAGCGAGGCCGCGGCCAGCACGTCCTGGGCGGTGCGGTTGTTGGCGTCGGTGGTGGTCTGGCCGTCGCGCGGCTGCAGCCGGACCAGCAGGTCCGTGCCGCTGCCGAAGCTCTGCACCTGGGCGCCCTCGTAGCCGGCGTCGGCCAGGCGCTCGCGCACCCCGTCGATGCTCGCCGGGCGGTCGAAGCGCACCTCCACCACGGTGCCGCCGGTGAAGTCCAGCGCGTAGTTGAAGCCATTGAGGACGATGGTGCCGATCGAGGCGGCGAACAGCAGCGCGGCGATGGCCAGGGACACCCAGCGCATCCGCATGAAGTCGATGCGGGTGTCGTTGGGGATCAGGGTCAGCGGGAAGATCTTCATGTGCGTTCCGTTCCCGTCAGATGGCCAGGGACTTGAGCTTCTTGCGGCGGGCGTAGACCAGGGTCACGATCGCGCGCGAGACGGTGATGGCGGTGAACATCGAGGCCAGCACGCCGATCACCAGGGTGACGGCGAAGCCCTTCAGCGGGCCGGTGCCGAACGCGTACAGGGCGATGCCGGCGATGATCGCGGTCAGGTTGGCGTCGAGGATGGTGCCGCCCGCCTTGTCGTAGCCGGAGACGATCGCCGTCTTCGGCGGCACCCCGGCGCGCAGCTCCTCGCGGATGCGCTCGTTGATCAGCACGTTGGCGTCCACCGACAGGCCGATCGACAGGGCCAGGCCGGCGAAGCCCGGCAGGGTCATGGTCGCACCGAAGATCGACATGACGGCAACGACGATGAGCAGGTTGAACAACAGCGCCATGCCGGTGATCACGCCGAACATGCGGTAGTAGACGGCGAAGAACACCAGGGTGAACAGGAACGCGTACAGGACCGCGGTCACGCCGCGCTCCACGTTCTCCTTGCCCAGGCTCGGGCCGACGATGCGTTCCTCGACGAAGTCCATCGGCGCGGCCAGCGAACCGGCGCGCAGCAGCTTGGCCAGGTCCTCGGCCTCGGTCTTCTCCAGGCCCGTGGTCTGGAACTGCTTGCCGAACACGCCCTGGATGTTGGCCACCGAGATGACCTCCTCCTTGACCCGGAAGCTGCGCACCTCCTCGCCGTTGACCTCGGTCACCTGCGGGATGCGCTCGGTGTAGACCACCGCCATCGGCTTGCCGACGTTGGCGCTGGTGAAGTCGAACATGCGGTCGCCGCCGACGTTGTTCAGGGTCACGCTGACCGCCGGCTGGCCGTTCTGGTCGATGGTGGTGGTCGCGGCGACCATCTGGTCGCCGGTGACGATCACGCGCTTGCTCAGCAGCTCGGGGCGGCCGTCGCGGCGGTAGAACACCTTGGCTTCCGGCGGCACCCGGCCGCTGGCCACGGCATCGGCGGCATTGCCTTCGATCACCGCGCGGTATTCCAGGGTCGCGGTGGCGCCGATCATGCGCTTGGCCGCCGCGGTGTCCTGCACGCCGGGCAGCTGCACGACGATGCGGTCGTTGCCCTGGCGCTGGATGATCGGCTCGGCCACGCCCAGCTCGTTGACGCGGTTGCGCAGGGTGGCGATGTTCTGCTCGATCGCCGAGCCGGCGATGGAGGTCAGTTCGGTCTCCGGGATCCGCACCACCAGGCGATTGCCCTCGCCTTCCACGGTCATGGCCGGCATGACCTTGGCCAGCTGCGCGCGCGCGGCGGCCGGGTCGGCGTCGCTGGCCAGGTTGATGGCGATGCTGTGGTCGGGGCGACGGTCGACCGCGGTGTAGCGGATGCGGTTGTCGCGCAGGGTGACGCGCACGTCCTCGACGTAGGCATCCACGCGCTTCTCCAGCGCCGCCTTCTGGTCGACCTGGAGGACGAAGTGCACGCCGCCCTGCAGGTCCAGGCCCAGCACCATCGGCTGCGCGCCCAGGCGGTCGAGCCACGGCGGCACGTTCGACGCCAGGTTGAGGGCGACGGTGTAGTTCTCGCCGAGGTTGCCGCGCAGGGTATCGGCGGCCAGGGTCTGGGCGTCGGCGTCGGCCAGGCGCACCAGCAGGCTCTCGTTCTCCACCGCCACCGACTTCGGCTGCACGCCTGCCTCGGAAAGGTAGCCACCCACGCGGGTCCTGAGCACCTCGTCCAGCACCGCGCCGCGGTTGGCGGTGACCTGCACGGCGTAATCGCTCTGGAACACGTTGGGCAGCGCGTAAACCACGCTCAGCGCCAGCACGAGCAGGATGACGAAGTACTTCCAGCGGGGAAATTCGAGCATTGCGGAACCCCGCGCGGCCCCGCCGCGCGGGACCACGCTCAACGGTGGGATGGGAGGATCAGGCGGACTTCAGGGTGCCCTTGGGCAGGACGTTGCCGATGGCGCCCTTCTGCACGCGGATGCGGACGTTGTCGGCGATCTCGACGGTGACGAAGTTGTCGCCGATGTCGGTGACCACGCCGGCCAGGCCGCCCGAGGTCAGGACCTCGTCGCCGCGCGACAGCTTGTCCAGCATCGCCTTGTGTTCCTTCTGCCGCTTCATCTGCGGGCGGATCATCAGGAAGTACATGATCGCGATCAGGATGATCGGGAACAGCAGCATGCCGAAGCCACCGCCCTGCGGCTGGCCGGCGGCGGCCTGGGCGTGGGCGGTCGGGATCAGGAAATCGAGGAAGCTCATCGGGATCGTCCGGTTGTGCGGAAAATAGCCGCGGATTATGCCATAGGGACGCAGCGGCCCCTTTCCAAGCCCGTTCGGACCGTTTTTCGCGGCCGGGGGTTCCCGGCGGCACCCCCGGCCGCCGAACGGTAGCGGCCGGCGCCCGCGGACCGTTGCTCCGCGACCGCCACAGGCTCGCTCCGGACCGGGCCGGGATTACGACCCAGCAGGGACCGCCCCTTCAAGGCGGGTTTCCCGACCAGCCCGCCGCATGGAGGAGTCAAAGCAAAGCCTCGGCGCCGGAAGGGGCCGCCGCACCCCGGGGGCCGGGCTTACCCCTCGGGACGGCATCCTGCCTTTACGAGGGGCCGTGGCACATCCATGTGCCACTTGCGCCCGGCCCCCGGGGTACGACGTCCTCGGGCGACGTGAAGCGCCACCACTTCGCTCGCCAGAGGCTGAGCGCGCACGCCGATCAAAAGCCGCTGCACTGCCTGTAGGAGCCCATCCTCATGGGCGACCAGGGCGTCTCACCGCCAGGGCGTCGTCCGTGCCGACGGCGTCGGGTCGCCGATAAATCGGCTCCTACACATGCAGAGAACGGAGCCGCGACCCGAAGGCCCCTCAGAAGCCGCTGCGCTTCCCGTAGGAGCCCATCCTCATGGGCGACCGGGCGTCTCACGGCCAGGACGTCGTCCATGCCAACGGCGTCGGGTCGCCGATAAATCGGCTCCCACACATGCAGAGCGGAGCCGCGACCCGAAAGCCCCTCAGAAGCCGCTGCGCTTCCTGTAGGAGCCCATCCTCATGGGCGACCAGGGCGTCTCACCGCCAGGGCGTCGTCCGTGCAGACGGCGTCGGGTCGCCGATAAATCGGCTCCTACACATGCAGAGAACGGAGCCGCGACCCGAATGCTCACGAAGACGCGGTGGGCCGGGGGTGTCGCGGGAGCGGACAGGGATGTCCGCGCCGGATCGTCGGCACAGGGACGTGCCGCCGATCCGGCCGCGACAGCCCCGCCCATCGCGGCTCCCGCCGAAGCCGACCTCGACGGGCGCTCCTGCGGTTGCGGTTGCGGTTGCGGTTGCGGTTGCGGTTGCGGTTGCGGTTGCGGTTGCGGTTGCGGTTGCGGTTGCGGTTGCGGTTGCGGTTGCGGTTGCGGTTGCGGTTGCGGTTGCGGTTGCGGTTGCGGTCATCGAGTCCCGCAGGCACACCGCCCGGCCCTACCCGCCGCGCGCGGCGTAGAACGCCCTGCGGAACGCCTCGAACCGCCCCTGCGCGATCGCCTCGCGCATGTCCGCCATCAGCTTCTGGTAGTACCAGAGGTTGTGCAGCGTGCCGAGCATCGGCGCGAGCATCTCGTTGCAGCGGTCCAGGTGGCGCAGGTAGCTGCGGGTATAGCCGCCGGCGCAGGCCACGCAGCCGCAGCCCGGCTCGATCGGGTCCAGGTCGCGCTCGTACTTCGCATTGCGGATGCGCACCGTGCCGAACGAGGTGAAATAGTGGCCGTTGCGCGCATTGCGCGTCGGCATCACGCAGTCGAACATGTCCACGCCGCGGGCCACGCCTTCGACCAGGTCCTCGGGACGGCCCACGCCCATCAGGTAGCGCGGCCGGTCGGCCGGCAGGCGCGGATGCAGGTGCTCGAGCATCGCATTGCGCTCGTGCTCGGGCTCGCCGACCGCCAGCCCGCCGATCGCGTAGCCGTCGAAGCCGATGGCCTGCAGCCCGTCGAGCGAACGGCTGCGCAGGTCCGGATACACGCTGCCCTGGACGATGCCGAACAGCGCCGCGTCGTTGCCCAGGCCGTCGTGCGCGTCGCGCGAGCGCCGCGCCCAGCGCAGGCTCAGCTCCATCGATCGGCGCGCCACGTCCTCGGTCGCCGGATACGGCGTGCATTCGTCGAAGATCATCACCACGTCCGAGTCGAGCACCTGCTGGATGCGCATGCTCTCCTCCGGGCCGAGGAACACCTTGGCCCCGTCGGTCGGCGAGGCGAAGGTCACGCCCTGCTCGGTGATCTTGCGCCGGTGCGCCAGCGAGAACACCTGGAAGCCGCCGGAGTCGGTCAGGATCGGCCCGTCCCAGCGGGTGAAGCCGTGCAGCCCGCCGTGCGCGCCAATGACGTCGAGGCCCGGGCGCAGGTAAAGGTGGAAGGTATTGCCGAGGATGATTTCCGCACCCAGCGCGCGCACCTGGTCCGGCAGTACGCCCTTGACCGAACCATAGGTGCCCACCGGCATGAACGCCGGCGTCTCCACCGTGCCGCGCGGGAAAGCCAGGCGGCCGCGCCGGGCGGCGCCATCGGTGCTCTGGAGCTGGAACTGCAGTCGGGACATGGAACCGGTCGGGCTTGCGGGGCCGTATTGTCGCCGATCGCCGGGGAATGGGGGCGGAGCGCGGCGCTCCAGCCGGATCCCGAACCGTGAAAAGCGCAGGGGGCCTGGCTCCGGACGGGGCCGCCGCACCCCGGGGGCGGCTTACCCCTCGGGACGGCCTCCCAGCGACGATGCGCTATCGCCGCTTCGCTCCCTGTAGGAGCCCATCCTCATGGGCGACCGGGCGTCGGACCACGGGCGCGTCGCCTGCGCAGAACGCCTCGGGTCGCCGATGAATCGGCTCCTACACTAAGGAAACAACGCCCTGCACCTTGATCGCCGCCGCGCTCCCTGTAGGAGCCCATCCTCATGGGCGACCGGGCGTCGGACCACGAGCGCGCCGCCTGCGCAGAACGCCTCGGGTCGCCGATGAATCGGCGGCTCCTACACTGAGGAAACAGCGCCCTGCACCTCAATCGCCGCTTCGCTCCTGTAGGAGCCCATCCTCATGGGCGACCGGGCGTCGAACGATGAAGGGTCACCTGCGCCGATGACGTCGGGTCGCCGATGAATCGGCTCCTACATGAAGAGCGAAGCGGCGACCTCGAAGCCCTCCGAAGACGCGGTGGGCCGGGGGTGTCGCGGGAGCGGACAGGGATGTCCGCGCCGGATCGTCGGCACAGGGATGTGCCGCCGAGCCGGCCGCGACACCTCCGGCCCACCGCGGCTCCCGAAGCCGATTGGCACGGCGCTCTTGCAATCGCCGTGGCGGTTGCGGTCGTTCGAAGCCGTCGAAATGGCTCCGATGCGGCACACCCACCCGCAGCCGTTACCGCGGAGACTGCCCCCACAGCAGCATCGCGTCGCCGTACGAGAAGAACCGGTAGCGCTGCTCCACGGCATGCCGGTAGGCGTCGAAAATCCGCTCCTTGCCGGCGAAGGCCGACACCAGCATCAGCAGCGTGCTTTCCGGCAGGTGGAAGTTGGTCAGCAGCGCATCGACGCTGCGGATCCGGTAACCGGGGAAGATGAAGATCCGGGTCTCGCCGGCGAACGGCCGCAGCTCGCCCTCCGGCATCGCCTCGCTGCGGTGCCATGCACTTTCCAGCGCGCGCACCACCGTCGTGCCCACCGCGACTACCCTGCCCCCCGCCTCCCGAGTGCGGCGCACCTGCGCGACCAGCTCGGCGCCCACATTGAGCCACTCGCTGTGCATGGTGTGCTGGCGCACGTCTTCCACCCGCAACGGCTGGAACGTGCCCGCGCCCACGTGCAGGGTCACATGGCCGAACTGGATCCCGTGTTCGCGCAGCGTGGCCAGCAGCGCCTCATCGAAATGCAGGCCGGCGGTGGGCGCGGCCACCGCGCCGACCTGGCGGGCGAACACGGTCTGGTAACGCTCGGCGTCGTCCTGCCCGGGTTCGCGGCGGATGTACGGCGGCAATGGCAGGCGGCCGACCTTGAGCAGCCACGGCTCCAGGCCACCTTCGACCTCGAAGCGCAGCTGGTAGAACTCGCCGTCGCGGCCCAAAACTTCGGCCTGGCCGCCGCCATCGAGCACGATCCGGCTGCCGGGTTTGGGGGACTTGCTCGCGCGTACCTGGGCGCGGGCCTGTTCGTCGGGCAGCAGCCGCTCGATCAGGATCTCCACCCGCCCGCCGCTGTCCTTCTGCCCGAACAGCCGCGCCGGGATCACCCGGGTGTCGTTGAACACCAGCAGGTCGCCCGGCTGCAGCAGGCCCGGCAGGTCGCGCACGTGCAGGTCGGAGAACGCGGCCTGGCCCGGCGGCACCAGCAACAGCCGGCTGGCCGAGCGCTCGGGCAGCGGCGCCTGCGCGATCAGCTCCTCGGGCAGCTCGTAATGGAAGTCGGACTTCTTCAAGGCATCGGCCATGCGTGCAACCGGGCGCCACCGTGCGCCCGCGGAAGCCGGCCATTGTACCGGCCCGGCGCGCGCGGCCCGGGGATCCGTAGAGCGGGGCTTGCCCCGCTGCCGACGCCCGTCGCGCGCGCCGTCGCGGGAGCAGCGGGGCAAGCCCCGCTCTACACGCAACGCCTTCCCGGGAGCAGCGGGGCGAGCCCCGCTCTACACGCAGCGCCTTCCCGGGAGCAGCGGGGCGAGCCCCGCTCTACGGGGGCGGCGACACGTGGCCGCGCGACTCAGCGCTCGAACTTGGTCGACAGCACGATCGAGGTGGACGTGCGCTCGACCCCGTCGATCGCGCCGATCCGGTCGGTCAGCACGTCCATCTGGTGGACATCGCCCACCACGCCCAACGCGACCAGGTCGAAGGAGCCGCTCACCGACTGCAGGGTGCGCACCTCCGGGATCCCGTGCAGCTCCTTGACCACCGCCGCCATCTTCTTGGGCAGCACCGTGATCATGATGTGGGCCCGGATCCGCGCCTGCTCCACACCCTCGTCCACGCGCACGGTGTAGCCGCGGATCACCCCGGCCCGCTCGAGCCGGTCGATCCGGCTCTGCACCGTGGTCCGCGACAGGTCCAGACGGCGGGCGATCTGCGCGGTCGAGGCGCGTGCGTCCTCGCGCAGCAGGGAGAGCAGTTGCTCGTCGGCTTCGGTGATTTTCACTCGCCCATCCTTTTGCCCAGCGTATTTCGTCGATCCGACGAAAAACGCCGGATTCCTGCCGGATCATAGCTGCCAATCGACGAACCCATCCCGATAATAGGGAAAGCATCCGCCGGTCCCGGGAGAACCGCATGTCCATCCTCGCCCCCCTTGCCCCCCTGCGCGCCCACGCCGGCCAGCGCCTGACCGCCGGCCTGGACGACACCACCGTCGCCGGCCTGGCCGCCTCGCACCCCGACCTGGCCGCCGCCATCGCCGCGGCCGCCGCCGAATACGAGCGCGTCCGCGGGGAAGCGGCCGACCTGCTGGACCTGGACGAGGCGGCGCAGATCGACGCCCTGCAGGCCGGCTTCGTCAATTTCTATGCCGACGACTGCGTCACGCCCTACGTGGCCCTGGCCGCGCGCGGCCCCTGGGTGGTCACGCTCAAGGGCGCGGTGCTGTACGACGCCGGCGGCTACGGCATGCTCGGCTTCGGCCACACCCCCGGCCCGGTGCTGGAGGCGATGGCCCGGCCGCAGGTGATGGCGAACGTGATGACCCCCAGCCTGTCCCAGCGCCGCTTCGCCACCGCGCTGCGCGAGCGGATCGGCCAGGGCCGCGGCGGCTGCCCGTACGAGCGCTTCATGTGCCTCAACTCCGGTTCCGAAGCGGTCGGCCTGGCCACCCGCATCGTCGACATCAACGCCAAGCTGCAGACCGACCCCGGTGCGCGCCACGCCGGCGCCACGATCAAGCGGCTGGTGGTCAAGGGCAGCTTCCACGGACGCACCGACCGCCCGGGCCTGTATTCCGATTCCAGCCGCCGCGCCTACGTGCAGCACCTGGCCAGCTATCGTGGCGAAGACTCGGTGATCGTGATCCCGCCCTACGACGTGGCCGCCCTGCGCCAGGCCTTCGCCGAGGCGGGCAAGCGCGGCTGGTTCATCGAGGCGGTGTTCCTGGAGCCGGTGATGGGCGAAGGCGACCCGGGCCGCGCCGTGCCGGTGGAGTTCTACGCCGCCGCGCGCGAGCTCACCGCCGAACACGGCAGCCTGCTGCTGGTCGACTCGATCCAGGCCGGCCTGCGCGCGCACGGCGTGCTGTCGCTGGTGGACTACCCCGGCTTCGAGGGCGTGCAGCCGCCGGACATGGAGACCTATTCCAAGGCGCTCAACGCCGCCCAGTTCCCGCTGTCGGTGCTGGCGGTGACCGCGCACGCCGCCTCGCTGTACCGCAAGGGCGTGTACGGCAACACCATGACCACCAACCCGCGCGCACTGGACGTGGCCTGCGCCACCCTGGCCATGTTCACCCCGCAGGTGCGCGAGAACATCCGCGTGCGTGGCGCCCAGGCGCTGCACAAGCTCGAACAGCTCAAGGCCTCGCTCGGCGGCCTGATCACCAAGGTCCAGGGCACCGGCCTGCTGTTCTCGTGCGAACTGGCCCCGCAGTTCAAATGCTACGGCGCCGGTTCCACCGAGGAGTGGCTGCGCCAGCACGGCGTCAACGTGATCCATGGCGGCGAGAACTCGCTGCGCTTCACCCCGCACTTCGGCATGGACGAGGCAGAACTGGACCTGCTGGTCTCCATGGTCGGCCGCGCCCTGCGCGAGGGGCCGCAGCGGCAGCAGGCGTCGGCGGCCTGAGGCGAGAGGCAGGATCCGGTCTCGGCTCAGGAAGCAGTCGCCGCCGACGGACCCGGAGCGAAGCCGCGGCTCCAGACGCCCGCGCTTGACTGGAAAGGAGCGAAGCCCCGCTCCGGAAGGGGCCGCCGCACCCCCGGGGCCGGGCTTACCCCTCGGGACGGCCTCCTGCCTTTACGAGGGGCCGTGGCACATCCATGTGCCACTTGCGCCCGGCCCCGGGGGTACGGCGTCCTCGGGCGACGTTGGGCGCCACACTCCGTTGGACAGAAGCTGACGCACCCAACGATCAGGCCGCCGTACTTCCTGTAGGAGCCCATCTTCATGGGCGACCGGGGCATCGCATCGCCTGGGTGTCGGTCCTGTCGACGGCGTCGGGTCGCCGATAAATCGGCTCCTACACACACGCAGAGCGGAGTCACGACCCGAAAGCGCCTCAAAAACCGCGTTGCTTCCTGTAGGAGCCCATCCTCATGGGCGACCGGGGCATCTGACCCCTTGGGTGTCGTCCGGGCCGACGGCGTCGGGTCGCCGATAAATCGGCTCCTACACACATGCAGAGCGGAGTCACGACCCGAAAGCGCCTCAAAAACCGCGTTGCTTCCTGTAGGAGCCCATCCTCATGGGCGACCGGGGCATCTGACCGCCGAGGCGCCGTCCGTGCCGACGGCGTCGGGTCGCCGATAAATCGGCTCCTACACACATGCGGAGCGGAGACGCGACCCGAAAGTCCCCCGAAGACGCGATGGGCCGGGGGTGTCGCGGGAGCGGACAAGGATGTCCGCGCCGGATCGTCGGCACAGGGACGTGCCGCCGATCCGGCCGCGACACTTCCGGCCCATCGCGGCTCCCGCCGAAGCCGACCACCACCGGCGCTCCTGCGGTTGCGGTTGCGGTTGTGGTTGTGGTTGCGGTTGCGGTTGCGGTCATGGTTGCCCTGCCTTCGCTCGCTGCCGGAAGCAGGCCGGTGCCATCGCACCCCGCCGCTAGTCCCCGCTGGCGAACCGCGCCAGCGACTCCGCCACCCGCGCGCGCGCCTCGGCGGCGTCGCCCCACCCGGCCAGCCGCACCGCATTGCCGCCTTCCGGCAGGTCCTTGTAGACCCGGAAGAACGCCTCGATCCGCTGCCGCTCGATCGCCGGCAGGTCGGTCACGTCGCGGATGCCGGCATAGGTGGGATCGACCTGGTCGACCGGCACGCCGATGATCTTCTCGTCCTGCTCGCCCTTGTCGGTCATGCGCAGCACCGCGACCGGGCGGAAGCGGACCAGCACGCCCGGATGCAGCGGCTGCCGGGTCAGCACCAGCGCGTCGAGCGGATCGCCGTCGCCGGCCAGCGTGCGCGGCATCGAACCATAGTTGGCCGGATAGGCGACCGGCATCGACAGCACCCGGTCGACGAACACCAGGCCATCGTCGCCGATCTCGTACTTGATCGAGCTGCCTGCGGGAATCTCCACCGCCAGCAGCACCTCCGCCGGCGCCTGCGCCGGCTGCGTGGCCAGGAACGGATGGCCCACGTGCGCATCGCGTGCCCAGGCCGCGACCACCGGCAGCAGAAGCAGCATCACGAAGGCCGGCAGGCGCCGGAACGGAATCGACATGGCGTCCTCGTCAGCAAAAAAATGAGATTCGAAGCGGGCCCCGGCGCCTATTCCCAGCACCGGTCCGCGCGCCCCTTCAGCGTCTTCGCGCGCTCGCACCGGCGCTCGTCGATGCGCCCCTCCGGCAGGTCCACCAGCGATTTCGCACTGCCGTCGTCGCGCAGCTCGAATGCGTCGTACAGGCGCCCGGTGGCGGTGCGCGCCTCGTAGCGCAGGTGCGCGCCATCGATGCGGACGACCTGGAACAGCTGCGTATCCTCGGCCACCGGACGCATGGTCCGTTGCGCCTGCTCCGACAGCCGGTACTGCTTGGCACCCGCCACCGAGACCACGAACACCGGCGTCGGCGCTTCGCCCGGCAGGCGCCGGCCGTAGACATGGTCGTGGCCCTGCAGCACCAGGTCCACCGCATGCCGCCGGATCACCGGCAGCAGGTGCTTGCGCAGCAACGCATTGTCGCGACCGGCGCGCGGCGAGTAGAACGGCTGGTGGGTGACCACGATGTTCCAGCGGTGCGGACTGGCCGCCAGCACCCCGTCGAGCCAGCGCGCCTGTGCCTGCGCCGTGCCCAGGTCCAGCGCCGAGGTGCCATCGATCACCGCCACGCGGACGTCCTGGTAGTCGAACCAGTAACTGGTCCGCTCCGCGCCCGGCGCGCCATTGCCGGGCAGCGCGAACTGCAGCGGCCAGTGCGCGCCGAGGACCCGGCGTTCCCGCGGCGTGTCCTCGAACTCCTCGAAGTACTCGTGGTTGCCCGGCGCCGGCGCCACCGCCATCGAGGTCGGCAGCGATTCGTTGGCCTCGAACCACTCGCCCCATTCGTTGTCGTCCTCGCCATCGCCACCGCTGACCAGGTCGCCCGCGAACAGCGCCAGCCGCGCGTCGGGGGCGTGGCGCATCGCCTCGCGGACCACGCGCGTGGTCAGGCTGACGTTCTTGTTCTGGGTGTCGCCGAAATACAGCAGCGCCAGCGGCGCGCCCGGCGCCGGCGCGGTGCGGGCGTGGTGCCATGCGCTCCAGGTGCCGCCGCCCTGCACGCGCCAGGCGTACAGGGTGTCGGCCAGCAGGCCGTCCACGTCGGCGCGGTGGTGGCGCGCGATGCCGTTCTCGGTGCGCAGCTCGCGCGAGCTGGCCCGCACCTGCCGCGGCGTACCCATGTCCGGCGAATCGCCGGCCGTCACGATCTCCAGCACGGGCGCGGCCACCGTCGCGTCGGTGCGCCAGGCCACCGCGAAGCCATGGGCGGCGTCCTGCGCCGGCGACAGCACGATGCGGTCGGGGAACACGCTCGGCGCATAACGCACGACGCCGGCCGGCACGCGGGTGTTCGGCTCCGGCGCGCGCGTGGCGTCCTGCGCCGACAGCGGCGCGCAGCCGGCGCACAGCAGCAGGCCGAACAGCGCGCGCAGTGGCATGCCCCGGCTCAACGCGCGCACTCCGGCAGCTCCAGCGCCGCGGCGATATCGCGCCAGTCGAACGCGGCCACGCCCAGGTCCAGGTGCGAGGCGTAGAGCACGCCCTGCGGGAAGCGCGCATCGCCGCGCTCGTCCAGCCACACGCCATCGGTCAGCCCGGCCACCTCGCCGGCGAACGAACCCACATGCGCCAGGCTCCGGCGATCGAACAGGTGGAACACCGTGCGGTCGGCGAACTGGTCGCTGGCCACCCACCAGCCGCTGCCGTCGGCGCAACGCATCAGGGCGATGCCCTCGGCCTGGGCCACGTACTGGCCCTTGCCGACGTCGCGCCCGAGGTAGCGGCCCTGCAGGTCGTACTCGCGCAGCAGGGTGCCGGTCGGCACGTCCTCCTCGGCCACCAGCAGGCGGTTGTTGGCCGCGTCGCCGAACAGCGACTCGGGCACGCGGATCGCCCCGGCCGCGCCGGTATCGCCGAAGGCACCGGCATCGCGCGCCGTCCACTTGCCGCCGGCCTGGGTCAATTCATAGCGACGGAAGCGCCTGTCCAGCTGCGCCAGCGGCGGGATGATGTCCTCGCCCTGCGCGTCCTCGCCGGCCATGTACGCGTCGCTGACCAGCACCTCGTAACCCTCGCCCTTCGGCTGCACCCACAAACCGTACGGCTGCTGCAGCGCGTCGGCACCGAAGGCCAGCAGCGGGGTGAAGTCCGGCAGCTGGAACATCTGCACGCGGCGGTTGTCGCGCTCGACCACGAACAGGTAGCGGTCGTCGATGGTGGCCACGCCATTGGGGCGCTGCAGCTGGCCCAGTGCGGTGCCGGTGCCGCCGACCGTGCGCAGGCGCTGGCCGGTATCGCCGTCGTAGACGACCAGCTGGTCGGTCGCCTTGGCGGAGGCCACCAGCATGCGCTTGCCGTCCTGCAGCCAGCTGGCCGGCGAATCGATGTTCTCCTCCGGCGTGGCCGGGGTCACGAAGGCTTCCTTCACCACCACGTGCGCAACGTCATGGTCCCGCAACAGGACGTCGTCAGCCTCGTACTCGTCGGGCTCGCGCGCGTCGGCCGGAGCCGGAGCCGCAACCGGAGTCGCAGCCGGCGCGGGCGGTTCGGCCGAACAGGCGGCAAGCGCAAGCGCGAGCGTCGGCACCAGGAAGCGGAAGTCCATGCAGCGGTCCCCTTTGCGAAGGTTCGAAGAAATGCGAGGCATGCTATGAAGCAATTGTGACAATCGCGAGTAGTGCGATGCGCGGATGACAGCGCGGTTGCGTGTCACATGGGTGCCACATCGCCGGGTGAAAGTTCCGTTCATTTTCCACCCCACGGAACTTCCCTGCAGATGAAACGCCACGCCCTGACCATCGGCCTGTCACACGCCATCGCCTGCGCCGCCCTGTTGCCCGCGGGCGCCGCGTTCGCCTACTCCGCCTCGCCGGACGGCGCCGCCGATCCGGCCGGCGAGCCGCGCCAGCTCGACACCGTGGTGGTGCAGGGCGAGATCACCTACCGCAACCGCACCACCGACATCGCCCCGGTGCTCTCCTACGACCTGGAGTACTTCCAGCGCTTTGAGCCATCCACCGTGGGCGACATGATCAAGCGGCTGCCCAGCGCGGTGTTCGTCTCCGACGTGCTGGAATACGACGCCGTGCAGCTGCGCGGCCTGGCGCCGGGCTACACCCGCGTGCTGATCAACGGCAAGGACGTGCCCGGCGCCGGCGACGACCGCTCGTTCTGGGTGGACCGGATCCCGGCCGAGATGGTCGAGCGGATCGAGATCATCCGCTCCGGCAGCGCCAACCGCTCCGGCGACGCGATCGCCGGTGCGATCAACATCATCCTGCGCGATGCCTACGAGTTCGACGGCGCCTACCTGCGCGTGGGCGCGATGCGCTACGACGACGGCGAAGTGCAGCCGACCTTCGGCGGCGTGGCCTCCGGCGCGGCGCTGGGCGGCCGCTTCCTGGCCGGCTTCAACGTGCAGGACCGCTACAACCCCAAGGTCAAGCGCAGCGACCGCTTCGACAACCCCGACGACAGGAACCTCGTGTCCTGGGAAGACCAGACCGACACGCGCGACGGCCAGGACTACTCGGGCAACGTGTCCTACACCACCGATGTCGGCCAGACCGGCCGGGTGTCGATCGACGGCTTCTACGTGAAGACCGACCGCGAGCAGGTCGAGGTGTCCCACGAGGAGGAATACGACGGCGACGAGGTCGTGACCTCCGACGTACCGGGCTTGACCGAGGTCGACCAGTCCAACTGGGGCCTGGGCGTCGAGTACGCGCAGGACATGGCCGGCGGCACCACCGAGTTCGGCATCAAGTATGCCGGCTTCAAGGACCGCAGCAACGAGAGCGAGGAAAAGATCGAGTTCGTCGACGGGGAGTGGGACGCGCACGAAGCCGAGGCGCTGGACATCGACGTGGACGACCGCGAGACCAGCCTGCAGGCCGCGCACAAGCGCAGCGTCGGCGACTCGGCGGTGCGGATGGAGTTCGGCGTCGACTACCGCGACAAGAAGCGCGACACCACCCACGTCTACTCCGCCTTCGAGGCCGAGGACGAAGGCGATCCGGTGATCTACGAGGCCGACGGCGTGGTCCACAGCCTGATCGACGAAACCCGGCTCGACCCCTACCTGATGTTCTCCAGCGCCGCCGGCGCGCTGTCCTGGGAGGCGGGCCTGCGCTGGGAGACCACCGACTCCGAAATCCGCTACCGCGCCGACCTGGACGAGCCCACCGAAACCGTGTCGCAGGACTACGACGTGCTGCTGCCGTCGGCGCACCTGAAGTGGGACCTGACCGAGGCCAGCCGGATCAACTTCTCGCTGGCCCGCAGCCTGCGCCGCCCTGCGTTCAACGACCTCATCCCGGCCCTGCTGTCGGAGGAGTTCGGCGACAACGACTTCATCGGCAACCCGTTCCTCGAGCCGGAGACCGCCAATGGCCTGGACCTGGGCTTCGAGCACCAGCTCGGCGAGCGCGGCGTGGCCGGCATCAACTTCTTCTACCGCGACGTCAAGGACGTGATCGAGCTGGTCAACACCGGCGTGCCCAACGAGACCGCCTACGACGACTGGGCCGACGACGTCGAGGACTACATGGACGACAACGGCGTCGACCAGGACACCGCCGAGGCGGCGGTGCCGTTCGAGCCGAACAGCTTCATCTACACCATGGACAACGTCGGCGACGGCGAGGTCTGGGGCGTGGAGCTGGACCTGGCCACGCCGCTGACCGCGATCGGCCTGCCCAACACCGGCGTGTTCGCCAACTACTCCTGGCTGGACAGCGAGATCGAGGACTTCATCGGCAAGCGCCGCTTCAACAACCAGGCCAGGTACGTCTACAACGTCGGCTTCATCCAGGACCTGCCGGACCTGGCCGCCTCCTTCGGCGCCAGCTACCGCAAGCAGGGCGATGCGTTCTCGCGCGTGCTCGGCGAAGAAGTGCTCACCACCTACGACGCCGACCTGGAGGTGTTCATCGAGAAGCGCTTCGGCGACAGCTTCTCGGTGCGGCTGAGCGGCGCCAACCTGCTGGACGCGAAGAAGCGCGAGTATTTCAGCAAGTTCGACAACGAGGCCGACCAGGTGGACCGGGATTTCGACGAGTACGAGGAAGAAGCCGAGTGGGCCGGCCCGCGCTACCAGCTGGTGATGCGCTGGTCGTTCTGACCCCGGACGGCGGGGCCACGGAAGGGCCGGCGCGAGCCGGCCCTTGCCGTTTGCGCGCTTCCAACCCGCGGGCGCGTTGAGGCAGACTGCCCGCACATCCGGAGCCGCTGCCATGAAAACCGTCGAAGTCCGCCACCCGCTGGTCCAGCACAAGATCGGCCTGCTGCGCGACGCCGCGCTCAGCACCAAGGGCTTCCGCGAACTGGTCACCGAACTGGGCACCCTGCTCGCCTACGAAGCCACCGCCGACCTGGAGACCGAGGCGGCGACCATGCCCGGCTGGGCCGGCGAGGTGCAGGTGCAGCGGATTGCAGGGGCCAAGATCACCGTGGTGCCGATCCTGCGCGCCGGCCTGGGCATGCTGCCCGGCGTGCTTGCACTGATCCCGGCGGCCAAGGTCAGCGTGGTCGGCCTGCAGCGCGACGAGGAAACGCTGCAGCCGGTGCCCTACTTCGAACGCCTGACCGGCCGCCTGGACGAACGCGACGCGCTGATCCTGGACCCGATGCTGGCCACCGGCGGCACCCTAATCGCCACCATCGACATGCTCAAGCGCGCCGGCGCGCGCCGGATCAAGGGCATCTTCCTGGTCGCCGCGCCCGAAGGCCTGGCCAACCTGGAGGCCGCGCACCCGGACGTGGAGGTGTACACCGCCGCGATCGACCAGCGCCTCAACGAGAAGGGCTACATCCTGCCCGGCCTGGGCGATGCGGGCGACCGGATCTTCGGTACGCGGGTGGAGTGAGGGGCGTCCGGGCGGGCGCCAGCGCGCCTCCGGAAAGGCGGTCGCAGATCAGGTTCAGCGAGGGTCAGCTCGCAGCCCTGGTCTCGCAAAGCCCAACCAGCAGGCGCAGTGCGTTCGGCCAAGCCTGACCCAGGTGCTCCGCCCATTCGGCGGGAACATCCTGGTCGATCACGAGCCGGGTGCCGCCCTGTATCGGCTGGAGCGTGTAGTTCTCGTAGGCCGGCGCCCAGGCGCGCACGGCCTCGCTCGTCGTGTCCTCCTTACCGTCGGCGATGAAGCCGAGGTGGCGGATTGAGATGAACTCGTTCCTTCGGTTCTCGGCGATCTCCGAGACCATCCCGTCCCCGCTTGGCGCCAGGAAGCGGATCCTCGATCCCTCCTCCCAGGAACCCTGGAAGTACGAGCCCTCCGCGAACGCCGAGGTCCACTGCTTGTAGCTGTCGAGGGAAGTGATGTGGTGCCACACCACGTCCGCGGGAGCCTGGATGGTGGTTTCGAACCGGATGCGATTGAGGTCGGGCATGACGATCACCAGGATTGGATGGAAAGCGACTGGGCGACGTCGCTGACCAGCACACCAGGTTGCTGGCTTAGCTGGACGGCGGCACTTCGAACTCGTCGCTGTAACGGCCGATTGTTCTTGGGCCGGGCTTTGGCATGGGAGCCCTCCGAGGGTTGGTCAGGGTGTCCACTGAACCGTAGGAACTACCCGCGGCGGCTTGAATGATGGGATGGACTCCTCCCGCGTCACCACACGGCTTCGATGAGCCAGACCGATACTGGATCGGGACACGGGATCACGAGAGGAGTCCACGCCATGCATGCTAGTACCGTTGCCATCGACCTGGCAAAAGAGGTCTTCGAGCTGGCCTTCGCCAACGACCGCGGCCGGGTCCTGGAGCGCAAGCGCCTGTCGCGCCGGGCCTTCGCCCGGGCCTTGGAGCAGCGCCCACCGCTGCGGGTACTGATGGAGGCCTGCGGCAGCGCCCATTACTGGGCCCGGCGCTTCCAGCGCCTGGGACATGCGGTGCGGTTGCTGCCCGCCCGCGACGTACGCCCGTATGTGCGGGGCAACAAGACCGACCGCAACGATGTGGCCGGGATACTGGAAGCGGACCGCTGCGGTGACATCGCCGGCGTGCCGGTGAAGACACCCGAGCAACAGGGCATCCAGGCGCTGCACCGGCTACGCGAACACCTCAAGGCCGAGCGCACCGCCACGACCAACCTGCTGCGCGGCGTGCTGCGCGAATTCGGGG
>NZ_PDWO01000023.1 GCF_010211765.1 Pseudoxanthomonas kaohsiungensis | reverse complement strand
GAATCACCCCCCACCCGAGAGATACACAAAGACACCCCGCTCTAAAAACGCCCCGACGCGAGATACAGTTCCATAGCGCCGAGATTCTAAAGCCCCGCACTCCCATGCCTATCTTTCGCGAGCAGGCCGCCCACGCGCAGCAACCCAACCCCTCAGTGCCCACGGCAATATCCTACGGGGAGTGGGCTGCCTGCTCGCGAACGATCGACATGGGAGGGCGGGGCTTTAGAAGCCCGGCGCTTTGGGACTGCATCTCGCGACGGCTCGTTTTTCGAGGCGGGCGCTTTGTTGCATTCCCGGCGTGGCGCAACTCGCGACGGCTCGTTCTTCGTCGCGGGCGCTTTGATTCATTCCCGGCGTGGTGCGAAAGGAGGGACTCGAACCCTCACGGTTTTACCCGCTGGAACCTAAATCCAGTGCGTCTACCAGTTCCGCCACTTTCGCAGGGCCGCACGCGATTCTAACCGCAGGGCAGGGCAAGCCCGGAAACGAAAACGCCCGGACGGGCCGGGCGCTTTCTTCGGGATGGTGGGCCGTCAAGGATTCGAACCTTGGACCTACTGATTAAGAGTCAGCTGCTCTACCAACTGAGCTAACGGCCCCGAACAACTCAAGTACAACCGAGCTGCGCATTCTAGCGGATTACGCCTTCCTGGCAAGCTCCACGGCATGCGCCGTGTCCGAACGAGTGGGGTGGCTGAGGGGATTCGAACCCCCGACCACTGGAATCACAATCCAGTACTCTAACCAACTGAGCTACAGCCACCACTGAAAACCTGTACCCGCCCGGCGCCGCGGATGGCGCGCCCGGCAGGAATCGAACCTGCAACCGCCGGCTTAGAAGGCCGGTGCTCTATCCGGTTGAGCTACGGGCGCACAACTCGGAGCCGCATCGCCTGCCGGACGGGGATGGTCGGGGTAGAGGGATTCGAACCCCCGACATCCTGCTCCCAAAGCAGGCGCGCTACCAGACTGCGCTATACCCCGGTGTGCTGGGTCGGTCCGGCATCGCCTCCAACTGCGGCCCGCCGGGCCCGGCTCCCGGGGTGCCCGGAGGCTCCCTGGAAGGCCGGCTATTGTCCGGAAAGCGCGCCGGGGCTGTCAATGCCGGCCGCGCGCGCAGGCTGGCGCAGCCGCGGGCGATAGGCGAAACTAGCGCGTTCCCCAGGGCCGGCAGGAGCGCCGGTTCCTCCCCTCATAAAACATCGTCGATTTCCGCCGCGGGCAGGAGCCCCGGCCGCAGGAGCCAGACCACCATGCAAGTTTCCGTCGAATCCACCGGCAACCTCGAGCGCCGCATGAACTTCAGCCTGCCGGCGGAGCAGCTGGAGTCCGGCGTCAGCGGCCGCCTGCGCGAGATCGCGCGCACCGCGAAGATGAAGGGCTTCCGCCCGGGCAAGATCCCGGCCAAGGTGATCGAGCAGCGCTTCGGCGAGCAGGTCAAGGCTGAAGTGCTCGGCGGCCTGGTGCGCCAGACCTTCGACTCTGCAGTGCGCGAGCACGACCTGCGCCTGGCAGGCAATCCGCGCATCGACCGCGCCGGCGATGGCGACCTGGAGTTCGTGGCCACTTTCGAGGTGGTGCCGGACTTCGGCGATGTCGACGTGACCAAGCTGACGGTCGTGCGCAATACCGCCGAGGTCACCGACGCCGACATCGACCAGATGATCGAGAACCTGCGCCTGCAGCGCCGCACCTGGAACAAGGTCGAGCGCGCGGCGAAGGAAGGCGACCTGGTCGCCGGCGCGTTATGGACCCAGTTCGAGGATTTCCGCCAGCCCGCCGAGGGCGTGGAGCAGTTCAGCGCGGTGATCGGCTCGGGCCAGCTCCTGCCCGCGCTGGAGAGCGCGCTGGCCGGACTGCAGCCGGGCGTGGAAGGCATCATCGACGTCGCCTTCCCGGAAGGCTGGCGCCAGCCGCAGCTGGCCGGCAAGACCGCCCAGGTGCACGTGACCCTGGCCCAGGTCTCCGAGCCGGTTCTGCCGGAGGTGGACGCGGCGTTCATCAAGAGCTTCGGGGTGCGCAGCGGGCAGATGGACAAGTTCCGTGACGACATCCGCAGCAACCTGGAGCGTGAGCTCAAGGGTGCGCTGATGGCGCGCCTGCGCCGCGAGGTCGGCGAGCAGTTGACCTCGACCTGGGCGCACGTGGAACTGCCGCCGCGCCTGGTCGAGAACGAGGCCCGCGGCATGCTCGCCCAGCAGTTGGATCAGGTCCGCCGCGGCGGTCGCGATCCCGGCCAGGTTCCCGCCAACGCCCACGAGGCGTTCCTGGAGCCGGCGCGCAAGCGCGTGCTGGCCGGCCTGCTGGTCGGCGAGGTGGCCCGCCGCCACGACCTGCGCCTGGACCCCAAGCGCGTGAACGAAACCCTGCGCCTGATCGCCTCGACCTACGAGCAGCCCGAGCAGGTCATTGAGATGTACCGCAACGACCCCCAGTTGATGCGGGGACTGCAGAACCGGGTGATGGAAGAGCAGGTGATCGACTGGATCGCCGAGCGCGCCCAGCACACGGTCACGCCGCTGTCGTTCCAGGAAGCGATCCGGGGATGATGGCGGCGGGTGCGGCCAGACCGCCGCGACCGCTATGCTGCCCGAGGGCGCCCGGAATTCCGGGCGCCGAGACCCCCGAATCCAGGCACGCCCAGGAGCGTACGCACCGATGAGCATGATCCCGACCAAAGCCCTCAACCTGGTCCCGATGGTGGTCGAGCAGACCAGCCGCGGCGAGCGCGCCTACGACATCTACTCGCGCCTGCTGAAGGAGCGGGTGATCTTCCTGGTCGGCCCGGTGGAGGACCACGTCGCCAACGTGATCATCGCGCAGATGCTGTTCCTGGAGGCCGAGAACCCCGAGAAGGACATCAGCCTGTACATCAACTCGCCGGGTGGCCTGGTCACCGCCGGCATGGCGATCTACGACACCATGCAGTACATCAAGCCGGACGTGAGCACGATCTGCGTCGGCCAGGCGGCGAGCATGGGCGCGGTGCTGCTGGCCGCCGGTGCCAAGGGCAAGCGTTATGCGCTGCCCAATTCGCGGGTGATGATCCACCAGCCGCTGGGCGGCTTCCAGGGCCAGGCCACCGACATCGACATCCACGCGCGCGAGATCCTGAGCATGCGCGCCAGGCTGAACGAAATCCTGGCCTACCACACGGGCCAGTCGATCGAGACCATCGCCCGCGACACCGAGCGGGACAACTTCAAGAGTGCCGCCGAGGCCAAGGCGTACGGCCTGGTCGACGAGGTGCTGGAGCGCCGCTCGGACGAGTCGATCCAGGCCGGTTGAGTCCGCTGGGCACCCCCTTCGCGGGCCGGTCTGCAGCGGCCGTCCCGCCCCCCGTTCCGCAAGGCCCGGAGCGCCGCTGGCGCGGTTCCGGCCCTGTGCTATTCTCGAACCGGAGTCCGTCTCACACGGGCTGCGATACTGGACACACGAAGCATGAGTGAAGACCGCCAAGGCCGTTCCGGCGACAGCAACAAGATCCTCTACTGCTCGTTCTGCGGTAAGAGCCAGCACGAGGTCCGCAAGCTGATCGCGGGCCCGAGCGTGTTCATCTGCGATGAATGCGTGGAGCTGTGCAACGACATCATCCGCGAGGAGCTGGAAGAGAAGGCCCAGTCCGCCCGCAGCTCGCTGCCCAAGCCGCGCGAGATCCTCGAGGTCCTGGACCAGTACGTGATCGGCCAGCAGCGGGCGAAGAAGACGCTCGCCGTCGCCGTGTACAACCACTACAAGCGGATCGAGAGCCGGCAGCGCAACGAGGACGTCGAGCTCGCCAAGTCCAACATCCTGCTCGTCGGCCCGACCGGTTCGGGCAAGACGCTGCTGGCCGAGACGCTGGCGCGGCTGCTCAACGTGCCGTTCACCATTGCCGATGCGACCACGCTGACCGAAGCCGGCTACGTCGGCGAGGACGTGGAGAACATCATCCAGAAGCTGCTGCAGAAGTGCGACTACGACGTCGACAAGGCGCAGCAGGGCATCGTCTACATCGACGAGATCGACAAGATCTCGCGCAAGAGCGAGAACCCGTCGATCACCCGCGACGTGTCCGGCGAGGGCGTGCAGCAGGCCCTGCTGAAGCTGATCGAGGGCACCGTGGCCAGCGTGCCGCCCCAGGGCGGACGCAAGCACCCGCAGCAGGAATTCCTGCAGGTCGACACCAAGAACATCCTGTTCATCGTCGGTGGTGCGTTCGCCGGGCTGGACAAGATCATCCAGCAGCGCAGCACCGAGGCCGGCGGCATTGGTTTCGGCGCCAAGGTGAAGAGCCAGGCGCGCAAGGCCGACACCGGCAAGCTGCTGGCCGAGGTCGAGCCGGAGGACCTGATCAAGTTCGGCCTGATCCCCGAGTTCGTCGGCCGCCTGCCGGTGGTGGCGACGCTCGAGGAGCTGGACGAGCCGGCGCTGGTCAAGATCCTGACCGAGCCGAAGAACGCCATCACCAAGCAGTTCCGCAAGCTGTTCGAGATGGAAGGGGTGGAGCTGGAGTTCCGGCCGGACGCCCTGGCGGCCATCGCCCGCAAGGCGCTCAAGCGCAAGACCGGCGCCCGCGGCCTGCGCACCATCGTCGAGTCGGTGCTGCTGGACACGATGTACGACTTGCCGTCGAAGGAAAATGTCAGCAAGGTCGTGGTCGACGAGTCGGTGATCGAGCACAAGACCGAGCCCTACCTGATCTACGAAACGCCGCCGGCCACGCCTAAGGTGGCCTCGGCCGAGTAGGTCGAGTTTCTGTTCAGGAAGTTGAAGAAGCCCCGGCGACGCCCGGGGCTTCTTCTATCCGGTTGATGGAAAAGGAAAACAGGGCCGCTTCTTGCAACGCCCGCGGGTTGACCCCATAACGGGGGCAGGACGGCCGCTGCCGTCATCCCCACACCCCCGGAGCCTGCATGTCCCGCCACCGATCCGACGCCCTGGAGCTGCCCGTCCTGCCACTGCGCGACGTGGTGGTGTTCCCGCACATGGTCATCTCGCTGTTCGTCGGGCGGGACAAGTCGATGCGCGCGCTGGAGCAGGCGATGGAGGCCGACAAGCAGATCCTGCTCGTCGCGCAGAAGTCCGCCGAAACCGACGACCCCGATGCCGGCGACCTCTACGCGATCGGCACGCTGGCGCAGGTCCTGCAGCTGCTGAAGCTGCCCGACGGCACGATCAAGGTGCTGGTCGAGGGCACCGCGCGCGTGCACGTGGACGGCATCGCCGAGCGCGACGGCGCGCTGCACGGGCGCGGCGAACTGGTCGAGGCCGGCAGCGGCCGCAGCGACCGCGAAGTGGAGGCGGTGGCGCGTACCCTGACCGGGCTGTTCGAACAGTACGTCAAGACCAATCGCAAGCTGCCGCCGGAGCTGCTGCAGACCTTGTCGGGGATCGACGATCCCGGCCGCCTGGCGGACACCATCTCCGCCCACATCGGCGTACGCCTGGCCGACAAGCAGCGCCTGCTCGAAAGCGCCGACGTCGGCGAGCGGCTGGAGCTTCTGGTCGGCCTGGTCGAGGGCGAAATCGACGTCCAGCAGATGGAGAAGCGCATCCGCGGCCGGGTCAAGTCGCAGATGGAGAAGAGCCAGCGCGAGTACTACCTCAACGAACAGATGAAGGCCATCCAGAAGGAGCTGGGCGACCTGGACGATGCGCCCGGCGAACTGGAGGAGCTGGTGCGCCGCGTCGCCGAGGCCGGCATGCCGAAGGCGGTGGAAGCCAAGGCGCGCGCCGAACTCAACAAGCTCAAGCAGATGTCGCCGATGTCGGCCGAGGCCGCGGTGGTGCGCAACTACCTGGACTGGCTGCTGGGCGTGCCATGGAAGAAGCGCAGCAAGGTTCGCAAGGACCTCAAGGCCGCGCAGGACACGCTCGATGCCGACCATTACGGGCTGGAGAAGGTCAAGGAGCGCATCCTCGAATACCTGGCGGTGCAGTCGCGGGTGAAGCAGATGAAGGGGCCGATCCTGTGCCTGGTCGGCCCGCCGGGCGTGGGCAAGACCTCGCTGGGCCAATCGATCGCCAAGGCCACCAACCGCAAGTTCGTGCGCATGTCGCTGGGCGGCGTGCGCGACGAGGCCGAGATCCGCGGCCATCGCCGCACCTACGTCGGCTCGATGCCGGGCCGGATCGTGCAGAACCTCAACAAGGTCGGCACCCGCAACCCGCTGTTCGTGCTCGACGAGATCGACAAGATGTCGATGGACTTCCGCGGCGACCCGTCTTCGGCGCTGCTGGAGGTGCTCGACCCCGAACAGAACCATTCCTTCAACGACCACTACCTCGAAGTGGACCTCGACCTGTCCGAGGTGATGTTCGTGGCGACCTCCAACTCGCTGAACATCCCCGGCCCGCTGCTGGACCGCATGGAGGTCATCCGCATCCCCGGCTACACCGAGGACGAGAAGCTCAGCATCGCGCTGCGTTACCTGGTGCCCAAGCAGCTCAAGGCCAACGGCCTCAAGCCGGAGGAGCTGGCCATCGCCGAGGATGCAGTGCGCGACATCGTCCGCTACTACACGCGCGAATCCGGCGTGCGCAACCTCGAACGCGAGATCGCCAAGATCTGCCGCAAGGTGGTCAAGGAGATCGCGCTGCGCGGTCCGCAGCCGGTGAAGAAGGCGGCCAGGAAGACCTCCGCGCGCAAGGCGAAGGCCGCGGTGGTGCAGGTCTCGGCGAGGAACCTGGACAAGTACCTGGGCGTGCGCCGCTTCGACTATGGCCGCGCCGAGGAACAGAACGAAGTCGGCCTGGTCACCGGCCTGGCCTGGACCGAGGTCGGCGGCGACCTGCTGCAGATCGAAGCCACGCTGGTGCCCGGCAAGGGCCAGCTGATCCTGACCGGCCAGCTTGGCGACGTGATGAAGGAATCGGCGTCGGCCGCGCTCTCGGTGGTGCGCGCGCGTGCCGAGGCGCTGGGCATCGAGGTCGACTTCCTGCAGAAGCACGACGTGCACCTGCACGTGCCGGACGGCGCCACGCCCAAGGACGGTCCGAGTGCGGGCATCGCCATGGTCACCGCGCTGGTATCCACGCTGACCAAGGTGCCGGTGCGGGCCGACATCGCCATGACCGGCGAGATCACCCTGCGCGGCAAGGTCACGGCCATCGGCGGCCTGAAGGAGAAGCTGCTGGCCGCCCTGCGTGGCGGCATCCGCACCGTGATGATCCCGGAAGAGAACCGCAAGGACCTGGCCGACATCCCCGCAAACGTCACCGACGGCCTGAAGATCGTCCCGGTGCGCTGGATCGACGAAGTGCTCGACCTGGCCCTGGAGCGGCCGTTGCGCCCGGTCGCCGGGAAGGCCGGCACGCGCGGCGGCAGGAGTGGCGGCCGCCGCCAGCGTCCCGCGGAAGACCAGACCGGCGTGAAGCACTGAGGAACGGTCGTGCGAATGCAACGGCGCGGGGTCAAAACCCGCGCCGTTGCTGCATTTCCAGCTTGCCGCAGGGGGGCGGCGCCCTGTATAACGGGCGCACCCGCCGGCGGCCGAGGCTGCGCGGTGGCACCGGACCAACGGGGTCGCCCTGCATAGTGCGGGTCCCGGTCACCCATCTCGCGGCGCGGCCGCACAGGGAGCAAAACGAATGAACAAAACCGATCTGGTCGATGCCGTCTCCATCGAAGCCGAAGTCACCAAGGCCGAGGCCGCCCGTGCGGTGGATGCGGTCATCAACAGCATCACCAAGGCGCTGAAGAAGGGCGACGCGGTGACGCTGGTGGGCTTCGGAACCTTCCAGGTCCGCAAGCGCGCCGCCCGTACCGGCCGCAACCCGAAGACCGGCGAGACCATCAAGATCAAGGCCTCGAAGAACCCCGCGTTCAAGGCTGGCAAGGCCCTGAAGGACGCTGTAAACTAATCGACCCGCCGCCAAGGGCAGGGTGCATGCACCCGGGTGCTTAGCTCAGCGGTAGAGCGTCGCCCTTACAAGGCGAGGGTCGGGGGTTCGAAACCCTCAGCACCCACCAGTTTTCCGGTGCGGCGCGGTAAAAAAATTGTTCGATGGTCTAGCGCGGATGCCGCAGCCAACGTACAATAGCTGTCTCGATGCGGAGTGGTAGTTCAGTCGGTTAGAATGCTGGCCTGTCACGCCGGAGGTCGCGGGTTCGAGTCCCGTCCACTCCGCCACTATCTGGAAGGCCCCCGCGAAAGCGGGGGCCTTTCTCTTTTCGGGCCCGGAACGGCGCCGGAGCCGCCCTGCGGCCGGCGCCGGCGCGCACGCCGACTAGGGCGCCGCGTCGGGTTACACTGCGCCGCTTGTCTTCCAACGCTTATCTGACTGGGCCGCACAATGCTGCAGAAACTTCGCGACCGGACATCGGGATGGGTCGCCACGATCATCATCGCGCTGCTGATGGTTCCCTTCCTGTTCGTGATCGACCACAGCTACCTCGGTGGCGTGGGTGCCAACAACGTGGCCCAGGTCAAGGCGCCGCCGAAATGGTGGGAGGGCGCGCCCGGCTGGTGGCCGGTGTCGATGTTCTGGGAACACCGCGAGGTCGGCGTCAACGAGTTCCGCCAGCGCTTCGAACAGGAGCGCATGCGCCAGCGCCAGGAGCAGGGCGAGGCGTTCGATCCGCGCACGTTCGAGACGGTGGAGAACAAGCGCAGGGTCCTGGACCAACTGATCGACGAAAAGGCCCTGCAGCTGGCCGCCGAGCGCGCCGGCGTGGTCGTCGGCGACGACGCGGTGCGCGAGTACATCGCCACGATCCCGGCCTTCCAGGTCGACGGCAAGTTCGACCCCAATCGCTACCAGCTGGCGCTGGCCTCGCAGGTGCCCGCGCGCACGCCCGAGCAGTTCCAGGAACTGGTGCGCGAATCGCTGCAGCAGTCGCTGATCCCGCTGGCGGTGGGTACGTCCGCGTTCGTGACCGATGCCGAGTTCGACCGCATCGTGCGCCTGTCCGGCGAGAAAAGGGACGTGGAACTGGCGCTGCTGCCAGCCACGCCCGAGGACACGGCTCCGGTCGGCGACGAGGAGATCAAGGCGTGGTACGACGCCCATCCGGCCGATTTCACCCGGCCAGAGTCCGTCACCATCGAGTACGTGGAAGTCGACGGCAGCCGCCTGCCGGCGCCGGCGCCGGCCGACGAGGCCACGCTGCGCAAGCGCTATGACGAAGAGAAAGCGCGTTTCGTCGAGCCGGAGCAGCGGCTGGCATCGCACATCCTGGTGCGCGTGGACGCCGGTGCCGATGCGGCCGCGCTGAAGGCCGCCGAAGAAAAGGCACAGCGGCTGGCGGAGGAGGCCAAGGCGCCGGGCGCCGATTTCGCCGCGCTGGCCAAGGCCAATTCCGAGGATCCGGGTTCGCGCGACAGCGGCGGCGACCTGGGCTGGGTCGAGCGCGGCGCCATGGTGGCGCCGTTCGAGGAGGCCCTGTTCGCGATGCAGCCGGGCGAGGTGCGCGGCCCGGTGAAGACCGACTTCGGCTTCCACGTGCTGCAGCTGCGCGAGCTCAAGCAGGGCGCGCAGGTGCCGTTCGAGCAGGCCCGCGAGGAGCTGGCGCGCGAACAGGCCCAGGCCGACCGCGAGCGCGCCTTCAGCGACCTCACCGGCCGGCTGACCGACCTGGTCTACCAGAACCCGTCGTCGCTGGCCCCGGCGGCCGAACAGGTCGGCCTGCAGGTGCAGAAGCTCGGTCCGTTCACCCGCGACGACACCGTCGGCATCGGTGCATCGCCGGAGGTGAAGAAGGCCGCCTTCTCCGAGGCGATGATCCAGGACGGTACCGCCAGCGATCCGATCGAGCTGGGTCCGGAGCACAGCGTAGTGGTGCGCGTGCTCGAACATACCCCGGAGCAGCCGCGGCCGCTGGCCGAGGTGCGCGACCAGGTGATCGCTGCGATCCGCGCCGACCGTCGCGAGAAGGCCGCGATCGCCGCCGCCGACGCGCTGGTCAAGCGCCTGCAGTCGGGCGAAGCGATGAGTGCGGTGGCCGCGTCGGTGGGTGCCGAAACCGCGCCCTTGCCGGGCCTTCCGCGCGGCGTTCCGGCGCCGTCGCCCGAGGCCAACCGGGCGATCTTCGCCGTGGCCGCCCCGGGCGAAGGCAAGCCGGCGGCCGGCCGCTTCTCGCTGCCGGACGGGCGCCAGGCGCTGTTCAGCGTCACCGCGGTGCATCCGGGTGACCCGGCGGAACTGCAGGCGCAGCAGCGCGACATGCTGCGCAACCAGTTCGAGCAGATCGACGGAGGCGCGGCCGCCGAAGCCTATGTGCGCGAGGTGCGCAAGCGCTTCGAGGTGCAGGTCGAGGAAAGCCAGCTTTGACTGGCTGACCGCATCGCCGCGTTCGCCGACCGGCGGACGTGACGATGGCTGGCGACGCGAAGGGCGCGGAGCATGTCTCCGCGCCCTTCGACGTACTTGGCTGGGCATCGCGATCGCGGAGCGGGCGCAACGCTGCACGGTTGCCGGTGGTCCCGGCGATGCATGCGGCTGGACGTCACTGCACTCGCAGCACCATGCCCGGGCGTAGCACGCTGGTCGCCTGCAGGCCGTTGAGTTCGAGCAGGCGCCGCGTGCTGACGCCGTAGCGCTTGGCGATGCTCCAGGCCGAATCGCCCTTGCGCACGGTATGGGTGGCCTGCGTTGCCGCATGTTCCGCGTCGTCCGGCACGGGCCCGGAGTCGACGGTCGATGCCGGCGCCGCCACCGCGTTCGCCGGAACCAGGGCCCAGGGTGCGCCGCGGCTTGGCCAGCGCCCGGCCAGCGAGGGGTTCAGCCGGCGCAGGGTGGCGGCGTCCTGCCCATGGCTGCGTGCCCACGCATCGAGCGACCGCGCGCCCTCCAGCGGGCGCGCCTGCAGCCGCACCACCGGCTGGTCGAGGCCGGCACGCCATTGCGGCTGTTCGCCCGCTTCCTCGACCAGGCAGGCCAGCGCATGCAGTTTTTCGGCGTAGGCGTAAGTCACCGGCGCCAGGCCCTTCAGGGTGGCGGGCGTGGCGGTCGCCGCCTCGGCGCCGCTCTTGCGCAGGGCATTCAGTACACGATATTCGCCGGCGTTGTACGCCATCGCGGTCAGCCGCCAGTTGCCCTCGAAGCGCTGGTGCAGCGACTTCAGGTACTGCACCGCCGCGCGCGTGGATTCGGCTGGCGACAGCCGCGCGTCATAGCCCGGCTCGATACGGATGCCATGGTGGCGCGCGGTCACGCCGACGAACTGCCACATCCCGGCCGGGCCCGCCTTGCTCCTGGCGCCAGGCGCGTAGCCGCTCTCGATGAACGGGACCAGCGCGAATTCGGTGGGCAGCCCCGCCTCGCGCAGCGAATCGACGACGAAGCCGAACAGCATCAAGGTGTCCGAATCCACCTGGCCCAGGCGCCGGGGTGCATGCGCGAAGTGCTTGCGCCAGCGCGCCTGGGCGTTGTCGCAGCCGGGTTCGGCCAGGCCTGCCAGGAACGCTTCGTAGATCGCCAGCCCGCTGTCCGCCGGAGCTGGCCCGGCGCCTGGCGTGGAGGCGGCTTCCGTAGTCGGTTGCGCGTGCGTGGCGGCGTCGGCCACGCCTGCCTGCGGGGGAGCCTGGGCGGATGCCGTTCCGGCAGGCGTGCCGGCACCCGCGTCCGTGCCGGATTCCTGGCCGGCAGGCACCGAAGGCGCTGTCGCGCAGCCTTGCAGCATCAGGGCCGCCGCCAGCAGGAGGGCGGGCAAAGCGAGGCGATCGGGGGTCATCCGCGGAATTCGTCCTTCCAGCCGCGCAGCGCGGCAAAAGTCTCCACCTCGTCGGCCGGCGCACGGCCGAGCCGGTGCGCAACCGCATCCCTGACCGTCGCGATGTCGCAGCGCAGGAAGGGATTGCAGTCGCGTTCGCTGGCGAGCGTGGTGGGCAGGGTGGGAACGGCGGACGCGCGCTGGCGCACGGCCTCGGCGCGGCGCAGGGCCAGGGCGGCATTGTCCGGCTCGACCTCGCAGGCGAAGCGCGCGTTGGCCAGGGTGTATTCGTGCCCGCAGCACACGCGCGTGTCGCCGGGCAACGCGGCCAGGCGCTGCAGGGATCCGTGCATCTGCGCGGCGGTGCCTTCGAACATCCGACCGCAGCCGAGGCTGAAGAGCGTGTCGCCGCAGAACAGGTGGCCGTGCACGAGGTAGGCGACATGGCTGCGGGTGTGGCCCGGCACCGACAGCACGCGCACGTGTTGGTCGAGCAGCTGCAGGCGCGAGCCTTCGCCGACCCGTTCGCAATCCAGCGCGATGCGGCTGTCGTCCGGCGCGAACACCGGCAGCCCGGGCCAGCGTTCCAGCAGGGCCGGCACTCCGCCGCAATGGTCGGGATGGTGGTGGGTCAGCAGGATCGCCGTCGGCTCCAGGCCCTCGCTGGCCGCGGCCAGCACCGGCGCAGCGTCGCCCGGGTCGACCACGAGCGCGCGCCGCGCGTCCCGCAGGACCCAGATGTAGTTGTCCTCGAATGCGGGCAATGCACTGAGTCGCATAGAATCGCGACCATGCCCGCCGTCGTGTCCAGCCGTCAACCCGGCGCCTCGCTCCGGTTCAGCGGAAAGGAGGCGCAGTGGCTGCTGGCCGAGGAGCGGCGCTGGCTGGCCGCCCAGCTGGCCAGCCGCCCGGCGCGCCCGTGGTTGTGGCTGGCGCCGGAGTCTTCGGTCGCCGCCGACGACTGGCCCCGACCACCACCTCGCGGGCTGCTGCTGCACGAGCGCGGCGCCGGCTACGGCGGCACCGTGCGCTGCGGCCTGCCGCTGCCCCTGCCGAACGAATGCCTGGGCGACGTAGTGCTCCAGCATCCGGGGCCGCGTGGTGCCGCCGCGCTGGTGGAGGAATGCGCGCGCGTGCTGGTCGATGGCGGTCGCCTGTGGCTGTTCCTGGTCAATCCATGGAGCCCGTACCGGTTGCGGCGGCCGCGCGACCTTCCACCCGCGCACGCGGCATGGCAGCAGCACCTGCGTTCGCAGGGGATGCAGGTGGACATGGCGTGTTTCATCGGCCCGGGCTGGCGGATGGCGCCGCCGCGGGGCGCACAGGCCTCGGCCTGGCCGTTGCGCGCCTGCCGGGTGATCGTGGCCGAGAAGCGCGGGCTGGCGCCGGTGGCGCCCGCGCCGGTGGCGTGGCGCCACGGCGCCGCACCCGCGGCATGAATGCAATGACAGGGATGCAATGAAGAAGATCGAGATCCATACCGACGGCGCCTGCCTGGGCAACCCCGGACCCGGGGGCTGGGCCGCGCTGCTGCGCTACAACGCCCACGAGCGCGAGCTCGCCGGCGGCGAGCCGGGGACCACCAACAACCGCATGGAGCTGATGGCCGCGATCATGGGCCTGGAAGCCTTGAGCGAGCCCTGCGAGGTGATGCTGCAGACCGATTCGCAGTACGTGCGCCAGGGGATCACCGAGTGGATGCCCGGCTGGGTACGGCGCGGCTGGAAGACCGCCGGCGGCGACCCGGTCAAGAACCGCGACCTGTGGGAGCGGCTGCACGCCGCCGCCGCGCGCCACCGGATCGACTGGCGCTGGGTCAAGGGCCACAACGGCGATCCGGACAACGAGCGGGTCGACGAGCTCGCGCGGCTGGCGGCGCAGCAGGTGCGCGACGCCAGCGCGGTACACTGACCGCGCATGCGCCAGATCATCCTCGATACCGAAACCACCGGCCTGGAGTGGAAGAAGGGCAACCGCGTGGTCGAAATCGGCTGCGTCGAGCTACTCGAACGCCGCCCCAGCGGCCGCAACTTCCACCGCTACCTCAAGCCCGACTGCGACTTCGAGCCCGGCGCCCAGGAGGTGACCGGACTGACCCTGGAGTTCCTCGCCGACAAGCCGGTGTTCGAGGACGTGGTCGACGAGTTCCTCGAATACATCGACGGTGCCGAACTCATCATCCACAACGCGGCATTCGACCTGGGCTTCCTCGACTCGGAACTGTCGCGCGCCGGCAGCCACTACGGACGCATCCTCGACCGCGCCACCGTGGTCGACACCCTGCTGCTGGCGCGCGAGCGCTTCCCCGGGCAGCGCAACTCGCTCGATGCGCTGTGCAAGCGGCTGGGCGTGGACAACTCCCATCGCCAGCTGCACGGCGCGCTGCTCGATGCGCAGATCCTCGCCGACGTCTACGTCGCCCTGACGTCGGGGCAGGAAGAGATCGGTTTCGCCGAGGCGCAGCCGGCCTCGCGACCGGCCGCCGTGGTGAGCTTCATGCCGGTGGCCGGCGAGCGCCCGCGCATCGTGGCCGCGGCCGAGGAGCAGGAGGCGCACCTGCGCCGCCTGGCGACCCTGCGCAAGAAGGCCGGCCGCACGCTATGGGACGAGGTGGTGGAGCCGCTGGTGGTGGAAGCGGCCGTCGGCTGAGCCGGGGCGGCCGCGACGGCCGGCTACTGGCAGCGCACCAGCACCGCGGTGACGTTGTCCGAACCGCCGCCGTCCAGGGCCGCGGCGACCAGGGTGTCCACGCATTCCTGGGCACTGCAGTCCGGTTCGCCGAGGGTCTGGGCGATGTGCCGGTCGTCCACTTCTTCGGTCAGCCCGTCGCTGCACAGCAGCAGCTGCATGCCCGGGCGCAGTTCCCCGGCCATGGTCGACACGTTCAGGTGGTTGGGGTCGGTCACGCCCAGCGCCTGGGTGACCACGTTGCGGTGCGGGTGGGAGCGCGCCTGTTCCGGGGTCAGGGTGCCCTGCGCGATCAGGTCCTGGACGTAGCTGTGGTCCTGGCTGAGCTGGGCCAGCTTGCCCTCGCGCCACAGGTACGCCCGGCTGTCGCCGACCCAGGCCACCTCGAAGCGCTGCCCCTGCACGCGCGCGGCGACCACCGTGGTGCCCATCGGCAGGGCGTCGTTGCGCCGGCGCGACACGCGGATGATCTCCTCGTCGGCGATGCGGATGGCCTGGGTCAGCGGCGTGCCGCTGCGGATCTCGCGCACGATGGTTTCCCGCGCCAGCGCGCTGGCGACCTCGCCGCACGCATGTCCCCCCATCCCGTCCGCCACCAGCCACAGGCCGAGCTCGCCATCCCCGTAATAGGTGTCTTCGTTGAGCTGCCGGCGCAGGCCGACGTGGGTCAGGTGTCCGAATTCGATCATGTCTTCCCAGTGGCTGGGGCTTCAAGGATGCATACGCGATCATCCGGGCGGACAGGCCAGCCGGCAAGGCGATGCGGCCGGCCCCTTCATGGTCGGTATCGGCGGGGACCCCACGCGGGTTGAGCGGGTAGCGACGGCTTGTCGGACGCGGGCCGGCCCCGTATCATTCACGCCCCCGGCCATGCCGGGGACCGCGGAGAGGTGGCAGAGCGGTTGAATGTACCTGACTCGAAATCAGGCAGGCGTTTATAGCGCCTCGAGGGTTCGAATCCCTCCCTCTCCGCCAATTTTCCAGGCCAGCAAGTTCCCCCGACCCTGCATCCCTTCATCGAAGGTTCGTATCAGGGAGGGATTTGAACCCAAGGGTTCGACAAACCGGCGCAGCCGGTTTGCACGGTGGCGCAGCCACCGCCCGAAGGGCGAGGCCCCGCAGGGGCCGAGTGAATCCCTCCCGCCCAAGCGCCCCAGAGTCCTCGATGCGTTGTTCCAACGCCGCCGCCAAGACTGCGTTCGGTGTTCGGCAGGAACCCAAGGGTTCGACAAACCGGCGCAGCCGGTTTGCACGGCGAAGCCGCCCGTAGGGCGAGGCCCCGCAGGGGCCGAGTGAATCCCTCCCGCCCCCAAGCGACCCAGTGTCCTCAATGCGTTGCTGCAAGGCCGCCGCCAAGGCTGCGTTCGGTGTTCGGCAGAAACCCAAGGGTTCGATGAACCGGCGCACCCGGTTTGTACGGCGAAGCCGCCCCCGCCCGGCTCCCCGGCTCGTGCTCCAATGCACCGAGACGGCCGCGTCGTGAGTGATGGGGCCCATTGCACTTCCCTCGACGTCGAAGTGCCAGCCGCGGCTCGCGCGCCGCCGGACAATGTCGCCGTCCGGCTTTCGTCCGGACCCCGCCATCCCAGCCTCACGCGACCACCCCGCCGCCTGGCGCTAGACTGGCCGCCCCTCGTCCCTGCGCCTGCCCCATGTCCGAAATCCAGGTCCCCGTATCCTTCGGCGAACTGCTCGACAAGATCTCGATCCTGCAGATCAAGTCCGAGCGCATGACCGACGCGGCCAAGCTGGCCAACGTGCGCAAGGAACTGTCCGCGCTGGAGCACTCCTGGATGCAGCATCCGGCCGCCGGCGGCGATATCGCCAAGCTGCGCGCGCAGCTGAAGGCCGTCAACGAGCGCCTGTGGGACATCGAGGACGCCATCCGGGTCAAGGAGAAGGCCGGCGAGTTCGACGAGGAATTCGTGCGCCTGGCCCGCAGCGTGTACTTCGAGAACGACGAGCGCGCGCGGGTGAAGAAGGAGATCAACCTCGCCCTGGGCTCGGCCTATGTCGAGGAGAAGTCGTACCAGGACTACCGCGGCGGTTCGACGCCCTGATCGCCGCCCGCCGCCGCGCCTGCGCGGCGCTCGCGGTCCACGTCTTCCAGCGCGCGGATGCGCACCATGTGCCTGACCATGCGCAGGGCAGGGCTGTGCGGCAGCGCCACCCCGTAGCCGGCATGCAGGCGCTCCACGTCGGCCGCGCGGCCCATGCCGATCGCGCCGAGCTGGGCCACCAGCAGCGCCTGCTCCTGGACCTCGGCCGGCAGCGCCTGCGGCAGCTGCAATACCGCTTCGCCGGTGGTGCGCATGGCCGCGGCATCGCGCGCTGCCGCGGCCGCGTACATGGCCAGCATCCGGCGTACCGGTTCGGGTTGGAGCGCCGGGTCGATCCACGCCGGTTCGATCCAGACCCCGCGCAGGTCCGCCGCCGGCAGCGGACCGAGCGTGGCCATCGCCATCGCCGAAGCCGCCACGGCCCAGGTCGCCGGATCGACGACCGGCCCGCGTGACAGGCCGAGCAGGGCCTGCAGCTGCGGCTCGGCGGCGGGCGCATCGCGTTCGCGCAAGGCCAGGGTGCTGGCGTGGGTGCCGTCGCGCAGTGCGGCGGCCAGCGTGATCGCGCGATCGCGCGCCAGCAGCAGGCCGTGGCCGGGCAGCGCGCGCGCCGGCTGCGACGCCGGGGGCGGCGTGCGGCCTTCGAGCAGGTCCAACACCGGCAGGCCGTTGTCGGCCAGCCGCTGCAGGGTATCGGCGCGGTCGCCGCGGAAGCGCGTGCGCGGGCCCTGCAACGACACCAACGGGTGGAAGTCGCTGTGCGGCTGCGCCTGCAGCGCGCGCACGTAGGTTTGCAGCAGCGCGCGGCCGCCGATCCGGCGCAGCGGCAGCGCCGCATCGCCGTCCAGGCCGACGCGCGCGGTTTCGCGCGACAGCGCCGCGCCCGCGTGCAGCCGTCGCGCATCCGGGTCCGGACAGCGCTGGCGGCAGGCGACCACGACCAGGTCGTTGTCCTGCGCCAGGTACACCTGTGCATCGGGGAAGCCTTCCAGCAGCGCGGCGATGATCGGCGCCAGCAGCGCGTCGTCGATCTCGTAGGTCTGCAGCCACTGCACCAGGATTCCGTCCTCGGCCAGGTGCCCGCGCAGGAACACATAGAACTGCGTGGTGAACAGGCTCGCCACCCCGCTCACCCACGGATTGGACGGCTCGGAAACGATGACGTCGTAGCGCCGGCGGTGGCTGGAGAAGAAGTGGCGCGCATCGTCGAAGTGGATATGCGAGCGCGGGTCGTCGAGCGCGCGGCCGATGCGCGCGGCGAAATGGCGCGTGCCGGCTGCATGCACCACCGGCTCGATCTCCACCGTCTCCACCCGCTCGACCCGGTCGCTGCCGAGCAGGGTATGGGTGGTCAGGCCCAGGCCCAGGCCGATCACGCCGACCTGCCGCGGTTGCGGGTGCAGGGCCAGCGGCAGCGCGCCGAGGGTGACCATGGTCAGTTCGTCGCCGGCCGGTGGGCCGTCGATCGAGGCCGACATCGCGCCGTCGGACTTGCCGTTGGTCAGCAGCGACAGCGTGCCCTGCGCCGGCGAGCGGGCCACGCCGATCGTGGCAGTCTTGCCGTCGCGCAGGAACGGCACCTCCAGCGCGCCGTCGAGCCGGGCGAAGCCGGTGCGGAACGCGCCCGACAGCTGCGTGCGCGGATCCGGCCGTCCCCAGCCGAGCACCAGCACGAACGCGGCGACGGCGGCCAGGACCATGCCGCCCACGCGCCGCGGCGCCAGCTCGCCGCGCGCATGCGCCAGCAGCCAGAAGCCGAGCAGCACGTCGACGGCGGCGGCCAGCATGATCCCGGCGCGCACGCCGGCCAGCGGCACCAGCACGTGCACCATCAGCAGCACGCCGGCGATCGCGCCGAGGGTGTTGGCCGCGTACAACCGGCCGATCGCGGCCTCGCCGGCGCCGTCGCGCAGCAGCGCCAGGGTGAACAGCGGCAGGGTCATGCCGGCGAAGAACGCCGCCGGCAGCATCACCGCCATCGCGATCACGGCGCTGCCCAGCAGGTACAGCCGGTAGCCGCCATCGGTGCGCGACAGCGACTGCACCAGTGCCGCGGTCCAGTCGAACGAATGGGCGAACGCCAGCAGCGACAGCAACGCGGCCACGCCCATCGCCACCTGCGCCAGCGCGGCCACCCGCAGCGGATCGTGCAGGCGCGCCGCGCGCCGCTGCACCCAGGCGCCACCGAACGCCAGCCCGAGCAGGAATGCGGCCAGCATCAGCTCGAAGCTGTGCAGGGTGGTCCCCAGGGCCTGGTTGAGCAGGCGGATCCAGCCGATCTCGTAGACGAACGAACACGCCCCCGAGGCCAGCGCGATCCACAGCACCGCGCGTACCTGCCGCGTGCGCTGCGGCCTGCCAGCGCCGTCCGCCGCGGCAGCGGGCCCATCGGACGGATCGGCGCGTGACGGGCCGGTGGGCGCCGCCGCGGGTACGTGCGACAGTTCATGGCGCAGCGACAACCAGGCGGCCACCGCGGCGACGGCCAGGTTGGCTATGCCGGCGACGGCCAGCGCCCCGGGCATGCCCAGCCGCGGCAGCAGCAGGAAGGTCGCGCCGAGCGCACCCAGCGCGGCGCCGAGGCTGTTGGCGAAGTACAGGCCGCCGAGCACGCGCGCGTCGTGGCCGGCACGCGCCGCCTGGCCGCCGCCGGCGCGCAGCCAGCCGGCGCTGAGCAGCGGGAAGGTCGCGCCCAGCAGCAGGCAGGCCGGCAGGATCAGCAGTGCCGCGCCCAGCCATGGGTACAGCCGTCCGGCGAGACCGCCGCCGAGCGCCGGCAGCACCACCTCGGACAGGCCCAGGTAGCCCAGGAACAGCGGATGGAAGGCCAGGCCCAGCACGCCGATCGCGGCCTCGGCGATGGCGTAGGCACGCAGCAGGCGCGCCCAGTGCCGGCCGCGGCGCGCCACCCACCACGCACCCAGCGCCATCCCGCCCATGAAGATCGCCAGCACCAGGCTCTGCGCGTAGGCGGCATGGCCGAGGACCAGGCCCAGGTAGTGCGACCACAGCGACTGGTAGACCAGGCCGGCGAAGCCGGAGACCACGAACAGGGCGAGGACGGCCGTACCGGGAAGCGGCGAGGGCGCTTGCCCGCCCCGCGGTGATGGCAACGAGCTCACGCGCCCGGGCCCGGCGCCGGCCGCGCCTGGTCAGCGGCGGTGGTCGGCGCGGTAGCGTTCGAACGCATCGATCGCATCGTCCACGGTGACCAGTTCCATGACTCCGTCGTGCTCGATCTTGGTCCCCCACTTCAGCGCCGACGCCGGCTTGCCCAGGTACTTGCGTGCGGCGTCGTCGTAGCGGTCCACGCAGTAGCGCCGGTCGGAGTAGGGGCCGCTGCGCGCCGGGTTGCTGGCCGCGTGCAGGCCCAGCACCCGGGTGCCCATCGCGTTGCCGATGTGCATCGGCCCGGAGTCGGGGGTGACCAGCAGGTCGGCGCGGGCGAGCAGCGCCGGCAACTGCTTGAGCGTGTCCTTGCCGACCAGGTCCAGCGCCGGCGCGCGCATCGCCGCCACGATCGCATCGGCGGTGCTGCGTTCCAGTTCGCTGCGCCCGCCGCACAGCACCACCCGCCAGCCACGCGAAGCGGCGTGGTCGGCCAGGGCGGCGTAGCGGTCGGGATACCAGTTGCGGCGCACGTGGCTGGAGCAGGGCGAGATCATCAGCACCGGGGTGCCGTCGTCGGGCCACTGCGCTCGCGCCCATTCGCGCGCCGCCTCCGGCACCGGCAGGTCCCAGGTGACTTCGGCCTGGCGCAGCCCCAGCGGCTCGCAGAAGCTGCCGATCGCATCGAGCACGTGGATGCCCGGGCGGTCGGGGATGCGCTCGTTGATGAAGAGCCCGTGCAGGTCCTTGGAGCGGGAGCGGTCGTAGCCGATCCGGCGCTCGGCGCGGATGTAGGCCGACAGCAGGTTGGCGCGGAACGCCACCTGCATCTGCAGCAGCGCCGCGAACGGCTGCGCCGGCAGCGCCGCACGCAGGGCGCGCATGCCGGCCAGGCCGCTGCGCTTGTCGTAGACATGGAAGACCACGCCCTCGAGGCCCTCCAGCAGGCGGAAGCCGGCCGGGTCGATGATCCAGTGCAGCGGGGGCGTCGCCTCCGCGCCGGGCCAGGCGCGCTGCAAGGTGCGCACCAGCGGCACGACGTGGGTCACGTCGCCGAGGGCGGACAGGCGCAGCAGGCAGAGTGGGGGGCGCATCGCTGGCAGGTGTTGTTAGACTCGTGCGGATGGTCGCCTTTGACGCCAGCGAAGCCCTGACGCCGTACCGCGCCGAGAGCGGGTACGGGGCCATTCTCTTCGACCGCGAACGACTGCGGCAAGCCGGCGCCCACCTGTTCTCGCCGGCGGCCTGGGGCGAGCGCGCCCGGCCGGTGGGCTCCGGCGGGCGTGGTGGGGCCTGGTTCGTCGATGCGCCGTTCGGTCCGGCGGTGCTGCGCCACTACCTGCGCGGCGGCCTGGCCGCGCGCTTCAGCCGCGATGCCTACCTCTGGCGCGGGGCCTCGCACACGCGCAGCTTCGCCGAGTTCCGGCTGATGCGCGAACTGCTCGGCCGCGGCCTGCCGGTGCCGCGCCCGCTGGCGGCCAGCTACGTCCGCGACGGCTTCCAGTACCGCGCCGCGATCCTGCTGGAGCGGCTGATGGACGTGCGCTCGCTGGCCGACCGCGCCCTGGTGGCCGGCAACGGTGCGCCCTGGGAGGAAACCGGAAGGCTGGTCGCCCGCTTCCACCGCGAGGGCCTGGACCACGCCGACCTCAACGCGCACAACCTGCTGTTCGACGGCAACGGCCGCGGCTGGATGATCGATTTCGACCGCGGCCGCATGCGCATCCCCGCCACCCACTGGCGCGAGGCCAACCTGCGCCGGTTGCTGCGCTCGCTGCTCAAGCTGCGCGGCGAGCGCGCCGCCGGCGAAGTCGAGGCCGACTTCGCCCGCCTGCGCCGGGCCTACGACCTGGCCTGGAAGCGGGGCTGCTGATGGCCGGGTGGACGCTGCGTCTGCATGGGGTCGGCAATGCGTCGGCGGTGGAACTGGGCTCGGCCATGGCCAGCATCGAGTGCGACGGCCGGCCGTGGCTGACCATCGACTGCGGCGCCGAGGGCCTGACCGCGTTCGAGGTGCTGTACGGCCACCCGCCCGATGCGGTGTTCATCACCCACGTGCACCTGGACCATGTCGCCGGGCTGGAACGGCTGTTCGTGTCCAGCTACTTCGATCCGCAGCGGCGTGGCCGCGTGCGCCTGTACGTGCCCGCGCCGGTGGTGCCGCTGCTGCAGCGGCGCGTGGCCGACTACCCCAACGTGCTGGCCGAGGGCGGCGCCAATTTCTGGGACGCGTTCCAGCTGGTGCCGGTGAGCGACGCGTTCTGGCACGACGGCCAGCGCCTGGAGGTGTTCCCGGTGCGCCACCACTGGCCCGACACCGCCTTCGGCCTGCGCCTGCGCGGCAGCGTGGTCTGGAGCGGCGATACCCGGCCGATCCCGGAAATGCTGGCCCGCCACGCCGATGCCGGCGAGCTGATCGCCCACGACTGCGCGCTGCACGGCAACCCCTCGCACACCGGCCTGGACGACCTCGAGCGCGAGTACCCCGATGCGCTGCGCAAGCGGATGCTGCTCTACCACTACGCCGGCCAGGCCGATGCGGTGGCGATGGTCGCGCGCGGCTACCGGGTCGCGCGTCCGGGCGAATCCTGGCCGCTGGCCGAACCGCGCACCGCGTTGCCGGCGCCGGCATGAAACTGGCGCCGCAGCTGCCGGCCGTGCCGCAGGACCGCTTCGGTCGGCCGCTGCGCGACCTGCGGCTGTCGGTGATCGACGCCTGCAATTTCCGCTGCGGCTATTGCATGCCGGCCGACCGCATCCCCGACGACCACGGCCTGGACGCGGCCGGGCGGCTGTCGTTCGACGAGATCGAGACCCTGGTGCGCGGCTTCGCCGCGATCGGCGTGCACAAGCTGCGCCTGACCGGCGGCGAGCCGCTGCTGCGCAAGCGCCTGCCCGAACTGGTGGCGCGGCTGGCGACGGTCCCGGGCATCGACGACCTGGCCCTGACCACCAATGGCTCGTTGCTGACCGCGCAGGCGCATGCGCTGCGCCAGGCCGGCCTGCACCGGCTGACCGTCAGCCTGGACGCGCTGGACCCGCCGGTCTTCGCCGCCATGTCCGGTGGCCGCGGCGAGGTCGGCACGGTGCTGGAAGGGATCGAAGCGGCGCAGGCGGCCGGCTTCGAGGCGATCAAGATCAACTGCGTGGTCCAGCGCGGGCTCAACGAGGACCAGGTGCTGCCGCTGCTGGCGCATTTCCGCGGCAGCGGCCACGTGGTCCGCTTCATCGAGTACATGGACGTGGGCACCTGCAACGGCTGGCGCCGCGACCAGGTCGTGACCTCGGCGCAGCTGCGCGACCGCATCGCCGCGCGCTGGCCGCTGCGTCCGCTGCAGTCGCAGTACCGCGGCGAGGTGGCCGAACGCTACGCCTTCGCCGACGGCGGCGGCGAGGTCGGCTTCGTCAGCTCGGTCAGCGCGCCGTTCTGCGGCGACTGCCACCGCGCCCGGGTCTCGGCCGACGGCCGCCTGTACACCTGCCTGTTCGCCGGCGAGGGCCACGACCTGCGCCCGGCGCTGGCCGGCGGCGCGGCCGCGCTGGCCGACCATGCGGCCGCACTGTGGTCGCGCCGCGGCGACCGCTACAGCGAGATCCGCAGCCAGCCGCAGGCGCCGCGCAAGCACATCGAGATGTACCTGATCGGAGGTTGAGTGGCCACGCGCAAGTCGTCCATCCCGCAGTTGACCCACCTGGACGCCGATGGCCGTCCGGCCATGGTCGACGTCTCGGCCAAGGCCGTCACCGCGCGCAGCGCCACCGCGGCGTGCCGGGTGAAGTTCCCGGCGGCGGTGGCCGCGCAGCTGCGCGCCAGCGGCCTGCGTGCGGGCAAGGGCGGGATCCTCGAAACCGCGGTGATCGCCGGCACGATGGCGGCCAAGCGCACGCACGAACTCATTCCGTTCTGCCACGCGCTGCCGCTGGACGGCGTGCGCATCGCCATCGACTGGCACGGCGAGCGCGAACTGCGGATCGAGTGCACCGCCCGCACCACCGCCCGCACCGGCGTGGAAATGGAGGCGCTCACCGGCGCCACCGTGGCCGCGCTCACCGTCTACGACATGAGCAAGGCGCTGTCGCACGCCATCGTGCTGGGTCCGGCGAGGCTGCTGGGCAAACGCGGCGGCAAGCGCGACTTCGGCAGGGAGGGGTGATGGCGACGGTGCGGCTGCTGTACTTCGCCAGCCTGCGCGAGGCCGCGGGACGGGACGTGGAGGTGGTGGACAGCGCCGCGCCGGACCTGGCTGCGCTGTACGCCGAGGCCGCCGCCCGCCACGCGCTGGGCTGGCCGCGCGAGCGCCTGCGGGTGGCGGTGGATGGCGCGTTCGCGCGCTGGGACGACGCGCTGGCCGATGGCAGCGAGGTCGCCTTCATCCCGCCGGTCTCGGGAGGCTGAGATGGCTGCGCACGCTGCCGCCCCGGTCGTGGTCCGCTTCGAACTGGCCGATGCACGCTTCGAGGTCGCGCCCCTGCGTGCGCGGCTGCTGCATGACGCCGCCGGCGCCTACGCCAGCTTCGAAGGCTGGGTGCGCGACCACAACGACGGCCGCCCGGTGCTCGGGCTGCGCTACGAGGCCTATGCCGCGCTCGCCGCGGCCGAAGGCCAGCGCATCGTCGAGGAAGCCGCGGCCCGCTTCGCCATCACCGGCGTGCATTGCGTGCACCGCACCGGCGAGCTGGCGATCGGCGACCTGGCGGTGTGGGTGGGCGTGGGCGCCGCGCACCGCGGCGCGGCGTTCGATGCGTGCCGCTTCGTGATCGACGAGGTGAAGTCGCGGGTGGCGATCTGGAAGCACGAGCGCTACGCCGACGGCGACGTGCAGTGGCTGCATCCGGACACCACGCAGGTCGCCGGCGAAAGCAATGGACGGGAGGAGGATCGATGAGCTGCATGCCATTCCGCCGCCTTGCGGCCACACCGGCCCTGCTGCTGGCCATGCTGGCCGCGCCCGGCTTCGACGCGCACGCCTTCGATCCGCAGGCGGGTAGCGCGCCGGCACGGGGCGCCGAACTGCTGGTCGGCAACAAGTCCGCCGACACGCTGTGGCGCCTGTCGCTGGCCGATGGCCGCAAGCTCGGCCAGACACCCACCGCGCCCGGCCCGCACGAGATCGCGGTCAGCCCCGACGGCCGGCTCGCGGTGGTCAGCGAGTACGGCCGCCAGGCCCCGGGCAACACCCTGGGCGTGTACACCGCCGACGGCCGGCTGCTGCGCCGGATCGACCTGGGTACGCACACCCGGCCGCACGGCATGCGCTTCGATGCCGACGGCCGGCGCCTGCTGGTCACCACCGAAGGCAGCGATGCGCTGCTGGTGGTCGATGTCGAAGGCAAGGTCGAGCGCGCGATCGACCTTGGCCCGGGCAAGGGCCACATGGTCGCGCTGTCGCGCGACGGCGCCGTCGCCTATGTCAGCAAGGTCGGCGCCGGCACCGTGGTGCGCGTCGGCCTGGCCGACGGCAGCGTGCTGGAGAAGCCGGCCGGCGTGGGGGCCGAAGGAATCGCGGTCGCCAGCGACGGCCGCGTGTGGGTCAGCAACCGCGAGGAAGGTTCGGTGACCGTGCATGACCCGGTGACCCTGGACGTGCTCGACACCCTGGCCAGCGACGGCTTCCCGATCCGCGTCGTGTTCACCCCCAGCGGCCGCCACGCGCTGGTGACCAATGCGCGCGCTGCGACCCTGGCGGTGTTCGATACCGTTTCGCGCAAGCCGGTGGCGCTGGTCGAGCTGGCCAGGCCCGGCACCGAGTACCGCGAAACGATGCTCGGCCGCGCCGCGCTGCCGATCGGCGCGATCGCCGATCCCTCCGGCGAACGCGTCTACGTCGCCATCAGCGGCGGCAACGAGATCGCCGTGGTCGACACCGCGAGCTGGACCGTGGTCGAGCGCTGGCCGACCGGTGACGAGCCGGATGCGCTGGGGATCGTGCCGGCGCCGTGAACGCGCAGCCGGGCAAGCCCGGCTCTACGTCCGGCCGGTCGCACGCGTGAAGTTTTGCCGCGCGTAGAGCGGGGCTCGCCCCGCTGCGCTCCACCGACGCCCCCGATCAGCCGGGCAAGCCCGGCTCTACGTCGGCCGGTTGCACGCGTGAGGGTTCGCCGCGCCCCGTAGAGCGGGGCTCGCCCCGCTGTGCTTTACCGACGCGCCGATCAGCCGGGCAAGCCCGGCTCTACGCCCGGCCGGTTGCACGCATGAAGTTTCGCCGCGCCGCGTAGAGCGGGGCTCGCCCCGCTGCGCTTCACCGACGCCCCGATCAGCCGGGCAAGCCCGGCTCTACGATGGGCGTGCGACGTCCGGCCAGGAGCCCGGCCACCAACGTGGCCGCCACCGCGCCGGCCAGCTGCGCGAGCACGAACCCGGGCACGTCCGCCGGCCGGATCCCGGAGAAGGTCTGGGTCAGCGCACGGCCGAGGGTCACGGCCGGGTTGGCGAACGAAGTGCTGGCGGTGAACCAGTAGGCGGCGAAGATGTAGCTGGCCACCAGTGCCGGGATCGCCGCCGGACGGTGCCGCGCGCCCAGCAGGATCGTCAGCACCAGGCCGAAGGTGGCCACGCCTTCGCTCAGCCACTGGCTGTTCCCGGTGCGCACGCGCGTCCCGGGCTGCAGCGTCGCCAGGTCGAACATCGCATGGGCCAGCAGCACGCCGGCGATCGCGGCCACCACCTGCACGCCGGCGTAGGCCAGCGCCTCGTGCGTGCGCAGCTGCCCGCGCAGGCGCATCGCCAGCGTCACCGCCGGATTGAAGTGGGCGCCGGAGACCGGGCCCAGCACGGTGACCAGCACGTAGAGGATGCCGGCGGTCGCGCCGGCGTTGGCCAGCAGCGCGATCGCATCGTTGCCGCCGGCCAGGTTCACGCCCATGATCCCCGAGCCCACCACGCAGGCGAGCAGCAGCGCGGTGCCGAGGAACTCGGCCAGCAGCTTGCGCCCCAGTCCCATCACAGCGACGCCAGCAGCGCCTGGACCCGGCGGCCGATCTCGTCGCGCACCGTCCGGTAGCCCTCGTCGTCCATGTGCTTGGGATCGGGCAGGGCCCAGTCCTCGCGCATCCGCGCCGGCACCCACGGGCAGTTGTCGCCGCAGCCCATGGTGACCACCGCGTCGAACTCGCCGTCGATCTCGTCCAGCGACTTCGATGCATGGGTCGTGAGGTCGTAGCCCAGCTCGGCCATGAAGCGCACCGCCTTCGGGTTGATCTGGCCCGAGGGCTTCGAGCCGGCGCTCAGCGCCTCGACGCCGCTGCCGCCGTGCAGGCGGGCGAAGGCCTCGGCCATCTGGCTGCGGTTGGAGTTCTCGACGCAGACGAACAGCACGCGCTTCATGGCTGGCCCCCCTGCTGGCCGATGGCGCGCAGTTCCTGCTCGCGGGCCAGGTGGTCGAGCTTGTCCAGCGGCAGCGCCAGCAGCAGTTCGATCCGCCGCCGCAGCGTGATCCAGGCATCGCGGAAGCCCTTCGGATCGTCCGGCGTCCTCGCCGGATCCGGGACGCCCCAGTGGGCCAGGACCGGATGCCCGGCCCATACCGGGCAGGCCTCGCCGGCGGCGTTGTCGCAGACGGTGATGACGAAATCCATCACCGGTGCGCCAGGCACGTCGAATTCGTCCCAGCTCTTGGTGCGCAGCGCCGCGATGGGCTGGCCGAGTCCGGCGATCAGTTCCGCGGCCAGCGGTTGCACGGCCGCGGCCGGATGGCTGCCGGCGCTGTAGGCGCGGAAGCGGCCCTGGCCCAGGTGGTTGAGCAGGGCTTCGGCCATCTGGCTGCGCGCCGAGTTGCCGGTGCACAGGAACAGGGTGTTGAAGGTGCGGGAGTCAGTCATGGTGGGGGTCGAGTCGTCTGGTCATGCATCGGGCCGATGCCGGGCACAGGGAGCGGAACTCGGTGCTGGACTGCACCGCCACCGGCGCGTGTTCGCGCGCGATGTCGGCGTAGCCGCGCCGGGCGAAGAACGGCGCCGCGGTCTCGGTGAGCAGCACCAGCTGCGGCAGACCCCGCGCCGCCGCGCGCGCTTCGATGGCCTCGACCAGCCGGCCGCCGAGGCCACGCCCGCGGTGGTCGCCATGCACCGCCAGCGAGCGCAGCAGGCCGGCGCCATCGAAGGCTTCGACCCCCACCACGCCGGCCAGCGCGCCGCCCTCGCAGGCGACGATGAAGTCGATCGCCGCCGTGTCGAGATCCTCGACCGGCAAACTGGAGTCCCGCAGCAGTCCGCGGATCGCGGCGTGGTCGTCGCTGGTGGCCGGGCGCAGGTCCATGGCTCAGCAGCAACCGGACTGCGGGCTGCAGCAGGACGTGGTGCCGGCCGGGCGCGGTTTGATCGCGGCCACGTCCGGGCTGCAGCTGGCGCCGTCGGTGGCGCAGGCGGCCTCGCCGGCGTGGTAGGTGGTGGCCTCGCCGGTGGTGTGGAAGGTTTCCCAGCGCGTGCCCTGCGGGTCCTCGGTCCACAGCTTGTCCGACTGCGCGTAGCAGCAGACCGTGGCCTCTTCGGGAACCACGGTGCCGCCGGCCGCGTCCAGGCGGCGGCCCAGTGCGGCCAGGCCTTCGGCATCGGCGACCTGGAAGCCGAGGTGGTCGATGCCCGGCGCGCGCCCGGTGGCGGAGATGGCGAAGTTCACCCGCGGATCGTCGAGCATCCACTTGGCGTAGTCGGGCTTGAGCACCGCCGGCTGCGCGGCGAACAGCTCCGAGTAGAAGCGGATGCTGGCGTCGAGGTCGGCGACGTTGAGGTGGACGTGGAAGCGGTTCATGCACGGGCTCCTTTCTTCTTCGGGGTGCAGGTGGCGGCCGGGCCGCAGTCGGCCGCGCCGGCGCAGCAGTTCTCGGTCAGGTAGGCGACCAGGGCGTTCATCTGCAGGTAGTTGGCGCGGACGCGGATGACCCGGCCTTCGCGCTCGTCGCGGACCAGCGCCGCCGCGCGCAGCACGTTGAGGTGCGCGCTCAGCGTGGCCGGCGGCAGGTCGAGGAGTTCGCGCAGTTCGCCGACGGCCAGGCCATCGGGTCCGGCCTGCACGAGCGCGCGGAAGGCCGAGAGGCGGGATTCGTGGCTGAGCGCGCCGAGGGCGGCGAGGGCGGTGCGGGTTTTCATGATTCGATAATTCCGGAATTATGGAATTGTGTCAACAGCCGGGAGCGGGGCTCGCCCCGCTGCGCTCCCGACGCTGCCGCCAGCCGGGCAAGCCCGGCTCTACGTCGATGCGCTGTTCGTAGAGCGGGGCTCGCCCCGCTGCGCTTTACCGACATCCCTCGAAGAGCGAGCCCCTGGCGCCGCGCGTTTTCCGAGGTCCCGCCAGCCGGGCAAGCCCGGCTCTACGTCGATGCGCTGCTCGTAGAGCGGGGCTCGCCCCGCTGCGCTTTCCCGGCGCGCGGGGGGAAGCGCGCAAGCCTCTCCTCTACGCACGCCGTGGCGACGGCCCTCGCTGTCCTGCATCGGGTTAGCGCCGGGGTGCCCCCCAAAAAGGTGGCGGCCCCGCCGGCTGGCCTCGGCGCCCGCGTCGATCGATACCGTTGCTGCCTTCCGGCCCTGGCGGGATTTTCGATCTAGCGTCGCGAGGGGCCGACGGGGCCACCATAGGTGCGGGTCGCGCGGGGCGATCCCTGGATCCGGCGGGGCGGGGCCACCTGCGGCGGCCACCGCTCACGCGGGACGCGAATTCTAGCCGATCCCGCCGACGCGCCGCCATGGCGACGGCCGTTCGCGACGTTCGCGCGGTTCAGCCCGGGATCGTTCCGGCCCGCCATCGGGCCCGCATGGTCGCCGCGGTCCTCACGCCGCCACTCCTTCCTCCACCCGCCCGCGCCGCTTCACGAAAGGCACGTCCAGGGTCAGGTAGGTGCCGGCACGCCACAGCCACTCCAGGGGCCCGTAATAGAAGCGCCGGAACCACAGGTGCGCGAACACCACCTGCGCGGCGAACGCCACCAGCCCCAACGCCAGCGCCTGCACCTGGGTCATGCTCGCGTGCAGGCCCAGGCCGTAGCCGTAGAACACCGGCACGAACAGCAGCGACTGCAGCACATACAGGGTCAGGGTCATGCGTCCGGCCGGCGCCAGCACGCCCAGCGCGCGCCCGGCGCCGCCGTAGTACGCGGTGGTGAAGGCCAGCATCAGCACCGCCATCACCGCCAGGTCGAACAGGCTGCCCAGCACCGCGCCGGCCAGCGCGCGCGGCATCACCATCGCCGCGCTGGCCGGCACCAGCTGCGCCAGCGGCTCGCGACCGAAGTACAGCGCCAGCGCGCCCACCAGCGCGACCAGCAGCGCTTCCACCCGCGCCCGCGCGAACGCCTCCGGCCGGCTGAAGAAGCCGATCCGCCCCAGCACCATGCCGACCAGCGACAGGCCCACGATCTGGCTCAGCCGCCCGGATTCGTACATGAAGAGCCACTTGAAGCCGTGGCCGTCGACCACGTTCATGCGCAGCGTGTCGAGGAAGCCACCGTCCAGGTACACCTGCGGGATGGTCGCGCTCCAGTAGCCCAGCGGCTGGTTGGCCCAGCCGGCGCCGCCCAGCGCAAATGCAATGCGCACCAGCATCAGCGGCTGCAGCAGGAAGAACACCGCCACCGCCAGCAGCACCCGGTTCGAGCGCACCCGGTAGAACGGCAGCAGGAACAGCCCCATCACCGCCAGCACCTCGAGCACGTCGCCGCGGTACCACAGCCCGTGCAGCAGGCCCATCGCCGCCAGCAGCGCCAGCCGCCAGACGAAGCGCCCGGTGAAGTCCACGCCGCGGCGCGCGGCGCGGTCCATGATGATGAAGAAGCTCACGCCGAAGCACAGCGCCAGCAACGCGAACGCCTTGCCGGCGAACACCAGCCAGACCGCGTCGTGCACGGCCAGCTGCAGCGGATCGGTCGCCGGGTGCGCCCAGTACAGCTCGAACAGCTCGGGCATGTGCACGATGAAGATGCCGAACAGGGCGAAGCCGCGCAGGGCGTCGAGGCCTTCCATGCGCGGGGTGTAGGTGGCGTTCTGCATGCGGTTCCCCTCTGGGCAGGGACATGCCGCCCCGGCCAGGGCAGGCGTGTCCTCGATGTGGCTCCCAGGACGGCGAGCATACCGGCGCCGGGCGCGCGCGGGGAGGGTGGCTGGCGCGTGCTCCCCGGGGTACAAGGCCGGTGGCGGCGGCCGGCGCGCGGCCATCGCGACGGACCTGTCGATTCCGGGGCCGGCGCCTCGTCGCTAAAGCATCCCCTCCAAGGAGTTCCCATGAAATACCTCGGCCTGGCCTACTACTCCCCCGACGCCTTCGCGGCGATGACGCCCGAGGCGGTCGAAGCCCTCGTCAGCCAGTGCCCGGCGCTGGACGCGAAGATGCAGGCCACCGGCAGGATGCGGGTGTCCGCCTCGCTGGGCGAACCGCACACGCGCAAGACCCTGCGGCCGCGCGGCGGCAAGGCCCAGGTCAGCGACGGCCCCTACAGCGAGGCCAAGGAAGTGGTCGGCGGCCTGTTCGTCATCGAGGCCGACAGCGAAGAGGAGGCGCTGGCGATCGCGTCGATGCATCCGGCCGCCACGATCGGCGAGGAAGGCGGCTGGGCCGTGGAGCTGGTGCCGCTGGACTTCTACCAGGGGCGTTGAGGAAGACCGGGGCCGCGCCTCCCCGTTTGGGGGAGCGGGCGGTGCTCCGCACGGGTCATGACAGGCCAGGCGCGCGCTCGCACAGTGGCTGCAGTGGTGTCGCCGCCCGGCCTGCGCCGGGCAGGGACAGGCGCCACGCCCCAAGGCGAGTCGTGGAGAACGGACCCGTGCACGCAAGGCGAATCCTCATCGCCATCGTCCTGTGCCTCGCCGGGCCGGTTTGCGCCGGCGAGCGCGCGCCGGACCTGCTGGAGGTCGACCTGTTCGCCGTGCCGCCGGCGGACTTCCGCCACCCGGAGAGCATCGCGACCGATCCGGCCACCGGCCAGGTCTACGTCGGCTCGTTCGACGCGCGCGAGCCGCACGCCATCCGCGACAACCAGATCCTGCGCCTGTCGCTGGACGGCGAGGTGCTGGCCCGCGTGCGGCTCGGTCCCACTCCAGTTACCGGGCTCGCCCATCACGGGTCCGCCCTGTATTTCCTGAACTTCGGCGCCTCGCGCCTGCAGCGGCTGCCGGCCGACTTCGCCGACGGCGCGCGGCCTGAGGACGTGGTCGCGTTCGCCGCGCTGGCGCCGGCCGCACCGCCGCTGCGCGAGGTCGCCAATCCCGACGGCAGCAGCGACCGCATCGCGTTCGGCGCGGCCGGGTTCCCGGCGATCAACGGACTGGCCTTCGACCGCCGCGGCAACGCCTACGTTTCCGATTCGTTCCAGGGTGCGATCTACCGGATCGCCGCGGCCGCCACCTGCGCTCCGTGCCGGGTGGAAGTGCTGGCGCGCGACGGCCTGCTCGCCACCACCGGCGCGCTGCCGTTCGGCGCCAACGGCATCGCGATCGACGACGCGGCCGGCCGCCTGTACGTCAACAACGCCGGCGACGGCCGCGTGCTGCGCATGCCGCTGGCTGGCGGCGCGGTGGAGGTGCTCGCCGATGGCCTCTACGGCGCCGACGGCCTGCTGCTGCACGGCGACCGGCTGTGGGTGGCCGCCAACCAGATCGACACCGTGGTGTCGATCGACCTGCGCGGCAAGGTGCGCGCCCGCGCCGGCCGCTTCCACGGCATCGCCGCCGACGGCACCCCGGACGGACTGCTGTTCCCGGCCGCCACCGCGGTGCAGGGCAACCGGATGATCGTGGCGAACCTCGCGCTGCCGCTCACCGCCACCGCCGGCGACGAATGGGAAGAGCAGGTGACCCGCTGGAACCTGATGGTCTTCGACATCCCGTCGCACGGCGACCGCTGATCGCGCCCCACCGGAGATTGCCCATGCGCACCCTAGCCCTGGCCGCATTCCTCGCCCTGGCAGGCCTGTTCGCCACGCCGGCCCATGCCGCCACCGCGGTCGAGGCCCCCACGCGCACGGTCACAGTGGGCGATGACACGGTGGCCTACCGCACGCTGGGAAGCGGACCGCCGCTGCTGCTGCTCAACCGCTTCCGCGGCACCCTAGATACCTGGGATCCGGCCTTCCTCGACGCGCTGGCGCGGCACCGCACGCTCTATCTGGTCGATCTCCCGGGCATCGGTTACTCCACGGGCGTACAGCCGGATTCGATGGAGGCGGGGGTCGTGCTGGTGGACGGCATCGCCGACGCGCTGGGCCTGCAGCAGTTCGACCTGCTGGGCTGGTCCTGGGGCAGGCTGCTGGCGCAGGCCTACGTCATCGACCGCCCGGGCCGGGTCGGACGGCTGGTGCTGCTGGCCACCAATCCACCCGGCCACAACGACATCCCCCTGCAGCCCGCGTTCCTCGAGCGCGCGCTGAAGCCGGTCAACGACCTGGCCGACGAGGAAGTGCTGTTCTTCGAGCCAGCTTCGGCCGCCAGCCGCCAGGCCGCGAAGGCATCGCGCGAACGCATCCACCAGCGCGAGGGCGTCGACGCGCACATCCCGTCCGACCCGGCGCAGTTCGAGCGCTATTTCAAGGCGGCCTGCGGGTTCCACGCCGATCCGTCCGACCGCCGCGCGCGACTGGGGCAACTGGAGCTGCCGATGCTGGTGATCGCCGGCGACCACGACACCAGCACCGCCGGCCAGAACTGGTTTCCGCTGGTCGGCCACCTGCGCACCGCGCGCGTCATGTTCTATTCCGGCACCGGCCACGCGCCGCACCACCAGCATCCGGACGAAGTGGCGGAACTGATCGGCGATTTCCTGGCGCGCTGATCGAGCGATGCGCGGTCGGTCACCGTCGACATCGACGTTCCGCGTAGCCGCGTCGCCGGCCGCGCCTCGTTAGTCCACGCACGCCGGCGGCCAGCGCGCATCGGCGCCCGCTTCCAGCTCGACCAGGAAGAACTCGCCCGAGCGCTCGCCGTCGGCCTGGGCGAACAGCAGCCGCTTCGCGTCCGGCGACAGCAGCGGTCCGACCTGGAACACGTCGTCGCGCGCCGGCACCCGCCCGCGCTCGCGCCAGGCCTCGCCGTGGCGGTCGTACACGTACAGGTGCGAGCGCGTGCCGCGGTTGGCGACCACCACCAGTACGCGGCCGTCGGCGGACAGGTCGGCCTCGTACTCGTCGGCCGGCGTGTTGACCGGCGCCGGCAGCGCCGCGACCGCCCAGCCCCCGTCGGCGCGCGGCGTCGCCCGGTACACGTCGCGCCCGCCCGCGCCGCCGTCGCGCGCCGAGCCGAACAGCAGGCTGCCGTCGGCCTGCGGCCGCGGCAGCAGTTCGGTCTGCGCGCTGTTCACCGGTAGCGGCAGCCGCTCCGGCTCGCCCCAGCCGCCATCGGCGTGGCGGCGGACGCGCCAGATGTCCAGGTCGCCGGCACTGGCGCGATCGCTGGCGTAGTAGAGCCAGGCGCCGTCGGGGCTGTAGGCCGGATCGGTTTCCAGCGCGCTCGCCGGGCCGGCGAACGCCGGCTCGCGCGGCGCGTCCCGCTGCCCGCCGCGGCAGTGCGAATACAGCAGCCGGTAGCGGTCGAACGCCGGCGGCGCGCGGAAAAAGAACAGCTCGCCGCCGTCCGGCGAGAACACCGGCGAGGATTCGTACTGGTCGCTGGCCAGCGCCGGCGGCGTCCAGCGCAGCGGTGGCGCCGGCAGGTCGAGGTCGCGCGCGGCAGCAGCGGCGCAGGCGACCGCCGGCAGGAGGCAGAGCGCGAACAGCAGGGGACGCAGGGGCATGCCGGATCTCCTCGGGGACGGCCGCGACCGTAGCCGTCCGTGCGCCTCGCGCATAGCGACCATCGCACAAGCCAGCCTTGAGCGTGGCTCATGCCGCGAGGTGGCCCGGTCATCGCAGGCGGCGAGCAGGAAGAGCGCATTCGAGGACGATCTCGATGCGGAGCCGGGCGCGGCCGCGAGCACGGGGGCGAAGCAGGCGTGCGCCGGCGCCGAGGTCGGGGCGCGCATCGCGATCGGTGTGGAAGCGCCGATGAATGGTTCAGTCGAGTGGCCTGAGGCGATATCTTCGTGAAGTAGCATCGCAACGGGCCGGCGGAGCGGCCGCTTGCTGGAGGGGCCCGTACTTGAGACTCGCAGACTTCATCGAGGCCAACTCGACCCGGATCGTGGACGCCGCGGAGGATTTCGCGCGTACGCAGCTGACGCCGGGGATGCAGCTCGACGCGGCCGCGCTGCGCAACCACATACCGCTGATCCTGGCCGCCTTCGTACGGGACCTGCGCACACCGCAGACGCCGGACCAGCAACGGGTCAAGTCCGAGGGGCGGGCGCCGGCGCCGGGAGGTCCCGAGTCGGCGGCCGCCGGCCACGGCCGGATGCGGGCCCAGGACGGGTTCGGCGTGAACCAGATGGTCGCCGAATACCGCGCCATGCGCGCGTCCGTGCTGCGGCTGTGGACCGCCGACCGGGCGCTGACCGCCGATTCGATCGAGGACATGGTCCGCTTCAACGAAGCCATCGACCAGGCGCTCGCCGAATCGCTGGTGGAGTTCACCGCGGAGGTCGACAAGTGGCGCAACATCTTCCTCGGCGCCCTGGGGCATGACCTGCGCGGCCCGCTGGCCGCGGTGGTGCTGACCACCGACGTGCTGGCGACGAAGCTCCACGATCCCCGGCTCGCCCCGCTGGTCGAACGCATCGCCAGCGGCGCGGCGCGCACCACCCGGCTGCTGGACGAGCTGCTGGAGTACAGCCGCAGCGGCCTGGGCGTGGGCATGTCCATCGATCGGCGCGAGTGCGACCTGCGCGATGAGCTGCGGGAGGAAACGGAGATCCTGCGGGCCGCGCTGCCGGACGTGGCCATCACCCTCGACCACGAGGGCTCCGCCAAGGGGCACTTCGACGCGTCAAGACTGCGCGAGGCGATCCACAACCTGGTGACCAACGCGGCCAAGTACGGCGATCCGGAGTCGGAGATCGGGATTTCGATCGTCGGCCAGCCGCAGCACCTGGCCATCGCGGTCACCAACCGCGGGCCCGCGCTTCCGGCCGGCTCCGAGGCCGCGATGTTCGACCCGTTGAAGAGAGGCCCCACGGCGGCCGCGACGGGCGAAGCCACCAGCATGGGACTGGGCCTGTTCATCGTGCGGGAAGTGGTGCTGGCCCACGGTGGGGCGGTGGAAGCGCGATCCGGCGATGGCAGGACCTGCTTCGAGATCCTGCTCCCGCGCAGGACGGGGGACGCGCTGCCCGAGGCTGGCTGAGGCCGGGTTTCGTCACCGGCGCAAAGCCGGGGCCAGGGTGGACTTCGGGGAGTGCAGCGGGAACGTGCGTTCCGGTTCCGGTCTCCAGGAGAAAACGCCCCGGCGAACCGGGCGTTGTTCGATCAACGCGGCGACGCCGCGTTACATCGGCGCGACCACCGCCGGCTGCGCCGCCTCGCCGCGGCGGCTGCGGAAGCGCGCCGACAGCGCCTGGCGCAGGTTGTCCAGGCCGGCGCTCTTGCCCGACACCTTTAGCACCGCGTAGCCCTCCAGCGAGGCGGTCATCAGGTCGCTGCCCAGCGCCATCTCGGTGTGCTCGAGCAGTTCGCGCAGCCGTTCCAGCCGTTGCCGGCGCGGGCGCAGCGCGTCGAGCGCGGCCAGGTCGCCGCGGTAGGCGGCCACGTCGAAATTGCGCGGCAGCACCTGGGCGTGCTCGCTGAAGGCGGCCACCGCCTGGCGGCAGAACGCCTCGGACTTGGCGCCCATCTTGGTGAGGTCGCGGCGCAGTTCCGGGTCCAGCCCGAGCAGCGGCGCCAGCTCGGTCTCCAGGGTGGCCAGCGCCGCGTCGATCGCGGCCAGGGATTCGGTGGAGAGGTTGAGGTCGATCAGGTTCTGGGTCATGGCGACAGCGTCCTTGTCAGTGAGCCGGCCGGAAGTGGCCGGCGGGCACACGCTGGCGCGCGCGGGCGAAGCGGGCCATCAGCGGATGGCCTGGGGTGGGGTAGGAATTTCCTGATCGGCGCGTAGGAATGGTCCGGGATGGGGTAGGGCGAGGGATGGGCGCTGGCTCTTATACACCTGGCGCTTATACACATCCGACGCTGCTGAAGACGTGTGTCGTAGCCATCTGAGGAACAAAAAAAAAATGACACCCACCACACAACGACTACAGTAAGACGCG
>NZ_PDWO01000022.1 GCF_010211765.1 Pseudoxanthomonas kaohsiungensis | reverse complement strand
GCCCCGCCCGGGTGGCCCCCGCCAACCAAAACCCGGATAATCCGCAAAAGCCGGTCGGAGCCGCTTCGCCTTGAAGCCACCCGCCCGGCTTTTTCCGTGTCGGGTACCCCGCATTGCTTCGCGCCGCCCCGATGGCGGCGCATGTTCCCGGATCGGCTTGCCCGATCCCCCATGGAACGGGCAGGGCAGGGCGCCCGCCACGGTCCCATCCCGCGGCCCCGATGGCCGCCAGATAAAGGAGTCACGGCCATGGGCCAGTCAGTCGTCGTCATCGGTGCCCAGTGGGGCGATGAGGGCAAGGGCAAGATCGTCGACCTGCTCACCGAGGAGATCGGCGCCGTCGTGCGTTTCCAGGGCGGCCACAACGCCGGCCACACCCTGGTCATCAACGGCAAGAAGACCGTCCTGCACCTGATCCCGTCCGGCATCCTGCGCGAGGACGCGCTGTGCCTGATCGGCAATGGCGTGGTGATCTCGCCGGCCGCCCTGATCAAGGAGATCGGCGAGCTGGAAGCGGCCGGCGTGGAAGTGCGCAGCCGCCTGAAGATCAGCCCGGCCGCCCCGCTGATCATGCCGTACCACATCGCCCTGGATCAGGCCCGCGAGAAGGCCGCCGGCGGCAAGGCCATCGGCACCACCGGCCGCGGCATCGGCCCGGCGTACGAGGACAAGGTCGCCCGCCGCGGCATCCGCATCGCCGACCTGCATTACCCCGACCAGCTGGCCGAGAAGCTCAAGGCCGCGCTGGACTACCACAACTTCGTCCTGACCAAGTACCTGGGCGTGGACGCGGTGGACTTCCAGCAGACCTACGACGAGGCGCTGGCCTTCGGCGAGTACGTGCAGCCGATGAAGTCCGACGTCGCCGGCATCCTTCATGACCTGCGCAAGCAGGGCAAGCGCGTGATGTTCGAAGGCGCCCAGGGCGCCCTGCTGGACATCGACCACGGCACCTACCCGTACGTCACCAGCTCCAACACCACCGTCGGCGGCGCGCTGGCCGGTTCGGGCGTGGGCGCCGACGCGATCGACTACGTGCTCGGCATCGCCAAGGCCTACGCCACCCGCGTCGGCGGCGGCCCGTTCCCGACCGAACTGGACGACGAGATCGGCCAGGGCATCCGCGACCGCGGCGCCGAGTACGGCGCCTCCACCGGCCGCCCGCGCCGCTGCGGCTGGATGGACATCGTCGCCCTCAAGCGCGCCGTGGCCATCAACGGCATCTCCGGCCTGTGCATCACCAAGCTCGACGTGCTCGACGGCATGGAGAAGCTGAAGATGTGCATCGCCTACGAGTACCGCGGCAAGCGCACCGAGTACGCCCCGCTGGACGCCCAGGGCTGGGAAGAGTGCACCCCCGTGTACCTGGAGTTCCCCGGCTGGAGCGAGAACACCCACGGCGTGACCAACTGGGACGAACTGCCCCCCGCGGCCCGCGCCTACCTGCGCGCGCTGGAGGAGCTGGCGGGTTGCCCGATCAGCATCGTCTCGACCGGCCCGGACCGGGATCACACGATGGTGTTGCAGGATCCGTTTGCGTGAGCCTGCTGTCGTAGAGCGGGGCTTGCCCCGCTGCTCCTGCGTCCGGAAGCCCCGCGAAAGCGGGGCTTCTCTTTGCCGGCCACGGCGCTTATATTCGCTATTCGCGAATAGCGAATAAGGCCATGGATCTGAAGCCCCAAGAGTTGCTGGTGCTGCTGAAAGTGTCAGCCCACCCCGCGCGGAAGTTCACGTTCGCCGCGTTGGCCGAGGAGCTGGCCATGAGCGCGGCGGAAGTGCACGCCAGCGTGAAGCGGGCCAAGGGGGCCGGGCTGGTGAACGAGCGGGGCAGGGGCGACTGGGCGCCCATCCGCCCGGCGCTGCAGGAGTTCCTGGTCCACGGGGTCCGCTACGCGTTTCCGGCCGAGATCGGGCCGGTCAAACGTGGTATCCCCACCGCGCACGGCGCCGAGCCCTTGGCCGGGCTCCTGCACAACGAGGCAGACATCCCCGTGTGGGCGCACCCGCAGGGCAGCGCCCGCGGCCCCTCGGTGTCCCCGATCTACCGCACCGCGCCCGAGGCCGCCCTGCGCGATCCGGACCTGCACCGCCTGCTCGCGCTGCTCGACGCCGTGCGCATGGGTCGTGCGCGCGAACGCGAGCTGGCGGGAAAGCTCCTGTCCGATGCACTGAAACCCCTCGATGCGGCGGCCTGACCCGAACCTGCCGCACCTGGAGGTGATCGCGCGGGCCTTGGGCGACCTGTGCGATCAGGTCGTGTTCGTCGGCGGCTCCACCGCCGGCCTGCTGCTGACTGATCCACTGGCCGAAGGCGTGCGCCCCACGCTGGACATCGACGCCATCGTCCAGGCCGACAGCCTGCCGCAGTACTACCGGCTCGAAGCGCAGCTCGAAGCGCGCGGCTTCATCCGCGATACCGGCAGCGAAGTGATCTGCCGCTGGCGTCACCGCGCATCGGACGTGGTGTTCGACCTGATGCCGACCGACGCCTCCGTGCTGGGCTTCACCAATCGCTGGTATGGCGAGGCGATCGCCACCGCCCAGGTCATGGAGCTGGCCGGCGGCCTGCGCATCCGCCTGATCGCCGCACCGGCCTTCGTGGCCACCAAGCTGGAAGCCTTCCTCAGCCGTGGCCGGGGCGATGTGCTGTCCAGCCATGACCTGGAAGACGTACTCAACGTGGTCGATGGCCGACCCGAACTCGCCGACGAGCTGGCCACGGCATCGCCCGCGCTGCGACAGGCCGTGGCGACTCTGTTCGGCCAGCTGCTTTCCAATCCCGATTTCATCAACGGCCTGCCCGGCCTGATCGCCGAGCCAGAGCGCGCGAACATCGTCCGCGAGCGCCTGCAGGGCATGGCGGGCGATTCGGTGGCACAAAGTGAGTGATAGGCTGCTCCCCGCCGCCCGCGCCTACCTGCGCGCGCTGGAGGAGCTGGCGGGCTGCCCGATCAGCATCGTCTCCACCGGCCCGGACCGGGACCACACGATGGTGTTGCAGGATCCGTTTGCCTGAACCTGCTGTCGTAGAGCGGGGCTTGCCCCGCTGCGGTTGCGACCCGAAGCCCCGCGAAAGCGGGGCTTTCTTGTTTCAACCGACTGCCCATTCCGCTGAAAGCGTCTCGGCCTGTCGCAGCACGACCTCCGTGGCTTCCTCCTGCCGGTCCGGTGGGTACTTGTAGCGGCGCAGCAGGGTCTTGACCATGACGCGCAGTTTCGCGCGGACGGCTTCGCGCTTGGACCAGTCCACGGTGACCGAGCGTCGCAGGCTCTGGGTCAGTTCCACGGCGATCTTCTTCAGCGTGGCATCGCCCAGTTCGCGCACGGCGGCTTCGTTGTCGGCGAGGGCGTCGTAGAAGGCCATCTCGTCCGGACTCAGGCCCAGTTGCATGCCGCGCTCGGCCAGCGCCTGGAACTTACGCGCCATGGCGATCAGTTCCTCGATCACCTGGGCGGTCTCGATGGCGCGGTTGCGGTAGCGGATCAGGCTGGCCTGCAACAGATCGGAGAACTTCGCGCTCTGCACTACATTGGTCTTGAAGCGCGCCTTGATCTCGCCCTTGAGCAGGCGTTCCAGCAGCTCCACAGCGAGGTTGCGTTCCTTCAGCTGGCGCACTTCCTCGAGGAATTCGTCCGACAGCACCCCGATATCCGGCCGCTTCAGGCCCGCAGCGGAAAAAATGTCGATGATCTCGTCGCTGACCACCGCGCGGCTGATGATCTGCCGCAGCGCATGTTCCTTCTGCTCATCGCTCAGCTTGCGGTCGGTGCCCAGGTGCTTGGTCAGCGCGGCCTTCACCGCCTGCAGGAACGCCAGTTCGTCCCGATAGGCCAGCGCCCCTTCCAGTGTCCCGCACAGCGCGAACGCCTTGCTCGCCGCCAGTACGGCGTCGGCGAAGCGCCGCTTGCCGTCCTCCAGGCCGAGGATATGGTTGGCGACCGGCGGCAGCAGTTGCCAGGCCTTGTTGCGGAACTCGCTGTAATCCATTCCGTGCAGCATGTGGTGCAGCACGTCCATCTGTTCCAGCAGGATCGCCAGCGCCTCGCGGTTGTCGATCGTCGGTCGGCCCCGCCCCTGCGCCTGGGTGTAGTCGGCCAACGCCGCCTTGAGCTCGTTGGCGATGCCGATGTAGTCCACCACCAGCCCGCCAGGCTTGTCCCGGAAGACGCGGTTCACCCGGGCGATGGCCTGCATCAGGTTGTGGCCGCGCATCGGCTTGTCCACGTACATCGTATGCAGGCTGGGAGCATCGAAGCCGGTCAGCCACATGTCGCGCACGATCACCAGCTTGAACGGGTCGTCTGGCTGCTTGAAGCGCTTCTCGAGGTCCTTGCGGACGTTCTTCGGGTGGATATGCGGCTTGAGCAGGGCCTTGTCCGAAGCCGAGCCGGTCATCACCACCTTGATGACGCCCTGGGCCGGGTCGTCGCTGTGCCAGTCCGGCCGCAGGGCGACGATGGCGTTGTACAGGTGCACGCAGATTTCGCGGCTCATCGCCACGATCATGGCCTTGCCGTCCATCGCCGCCAGGCGGTTCTCGAAGTGGGCGACGATATCCGCCGCCACCTTCTGGATGCGCGGGGGCGCACCCACCAACTGCTCCAGCGCCGCCCAGCGGCGAAGCGCAGCGACCTTGGCGGCATCGCCTTCCTCGTCCTCCGTCAGCTCGTCGACCTCGCTGTCGAGCAGGGTGACGTCGGCTTCCTTCAGCTCCAGTCGTGCCAGCCGGCTCTCGTAGTAGATCGGCACGGTGGCGCCGTCGCGCACGGCCTGTTCGATGTCGTAGATGTGGACGTAGTCGCCGAACACCGCGCGGGTGTCGCGGTCGTCGAGGCTCACCGGCGTGCCAGTGAAGGCGACGAAGGTCGCGCCGGGAAGCGCATCGCGCAGGTGTTGGGCGTAGCCGTAGCGCACGCCGCTGGCTGCGTAGTCCGCCGCTGTCTCGGCCACCGCCCGCGCATGCGGATCGTTGGACGCGATGGTGTCAGGTGAACCGATCCTCGTTGCGCCGCCTGACGGCTTTCCGGTGATGCGCGCTTCGAAGCCATACTGGCTGCGATGCGCCTCGTCGCAGATCACCACGATGTTGCGGCGGTCGGACAGGACCGGAAACGCGTCCTCGTCCTCGCCCGGCGCGAACTTCTGGATTGTGGTGAAGATGATCCCGCCCGAGGGCCGGTTGGCCAGCAACTGGCGCAACTGCGGCCGCGTCTCCGCCTGCACCGGCGTTTCGCGCAGGCTTTCGCCCGCCCCGGCGAACACACCGAACAGCTGGTTGTCCAGGTCGTTGCGGTCGGTAATCACCACGATGGTCGGGTTGCCCATGCCCGGGTGCGCCATCAGCGCGCCGGCCAGGCAGGTCATCTCGATGCTCTTTCCGGCGCCCTGGGTGTGCCAGACCACGCCGCCCTTGCGCGAGCCGCCCGGGGCCGAGGCCTTCAGCACGCTGTCCACCACAGCACGCACTGCATGGAACTGGTGGTAGGCGGCGATCTTCTTGACCAGCCGGCCGTCGTCCTCGAACAGGACGAAATGACGCAGGTACTCCAGCAGCAGCTCGCGCCGGAACATGCCCTGGGTCAGCGTTTCCAGTTCGCGCATCGGTCCGAGGGGGTCGATCGCCACGCCATCGATGGTGCGCCAGGCCAGGAAGCGCTCACGGTCGGCGGTGAGCGAGCCCATCCGCGCGACGATGCCATCGCTGACCACCTGCACGAGGTTGGCGTGGAACAGGTCGGGGATGTCCTGCTGGTAGGCCTGCAACTGATTCCAGGCCGCCCAGATGTCGGCCTCCTCGTCGCCGGGGTTCTTCAGTTCCACCACCACCAGTGGCAGGCCATTGATGAACAGCACCACGTCGGGCCGGCGGGTGAGCCGGGGCCCCTGCACGCTGAACTGGTTGACCGCCAGCCAGTCATTGGCCTCCACATCGGTGAAGTCGACCAGGCGCGCGCGCGCGCCTCGGGTCTGACCGTCCTTCTGGAACTCCACCGGGACGCCATCGACCAGCCAGCGCTGCAGCTGGCGGTTGGCGTTGACCATGCCCGGCACGTTGGGATTGATGACACGGCGCAGCGCGTCGTCCCGGGCCGCAGACGGAATCTCCGGATTGAGCCGGGCGATGGCATCGCGCAGCCGGTGGACCAGGACCACGTCCCGGTAGCCCTCGCGCTCGGTGCCCGGCGTGCGGGCGTCGGGTGGGGAGATGTCCGGGCCGTGGGCGGTGGCCCAGCCCAGGCCCGCCAGCCAGCCGAGCATGGCCTGTTCGAGGAGGTCCTCGCTGATGCCCTGGATCACTGGCCGTTCCCCCGGAACGTAGGTTTGAGGATCATCCATGCCCGACAACGGACGTTGTGTATCACATAAAGCTGTTTTGTGACACACAAGCAGGCTTGCAGCGCATCCACGCGCCTCAAAATGCCGGCCGCCCTTCGGCGATGTTCAGCAGGTCGCGGAACGCCAGCACCGCCGGACGCCGCCCCGCCGCCGGCCGCAGCTCGGTCAGGACCCCTTCCTCGCGCAGGACCCGCAGGATCCGCATGGCCGTGGGCCGCGGCACGCCGGCGGTTTCCACGAAATCGGAGCTCTTGAAGATCGGCCGTTCGAAGACCCAGTCCAGCGCCCGCACGGCGTACTGGGACCGGGTCGCGCCGGCGACCCAGTCCTTGCGCGCCCGGTACAGGTCCAGGATCGCCAGCGCCCGCTGCTGGTTGCTACGTGCCTGTTCGATCAGCGCGGTCAGGAAGAACCGGCACCAGCCGGTCCAGTCGCCGTCACGGGACACCGCCAGCAGGCGGTCGTAGTACTCGTCGCGGTGCGCTTCCAGGTAGTCGCTGATGTAGAAGTTGGGGCTCGACAGCAGGCCCTTCTCGAACAGGAACAGCGGCACCAGGAGGCGCCCGAGCCGGCCGTTGCCGTCCAGGAACGGGTGGATGGCCTCGAACTCGACATGGGCGATGGCCAGCTGCACCAGCCGGTCCGGCGCGTCGGCGTGCAGGTACGCCTCCAGCGCGGCCATATTGCCCGGCACCTGTTCGGCACCGCTGCTGACGTAGCGTGCCTGCTCGATCGTGCAGCCCTCCGGCCCGATCCAGTTAGGCACGCGCCGGTACTCGCCCGGATCCTTGTTGCGCCCGCGCACGCCCTGCATGAGTACACGGTGGGTGGCGCGCAGCAACCGCTGCGACAACGGCAACTCGGCCAGCAGCCGCACCGCTTCCATCAATGCGGCGCGGTAGTTGAGCACCTCGCGGATATCGGCCTTCTTCGGCGTGCTCTCGTCGAACAGGTTGCCTTGCGCCTCGAACTCCAGCACCTCGCCCAGAGTGGCCTGGGTACCTTCGATGCGCGAGGAGAGCACCGCTTCCTGCGCCGTCAGCGGCGACAGCAGCACCTGGGGATTGGGTACCGCGTGCAGTACGCCCTCGTAACGCGCCACTGCGGCGTTGGCAGGCCCGATCAACGGCAACAACTGCGCCCAGTCGATGTCGACTGGCGGGAATCGGTCCTGGTGGTAATGGACGGGCATCAGGCGGGTGTCCCCTCAGGCCTGTATTGGATTCAAGCAGCAGAGTTTACGGGAGGGCAAAAGAGGTGGTGATTGAAGAACCCCGCTTCCCTGATGCGGCCGGATTCCAGATCCAGCGGCAGCACATCCAGCAGCATTCCATCTTCAAGGTCGAATGTCTCCAGGGGCTTCTCGAACCTGCAGGTTTCCGGGAACACCAGCGCCAGGCGGCCATTGCCGCGCAGGTAGCGGCGGCCATAGGCGAACAGCTGGTAGAAGTCGCCCTGGCTCAGGCCGTATTGGTTCTGAGTGTCCGCCGCATCCAGCAGCTTCCACTTGGCGTCCACCACCCAGACCGAGTTTTCGTGTTCGATCAGGAAGTCGGGACGCAACTGGAACAGGCGGCGATCGCCCTGGCGGCAGAGGTAGTGGCTGGCGGCCTGCGTGCGCAGGCGTGCATCGGGCGGGAGCATCCGCTGCAGGCAAGTCTCCACATAGGCCTCGAACACCTTTTCCATCGGGAACAGCAGGCTGCGGCCGGTCCACTGGCCCATGGCGGACATCGGATTCCGGTCGCCCAGGATGAGCTCGCACCAGCTGCGGATGGCCGCGTAGTGGCTCATCAGCCGGTCGCTGCTCCAGCGACGGAAATCGCCGGCGATGTCGCGACTGCGTGGCAGCTCGACCAGCTGGTGTTCCAGTTCGTGCGCCCGGCGCCAGTTCTCCGGGTCACGGGTCGCTGCGGCGACTTTCGCCAAGGCCGAGGCGATCAGCCGGTTTTCCGGTCGATCCGGCTCGAATACCTGGTGCTCGATCTGGAACAGATGCTGGCGCCCGGCCGGCTGGCGCAGCTGCCGTGCCAGCAGCAGGCGCCCACGCAGGAACCGAGTCTCTTCCTCTACCGGCCGGTAGTCGAAGCGGAGCCCGCGCCGCACCAGAGCATCCAGTTCCTTGAGGAACTGCTGGATGATCCACTCGCTGACCGGCGCATTGAAGGTCTGCAGCACCGTCGGCCCGGAATCGCGTACAGGCAGGTGCAAAGCCACCTGCAGCATCCGGATCAGGACCCGGCGCGCGCTGGCAACGTCGCTCTCTCCATGCACGTGCTTGGGCAGGATCTCGATCCGCGTGCCGCAAGGCGTTTCCAGCACGCCCACGTAGTTGTCCAGGCGCAGCCAGTGCCGGCCTTCGATCCGCACCAGCGGCGCGCCGGTGGTGCGGTACCGTTGCGCCTCCTGGCACAGCCAGTCGAAGGCGGAGACCGGCACGCTCGCCACATCCAGGCTGCCGCCGGGCACCGGCCCGGTGGTCAGCCTGGCGTGTTCGCGGACCGAAACGGTGTTCACGTGCCGGCGCCGGCCGCGTCGATGATGGCCCGGTAGGCTTGGGCCGACGTGAACGCCGCAGCGTTGATGCGCCACAGATGCCTGTCACGCGGAAGCTCCACGTCCGGGCCAAGCAGTTCGGCCAGGCCGCTGTCGGCCTGTTGCAGGAAGCGCAGCGCCTGCGGCTTGCGGTGGTCGTTGAGCACCCAGGCGATCTTCTGCCAGTCCTCGAAGAAGTACTCCTGCAGCAGCGGCAGCACCTGGCGCCGGAACACGCCAGCCAGCCCCTCCAGCGTCGGCGCCGCGCGCAGCGCCATGAAGTTGGCATGGCCAAGCATGAAGTCGCGCCCCAGCAGCACCTCGATCCGGCGGTTGATCGTGGCGAGCAGCTTGTCCATGGCGACGCCCTCGACCACGATCCCGGCCAGGGCGGCGGGGTCGGGCAGCATCTCCACGAACTCGAAGCGGCGGCGCAGGGCCACGTCCAGCCCGGCCAGCGAGCGGTCGGCGGTGTTCATGGTGCCGATGATGTGCAGGTTGGCCGGCACTCCGAAGCGCTGCTTGGAGTAGGGCAGGGTGACTTCCAGCGCCTCGGTGCAGCCCTGGCGCTTGCTCGGCTCGATCAGGGTGATCAGCTCGCCGAAGATGCGCGAGACATTGCCGCGGTTGATCTCGTCGATGACCAGGACGCGGCTTTCCGGCTCGCTGACGGGCACGCGGTAATCGCCATGGATGGTGGCCTGCTCCGGCGCCAGCAGCCCCGCCAGCCGATCCAGGTTGATCGAGCCGGGACGCAGCTCGTAGATGGTCATCTGGCTGAAGCGGTTCTCCATCAGGTCCGGATACGGGCGCGGCGGGTCGTACTGGCGCAGCCAGCGCATCTGTCGCGCCTGCACGTAATGGTCGCCGGCTTCGGCCGGCTTGCGGAAGTAGTCGCCGGTGACCTCGCCGATGGCGCGGAACTTCAGGTTGCCGTGGGTCACCACCACGAGGTCGCCGACTTTCATGCGCCGCACGAACAGGTCCAGCGCGGTGACGGCATAGGCGTCGGCCTCGATCTTCCCGCCCGCGGCCTGGACCCGCTGCAGGATTTCCTCGCGCGAGGACACCCCGGTCAGGTCGGTGCCGTAACCGAAGCCCATCAGGGCGATGCCCTGCTCCATGCACTCCTCGAACACATGGCCCTCGGTGCCGGCATCGCCCAGCGATACCTTCCAGATCCGTCGCCCGGCCAGATCGATCGGCGCATCGGTATCGGCATCGACCACCGTGCGGCTGCGCGCGGCCTCGCACAGCTGCTTGAACACGCCGTCCTCCACCTCGTAGTGCAGGGCGCCGGTGTCCTCGTCGGTGCTGGCGCGGATGCCCTCGACGAAATCCTCGTAGCTGAAGCTCTGGTGGAAGGTCACGAAGCGCACACGCCCTGCATCGGCCAGGGCGTCGAAGCGCGCCTTCAGTGCGGCGCGATCACTGGCATGGGCGGCCAGGAACTCCGGGTCCAGCAGGTCCAGTGTCTCGTTGATGGTGTGGTAGGTCTTGCCGGTGCCGGGCGGGCCGAACAGGATCTTGTTGACGGGCGTCATGCGGGGCTCCTGGGGTCCTTCCGGTGCGGGTGCATCGTCGTTGGCCAGCCCGGTAGTGGCAGCAGGCAGGTGGCTGATGTGGTACTGGCCTTCGCCGCGCTTCTCGAAGCGCAGACGGTCGCCCGCCCTGGCCTGTGTGGCCAGGTAGTAGGCACGCGCGGCGGAGCGGTTGTGCAGGTAGCCGGTATTCGCCGCGCGGTAGATGTCGGAGTCGAACGCCGTCCCGGCATCGGTGGTGAAGTGGGCCGGCACGCCGGGCCCATCAGGATCCTTGGCCCGGAGCATCGAAGCGGGGAAGAACTCGCCATCCAGCGGTTTGACCGGGAAGAAGCTGTTGCCGGGCCGGATCGCACCGTCGGATAGTTCGACGACCAGGGAAGGAAGCGCCGCTTCGACTCGGCGGATCGAAGTCTTGTGGGTGCTGGTGGCCGCCGGGTCCGGATGGATTTCCCAGACGCCATGTACCGCCGGGTCGTAGGTTACGTAGTGCGTGCCTTCGCCCACGCCGACCTTGAACAGCCGGTCGTGGCGGTCGCCAGTGTCCGTGCGCCGTGGCTTCCTGCCGGTGTGGTAGGACGTGCGCGATGGCGCATTCACCGACAACGCATTGAGATCGGCCGTGACCGTGCTGAAGGGCAGGTCGGGGCGGAACTGCTTCAGGTACTCCCAGACCTCGTTGCGGGTCGCCTTTCCGCCAAGTGCGACCACGGCATCGGCGGCCTGCTCCCATTGGGGTTTGGTTGGATCAATCATCGATACGCTGCTTCATCTGCAGTCATGTGATAAGGATTGGAGATCAACCATCGAACACCTGCGCGGCATTTGTTCCGTAGGCTTCCTGCAGCACCCCGGCAACGCGCCCGGGCGACTTGAGCTTGATGAGGAAGTTGCAGCCTTCGTTGCGTGGGAGCCAGCGAGGACATCCAAGGAAGTACTCGTCCAGAAAGTCGCCGCCACTGTCCGACTTGCGCTGCAGTCGCAGTGATTCTCCGTGCACGGGGCAGCGATAGTGCGCAAGCCCGATGTCTGACTCCTTGTTCTGCGTGCGCACCGCGTCCAGTGCTTGCCGCAAGCGCTGTCTGCGGCCGGGGTCCATCACCTTTCTGCGGACATCCTCGGCCTTCATCTGGAATTCCGGCCGCGTGACATCCATGAAGATGCGGAAATCGTCTTGCGACAGCATTTCGGTGTAACGGCAGGCGTGTCGTCCGGTGTTGCCTACGATGTACCAACCGGAACACCCCCAGAAGAAGTCGCGGAGGCCGGGTGTGCCGACGCTGCGGTTCCATTGCAGCGTCATTGCCCGCCGGCAGACACGGCACTTCTTTCCATACGTGGTCTGCCCAGTCAGCATGTCGATCAGGTGGGCCTTCTGCTCGGTGACCGTCGTAGATTCGTACTCTCTGTCCGGATCGACGACGCCTTCGGCAAATGTTCCGGCTTGCAGGTCATCCAGATCACGGACAAGCGCCTCACGGCGCGCCTTCAACCGCTGCCACTCCGCTTTCTCCCGGTCCGTCAGCCCCCCGTTGTCGCGATATGCCCTGTGCAGCCGCGCGATACGCGCGTTGACTTCCTGCAGCTGGCGTTCGACGACTTCCTGCTCGGACTGCGCATCGCCTCGGGCACGTTGCATGCGGCGCGCCAGCTCGTCCACGGTGTCGCGGGCGCTCTGCATGACCTTGCGCACCACGGGGGCCGTCGCGGCGACCGCCGCCTTGCCCGCGCGAACCAGGCCCTCGGCCACTTTCGTGAACTCGCGACCGAGCGTCCGCAACCAGCTCAACTTGAACCCTCCGGCCAAGCCGCCAGATACGCAGACCGCCCCTGTTGCCTGCGGGCGGACTGGCGGATGAATTCCCGCATGGCCTGCGCATTGCGGGCGCGATCGAACCACATTCCGGCGACCAAGCCCGCCGATACGCCGAGCAGCAGGCTGTCGGCCACCACCTTGACCAACGCACCTGTTCCGCTGGCGACCAGGCCCCGCGAGGCGCGCTCGGACGCGACCGCGACGGCGTGATCGAATCGCTCGTGGCCAACAAGGACGCCGTACCCCTGTGTGCCGGCGATCACGATCAACGGGATCAGTGGATTGAAGGCCTGCCAGAACTCGTCGAGGGTTCCGGGTGCCAGGTGACCGTAGGTATCCGAGACGACCTGCCGAAGTTCCGCTTCGGTCATGTTCACGTCCACCAGCCTTGCCTCGCTGCCGGCATGGTCCGCCACTTCGTCGGTGGCCACGATGCGGATGTCCGGATACCTCTCCAGCGCCTCGTGCACGTAGCCGGCGCTTGCTGTCGCCTTCATCTGCAGGAATTCCACGGCGTGTCCATCCGCATCGACGATGCGCACGTCCCAGCCGGCCTGGTTCATCGATTCGGCTACGCTTGCCTGCTGGCCGGGCAGCAACTGGAGGTCGCCCACGGTTTCCCCGGCATTGAGCCGATCGACCACGAGGTACTCGAAATACTTGCCCTTTGCGGCATTCACCATTCCCAGCCACTGTTCGTCGCTGTAGTCATGCACCGCCGCAGGGTCGAATGCCGGATTGGTGTCGCCGATCGCCTGCAGGGCCAGCGGGTCGATTGCTTCCCGGTCCACATATGCCAGGGAGGCCGCGACGGCAGCGAGATCGGCCAGCCGCGTCCGGCGCAGGCCCTGATGGCGGCGCAGGATCTGCTCCAGCGCATCCGGGCCGTCGCTGCCGTGCCCACGGTAGCGCAGCAGCAGGCTGCGCAGGTAGCGCAGGTCCATCGTCAGCGGCCGAGGATGATGCCGGGCGGGGCTGCAGGCCCGCCGTCGTCGAACAGGCTGTCGGCAATCGCGGCCAGCTGCCCTTCGAGCCGGGCGACGCGCTGCTCCAACGTAGCGGCGCCGCCTTGCGCAGGCACGCCCTGCTCGAGCCGCGCCACACGGGATTCGAGGCGCGCCAGGACGGCGTCCATCCCCGAGAGGACCTCTTCAATCCTGGAAAAGTACTCCTGCAGATCCCCCTGCAGGTCAGTCAGGCTCAGGCTCATAATCGCTCCCCGCGTTTGCCCGGTGCTTGCCGGCGCCCTGCGCATCCCCATGCCCGGCGGCCCCGACGTTAGCGCAGTTGGTCCCGCCCGGCCACTTCGGAACGCCTCGCGAGCGTGGGGACAGTGGCCCCCCGGGTGTCGGCAAGACTTCGACCACGATACCGCCGAACCGGGCCTCGTCGGCATGGCAGCGGATGCCGTCGATCCAGCAGGCGTGGCTGTCGTACGGTTCGCCGGTGTCCGCGTAGCGGGCGGCGTAGCCGCCGCTCAGGTCGATATTGGAGAAGGCCAGGCGGCGGCCGTCCGCGGAGGCCGCGCGTGCGGCGCAATCGCTGCAGACATACCGCCGGTAGCGCGGCACGGGCTCCAGCGCGCTGCCGCAGATGGGGCAGGGGTGGCTCATGCCAGGGCCTCCTCGATCTCGCGCTCGGCTTCGGGCAGGCGGAGCTTGCCGGAGATGAGGCGGGGGAGGAGGGCGTCGCGAAGTTCGGCAAGCTGCCGTGCTTGCAAGGAATTCGCGATCCGCCGTTCCACTAGCGACGCGCCTGCTCTACCGGCCTCATGAAGTACTGGCGTCGGCGGCAAGGCAATCCTTGCCTCAGTCAAATGCTTGCGCTGGATATGGCCCATTGTTGTCGCCTTGTGAGCCGCTATTTCGCGGAATCCCGGAAGGAAGTGTCGGGTGGCCAAGTAGTAGAACCACTTGGGCACCTCGTCAGACGTCACTTTGAACAAATGTTGATTGAGAGCGCCATCGCCGCCGCACCAGAACTCGACTTCCAGTGAACCTGACCACGAGAAAAGCACGTCGCCGTCTCGCACAATGTATTCGGGCTTCAGTCGGGCACTTGCCCGATCCGCAGCAACGGTATGCCCTGCACGAAGCTGCGCAATCTTGATGACAGGGAGGTACTCATCCTCACTCTCAGGTGGGTACTTCTGAAGTGCCAAGCCATTCAGGTAGCTCGCAAACGAATCGAGCGAGCGAACCTCCCACCCCTTCGGAATCGGTCCCAGCGCCGATTCCTCGAACCCGGCGGGGAACAGCGCCGCGGTGGCGGCGTCCATGCCTTCGGGCTCGCGGCCCTCGGCCTTGGCGCGCACCGGGTCGAAGTCGATGAACCAGCTCTTGAACAGAGCCTGGGCGATGGATTCGAGGGTGGCGTTGGTTTGGCGCAGAAGGGCGATGCGGTCGTCGAGCGACCCGAGGACTCCGATGACCGCGTCTTGCGCTTTAAGTGGAGGGCAAGGAAGCTCAATTTTGTTCAAGTTTCCCTGAGTGAGCTTCGGCATAACGGCGCCAGTGAGATAGGGCGTGAGGTCAGCAGCCAGCACCGCATACTCAAGAAAGCGGGTTCGAGCGAGACCATTGCCTTTGACGATATGCGCATGGTTATTGACCCAGAACCTCCCGGTTGCGCGGAACGCCACGGGTGTGTTTCGTGTCCTTAGGTTCTCTCCATCTTCGGCAATCAAAAGGTGCTCACCCTCGAACAGAAAGCCATCGACGTGGTCAACGATGCCTGAGGCTCCGTAGTAGGGATAAGGTCCGGACCGACGGTCCGCCTCTTTGACCGGCCTGCGCTTCGTGTCTAGGTTAATTGTGAGCTCGCCCAGCGTGGCGGTGGGCCAGTCAGACTGCATAACCCAATCCTTCCAACTTTTCCCGAATCACCGCATCCAGCTCGGCCCCCTTCGCCATCTGCTCGGCCAGCTGCGCGGTCAGCCGCTCCATCTTCGCGTTGAACGCCTCGTCGTCGTCCTCGGCCGCCTCGGCGCCCACGTAACGCCCCGGCGTCAGCACATGGCCGTGCTCGGCAATCTCCGCCAGCTTCACCGCGCGGCAGAAACCGGGCACGTCGGCATAGGGCCCGTCGGCGCCGTCCTCGCCATCGGCCCGCCAGCGGTGCACGGTGGCGGCGATGCGCGCCACGTCCTCGTCGTCGAACACGCGGGTCACGCGGGTGTCCATGCGGCCCAGCTTGCGCGCGTCGATGAACAGCACCTCGCCGCGGCGGTCGCGGCCCGGCCTGCCGCCGGGCACCGCAGCGCCGGACTTGTCCTTGGCCAGGAACCACAGGCAGGCGGGAATCTGGGTGTTGAAGAACAGCTGCGGCGGCAGGGCGACCATCACGTCGACCACGTCGGCCTCGACCATGGCCTTGCGGATGGCGCCTTCGTTGCTCTGGTTGCTGCTCATGCTGCCGTTGGCCAGCACCACGCCGGCCTGTCCGCGCGGGCCCAGGTGGTGGAGGATGTGCTGCAGCCAGGCGTAGTTGGCATTGCCGGCCGGCGGCATGCCATGGGCCCAGCGCCGGTCGTCGGCCAGGCGCTCGCCGCCCCAGTCGCTGATGTTGAACGGGGGGTTGGCGAGCACGTAGTCGGCGCGCAGGTCCGGGTGCTGGTTGCGGTGGAAGGTGTCGGCCGGCTCCTTGCCCAGGTCCGCCGCCAGGCCGCGGATGGCCAGGTTCATGGCCACCAGGCGCCAGGTGGTGGGGTTGGCTTCCTGGCCGTAGATGCTGATGTCGTCGGCCTTGCCGCCGTGCGCCTCGATGAACTTCTCGCTCTGCACGAACATGCCGCCGGAGCCGCAGCACGGGTCATACACCCGGCCCTGGTGCGGGGCCAGCACCTCCACCAGCACCTTGACCACCGAGGCCGGGGTGTAGAACTGGCCGCCCTTCTTGCCTTCGGCGCTGGCGAACTGGCCGAGGAAGTATTCGTAGACCTCGCCCAGCAGGTCCTTGGCGTGGTGGCCCTCGCCAAAGCCGATCGTGGAGACCAGGTCCACCAGCTCGCCCAGGCGGCCGGGCTCGAGCTGGCTGCGGCCGAAGCGCTTGTCGAGGATGCCCTTCAGGCGCGGGTTGTCGGCCTCGATGGCTTCCAGCGCCGCGTCGATGCGCACGCCGATGTCGGCCTGCTTGGCCTGGGCGCGGATCGCCTCCCAGCGGGCGGCGGCCGGCACCCAGAACACGTTGGCCATGGTGTAGTAGTCGCGTTCTTCCAGCGCTTCGGCGTGGTCGGCGGCGTCGGGCAGGTGGAGGCCACTGGCTTCGTCCCCGAATGCGGCCTGCAGCTGGGCGCGGCGCTCGTCGAAGGCATCGGAGATGTACTTCAGGAAGATCAGGCCGAGGACGATGTGCTTGTACTCGGCCGCGTCCATGCTGGAGCGCAGCTTGTCGGCGGCGGCCCAGAGGGTTTTCTTCAGATCCTGGTTCATTGGCTCACATTGGTGGTGTTGCGGCGCCCCGTTGTCCCCCGGGCGCCTGGCGGTGAAGCTTAACGTTTAGAGCAGGGTTTGGCGGTGGCAGAGAGGCGTGTGATGCCGCTGCCCGACGATGCCCGGGCCGCAAGGCTCCGGGCCACATGCGCAAGCGCCATGCGTACCCGCACGCACCGTCTTGGTCGCCTGCAAGGAAGGACGGGGTGCGTGAGCGGGTGACCCCGGGGTGTCCGCTATCCCCATCGACCGTCGCTGCACTCGCCTCCGGCCGCCTGTATCACACATGTGCTACATTGTCCGAGCCTCCACCGCCGGGAGTTCCGCATGAGCACCACCACCATCCGCCTGCCGGAGGCCCTCAAGGCCCGTATCGCCAAGGCGGCCGAAGCGGCCGGCACCACCTCGCACAACTTCATCCTGGAAGCGATCGCCGAGAAGGCCGACCTGGCCGAGCAACGCGCGGAGTTCCATGCGCTGGCCGACCAGCGCTACGCGCAGTTCCTGGATACCGGCGAGAGCATCCCGTGGGAGGACGCGCGCGCCTGGCTCAGGCAGCGCCTCGCCGGCAAGCCCGCCAAGCGGCCTGCGGCCAGGAAGCAGGCCCGCTGACGTGGCGCGGGTCGAGCTGGTGCCGGCCGTGCTCGACGACCTCGACCGGATCGTCGAGCGCCTGCACCAGCACGAGGTCGCCGATGCCGACGCCCGGGTGGAGCAGATCATCGGCGCGCTCGATGTGCTGGAAGGCAATCCGCTGATCGGCCGGCCGGCCGGCGAGGACCGGCGTGAACTGCTGATCGGCCGCGACGCGCACGGTTACGTGGCGCTGTATCGCTACCTGCAGGTGATCGACACGGCGCTGGTGCTGGCGATCCGTGGGCAGCGCGAAGGTGGTTACGCGCGGCCCTGACGGCGAGGACGCCCGCTGCGTCACGAAGCAGCCACACCGCCTGTGCGAGCGTGGTCGCGACATCGGCCCCCGAACCTGCGATGCCCTACACCGACCGCTACCTGGAAACCGAACCATCCCGCAGCGATGTGGACGCGCGCGAAGGCGTGCTGCTGCTGGAGTTCGGTGCGCCGTGGTGCCCGCACTGCCAGCGCGCGCAGGCGGCGATCGAGGCGTTGGCCTCCGAGCATCCACTGCTGGAGCACCTGAAGATCGAGGACGGCCGCGGCCAGCCGCTGGGCCGCTCGTTCAAGGTCAAGCTGTGGCCGACCCTGGTCCTACTGCACGGCGGACAGGAACTGGCGCGCGTGGTGCGGCCGGTGTCGGGCGAGGACCTGGCGCCGCTGCGCGCGGCGCTGGTCGGGGGTTGAGCGGCGCGCCGCGCGGGCAGGGCGGAGGCCGCGGCGGTGGGGGCGAGGGCGGGGATCAGCGCCGGTAGGCCGCCTGTTTCTCCTGCACCTGGCCGCCATGGGTCACGACGATACGCGCACGCAGCCAGTCGGCGAACGTGACTTCGTCCAGGCTGGCCTCGGCCAGCCCGATCATCTGCACGTACATCTCTTCGAGGCTGGCCTCGAGCCGGGCGTCATTGAGCAGCAGGAACACGAAGTAGCAGACGTGCGCGGTGCGCTTGTTGCCGTCCACGAACGGGTGGTTGCGTGCCAGGCCGTAGGCCAGGGCGGCGGCGAGCGATGCCAGGTCCGGTGGCGGATCACCGTAGGCCAGCAGCTGCCGTGGCCGGGCCAGGGCGGAGTCGAGCAGGGCTTCGTCGCGCACGCCGACGCCGCCGCCGTGCTGGGCGAGTTGGCGCTCGTGGATGGCCAGGGCCAGCGACCGTTCGATCCAGACGATCATGGCGCCGGCCCTACTGCGCCAGCTTGCGCAGGAGGTCGCGGTGTTCGCGCATCACCTGCTCGGCCACTTCCATCTGCGCGGCCAGCACGGGGTCGTAGGTGGTCAGGCGGATGCCGTCGGGGGTTTCCAGCGCGTGCAGTTCGTCGCCCTTGTCCACGCGCAGGCGGGCGAGCAGTTCCTTGGGCAGGATGACGCCGGCCGAATTGCCGATGGCGGTGATCTTGAGCTTCATGGCGGGGTCCGCGGGTGTAATAACGGACGTTATACCATGGAGGTGCCGGCGGCGGCACGGCGGGTGCTGCCGCCCCCCGGTCTTCGGGAGCTTGTCGGATCCGGGTGGCGCCGGCGACCGGTGGCTCCTCGCCGCCGGGTGCGTCAACGCCCGGACGTGGGCGGCGCCTCGCCTTCCGGATCCGGCTTGCCCTCGCGCGCGCCCGGCTGCACCGCCGGGTCGTTGCGCTCCTCGGCGTCGCGCTTGCCGGTCTGTTCGCCGCGGCGGTGCGCGTCGTCGTCCGGGCGCGTTCCCTGCGCCGGTGCCGACGACGCGCCGGGTGCGCGGGTCACAGGTAGTCGCCGCGTGCGTTCTCCGCGCGCGCCGCGCCGATGGCGGTCTCGACGTTCTTCTCTTCCTCCGGCGGCGGCAGCACCGCGGGCATGCCCAGGCTCTGGATCCACAGTTCCCGGCACCAGCCCTTGGTGTGGTAGAGGTGGTGGTCCTCGTCCTGTTCGACCGCTTCGTGCGCGGCCTTGAGCGCCTTGGCGTGCGGGCCGCCCTGTTCGGCGACGCGGCCGATCAGTTCCCAGTTCTGGTGGTCCTTGGTCTCGGCCAGGACCACGCATTCGGCGGCCACCAGCTCGGCCGCGGCCGGGTCGGCCTTGGCCATCGCCATCTTGATCGCCGCCACCAGCGATTCACCCATGTGCGCGACCACGGCGCGGCCGGGGCTCTGCGCCTCGGTGTCCATGCCCAGTTCCTGGAATACGCGGGTGAGCACCTGCTCGTGGGTGCGGGTCTCTTCCAGGTACTCGCCCCATTCCTTCTTCAGGTCTTCGTTCTGCGCCGCGGCAATGGCGGCGGTGTAGATCTGGATGCCGCCGCGTTCGGTCTCCAGCGCCTGCAGCAGCAGTTCGGTGACCTGCGCGGGGTTGGTCTTGCTGGCCATGGGTGTCCTCCTCAGGTGTCGGTGCGCCGCGGTGGGGGCGGCAGGGATGGCGCCGCGGTTGGCGTGATGGGTGGCTGCGCCTTCCGCGGGAACGTCTTTGTTTACCGGTGTGGGATCGAAGGCAGCGTGAAAAAAATGCGGGTGGTTGCAACGCACGGCGCGTCGCGATGCGCGCGCGCTCACGCCGCGTTGAGCGTGGCGCGCGCAGGATCGATCCGCCATCGCATTGGCCCCGTGCGCATGCGGCCGATGCCACGAACCCGGAGGATGTGTAGATGAATGCGTGGTCCCTGATGCGGGTGTCGGTGCTGTCGCTTGCGCTGCTGCTGCTGGCCGCCTGCGATGGCGACAATCCGGCACCCACCGCCGATGCGCACCAGCCGGCCAACGACGCCGAGTACGGCACCGGCGCGCAGGAGACGCGTTCGCCGGAAGAGGCCAGGCGCGCCGACTCGCCCAACGACGACGGCGATGGCGTCGAGGAAGCCGACGAGACGGCGCGGGGCGAAGAGCCGCGTCGCCAGTAGCGCGCGGCGGCGGTCGGGGCGGGGATGGGCGAACCGCTGCTGACGCCGGACGGGCGTTACCTGGTCGTGCGTGGCCGGCTGTGGCGCGCCAGCAATCCCGGCCTGGATGCGCAGGCGCGCCAGCGCGAGGTTGAGCGGTTGATGGCCGCGCGGCGTGCGGTGCGGGCGGCGCTGCAGGCCGGTGATGCGCAGGCCCTGGCGTGGGCACGCGCGGCGGTGCAGGCGGCCAAGGTCGCGCTGGGCGAGCGCGGTCCGGTGTGGTGGGACGATGGGGCGCCGGATTTCAACCGGCGGATGGTCGCTAACAGTCCCTATGCGCGGTGGTACGAGGGATTGGAACGCGGCGGTTGAGCGCGGGTGCCGGCGCGTGGGGCGTGGCGGTGGTCACTCCCGCGACGATGTGGCGCGGGTGCAAAGGCGCGGCGCGGATGCGAAGTTGCGGCGCGGATGCGGGGTGGAGTCGCGGCGGCAGCGGCGTCGGGTCGCGGTCATGCCCGCTCCTACAAAGAGCGGGCCCGTCGTTGGCGGAAACCGGCAAGGGCGGGCGCGCGGCGCACGACGCGGTGTGATGTAGGAGCCGATTCATCGGCGACCCGACGACGCCGGCACAGGCGACATCCGTCGATGGCGGGAAGCCGCAGGGCGGGCTGTCCGTCGATGGCGGAAAGCGCACCGGCGGGTGGTGCGCCGGCGGCGGGAACTGGGCCGGCGGCGGCGATGCGCGTCGCCCCGCTCAGCGCACCGGGGTCTCGTCCAGCACCGCGCGCACGCGCTGGGCCAGGTCTTCGACGGTGAAGGGCTTGCCGATCAGGTGCACGCCGGGGTCGAGCACGCCGTTGTGGACGACGGCATTGCGGGTGTAGCCGGTGGTGAACAGCACCTTGAGGTCCGGTCGGCGTTCGCGCGCGCGGTCGGCGAGCTGGCGGCCGTTGACCTCGGGCATCACCACGTCGGTGAACAGCAGGGTGACCTCGGGGTGGGCGTCGAGCAGGCGCAGGGCGGCCTCGGCGCCGTCGGCCTCCAGCACGCGGTAGCCCAGTTCGGTGAGCGCGTGCCGGGAGAACTCGCGCACGGACGGTTCGTCGTCCACCACCAGCACCACCTCGCCGGCGTCGCCCAGCGGCAGCGGCAGCGGCGCGGCCGCATCGCCGGTGGCCGGCACTGGCGGTCGCAGCAGGCGCGGCAGGTAGACCTTGACCGTGGTGCCCTGGCCGAGCTCGGAATAGATCTTGACGTGGCCGGCGGACTGCTTGACGAAGCCGTACACCTGCGACAGCCCCAGGCCGGTGCCGCGGCCGACCTGCTTGGTGGTGAAGAACGGATCGAACGCCTTGGCGATCACCTCCGGGGGCATGCCGGTGCCGGTGTCGGTGACCGCGATCATCACGTACTGGCCTTCCGGCACGCCGACCTGTTCGGCCGCGTAGCGGTGGTCGAGGTGGCAGTTGGCGGTCTCCACGGTGAGCCGGCCGCCGCCGGGCATGGCGTCGCGCGCGTTGACGGCCAGGTTGAGGATCACGTTCTCCAGCTGGTTGGCGTCGGCGTGGGTCCACCACAGGCCGGCGCCGAGCACGGTCTCCAGGCGCACGCTGCTGCCCAGCGAGTGCACCAGCAGGTCGGACATGCCGGCGACCAGGCGGTTGGCGTCCAGCGCCACCGGCTGTAGCGGCTGCTGGCGCGAGAACGCGAGCAGGCGCTGGGTGAGCAGGGCGGCGCGGCGGGCGCCGTCGATGGCCATGTCGACGTAGCGCCGGGCGCGCGCGTCGTCGTCGCCCATGCGCGCGGCGAGCAGGTCCAGCGGGCCGATCACCGCGGCCAGCATGTTGTTGAAGTCGTGGGCGATGCCGCCGGTGAGCTGGCCCACCGCTTCCATCTTCTGGCTCTGCCGCAGCGCTTCCTCCACCTTCAGGCGCTCGGCCACTTCCTCGGCCACGCGGCCCTCGAGCCGCTCGTTGAGCTCCTGCAGGCGCGCCTGGGCGGCCTTGCGCGCGGTGATGTCGATCACCACGCCGACCACGCGCACGCAGGCGCCGGCCTCGAACAGGCCGCGGCCCTTGGCCGCGACCCAGCGCACGATGCCGTCCTCCTTGCCGACGGTGCGGTACTCCACGTCGTAGAGCGCGCGCTGCAGCGGATCGATGGCCGCGGCGAAGGCGGCGCTGGTGGCTTCGCGGTCGTCCGGGTGCAGGCCCTCGTAGAAGTCGCGCATCGACACCGGCACGTGCGCGGAGATGCCGAACATGGCCTTGGTCCGCGGCGGCCAGATCAGCAGGTCGTTGACCAGGTCCACGTCCCAGAAGCCCATGTCGCCGGCGTCGGTGGCCAGGCGCAGGCGCTCCTCGCGCTCGGCCAGGGCGGCCTCTGCCTGCTTGCGCTCGGTCAGGTCGAACATCGCGCCGATCATGCGCACCGGCCGGCCGTCGCCGTCGCGCAGCACGGTGCCGCGGTCGAGCACCGCGGCGTAGCTGCCGTCGGCGCGGCGGAAGCGGTACTCGCCGTACCAGGCGGTGGTGCCGCTGCCTTCGATCACCGCGTGGATGTCGGCGTCCACCCGCGCGCGATCGTCCGGATGGATGTGGTCCAGCCACCACTGCGCGCTGGTCTCGGCCAGGGCGTGGCCGAACAGGATCGCCAGCGCCTCGTTCCAGATCACGTGGCCGTCGACGATGCGCCAGTCCCAGATCGCGTCGTTGGTCGCGCGCGCGGCCAGCCGGTAGCGTTCCTCGGTCTCGCGGTGGCGCTGCTCGGCGGCCTTGCGCTCGGTGATGTCCAGCGAGGTGCCGACCAGGCCGACCACGGTGCCGTCGGCGTCGCGCAGCGGCGCCTTGGTCGACAGCCAGGTCGCGCGGCGGCCATCGGGGAAGCTCACTTCCTCCTCCAGCGTCTCGGCCTGGCCGCTGGCCATCACCCGCGCGTCGGCGACCATGACCGCGGCCGCCTGCGCCGGATCGGCGAGCAGCTCGGCGTCGGTGCGGCCGACATAGGCGTCCGGCGGCCGGCCGATCAGCTCGGTGGTGCCGCGGTTGCCGATCAGCAGCCGGCCCTGGCGGTCCTTGGCGTAGACCACGCCGGGCATCGCCTCGACGAACGAGCGCAGCAGGGTCTGCGCCTGGTCGCGCTCGGCCTCGAGCCGGCGCCGCTCGTCGATGTCGAGCAGCACGCCGGGAAAGGCGACCGCGCGGCCGTCCGCGTCCAGTTCGACCCGGCCGATCGCCTCGAGCCAACGGTACTGGCCGTCGTCGCCGCGCGCGCGGTACTGGTGCACGTAGCGGCCGCCGTCGCGGATTGCCGCGGCGACCGCCGCCTCCAGCCCGGGCTGGTCGTCCGGATGGATCGCCGCCGTCACCTGCGCCGGCGATACGGGGCCACGCGCCAGCGCCGGGTCCAGGCCCAGCGCGTGGGCCAGGGACTCGTCGATGTGCAGGCGATCGCGCGCCACGTCCCAGGACCAGGTGCCGACGATCACGCCGGCGGCCATCGCCCGGCGCACGCGCTCGCTGTCGGGCGTATGCGGGGTCTCGGTTTCCTTGAAAGGGGGCACGCGGTGTCCTCGGAGCGGATGAAGCCACGCGTCGCGCGCGGCCGGCCGGCAGCGGAAGGGGACGTGGGAAGGAGGCCAGTCTAGACCAGCGGGGGCGTACGTGCCGGCCGCGCGGCATGCGGCAGCCTCGCAGCGGCATGCCGGGCGGCCTGCATGCGGCCCGGCGGCGGGCACGATGCGAGCCTCCACTGCGGTGTCATCGGGGCAATGTGCGCGCCGGGCGGCGCTGCACCGCCGTCACGCGGTGCGTCGTAGCGTGGCGCCTTGCGATGGAGCGCCGGAGCGCTGGCGCAAGCAGCAGGAAGGGCGCTGGCAGCCGTCGCCACCCGACCCGCGTGGCCCGCGCCACGCGCCCGAATACGAAGGAGTCCTTGCATGGCCAGGCACCAAGACCGATCCGCCGACCGCAACGCCCCGTCGGGCAGCGGCGAAGACACGCACGGCGACAAACAGCAGCAGCACCGCCAGGAATCGGCCGAGCAGCGGCAGGACGCGGCGATGCAGCAGGAGCGCAGCCGGCCCACCGCGGAAGAGGAAGCGGTGCGCCGCGAACAGGGCGGCCACGACCGCCCCGTCGGCGGCGACCACCGCCCGCATCGGCGCCCGGAGCCGGACGGCGGCAAGGCATAGGCGCGGCCTTGGCAGGCGCGTGTCGAAGGTCATTCCTTCCTTGCGCGGCCGCGTAGCTTCGTTTTCCACCTTTGCAGAGGACCCCAGCATGGATCCGCACGAAAACGAAGATCGCGAGTGCGAGCGCAAGGACGCGCCGCCGGCGCCGGCCAAGCGTGCTCCTGGTGCGCCGCCGACCGATCCGGTGCAGGCGCCGGGCGCGCCGGATCCGAAGGGCGGCGTCGACCGCGAAGTCGGTGATATCGAGGATCCCGATGCGCAGGACGACGGGGCCTTGCCTGGACGCGTCGGCGGTGGCCTGGCCGGCGGCTGAGTCCGCGCGGCACACTCCACGCCTGCGCCGCCACCCCGGGATGTCGTGAAACCGCAACGCCTGCTTCCGCTCATCGTCGCCACCGCCCTGTTCATCGAGAACATGGATTCCACGGCGATCGCGACCTCGCTGCCGCAGATCGCCGCCGAGCTGGGCACCGAGCCGGTCGCGCTGAAGCTGGCCCTGACCACCTACCTGCTGGCGCTGGCGGTGTTCATCCCGGTCAGCGGCTGGGTGGCGGACCGCTTCGGCGCGCGCCGGACCTTCGTCGCCGCGATCGCGGTGTTCCTGCTCGGTTCGCTGGGGTGCGCGGCCAGCGACGGACTGGGCCAGCTGGTGGCCGGTCGCTTCGTACAGGGCGTCGGCGGGGCGATGATGGTGCCGGTGGGACGGCTGGTGCTGTTGCGCACGATCGACAAGGCCGAGCTGGTGCGCGCGCTGAGCTGGCTGACCATCCCGGCCATGCTCGGGCCGATGCTGGGTCCGGTGCTGGGCGGGGCGATCACCACCTACGCGCACTGGCGCTTCATTTTCCTGATCAACCTGCCGATGGGCCTGCTGGGCATGTGGCTGGCATGGCGGCACGTGCCCGAACTGCGCCAGGTGGTGGGGCCGCTGGACGTGCGCGGGTTCGCGCTGTCGGCCGGTGGGCTGGCGCTGGCGATGTTCGGACTGTCGGCGGTCGGGCGCGGGCTGGTGTCGGCGCCGGTGATCGCCGGCTGCGTGGTCGTCGGCGTGCTGATGATGCTGGCCTACGCGCGGCACGCGCGTCGGCACCCGCATCCGCTGCTACGGCTCGACCTGTTCCGCGTGCCGACCTTCCGCGCCGGGGTGCTGGGCGGTTCGCTGTTCCGCATCGGCATCGGCGCCACCCCTTTCCTGCTGCCGCTGATGCTGCAGCTGGGTTTCGGCCTCAATCCGCTGCAGTCGGGCCTGGTCACCTTCACCTCCACCGCCGGCGCGATGCTGATGAAGACCCTGGCGCCGCGCATCCTGCATGCCACCGGGTTCCGCCCGGTGCTGGTCTGGAACGGCCTGGTCGCGGCGCTGGCGATGTGCCTGTTCGGGCTATTCCGCGCCGACACGCCGTACTGGCTGATGGTCGGAGTGCTGCTGGCCAGCGGTTGCCTGCGCTCGCTGCAGTTCACCAGCATCAATGCGATCGCCTATGCCGACATCGACCAGGCGAGCATGAGCCAGGCCAGCAGCCTGGCGGCGATGGCGCAGCAGGTGGCGCTGGCGCTGGGCGTGACCCTCGGCGGCTACGCGCTGAGCCTGGCCGGCACGATCACCGGCCGTCCCGGCGATGATCCGGTCAACTTCACCTTCGCCTTCCTCAGCGTGGGGCTGATCTCGGCGATGTCGGTCTGGGAAATGCGGCGGTTGCCGCGCGACGCCGGCGCCGAACTGGCCGGCCACGCGCAGCCCGGCCAGGAAGTGGCCGAGCCGAAGGTGGAGGCGCGGCCGCAGGCGTGAGCATGTGGGTTACGAAGGCGGCGCCCGGGGGCGGCGGCGGATCGTCGCCCTGGCACCGGCCAGGCGTGCGCGCGTTTCCGGCGCCGGGTGGATTCGCGCGCGATCAGGCGGCCTTGCTCTGCCGCGCCGCCTTCTGGTTGCCGCCCTGCTCGGCGAGCATCGTCAGCTTCTCGTCGGTGGCCTTTTCTTCCGCCAGCGTCTCCAGCAGCAGCTTGAGCGCGTCCTTGTAGCCGAGCTGCTTGGCCAGCGCGGCCAGGGTGCCGTAGGCGGCGATCTCGTAGTGCTCGACCTTCTGCGCGCCGCCGATCAGCGCCGCATCGCGCAACGAGCCGGCTTCGATCGAGTCGATCACGTCCTTGCCTTCCTCGACCAGGCCTTCCATCGCCGCGCACTTGATCCGCTTGAGGCGGATGTCGAGCAGCTCGACGATCTTGTCGATGCGTTCGATCTGGTCCTGGGTCTCCTCCAGGTGCAGCTGGAAGCCGTCGGCCAGGGCGGGATTGTCGGCGGCGCGGGCCAGGCGCGGCAGTGCCTTGGTCAGCTGCTTCTCGGCGCTGTAGATGTCGGACAGTTCGTGGATGAAGAGTTCTTCGATGGTCTTGACGGTCATGGTGTGGGTCCGTGGTTGGTGGTTGGGGCGACGGCCGCGGCCGCTCGCCGAGTGCTTGAACTCGCGTTCCGCAGGGCGATGCGTCCTGCCCGACACACCTTGCGCAGGGCGGCGTTAGCGGCGCCTGCAGGGAGGGGTGAAGGTCGGCTTTACATGGGAAGGGTTCATGAACTGCTGCCGTGGACGTCGGCGGCATGCGCGTCGCTTGATGCGATATGCACGTGGGCTTCACCCTCGCCTACAGGCTTGCGCGTTTCGATGGCACTGCCGCGAACGCATCCATGCGCCGCGCAGTTCCACAACCGGAAAGGAGACAACGACATGCGCACCATCCTGATGGCAGGTGTCCTGCTGCTGGCTACTGCCGCCTGCGACCGCCGCGACGATCCGGAGGTCGATCCGGCCAGCACCGGTGTCAGTTCGCCGGCCGGCGACGTGGTCGATTCCACCGCCGATCCGGCGGCAACGCCGCCCACGATGCCGCCGCCCGCGGTGCCGGCCGATTGCGAGCAGGGGCAGGGGGGCGAGGGCTGTCCGCCGGCCGACGACCAGCGCGTGCCGGTCGAGCCGCAGCCGACCCAGACGCCGCCGAAGCCGTAAGGCGCAGAGGATGACCACCGGCGCGCAGCCGCGCTCCATGCATCGCGCGTCGATGCCGGTCACCGCGTGCGCGCGGTGCGCGGCGGTCTGTTGCCGGCTGACCGCGATCCTGCAGCCGCAAGATGATGTTCCCGTGCACCTCACCGCGATGATGCCCAACGGCGACCGGGCCATGGCCCATGATCGCGACGGCTGGTGCGTGGCGCTGGACCACGCGCGGATGAACTGCGGGATCTATGCGCAGCGTCCGCAGGTGTGCCGGCGCTTCGTCATGGACGGTCCCTACTGCCGGGCGGTGCGCGTGGATTACCGGCGCGATCGTGCGCGCGGCATCCCCCTGCAGCTGGATCGCGACGGCGCCGCCGGCTGAGGCCAGGCAAAAGAAAAGCCTGGCGCGTGCCGGGCTCTCGTGCATGAAAAAGCCCGGCATGCGCCGGGCTTTTCCTGCCACCGTCCGGCTTGCGCGGGACGGCTGCGTCGATCAGCCGGTGAAGGCCAGGATCAGAGCGGCTGGACCTGGTCGGCCTGCATGCCCTTCTGGCCCTGCACGGCGACGAACTGCACGCGCTGGCCTTCCTGCAGGCTGCGGAAGCCCGAGGACTGGATCGAATTGTGGTGGACGAAAAGGTCCGGGCCGCTTTCCGGGGTGATGAAGCCGAAGCCCTTGGCGTCGTTGAACCACTTCACGGTGCCGGTCTGGGTCTGGGACATGGGTATATCTCCTTGGAGCGTGGGGAGAGCCGCTTTGGGCGGCGGGGAGCTGGCTGCAAGGAGGGAATGGGTGCAACGGTGCAGTGGATCTTGATCGACGGCATCGGGTCACGGATTCGAGTGACCCTTGTAACTCAGCACGGCCACGGTATGCCTATGGCGGCGCAATAGCAAACCGCGGCGACGTTGCCGTTCATGTGCGGCGGCGATGCGGACGGAAGCCGGGGCGGTTTAGCATGCGGCCATGCTGGCCCGCCTGCCCCGACTCCGACTGCCCGCCTGGTGGAAATCCGCGCTGCTGTATGGCGCGTTGCTGGCCGCCGGTACCGGCGTGCTGGCATGGCTGGACTACCAGCGCCTGGTCCGCAGCCATGTCGCCGAGGTCTATGACTTCCTGCTGGCCGGCGGCTTCCTGGCGCTGGGCCTGTGGCTGGGGGCGCGGCTGTGGGGCCGGCGCGGCGGGCCGGCGCCGGCTTTCGACGGCAATCCGCGCGCGCAGGCCGCGCTGGGCATCAGTCCGCGCGAGATGGCGGTGCTGGCCGAGCTGGCCGCCGGGCATTCGAACAAGGAGATCGCCGCGCGCCTGCACGTGTCGCCGAACACGGTGAAGACGCACGTGGCGCGGCTGTTCGAGAAGCTAGGCGCGCGCCGCCGCACCGACGCCCTGCGCCGCGCGCGCGAGCTGGGCCTGGTCCCGTAGAGCCGGGCTTGCCCGGCTGCGCCGTCGCGGCGCCCCCGGAAGAGCAGCGGGGCAAGCCCCGCTCTACGAACGGCGCGACGGGTTCGCGGGCTGCCTTCGGCGATGCTCCCGTAGAGCCGGGCTTGCCCGGCTGCGCCGTCGCGGCGCCCCCGGAGGAGCAGCGGGGCAAGCCCCGCTCTACGAACGGTGCGACGGGTTCGCGGGCTGCCTTCGGCGATGCTCCCGTAGAGCCGGGCTTGCCCGGCTGCGCCGTCGCGGTCCCCCGAAGAGCAGCGGGGCAAGCCCCGCTCTACGAACGGCGCGACGGGTTCGCGGGCTGCCTTCGGCGATGCTCCCGTAGAGCCGGGCTTGCCCGGCTGCGCCGTCGCGGTCCCCCGAAGAGCAGCGGGGCGAGCCCCGCTCTACGAATGGCTTCGGCCGCTCGGAAGGGCGGCGGATGCCGAATCACCCTTTCCTACGATTGCCGGCGGCGTGGCCTCGGTGCCCAATGGGCATCCTTCAACACGACGAGGTCATGGCCATGTGGCGCACTCTCCTGAAGTACGGACTGGTCGCCGGGGTGGTCGCCGGCGGCGCACTGCTGGCGACGATGCTGGCATTCCAGGGCCAGCCGCCTGCGGGCGGGGTTGGCATGGCGCTGGGGTTCGCCTCGATGCTGGTCGCGCTCAGCGCGGTGTACGTCGGCATCCGCCACCACCGCGACGTTGCCGGCGGCGGGGTGATCCGGTTCTGGCCGGCGTTCGGGCTGGGCCTGGGCATCAGCGCGGTCGCCGGCCTGGTCTACGTGGCGGCCTGGGAGCTGTGCCTGGTGCTGGCCGACCAGGACTTCGCCGCGTTCTTCGCCAATTCGATGGTCGAGGGCGCGCGCAGCAAGGGCGTGGACGGTGCCCAGCTCGAACAGGTCATCGCCGAGGCGCAGGCGTTCGAGGCGATGTACCGCAACCCGCTGGTGCGCATGCCGATGACCTTCGTCGAGATCTTCCCGGTCGGAGTGCTGGTGTCGCTGGTGTCGGCCCTGGTGCTGCGCCGGCCGCGCGCGGCCCGGTAGGCGCAGCGGGTGTGGCGCCGGTAGGGCGCAGCCGGGCAAGCCCGGCTCTACGGTCGCCGCGTCGCGTAGAGCGGGGCTTGCCCCGCTGCGGTGCTTCAGGGCGATCCGGCGCGACGCGGCCGCCGGAGGGTCGATGTGGGTCCTAGGTCCGATGGGCGGGGATGCCTGGCATCCCGCAGGCTTGGGGTCCTGGCGCGGCCGGCTCGGCATAATGCCGGCGCACGCTGCGTTCGACCCACGCCAACGCCATGGAGCGCCCACATGCAGGATCGGCAGGACCGGAGCAGGAGACGGGCCACCACCGGCCACGCGCACCCCATCGTTCCCGCGCATTCCGGCATCTCCCCCGTACTGGACGGCGCGACCCGGCACCGCCGGCACCGGCCCGCCCGCGCGTTGGCCATGTTGCTCCTGGCACTGCTGGCGCCGCCGGCCCTGGCGCAGGCGCCAGCCTCGCGCGCCGAGGCGGCGCTGGAGCGGATTGAACAGGCGCAGCAGTCGCCGGCGCCGGTGCCGACCGCACCGGCCATCTCCAGCAACGGCCACTCGTGCCCGCAGCGCGACGGCGACACCTCGCGCCCGCGCATCGGCCTGGCCCTGGGCGGTGGTGGTGCGCGCGGCGTGGCCCACATCGGCGTGCTGCGCAAGCTGGAAGAGCTGGGTATCCCGGTGGACTGCATCGCCGGCACCAGCATGGGCTCGCTGGTCGGCGGCATGTACGCGGCCGGCGGCTCGATCGACCAGCTCGAGAAGATCGTCACCGAGACCGACTGGAAGCGCCTGTTCGACGATTCGATCGAGCGGCGCGACCGCTCGTTCCGGCGCAAGCAGGACGACCGCGACGGCGTGGCCACGATCGGCATCGGCCTGGGCCGCGGCAAGCTGGAGGTGTCCCCCGGGGTGATGCAGGGCGAGCGGGTGCTGTCGATGTTCCAGCAGGAAACCATGGCGGTGGCCACGGTGCGCGACTTCGACGAGCTGCCGATCCCGTTCCGCGCCATCGCCACCGACCTCAACACCGGCGAGGCGGTGGAGCTGGGCAGCGGCAGCCTGCCCGAGGCGATGCGCGCCTCGATGTCGCTGCCGGGCATCTTCCAGCCGGTGGAGATCGACGGCCGGGTGCTGATCGATGGCGGCATCGCCGACCAGGTGCCGATCGACACGGTCCGGCGGATGGGCGCGGACGTGGTGATCGCGGTGGACGTAGGCACGCCGCTGATGGCGCTGGGCAGCAACGCCAGCGTGCTGCAGGTGGTATCCCAGCTCACCGGCATGCTGACCGTGGGCAATACCCGGCGCGCCACCGAGAAGCTGGGCCCGGGCGACGTTCTGATCGTGCCGCCGCTGGGCAACGAGGTGGCCACCGGCGATTTCGACAAGGCGGTCGATGCGCTGCGCATCGGCGACGAAGCCGCGCAGGCCGCCAACGGCAAGCTCGCGGCGATGCCGCGCTGGCGCGCCGGCGCGCCGGCCAGGCCGGCGCCGGTCGACAAGCCGGTCATCGAGTTCGTGCGGCTGGAGAACGAGAGCCCCTACGCCGACGAGGTCATCACCGGGATGCTCGAGGTCCCGCTGGGCCAGCCGCTGGATCCGCAGCGGATGGAGGCGTCGATACTGCGGGTGTACAGCGAGGACACCTTCGCCAGCGTCAGCTACCAGGTGGTGGAGGAGGAGGGCCGCACCGGCGTGGTCGTGCAGGCGCGCGAGAAGCCGCAGGGGCCCAACTACCTGCAGGCCGGCCTGCGCCTGCAGACCGACTTCAACGGCAACTACGAATCGAGCCTGCAGCTGGCGCTGTTGCGCGCGCCGGTGACGCCGTACGGGGCCGAGGCGCGGATCCTGCTCGGCCTGGGCAGCGAGCCGGGCCTGCAGGGCGAGTACTACCACCCGTTCGACCCGATGTGGCGCTGGTACTTCTATGGCCGCGCCGGGATCCAGGGCAGCGACATGCCGCTGTTCAACCTGCGCGGCGACCGCGTCGCCACCTACGAAGGCTCGGTGGCCGGCATGGCGCTGAGCCTGGGCCGGACCTTCGGCCGCTATGGCGCGGCCGAACTGGGACTGGAACGGAGCGATGGCACGGCCGAAGTGCTGGTCGGCGATCCGGACCTGCCCGACCTGGACCTGGGCGCGGGGACCTGGTTCACCTGGGCCCAGGTGGACCGGCTGGACAGCCTGTATTTCCCGCGCGAGGGCTATTCGGCGCGGGTGATGTATCGCGCCACCACCGGCTGGCTGGGCGGCGATGCCGACTTCGAGGAGGTGGGGCTGGACGTGCTCGGCGCGATTCCGTTCGGGCGCCACGCGGTACAGGCCGCGCTGGCGTACCACGCCACCATCGACGGCGTGCTGCCGTTGTCCGAGCGCCACCGCATGGGCGGGCGCGGGCGCCTGGTGGGCTACCACTACAACGAGCTGACCGGGCAGAACTACGCGCTGGTGATGCTCGGCTACAGCTACCAGCTGGCCTCGATATTCAGCCGCTCGGCGGTCGTGGGGACCACGCTCGAGTATGGCAACGCCTGGGAGCGGCGGTGGCAGATGGACTGGAGCGACGGCGTGTTCAACGGCAGCGTGTACGTGGGCTTCGATTCGTGGATCGGACCGATGCAGTTCGGCTACGGCCTGCGCGAGGGCGGCGACGGCGTGCTGTTCCTGGAGATCGGCCGGCCGTTCTGAAGTGCGCAGCCGGGCAAGCCCGGCTCTACGCGGGGTGGCGCCCGGTTCCGCGCGGGGCGGTGCGCCTCGTAGAGCGGGGCTTGCCCCGCTGCGTTCGAGGGACGCGTCGGCGGTGAGGCAGCCGGGCAAGCCCGGCTCTACCGGGACGTCGATGCGCCGGCCGGGTTACCCTGCGCCGTCACGACAACGAGGAGGGAGCCGTGAAGTCCATTTTGATGACAGCGCTGGTCATGCTGGCGCTGCCGGCGCAGGCCGCCACGCCCAAGGCCGGGACTGCCGCAGGCGGCAAGGGAGGCGAGGTGGTCACGATCTACACCAGCGAGCAGGGCGCCAAGCAGCAGATGGTGCGCAGCCAGGCCGCGCCGCTGAAGGCCGGCCATCCGCTCAACGAAGGCGAAAACTCGGTCTTCGTCGACCCCGGCATGCGCTTCCAGTCGCTGCTGGGTATTGGTGGTGCGATCACCGACGCCACCGCCGAGACTTTCGCCAAGCTCGATCGCGCGCGCCAGGAAGAACTGCTGCGCGCCTACTACGACACCGAGCAGGGCATCGGCTACACCCTGGCGCGCACCACCATCCACAGCTCGGACTTCGCCAGCGGCAGCTACACCTACGTCGAGGAAGGCGACAAGGACCTCAAGACCTTCTCGATCGAGCACGACCGCCGCTACCGGATCCCGATGATCAAGCGCGCGATCGCGGCCGCCGGCGGCACGCTGCCGATGATGGCCAGCCCGTGGAGCGCGCCGGCCTTCATGAAGGACACCAACCACATGCTCCAGGGCGGCAAGCTGCTGCCCGAGTACGCCGCGGCCTGGGCGAAGTACTACACCAAGTTCATCGACGCCTACACCGCCGAGGGCATCCCGATCTGGTCGATCAGCCTGCAGAACGAGCCGATGGCCAAGCAGACCTGGGAGTCGATGCTGTACACGGCCGAGGAGGAGCGCGACTTCCTCAAGAACCACCTCGGCCCGACGATCAAGGCCAGCGCCCATCCGGATACGAAGATCGTGGTGTGGGACCACAACCGCGACATGATGGTCCACCGCGCCAACGTGATCTTCGGCGACCCGGAGGCGGCGAAGCACGCCTGGGGCATGGGCTTCCACTGGTACGAGACCTGGGCCGGCTTCGACCCCATGTTCGAGAACGTGCGCCGGGTGCACGAGTCCTACCCGGACAAGGTGCTTCTGCTGACCGAGGCCACGGTGGAGAAGTTCGACTGGTCGCAGGTGCAGCGTTGGGCCAACGGCGAGCGCTACGGCACCTCGATCATCAACGACCTCAACAACGGCGCCTCCGGCTGGATCGACTGGAACATGCTGCTGGACGAGACCGGCGGCCCCAACCACGTTGGCAACTACTGCTTCTCGCCGATCCACGCCGACACCCGCACCGGCGAGCTGGTCTACACGCCCAGCTACTGGTACATCGGGCACTTCTCGAAGTTCCTGCGCCCGCAGGCGCGGCGGGTGAGCGCGGCCAGCAGCCGCAGCAACCTGCTGGCGACCGCCTTCCTCAACCCGGACGGCAAGCTGGCCACGGTGGTGATGAACCCGACGGAGAAGGAGATCGCCTACAACTACTACGTCGGCACCGCCTCGACCCGGGTCACCATCCCGGCGCACGCGATCCAGACGCTGGTGCACTGAGCGCGCGCGCGCGGCCTGTCGCCCCGCTGCCTTTCGTGCGAGGGCAGCCGGGCAAGCCCGGCTCTACGGGCGTGCCGCGACGATGCGGCCGTAGAGCGGGGCTCGCCCCGCTGCTCCCGGGAACTTTTCCTGCAAGGGCAGCCGGGCAAGCCCGGCTCTACGTGCGTGCCGCGACGATGGGGTCGTAGAGCGGGGCTCGCCCCGCTGCTCCCGGGAACTTTTCCTGCAAGGGCAGCCGGGCAAGCCCGGCTCTACGTGCGTGCCGCGACGATGGGGTCGTAGAGCGGGGCTCGCCCCGCTGCTCCCGGGAACTTTTCCTGCAAGGGCAGCCGGGCAAGCCCGGCTCTACGTGCGTGCCGCGACGATGGGGTCGTAGAGCGGGGCTCGCCCCGCTGCTCCCGGGAACTTTTCCTGCAAAGGCAGCCGGCCAAGCCCGGCTCGGTGGATGGCAATTTCCGGCGCGTGGGCGGGAGGTAGGCCGATTCGCGGACTTCTGCGGACCGGTGATGCTGGCGGCATGTCCAGTCCCCGCCTGCAGCACGGCCGCGAGGCCATCCACGGCGCAATGTATGCGATCACCGCGGTCGCCGCGGGGCGGCGCGCGACGTTCGCCGATGCCGACGCTGCCGAAGCGGTCGTCGACGAGCTCCGGCTGGCCGGGCGCCTGGGTCTGGCCACTTCGTTGGCCTGGGTGGTGATGCCGGACCACCTCCACTGGATGTTCGAGCTGCAGGGGTTTTCGCTGGCGCAGGTGGTGGGGCGGGTGAAGTCGTGCAGCGCGCGTCGGATCAACCTGCTCCGGGGCACTGACGGTGCGATCTGGCAAGCCGGCTATTACGACCACCGGATGCGCGACCACGAGGACCTGCTGGCGCAGGCGCTTTACATCCTCGGCAACCCGGTCCGGCGTGGCCTCGTTTCCCAGGCCGGCGCCTATCCATACGCCTGGTGCCGCTACCCGACGTAGAGCGGGGCTCGCCCCGCTGCCTTGGCTTCGGGCGTCTTCGGCGACGGCGCAGCCGGGCGAGCCCGGCTCTACGTGTTGCTGCGACGCCGGGGGAGCAGGGCGGCGCCGATCGCCAGCGGCGCGGCGGTGGCGACCATGGCGGCGGTATGCACGGCCACCACCGCCAGCGTGGTGGTCACCCGCGGATCCATGCCCAGGGCAGGGTGCGGGCCGGGAGCGGCGGCGCACAGCGGCAGCAGCGCCGGCAGCAACAGCCATCCCGCGCCGTGCAGGTGGGCGAGCAGGAACGAGGCCAGGCCCAGGCCCAGCGTCGGCATGCGGTCGCGGGGCGGAGGTGCATGCCGGTCCACGAAGTGGTGCAACAGGGAGTGCGCGGGCGGCGGCACGGAGCCGTGCATCGAGCGGTGCACTGCGTGGTGCATGGAACGGCGGGAAAACCCGTGCGCCACCATGACCAGCAGCACGGCTGCGACCACGCCCGTCACCAGCGCCGGCGAAAACCGGGTGCCGACCATCACCGCCGCCGCGAACAGCGCCACCGCGGCGACGTGGCCGGCGGCGAGCGGGACCATCGCCCGCGCCGCCACGCGCCAGTCGCGCCCCCGCCAGGCGCAGGCGCTGGCCAGCGGCCAGCCCGAAGCCGGATGCAGGCCATGCAGGGCGCCAGCGCCGGCGACCAGCAGCCACGGCCACCAGGTGCCCATAGCCGGCTGCGGTCAGCGCTTGCCGCCGCAACAGGACGAGGCCGCCGTCGCCGCATCCTCGTAGCGGTCGTGGTGGCGCACCCAGGCCATGCTGTACGGCAGGCCGTCCTCGTCGCGGCCCTTCGGCGCCAGGTCGATCAGGCGGTAGGCGCCGATCATCGCTTCCACGCCGCGGCCGTAGGTCGAGTAGGTGTGGAACACGGAACCATCCGCATCGCGCGCGAACAGGCTGATGCCCGGCGCCTCGTCGCGCGCGATGGGCCGGCGGGCGTAGTTGTAGACGACCTCGCCGTCGACGCGCTGGTCCGGGTCGAAGCCCACGCCGAAGTCGCGGTTGAAGCCGGTGCCGTGCGAGGACACCCAGCGGAAGCGCCAGCCCATCCGCTGGCGGAAGCGTTCGATCTCGGCCAGCGGCGCGCGCGAGACGGCCACGTGGGCGATGTCGCGATGGGCCAGGTGCACGGCGATGCCGTCGATGTGGTCGGCCATGAACGAGCAGCTGCGGCAGCCTTCCTCCCAGCCGGGGCCGAGCATGAAGTGCTGCACCAGCAGCTGGCTGCGTCCGCCGAACAGTTCGGCCAGCGTGCGCGGGCCATCGAGGGTGTCGAACACGTAGCGGGTGTCCACGCGCACCCACGGCAGCGCGCGGCGTTCGCGCGCGACCTGGTCCTGCAGGCGCGACAGCGCCTTCTCGCGTTCGAGCAGTTCCAGGCGCTGGCGGATCCAGGCCTCGCGGCTGGCGATGCGCGGAGCGGGGGCGTCGGGGAGGGTCGGGGTAGCGATCGCGTTCATGGCGTGTCCTTCGTGGGGGAGGGAGCGGGCATGGCCTGCCCGTGCCGGCGCAGGGCCGGCAGGCGGAGCATCGGAAAGGGTGGAAGGCGGTTGGGCGGTCAGCCGTCGCTGCGTGCCGGACGGCGTAGCGCGCGAACCTTGCGGCTGCCACCGCCGCCGCAATAGAACAGGTCGGCGCCGTCGGACTCCAGGCCGCTGACGAAGATGCCTTCCGGCAGGCTCAGTCGTTCGAGCACGGTGCCGTCGTCGGGGTCGATCCGGCGCAGCTCGCTTTCCTCGCCTTCCCAGACGCCGTGCCAGAGCTGGTGGTCGACCCAGGTCACGCCGGTGACGAAGCGGTTGGAGTCCAGGCTGCGCAGGATGCGGCCGCTGTGCGGATCGACCTGGTGGATGCGGCGTTCGCGGTACTCGCCGACCCACAGGCTGCCGTCGGCCCAGGCCATGCCCGAGTCGCGGCCCTGGCTGGGCGCGGGGATCGAATGCACCACCGCGCCGGTGGCCGGATCGATCTTGTCGATGCGCGCTTCGGCGAGCTGGTAGAGATGGGTGCCGTCGAAGGCGGTGCCGGCGTCGGCCGCGTGTTCGAGCAGGCGTTCGGTCTCGCCGCTGGCCGGATCGAAGGCGAGCATGCGCGGGCCGATCGCGGCCCACACGCGCCGGCCGTCGAAGCTGACGCCGCCGACGTCGCCGTCGAACGGGCCGTACTCGCGCACGAGTTCGGCCGGTTGGGCCGGCACTGCGGCGACGTCGCGCGGGTCGTGGGAGTCGTTCATCGGGGCATCTTCCGCATGGGGCACCGGTGCGGTGCGTTGCGATGGACCTTACGCCGCGGGCAGCGAAGCGGGGAGTAACAATGTCGTCGCGAAACCGCCCGCGGACGCGGCCACCCAGCGCCGGTTGCGGGTGCGGCCGACCGCGCGCACGCGCCCGGCGGACTCCAGCGCGGACAGCGCGCGCTGCACGGTGCGCTGGCTGCTGCCCAGCGCCAGGGCCAGCGCCGTGGTCGACCAGGCCTCGCCGTCGCCGAGCAGGGCCAGCAGCGGCGAATGTTCGTCGTCCACCGGCGGCAGCAGCATCGCCACCGCGCGCCCGTCGTGCGGCAGCAGCACGAAACCCTCGCCGCTGGCCTCGATCGCCGCCCACGGCGCCAGCAGGGCACGCAGCCGGCCGATCTCCACGCGCAGGCGCGCGCGATGGGTCTCGTCGATGCGGCGCAACCGGAACGCCTCGGCGACCAGCGCGTCGCGCGGTGCGGCCTGCGGCCAGGCCATGGCCAGGCCACGCACCAGCGCGAACAGCACCGGGCGCCGGACCAGCGGCAACCACGCATCGGCACTGCGCACGCGCAGCCGGCAGCCGTCGACGACCAGCGCGCCGGAAGCGAACAGCGCCTCGACGTCGGCCAGCCGCAGCGCGCGCTCGCCGCCGGCGGTGGGTTGCCGCGCGGCCACCTGCTGCAGCGTGGCCCGGGTGGTTTCGATCTCGGCCAGCAGGGCGGGAATGCCGGCCCGGGTGGCCGCCGCCTGCGCCTGGGCCAGCGCTTCGCGTGCCGGTGCGGTGCGTACCGCGCGCAACGCCAGCTCGGCCGCCGCCAGGCAGGCGATCGCGGCCAGCGGCGCGGGCAGGGCCTGTCCGTCCAGCTGCGCCAGCGCGGCGCGGGCTTCGCCCAGCCGGCCCAGCAGCAGCAGCCGGCGCAGCGCGATCACCCGTCCATGCGCGGCATTGGCGGAATCGCCGTGGGCCTGGAGGGTGTCGATGGCGGCGGCCAGCGTGCGCGGTGGCTGGTCGAGGTCGCGCAGGGCCAGGGCGACTTCGGCTTCGGCGACGCTGCAGCGGGCGCGCGCCAGCGGTTCGCGCGGGCCGAAGCCGCGACTGGCCTGCTGCAGCAATTCGCGCGCGCGCGCCAGGTCGCCGAGCTGGGCCATCGCGATCCCGCGCAGCGCCAGCGCCGGCGGGTCCTCGCGCAGGGCGATGCGCTTGAGCACGCCCAGCGCATCACCGCCGGCGAGCGCGCGCGCGGAGGCGGCGATCAGTGAATCCATGGGCGGAGCTCGTCCATGGGCGGAGCCTACCGCGCGATCGGGCACGGCGGACGGCATCAACGGACAGACTCGCCCGGCCCGCACCGGATCGCATGCTCTCCGGCCACGCGCACCCGTAGAGCCGGGCTCGCCCGGCTGCGCTTGCCCGATGGCGCACCAGGGTTCGAGGCAGCGGGGCGAGCCCCGCTCTACGAAGGCAGCGTGGAGCCCAGGGCGTGGGCGTAACCGCGGCCTCTCGCCTCCTGCGACCGGAAGGTGTACAAATGTACACCATGGACCCCGCCGACGCCCCGCTGCCTCGAACCCTGGTGCGCCATCGGGCA
>NZ_PDWO01000021.1 GCF_010211765.1 Pseudoxanthomonas kaohsiungensis | reverse complement strand
ACAGGCCGCACTCCAGCCTTGGCTACCGGACACCCAAGCAGTTCAAGGAAGATCAGCAGCAAGAGCAGCAACCGACCCACCGAGCCATCGTCAACTAACCGGTGGTCCTAAAAAACCCGGCAGGTCAGGGTGGTGCTGGCAGGGCCGCCGCCATGGATGGAGCTGGGCATGAATGTCGCCGGCTGGCTGGCGATGTCGCTGGTCGGGCCGTTCTACGTCGCCGCCGGCTTCGGCCTGTACCTCAACCGCCGCACCGAGACCGAGGCCTGGGACGTGGAGCTGGCCTTCCGCCGCCTGCGCGAACGCCTGCATGCACGAGCCGCCGTCCCGTTGCTGATGGCGCTGCTGGCTTGCGCCTGGTTGCTGCCGGCACCGGCACAGGCCCAAGCCCAAGCGCAGGTCGGAGCGCCGGCGCCGACCCAGGTGGCGGGCGATGCCGACGCGCCGGCGACCCTGGCCCAGGTGTTCGGCCCGGACCTGGCCGAGGACGCATCGTTCCGCGAGGCCGCGCAACGCGCCTACGACGATCCGCTGTTCGGCGGCGAGCGCACGGTGGTGCGCTGGAAGCGCAAGCCCACGCCCGGGCGCGACCTGCCGGAGATCGAGGGCCCCGACCTGTCCGGCCTGGCCGCACTGCTGTCGCTGGTCGCCGAGTGGGGGTTGTGGGTCCTCGCGGCGGTCGCGCTGCTGGCTCTGGTGGTCACCGCGCCGCGCTGGCTGCCCTGGTTGCAGGGCTCCGGACGCCGCGCACCCGCCACCGCACCGCCGGTGCAGCGCGCGCCGCTGCCGCTGCCGGAAGCGCTGCCCGACGACATCGCCAGCGCCGCGCGCCGGCTCTGGCAGCAGGGCCGGCATCGCGATGCGCTGTCGCTGCTCTACCGCGGCAGCGTCGAGGCGATGGCGAACGAGGCCGGGATCGAACTGCCACCCGGCGCGACCGAGGCGCAATGCCTGCGTGCGTCGCGGCGGCTGCCGGCCGATGCGGCGCGCGAGCTGTTCGCGCGGGTGGTGCGCACGTGGCAGTACGCCGCCTACGCCGGGCGCCTGCCGCAGGACACCGAGTTCGAGGCGATGCTCGAAGCCTCGCACGCGCAATGGGGATGGGGTCGATGACGCCGCGGGCGCAGCGATGGCTGCAGGGCACCGTGCTGGCGCTGGTGGGCGCGGCCGCGGTGGTCGCCGCGGTGGCCTGGTTCCTGCACACCCATGAGCGGGTCGAGGAGCAGGAACCGGAACCGGCCAGCGGCGAAGTGCTGTGGAACCCGCTCTACGCCCTGCGCCAGAGCCTGGTGGCCGACGGCCAGCGCGCGGTCAGTCGCCAGCGCCTGCAGCCCGGGATGTTCGCCGGCGCGCCGGGCGACACGGTGCTGCTGGACATCGACCCGGCGCGGATGCGCGGCGACGAGGTCGATGCACTGCTGGACTGGGTCGACCGCGGCGGCCACCTGCTCGTGCGCACGCCGCCGCCGGGACCGGGCGACGGGGACGAAGACGACGCCGCGGCCGCGTCCGCCGTGCCGCCGTTGCTGCACCGGCTCGGCGTGGAAGCCCTGGCCGCGCCGCAATGCGTGCACCTGCAGGTGGAGGCCGGCGATCCGCACGTGGAGCTGTGCGAAGGGCGGCGGCTGCGGCTGGGCGATGTCCGGCCGCGCCTGGCGTGGGGCGACGCCGAGGCCGGCCATGCCTTCGTGCGCATCGACCACGGCCGCGGCACGGTCGACCTCCTGGCCGATTTCGATTTCCTGCAGAACCCGCAGCTGGACGAGGCCACCCACCAGGCGTTGGCGCGGCAGTTGCTGGCGCCCAACTACGGACGCGGCACCGTGCACCTGGTCCACGCCACGTACCTGCCGTCGCTGTGGTGGCGGCTGGCGCGCCATGGCTGGCCGCTGTGGCTGCCGCTGGCGTTGCTGCTGGCCGGTGCGTTGTGGCGTCGTGCGCAGCGCTTCGGGCCCTGGTTGCCTTCGCCGGCGGGCGCGCGCCGTTCGCTGCGCGAACACGTGCGCGCCAGCGGTGCGCTGCTGCATCGCCTGGGCCAGGCGCCGCTGCTGTACGAGGCGGTGCGCGAGGCGTTCCTGGCGCGCTTGCGTCGCCGCGACCCGGCCACCGCCGCGCTGGCCGGCGAGGCCCGCGTGCAGGCGCTGGCCGAGCGCATGCAGTTGCCGCACTACCTGGTGCGCGACGCGCTCAGCCGCAACGGCGTGCAGGACCGTCAAACCTATCGTGCGCGCGTGCGCACCCTGATCCAGTTGAGGAACCGGCTATGAACGACACCGTCACCCCCGCGGCCGCCACGCCCATGACCGGCACCGCACTGGCCGAGCGCGTGGAGGAGGTCCGCACCGAGGTCGCCAGGGCATTCATCGGCCAGGACGAGGCGCTGGACCAGGTGCTGGTCGCGCTGTTGGCCGGCGGCCATGTCCTGATCGAGGGCGTACCCGGACTGGGCAAGACCCTGCTGGTGCGCGCGCTGGGCCAGGCGCTGGAACTGGACTGGGCGCGGGTGCAGTTCACCCCGGACCTGATGCCCAGCGACGTCAGCGGCCATGCGGTCTACGACCCGAAGACCGAGAGCTTCAAGATCCGCCGCGGCCCGGTGTTCACCCACCTGCTGCTGGCCGACGAGATCAACCGCGCGCCGGCCAAGACCCAGTCGGCGCTGCTGGAAGTGATGCAGGAAGGGCAGGTGACGATCGAAGGCCGCTCGTTCGCGCTGGCGCCGCCGTTCATGGCCCTGGCCACCCAGAACCCGGTCGAGCAGGAGGGCACCTATCCGCTGCCCGAGGCGCAGCTGGACCGCTTCCTGCTCAAGGTGCTGATCGGCTATCCGAAGCTGGAGGACGAGAAGCGCCTGGTCGAGGCGACCACCGGCGGGCGCAGCGGCGGCGATTTCGACCTGTCGCAGGTGCGGCGCGTGCTCGATGCCGGACAGGTGCGGGCGATGCAGGAAGGCACCGCGCAGGTGGCGGTCGACCCGGCGGTGCTCGACTACGCGGTGCGGATCGTCGCGGCCACGCGCAAGGCGCCCGGCATCGCCCTGGGCGCCGGTCCGCGCGGCAGCATCGCCCTGGTCCGCGCGGCGCGCGCGCAGGCGGTACTCGGTGGCCGCGATTTCGCCACCCCCGACGACGTGCGCGCCATTGCCCTGCCGGCGCTGCGCCACCGCATCACCCTGGCGCCGGAGCTGCAGATCGACGGGCAATCGGTGGACGAGGTGCTCAATGGACTGCTGACGCGCGTGGAGGCACCGCGCCAGTGAGCGGCCATCGCGCGCCTTCGCCGCGGGGTCATCGCCGGTGAGGCCGGCGCCGGCCCTGCTGGTCGTGCTCGCAGCCTGGGCGGCGGTGGGCGCGTGGGTCCTGGCCGGTCGCGCGCCGTGGGCGGCGTGGTGGTGGACCGGCGCCGCGCTGGCGATGCTTGCCGCGTTCGATGGCCTGCGCCTGCGCCGGCAACCGACGCCGCAGGTGGAGCGCGCGCTGCCCGACGCGTTGCCGGTCGGCCACAGCCGCGACGTGGAACTGCAGTTCACCTCCACGCGCCGCCAGCACCTGGAGGTGTTCGACCTGCACCCGGTCGGCTGGCCGGTGCAGGGCCTGCCGCAGCGGCTGCGCCTGGCGCCCGGCGACGCCACGACGATCCGCTACCGGCTCACCGCCGCCGCACGAGGGCTGGCGGAGTTCCCCGGCACGCAGTTGCGCCTGCGCTCGCCGCTGCGGCTCTGGACGCAGTCGCGCATCGCCGGCGCGCCGCGCCAGGTGCGCGTGTATCCGGACTTCGCGCCGCTGGCGCGGCTGGCCCTGTTCAGCGCCGAACAGGCCTCGCGCCTGGTCGGCGCGCACCTGCGCCGGCGTCGCGGCGAGGGCACCGACTTCCAGCAGATGCGCGAGTACCGCGTCGGCGACAGCCTGCGCCGGATCGACTGGAAGGCCACCGCCCGTGCCCGCAAGCTGGTGTCGCGCGAATACCAGGAGGAGCGCAACCAGCAGCTGCTGCTGGTCGTCGACACCGGCCGGCGGATGCTGGCCAGCGAAGGCGGGCTGTCGCACTTCGACCACGCGTTGAATGCCGCGCTGGTGGTCGGCTGGCTGGGACTGCGGCAGGGCGACGCGGTCGGCCTGCTTGCCGGCGGCGGGCCCGAGCGCTGGGTGCCGCCCAAGCGCGGCATGGGCGCGCTGGACGGCCTGCTGCGCGCCAGCTACGACCTCGACCCCGCGCCGGTGGCCACCGACTACCTGGCCCTGGCCACGCGGCTGGCGCGCCAGCATCCGCGCCGCGCGCTGGTGATGCTGGTGACCAACGTGCGCGACGAGGACAGCGAGGAACTGCTGGCCGCCGTGCGCCTGCTGCAGCGCCGGCACCTGGTCTGCGTGGCCAGCCTGCGCGAGCAGGTGCTCGACGCGGTGCTCGATGCGCCGGTGGCGACCCTGGACGATGCGATCGACGCCGGCGCGGTGGCCCATTACCTGGCCCAGCGCGCGGCCGCGCACGACGCGCTGCGCCAGCACCGGGTCATGACCGTGGACGTGGCACCGGCCGACCTGCCGGCGGCGCTGGTCGAACGCTACCTGGCGGTCAAGCGCGACGGACTGCTGTAGCCTGTAGGCACTCATCCAGGATGCGGGAGCAGGCGATGGCGACGGGACAGGGTTCGGCCGGCAACGTGATCGCGGCGCTGTGCAGCTTCTTCGTGCCCGGCCTGGGGCAGCTGCTGCAGGGACGGGTGCTGTCGGCGATCCTGTGGTTCCTCGGCGCGTGCATCGCGTTCGTGGTGACCTGGCTGCTGACCCTGTCGCTGCTGCCGTTCGGCTGGTTCGTGGTCAGCGTGTTCGCCTGCATCAACGCCGCGCTCTACCGGCGCCCGCCGGGCTGACACCCCGCCTCGCTTCTCACGTCAGTCGCCTCGCCCGGACCGCGGGGGTGTTCACGCGCGCGGAAGCGAGACCTCGACCCAGGCCGGCGCATGGTCGCTGGCCTTTTCCTGGAGCCGCACCCATCGGTCCACGCCGGCGCGCCTGAGGCCGGCGGCCAGCACGGGATTGAGCAGCAGGTGGTCGATGCGCAGCCCGCGATCGCGTTGCGCGTGCTGGCGGAAATAGTCCCAGAACGTGTACGGCGCCTGTTCCGGATGCAGGTGGCGCAGCGCATCGGTCCACCCCTGCGCCAGCAGGCGCGCGTAGGCCTCCCGCACCTGCGGCTGGATCAGCGCGTCCTTGCGCCAGGCCTTGGGATCGTAGACGTCGTCGTCGGTGGGAATGACGTTGAAATCGCCCAGGATCGCCACCGGATGGGGTTGCCCGACCAGGCCGCGCGCGTGGTCGGCCAGGCGCTGCATCCAGCGCAGCTTGTAGTCGAACTTGGGCCCCGGTTGCGGGTTGCCATTGGGGAGGTAGACCGCGGCGACGATGACGCCATGTACCGCCGCCTCGATGTAGCGGCTCTGGGTGTCGGCGCGGTCGCCGGGCAGGTCGCGCCGGCTTTGCACCGGCATCACCCCACGCCCGAGCAGCGCCACGCCATTCCACGAGCGCTGGCCGCGCCAGATCGCACCGTAGCCGGCCTGCTCCAGCTCGGCTTCCGGAAAGGATCCGTCGGGCGCCTTCAGCTCCTGCAGGGCGACCACGTCCGGTTCCTCGCGCGCCAGCCACGCCAGCAGGTGCGGCAGGCGCGTGCCGATCCCGTTGACGTTGAAGGTGGCCAGCTTGAGTGTCCTGCGTCGCGGCATCGCCCGCCTCGCCCGTCCCGTCCGGGCCCATGCCAGCGCAACCGGTGCGAAGGGCGCGTCATGCCGCGGAGTCAGGCCGGGAACAGGCCCGCCTGCGCCGCGGGATAGACCAGACCATCGCCCGCCGGTCGCGCCGCCGGATGCAGCGGATGCGGCTGCGGCGGCGCGTCGTCGATGATATGCAGCACTTCATGGCCGCGATGGCTCAGCAGGTCGGCGACCAGCCGGCGATGGCAGCGCCACCACAGCACCTCGGCGCACAGCAACGCCGTGCGTCGCCCGGCCGCCAGCGCCAGCGCCCGCTCCAGGGCGTGCGCGAACTCGGCACTGGCCATGTGGTCCGCATACCCCTGGAAGGCGGCGTTGCGCCATGCGCCGTTGGGCGAGCCGGGCTGGACCGGTCGTCGCCCGCCCAGCCCGGGCAGCCACAGATAGGCGATGCCCGTGCGCGGCAACGCCTCGCCCATGGCGTCGCTGGCGAACCAGGGATGGCGGCGCGACCCCGGGAAGCGACGCACATCGGCGATCGCCTCGATCCGGTGGTGCCGCAACAGCGCCACGAAGTCGTCCCACGTCCGCGTGGAGTGGCCGACCGTCCACAGTGCGGGTAGTCCGCCCGGGCTGCTGTCGCCGCCGCTGATGGCGATGTCCGGCTCTTCCACGGGCGCTTGCTTCACGGGAGGTTCCGTCGGCGAGGGACCAGGATGCCGAAGCTAGCGCAGCGCGCATCCAGGCCAGGTGAGCCCGGGGGGATTCAGCGTCTGAAGCAGTCAGGAACCGCGCGATAGCGGTGGCCGGTCTGGATGCTGCGTTCACGCCCGGGGTGACACCGTGGCGCCATCCCCCACCGCCGATGCCTTATGGACGCCGCGCCGCTCGTCACCTTGAACATCCGCCTCGCCGATGCCTATCGGGTCGAGGACCACGGGCTGCGGGTGCTGGAGTCCATCTCGGACAACCGCGCCCTGCCCGAGCGGGTGCGCAGTCGCGCCGACCTGCACGGGGTGGAGACCAGTGCGCAGCGCGCGAGCATCCTGCACGCGTTGCAGATGACCAGCCCGACCCTGGCCCAGCGCCTGACCGCATCATCGGCCGAACCGCTGCCGCGCACGGCGACCCTGGCCGACTGGAGCCGCCTGGAGCGTCGCGAGATCGCCGCCTATGCCGACCTGCTGCCCTATCTGCGTTTCGCCGGCATCGAGGGGTTGGCGAGCGAGTGCGCCGCCGCGCTCGACCTGCAGCGCTCGGTGCTGCACTGGCTCGAGTCGCTCGACGCGGCGGAGGCGCCCGCGCTGGCGGCGCCGATGCCGGCGGGCTTGCGACTGGCGTTCTGAGGTGTGCGGCCCGGCAGGACTTCGTCCTGGCCGGATCGGGCATCGCAGGCGAGGTCAGCAGCGCTTCCCGCGGGACGCGGCGCAACCGCTCGGCAGTTCCCGCACGCCGGCCGCATCCAGCGCCTGCAGCAACGGCGCCAGCGGCAGCGCGGGCGCGGTGCCGCGGTGGCCGTGCACGGTATGCGCGCGCAGCAGCGAGTTGAGGATCGCCTCCTCGGTGGCTTCGGCCGTGGCCTGGAACAGCGGCGTCATCGCGTCGTTGGCGACGCTGGCGGCCGGCTGCACGCGCAGGTCGGCCCGGCGGCGATTCTGCGGGGCGGTGGAGAAGGCGATCACGTAGTCGCCCGAGCCGTTGGACATGTCCGACCCGGTGCGGGCCAGGCCGGTCAGCGCCCGCGTGGCCAGGCGCCGCAACGCCGCCGGGTCCAGCGGCGCGTCGGTGGCGACCACGATCATGATGCTGCCGTCGCCCGCCGAGGGTGCCGGCAGCTCTGCGTGCGCGACTTCCGCCGGATCGGGCAGCGTCTTCCACACCGGCACGCCGGCCACGGTCAGGTGGCCGCCGAAATTGCTCTGCACGAGCACGCCCACGGTGTGGCCGCCCTGCTCCGGGGGCAGCCGGCGCGAGCTGGTGCCGATGCCGCCCTTCCAGCCGAACGCGACGGTGCCGGCGCCGGCACCCACCGCGCCTTCGCCGACCTCGCCATAGGACAGCCGCGCCAGTGCCTGCTCCACCTGCGCGGTGCCCAGCGGACGCGCGCGGATGTCGCTGAGGTAGCCGTCGTTGGTTTCGCCGACCACGGGGTTGATCGAGCGCACCTGCTCCATGCCCGGTTGCACGAGCAGGTGCGCGGCCAGCGCATCGGCCACCTTCCACACGCCGAGGGTCCCGGTCAGCAGGATCGGCGTCTCCAGCTCGCCCAGCTCCTGGACCTGGGTCACGCCGAGCAGCTTGCCGAAGCCGTTGCCGACCACGACCGCCGCGGGCACGCGTTCGTGGAACAGGTTGCCGCGATGCGGGACGATCGCGGTGACGCCGGTATTGAAACGGGTGCCCTGCGCCAGCGTCGCGTGGCCGACGCCGACACCGTCCACGTCGGTGATCGCGTTGCGCGGCCCCGGGGGCAGGGAACCGATGGCGATGCCGACCTCGCGCGCGCGGGGGCGCGGGGCCTCGGCGGCGAGCGCTCCGGCAGGAAGGCTGATGGCGATGAGGCAGGCGAGCAGCAGCCGGGTCGGCAGGATTCTCATGGGGCCATGCTAGCCGCTGCGGCTCCGGTGCGCCGGCCGACGAAGTCACCGGCCGGCGCGGGGGCGCCCGTCAGCGGAAGATGTCGCCCATCACTTCGACGACCAGGCCGCTGCCCAGCGACACCAGGATCAGGTCGTCGCCGGCCACGCGCCATTCGTGGCCGGCGTAGACCGGCAGGTCCCGCAGCATGGGCCCCGGCACCATCTTCTTGGCGATGCCCGGCGGCAGCGGCTTGCCGCGGGCCAGGTTCTTGCGGATGCCCGGCGGCAGCGGGGCGTAGTCGACGTAGCCGTGGCGTTCGGCGATCCGGCGGGCGTCGCCGCTGCCGATGCTCACCGACAACAGTCCGCCGACGTCGGCGTCGACGCGCACGCCCGAGGGGCCGGCGTACTCGTGGCCCTGCTTGGCGTTGCCATGGCCCTTGCCATGGCCTTTGCCCTCCGGCGGGGCGGCGAAGGCGGGCAGTGCCAGCAGGCCGGCCATGACCAGGGAAGAAAGGACGATGGCGTGTTTCATGGTCGCGTTCCTGTCGGGTGGTGGACGGCGCTCGACGCCGCGGGTATGCGCTAGATACCCGCCGCCGCCCCGCGGCGCCGTGAACGGAGTCGAAGAACCGCCAGGTCGCTGGGCTGCGGTTCAGCTGTGGATGCGGTCGGCTAGTCCGCCGTCACCAGTACCGGATCGCGCTCGCGCAGCGCGGCGTAGACCGCATCGGTCTGCGGCCGCACCCCGTGCCAATGCTCGAAGGCCTCCGCGGCCTGCTCGACCAGCATGCCCAGGCCGTCGACGACGTCGTGGCAGCCGGCCGCGCGCGCCCAGGCGAGGAAGTCGATCGCCGCCTCGCCGTAGTTCACGTCCACCGCCAGGGTGCGGCTGTTGACCAGCGACAACGGTGCGCTGAATCCGTTGCCGTCGCCGCGCCCGGCCGAGGTGGCGTTGACGATCAGTTCGAAGTCGCCGAGGTCGCGCATGTCCTGCCAGTAGCGCGAGTGGGCGCGCTCGGGTTCGCCGAGCGCATCGGCGAGCGCGTCGGCGCGCTCGGGCGACCGGTTGACGATGACCAGTTCGGCGATGCCGGCGTCGAGCAGGGCGGGGGCGACGCCGCGCGCCGCGCCGCCGGCGCCCAGCAGCAGCGCGCGGCGCGCGCGCAGGTCCAGTCCCTGGCGGCTGGTCAGGTCCCTTACCAGGCCGGCGCCGTCGGTGTTGTCGCCATGCCACTGGCCGTCGTTGCGGGTCAGGGTGTTGACCGCGCCTGCCCGGCGGGCGCGGTCGCTGGTGCGCGCGCACAGCGCGAACGCGGCCTCCTTCAGCGGCAGGGTCACGTTCGCGCCGCGGCCGCCCTCGCCGGCGAAGCGTTCCAGCGCCGTGGCGAAATCCACCGGCGCCGCGTCGATGGCGGTGTACTCCAGCGCGATCCCGAGCTGGTGGGCGAAGGCGGAATGGATGCGGGGCGAAAGCGAGTGGCTGATCGGGTGGCCGAAGACGGCGTATCGGGCGGTGGACATGGCGTGGTATGAATCCGCGGATTGGGGAACCTGCCGGGAGCGACCACCATGAAACGTGCACTGGGCGTCGCCGTCGCCTGCAGTCTACTCTGCGGCCCGGCGCTGGCGCAGCTGGCCGAGTACGGCATCGAGGGCATCTGGACGGTCTCCACCCGCGATGCCGAACTGCGCGGCAGCGTCTCCCCCGACGGCAAGCGGATGGTCTGGGGAAGCGACCGGGCCGGGGGCCCTGGCGGGGGCGACCTGTGGCAGGCGCGCAGCGAGGACAAGCGCTGGCTCGACCCGCAGCCGCTGCCGTTCAACACCCCGGCGCTGGAAGCCGAGCCCACCTTCAGCGCCGACGGCCGCTGGCTGTACTTCGTCTCCGACCGCGCCGGCGGCGCCGGGGGGCGTGACCTGTACCGCGTGGCGGTGGACGGGGACGGCTACGGCCAGCCCGAGTGGCTGGGTGCGGCGGTCAACACCGATGCCGACGAAGGCTCGCCCCTGCCGAGCGCCGACGGCCAGTGGCTGCTGTTCGCCAGCAATGGCGGCCACGGCCAGGGCGGATACGACCTCAAGCTGGCGCGCAGCGCGGGCGGGGGCTTCGTCCTGCAGGGCCCGGTGCCCGGGGTCAACAGCGGCCATGACGAGTTCGACGCGGCGTGGCTGGATGGCGGCCGCGTCCTTGCATTCGCGCGTGGCGACGCGGGAACCGGGGCCGTGCGCGTGTACCTGGCGGCCTGCGACGGCCGCCAGTACGCCGGCGCGACGCCCTGGACGCTCTCGTTCAATACCGAAGGCGGCTACACCCGCGCGCTGGTCGCCGATCCGTCGCGACCGGGCGAGGGGACCGTCACCGGTTCGGCGCGGTCGCCCAGGGCCGGCAAGACCGATCTTTACCGGATCGTGCTGCCGACCGTGCGCGGCCAGGACGGCTGCCTGGCCACGCACGGCGGCTGAGCGGGCTCAGCCTTCGCGCAGCCAGCGCGCCGCGTCGAGTGCGTAGTAGGTCAGCACGCCGTCGGCGCCGGCGCGCTTGAATGCCAGCAGCGCCTCCAGCGCGCAGGCCTTCTCGTCCAGCCAGCCGTTGGCCGAGGCGGCCTTGAGCATCGCGTACTCGCCGCTGACCTGGTAGGCGAAGGTCGGCACCCCGAACGCGTCCTTCACCCGCCGGATCACGTCCAGGTAGGGCAGGCCCGGCTTGACCATGACCATGTCCGCGCCCTCGGCGATGTCGAGTTCGACCTCGCGCAGGGCTTCGTCGGAATTGGCCGGATCCATCTGGTAGGTGAACTTGTTGCCCTTGCCCAGGTTGCCGGCGCTGCCGACCGCACTGCGGAACGGGCCATAGAACGCCGAGGCGTACTTGGCGGCGTACGACATGATCCGGGTGTTGACGAACCCGGCCGCTTCCAGCGCCTCGCGGATCGCGCCGATGCGCCCGTCCATCATGTCCGACGGCGAGAGGATGTCCACGCCGGCGGCGGCATGGACCAGCGACTGCTTCACCAGCGCCTCGATGGTGGCGTCGTTGAGGATGTAGCCGGATTCGTCGATCAGCCCGTCCTGGCCGTGGGTGGTGTACGGATCCAGCGCCTGGTCGCTCATCACGCCCAGCTCGGGGAAGCGCGACTTCAGTGCGCGGATCGCGCGCGGGATGATGCCGTCCTCGTCCCAGGCGATGCGGCCGTCGGCGGTCTTGGCCGACGGGTCGGGCACGCCGAACAGGTCCAGCACCGGCACGCCCAGTTCCAGCGCCTGCTCGCCCACGCGCAATAGCTCGTCGACCGAGAGCCGCTCCACGCCCGGCATCGACGGGACCGGGGCGCGGCCCTTCTCCTCGTGCACGAACACCGGATAGATCAGGTCGTTGCTGGTGAGCAGGTGCTCGCGCATCAGGCGGCGGGAGAAGTCGTCGCGGCGCATGCGCCGCGGGCGGACGTAGGGGAAGCTCATCGGCGGCTCCGGGAAAAACAGGCGTCCATGATACGCGCCGCCCCGCCCGGGCCTGTCCGGTTCATGGTCGCGGCGTCCGGGTGCGGCGGGGTTGCTGGCCGATTCACGCGCGGCGGAGGATGATGCGGTCCATCGCCATCGTCCCCGGGGGATCGCCATGCGCCTGCACATCGCCGCGTTGACCGCCGTACTCCTGTTGTCCGGCTGCGCCGGGTCGTCGAAGGTCATGGTCGGCCAGGCGCGGCCGGCGATCGATCCCGCGCAGGTCCGGATCTACACGGTCGTGCCTGCCGGCTCGCAGGAGATCGCCCAGATCGAAGCCAGCAGCGCGATCGGCTTCGGCACCCAGGGCCAGACCGATTCGGCGGTGGCGCGGCTGAAGGCCGAAGCCGCCGCGCTCGGAGCCAACGGCGTCGTGCTGATGGGCGTGGGCGCGTCCGGCTCGTCCGGCGGCGGCGTGTCGGTGGGCGGCGGCAGCTGGGGCAGCAGTTCCTACGGCGGCGTCGGCATCGGCATCCCGACCCAGCAGAAGAAGGCGGTCGGCATGGCGATCTGGGTGCCGCCGGGCGCGGTGCCCGCGGAGGTGCCGATGCCGGCACCCGCGGTCGAACCGGACACCCCGGCCAAACCCCTGTAGGAGCCGATTCATCGGCGACCCGACGCCGTCGGGCGGGCGATGCCCACGACTTGCGCCCTCGGGTCGCCCATGAGGATGGGCTCCTACAGCCGAGGGTGTAGCGGCTTGCGAAAAGGTGGTCCCCGTCAGGGCGCTTCTTCTGTAGGAGCCGATTTATCGGCGACCCGACGCCGCCGGGCCGGCATCGCCTACGCTGTGCGCCCTCGGGTCGCCCATGAGGATGGGCTCCTGCACCCGGGGGCGGCGGCGCGTCCGTCAGGCCCCGGGCTTCAGGCACCGTGCGAAGAAGTCCTCGGCCAGGCGGTAGCGGTGCAGCGCATCCTTGCCCGACAGGCCGTGCTTGGCACCGGGGTAGGCCATCAGCTCGAACGGCTGGCCGCGCTGCTGCAAGGCCGACATCACCGCGGTGGTGTTGGTGAACAGCACGTTGTCGTCGGCCATGCCGTGGACCAGGAGCAGCTTCGGCGCGTCCGCGCCGACCAGGCCGTCGACGTGCGTGAGCACGCGCGCATCGCGGTAGCCGTCGGGGTTGGATGCCGGCAGGTCCATGTAGCGCTCGGTGTAGTGGGTGTCGTACAGGCCCCAATCGCTCACCGGCGCCCCGGCCACGCCGCAGGCGTAGGCGTCGGTGCGGGCGAGCAGCATCAGGGTCATGTAGCCGCCGTTGGACCAGCCGTGCACGCCGATCCGCGCCGGATCGACCCACGGCTGCGCCTTCAGCCAGTCGATGCCGCGCAGCTGGTCGTCCACCTCCACCGTGCCCTGGCGGCCGTACAGCGCGCCGCCGAACTCGCGCCCACGCCGCGGCGTGCCGCGGTTGTCGAGCGAGAACACCACGTAGCCCTGCTGGGCCAGGTACTGGTTGAACAGCGCGTCGCTGCGCGCCGGCCAGGACCGGGTCACGGTCTGCGCGGCCGGTCCGCCGTAGACGAAGACCACGACCGGGTACTTCTTCCGCGGATCGAAGCCGTCGGGTTTGATCAGGCTGTAATGCAGCGGCGTGGTGCCGTCGGCGGCGGTGACCGTGCCGAACTCGACCGGGCGCTGCGCGTCGAGGAACGTGGCGAACGGATGGTCCGGGTCCGACAGCTCGTTGCGCAGCAGCGTCGCCAGCCGGGTGCCATCGTTGCCGTACAGCTCGATTTGCGGCGGCGTGCCCGGCGCCGACCAGCTGTCGACGTAGACGCTGGCGTTGCGGGCGAAGCTCGCCGCGTGCATGCCTTCGGAGGCTGACAGGCGCTCGATCGCGCCGCCGGCCAGCGGCACGCGGTACACGTGCTTTTCCAGCGGCGAATCCCGGGTGCCGGCGAACCACGCGTAGCCGGCCCTCGCATCCACGGCCAGCACCTCGTCGACGACCCAGTCGCCGGAGGTCAGCGGCGTGAGCGTGGCGCCGTCTTCGGAGGCCAGGTACAGGTGCTGGAAGCCGCTGCGTTCGGACGACCAGAGGAAACGACCGTCCGGCAGGAAGCGCAGGCTGTTGTGCAGTGGCACCCAGGTCCTGGAGGTTTCGGTGGCCAGGATGCGCAGCGCGCCCGTGGCCAGCGTCGCCTCGACCAGCTCGAGCGTCTTCTGGTCGCGGGACTGGCACTGGAAGGTGAGCCGCTTCGCGTCGCGCCAGTCGACGCGGGCCAGGTAGATGTCCTGTTCCTTGCCCAGGTCGATCCAGCGCGGCTTGGTCCCGGCCGCGGGTGCGATCACGCCCAGCCTCACGGCGACGTTGGGTTCGCCGGCGGCCGGGTAGCGCTGCTCGATCACGTCGGTGCGGTCGGCATAGACTTCGTAGCGCTTCTGCACCGGCACCGGCGATTCATCGATCCGGGCAAACGCGATGGCGCTGTCGTCCGGCGCCCACCAGTAACCGGTATGGCGGTCCATCTCCTCGTCGGCGACGAATTCGGCCACGCCGTTGCCGATCGTGTCGCCGCCGTCGAAGGTCAACTGGATCTCCTTGCCGCTGGCCAGGTCGATCACCCACAGGTTGCGGCCCCGTATGAAGCTGGCGAACCCGCCACGGGGCGAGATGCGCGGATCGGTGGCGAAGCCGCCGCCGGAGGTGAGCTTGCGCACCGCCGCGGGGCCGGCGCGCTCGAGGTCGTAGAGGTAGAGCTCGCCGCCCAGCGGAAACAGCAGCGCCTTCCCGCCCGGCGACCACTGGTAGTCGACGATGCCGGAGTAGGCGGCGATGCGTTGCCGCTCGCGGCGCGCCTTCTCCTCGTCGCTGAGCGTCTCGGCGCGGGGCAGCACCACGCTGGAGTCGGCCAGCAGCCGGGTCTGGCCGCTGGCGATGTCGTACTCCCACAGGTCCAGCCGGTTGCGGTCGCTGTCCTTGCCGCGCAGGAACGTCACCCGCGTGCCGTCCGGCGACACCTGCGGCTTCATCAGCGTCGGTCCGGACAGCGGCGCGCTGCCGGTGATCGCCTCCAGGGTCAGTTTCGCGGCATGGATCGGGGCGGTAGCGAGCATCGTCATAAGCAGGACCGGCAGGGCAAGGCGCATGCGTGGGGATATCCGTGGGCGGCTGGGCGAAACAGGAGCGGGATTGTAGGCGTCGTCGGCGGTTGGCCGGCCGTGACGGCGGGAACAGGCCGGAACCTGTTCGGGCCAAGATATGTCCCGGGTCATGTCCGAAGCGGACTTGCCGCATGACAGCGTTGTCCGATTCGGATGCGCCCGGAGACCGCATGAATGGACAAGTGCTCGCAATTGGCAGCATATGCTGGCTTCTTCGCCGAACGTGAAGAATGGTGCGGCGTCCGCCGGGGGCTGTCGACGATCGGCCTGGCGCGAGCCCGACATTAGGCCTGACAGCACCAGCAATCGTAGGTGTGCGACCGGTGTGCAGCCCGCCGCCAGACGAATCAAAGAGATAGCGCTAACATTCAGCTATACCTCGATGCGTTTTTGCGCATGACAGCGCTGTTCTTTGTTGCCGCACAACATCGAATTGCGGCGTTTTTTTTGCGTTTTTTTTGCGTTTTTTTAGCGTTTTCCTGGCTCCGTGCGTCGCTGGTTTGACAACGCTGTCAGACCGGCCCCTAATCCGCCGCGTCGGCGACTGTCCGGGGACAGCGTCTGGCCATAACTCAATCGAATTCGTGCGATTCCGGGAGGGAGAACCCATGAACCACAAGCAAGCCTTGCCCAAGAAGCGGCTGCTCACGTCCGCGCTGCTGCTGGCGCTGGCGCCGGCGACCCACGCCATCGCCCAGGACCAGGCGCCGCAGGCGGCCGCAACGGCCGATCCGAACGCCGCGGTCGACCCCACCGAGCTCGACACGGTGGTCGTCACCGGCATCCGCGCCAGCCTCACCTCGTCGATGAACCTCAAGCGCGACGCGCAGGGCATCGTCGACGGCATCGTCGCCGAGGACATCGGCAAGTTCCCCGACACCAACCTGGCCGAGGCGCTGCAGCGCATCTCGGGCGTATCGATCGACCGCACGTCCAGCGGCGAAGGCTCCAAGGTCACCGTCCGCGGCATCGGCCCGGACTTCAACCTGGTCCTGTTCAACGGCCGCCAGATGCCGGCCTCCAACCTCGGCCCGGGCGGCGGCGGCACCTCCAACTCGCGCTCCTTCGACTTCGCCAACATCGCCGCCGAGGCGATCTCGGCCATCGAAGTGCACAAGACCGGCCGCGCCGAACTGCCGGCCGGCGGCATCGGCGCCACCCTGAACGTCAAGACCGCGCGTCCGCTGGAGATCGGCGAGCCGCTGGCCAGCGTCGGCTTCAAGGCCGTCCACGACTCCTCGGCGCGCAACCTGCCGCAGAGCTACCCGGGCGCGATCGTCACCCCGGAAGTCTCGGGCATCTTCAGCAACACCTGGGCCGACGGCACCTTCGGCATCACCCTCAGCGGCAGCTACCAGGAGCGCGAGTCGGGCTACAGCCAGGCCAGCGTGGCCGACGGCTGGATCACCTTCGCCGGCGACTCCAACAGCTGGAACGCGCTGCCGCTGCCGGGCCAGGGCTATTCGGACCGGATCACCAACCGGCCGGGCCTGGACGACGTCTACGCGCGTCCGCAGAACACCGGCTACAGCGTCAACGGCGTGCAGCGCCAGCGCACCAACGGCATGCTGACCATGCAGTGGGCGCCCAGCGACAGCGTCACCGCCACGCTGGACTACGCCTACATGGAGAACAAGGTCCAGCAGCAGCGCAGCGAACTGTCGGTGTGGTTCAGCCAGACCGCCGGCGACAGCTCGTGGACCGACGGCCCGGTCTCGGCGCCGATCATGTACGAAGAGGAATACACCAACGCCGACCTGTCGATGGGCGGCATGCAGCTGGCCACCAAGAACAGCGGCGACTCGCTCGGCTTCAACGTGGAGTGGGAAGTCAACGACTCGCTGAAGCTCGCGTTCGACTACCACAACTCCAGCGCCGAATCGCGCCCCGACAGCCATCTCGGCTCGGCCGGCGTGCTCGGCGTGGCCGCCTACGTGCGCGGCAACACCACCGTCGACTACAGCGGCGAGATCCCGATCGTCAACGTGCAGCTGCCGCCGGGCATGAGCGCGGTGCAGGCCGCCGATGCCCTGGTCACCGGCTCGGTCTTCCAGAACAGCTACAACAAGTCCGAGGTCGAGCAGCTGCAGGCCGATGGCCGCTTCGAGTTCGGCGACTACTCGGGCCTGGATTTCGGCATCGCCGCCACCGAGGTCAACAACCGCACCGCCGCGGCGGTGATGCAGCGCGATACGTGGGGCGGCGTCGGCACGCCGGGCGACTACGACGACAGCATCTGGACGGCCGACAACATGTCGCGCTACTTCGACAGCTTCGGCAACAGCAACAACCCGATGTGGACCGACGACTTCCTGGTGTTCGACTTCGAGCGCCTGCGCCAGGCCGCCATCGCCGTCTCCGGCTGCGCGAGCTGCTACGAGATGCCGACCGAGTTCACCGACGACCTGCGCACCACCGAGAAGTCCAAGAGCGCCTACCTGCAGTACACCACCAGCTTCGACTGGTCGATGCCGCTGGACGTGGCGGTGGGCGTGCGCTACGAGCAGACCGACGTCGATTCCTCGGCGCTGGTGCGCATCGCCAACGGCATCTCCTGGGATTCGGCCAACGAGCTGTACGTGACCTACCAGCCGGGCCAGGGCTTCACCGAGCTGGAGGGCGACTACGACTACTTCCTGCCTAACCTGGACATGGCGTTGCACGTGACCGACGAGATCGTCGCCCGCGCCAGCTACAGCGAGACCATCGGCCGGCCGGGCTGGCAGCAGATCCAGGGCGGCCAGCGCCTGGCCAACATCGTCCGCGTCGACGGCGGCGACGGCAGCAGCGGCAACCCCGGGCTGGAGCCGTTGCTCTCGCGCAACTTCGACCTGTCGCTGGAGTGGTACTACGGCGAGTCGAGCTACGCCTCGATCGGCTACTTCCGCAAGAACATCAAGAACTTCATCAGCGACACGATCGTGCGCGAGACGCCGTTCGACCTGCACACGCCGGTGGGTGGCGCGTACTGGAACGCGGCGCTGGCCAACGGTTGCGCCGCGGGCGACATGGTCTGCATCCGCAACTACATCTTCACCAACTACGCCGGCTCGCCGGGCGTGACCGTCACCGGCACCGACTCGTCCGGCGCGCTGACCGGCAGCATCGTCGGCCAGCCGGGCGACCCGGTCGCCGGGTTCGACATCACCACCCCGGCCAACCAGCGGTCCGACCACCTCGACGGCTTCGAGGTCAACGTCCAGCACGTGTTCGGCGAGTCCGGCTTCGGCCTGGCGGCGAACTACACCAAGGTCGATTCGGGCCTGACGTTCGACAACAGCGACCTCGGCACGCAGTACCCGATGATCGGGCTGAGCGACTCGGCCAACCTGGTGGCGTTCTACGACAAGAACGCCTGGCAGGTGCGCGTGGCCTACAACTGGCGCGACGAGTTCCTCAACGGCATCGGCGGCGGCGGCACTCCGCCGAACCCGAACTGGACCGAGGAGTACGGCCAGGTGGACGCGATCATCAGCTACGAGGTGATGGAGAACCTGACGTTGAGCCTGGAAGGCATCAACCTGACCGACGAGACCCAGCGCATCCACGCACGCCACGAGAACATGGTCCGGTTCGCGACCCAGACCGGCCCGCGCTACATGTTCGGCGTCCGCTACCGGTTCTGACGTTCCATCGCAGTGGGCTTGCCAGGCGATCCCTCCCAGGTCGCCTGGCGGAGAGGGGCCGCTGGATACGTCCAGCGGCTCCTTCTCCATCCACGCATGCATGATGCTACGGCCGGCTTTCCTGTACCCCGCAGATCGGGCACGATGCCGCAGGACGCCGCATCCGCGCCCGGCAACCGCCGACCCACGATGAGCAACCCCGTTCTCCTGAACCACGTCGAGCACCGCGACCTGCGCGTGGACGCCCGCCGTGGCGCCGCGTTCGGCGACGACGTGATGTACGCGCCGGCGGTGCCGGCCGAGTTCCGCAGCCTCCAGGCCCATTACCCGATCGTGTTCCAGCGCGACGCGGCGGGCGGATTCCATCCGCTGGCACTGTTCGGGCTTCGGCAGGGCGAGAACCTGTTCCTGGACGGCGAGCGCTGGGATGCCACCTACATCCCGCTGGCCATCGAGCGGCAACCGTTCCTGATCGGCGTGTCCGGCGCGGAGCCCATGGTCCACGTCGACCTGGACCACCCGCGCGTGCGCGCCGGCACCGGCGAGGCGCTGTTCCAGGGACCTGGCATCGCCAGCGAGTTCCTCGAGCGTGCCCGCACGACGCTGCTGATGCTGCACGACGGCATCCTCGCCACGCCCGCGTTCGTCGACGCGCTGCAGCGGCACCAGCTGCTCGAGTCCTTCGTGCTGGACATCCGCCTGGACGACGGCTCCGACAACCGGCTGGCCGGCTTCCACACCATCGACGAACGGCGCCTGCAGGCGCTGGATGGCTCGGCGCTCGAGCAGCTTTCGCGCGATGGCCACCTGCTGCCCGCCTACATGGTGCTGGCTTCGCTGTCGCGCTTCCGCGACCTGATCGAGCGGATGAACCGCCGCCGTGCTGCCGGTCGCTGAACCCATCCGCGAAATCGCGGGAGTGGCGCCTGGCGCGCTGCCGGACGAACTGCTGCGCTCGACCGAGCCGCTGGTGCTGCGGGGGCTGGTCGCGCAATGGCCGATGGTCCAGGCCGCCGGCCAATCCACTTCCGCCGCGATCGGCTACCTGAAGCGGTTCGACCACGGCGGCATGCCCGTGGTGGCGACCGTCGCCCCGCCGGAAGCCGCCGGCCGCGTGTTCTACGACGACGACATCCAGGGCTTCAATTTCCGCCGCGAGAAGATCCCGCTGGCGGTCGTGCTCGACACGCTGCGCAAGTACGAGGCCGACCCGGCGCCGCCGCTGATCTACGTGGCCTCCACCACGGTCGACACGTTCCTGCCCGGTTTCCGCGAGGAGAACCGGCTCGGTTTCGGCGACCGCGATCCGCTGGCCAGCATCTGGATCGGCAACCGTAGCCGCATACCGGCGCACCAGGACGTGCCGGACAACCTGGCCTGCGTGGCTGCGGGACGCCGCCGGGTGACCCTGTTCCCCCCTTCGCAGCTGGCCAACCTCTATATCGGCCCCCTGGACCACACGCCCGCCGGGCAGGCGGTGAGCCTGGTCGACTTCCACGCGCCCGACCACGCGCGCTTCCCGAAGTTCGCCGAGGCGCTGCGGCATGCCCGCGGCGCGGAGCTCGAGCCGGGCGACGCGGTGTTCATCCCCAGCATGTGGTGGCACCACATGGAAGGGTTGGAGGCGTTCAACGTGCTGGTCAACTATTGGTGGCGGCAGTCGCCGCCGTGGATGGACACGCCGATGAACGCGCTGATGCTGGCGATCATGAGCGTGCGCGACCTGCCGCCGGCCGAGCGCGCGATCTGGAAGGACGTGTTCGCCCACTACGTATTCGACTACGACGAGGCCGAGGTCGCCGGCCACATTCCCGAACCGGCGCGCCGCGCGCTGGGACCCATGGACGAAGCCCGCGTCCGCCACCTCAGGGCGCTGCTGCTCAAGCGCCTGGACCGTTGAGTACCCCGAGATGATCCCTTCCGATCCCGTGACCCGCCCCCGCCCCGTCAAGCGCGTCGTCATCGCCGGCGGCGGTACCGCCGGCTGGATGGCCGCCGCCGCCCTGTCCAAGACCCTGGGCCGGGTGCTCGACATCACCCTGGTGGAATCGGAGGAGATCGGCACCGTGGGCGTGGGCGAGGCGACGATCCCGACCCTGGTCACCTTCCACCGCCTGCTCGACATCAAGGAGCAGGAATACATGGCCGCGGTGCAGGGCACGGTCAAGCTGGGCATCTCGTTCGAGAACTGGAAGGACGTCGGCCACCGTTACATCCACTCGTTCGGCATCAGCGGCAAGGACCACTGGTCGACCGGCTTCCAGAACTTCTGGCTGCGCGGCCGTGAGGAAGGCCTGGCCAGCGAGTACAGCGACTACTGCATCGAGCTGCAGGCCGCGTTGCAGGACCGCTTCTCGCACCTGCCGCGCTACCACGTGAACTACGCCTACCACATGGACGCCGCGCTCTACGCGCGCTTCCTGCGCGGTTTCAGCGAGCGCCACGGCTGCAAGCGGGTCGAGGGCAAGATCGTCGATGTCGCCACCGACGGCGAGGGCTTCATCTCCTCGCTCAAGCTCGAGCGCGGCGAGGTCATCGAGGGCGACCTGTTCATCGACTGCACCGGATTCCGCGGCCTGTTGATCGGCAAGACCCTGGGCGTGGGATTCACCGACTGGTCGCACTGGCTGTTCAACGACAGCGCGCTGGCCACCCAGACCACCGCGGTGCGCGATGCGGTGCCGTACACGCGCGCCATCGCCGGCAGTTCCGGGTGGCAGTGGCGGATCCCGCTGCAGCACCGGGTCGGCAACGGCATCGTCTACTCGAGCCGGCACATGGACGACGACCAGGCGCGCGAAGAGTTCCTCGGCAGCCTCGAGGGCGAGGTGATCAAGCAGCCGTGGCCGGTGCGGTTCAAGCCCGGCCAGCGCGAGCAGTGCTGGGCGAAGAACTGCGTGGCCCTGGGTCTGGCCGGCAGCTTCATCGAGCCGCTGGAATCGACCACCATCCACCTCATCCAGCGCGGCATCGTGCGCCTGCTGCAGACCTTCCCGCAGGTGATCACCCAGCCGGCGATCGACGAGTACAACGCGCGCCTGGACGAGGAGCTGCAGCACGTGCGCGACTTCGTGGTGATGCACTACCACATCAGCGACCGCCGCGATTCGCCGTACTGGCGGGAGATCGCGGAGATGCGCATTCCCGACACGCTGCGCCACCGGATCGAACTGTTCCGCGAGACTGGCGAGGTGTTCCACGTGCCGGGCGAACTGTTCGGGGTCAACTCCTGGGTGCAGGTGATGCTGGGGCAGGGCATCCAGCCCAGGCGCTACCACCCCACCGCCGATGTCATGAGCCAGGCCGACCTGTCGCGGTTCCTGGGCGACATCCGCCAGAACGTGCTGCATACCGTGCGGCAGATGCCGATGCACATGGACTACATGCGCAGCTACGCGCCGGCGCCGGTGCCCGAGGCGGTGCGCGTCGCGGGCTGAGCCGCTGCGTAGAGCGGGGCTCGCCCCGCTGCCGTGGATCGCATGTGCCGCCAAGGGCAGCGGGGCGAGCCCCGCTCTACGAAAAGCGCAAGGCTCGGCGGCGGGGTCGGCTCAGCGGCCGAACAGCTGCTTGCGCTGCTCGTCAGTGAGCGGCTTGCCCGCATCCGGGTTGACCTGCGCGGTCAGCGCGTAGGCGCGTGCGGTCGCCGGGCGCGCGGCGATCGCGGCGTGCCAGCGGCGCAGTTCCGGATACGGCTCCAGGTCCAGCGGCGCCTTGGTGTACGGGTTGATCCACGGGTACGCGGCCATGTCGGCGATCGTGTACTCCTCGCCAGCGATGAAGCTGCGCCCGGCCAGGCGCCGGTCGAGCACGCCGAGCAGGCGCTGCACCTCGCGCGTATAGCGGTCGATCGCGTAGTCGATCCTTTCCGGCGCATATACGTTGAAGTGGCCGTACTGGCCGGTCATCGGGCCCAGGCCGGCCATCTGCCACATCAGCCACTGGTTGACCTCGACCTTCTGCCGCACGTCGGCGCCGAAGAAGCGCCCGGTCTTGTTGGCCAGGTAGACCAGGATCGCGCCGGATTCGAACACGCTCAGCGGCGCGCCGCCGTCGGCGGGCGCATGGTCGATGATCGCGGGCATCTTGTTGTTGGGCGAGAAGGCCAGGAACTCCGGCTGGAACTGGTCGCCCTTGCCGATGTCCACCGGCTTGACCGTGTACGGCAGCCCGGTCTCCTCGAGGAACAGGGTGATCTTGTGGCCGTTGGGCGTGGGCCAGTAGTACAGGTCGATCATGCGGCGACTCCTGGGAGGGGGAGCCGCGAGTGTAGGCCCCGGCGACGCGCCGGGGATGGATCACACCGTTCCCGGCCCGGGGCGGCCGCGCCGCCGCTTGGCAGCCAGCGGCGCGGCCGCTACCCTGCGCCGTCCCTTTCCCCGTGCAGCCCCCCATGTCGCATCCGCAGACCACCGGCGCGCCGCGCCTGAGCCCGCTGTCCACGCTGATCTTCGCCTCGCGCTGGCTGCAGCTGCCGCTGTACCTGGGGCTGATCCTGGCCCAGGGCGTGTACGTGTTCCTGTTCGGCAAGGAGCTGTGGCACCTGATCCATGAGGCGCGGGGACTGGGCGAGCAGCAGATCATGCTGATCGTGCTGGGCCTGATCGACGTGGTGATGATCTCCAACCTGCTGGTGATGGTGATCGTCGGCGGCTACGAGACCTTCGTCTCGCGCCTGCGCCTGGAGGGCCATCCGGACCAGCCGGAGTGGCTGAGCCATGTCAACGCCTCGGTGCTGAAGGTGAAGCTGGCGATGGCGATCATCGGCATCTCCTCGATCCACCTGCTCAAGACCTTCATCGCCGCCGGTACCCTCAACGGACTGCCGTTCTGCCCGCCCGAGCTGCTCGCCACCGCCGCGGCCAACATCGGCGCGACCCGCTGCAGCACCCTGACCACCGACGGCGTGCTCTGGCAGACGATCATCCACTGCGTATTCATCCTGTCGGCCATCGGCATCGCCTGGACCGACAAACTGATGACCAACGTCAGCGCCAAGCGCGAGCACGAAGCCCACCACTGAGGCAGCACCGGCGCCCGCGCGGGTACTGGCGCGGGCAGCCGTCCCGGTTCACCGGCTTCAGGGACGCTTGGCCGCCACCGCGTAAAATGGCGGCATGGATGTCTCCCACCTGCTCGACGACCTCAATGCCGCCCAGCGCGAAGCCGTATCCGCCCCGCCGGGCCACTACCTGGTGCTGGCTGGCGCCGGCTCCGGCAAGACCCGGGTCCTGACCCACCGCATTGCCTGGCTCAACGAGGTCCAGGGCGTGCCGGCGCACGGGATCCTGGCCGTCACCTTCACCAACAAGGCGGCCGGCGAGATGCGCGCGCGCGCCGACGCGCAGCTGCGCCACGGCGCGCGCGGCATGTGGATCGGCACCTTCCACGGCATCGCCCACCGCCTGCTGCGGCTGCACTGGAACGAGGCGCGGCTGCCGGAGTCGTTCCAGGTGCTCGACAGCGACGACCAGCTGCGCCTGGTCAAGCGCGTGGCCCAGCAGTTGGAGCTGGACGACGGCCGCTTCCCGCCGCGGCAGATCGCCTGGTGGATCAACGCGCAGAAGGACGAGGGCCGCCGCCCGCAGCACATCCAGCCCGGGGACGACCCGTGGACCGATGCGCTGCGCCGCGCCTACGCGCTGTACCAGGAGCGCTGCGACCGCGCCGGGCTGGTCGACTTCGCCGAACTGCTGCTGCGCGCGCATGAGCTGCTGCGCGACAACCCGGCGTTGCTGGGCCACTACCGCGCCCGCTTCCGCGACATCCTGGTCGACGAGTTCCAGGACACCAACGCGATCCAGTATGCGTTCGTGCGCGTGCTGGCCGGTGACAGCGGCCGGGTGTTCGTGGTCGGCGACGACGACCAGGCCATCTACGGCTGGCGCGGCGCCAAGGTCGAGAACGTGCAGCAGTTCCTGCGCGACTTCCCGGGCGCGAAGACCATCCGCCTGGAGCAGAACTACCGCTCTTCCGCCAACATCCTCAACGCCGCCAACGCGGTGATCTCGCACAACCCCGACCGCATCGGCAAGCAGCTGTGGACCGACAGCGGCGAGGGCGAGCCGGTGGACGTGTACGCGGCCTACAACGAGATGGACGAGGCGCGCTTCGTGGTCGAGCGCATCCGCCAGTGGGTGCGCGACGGCGGCAGCTGGCGCGAGGCGGCGGTGCTCTACCGCAGCAACGCGCAGTCGCGCGCGCTGGAAGAAGTACTGCTGGCCGAACAGGTGCCGTATCGCGTCTATGGCGGCATGCGCTTCTTCGAGCGCGCCGAGGTCAAGGACACCCTGGCCTACCTGCGCCTGGTCGCCAACCGCGCCGACGACGCCGCCTTCGAGCGCACCGTCAACACGCCGGCCCGCGGCATCGGCGACCGCACCCTGGACGAGGTGCGGCGCCGCGCCCGCGAATCGGCGGTCTCGCTGTGGCAGGCCGCCAGCACGTTGGTGAGCGAGAACGCGCTGGCCGCCCGCGCGCGCAACGCGGTCGCCGGCTTCCTGAGCCTGGTCGAGGCGCTGGATGCGGAAACCACCGACCTGGCGCTGAAGGACCGGGTCGACCACGTGCTGGCCCGCTCCGGCCTGCGCGAGCACTGGAGCAGCGAGGCGCGCGGCCAGCTCGACGCCGAATCGCGGCTGGAGAACCTGGACGAGCTGGTCTCGGTCGCCTCGCGCTTCTCGCGCGCCGAACTGGACGACGACCAGGAGAGCATGAGCGAGTTGGTCGCGTTCCTGTCGTATGCGGCGCTGGAGGCCGGCGAGGGCCAGGCCCAGGCGGACGAGGACGGCGTGCAACTGATGACCCTGCATTCGGCCAAGGGCCTGGAGTTCCCGCTGGTGTTCCTGGCCGGCGTGGAGGAGGGCGTGTTCCCCAGCAGCAAGTCGCTGGAGGAAAGCGGCCGGCTGGAGGAGGAGCGCCGCCTGGCCTACGTCGGCATCACCCGCGCGCGGCAGAAGCTGGTGATGACCTACGCCGAGAGCCGGCGCATCCACGGCATGGACATGTACGGCATGCCCTCGCGCTTCCTGCGCGAGATCCCCGGGCACCTGCTCAACGAGGTGCGGCCGCGGGTGCAGGTGGCCCGGCCGATGGCCGCGCCGCCGCGGGTCGCGCATCCGGTGCTGGAGACGCCGGCGCTGAAGCTGGGGCAGAGCGTGGCGCATGCCAGCTTCGGTCGTGGCGTGGTCACCGACTACGAGGGCAGCGGCGCGCATGCGCGCGTGCAGGTCAATTTCGACGACGCCGGCAGCAAGTGGCTGGTGCTGGCCTTCGCCAACCTGCAGCCGCTCTGAGCGCATCGCCCGGCATGCCGCGCGGCGGGCCGGGCGCCGATCCGTGCAGGAGCCGATTCATCGGCGACGCGTGCGTGCGAGCACCGAGGTCGTCGCCTGTGTCGATGGCGTCGCGTCGCCGATGAATCGGCTCCTACAAAAAGACGCCGCAACTCCGGCACTCCCGGCCGCCGGCCCGCCGGCCCGCCCGCCTCCATGGCGGCGGTTGCCTGATCCGCGCGGCGGGTGTGCAATGCGGATATGTCCCCCGGGGAGCCCGCCATGTACGACCGCATCCTGATCGCCACCGACGGCTCGGAACTGGCCGGAAAGGGGCTGCGCCATGGCCTGGCGCTGGCCGCGGCGCTGCGCGTGCCGGTGGTCGTGGTGACCGTGACCGAACCGTGGATGCCGGCCTTCGACGATGCGCTGGCGCTGTCGGCCGACCCGGCGATGCAGCAGGAATACCGCGAGGGCTGCGCGCATTCGGCCCAGCGGATCCTGCAGGACGCGCTGGGCCAGGCCGCCGCGGCCGGCGTGGCCTGCGAGACGGTGCACGTGCCCGATGGCTTTCCGTCGGACGCGATCGTGCAGGCCGCCGCCAGCCACGGCGCCGGACTGGTGGTGATGGCTTCGCACGGTCGACGTGGACTGGGGCGGGTGCTGCTCGGCAGCCAGACCCAGGCGGTGCTGGCCAAGGCGACCGTACCGGTGCTCGTGGTGCGCTGAGGCCGCCAGCGATCTGTGCTCCTGCATGGGAGCCAGCGCCGCCGTGGTTGTAGCCGCCGCCCGCGCCGCGACGGCGTCGACACGGGCGACACCTCGCGGCCCCGGCGCCCGCGTCGCCAGCAAGCTGTGCTCCTACAGACGGGCCAGCGCCGCCATTGTTGCAGGAGCCGGGAGACCGGACATGCGTCCGTGGAAAAGCGCCGCAGCGAGGGCGTGGGGCTGCTTGCCTGCCGCAGCCGTGGCCGCGGTAGACCGGGCGACCTCAGGCCGCGCCGCTCAGGTGCTCGTGCAGGATCACGCTGCCGATCGCGATCATGATCACGCCGCCGAGGATCTCGGCGCGCTTGCCGGCCAGCGCGCCCAGGACCCGGCCGAGCATGATGCCGGTGGTGACCATCACCAGGGTGCACAGGCCGATGACCGCCGCCACCACCGCGATCGGCGCATCGAGGAAGGCCAGGCTCACGCCCACCGCCATCGCGTCGATGCTGGTGCCCAGGCCGGTGGCGGCCAGGCCCCAGAAGCCGTGGTGGCGTATTGCCTGCCCGTCGTCGTCGCTGTCGGGCCTGAAACCGTTCCAGATCATGTGCAGGCCGAGCAGGCCCAGCACGCCGAAGGCGATCCAGTGGTCCCAGGCGGTGATGTAACGCGCGGCGGCGTGGCCGAGCAGCCAGCCGATGACCGGGGTGATGGCCTCGATCGCGCCGAAGATCAGGCCGGCGCGCAGCGCCTGGGGGAACCGGGGTCTTTGCATCGCCGCGCCCTTGCCGACGGCGGCGGCAAAGGCGTCGGTCGACATGGCGATGCCGATCAGGAGGATCGAAAACGGGCTCATCGAACGCACCGGGCTGGAAGGGCGGACACGGCCCGCCAGCGTCCAACCACGACGCGCCGGCAGGCCATTGGTCTCGCCAGTCCCGGTGGCCGCGGATCGTCGATCCGGGCCGCGGGTTGTCCGCGCCACGGCCACGGTGGGCCGAGCATGTTGACGCGGACGCTCCGTGCATGGCGCACGGAGCAGGCTACTCCCCAAGGAGGGACGCGCAGGATACCACGCGGGCCGCGGCGGCCCGGCGGCCGCGGCCCGCGGATCCGGCCGACCATGCCGATGTGCACATGCGGCCAAAGTCGGGGCCGGTAGGATCGGGATCCGGCCACTGTGCGCCGCCAGTCCACGGAGTCACGACCATGCACTGCCCCTCGCGCCGCCGCTTCCTCGATTCAGCCCTCGCCACATCCGTCGTCGCCGGCCTCGGCGCCCTCGCCGGCGTGGGGCCGCTGTTCGCCGCCCCCGCGGCATCCGCTCCCCTGCTCACCCGCCCGATCCCGTCCAGCGGCGAACAGCTGCCCGTGATCGGCGCCGGCACTTCCGGCAGCTACGACGTGGCGATCGGTTCGCCCGAATACGCCCAGCTGCAGCAGGTGGCGAAGATCTTCTTCGACGGCGGCGCCAGGTTGATCGACACCTCGCCCAACTACGGGCGCTCCGACGAGGTGGTCGGCAGCCTGCTGCACGACGGTGGCTGGCGCGACAAGGCCTTCATCGCCACCAAGATCGCCGCCGACAGCCGCCAGGCCGCCGAGGCGCAGTGGGCCGAATCGCTGCGCCGGCTGCGCACCGGCAAGGTCGAACTGCTGCAGGTCCACAACCTGCGCGACTGGCAGGCCCAGCTGGCCTATGCGCGCGAACTCAAGGCGCAGGGCAAGACCAGGTATGTCGGCGTCACGCATTACACCGATGCCGGCCTGCCGGAACTCGAGCGGATCCTGCGCGGCGAGAAGCTGGACTTCATCCAGATCCACTACTCGGTCAATTCCACCAATGCCGCCAGGACGGTGTTGCCGCTGGCGCAGGACAAGGGCGTGGCCGTGCTCGTCAATCGTGCCTTCGACGACGGCAAGCTGTTCGCCCAGGTCAAGGACGTGCCGTTGCCGGGGTGGGCGGCGGAGGCGGGGGTGACCTCGTGGGCGCAGATGTTCCTCAAGTTCGCGATCAGCCATCCGGCGGTCACCGTGGTGATCCCGGCCACCGGCAAGCCCGAGCGCCAGCTCGACCAGCTCAAGGCCGGGCGCGGGCCCTTGCTGACGGCGGCGCAGCAGCAGGAGCTCGTCCGGCAGTTCGCGGCCTGAGGCGCGGAGGATGGGCGCGCCGGATCATCCGCATCGCGTGGCGTGGCTGTCGCGCCTGTTCGGGGTGCGGCCGCACGAGGCACCCGCGGTCGCCGCCGGGCTGGCGATGTTCTTCCTGCTGTTCACCGGCTACTTCATGCTGCGGCCGGTGCGCGAGACGATGGGCGTCGCCGGCGGGGTGGACAACCTGCAATGGCTGTTCACCGGGACCTTCGTGGCGACCGTGGCGGTGCTGCCGCTGTACGGCTGGATCGCCTCCAGGGTCGCGCGGCGGACGATCGTGCCGTGGGTGTTCGGGCTGGTGGTGGCCAGCCTGCTCGGCTTCGCCGCCAGCCTGGCGCTGCAACCGGAGAACGTCTGGGCCGGCCGCGCGTTCTACATCTGGATCTCGGTGGTCAACCTGCTGCTGATCTCGCTGGCCTGGAGCGTGCTGGCCGACGTGTTCGCCAGCGCCGAAGCCAAGCGCCTGTTCGCGCTGATCGCCGCCGGGGCGAGTGCCGGCGGACTGCTCGGCCCGCTGCTGGCCACGGTGCTGGTCGGGGTGCTGGGCCATGGCGGCTTGCTGGTGCTGTCGTCGCTGTTCATCGCCGGCAGCTCGGCGATGGCGTTGTGGTTGCACCGCTGGCGCGACCTGCATCCGCTCGACAGCGCGGAAATGCCGATCCAGCGCCGGCAGCCGCTCGGCGGCAACCCGTTCGCCGGCGCCACCGCGGTGTTCCGCTCGCCGTACCTGCTGGGCATCGCACTTTTCGTGGTGCTGCTGGCCACGGTGACCACGTTCCTGTACTTCGAACAGGCGCGTTTCGTCGCCGAACTGTTCCCCGATCGGGAACGGCAGACCCAGGTATTCGGCCTGATCGACACCGTGGTCCAGGCGCTGGCGATCCTCACCCAACTGTTCCTCACCGGCCGCATCGCGCAGCGTCTGGGCGTGGGCGTGCTGCTGGTCGGCGTACCGCTGGTGATGGCCTTCGGCTTCCTGTGGCTGGCACTGGCGCCGGTGTTCGCCGTGTTCGTGGTGGTGATGGTGGCCCGTCGCGCCGGCGAATATGCGTTCGTGCGGCCGGGCCGCGAGATGCTCTACACCGTCGTGCCGGCCGAGCAGAAGTACAAGGCGAAGAACTTCATCGACACGGTGGTGTACCGCGGCGGCGACGCGCTCAGCGCCTGGGTCAAGCGTCTGCTGGACCTGATGGGCGAGCACCCGGCGCTGGCGATGTTCATCGGTGCCGGCGTCGCCCTGGCATGGGCCGGCACCGGCCTCGCCCTGGGCCGCGCCCAACGCCGCCGCGAATCGTAGAGCGGGGCTTGCCCCGCTGCTTCATGGGGGTTCTACGGAGAGGGAGTAGCCGGGCGAGCCCGGCTCTACGAAGGCGGCTTCGTTCCCGAGCGCGTACCAGGGCATTGCGCCGTCGTAGAGCGGGGCTTGCCCCGCTGCTTTCCTACTCCTCCGCCGACTCGGTCTCCGCTTCCAGCTCCAGGAAACCGCCCGACTGCCGTTGCCACAGCTGCGCATACAGCCCGCCATGGGCGAGCAGCTGCTCGTGCGTGCCCTGCTCGACGATCCGGCCCTGGTCCATCACCACCAGCCGGTCCATCGCGGCGATCGTCGACAGGCGATGCGCGATCGCGATCACCGTCTTGCCCTGCATCAACCGGTACAGGTTCTCCTGGATCACCGCCTCCACTTCCGAATCCAGCGCCGAGGTCGCCTCGTCCAGCACCAGGATCGGCGCGTTCTTCAGCAGTACCCGGGCGATGGCGATGCGCTGGCGCTGGCCGCCGGAAAGCTTCACCCCGCGCTCGCCGACCTGCGCGTCGTAGCCGCGCCGGCCCTTGGCGTCGACCAGCTCCTGGATGAAGCCGTCGGCATTGGCCTGGCGTGCGGCCTCGACCAGCTCGGCCTCGCTCGCGTCCGGACGCCCGTACAGGATGTTCTCGCGCACCGAGCGGTGCAGCAGCGAGGTGTCCTGGGTGACCACGCCGATCGCGGCGCGCAGCGAGTCCTGGGTGACGGTGGCGATGTCGGTGCCGTCGATCCGGATCGCGCCGCCCTCGCGGTCGTAGAAGCGCAGCAGCAGGTTGACCAGGGTCGACTTGCCGGCGCCGGAGCGGCCGACCAGGCCGACCTTCTCGCCCGGGCGCACGTGCAGGTCCAGGCCCTCGATCACGCCGCCCTGCTTGCCGTAGTGGAAGGTCACGTGCTCGAAGCGGATGTCGCCGCGCACCGGGCCGATGTCCTTCGCGTCCGGCGCGTCGTCGACCGTGGCCGGCAGCGCGATCGAGTTGATCCCGTCCTGCACCGTGCCGATGTTCTCGAACAGGGCCGACATCTCCCACATGATCCACTGCGACATGCCCATCAGGCGCAGCACGAAGGCGATCGCCACCGCGATCGCGCCGACGCTGACCGCATCGTTCATCCACAGGCCGATGCCGGTGGACGCCACCGCGAACAGCAGCAGCATGTTCAGCGTGTCGTTGCTCACGTTGACGATCGTGGCCAGGCGCATCTGCCGGTGCACCGTGTCGAGGAACTCGCCCATCGATTCGCGCGCGTAGTCTTCCTCGCGGTGCGAATGCGAGAACAGCTTGACCGTGGCGATGTTGGTGTAGCTGTCGACGATGCGGCCGGTCATGGTCGAGCGCGCGTCGGCCTGCTCCTGGGCGACCTTGTTCAGGCGCGGGATCGCGTAGCGCAGCAGGATCGAATAGGCGACGATCCAGCCGGCGAACGGCAGCATCAGTCGCCAGTCGGCCGAGGCGGCCACGATCAGCGCGCCGCCGAAGTACACGATGACGTAATTGCCCACGTCCAGCAGCTTGATCACCGTCTCGCGCACGGCCAGCGAGGTCTGCATCAGCTTGGTGGAGATGCGGCCGGCGAACTCGTCCTGGAAGTAGCCCATCGACTGGCGCAGCAGGTAGCGGTGCACCTGCCAGCGGATCCGCATCGGGAAGTTGCCGAGCAGGGTCTGGTGGATGACCATCGCGCTGAGCAGGTTCAGCGCCGGCATGACCAGCAGCACCACCGCCGCCATCAGCGCGAAGTTCCAGCCTTCCTCCTGCAGGAAGGTGGCCGGGGTATGGCTGGAGAGGCGGTCCACGATCGAGCCGGTGAACGCGTACAGCGACACCTCGGTGATCGCGATGGCCGTGGTCAGCAGCGCCATCAGCGCCAGCCACGGTTCGGTACCGCGCGTGTAGTGGCGGCAGAACGCATACAGCGAGCGCGGCGGCTGGGTGGCGGGCGCGGCCGGATACGGGTCCAGCCGGTTTTCGAACCAGCGAAGCATCGTCAGATCCTGTCCATGGGCACGGAGCGGGATCGGCGTCCGTGCAGGGAGGGCATTGTCCTGCAATCGCGCGCCGCGGGCACGCCGCGGCCATCGCAAAGGCGCCAACGCAGTGTTTCAGCCGTCGAGCGCGCCGCTGAAGTGGAACGAGACGATGCGCAGCCGTTCGCGCAGGTAGAACGCGTGGGCATCGATACGCTGGGTGCCGGAGTCCAGCTGCAGGCTGCGGCAACCCAGCGCGCCTGCCTGCGCCTTCAACCAGTCCAGCAGCGCCTTGCCGTGGCCGGCGCTGCGGGCGGCGCTGTCGGTCACCAGGTCGTCGACGTACAGCAGGCGGCCATGGGCGAGCATCTCCTGCACGCGCCAGCCGGCGAAGGCGCGTACGACGCCGCCCTCCAACAGCACGGTCGCCCGCCAGCCTTCGGCCTGCTGGCGCAGCGCCTGGGCGAGGAACGCTCCCTCGTCCAGGTGCGGACGCAGCTGCGCCACCACCGGCCAGGCCGCGCGCAGGGTCGCCGGGTCATCGGCCGCGCGGATGTCGGGAGCGGCTACCGCGTTCACCACGAGAACAGCTTCCAGTAGGTCTGCGGGATGTCGTCGGCCTGGTCGCGGTCCAGCGCGCCGTCGCCGTCGCGGTCGTACAGGTAGTACGGCGCGCCACGCGCCGGGGTGATCTTGACCATGCGCAGCTGGCCGCCGACGCGGTATTCCTCGAGCGTGTCGCCGTTGCCCAGGTCGCGCGTGGCGACTTCCGCGCCGGTAACGTCCACCGGCGCGCCGGTGCTGGCGCATCCGGCCGGCAGGCCGGCGGCCAGCGCCAGGGACAGCAGCAGGACCGGGGCGGAACGGGGCGGCTTGCGCATGGCGGTGTCTCCTCGGGGCTGGGCCGCATTATGCGCCAGGCCGCCGTGCACGCCAGGCGGCGGTCGCGCCGCCCGCTGGACGGCGGCGCCGATCCGCCCCCAGTAGAATGCCGGCATGACACGCCTAGTCCTGATCGACGGTTCCAGCTACCTGTACCGCGCCTTCCATGCGCTGCCGCCGCTGACCAACAGTGCCGGCGAGCCGACCGGCGCGCTGTTCGGCGTGGTCAACATGCTGCGCGCCACGCTCAAGGAGAAGCCCGACCATATCGCCTTCGTGGTCGACGCGCCGGGCAAGACCTTCCGCGACGACCTGTACCCGGCCTACAAGGCCAACCGCCCGCCGATGCCCGACGAGCTGCGCGCGCAGGTCGAGCCGATGTGCCAGATCGTGCATGCGCTGGGCATCGACATCCTGCGCGTCGATGGCGTCGAGGCTGACGACGTGATCGGCACGCTCGCCGTGCAGGGCGCGTCGGCGGGGATGGAGGTGACCATCTCCACCGGCGACAAGGACTTCGCCCAGCTGGTGCGCGCGCCCGGCGTGGCCGCCGGCTCGATCGCCCTGGTCAACACCATGAGCGGCAGCCGGATGGATTCGGACGCGGCGGTGATGGAGAAGTTCGGCGTGCATGCCGGGCAGATCGTCGACCTGCTGGCGCTGATGGGCGATGCCATCGACAACGTGCCCGGGGTGGAGAAGTGCGGGCCCAAGACCGCGGCCAAGTGGTTGGGCGAGTACGGCAGCCTGGATGGCGTGATCGCCAGCGCCGGCCAGATCAAGGGCAAGATCGGCGACAACCTGCGCGCGGCGCTGCAGCGCCTGCCGCTGAACAGGCAGCTGGTCACGATCAAGACCGATGTCGCGCTCGAGCGCGACGCCGCCTCGCTGCGCCTGCGCGAACCGCACGTGGACGACCTGCGCGCGCTGTACGGCCGTTACGGCTTCAACCAGGCGCTGAAGGAACTGGATGCCGGCGCGGTAGCCGGCAATGCCGGCCCGGCGCTGCCGGTGGCGGAAAAGGAACCCGGGCGTTCGCGCGGCAGCGGCTTCGTGTCTGCCGCCGTCCAGGCACCGGCGGGCCTGGATCCGGCCCTCGCCGCGAAGGGCGAATACGAGACCATCACCACGATCGGGCAGTTGCAGGCGTGGATCGGACGGCTGCGGCACGCAGGGCAGTTCGCCTTCGACACCGAGACCGACAGCCTCGATGCGATGCGCGCGAACCTGGTCGGGCTGAGCTTCTCCGCCGAACCCGGTGCGGCGGCCTACCTGCCGCTGGGCCACAACTATCCGGGCGCACCGGCGCAGCTCGATCGCGCCCAGGCGCTGGACCTGCTGCGTCCGCTGCTGGCCGACCCGGCCGTGCATAAACTCGGCCAGCACGGCAAGTACGACCTGCACGTGATGCGCCGGCATGGCGTGGAGCTGGCCGGCTACGACGACGACACCCTGCTGGAGAGCTTCGTGCTGGACTCGGGCAGCGCCCGCCACGACATGGACAGCCTGGCCCGCCGCCACCTGGGCTACGAGACGGTGAAGTACGAGGACGTCTGCGGCAAGGGCGCCAAGCAGATCCCGTTCTCGCAGTGCGCGCTGGACGATGCGACCCGCTACGCGGCCGAGGATGCCGACATCACCCTGCGCCTGCACCGGGTGTTGTCGCCGCGGCTGGCCGCCGAGCCGGCACTGGAGCGCGTGTACCGCGAGATCGAGATGCCGCTGGTGCCGGTGCTGGAGCGGATCGAGGCCAATGGCGTGAAGGTCGACATGGACGAGCTGCGCCGGCAGAGCGCGGACCTGTCCAAGCGCATGCTGGCCGCGCAGCAGAAGGCCACCGAGCTGGCCGGGCGCGCGTTCAACCTGGATTCGCCCAAGCAGCTGCAGGCGCTGCTGTTCGACGAACTGCGCCTGCCGGCGCTGGTGAAGACGCCCAAGGGCCAGCCCTCGACGAACGAGGAAGCGCTGGAGGCCATCGCCGACCAGCACGAGCTGCCGCGGGTGATCCTGGAATACCGCGGCCTGGCGAAACTGCGCAGCACCTACACCGACAAGCTGCCGGAGATGGTCAATCCGGACACCGGCCGCGTCCACACCAGCTACCACCAGGCCGGCGCGGCGACCGGGCGGCTGTCCTCGTCCGACCCGAACCTGCAGAACATCCCGATCCGCACCGACGACGGCCGCCGCATCCGCCGCGCCTTCGTCGCCCCGCCCGGACGCAGGCTGGTGGCCTGCGACTACTCGCAGATCGAACTGCGGATCATGGCCCACCTGTCGCAGGACCCGGGCCTGGTGCGTGCGTTCGAATCCGGCGCCGACGTGCACCGGGCCACCGCGGCGGAAGTGTTCGGCCGCAAGCTCGAGGATGTCACCGGCAACGAGCGCCGCGCGGCCAAGGCGATCAACTTCGGGCTGATGTACGGGATGAGCGCGTTCGGCCTGGCCAGGCAGTTGGGCATCGGCCGCGGCGAGGCGCAGGACTACATCGCCCTGTACTTCAGCCGCTACCCGGGCGTGCGCGACTACATGGAGCGCACCCGCGAGCAGGCGCGCGAGCGTGGCTACGTGGAGACCGTGTTCGGCCGGCGCTTGTACCTGGAATACATCCGTGCCGGCAACCAGGCCCAGCGGGCCGGCGCCGAACGCGCGGCGATCAACGCGCCCATGCAGGGGACCGCGGCGGACATCATCAAGCGGGCCATGATCTCCGTGGACGGCTGGCTCGCGGGCCACCGCGACCGTGCACTGATGATCCTGCAGGTCCACGACGAACTCGTGTTCGAAGCGGACGAATCATTCGTCCCGACCCTGGTGGAAGAGGCCGGCCGGCTGATGGCATCGGCGGCGCAACTGAGCGTCCCACTGGTGGTGGACAGCGGGACCGGCAACAACTGGGACGAGGCCCACTGACGGCCTCTCCTTGGCAAATCAGGCACTTCCGGGTAGGCCCGGAACCAGGGCACATTCCGTTACATGGCATTCCATGCCCTGCGAATGAATCCGTGCTAAATCCAGCGGTTTCTTAACCGGATTCTTCACGAACCGTCAATGTACGGAATGGTGTCATAGCCCTCGACAGGTGCAACGCCTGTCGCGGATCTCTCCCTTCCCCTGGAGCAGATCTACCGGAACGGGACTCCTCCCCAAGTCCCCGTTCCCAGCCCCGTCGACCTCCCCCTGGTCGCCGGGGCTTTTTATTTGGGTATCCGGAATCTGGTGTGGGTTTTGGGTTCTAGGGCGTCTGTAGCTCTCACTTCAAAAGATGGACTTTGCTGTTGGATCCGAGGGTGTACATGCTAGATTACAAGTCGGAATTTAGTGTGGGCTTGCCCGAGGTGCTGAGTGACCGACTTCCTGCAGTTGCGGAGCCTGAAGACGCTCGAAGTCCTCAGTGACGAAGACCGCTACGTCGTCAAAGCCGAAGGCGTGTCGAGTTGGACAGCGTGCCCGTTGTGCAAGGCAGGCCGGTTGTACGGCCATGGCTCGCAGGAGCAGTCGTTCCAGGACACGCCCTCGCATGGCAAGCCAGTCGAGGTCTTCATCCAGCGACGCCGCTATCGCTGCCAGGGCTGCGGCAAGACCCTGTTCGAGCCGGTGGCTGACTTCGATGGCAAGCGGCAAGCCACGGCCCGCCTAGTCGCCCATATCCGCAAGGAAACCTTCACCAAGACCTTTGCCGCCCTGGCCAGAGAGGTGGCGCTGGATGAGAAGACCATCCGCCACATCTTCGATGACTTCGTCGAGGAGTTCGAGGCCAAGGTCCGGTTCCGGACACCCCGCATCCTCGGCATCGACGAACTCAAGATCATCGGCCAATACCGCGCCATGATCACCAATATCGAGCGCAAGACCGTGTTCGACATCCGGCCCAGCCGGGCGAAGGCGGACTTGCTGCCCTATTTCCGCAGCCTGCGCGACAAGGACACCATCGAGTGGGTCGCCATGGACATGTACCACGTATACAAGCAGGTGGTGCGCGCCACGTTGCCGCAGGCGCGGATCGTGGTCGATCGCTTCCACATCCAGCGGATGGCCAACGATGCACTAGAGAAACTGCGTAAGCGCATCCGCAAGGACTTGCCGGCCCGACAGCGCCTTAGGCTCAAGGATGAGCGGTTCCTTCTGCTAAAGCGACAGCACGACCTGAAGGGCGAGGACATGGCGCGGGCCCTGGAGTGGTTCCGCCAGTTTCCCCAGCTCGGGGAGGCCCATGCGCTCAAGGAAGGCTTCCTGTCGATCTGGGATCACAAGACCCGGGCTGAGGCGGAAGCGGCCTGCGTCCACTGGCTGGGCAACATTCCCGCTGAGCTGGCACCGACGTTCAAGGACCTCACCAACGCCGTGTACAACTGGCACGAGGAGATCTTCGCTTACTTCGATCAGCCCATCACCAATGCCTATACTGAATCCGTAAACCGACTAGCCAAGGACATGAACCGCATGGGCAGGGGCTACAGCTTTGAGGTGATCCGGGCGCGCATGCTCTACGACGCCAAGGCACGCCAGGACGGTGTCGTGGTCGAGACTGTGCTGGTCGATGACGAGGGCCCGGTGACTACGAACTACCAGTTCCAACGTATGACCATGCAGTCGGTCCGCAAGACGCAAGTCGAGCGCGTGATCGAGTACGGACCTTACATTCCGACGCTGGCACGACTGCTCGAAGAAGGTTACTTCGAATAGCCGCCGAGCCAAGGCAAGCGATTGCTGTTCATTGAGAACCTGCTGCTGGTCATGAGCATTGCCCCGTCAAACCCTGCTAACACGACGCTTAGCAGGCCAGGCTCGCGCGACAAGCACCACGGTTCGCTGGCTCTAGAAATTAGTGTGAATTCGTAGTGCTTCTGGGCAAGGTGATCGGCGACCGCCAGATCGAAGTCTGTCGGCGCCGTCTTGACTGGCGGACATCGACCAGGAGCGGGCATTGGCAACGCTTGAATTAAGCCGTGCCGCGAAGCGGCATCGGCTTGAATGAATGGTTAGGCCTCATAGCCAGCGCGAGGCCTGTCGACAGAATGCAGCGTACTCGTCCGGGAAGCGAGCAGACAGATGCCGCTCCTCAGGTTTAATTTGAAACCGAGTGATGTAGATAATGAAGGCAGGAACAACCACGAGCGCGGCAGCGTTGTGCAGGTAAAGCACCCAGCCAGAAAGGATCGCAGCGTGGCCTAGGTACATGGGGTTGCGGGAGTAGCGGTAGATACCGGATGTGACCAGAGATGTAGCGAGAGCCGGCCGGACCGGATTGACCGTGGTCCCAGCACGCCGAAAGGCCAGCTTGGGGAGAATGTTAAGCGCCAAGCCTACGAAGACGAGAGCAACAGCGACGACTGCGGGCAGCGGGAACTCAAACGATAACGCCGGAAGAAGGCGCGCGATCACGAACGCGGTAGCGCCCAGCAGAACCATGACAATCGGCGGCGGGATTCTTGTCTCAAGCCAGTGCATATGTTTGGAATGAGGCCTAACGCCGGAGTTAAGCCGCCGCGCGTAGCGCGGTCGGCTTGAACGAATTGTTAGACATCATTTACCAACTGACTTGATGATCTCGCCTTTCACAAAGCGAATAAATTCTTCCAAGTGATCTGCGCGTGAGGCCAAGTGATCTTCTTTTTGTCCCAGATAAGCTTGCTTAGCTTCAAGTAAGACGGGCTGATACTGGGCAGGTAGGCGTTTTATTGCCCAGTCGGCAGCGACATCCTTCGGCGCGATTTTGCCGGTTATTGCGCTGTACCAAATGCGGGACAACGTAAGCACTACATTTCGCTCATCGCCGGCCCAGTCGGGCTGCGAGTTCCATAGCTTCAAGGTTTCCCTCAGCGCCTCGAATAGATCCTGTTCAGGAACCGGGTCAAAGAATTCCTCCGCTGCCGGACCTACCAAGGCAACGCTATGTTCTCTTGCTTTTGTAAGCAGGATAGCTAGATCAATGTCGATCATGGCTGGCTCGAAGATACCCGCAAGAATGTCATTGCGCTGCCATTCTCCAAATTGCAGCTCGCGCTTAGCCGGATAACGCCACGGGATGATGTCGTCATGCACGACAAGGGTGACTTCTATAGCGCGGAGCGTCTCGCTCTCGCCAGGGAAAGCCGAAGCCTCCATAAGATCATTGAGCAATGCTCGCCGCGTCGTTTCATCAAGCTTTACGGCCACAGTAACCAACAAATCAATATCGCTGTATGGCTTCAGGCCGCCATCCACTGCGGAGCCGTACAAATGCACGGCCAGCAACGTTGATTCCAGATGGCGCTCAATGACGCTTAGCACCTCTGATAGTTGGTTCGAAATTTCGATGGTCACCGCTTCCCTCATGATGTCTAACGCCGGAATTAAGCCGACCCGCGAAGCGGGTTCGGCTTGAATGATGGGATGGACTCCTCCCGCGTCACCACACGGCTTCGATGAGCCAGACCGATACTGGATCGGGACACGGGATCACGAGAGGAGTCCACGCCATGCATGCTAGTACCGTTGCCATC
>NZ_PDWO01000020.1 GCF_010211765.1 Pseudoxanthomonas kaohsiungensis | reverse complement strand
CCGACGCCCTGCGCGGCGTCACCCTGGCGCAGCATCTGCGCCAGGGTGACGCCGCGCAGGGCGTCGGCGACCACGTCGTTGATCAGGCGCCAGTTGGCGCGCACGCCGCACTGGTGGGCGATGCCGCAATGGCTCTCGTGCTGGCTGCACTCGGTCATCGCCAGCGGGCCTTCCATCGCCTCGACGATCTCGATCAGGCTGATCTGGGCGGCGTCGCGGCTGAGGCGGTAACCGCCGTGCACGCCGCGCTGGCTGGCGACCAGGCCCGCCTGCGCCAGCGGCTTGAGCAGCTTGCTGACGGTGGGCTGCTCGAGCCCGGAGTGCTCGGCCAGTTCGGCCGCGCTCAGTACCTGGCCCTGGCGTGCGGCGAGCACGGTCAGGACCACGGTGGCGTAGTCGGTCAGCTTGGTGACGCGGAGCATGGCGGGCGGGTTCGTTAAAGCGTACCGAAATTGTACGCTTTTGACGCCGCCCGGCCAACCCGGCCGGGGACCGGCTTCAGTGGGCGTTGGGTGCGTGCGCGCCCGCCGCGTCGGCCGGGGGAGGTGGCAGCACCAGGGCCATGTGCGGCAAGGGAGGGGTCTGGCCCGGGGGCAGCGCCGCCGGCGCCGGCGAACCGGCCGGGCCAAGCCCACGGATGAAGCGGTACAGGGCACGGCGGTCTTCCTCGGTCATGTCGCGGACGGCGAAGTCCGGCATGATCGGCCGCGTCCGCAGGTTGGCGCTGTAGGCCAGCCACTCGTCCTCGCTGAAGTCCTGCATGCGCAGGCGCAGGTTCGACGCATAGGTCGTGCCCCAGGGGCCGTGGAAGCCCAGCGGCGAACCCGTCAGCCACTGTTCCTTCGGCACCTTGCCCTGGTTTTCCGCGTAGGCCGCGGTATGGCAGTCGTTGCACCCGGCGATGCGCACCAGGTATTCGCCGCGGGCGACGAGGTCGACCGGCGCCGCCGCCGGGGCGGCCGTAGCGGCAGCCGCTGGCGAAGTGGTCGGTGCCTGGGTGGCCTGCGGCTGGCAGGCGACCAGCAGCAGGGAGAGGGCGGGCAGCAGCGTGGCGGGAACGGCAAGGCGGGTGCGCGGTGATCGCATGGAGGCAAGTCCGGTGGTGGAGTGGATGACCGGGTGAGAACGACGGTCGCACGTGGCCGCGGCCAACCTGCCGGCATCCCGTGACAAAGGGGGCAATGACGACCGGCAGGTGCGGCGATCGGCGGCGCGAGGGCCGCCACGCGACGCGCGGGCTTGGGCTGAGGGGCCGCATCGGCGAGAATCCCCGTCTACCCCACGCCACCGGACTCCGCATGCCCCGCAAGATCGTCGCCAGGAAATCGCCCATCCACGGCAACGGCGTGTTCGCCGCGGCGCCGATCCGCAAGGGCGAACGGGTGATCGAGTACAAGGGCCGGCGGCGCACCCACGAGGAAGTGGACAACGACGTCGGCGGCGACGTCGACAGCGGCCACACCTTCCTGTTCACCCTCAACGACGACTGGGTCATCGACGCCAGCTACGAGGGCAACGACGCGCGCTGGATCAACCACAGCTGCGATCCGAACTGCGAGGCGTTGATCGAGGAGGACGAGGGCGGCGATTCGCGCAAGGACCGCGTCTTCATCGAGGCGATCCGCGACATCCGCCCCGGCGAAGAGCTGTCCTACAACTACGGCATCACCCTGGCCGAACGGCACACGCCGCGGCTGAAGAAGATCTGGGCGTGCCTGTGCGGCTCGCCCAAGTGCACCGGAACGATGCTGCAGCCCAAGCGCTGAGGCAGCACCGGCGGGGTTCAGTCGGCCTGCGCCGGCGCCATTGCGCCGGCCATCGCGCCGATATCCTGGTTGAAGGTCAGCACCAGCTGGCCGTTCTCGACGCCGGCCGATGCCACGTCGAGTCCGCCGACCATCGCCGCCAGCGCCGGATCGATGCGATAGACCGGTTCCTTGCGCGCGTAGTCGACCAGCCAGGCATTGAGCAGGCCGCGGCTGGCCTCGTCCAGGCCCTGGCCGCCGCCGGACGGACGGAAGTCCTCGATCCGCGGCTGCTCCAGGAACAGCGCCCGCTGCGCCGGGTCGTAGCGCAGGGCGCTGGTCAACTCCAGCCGGCCCATCGGCACCGGCGCGCCGCCGGCCATGGCCACGGCCACGTCCAGCCCCAGCTGCATGCGCGTGCCCGGGGGGATGGCCAGTTCCGGCCGGCTCACGGTCACCTCGGCCAGCCCGCCCAGCATGTCCTGCCGGTGCGGGAGCTGGCCTGCCAGGAAATGCTGTGCGTCGGCGGCCGGTACCCGTACCTGCCGTCCGTCGATCTGCGGCGCGGCGAGCGAGGCGCCGGCGCATGCGCCGAGGGCTAGCACGGCCCATGCCTGCAGCAGGTGGAATCGTCGCATCGTAGGGCTTCCGCGGTAGGGCGATGCCTGCATCTTCCCGCGTTGGAGTGAATCGCGGATTAGCGATCAATCCAGCTCGGGTTGCAGCGACGCGGAAGTGATCTCCCAGCCCTGGCCGTCGATGCGCGTGCGCATCCGGTAGGCGCCGCGCATCCGCGCCGGGCCGGACGCGGTATCCAGGCGCAGGTCGACCGGGATCTCGTAGGCGCGCGGCGGCGATTCGCGGTCCAGCGCCACCGGTGGGGCGTTCTGGATGCGCATGCTGCGCAGGCCTGGGATGGCGCGCAACGCGGCGTCCCCCGGCGTCCGGCCGGGGTCGCCTCCAGCCCAGTAGGCATCGGCGCGGGTCCGGTCGGCAGCCGGAAGGGCGCCCAGGTACGCATGCAGGGTGGCGGCTGCCGCCTGGGCGGCAGTCGAGGATGCGTCGGCGATCGCCCGGTTGCGCGCGTTGGGCTCGTCCCGGGATGCGCCCGCCAGCGTCGCGTCGACCGGCACCTGCGCGGTCGGCGGGGTGTCGGCGTCGCGCTGGCAGGAACACTGTGCCAGTGGAAGGACGAGCAGGGCGAGCAGGGGCAGCCGGTAGCGCATGGACTTCCGCCGGTGGGGACTGGCGGCAGGATAGCCTGCAGGCGGACGCCGTCGCGCGGGCGCGTCGGGCTACGGACGGTCAGTGCGGCGCGGCGGCCAGCTTCCGCAGCAAGGCGTCGAGCGGTGCGCGCAGGCCGGCAAGCGGATCCTCGCCGCGCTGGCGCGGCTCGCGTGCCAGGCTGTCGAGGAGGCGCAGGCCGACCACCAGCGCGGTGCGTTCGTCGCCGCTGAAGCCCGGCAGGCGCTGGCTGTTCTCGAGCATGCGCATCCAGTCCTCTCCGCAGGCCTGGTCGAATTCGATGCTGCAGCGGCCGCGGCAGGGCAGGCCATCGCGCTCGACCGGAGTAACGGTGACGCGGTAGCGGTGGGGGGTGGGAGCCATGGAAGACCTCGTGCGTGGGGCCATGCCAAGGTAGGCGCCCGCGGCGCCGCGAACGAGGGCTGCGGCCACGATGGTCCGTTCCATGGCGGCGAGCCCGGCGTTCAGCGCACGGCGCGCATCCGCGGCAGCGGGTCCAGTGCGCCGTCGCTTCCATACACGCCGTAGTGCAGGTGCGGTGGCGTCCCGCGCGCGTTGCCGCTGTTGCCCACCGTGCCCAGCGCTGCACCGGCTTCGACCACATCGCCTTCGGCCAGCCCCGGGGCCCAGTCGTCCAGATGCGCGTAGTAGTGGCGCTCCCCGGCCGGGCCCAGCACCCAGACCTGGCGGCCGCCAAGCCCGCGGTCGTTGATCGCCACCACGACTCCACGGGTGGTGCTGGTCACCGGCGTGCCGCGGGGGGCGAAGATGTCTACCCCTTCGTGGCGCCGGTCGGCACCGCGTGGCGCGCCGAACGTGTCGGCGACCTGCCGCGGCGCCACGCTCTGGACGGGAACCGGCAAGGTCGCCGGCGGCGGCATCCGCGAAAGTTCCCACAGCGTGCGCGCCCGCTCCATGAAAGGCTGTCGCCAGGCCCACAGCGCGCCCAGTGCGAGCAGGGCCAGCCACAGCAGGCCGAGCAGCGTGCGCGCCAGGGCACGGGCGAAACGGCGGGGCAGGTTGGGCGCGGTGGCAGGCATGCGCCCGCAGTCTCCGCGGTCGCGCGGCAAGGGCGGGTGATCAGTACCGGGCACGCTCGTGCCGGGCGGCAGGATGCTGTTGGACCCTGGGGCAACCGTCGAATCAGCGGACCGCAAAACAGGACGGGGCGGCATCGCTGCCGCCCCGTCGGGAAATCTTGGAACTCGCGCCAATCAGGCCGCGGCGTCCTTGAGCTTCTTCAGCGGACGCACCTTCACCTTCACCGAAGCCGGCTTGGCGGCGAACCACTGCTCTTCCTTGGTGAACGGGTTGATGCCCTTGCGCTTCGGCTTGGCCGGAACCTTGACCGAGGTGACCTTGAACAGGCCCGGCAGGGTGAAGCTGCCCGCGCCCTTCTTGCTGATCGCGCCGGAGACGGCGTCTTCGACCGCAGCGAGCACGGCCTTGACGTCCTTGGCGGCCACGCCGCTGGTCTCGGCCAGGTGCTTCACCAGCGCGGACTTGCCCAGGACTTCCTTGAGCGGCTTGGCGGCAGCCGGAGCCGCCTTCTTCGGGGCGGCCTTCGCCGCTTTCGGCGCGGCCTTCTTGGCGGCCGGCTTCTTGGTGGTCTTCGCCATAACTTTCCTGTTCCGTAAATAGGGTGGTTTTGGTCACCGACGGCGTCGGCAAGGCGAATGTAGGCCATGCGCGGCCCGGCGCCAAGGGGGAAATGCAGTAAAAATCGCGGGAAACGCGATCTGCCGGTTGCCGGCGGCGCTCCCCGGCACCCGGTTCGGGCCCTCACCCGCGCGCCTGGATTTCCCCCGCGCGACGCAGCCGCTTGCGTTCGGCCACCTTGTCGTGGGCCTGCCTCTCGCGCGCCGAGCGCACCATTTCGGTGAGCCAGCCGACCAGCACGTCGGTGTAGGCCTTCTGCTCGGCCTTGCCGGAAAAGGCGTGGTCGGCCCCGGCGATCCGCCGGCGGGTGAGCGAACTGGCGGGGGCGGACGCCGTGGCGTAGTTCTCGATGACCCGGTGCGGGACGATCTCGTCGTGCTCGGCCTCGACCAGCAGCGCATCGCCGCCGAACGCGTGGCAGGCGGCGAGCGCGCGGTTGTCGCCCCAGGCCAGCGGGCGCCGGCGGAACGCGGGCAGGTCGGGATCTTCGTGCAGCTTGCGCTTGGGCAGCTCCCAGCCTTCGTCCTTGTAGATCGCCGGCGAGCGCAGCGCGAGCCAGTGCACCGGCCTGAGCGCGGTGAGCAGGCTGGCCAGGTAGCCGCCGTAGCTGATCCCGACCACGGCGATCGCGGCCGGGTCCACGTCGGGCCGGGCGACGAACCAGTCGTACGCTGCCAGCAGGTCGTCCAGGTTCTGCCGGCGGCTGACGGTCTCCCACTGTTCGGCGGTGCGTTCATGGCCGCGCAGGTCGAAGGTCAGGCAATGGCAACCGATGCCGGCGGCCTGGCGGGCGCGGCCCAGGTCGTGTTCCTGGCTGCCGCCCCAGCCGTGCACGAACAGCACCCCGGGCAGCACCGGCGCCGGCGACAGCAGGGTCCCGCCGATCCGGTCGCCGCCGATGCCGATCTCGACCGCGTCAAGCCGGATGTCCATCGATGCCCTCCACGCGTGCGTATTTGATCACCGGGCCGTGGGCGGCCTCCGGATCGTGGAAAAGTGTGTCGGCGCCCGGCGGCGGCGCATGGGCGGGATCGTGCGATTCGCGGCAGGTGGCCTCGACCGCCGCCGGCCGGTGCGGCTGCAGGAACGCCGCCAGCGCAACCAGCTCGGCAGGCGACGCGCCACCCACCCGCCACGACTGCTCCAGCACGCCACAGCGCTGCTGGCCCCGTGCATCCAACCCGGCGACCACGTCGTAGTTGCGCCGCGAGGCGAAGAAGCCGGGGTAGGCGGCCTCGACCGCCGCGTCGTACCGACGCGCCAGCGCGATCGCGGCCCGCTCGCCGTCGTTGCGCGCCAGCGCGCCCAGCGTGTCCATCCCGCCCTCGAGCACGCGCAACGACGACCCGCCGTAGACCGCGCGGCCATGGCGGTCGGTGACCTCGTGCTGGATGCCAAGGTAGGCCAGGCGCCTTCCGGCAACCCGGATCTCGCCGACACTGCAGGTGGTGGCCTCGTCCAGGTGCTGCTCGATGACCACCCCGTGGCGGTGCAGCGCCTCCGGATCCAGCTCGGCCGCGATCCGTCGCAGGGAGCCGGCGTCGGCGGCGAGGTGCTGGCCGTGGCCGCCACGCGCCTGGGCTTCCTTCACCCGCACCCTGCCGCCGTGCGCGAGCAGCTGCTGGCCGGCGGTGGCGATCGCCCCGGCGTCGAACGCGGTGAACCCGGGCAGGACCGCCCCGTCGAGCCGCTTGGCCAGCGCGTGGCTCCAGCCACGGGGGACCGGCGAGGCGGTATCGGGCACGCCATGCGTGATCACCTTGCTGGCGACGAACGCATGGGGTACCACGCCGCCGAACAGGTCGTCCTCGCCCTGGATGCCCAGTCGCGTCGCCTGCTCCAGGTCCAGGGTCTCGTCGGGCACGAAGTAGGGATGCCAGGCGGGGGCGCTGCGGGCTTCGTGGGCACCGCCGTACGCCCAGCCGCACAGCGAGGCGAGCCTGCGTGCCACCCAGTCCTGGCTGGCGCGCTCATGCCTGCTGCGCGGCTGCGTGCAGGCGCGCAGGGTGTAGACGGTGCGTGGCGCGTGGGGTGGCGGCATGCATGCGGATCGCGGGGGAGGCGCCCACGCTGCCGCGGTCGTGGTGAAACGACCGCGAAGGCCGCTGCGTGGCGGCCCATGCCCCCGTTACGCCAGCGCCGTCAGCCGTCGGTGGCGAAGAAGGTGCCGTGCGCTGGCAGGACGACGCCGTCGCCGTCCACTTCCGCGGCGGGCAGGCCATGGCCCAGCTGCTGGCGCCAACCGCCGGGCGGCAGGGTGAAGCCGGCCTGGCCCGGCGACAGGTTGAACGCGGCGAGCAGCCGCTGCCCGTCCACTTCGCGGACGAAGGCGAGCACGGGCTCGGGCGCGTCCAGGAACGCGATGCTGCCGGCCACCAGTGCCGGCTGCTGCTTGCGCCAGGCCATGAAGGCGCGGAACGCGTTGAGCACGGAGTTGGGGTCCGACTCCTGCGCGGCCACCGACAGCGCGCGGTGGGCATCGGGCACCGGCAGCCAGGGGCGGCCCGTGCTGAAGCCTGCATCGGCGCCGCCGCTCCAGGGCATCGGCGTGCGGCAGCCGTCGCGTCCCTTGAAGTTGGGCCAGAAGGTGATGCCGTAGGGGTCCTGCAGCGCTTCGAACGGCACGTCCGCTTCCGGCAGGCCCAGTTCCTCGCCCTGGTAGAGGCAGACCGAACCGCGCAGCGAGCAGACCATCGCCACCAGCATCCGCGCCAGTTGCGGCGAGGGGGCGTCGCCGCCCCAGCGCGTGACCGCGCGGCGCACGTCGTGGTTGGACACCGCCCAGCACGGCCAGCCTTCGGTCATCGCCGCTTCCAGGCGCGAGACCGTGTCGCGGATGTAGCCGGCGCTGAAGTCGTCGACCAGCAGCTCGAAGCTGTAGCCCATGTGCAGGCGGTTGCCGGAAGTGTATTCGGCGGTGGTGGCCAGCGAGTCCTCCGAGGAGATCTCGCCCAGGGTCACCGCACCCGGGTAACGGTCCAGCAGCGCGCGCACGCGCTCGAGGAAGGCGATGTTCTCCGGCTGGGTGTTGTTGTACCAGTGGTACTGGAACGCGTACGGGTTGTCGGCGCTGAAGCCGCGGCCCACGCGCTTGTCCGCCGGCTTGGGCGGGTTGTCGCGCAGCTGCGCGTCGTGGAAGCAGAAGTTGATCGAGTCCAGGCGGAACCCGTCCACGCCGCGGTCGAGCCAGAACTGGACGTAGTCCAGGGTGGCCTGCTGCACCTGCGGGTTGTGGAAGTTCAGGTCCGGCTGCGAGGACAGGAAGTTGTGCAGGTAGTACTGGCAGCGCCGCGGCTCCCAGCGCCAGGCCACGCCCCCGAACAGCGACATCCAGTTGTTCGGCGGGGTTCCGTCCTCGCGGGCGTCGGCCCACACGTACCAGTCGGCCTTGGGGTTGTCGCGGTCCTGGCGGCTCTCCCGGAACCATTCGTGCTGGTCCGAGGTATGGCTGAAGACCTGGTCGATCATCACCTTCAGGCCCAGCGAGTGCGCCTTGGCCAGCAGGCGGTCGAAGTCGTCCAGGGTGCCGAACATCGGGTCGACCGCGCGCTGGTCGGCGATGTCGTAGCCGAAGTCGGCCATCGGCGACTTGAAGAACGGCGAGATCCAGATCGCGTCGACGCCCAGCGAGGCCACGTAATCCAGCCGCTCGACGATCCCGGGCAGGTCGCCCACGCCGTCGCCGTCGGTGTCCAGGAAGCTGCGCGGGTAGATCTGGTAGATGACGGCGCCGCGCCACCAGGGGGAATGACTCATGGGGTTCGGTTCCGGTCTGGCCAGCGGGCCGCGCTCCAGGCGGGCCGAGCATGCGGAAAAGTGCCACCGCGCCACCACCGGGGTGGTGGCGCGGCGGAAACCCCGCCACGGGCGTGGCGGGGCGGGAGGGACATCAGAAGCGGTAGTTCACGCCGAAGGTGATGGTGCGGCCCCACTCGATGTACTCGAGCGGACGGTCCTTGCTGCCGGCGTAGGTCTGGTAGGCCTCGTTGGTCAGGTTGCTGGCCTGCAGCAGCAGGGTCATGCCGGCCAGGCTGCCGCTGCCGAACGAGTAGCTGACCTGCGCGTCGGTGATGTTCTCGCCGACCACGTAGCGCAGCGAACGGTTGCCGTTGAAGTTGCCGATCTCGCCGATGAAGTCCGAGCGGCGGCGCTGGTTGATGCGGGCCTCGAAGCCGTTGCGCTCGTAGTACAGGGTCCAGTTGTAGACGCGGTCCGACAGGCCCGGCAGGGCGATCGGATCGCTGCCCACGCTGGACGCGCTTTCCGGATCCAGGATCTCGATGCTGCTGTCGAAGAAGCTGGCGCTTGCGACCACGCCGAAACCGGTCAGCGCGGTGCTGAAAAGCTCGAACGGGATCGACGCGGTCAGCTCCAGGCCCTGCAGCGAGCCGCCCTCGCCGTTCATCGGCTGGGTGAAGTCGCCGATGCTGTCCGGCGGCATCGTGCCCGGCGGCGGCACGTAGTCGGCCAGCAGCTCGGAGAAGTCGTAGTCGTCGCGGGTCTGGGTGTAGATGTAGTTCTCCAGGTCCTTGTAGAAGTACGCGGCGGCCACGTAGGCCTTGGTGCCGAAGTACTTCTCGTAGGAGATGTCGAACGCATTGGCGCGCCACGGCTCCAGCTCGGGGTTGCCGCCGGAACCGCCCGGGCGGCCGGTGGCGGTGTTGACGCCGAACTCCAGCGAGGCGCGCATCTGGTCCACGCGCGGGCGCGCGGTCTGCTTGGCCAGGGCCACGCGCAGCATCTGCTCGTGCTCGAAGGCGAAGGCCAGGTTCATGCTCGGCAGCACGTCGGTGTAGGTCTTGCCCAGGGTGATCGGGCTGATCTCCTGGCCGGCCGGCTGGGTGGCGTCCCAGAAGTTGGCGTCGGAGGACTGGTCCACGCGCTGGACCTGCACGCCGACGTTGCCGGTGACGGGCACGCCGCCCCACTCGGTGTCGATGTCGGCCTGGACGAAGCCGGTGGTGATCTCCTCGTTGACCGTCCACGCCTTGGGGATCAGGTACGACAGGTTGTCGACCGGCTGGAAGTCCATGTAGCGCGCAACGGCGGCCGGCACGTTCCAAGACGGGATGTAGCCGACGCCGGCGAAGCCGAGGTTGACCAGGCCGTACTGCAGGTCCTCGCCGATCGCGATCGGGCCCTGTGCGCCGAGGTTGATGTTGCCTTCCGGCTGGGTCTTGTCCTTCTGGCGGTCGGCGTAGTTCAGGCCGACGTCGACGCCCGAGAGCCAGCCGCCGGCCGGGATCGTGCCGACCAGCCTGAAGGTCTTCAGCTCGTCCTCGACGCTGGGCACCTTGCCGTAGCCGGAGCCGTAGATGGTGTTGTTGAGGTAAAGCGCCGAGGGATCGGAGTAGTCGCGGCCGGGGGTCAGCTGCGAGAAGCCCGAACCCCTGACCAGCAGGTCCACCGAGTCCAGTTGCGGCATCGGGTACAGCTGTAGGTTGTTCTCCAGGTTGAGCTCGTCACGGGTGGCCTTGGAGTAGCCGACGTCGGCCACGACCGCGACCTGGCCGACGTTGAACTCGTTGAGCCAGCCGAACGCGTTGATCTCGTCCTCGCGCTTGTTGTACATGCCGCGCACCAGCGGATAGACGTTGTTCGCCGTGCCGCCGGTGAACGTATCGTTGCCGTTGGTGGTCACGCCGGTCAGCTGCAGGCCCGGGCTGTAGCCGCCGTTCCAGCCGCTGAGGTTGACCTCGAACTGGTTGGCGGTGTCTTCCTGCTCGGCCTTGGTATAGAACAGGTCCAGCGTGCTGGTCCAGGCGTTGGAGGGACGGAACTGCAGGGTGGCCATCAGGCCGTCGCGCTCTGCGTAGCCGGTACGGCGCAGCGCCTTGACGCCATCGGAGTAGTAAGTGCCGGCATCCACGCCCGGACGCCAGCCGTCGCCCACCGCCTGCCACGGCTCGTACCAGCCGACCTGGTTTTCCTGGATCGCGCCGTTGATGTGCGAGTAGCCGATCGCGATGCCGAAGGTGTCGTCGGCGAACTTGCCGATGTAGGTGGCATTGAGGCGATGGCCGTCGGCATCCGAGTTGGCTGCGGAGTCCAGCGAGTTGCGGCTGTAGCGGCCGCCGACCATCACCGCCGAGCCGTCGTAGGCCAGCGGGCGGATGGTCTGCATGTCGATGGTGCCCGACAGGCCCTGGCCGATCAGCGCCGCGTCGGGGGTCTTGTAGACGGTGACGCCGTTGACCAGCTCGGACGGGTACTGGTCGAACTCGACGCTGCGGTTGTCGCCGGTGCTGACCATCTCGCGGCCGTTGAGCAGCGTGGTGGAGAAGTCCGGCGACAGGCCGCGGACGCTGATCACCTGGGCGCGGCCGGCCACGCGCTGGGCGGCCAGGCCGGGCAGGCGCGCGATGGATTCGGCGATGCTGACGTCGGGCAGCTTGCCGATGTCTTCGGCCGAGATCGCCTCGACGATCGAGGTGGCGTCGCGCTTGGTCGAGATCGCGCCCTCGATGCCGGCGCGGATGCCGGTGACGACGATCGTGTCGAGCTCGGTCGCCTCGGCTTGCGTGTTCTGTTCGTCGCTGTCGACGGTCTGTGCATGGACGCCGCTGACGGTCAGCGTGATCGCCGACGCGAGCGCGACGCTCAGCAGGTTGCGCTGCAGGTTCAACATTTTCCCCTCCCAGGTAATGTCGGAAAATCTCGGGTTGTTGGTGTGCGGCCGGTGCCGTTTGTTGTTGTCGCGAAGCGCGCGGATGGCGGCGTTACGGTGCGAGGCTATGGTAGTGGCGCGTGGTGCGCCGGGAAGATGCCTGCATACGTATTCATTGCGTTATTCGCCGGACGAGGCCAGTGTCGCGTGCACGAAGAAGCGCCGCGCGGCATGCGTAGCGCATGTTGCTTTGCGTCATTGCGATGCCGGCGCGCGTCGCGCGCCGGCATCCTGGTTCAACGAACCGGCGAGTCCATCGGGACGAAGCGGATCGCCTGGCCTCCACCAGCGGCCAGGTGCAGGGGCAAGGTGTCGGTGCTTGTCACCTCGCGGGTTTCGCGGACGAAGTCGAACGGCGCGGTCTTCCAGTGCGCGCGCTCGCCGTCGCGGTAGATCTCGGCGCGATAGCGGCGCGCCGGATCGAGGAAGGTGAGCTCGACCCGGAGGTCGTGCGCCTGCTCGCCACCGGCGCTGCCGAGGAACCACTCCTCGGTGCCGCGCGCCTTGCGGGCGAAGGTCACGTACTCGCCGACCTCGCCGTTGAGCACGTGGCTCTCCTCCCAGTCCACCGCGACGTCGCGGATGAACTGCAGCGCGTCCGGATGCTCGGCGTAATGCTCGGGCAGGTCGGCGGCCATCTGGATCGGGCTGTAGAGCACGACATACAGCGCCAGCTGCTTGGCCAGCGTGCTCGGGATCTGCTGCCCGCCACGGCCCTTGAGGCTGACGATGCCGGGCGTGTAGTCCATCGGCCCGGCCAGCATGCGGGTAAAGGCCAGGGTCGCCTCGTGCTCCGGCGGGTTGGGCGGGTTGCCCCAGGCGTTGAACTCCATCCCGCGGGCGCCTTCGCGCGACACCCAGTTCGGATAGGTCCGGCGCAGGCCGGTGTCCTTGATCGGTTCGTGCGCATTGATCGCGATGTGGCGCTGCGCCGCCTGCTCGACCACGCGCAGGTGGTGGTTGCTCATCCATTGGCCTTCGTGCCATTCGCGCGAGACCGGTCCGCCGGCCTGGTCCTGGCGCTGGATGTCGCCGGCATCGCAGACATAGCCGGTCTTGACCACGTCCACGCTGTTGCGTGCGTACAGGTCGAGCGCGGCGGGCAACTGGCGCTCGTAATGGCTCACCGCGCAAGCGGTTTCGTGATGGCCGATCAGGTGCACGCCCTTGCCGGCGGCGTAATCCGCCAGGCCCTCCAGGTCGAAGTCCGCGGTGGGGCGGGTGAAGTCGAAGCCCCAGCCGTTGGCGAACCAGTCGCCGTCCCATCCAGGGTTCCAGCCCTCCACCAGCACGCCGCGGAAGCCGTTGGCGGCGGCGAAGTCGATGTATCGCTTCGTGTTGGCGGTGGTCGCACCGTGCTTCGGGCCGGTGCCCCAGGTTTCCTGCTCCAGGTGCAGCGACCACCACACCCCCACGTACTTGGCGGGGGTGAACCAGCTGACGTCGCCCAGGCGGTTGGGCTCGTTGAGGTTGAGGATGAGGCTGGATTCGGCCAGGTCGCCGGCGCGCGCGCCGACCTGGATCGTGCGCCACGGCGTGGCGAAGGGCATGGCGCGCACGACCGCCGTGCCGCGCGCGCCGCCGCCGGGAGTCAACGCGGCGCGCAGCACGCCGCCGTCGCCCTTGGCCAGGTTCATGCCGGCGTAGTCGACCAGTGCCGCTTCATGGATCGACAGGTGCAGGCCGTCGTCGGTGCGCAGGGTGAGCGGGGTCTGCGCCACGCCGATTTCGGCCAGCGGCGTGCGCGAGTACAGGTATTCCTCGCGGTTCCACTCGAACGCGGGGATCCACCAGGCAGTGGCCGGGCGGGCGATGGCGAACTCGGTCAGTTCCTGGCGGATCCGTACTTCGCCGTTCCCGCCATCCTGCTTCGGGAATTCGTAGCGGAAGCCGAGGCCGTCGTCATAGACGCGGAACACCACGTCGAAGCGGCGGCCTTGCTTGCGGCCCCCGGAGGCCTTCTCGGCGAAGCTCGCACGCAGCTCGTTGTAGTGGTTGCGGGTCAGGCGCCGTTCGCCCCAGGGCTGTTCCCAGGTCTCGTCGAAACTGCGGCTGGACTGGCCGGTCAGTTGCAGGTTGCGCTCCAGACGGCCGTCGCCAAGCAGGAAGCCCAGCCGCGACGGCGCGATCACCGGCTTGCCGCCGCGCTCGACGCGGTAGGCCAGGCGGTCTTCGTGCTGCGACTCCAGGGTTACCACCAGCGCACCGTCGGGCGATGCCACGCGGGCCAGGTCCTTGGCCGAGGCGTGCGCGCACAGCACAAGCGCGACGGCCGGCAGCAGCGCGCGCCAGCGGCGGAGGGGCAGGGCAGAGGGAAGGGAATTCATGGCGGTCATCACTCCAGGACGTAGACGACGGCGGTGCGTGGCGGCACGGTGAAGCGGCCGCGCGCGGGATCGAAGCGGGCCTTTTCGCGCGGGCGCGTGTCGGCCGCGCCTGCGGATAGATGCACCGGATGCAGCGTGTAGCGCTTGCCGCGCTCGGTGGGCAGGTCGAGCACCTGCGCCTGCGGCGAGACGTTGATCAGGTACAGGATCTCTTCGAAGCCCGCGCCGGCCAGGCCCCGGCCCTCGAGGTGCCCCGCGATCACCAGCGGATTCTGCGCCGGTCCCGTATTGGGGAAGGTCAGGCGCCGGGAAACCTCGGCCGCCTCGTCGAGGCGGAACAGCGACGAGCTAGCCCGGATCCGCAGCAGGTCGCGCAGCGCGTCGCGCGCAAAGGCGATGTCCGTGGGCGACGGTCGGATCGACGCATCGGCCAGGCGGGGTGCGATCCAGGGCCAGCTCGGTTCGTTGCCGCTGGCCGGCGGCAGGCCGGTGCCGAAATGGTTGTCGCCATAGGTCCATTCCAGGCGGTTGAACCAGTCGCCGGAGTCGAAACTGTTGCGGTCCATCGACTTGGAGCGCAGCGTGTCGATGCCCGCGTGGAAGTAGGCGACGCCCTGGCTGAACGCGGTGAACGCCATTCCCAGCGCCTGCACCCGCGCGCGATCGTGCGCGGCGGTGTCGCGCGGCAGGCGGAACGCGTTGAGGTCGAACAGGGTCTCGTTGTCGTGGTTCTCGACGTAGTTGACGACTTCGCCGGGCGCATGGGCATAGCCGGCCGGCTGGCCGTTGTAGTCGATCTCGTGGAGCGCGCGCGCGCTGCCATCGGCGGTGGTGAGCACGTAGTCGCGCAGGGTGCCGGCCAGGCCGACGCGCACCAGGTCGGCGCTGCGCAGCAGCTCGGCGCGGCCGAGCGCGGGATCGGCCAGCTCGTTGGGCGCGTAGACCAGGCCGTTGAGGTAGCCTTGGCGGGCGACCTTGTCGGCGCCGCTGTCGCCCGGGCCGCCGCCGCGCAGCGCGTCGCGGGCGCGGTCGGAGAACGTGCCGATGCCGCTGCCGCCCAGCGACAGCTGCGAGGCCTGGACGAAGCGCGCGCCGTCGGCGACCTCGCCGAAGTTCCAGCCTTCGCCGATCAGCTGCACGTGGCGCCCGGCCGCGGCGTCGACGCGGCGCTGCAGCGCTTCCATCGCCGCCCGCGGCTGGTGGCCCATCAGGTCGAAGCGGAACGAATCGATCCGGTAGTGGCGCACCCAAAGCTCGGCCGAATCGACCATCAGCCGCGCCATCATCCGGTGTTCGGTGGCGGTGTTCTCGCAGCACGTGCTGCGTTCGATCCGGCCGTCCGCATCGAGGCGGTGGTAGTAGCCGGGCACGATCCGGTCCAGCACCGAGCGCTCGTCCTGCCCGGCGGCGAAGGTGTGGTTGTAGACCACGTCCATGCCCACGCGCAGGCCCAGCGCATGCAGCGCCATCACCATCGCACGGAACTCGCGCACGCGCGCGGCGCCGTCGGCCGGGTCGGTCGCATAGCTGCCTTCCGGCGCGTTGAAGTGGAACGGGTCGTAGCCCCAGTTGAAGCAGTCCTGTGCCGCATGCGCCATCACTGTCGCCTGCTGCGAGGGGCTGTCTGCCGCGGCCTGCGGTACCTGTGGGGTGACGCAGCCGGCTTCGGGCACGCTGCCGAAGTCGTACACCGGCAGCAGGTGCAGGTCGGTCAGTCCGGCCTTCGCCAGTGCGCGCAGGTGCGCCATCCCGGCGCTGCCGCCGTCGGCGAAGGCCAGGTACTTGCCGCGGTGCGCGGGTTCCACGGTGGCATCGGCGATGGAGAAGTCGCGCACGTGCAGCTCGTAGATCGACATGTCCGTCTGCGCGCGCAGCGGCGCGGGGCGCGGGGCCGCATCCCAGCCGGCGGGCTTGAGCGCCGGATCGTCCAGGTCGGCGATGAAGCCTCGCCACGAGTCGGTGCCCAGGCTCACCGCGTATGGATCGGTGACCCGGTTGCGGACCAGGCCGGTCCCGCGGACGTGCACGTCGACCAGATAGTCGTAGTAGCGGCCGCGCAGGTCGGCCGGAACCGTCGCCGCCCACACCCCGGTCGCAGGATCCAGGCGCAGCGGTTCCCGCTTCCACGCCTGCCGCGAGTCGTCCGCGTACACGCATACCGAGGCCGCCGTGGCGGTCGGGGCCCACAGGGCGAAGCTCGTCGCCGTCGCGGTGGGATGGGCGCCCAGCCCCGGTTCGTCGGCCGCCGCCGCGTACAGGTCATCGAGCGCACCGGGCAGCTGCAGCCCGGTGGCGCGCAGCACGCGACCGGCCTGGTCGTGTTGCACGAGCACCAGCGACTGGCGAAGCAGGCCGCGCAGGCGGACGTCGTCCAGGTCCAGGGTGAGCGTCGGGCCGGGGGCGAGGTGGGCGAAACGCCGGCGGACGCCGTCCGGCAGCGACCGGTCGTCGGCAAGGATGTGCAGCGGAATCGCACCGTCGGCACCTTCGACTTCGCGTCCGCCGACGGCACGGATGCCGCCACCGTCGGCGTAGTACAGCGCGTAACGCGGCGTGGAAGCGCCGGCGCCGGCCGGCCTGTCCACTGCCGTTCCGGCCGGAGCGGGGCCGGGCCAGCGCAGGGTGCGCCGGTCGAGCCAGATGCCCCGCGCTTCGACCGGCGCATCGCGGTCGGCGACCAGGATGGACTGGAAGCCGGCATCGCAATCGGCCAGGGGCAGGGCGGCGGGGGCGGCGGCCACGCCGCACGCCGGCAGCCACAAGGCCACCAGCCAGCGTCGTGCGAACTGCCCGACGTGATCTGAAACGCGACGGCCTGCGCCGTTGCGTGTCCGATGCCGCATCCTGCCCTCCCAGGCATCATGTTTCTTCCCACGGCCAGCGCGGGCCGCGCGTCGCGCGGTCGTCCACTATTCACGCAGAGCCCGCGCCACGGCCACCCTCCAAGGCATGAATACGTATGCACCGGCTGGGCGCCGTCGCCGCCGCGCCTCTACCATGGCCGCGCCGTTGCGTGATCCCGCGCGTGGCATGACATCGCATCCGTGATTCCCGGAGGGGGGAACCGCTTGATGGAAAGCAGACCGCGCCTGTCGTTCTGGCAGATCTGGAACATGTGTTTCGGCTTCCTCGGCATCCAGTTCGGATTCGCCCTGCAGAACGCCAACGTCAGCCGCATCTTCCAGACCCTGGGCGCGGACATGGAGCAGGTGCCCGGCCTGTGGATCGCCGCGCCGCTGACCGGCCTCCTCGTGCAGCCGGTAGTGGGCTACTTCTCCGACCGCACCTGGACCCGCCTGGGCCGGCGCCGCCCGTACTTCCTCGCCGGTGCCATCCTGGCCACGCTGGCGCTCTTCGTGATGCCCAACTCGCCGGCGCTGTGGATCGCCGCCGGCACCCTGTGGATCCTGGACGCGTCGATCAACATCTCGATGGAGCCTTTCCGCGCCTTCGTCGGCGACCAGTTGCCGCCGTCGCAGCGCGCCAGTGGCTACGCGATGCAGAGCTTCTTCATCGGAGTGGGCGCGATCGTGGCCAGCCTGCTGCCGTGGCTGCTGGCCAAGGCCGGCGTCGCCAACACCGCCGGTCCCGGCGAGGTGCCCGACACCGTTCGCTACGCCTTCTACTTCGGCGGCGTGGTGCTGTTCGCCGCGATCGGCTGGACCGTGCTGCGCACGCGCGAGTACCCGCCGGAGGTGTTGGCCTCGTTCGACGACACGCCGGCGACCGATCCCATTGCCGCCAATGCCGCGGCCAGGGTGCCGACCGCCGTGGCGAGCGCCTGGCTGCTGGCCGGGCTGGCGCTGACCGCGCTGATCGCCCACCGCGGCTGGGACCGGATGTTGTACGTGCTGGCGGGCATGGCGGCCGCCTACGGCGTGCTGCTGTTCGTTTCGCGGGTGCTGCGACCGGGCAGCATGGTGCCGGCGATCATCGGCGACCTGCGGACGATGCCGCGGACCATGCGCCGGCTGGCGATCGTGCAGTTCTTCTCCTGGTTCGCGTTGTTCGCGATGTGGATCTACACCACCGCGGCGGTGGCCGGCACGCACTTCGGCAGCAGCGACCCGACTTCTGCCGCCTACAACGAAGGCGCCAACTGGGTCGGCGTCCTGTTCGCCGCCTACAACGGGTTCGCTGCCCTGGCGGCCATCGCGATCCCGTGGATGGTGCGCGCGCTGGGCCTGCGCCTGACCCACCTGGTCAACCTGTGGCTGGGCGCCGCCGGCCTGCTCTCGTTCCTGCTGGTGCGCGACCCGCAGTGGCTGCTGCTGTCGATGGTCGGCGTGGGTTTCGCCTGGGCTTCGATCCTGTCGCTGCCCTACGCGATGCTCTCCGACAGCGTGCCGGCGACCAAGATGGGCGTGTACATGGGCATCTTCAATTTCTTCATCGTCATCCCGCAGCTGGTCGCCGCCAGCCTGCTCGGCTTCCTGCTCAAGTCGCTGTTCGGCGGGCAACCGCTGTGGGCGCTGGTGCTGGGCGGGGCCAGCCTGGCCCTGGCCGGCCTGTGCGTGCTGGCCGTCCCCCGATTGGCCGCACAGGAGGCCCGCGCATGATCCGTCCGTCCGTACTGGCATCGGTCACCCTGGGGCTGGCGCTGGCCGGCCCTGCGTCGGCGGAAGAGGTCTACGGCACGCTGGAGCCGTTCGCGTCCGAGGCGATCTATTTCGTGCTGACCGACCGCTTCGTCAACGGCGACCCGTCCAACGATCACCGCGACCAGGGCGGCGAGCACCCGACCTTCGACGTCCCGCTGCAGCCCTGCGACGGCGTCACCGGCAACGTCGGCTACCTGGGCGGCGATTTCCGCGGCCTGCTCGACAATGCGGGCTACATCCGCGACCTGGGCTTCACCGCGGTGTGGACCACGCCGATCATCGACAACCCGGACCAGGCCTTCACCGGCGGCGACGAGATCACCTGCACCGGCTTCGGCACCGACCGCGGCAAGACCGGCTACCACGGCTACTGGGGCGTGAACTTCCACCGGCTGGACGAGCACCTGCCCAGCGCCGACCTCGATTTCGCCGGGCTGACCCGCGGCCTGCGCGAGGCTGGCCTCAAGACCATCCTCGACGTGGTCGGCAACCACGGCTCGCCGGCCTTCACCATGCCGGTGGCGCAGCCGCAGTTCGGCCAGCTCTTCGATGCGGACGGACGGCTGGTCGCCGACCACCAGAACCTGCCGCCGGAGAAGCTCGACCCGGAGAACAACCCGCTGCACCGTTTCTACAACACCCAGCCGGACCTGGTGCAGCTCAGCGATCTGAATGCCGACAATCCCGAGGTGATGGACTACCTCGTCGACGCCTACCTGCACTGGATCGGGCAGGGCGTGGATGCGCTGCGGATCGACACCATCCGCCACCAGCCGCTGTCGTTCTGGAAGACATTCTCCGACCGCATCCGCGCCGAGCACCCGGGCATGTACATGTTCGGCGAAGCCTTCGACGACGTCGCCGAGAACATCGCGCCGTTCACCCTGCCGGAGAACGGCGGCATCGCGGTGCTCGATTTCCCGATGAAGACGGCGATGGTCGAGGTGTTCGGCAGCGGCCAGGCCGGCTTCGAGCGGCTGGTCGACGCGCTGCATCTGGAGGACGGTCCCTACGCCAACCCGTACGACCTGGCCACGTTCTACGACAACCACGACATGCCGCGGATCGACGCCACCGACGCGGGCTTCATCGACGCTCACAACTGGCTGTTCACCGCGCGCGGCATCCCGGTGGTGTACTACGGCTCGGAAACCGGCTTCATGCGCGGCCAGCTGGAGCACGGCGGCAATCGCGCCTACTTCGGCCAGGAACGCATCGACGCGGCGCCGCAGAGCCCGATCCACCGCGACCTGAAGCGGATCGCCACGCTGCGCCGGGAATCGCCGGCATTGCAGCGCGGCCTGCAGCTGCCGGTGGAGCTGTCCGGCGACCGGGCCGCATTCTATCGCGTCTACCAGCACGACGGCACGGCGCAGACCGCGCTGGTGCTGCTCAACAAGGGCGACGCGCCGCAGGCGTTCACCGTATCCCGCTACCTGCAGCCGGGCACCTGGCGCGATGGGTTCAGCGGCGAGACGGTGACCGTCGGGCGCAAGCTGCGCGCCGACGTGCCGGCGCATGGCGTGCGGGTGTTCTTCCTGGACCAGCCGCTGACCCGCAAGGACCTGCGCGCCGAGCTGGCGAAACGGATGGCGACGGACTGACGCGCCGTGGCGTAGAGCGGGGCTTGCCCCGCTGCTCTGCGCCGCGAAGGAAAGAGCAGCGGGGCAAGCCCCGCTCTACGGAGCGGCGTCAGCCTGCGGTGGTGGAACTGGAGCCGCGCAGGACCAGCTTCACCGGCAAGGTCCGGCTTTCGACCACCTCGCCCTGGATCAGCCGGATCAGGCTGTCCACCAGCACTTCGCCGGCCTGCTTGGTGTCCTGTTGCACCGTCGACAGGCCCGGCTGCACGAAGCTGGCCATGGCGATGTCGTCGAAGCCGGCCACGGCCACGTCCTGTGGCATGCGCAGGCCCTGTTCGCGCAGGCCGTTCATCGCACCGAGCGCGATCAGGTCGCTGGCCGCGAACAGCGCGTCGAAGCGTGCGCCCGAGGCCAGCAGCGCGCGCACGGCCTCGTGGCCGGACTGCTCGGTCGTGATCGCGTCGACCTGCAGGGCGGGGTCGGGGGCCAGGCCCGCCGCGGCCAATGCCGCCGCATAGCCGCGCCAGCGTTCGAAGAACTCCGGGTAGTGGTCCGAGGCATGGCCCAGGAAGGCGATCCTGCGCCGGCCACCGGCCACCAGGTGCGCGGTGATGTCATGCCCGCCCTGGAAGTTGTCGCAGCCGATCGAGATCCCGGGCTCGCCGGGCAGGGCCGCGCCCCAGCGGACGAAGTGCGTGCCCTGGGCGACCAGCCGCTGCAGCTTGGACTCGGCCTCCAGGTAGTCGCCGTAGCCGAGCAGGATCAGGCCGTCGGCCTTGTGGCTGTCCTCGAAATCGGCATGCCAGTTGTTCGACAGCTGCTGGAAGGACACCAGCAGGTCGTATCCGCGCAGCGCGCAGGCGCGGGTGATCGAGCCGAGCATCGAGTGGAAGAACGGGTTGATCAGCGAGTCGTCCGGAGTCGGGTCCTCGAAGAACAGCAGCGCCAGGGTGCCGGACTGCTGGGCGCGCAGGTTGGAGGCGTTCTTGTCGACCTTGTAGTTCAGCTCGCGGGCGATGGCCAGGATCCGCTCGCGCGTCTCCGGGTTGACGGAGGGGCTGCCGCGCAGCGCACGCGATACGGTCGGCTGGGAAACCCCGGCCAGGTGGGCGATGTCCAGTGAGGTCGCCTTGCCCTTGATGGTCATGCCGGGCCCCCTCCGGGCCGGAATGCGAGGTGCAGGCGGCCATGATGCCATGCGCGCGGACCGGGTTTGCCCCGGCGGCCGGTCGCTGGGCTAGAATCCCCGCATCGCCTCCGGCACGGTGCCGGAGGCCAGGACTGCAGGGTGGCCCGCGGAAACGCCGGCCGAGCGTGCGACATGAGCACTACCACCGCCCACCACTAGCTCGCCGCCGAGGCCCCGCGATTACAGCCGGCGCCCTCGTGGGCGTTTTTTTATGCCCGTCCATGGGCAAGAGCCCGGCCATCCATGGACGGACTTTCCAGTGCAACAGCGCCGGCTCCGGCCGGGCGCGACAGAGACTTTCCCCGCTCCCATGATCACGATCACCCTTCCCGACGGCAGCCGCCGCGAGTTCGAAGCCCCCGTCTCCGTCATGCAGGTCGCCCAGTCGATCGGCGCCGGCCTGGCCAAGGCCACCGTCGCCGGGCAGGTCGACGGCCGCCTGGTCGATGCCAGCGACCTCATCGACCGCGACGCCACCCTGCGCATCATCACGCCCAAGGACGAGGAGGGCGTGGAGATCATCCGCCACTCCTGCGCCCATCTGGTCGGCCACGCGGTCAAGCAGCTGTACCCGGACGTCAAGATGGTCATCGGCCCGGTGATCGCCGAGGGCTTCTATTACGACATCTATTCCGAGCGGCCGTTCACCCCCGACGACATGGCCGCCATCGAAGCGCGCATGCGCGAGCTGATCGCGCAGGATTACGACGTCATCAAGAAGATGACCCCGCGCGCCGAGGTCGTGGACGTCTTCAAGGCGCGCGGCGAAGACTACAAGCTGCGCCTGATCGAGGACATGCCGGAGGACGTGACCGCGATGGGCCTGTACTACCACCAGGAGTACGTGGACATGTGCCGCGGCCCGCACGTGCCCAACACACGCTTCCTCAAGGCGTTCAAGCTGACCCGCATCTCCGGCGCCTACTGGCGCGGCGATGCGAAGAACGAGCAGCTGCAGCGCATCTACGGCACCGCCTGGGCCGACGAGAAGCAGCTCAAGGCCTACATCCAGCGGATCGAGGAGGCCGAGAAGCGCGACCACCGGCGCATCGGCAAGCAGCAGAACCTGTTCCACCTGCAGGAGGAGGCGCCGGGCCTGGTGTTCTGGCATCCCAAGGGATGGTCGGTGTGGCAGGTGGTGGAGCAGTACATGCGCCGCGTGTACCGCCAGACCGGCTACGGCGAGGTGCGTTGCCCGCAGATCCTGGACGTGTCGCTGTGGCAGAAGTCCGGCCACTGGGACAACTACAAGGACAACATGTTCTTCACCGAATCGGAGAAGCGCACCTACGCGATCAAGCCGATGAACTGCCCGGGCCACGTCCAGGTGTTCAACCAGGGCCTGCACAGCTACCGCGACCTGCCGATCCGCTACGGCGAGTTCGGCGCCTGCCACCGCAACGAGCCCTCGGGCGCGCTGCACGGCATCCTGCGCGTGCGCGGCTTCACCCAGGACGACGGCCACATCTTCTGCACCCCGGACCAGGTCGAGGCCGAGGTCCGCGCCTTCCACGAGCAGGCGCTGAAGGTCTACGCCGATTTCGGCTTCCAGGAGATCCAGATCAAGATCGCCCTGCGCCCGGATTCGCGCCTGGGCGACGACGCGACCTGGGACAAGGCCGAGGATTCGCTGCGCTCGGCCCTGCGCGCCTCGGGCGTGGAGTGGCAGGAGCTGCCGGGCGAGGGCGCCTTCTACGGGCCCAAGATCGAGTACCACCTCAAGGACGCCATCGGCCGGACCTGGCAGCTGGGCACCATGCAGGTGGATTTCATGATGCCCGGCCGGCTCGGCGCCGAATACGTGGACGAGAACAGCCAGCGCCGGCACCCGGTCATGCTGCACCGGGCCATCGTCGGTTCGATGGAGCGCTTCATCGGGATCCTGATCGAGCACCACGCCGGTTCCTTCCCGGCCTGGCTGGCCCCGGTCCAGGCGGTCGTGGCCAACATCACCGACGCCCAGGCTGAATACGTGGCAGAAGTCCAGAAAACCCTTGCGAATCAAGGCTTCCGGGTCGAGGCCGATTTGCGCAACGAGAAGATCGGCTTTAAGATCCGCGAGCACACGCTGCAGCGGGTGCCGTACCTGCTGGTGGTCGGGGACCGCGAGAAGGAGAACGGCGCCGTGGCGGTGCGTACGCGTTCCGGGGAAGATTTGGGCACAATGTCGGTGTCCGCGTTCGCCGAGACGCTGCGTTCGCAAGAGTTGGCGTAATACCAGACAGGGAGTGGCCGGCCGCCGCCGGCCTCCCCACATTCCACCCCTGGAGACCGAAACATCAGTACCCCAGAGAAACAAAACCGGAAGAACGGCGAAATCCGCGTCCCGCGCGTGCGCGTGATCGGGTCCGACGGCGAAATGATAGGCGTGCTGTCGCGCGACGAAGCGCTGCGCATGGCCGAAGACGAGGAGCTCGACCTCGTCGAGATCCAGCCCAACGCCGATCCGCCGGTCTGCAAGATCATGGACTTCGGCAAGTTCAAGTTCGAACTGCAGAAGAAGGCCAACGAGGCCAAGAAGAAGACCAAGCAGGTCGAGATCAAGGAGCTCAAGTTCCGTCCGGTCACGGACGAGGGCGACTACCAGATCAAGCTGCGCAACATGCGCCGCTTCCTGGAGGAGGGCGACAAGGTCAAGGTCAACATCCGCTTCCGTGGCCGCGAGATGAGCCACCAGGAGCTGGGCCGGCAGATGGCCGCGCGGATCGAAGCCGACCTGGGCGACGATATCGTCATCGAATCCCGCCCGCGCCTGGAAGGGCGGCAGATGGTCATGATGATCGCGCCCAAGAAGAAGTAACCGCGCCGGCGCCATGGCAGTGGAAGAAGGGGCGCCGAGGGCGCCCCTTCCCGTTTCGGAGTTCGCCTGCAAGGTCGCCAGGGGCCGGCGCGCCACGGTGCGCGTTCCCGGGCTGTGCAAGCAGGGATGGCGTGTCGCCCTGGTCCGCGCCGCACCCGGCAGAGGCGGTCAGGGCGTTGAGGCCTGCGCTTGCGCAAACGGGAGCCCGGCGCTCGCGCTTTCCCCTGGCGCTCCGGGGACGTCCTGCGCCGGCGGCTCCTCGCGGAACCTCCTGATTTGCAAAGAAATCCGGCGGCCGGCATAATGCGCGGCTCCGGTTCGCCGGAGAGGGTTGGCAACGACCCTAGGACCCGTCGTGTTCCCCTTGGGAATCAACGACTTACCGACCGGTGTGGGCATGGATGGAAAGCGTGGTCAGTGCCTCGGCACGCCACCGCCCGCGCCAGTGACAGTTCCCATCAAGGACACAGCAATGCCCAAGATCAAGACCAACCGGGCGGCGGCCAAGCGTTTCCGCAAGACCGCGTCCGGCAAGTTCAAGGCCGGCCACGCCAACCGTAGCCACATCCTCACCAAGAAAGCGACCAAGCGGAAGCGCAACCTGCGGCAGACGAACCACGTCCGCGCCGAGGATGCCGGCCGCCTGACCCGCATGCTGCCGTATCTCTGAGGAGGACTGACCAATGGCACGAGTCAAGCGTGGCGTCCAGGCACGCCGCCGTCACAAGAAGGTCCTCGACCTCGCCAAGGGCTACTACAACGCCCGCCGCAAGGTCTTCCGCGTCGCCAAGCAGGCGGTCATCAAGGCGCAGCAGTACGCCTACATCGGCCGCAAGCAGAAGAAGCGCAACTTCCGCTCGCTGTGGATCACCCGCATCAACGCGGCTGCCCGCAGCAACGGCCTGAGCTACAGCCGTTTCATGAACGGCCTGCTCAAGGCCGGCATCACCCTGGACCGCAAGGTGCTGGCGGACATCGCCGTGCACGACGCTTCCGGGTTTACGGCGCTGGCCGAGAAGGCGAAGAGCGCCCTGGCGGCCTGAGCCGCCTCTCCACCGTAAAAGTGGCACTGGACGGCTCGCCGTCCGACACGTGGGGAAGGGCGCGAGTCCTTCCCCATTTGTTTTTCCGAACGCCGGAACCCGGAACCCCATGAGCGAATTCGAATCCCTGGCCGCGCGCGCGCTGGCCGACATCGCCGCCGCGCAGTCGCCCGACGCACTGGAAGCCCTGCGCGTGGGACTGCTGGGCAAGCAGGGCAGCATCACCGCCCAGCTCAAGCAGCTGGGCACCCTGCCTGCCGACCAGCGCAAGGCCGCCGGCGAAGCCATCAACCGGATCCGCGACGAGGTCGGGCAGGCGCTGTCCGCGCGCAGGGCGGTGCTGGAGGAAGCCGCGCTCGACGCGCGCCTGGCCGGTGAGGCCATCGACGTGACCCTGCCGGGCCGCGACGGGCAACGCGGCGGCATCCACCCGGTGTCGCGCACGCTGGAGCGGATCGCCGAAATCTTCGGCAGGCTCGGCTACGAGCTGGCCGACGGTCCGGAGATCGAGGACGACTGGCACAACTTCGAGGCATTGAACTTCCCGCCGCACCATCCGGCGCGCGCCATGCACGACACCTTCTATTTCGGTGACGGCCGCCTGCTGCGCACGCACACCTCCGGCGTGCAGGTGCGCTACATGGGCGAGGCCGTGGCCGATGGGAGCGGGCCGCCGCTGCGGATGATCGCCGCCGGCAAGGTCTACCGCAGCGACAGCGACCAGACCCACTCGCCGATGTTCCACCAGGTCGAGGGCCTGCTGGTCGACGAGCACGCGACCTTCGCCGACCTCAAGGGCACCCTGGCCGAGTTCGTGCGCGCCTTCTTCGAGCGCGACTTCCAGATGCGCTTCCGCCCGAGCTATTTCCCGTTCGTGGAGCCGGGCGCCGAAGTCGACATCGCCTGGCAGCAGCCGGACGGCAGCGTGCGCTGGCTGGAAGTGCTCGGCTGCGGCATGGTCCACCCCAACGTGCTGCGCAACTGCGGCATCGACCCGGAGCGCTACACCGGTTTCGCCTTCGGCCTGGGCGTGGAGCGTTTCGCGATGCTGCGCTACGGGGTCAACGACCTGCGCGCGTTCTTCGAGAACGACGTGCGGTTCCTGCGGCAGTTCGCCTGACCGCTACGACGACGGACCCTTCGACATTCACGGCGGGCCAGGCCCGCCCCACGGAACGCGATCAAGATGAAATTCTCCGAGAACTGGCTGCGCAGCCACGTGCCCACCTCGGCCAACCGCGACGGGCTGGCCGCCACGCTCACCGCGATCGGGCTCGAGGTCGAGGAAGTGACCGCGCTGGGCGATGGGCTGGCCGGCGTGGTGGTGGCGCGCATCGTCGAGGCGGTGAAGCACCCGGAAGCCGACCGCCTGCTGGTCTGCCAGGTCGACATCGGCGGCGACGCGCCATTGCAGGTCGTCTGCGGCGCGCCGAACGCGCGGGCGGGCCTGGTCGCGCCGCTGGCCACCGTCGGTGCGAACGTGGGCGGCATCGCGATCAAGGCGGCCAGGCTGCGCGGGGTGGAATCCAACGGCATGCTCTGCTCGGCCAGGGAGCTGGGCCTGGACGCCGACGCCTCCGGCCTGCTCGAGCTGCCGTCCGATGCGCCGGTGGGCGCGCCGCTGGCCGACTACCTCGGCCTGCCCGACGCCAGCATCGAGATCAAGCTGACCCCCAACCGCGCCGACTGCTTCAGCGTGCGTGGCATCGCCTATGACGTGGCCGCCGCGCTGGCCAGCGAGGTCGCACCGCTGGACATGGCGCCGGTGCCGGCGCAGGGCGATGCCGCCATGGACGTCGTGCTCGAAGCGGGCGGGCGCGTGCCGCGCTTCGCCGGCCGCGTGGTCGAGAACGTGGACGCCACCGCGCCGACCCCGGTGTGGATGGCCGAGCGCCTGCGCCGTGCCGGCGTGCGCCCGATCAGTTTCCTGGTCGACGTCACCCAGTACGTGATGCTGGAGCTGGGCCAGCCGATGCATGCCTTCGACCGCGACGCGCTGACCGGCCCGGTCGTGGTGCGCCCGGCGCGCGCGGGCGAGCAGCTCAGGCTGCTGGACGGGCGCGAGGCGGCCCTGGACGACGACTTCCTGGTCGTCGCCGACAGCCACGGCGGCCGCGCCGCGCGTGCGGTCGCGCTGGGCGGGATCATGGGCGGCGAGGCGACCAAGGTCACCGAGGCCACCCGCAACGTGTTCCTCGAGGCCGCGCACTGGGTCCCGTCGGCGATCATCGGCCGCAGCCGCCGCCTCGGCCTGCATACCGACGCCGGCCACCGCTTCGAGCGTGGCGTGGATCCGGAGCTGCCGCGCATTGCGGTGGAGTATGCGACGCGGCTGATCCTGGACATCGCCGGCGGCGTGCCCGGTCCGCTGACCGAGGCGACCCTGCCTGGCCACCTGTCGGCGCCGGCCGCGATCGGCCTGCGCCGCGCGCGCGTGGCGCGCGTGCTCGGCATCGAGATCGCCGATGCCGAGATCGAACGCATCCTGCGTGCGCTGGGCATGCAGGTCGCCGCGAGCGGCGATGGCTGGCAGGTGACCCCGCCCAGCCGCCGCTTCGACATCGCGATCGAGGAGGACCTGGTCGAGGAACTGGCGCGCATCCACGGCTACGACCGGCTGCCGACGACCCTCCCCGGCGGGCCGGCGCGCATCGTCGTGCCGAGCGAAACCCGCCTGGCCGAGGCCGATATCCGCCGCCAGCTGGTCGCCCGCGACTACCTGGAGGCGATCAGCTTCGCCTTCGTCGAGGCCGACCTGCTGCGGACCTGGGGCTGTGCCGACGGCACCGTGGCGCTGGCCAATCCGCTCAGCGCCGAGCTGGCGGTGATGCGTCCGCGGCTGCTGCCCGGCCTGGTCGACGCGCTGGCGCGCAACGTGTCGCGGCAGGCCGGGCGCGTGCGCCTGTTCGAACTCGGTCGCACCTTCGCTGCGGCCGACCCGTCGTCGCGTGCGCCGGGCGGTCCCGATCCGGCGCCGCGGGAAACCCGCCGGCTCGCGGCGGTTGCCTGTGGCGACGCCCGCGCCGAACAGTGGGGCGAGGCGTCGCGCCGGGTCGACTTCCACGACCTCAAGGGCGATCTCGAATCGCTGGCGGCCGCCTCGGGTGCGGTCCTGGAGTTCCGTCCGTCGGCCGAACCGTTCGGCCATCCCGGCCGCAGCGCGGACGTGTACCGCAGCGCCGCGGAAGGCGAACCGGTGCGCCTCGGCTGGATCGGCCAGCTGCACCCGCGCCTGCAGCTGGCCCTGGGCCTGGACGTCGACGTGGTCGCCTTCGAGCTGGACCTCGAGCCCCTGGAGGCGCGGGCCTTGCCGCATGCCGAGGCGCTGTCGCGCTTCCCGGCCGTGCGCCGCGACCTGGCCTTCGTGGTCGGCCTGGACGTGGCCTGGTCCGACCTGGCCGCAGGCGTCCGCCGCGCCGCGGGGCCGGTCCTGCGCGACCTGCTGCTGTTCGACCGCTACCAGGGGCCGGGCGTTGAATCCGGTTGCAAGAGTCTGGCTATGGGCTTGATTTTGCAGGACAACACGCGCACTCTGACCGACCAGGACGCGGATGCGGTCGTGGCTCGCGTGGTCGCCGAACTGGGCAGCGCGCACGGCGCGCGGATCCGCGGCTGATACAGGGGAAGGACCGGAATGGCATTGACCAAGGCGGAGATGGCCGAGCGTCTGTTCGACGAAGTCGGCCTGAACAAGCGCGAGGCGAAGGAGTTCGTCGACGCGTTCTTCGACGTGCTGCGCGAGGCGTTGCAGGGCGGCCGGCAGGTGAAGCTGTCGGGTTTCGGCAATTTCGACCTGCGCCGCAAGAACCAGCGCCCGGGACGCAACCCGAAGACCGGCGAGGAGATCCCGATCTCGGCCCGCACCGTGGTCACGTTCCGCCCGGGCCAGAAGCTGAAGGAGCGGGTGGAAGCCTACGCGGGAGCCGAGCCGCATGCTTGATCCGGGCAGCAACCGCGAGCTTCCGCCGATCCCGGCCAAGCGCTACTTCACCATCGGCGAGGTCAGCGAGCTGTGCGACGTCAAGCCGCACGTGCTGCGCTACTGGGAGACGGAGTTCCCGAGCCTCAGTCCGGTCAAGCGCCGCGGCAACCGCCGCTACTACCAGCGCCACGACGTGCTGATGGTGCGCCAGATCCGCGGCCTGCTGTACGAACAGGGCTACACCATCGGCGGCGCGCGGCTGCGCCTGGAGGGCGAGGGCGCGAAGCAGGAGTCGGCATTGAGCAGCCAGATCGTGCGCCAGGTGCGCATGGAGCTGGAGGAAGTGCTGCAGCTGCTGCGGCGTTGATCCATCGCCGGCGGGTTCGCGGAGGCCTCGCCGCGGACGCGGCCGAACCGGTATAATCGCCGGCCCGCCTCTGGCGGAAAGCTGCTTCGGGGTATAGCGCAGCCTGGTAGCGCACCAGTCTGGGGGACTGGTGGTCGTCGGTTCGAATCCGGCTACCCCGACCAATACGTGTTGCGAACAGGCCCGCCTTGCGCGGGCTTTTTCGTGTGCGCCGCCGGCCGCGGAACCAATCATGAACAGGCCCGCCGCGACCGTTGCGCCGGCCGCCGGTGGCTGGCCGGCCCCGCGTATGCTCGGCCCGGCATTGGCGTCTGGGAGCGCGGGCATGGCGGCACGGATGGCGGCAGGTGTGGTGCTTCTGGTCCTGGGGGGTGCGTTCGCGACGGGCGCCACGCCGGCGCAGGAGCCGTCGCCGCCCGCCGCGAGCACGGACGCGGCACCGGTCGTGGACATGGAAGCGGTGGTCGTCACCGGCGTACAGCCTGGGCCAGGCATGTGGCGGGCCACGCGCGGCGGCCACACCCTGTACATCCTCGGTACCCAATCGCCGCTTCCGCGCGGGATGAGCTGGGACGCGGACGAGGCGCGCGATGTGCTGGGGCAGGCCGGGGCGGTACTGGGTTCACCGGGGGTGACCATCAATGCGGACATGGGCTTCTTCCGCGTCCTGACCCTGGCGCCATCGGCCTTGAAGGCGATGAAGAACCCGGACGGCCGGACCCTGGACCAGGTGCTGCCGCCGGAGATCTATGCGCGCTGGAGCGTGCTCAAGCAGCGTTACCTTGGCCGCGATCGCGGCGTGGAAAAGAAGCGCCCGCTGATCGCCGTCTACGAGCTCTACAAGGCGGCGCTGGAGCGCAATGGTTTGCGCGAGGGCGGGGTGGTCGGGCCGGTGATCGACAAGGCGCTCAAGGAGCGCGACCTGGAGCGCACCTCCACCTTGCTCGCGCTGAAGATCGACGACCCGCGCCAGGCGATCGCGGATTTCCGCAAGGAAGAGCTCAAGCCCCAAGACCTGGCCTGCTTCAACGGCACCCTGGACATCATCGAGCGCGACCTGCCGCAGATCATGGCGCGCGCCAACGCCTGGGCGGTGGGCGACCTGGACGCGCTGCGGACCATGCCCAGCGGACGCAACCAGCTGCTGGCCTGCCTGTCGGCGTGGACCCAGACCGAGACCGCACGCAAGCGCGGGCTGGTCGACATCGATGTTCGCGTGCGCGACAGCTGGATGAGCGCCGTCGACAAGGCGGTGGCCGCCCATCCGGTGTCCTTCGCCACGCTGTCGATCGATGAACTGCTCCGTGGCGATGGCGGGTACCTTGCCGAGCTGCGGCAACGCGGCTACCGCGTCCAGGCGCCGGACGAGTACGGCTACGAGGATGGGATCGAAGAGGCGGCGGATGCGATCGCGCCGTCATCCCTGTAGGGCGATCCAACCCGGCACCAAGCGCGGAGCGCTCTTCGTAGAGCGAGGCTTGCCCCGCTGCCCTTCCCGGGCAGCCAAGGCACTCGACGGCTCGGCGCAGCCGCCGGGCGAGCCCGGCTCTACAGGGCGCCGGCGGCGCGAGGCAGGTCGCTTTCCGTCGTTGCCAGCTGCGGCCAGCGCCTGAGCACCGCGGCGCGGATGCCGGCCGCATCGATGCCGGCCTCGGCCAGCAGGTCCTCGCGGCTGGCGTGGTGCTGGAAGGCGTCGGGCAGGCCCAGGTGCAGCACCGGCAACAGCACGCGCTCGGCGTTGAGCAGTTCCGACACCGCCGAACCGGCGCCACCGGCGACGACGTTGTCCTCGACGGTGACGAAACCCTGGTGGCTGGCCGCCAGCTCCAGGACCAGCGCGCGGTCCAGCGGTTTGATGAAGCGCATGTTGACCACGGTCAGCCCGAGCTCGGCGCCGACCTGTTCGGCCGCCGGCACGGTCGCGCCGAAGGCGAGCAGGGCGATGCGCGAACCGCTGCGGCGCAGCTGCGCCTTGCCGATGGGCAAGGTCTCCAGGCCGGGGTCGACCGCCACGCCCGGACCGGTGCCGCGGGGATAACGCACCGCGGCCGGACCTTCGTGGTGGAAACCGGTGCTGAGCATCTGCCGGCACTCGTTCTCGTCGGCCGGGGCCATCACCAGCATGTGCGGCACGCAGCGCAGGAAGCTCAGGTCCAGGTTGCCGGCATGGGTGGCACCGTCCGGGCCGACCACGCCGCCGCGGTCGATGGCGAACAGCACGTCCAGCTTCTGCGTGGCCACGTCGTGGACCAGCTGGTCGTAACCGCGCTGCAGGAAGGTGGAGTAGATCGCCACGACGGGCTTGGCGCCCTGGGTGGCCATGCCGGCGGCCAGGGTCACCGCGTGCTGCTCGGCGATGGCCACGTCGAAGTAGCGTTCCGGGTATTCCCTGCTGAAGCGCACCAGCCCGGAGCCTTCGCGCATGGCCGGGGTGATGCCCATCAGGCGGGGCTCGACCGCGGCCATGTCGCACAGCCAGTCGCCGAACACGTCGGTATAGGTCGGCTTCTTCGCGCCGGCCTTGGCAACCAGGCCCTTGGCCGGGTCGAACGGACCGACGGCGTGGTAGCCGATCTGGTCGCCCTCGGCCAGCTCGTAGCCCTTGCCCTTGGTGGTGATCACGTGCAGCAGCTGCGGGCCCTTGAGGGTCTTGAGCGTCTTCAGCGCGTTGACCAGCGCCGGCAGGTCGTGGCCGTCGATCGGGCCGGTGTAGTGGAAGCCCATTTCCTCGAACAGCGTGGACGGCACGAACATGCCCTTCCAGTGCTCTTCCCAGCGGCGCACGAAGCGCGCCGGCGGCTTGTTCTTGTCGCCCAGCAGCTTCTTGCCGCCTTCGCGCAGCTTGTTGAGCGTGGCGCTGCCGGTGAGCCGGCCGAGCATCTTGGTGACCCCGCCGACCGCCTCGGAGATCGACATCCGGTTGTCGTTGAGGATCACCAGCAGGTTCGGCTCGTCGTCCATGCCACCGGCGTGGTTGAGCGCCTCGTAGGCCATGCCCGCGGTCATCGCGCCGTCGCCGATCACGGCCACGACCCTGCGCGGGTCGCCGGCGCGCTGCAGCGCGATCGCCATGCCAAGGGCGGCCGAGATCGAGGTCGAGGAATGGCCGACGCCGAAGGTGTCGTACTCGCTTTCCTCGCGTTTGGGGAACGGCGCCACGCCGTCCTTCTGCTTGACCGTGTGGATGCGGTCGCGGCGGCCGGTGAGGATCTTGTGCGGGTAGGTCTGGTGGCCCACGTCCCAGACCAGCTGGTCGACCGGGGTGTCGTAGAGCCAGTGCAAGGCCACGGTCAGTTCGACCACGCCCAGTCCGGCGCCGAAGTGGCCGCCGCTGCGGCCGACCGATTCGATCAGGTACGCGCGCAGCTCCTCGGCGATCGCGGGCAGCTCGGCCTCGTCGAACTGGCGCAGGTCGGCAGGCGTGTCGATGCGCGACAGGCGTGGGTAGCGGGCGGAATCGATGCTCATCGGGTGCGGCACGGTACGGGCCGCCATTTTCCTCCCCGGGGGCGTGACGGGGCAAGCAAGCCCGTTCAGGGGCCGGGGAGGTTCAGGCCGACAGCTTCGACCGCTTGGGCAGCTGCGCCTTCAGGAAGGCCATCTGGTCGGCCAGGATGTTGCGGTTGGACAGGATCAGGTGCTCGATCCAGCTGGGCCGGTAGGGGACGGCCAGCAACGGCATGTGCGCCTGCTGCGGGGTGCGGTCGCCCTTGCGCGAGTTGCAGTGGAAGCAGGCGCTGACCACGTTCTCCCAGACGTCGCGGCCGCCCTTGGACAGGGGCATGACGTGGTCGCGGGTCAGGTGCGGGCGGTTGAACTGGCCGCCGCAGTACAGGCACAGGTGCGCATCGCGGGCGAACAGCGCGGTATTGGACAGGGTCGGCGTGGGATCCAGGGCGCGGGCATGGGCATGGCCGCGGGTGGCGACGATCGGGTGCAGCTCGATCATGCTGCGCTCGCCGGTCATGCGGCAGATGCCGCCATGCACGCGCAGGCAGGGGTCGCCCAGAGTCCAGGCGACCGCGTCGCGTGCGTAGAGGCAGGTCGCGTCCTGCCAGCCGATCCAGTCCATTGCGCGACCATGCGCATCCAGCGACAGCACCCGTACCGCGGGTGCGTGCTCCCGCGGGGGAGGGGCGGCGACCGGGGCCTGCGCTCCGGTGCAGACCAGACCTAGCGTTGCTGTGTCCGTCTCCATCGGGAAAACAGCTTATACCCGAATGGTGACGGTTTGGGTATGCCGTCGCGCGGGGTCAGCGCAGCACGCCGTCCAGGCCCGGCGCGGGATTGAGCGCGCTGCGGTCGTCGACGTCGAACTGGCGCGGTTTGCTGGCCTCGTCCGGCGTGGCGTCCACCGTGCCGACCAGGTGGTAGGACAGCGACCTGCGGGTGGCCAGGGCATCGGCCACCGCGATGCGCGACATGCCATCGGGCCTCATCGACACCTTCACCACGTCGGCCGATCCCGGCCCGATCGAAATGCCCGGCGTGGCCTGCAGGACCCCGGCCGCGTGTTCGTCCACGCTTACCTCCAGCCGGACCTTGTCGAAGCGCATGGAAACGCTGCTGAAGTTGTGCAGCCGCAGGTCCACCATCCAGTCGCCATTGGGCTGCACCGCCAGTTGCTGGATCGCGGCCGAAGGCGGCGACACGCGCCGGGCGTTGCCTCCGCATGAGGCGAGCAGGACGAGGACGGCGGTGGCCAACAACAGCTTCAGGACGGGCTTCATGCGATCTCCGGGCGGGCGATGACCCGATAGTAAGCCGTCGCCGCCGCTCAGCGCAGCGGGGCGGCGACCACCAGCGGCTCCAGCTGGTAGCCCACGCCCTCCGCCTTGGCCTTGAGTCGTGCGAAGAGTTCCCGATCCATGGTCGGCTCGCGCGAGAGGATCCACAGGTACTTGCGGTCGGGGTCGCCGACCACCGCCCACTGGTAGTCGGGATCGAGGGCGATCACCCAGTAGTCGGCCCATACCAGAGGCACCCAGGACAGCCAGCCGGGCACGAAGCGCACTTCGAGCCGGCCCGGATGGCCTTCGACCGTCCTCGCCACCCCTTCGGCGACCGCCTGGCTGCCATCGCGCGCCAGGCAGGCGTTGCGCACGCTGATCGTGCCGTCCGCGCGCAAGGCGTAGCTGGCGGTGATGTCGGCCACGCACTTTCGCTGGAACGAGACCGGCAGGTGCGCGATCTCGTACCAGTTGCCGGCGTACCGGGACAGGTCCATCGCCGGGACCGAGGTCACCGGTGCCGCCGCCAGGGAGTGGCGGGCGGGAACCGCCGGCACAAGACAGGCCAGGAGCAGGATCGGCAGGGCGCGCATGGTGCCTCCGCGAGAGGGCGCGCCGATCCTAGCATCCGGGCCGCGGCCGCCGCCTCGGCTGGAATCACGCCGGCCGGGCCCGCGGGGCCGGCCCGGCGCTCAGCAGCCTGCGGTCTGCAGCCAGGAGCTGTGGCGGGCGCGCAACTCGACCCGTGCCGGTTGGCCGCCGCGCAGGGCACTGGCGTCGGCCAGGGTCGCCGCCACCGCCAGGGCTGCGGCCACCGACGGATACCAGGCCAGCGGCCTGCCGCAATCGAGGAGGGTGCCGCCGCCGTGTTCGCGACGGACGACGAGGAGTCTCTGGTCCATGCAAGGTCCGGGTTCCGGCCGCCGGGAGCAGGCGTCGCGCGAGTGTGCGAAGCGCTGCAGCGCGAGGGAATCGGCAAGAGCCGGCCTGGCGGGTAGGAAATTTCCGAGCCGGCCATTCGCAGCGCCGGGCTGCCGCGGTGCGGCTGTACAAGCCCCGGAAAGCGAAAAGGCCTGCAGTCCTGCAGGCCTTCGCGGCTTCTCGCTGTTCCATCCACCAGAAGTGGTGGCCGGGGAGGGAATCGAACCCCCGACACGGGGATTTTCAATCCCCTGCTCTACCAACTGAGCTACCCGGCCATGCGCGGCATGACCGCGGCGAGGGGCGGAATCATACCGGGGCGCGGGATGGCAGACAAGCCGGGCGCGTTCGCGGTTCCGGTTGGCCGCGGGAAACGTTGGGCGCATGATCGCTCCCGGTCCACCCACGCACGGAGAAGCTGGTGAAAAAGATGCTTTCGATGGGGGTGCTTGCGATTGCCCTTTCGCTGGGGGCCGCGGCCTGCAGCAACTCGGGGATGCCCAGGGCCACGGACGCCGAGCGGCTGGCGTTCTACGAGGCCCATGCCGGGGAGCCGGTGCGCAGCTTCCGCATGTTCGGCCGGCTCAATGGCTGGACCCCGCTGGGCAACAGCGCGATGGTGGTGTGGACGCGGCCGAAAGAGGCCTTCCTGCTGAACTTCGCCGGTCCCTGCCAGGACCTGCAGTTCGCCACCTCGATCACCATCTCGCACTTCTCCAACCAGGTCACCGCGCGCTTCGACACGGTGACCCCGCGCGGTCCCGGCGTGAGCCAGGTGGCGCGGATCCCGTGCCGGATCGACACCATCCGCCCGATCGACGTGCCGGCGCTCAACCAGAGCCGCGAAGAAATCCGCCAGGCCAACGCCGAGGCGCGCCAGGACGCTCCGCCGGGCGAAACGCCACCGTCGAACTGAAGGAGTGGGGTACACGAATGCCGGTGCGGCCCAGCGCCGCGCCGGCATCCCGATCCCGCTGACGGCGCGGGCCGCGCTGTCCCGGCGTGGCCCGGGATCAGGTTTCCGGCGGCACGTAGCCGGCCGGTTTGTCGGCGCCGCCGCCGAACAGGAACTTCTCCATTTCGCCTTCCAGGAAGGCGCGATGCTTCGGATCGCGCGGCGAAAGCCGGTTCTCGTTGATCAGCATGGTCTGGTGCGCGAGCCAGGCGGCCCACGCGGGCTTGCCGATGTGGGCGTGGATGCGCTGGCCCAGGTCGCCCGGCCAGGGGACGAAATCCAGCCCCTCGGCATCGCGTTGCTGGTATTGGCAGAAGACGGTGCGGCTCATGTCCGGGAGTCGATCAGCTTGCGGATGGGGGCGGGCAGGGCGAACGCGTGCAGTTCATCGCGTGCGACCCAGCGCAGGTCGGGATTGTCGCCGACCGTGGCCCTCGGCGCGACTTCGCGCAGGCGCCGCGGCTGCAGCCGCAGCCGGTAATGGCTGAAGGCGTGCGGCACCTCGGGCAGGGTCTCGGCATCCCAGGCGCCGGCGAGGTGCCGTGCCGACCAGGCCTGCGCCTGGGTCTCGTCGTCGGCCTGCGGCAGCGACCACAGCGTCGCCCACACCCCCGTCGGCGGACGCCGGGCCAGCAGGATCCGGCCCTGCGCGTCCTCGGCCCACAGCACCACCGCGCTGCGCTCGGGCAGGGCCTTGCCCGGGCGGGCGGTGGGCAGCGAGCCGGTGCGGCCGCTGGCCAGTGCGGCGCAGCCCTCCTGCAGCGGGCACAGCACGCAGGCCGGGTTGGCGCGCGTGCACAGGGTGGCGCCGAAATCCATCTGCGCCTGGGTGTAGTCGGCCAGGCGCGCCTGCGGCAGGTGCGACTGGGCCAGCGTCCACATCGATTTCTCCACCGCCGGCAGCCCGGGCCAGCCTTCGATGCCGTGGTAGCGGGCGAGTACGCGCTTGACGTTGCCGTCCAGGATCGGGAAACGGTCGCCCCAGGCCTGGGTGAGGATCGCCCCGGCGGTGCTGCGACCGATGCCCGGCAGCGCCATCAGTGCCTCGAGATCGCGCGGCAGGTCGCCGCCATGGCGCTGGACGCACAGCCGGGCGGTGGCATGCAGGTTGCGCGCGCGGCTGTAGTAGCCCAGCCCGGCCCACTGCGCCATGACCGCGTCGGATGGTGCGTCGGCCAGCGTCGGCAGGTCGGGGAAGGCGCGCAGGAAGCGCTCGAAATACGGAATGACCGTGGCGACCTGGGTCTGCTGCAGCATCACTTCCGACAGCCACACGCGGTACGGCGTGCGCGGATGCTGCCAGGGCAGGTCATGGCGGCCATGGCGGTCGAACCAGGCCAGCAGCCGGGGCGCGAAGCCGTCGCCGGGTCCGCTGCCTTCCGGCACCGGTTGGGCGGGCTGTGGCTCGGCCACTGCGGGCCCGGCGCGGCGCCTGCCACGCGTTGCGGCCGGCATGCTCAGCTGCCGCCCAGCGCTTCCGGCAGCAACGCGTCGACGAAGGCCTCGGCGTCGAACACGCGCAGGTCCTCCGGCCGCTCGCCGATGCCGGCGAAGCGGATCGGGATGCCGAATTCGCGTGCCAGCGCGAACACGACGCCGCCCTTGGCGGTGCCGTCGAGCTTGGTCACCACCAGGCCGGTGACGCCCACGGCCGCATGGAACTGGCGCAGCTGGTTGAGCGCGTTCTGGCCGGTGGTGCCGTCGATCACCATCAGCACTTCGTGTGGCGCGGCCGGATCGATCTTCTGCAGCACGCGCTTGATCTTGCCCAGCTCGTTCATCAGCCCGGTCTGGGTATGCAGGCGGCCGGCGGTGTCGGCGACCAGCACCTCGATGCCACGCGCCTTGGCCGCCTGCAGCGCGTCGAACGCGACCGAGGCGGCGTCGGCGTTCTGGCCCTGGGCGATCACGGTCACGCCGTTGCGCTCGCCCCAGGCCTGCAGCTGGGCCACGGCGGCGGCGCGGAAGGTGTCGCCGGCGGCCAGCACCAGGCTGCGGCCTTCGTCCTTGAAGCGGCGCGCCAGCTTGCCGATGGTGGTGGTCTTGCCGACGCCGTTGACGCCGACGGTCAGCAGCACGAAGGGGCGGGCGCCGCGGTCGATCACCAGCGGCTGGGCGACCGGGCGCAGGAGCGCCACCAGGTCGGCGCGCAGCGCGACCAGCAGCGCGTTGGCGTCGGCGAACTCGCGTGCCTTCATCCGCCTGCGCAGGCCGTCGACCAGCGCGGTGGTCGCGCCCACGCCGACGTCGGCGGTCAGCAGCGCGGTCTCGATCTCGTCGAGCAGGTCGTCGTCGAGCTTGGGGTTGCGCGAGAACAGGCCGCCGAAGCTGCGGGCGAAGGTGCTGTTGCGCAGCCGCTCGCGCCAGCCGGGCTTGCCCGGGGCCGCGGCCGCCGGCACCACCAGGCCGGCGTCGGCCACGGTGCCGGCATCGGCGTCGATCACCGCCTCGGCGGTTTCCTCCAGCGGCTGCTGCTCGACCACCGCCGGCTCGACCAGGGCTGCGCCGGCAGCCGCATCCACGTCCAGCGCGCCGTTGTCGGCCGCGGCCGGCGCCGTCGGGAACGCGGCAGCCAGTTCCTCGGCGCTGAAACGGTTGGACGTGGTGGGGGCAGGGGCATCCTGCGGCTTCTTGCGGCGGAAGAAACTGACCATTGCCTGCGGATATCGGAGAATGCGCGCCATGCTAGCACCGCACCCCATTGCCCCCCTATGAACCGCCGCCCTCCCAGGCATCCGTCGCACGCCCCGGCCGCATCGGCGCGGGCGCCCGGCAGCGTGCGCATCATCGGTGGACGCTGGCGCGGCACGCGCCTGGCCGTGCCCGACCTGGCCGGCCTGCGACCGACCTCCGACCGGGTCCGGGAGACGTTGTTCAACTGGCTGCAGCCGGTGCTCCCGGGGGCGACGGTGCTGGACCTGTTCGCCGGCAGCGGCGCGCTGGGCCTGGAAGCGGTGTCGCGTGGCGCGGCGCAGGCGATCCTGGTCGAGCGCGATCCGGCACAGGCCCGATGCCTGCGCGAAGCCGTGCAGCGGCTGCATGCCGAGGCGCAGGTCCGCGTGGTGCAGGACGACGCGGTGCGCTGGCTGGCCGGGCAGGCGCCGGCAGGCGGGGGCGGCTGCCGCATCGCATTCGTCGATCCGCCGTTTGCGGCGGATCTCTGGGCCGGGACCCTGCAGGCGCTGCCGCCGCACCTGGCCGTCGACGGCTGGATCTACCTGGAGTCGCCGGTGGACCAGGCGCCGTCGCCGCCATCCGGCTGGCGCCTGCACCGCGAACTGCGCACCGCGCAGGCGCGCGCGGCGCTGTACCGGGTGGCGGCAACGCCGGGCGCCGCCGGCGATACACCGGGCGCGGAGTGCGCTGATACACTGGCCGCCGCCAATCCGGCACCTTGAAACGACGCCAGCCCCGTGGTCCAACGCCGTACTGCCGTCTATCCCGGCACCTTCGACCCGATCACCAACGGCCATATCGACCTGGTCGCCCGGGCCGCGCCGCTGTTCGAGAAGGTGATCGTCGGCGTGGCGACCAGCCAGGCCAAGGGCCCGACGCTGTCGCTGGAGCTGCGGGTCCGGCTGGCCCGCGAGGCACTGGCCGGGCATCCGAACGTGGAGGTGCGCGGCTTCGATTCGCTGCTGGCGCACTTCGTCCGCGACGTCGGCGCCGGCGTGCTGCTGCGCGGCCTGCGCGCGGTGTCGGATTTCGAGTACGAATTCCAGATGGCGAGCATGAACCGCCATCTCATCCCCGAGGTCGAGACCCTGTTCCTGACCCCGGCCGAGCAGTACAGCTTCATCTCATCTTCGCTGGTGCGCGAGATCGCCCGACTGGGAGGCGATGTATCGGGCTTCGTGCCGCCGGCGGTGGCCACGGCCTTGCGGGAGGCCAGGCGTGGCAATGCGGTTTCCGAGTGACTCTTTTCCTACGAACGACGGGAGGTTCCTGATGAACACGACGACGCGCGCGCTTCTGCTCGCCTGCATGCTGGTTTCGCCGCTGGTCCTGACGGCCTGCAAGAAGGAGGCCCCGGTGGCCAACGAAGCGGCCGAGAAGAAGGTGCTGACCGCGCCGGCCAGGGACGACGACGCGGGCTGGAAGGCCTACCTGCCGGCCGTGGTCCAGGAGAACATGGGCACGGTCACCAACAACCCGTTCCTGTACTACCTGCCGCCGGAATCGGACCCGGAGTTCGCCGCCAAGTACGAGCGCCAGGTCGAGTCGGCCAAGACCGCGATGGCGCGCGGCGTGCAGAAGGGCAACCTGCTGGCCTTCGGTTCGCCGGCCTCGGCCAAGATGGCCGACCTGATGCTGGTCGCCTTCGCCGACGTGCCGCCGGATACCCTCAAGGGCGTGCGCATCCTGTTCATCGGCGACGCGGTGGACAACGAGCGCGTCCAGGCCGCGCTGGCGCCGACCGGTGCCGAGTACGTCTTCGTCGAAGCCAAGTAAGAGGATGGTGGCGCCGGGTCCCGATGCCGGGACCCGGCGCCGCAAGCGCACGACGTGTCGCTCCGGATCAACGAACTCTGCGTCAACTGCGACGTCTGCGAGCCGGCCTGCCCGAACCAGGCCATCTCGATGGGCGAGACGATCTATGTGATCGACCCGGCGCGCTGCACCGAATGCGTCGGCCACTTCGACGAGCCGCAATGCGTGGTCGTCTGCCCGGTCGAGTGCATCGATCCCGACCCGGGACACCCCGAAAGCCACGATGCGCTGCTGGCCAAGCTGCTGCGGCTCCAGCGCGAACACCCCGAACTCTACCTGCCGGAGGCCCGATGACCCGCCGCGTACTGCCACGCCTGCTGTTGGCGCTGTCGCTGTTCGTACCAGGACTTTTCCTCCCCGGTTCGATCCTTCCGGCCCGGGCCGCCGATGGCGGCTCCGCGCTGGCCCAGCGCCCCGGTCAGGCGGCGATCGCCAGCGCGCACCGGCTGGCCACCGACGCCGGCTTCGAGGTCCTGGACCAGGGTGGCAACGCGTTCGATGCGGCCGTGGCGGTGTCGGCGGCGTTGTCGGTGGTCGAGCCGATCAGCTCCGGGCTGGGTGGCGGCGGATTCTTCCTCCTGCACCAGGCCGGGCAGGGCGGCGCCGGCGGACGCGACGTGTTCATCGATGCGCGCGAAGCCGCCCCGGCCGCCGCCACCGCCGACCGCTACCGCACCGCCGACGGCAAGCTCGATTCGGACCTGGCCGAGAACGGCCCCTGGGCCGCGGCGATCCCCGGCCTGCCGGCGGGACTGGTGCACGTGGCCGGCAAGTACGGCCGCCTGCCGCTGTCGGCCAGCCTGGCCCCGGCGATCCGCCTGGCCCGCGACGGCTTCCCGGTTTACGCCAAGCTCGAGCGCGGCTATGCCGCCCGCCGCGAGGTGATGGAACGCTTCCCCGGCACGCGCGCCGTGTTCCTGAGCAACGGCCAGCCGCCGAAGGAAGGCCAGTTGCTGAAACAGCCCGATCTGGCGAAGACCCTCGAACTGCTGGCCGCCAATGGCTTCGACGGTTTCTATCGCGGCCCGGTGGCGAAGAAGCTGGTGGACGGCGTCCGCGCCGAGGGCGGGCAATGGACCGCGGGCGACCTGGCCGCCTACCGCGTGCACGAGCGCGAGCCGCTGCGCTTCGGTTACCGCGGCTGGGAAGTGGTCACCGCACCGCCGCCGTCCTCCGGCGGCGTGGCGCTGGCGCAGATGATGCAGATCCTGGCCGGCTGGGACCTGGCGAAACTGGACGATGCGCAGCGCACCCACCTGACCATCGAAGCGATGCGCCGCGCGTTCCGCGACCGCACCTTCTATCTCGGCGACCCCGATTTCGTGCACGTGCCGGTGGACGTGCTGACCAGCCCTTACTACGCCGCCGGCCTGCGCGCGACGATCAACCCGGAGAAGGCCACGCCCAGCGATTCCTTCTCCGGACTGCCCACGCCGCTGGAGGACGAGGAGACCACCCACTTCTCGATCGTCGATGCCGACGGCAACCGCGCCGCGGTCACCCAGACCGTGAACCTGCTGTTCGGCTCGGGCCTGGTGCCGCCGGGCACCGGCGTGCTGCTCAACAACGAGATGGACGACTTCGCGCTGCAGCCGGGCCAGCCCAATGCCTTCGGGGTGATGGGCTACGAAGCCAACGCGCCGGCGCCGGGCAAGCGCCCGCTCAGCTCGATGACCCCGACCTTCATGGTCTCGCCCGACCACGTCGCCGTGCTCGGCACCCCGGGCGGCAGCCGCATCATCACCATGGTCCTGCTCGGCGCGCTGGGCTTCGCCGATGGCCTGGGCGCGCAGCAGGTCGCCGCGCTGCCGCGCTACCACCACCAGTGGATGCCGGACGTGGTCCAGGCCGAGAGCGGCGCGTTCGACCCCGATCTTGCGGCCAAGCTGCGCGCGATGGGCCACACCCTGCGGCTGCCGGAGGACAGCGCCAGCGGGCGCGGCTCCAGCCATACCTGGGGCAACATGCAGACGGTGCTGTGGGACCGGCGCGGCAACGTGCTCACCGGCGGCAGCGATCCGCGCAACAGCGTCGGCAGCGCCGAGGTGCGCGCGACGGCGACGGTCGCGCCCTGAGCGCGGCCGGCTTGCGGATTCTTAACCGGCCCACCGCTAGCATTCGCGCATGAAACTCTGGTCCATCCGCGGCAATTCGCAGAAGCTCGACGGCGGCTCGATGTTCGGCAACGCGCCGCGGGCCGTGTGGGAAAAATGGTCGGCCCCGGACGCGCTCAACCGCATCGACCTGGCCTGCCGCGCGCTGCTGGCCAGCCCGCTCAACGGCCGCACGGTGCTGTTCGAGACCGGCATCGGCGCGTTCTTCGAACCGAAGCTGCGCGAACGCTACGGCGTGCAGGAAGACCGGCACGTGCTGGTCGATTCGCTGCGCGCGGCCGGCTTCGAGCACGAGGACATCGACGTGGTGGTGCTCAGCCACCTGCATTTCGACCACGCCGGCGGCCTGCTGGCGCCGTGGTCGGAAGGGCGCGGCCCGGAGCTGCTGTTCCCCAACGCCACCTACCTGGTCGGCGCCGCGCACTGGGAGCGCGCCCGCCATCCGCACCCGCGCGACCGCGCCAGCTTCATCCCGGAACTGCCCGGCCTGCTGGAGGCCAGCGGCCGGCTCGAGCTGGTCGATGGGCCGCACTCGCGCGCGCTGGGCGAGTCGGTGCGTTTCAGCTTCAGCGACGGCCACACGCCCGGACTGATGCTGGCCGAGATCGCCGGACCAGAAGTAGTGGACGGCCAGCCGCACGGCGGCGTGGTGTTCTGCGCCGACCTGATCCCGGGACGCTCCTGGGTGCACCTGCCGATCACCATGGGCTACGACCGCAACGCCGAGCTGCTGATCGACGAGAAGCGCGCCTTCCTCGAGGACAAGCTCGCGCGCAACGTGCACCTGTTCTTCACCCACGACCCGGCGTGCGCGCTGGCACAGGTGGTTCGCGACGCCAACGGCCGCTTCGGCACCGCGCATGAGGTCGCCGAACTGCAGGCGCGGCCGCTGGCGGCCTGACGCTGGCACAATCCGGGCAGTCCTCATCAAGGAATGCCCGCATGGCCCCGACGCCGCGCATCACCCTGCTGGTCGCTTCGCTGCATGTCCTGTTCTACCTGCTGCTGTCGATGCGGGTGATGCTGCACCGCAAGGCGCAGCGCATCGGCGTGGGCACCGGCGGTGACGAGGTGATGACCCGCAGGGTGCGGGTCCACGGCAACTTCGCCGAGTACGTGCCGCTGGCGCTGCTGATGCTGGCCCTGCTCGAACTGGCCGGCACCGCCGCGGCGGTGGTGTGGACCTGTGGCCTGGTGCTGCTGCTGGCGCGGCTGGCACATGCGATCGGACTGGGCGGATCGGCCGGCTATTCGGCCGGACGCTTCGGCGGCACGCTGCTGACCCTGGCGGTGCTGCTGGCGATGGCGCTGCTGGGGCTGTGGCGCTTCCTCGCGCAGGCCGCGCTGTGAGCGCCGGCATGTCGATGCGGTGGTGCCTGCTGCTGGCCGCGCTCGGCGCCGTTGCCGATGGCCGTACGCATGAGGCGTCTTCCGCCGCCGCGGCGGCAGGCCAGGTGCGCCTGAACCAGCTCGGGTTCCTGCCGGGTGCGCAGAAGCTGGCGGTGGTGGAGAGCGACGAAGCGCGCGCGTTCGAGGTGCTCGACGCCCGGGGCGAGGTGGTCCTGCGCGGAACCACCACCGCGCCGGCGCGCTGGGAACCGGCCGCGCGCGATGCGGCCATCGCCGACCTCGGCGCGCTCGCCGCGCCCGGCCAGTACCGCGTCCGCGTGCAGGGCTTGCCGCTGTCCGATCCGTTCCCGGTGGATGCGCAGGCCTATGCCGCGCTGGCCGACGCCTCGCTCAAGTCGTTCTACCTGATCCGGGCCGGCACGCCGCTCGAGCCGGCGCATGCCGGCCGCTTCGCGCGCGCGGCCGGCCATGCGGACGATGCGGTCGAGATCCACGCCTCGGCCGCCTCGCCGGGACGCCCGGCCGGCACCGTGGTGTCCGCCCCAGCCGGCTGGTACGACGCCGGCGACTACAACAAGTATGTGGTCAATTCCGGCATCACCACCTGGACGCTGCTGGCCGCGTACGAGCATTTCCCCGCGTTCTTCCGCGGCCGCGAGCTGGGCATCCCGGAGAGCGGCAACGGCGTGCCGGACATCCTCGACGAGGCCTGGTGGAACCTGCGCTGGATGCTGGCGATGCAGGACCCCGGCGACGGCGGCGTGTACCACAAGCTGACCAACCTGCGCTTCGACGGCATGGTCATGCCGGAGCAGGCGCGCGAGCGCCGCTACCTGGTCGGCCGCTCCACCGCCGCGGCGCTGGATTTCGCCGCGGTGATGGCTGCCGCCAGCCGCATCTACGCCGGTTACGAGGCACAGTTCCCCGGCCAGCCGGCGCGGATGCGCGCGGCGGCCGAAGCCGCGTGGCGCTGGGCGCAGGCGAACCCGGACGCGGTGTACCGGCAGCCGGCCGACGTCCACACCGGCGCCTACGGCGATGCGAAGCTGGACGACGAATTCGCATGGGCCGCGGCCGAGCTGTACCTGCTGACCGGCGAGGCGGCCTATCTCGACGCGTTCCAACGGCACGCGCGCGATGCCGACGTGCCCAACTGGTCGAACGTCGGTGCGCTGGGCTGGATCTCGCTGGCCGCGCATGGCCAGCGGTTGCCGGCGGCAACGCGCGCTTCGGCGGAAAAGCAGGTCGGTGGCCTGGCCGCGCGCCTGGCCGCGCAGTCGCGGCGGTCGCCGTGGCGGCTGGCGATGCAGCCGGCCGACTTCGTCTGGGGCAGCAGCGCGGTGGCGCTGAACCAGGGCATCGTGCTGCTGCAGGGCCATCGCCTCACCGGCGAGCGGGCCTACCTGGACGCGGCGCAGTCGCAGCTCGACTACGTACTGGGGCGCAACCCGCTGGGCGTGTCCTTCGTCACCGGCCACGGCCTGCGCACGCCGATGCACGTCCACCACCGGCCCTCGCAGGCCGATGGCATCGCCGAACCGGTGCCGGGCCTGCTCTCCGGCGGCCCCAATCCGCGCCAGCAGGACCTGGCCGACTGCAAGGGCGTGGCCTATCCGTCGACGCTGCCGGCGCTGTCGTGGATCGACCATGCGTGCAGCTACGCCAGCAACGAAACCGCGATCAACTGGAACGCGCCGCTGGTGTACGTGGCCGCCGCCATCCAGGCCTCGACCCCCACCCTGTAGGAGCCGATTCATCGGCGACGCGGGCGCCGCAGGCGCGAGGCCGTTGCCCGCGCCGATCCCGTCCATTCCCCGCACCTAACGGCCGTCCGACCCGCCCACCGCCGCCGGGGCGGCGCCACGGGCGAAGCCCCGGTGTCCTGCCCGTTGGCGCGTGCGTGGCTGGCAGCGACGCGCCACCGATTTCCATGCATCAGCGAATGGAAACCGCCCGCGCGCCAGTGATTTCGATCCGCAGGCGTATGGAAATCGGTGGCGTGCCAGTGATTTCGATCCGTGGGCGTATGGAAGACACGCGTCGGCCAGTGGCCGGAACTGGCGTTCCAGTGATTTCCATGCACCAACGCATGGAAACCACCCGTGCGCGCGTGACTGGAACCGGTGCATCCGTGATTCCGATCCGCGAGCGCATGGAAATCGCGCGCGCGCCGGTGCGCGGTGCCGGCGCGCCGGTAACCGGAACTCGAAGGTTCGGCGCTGGACGGAGTGTCCGCTCTTTCCCATGCAGGGCCCGCGCCCGGGACCAGGCAGGCGTCCGCCGGGTTCTCGCCCCGTTAACCCCTCGCGCAATCCGCGGCGGGTGTACCGGATATGCCGGCGAATCCGGCCCCGCATGCCGCCAGAGGCACAGGCCGCAAGAGCTTGAGCCGCATCCGCCCGGCATCTGGTTCGGAAAACACGACGGAAAATATCGGGGTCCACCCGCCGCCATAAGAGATATCGGGGTCTCCAGGCCGCCTATTCGCAGGCGAGACTCCCCGTCCTGCAGCTAAGGCCACGACCAGACCCCTGATTTCGATCGGGTTTCCCGATTGACGCCCCGCGCGACGGTCCGCCAGACTCGGTGCTACACCCCCGTTGGGGGTCTACTGGTAGTTAGGCGGGTTGTGGCGTTCGTGGTTGGGGTGGGTCGCCGGCCTTCGGTAGGGGAATCGCAATGGGAAGTTGGCGTGCGGCATCGCAGCGGGTCGGGCGCGGGGCAGGCGTTCGGTCGGAGCGCGTCTCGCACAATCACTTGGCTGGCGTGTCGGTTGTCCAGGCTTCTTGCCTGATGGCTCGCCGGCCTAACCACTCGTTCAAGCCGACGCCGCTCCGCGGCGCGGCTTAACTCCGGCGTTAGCCTTCAATGTCGACTGGTCGCAAGCTCCTGTTAGATTCGACAGCCTCCAGCGCAGACGCGGTGGAGCCCGCGTTTATTGCGCGCCCAGAAGGTGCGCCTATGTATCACGGCTTCGCAAAGCCGGAATTGCCAGCGATCGAAGGGTGGCAGTTCGGCGAGATCACCGCGTTTCTCGGCGACGATGCAGGCGATGCATATGTCGTTGCGCCCGACGGCACACGTGCAGGTATCGTCTGGGAGATCGGCGATGGCGAGATTCAAGAGATACTGCCCCCCGAGCCGACTCGCTGGGGTGTTTACGCTATCTGGTTTCCGGAGCCCAACAGCTCAACTGAAGCGCTGCAACGCAACCTCCGATCAGTCTTGCCGCAGCTGATAGCGGCATACAACCGGGCGCACGGTGTTGAAGGCTAACTAGTCATTCAAGCCGACGCCTTCGGCGCGGCTTAACTCAATCGTTAGGCATCGGAGGAGTTCCTGCTGGACAGGGTCACCGACATCGTAATCTTTGTGTTTCTCGGCGCAATTCTTGTGGGGGCCGTCGCGATACTTTTCCTGGTTGGGTCGGCAATCTATCCAGAATTGGTCTCATGGCTTGGCGAGGCTGCACGAGACCCTTTGACAAAGGTTGGCTTGCCAATTGCTGTTTTCTTTGGGGTAGTACTTGGCCTGGCGGTCATTGGGGTTGCTTCGCTTTGGGGCTTTGATCTGGCTAGAGCGAGAGTCCATAAGCACCCTAGACTTGAGCAATTCGTTAAGCGCGTAGGTGAGGTCGTGGGTGGGCTTGGGGCCGTAGGCGCTCTAGCCTTGGCGGGATTTATCATCTTTGGGGGCATGGTCAAATCTTGTAGTGACCCGCATAGCTGCACGGCTAGTGCGCATCGCTTCGGGGATTGCTAGACATGCCTAACCAATCGTTCAAGCCGAAGCCGCTTCGCGGCTCGGCTTAACTCAGCAACTGTCTTCCGACCAGCGGTCAGATCGGCAACTGTCTTCCGACCAGCGGTCAGATCGGCACTGCGGCCTCCATCCGTAGCTCATCGCGACGACGCGCATTGACGATCGTCAGCAGCTTTCGCATGCAAGCGACCAGCGCGACCTTGGCCAGCTTGCCGCGTGCCCGAAGCTGCTTGTAGTGGGCTTTCATCGTCTCGTCCCAGCGCACCGCCGAGAGCGTGGCCATGTACAAGGCCACGCGTACCGGCGCCCGACCACCGCGGATGCGACGGACACCACTGCTCTGGCCGCTGTCCCGGTTCATGGGTGCCACGCCGACCAGGCGCGCGATCTGGCGTCGGCTCAACGCCCCCAGCTCCGGCAGCAGCGCCAGGCTGGTGGCTTGGAAGATCGGTCCCAGTCCCTTGCACGATCCCAGCGCCGGTGTGGCATGCGCATCCAGCAGGGCCTGCATCTGCCGGTCGATGGCTGCCAGTTCTCGACGCAGGGCAGCGACGGTCTTGGCGGCCAGCGTCCGGATCGAGGGCGGGCACATCGCCATCTGTTGCCGGTGCGCTTGTAGCGCGGTGACCACCTGGCCGCGGCGACGCAGCCAGTCCCGCAGCTCGCGTTGCCAAGGCAGAGGGGCCTGGTAGCGTTGCAGCCGGTCGGCAAACATCCCGGCCATCAGGCACAGCAACCGGGCGTCGATAGCGTCGGTCTTGGCCATGTCGCCGGCGGCGCGGGCGAAGTTGCGGGCCTGGCGGGGATTGACCCGGGCCACCCACAGCCCGGCATCGCAACAGGCCTCCAGCAGCGGCTCCTCATACCCACCGGTGGCCTCGACCACGATCCGGGCCTGGTCCAGGTCGGCCAGCTTCCGGACCAGCTTGCGGATCGCCGCGGTGCTGTTGGCCACTCGCATGACTGCCGGCCGTCCTTCGATGGCCACGTCCAGGGAGGCCTTGCCCACGTCGATGCCCACTGCCGTCATGCCCAATCCTCCGATAGAGTTGGCGGGTCGAGAGCATCGCGCCCAAGCCCACGCTTATCAGTTCGAGGGAGACCTCGGCCAACTGTCCGGGCGCAGGGCGCGAGCGCCGGCATGCGGCCCCTGCTGAGTTACGGTGCTGCTACACCGAGGCGTTAGCGGGCGCGCATGCCGGGCTCTCGACACCTAGGCTAGGGGAAACCAAAGACATAAGGCGTTAGGGCTCAGATGAGAGAGCGTCGCTGGTCGAAGCTGCCCTTCTACGACCCCAAGGGACTTCTCATCGCGCTGGACAAACTGTCCGACGAAGTGGCTGCGGCAAACCTTCCCTACAACCTGACTTCGCTTCGTACGAATGAGCTAAAGCCCTACCGGGAAGGCCGGCAGTGCGCTCTCTTCTGTTACGGCATTGGCCAACGCTTCGGCTTGGACGTCCGGTTTGCATTTGTCGAAGAGCAAGACATTGACTTCGTCGCCAGATTCGAGCGCGATCAATGCGTTCACTTCGTACCGATACAAATGAAGGAGCTCGTACCCGAGCGCGTGCGGGACTCGACGTCGCTGCAGAACGAGCTCAACAAGCTGGCCAAGTACGGCGACTCCTCGGATCTCGTCGTGGTGTTTCATCTAAATCGCGGCGTCACGGTCGTGCCGGAGCAGCTTGCCTTTGACAAGGTCAAGGTGGCCCAGCTCTGGTTCGTGGGTTACACCGGGCAGGGCCGGGAGTGGCACCTGCTTGGCGATATGCTTAGCGAAAGCGGTGGGGCATCCGTGTTTCGCTATCCTGAGCCCTAACAATTCGTGTATGGACTCCTCCGTCAAGCAGGTTTGCCGCAGCTGATGTTTGATCGTCGGGAAGCGGAACGGTTGCAGTCGTGTATTCGGCCTTGAGGTGAGCGGTCGATGTGCTCGGGCCATCATGGAATCCGCGGCGCGGGTGCCTATCGTTCAAGCGGCCTGTGGGCCTGAATTGTTATCGG
>NZ_PDWO01000001.1 GCF_010211765.1 Pseudoxanthomonas kaohsiungensis | reverse complement strand
CGATCTGGAACAAGCCCCCGATCCACTGGACCGCCGCCATGAACCAGTTCGCGATACTGTTCGGTGACCGCATCGAGCGGGCAGTACCTTGATCACTGCCCTGCACACAAAAAATCGGACACCCCCCCAGCCCCCGCCCCCCGGTTCCGTCGTCGAGCTGCCGCGCCCCCGCGCGCAAGCCTCCCAGCCTCGCGATCAAGTCCTTAAGCCTTGAGCACAAGCCTCGAAGCCTTTGCACACGACCTTCAGAGCCGTGCACGCGAGCCGGCGAGCTCCGGCCGTGGGGCTTTCCGGCTTGCGCGCGAGGCAAAAAGGCTTGCGCGCGACGCTCCGGGCCCTGCGCGCAAGCCCCGGAACCTTGCGTTCGCAAGGCAGAAAGCCTCGCGCGCAAGCCAAATTACCTTGCGCAGAAACTGGCGAGCCTTGCGCGCAAGGCGAAAAGCCTTGCGATCGGAGCTCGCCTGCCTTGCGCGCAAGCCAAAGAGCCCCGCCGCCGGAGCTCCAAGCCTTGCGCGCAACGCCGGGAGCGTTGCGCGCGGGCCTGCGAGCCCGCCGTCCGGACCGGAAAGGCCCGCGCTCCGGTGCGGCGACCCCGGACCCGGCGCCCAACCGATTGCGATCGGCGTCCTGCTGGGCGACGGCCCGGACGAGCGCCATGGGTGGCCGCTGTGGAATCAGCCATGGTCTGTGCTGAATGGCCAGACTCTCGCTGACGTCCGAAACACTGTCCGCCCCGCTGGGTCGTTGTAAGGAATGATGCTCGATGTCCGCTTCCGACCCAAAGCAGACATCAGGGACCTGATCGAACGCGGGTTGTTGAGCGCTCCTTTCTTCGGGCCCATCGGCTTGGGTCAGGCCGAGGAAACCCGTTCATCCCCGCGACGCCAGGTAATCGAGGCGAACAGCGTTCCCAGCACTGCCATTGAGGCTAAGCCCAGCAGGGCCACAGCCAAGCCGAATCTGGCGCCGATCCACCCGGCCAGCGGGTACGCGATCAGCCAGCACGCATGCGACAGGGAGAACTGCGCGGCGAACAGGAACGGCAGATCCTCTTCGCTTGCCGACCGGCGAAGCAGCCGGCCACCGGGCGTGACCAGCGCCGCATATGCAAGTCCCAGCGCTGTCCATGTAGGGACTACGAGTGACCAGCGGACATGGCCGCCGGATACGAACCAGTACGACGCTGCCGCCAGCAGGAGTGCCGCCATGGCGGCGCCGCCGACGAGCATCACCTGGCGATCGGAGCGGCGATCGAGCACCCATGGCAACGACAGCGCCATCAGCATCGATCCGATGCCGAAGGCGGCAAGCAGCCACGCGACTTCGCGCTCCCCCCCGCCAAGCTCACTGCGCACGATCACCACCGTATTGACGAACACCATGGCGCCGCCGGCTGCAGCGCAGAGGTTGAGCGCCAGCAGCCCGCGCAGTCGGGGCGTGTGCAGGTAGATGCGCATGCCGCGCAAGGCGCGGTGGTAAGGGCTGCCTGTGCGCGAGGCCGCCTGCGCGACCGGGAAGGCCGTGGTCACGACGAGCACGGCCGACAGGACGAATCCGATCGACGTGCCGGCGAACAGGCCATGGAAACTGACCAGGGTAAGTAGGGCTGCAGCCAGTGCCGGGCTCAGCAGGCTCTCCAGGTCGTAGGCCAGCCGCGACAGGCTCAGGGCGCGGGTGTAGTCGCGTTCCTCCTTGAGGATTTCGGGAATCAGTGCTTGGAATAGCGGGGTGAAGCAGGCTGATGCCGATTGCAGTAGCGCGATGAGCACATAGACCTGCCAGATCTCGGTCACGAATGGCAGGGTCAGCGCTACAGCCGCGCGCACCAGATCCAGAGCAACGAGTACGGGCTTGCGCAGGTTGAGCGGCACCATCGCCCCGGACAGGGGAGACAGCAGGACGTAGACCACCATCTTGATTGCCAGCGCGGTGCCCAGAACTGCACCGGCCGACGGCCCGGCCAGATCGTAGGCAAGCAAGGCAAGGGCGACGGTGGCCAAGCCGGTGCCGACCAGTGCGACGAGCTGGGCGGTGAACAGCCGTCGGAATTGCGGGTGACGCAGCACTTCAAGCATGGTGGCGCTTCCGAAGTGGCATGGTGCGAGCTTGCTGGAATGGTCCGGCCCGATGCCGGGCGGCATTCGCCGCCCGGCAGTTCGATCAGACCGGCTTCTTGGCGTTAGCGGCTTTTTCGCCCGCCTTCTTCTCCGCCTCGCAGCGGGCCTTGAGCTCTTTCACCTTCGGATCGCTGGCGTCCGCCGAGTAGCGCGAGTCGGCGAGCTGGGCGCAGGTGGTGGCCTTGGGCTTGGAGGGGGCCGTTGTCTCGGCCGGATCGTGCAACGCCGGGTCATGAGCTTGAGCGGCGGCAGCGGACAGGCCGAGGGCCATGGCACAAACGAGCATGTTGAGCTTCATGGAACTTCTCCAATAGTGGCGGAACAACCGCCGGACGGGGCCGCTTGTGCGGCAGAACGATGCACTAGATGCGCATCAAGGCTTGTACAGGTCGGATTGAAATCCGCTCACATCCACGGTGACGGTCACCGGTTGCGTGCCACGGTTTTGCCAGAACCAACCATGGGTTCCCTCGAAAGGCGCGATGAAGGTGCCTGCCGATTCGCGTTGCGCGGCTTCCACGGCGTAGGTGGTCCAGGCATTCTTCACCTCTGGGCGTTCGCCATGCATATCGACCGCAACGTCGCCGTTTGCAACCCAGTGGAACACCATGCCGTCACCGGCCTTGAGCTTGGCCTTCACCTCCGCTCCCTTCCCCGGCTCGAGGGTCACGGTGAAGGATTGCTGATGGGGCGTACCGCTGCTGGCGGAGAACGCGGAGGCATCCAGCGTCTGGCCGTCGAAAGCACCAAATGTCGCCTGCGCCCGGGCAGCCAGCTGGCTGTTGAGCTTGGCCTCGTCGGCTGATGCCGGTGCGGCAACGGGAACGACGGCGGCCGGGGCTTCACTCTCACTCAGCGTCGTCAGCCCAAGGCGCTTGCCGATCCCGGTGGGATCGATGCCGAACTCGGCCGGAAGGACGATCGTGACCAGGATCAGGCCAGCCACGATCAGTGACAGGAGCGTGGCCCGCATCAGCTGGCGGTTGGTGGGATGTACGTAGTTAGGAATGGTCGACATGGGTCTCTCGGTCAGGAAGCGAAGAAGCCGGTGATCTGGTAGCCAATCAGCACGAAGCCGGCGGTCATCAGCACGGTGTTGGCGGCGAAGGCCTGCTTGAGGAAGCGCGGACTGCGCCGCCAGAAGGCCATGACGATCAGGATGGCGGCCAAGGCCATCAGCTGGCCGACCTCGACACCGACGTTGAAGGCCAGGATGTTGGTCACCAACCCATCCTCCGACAGCTGCAGGTCCTGCAGTTTGGTAGCCAGCCCGAGCCCATGGAACAGGCCGAACACCAGCACGGCGACCTTGGTGTTGGGTTGGAACCCGAACCACTTGCGGAACGCGCCGAGGTTGTCCAATGCCTTGTAGACGACCGACAGGCCGATGATTGCGTCGATGATGTACGGATTGACGTGGAAGCCGCCCAGCACGCCGATCAACAGCGTGATGCTGTGGCCGATCGAGAACAGCGTGACGTAGATCGCCACGTCCCACATCCGATACAGGAAGAACACCACGCCGAACAGGAACAGGATGTGGTCGTAGCCGGTCACCATGTGCTTGGCGCCCAGGTACAGGAACAGCAAGGGCTGGGGCCCGGAGTTCTGTTCAAGGAAAGCCTGGTCACCACCGCTGACGCCATGCGCCCAAGCCAGCAAAGGCATCAGCGTCAACATGAGGAGGATCAAGGGCGACCATCGCCCGGGTCTGTGCTTGGAAAGCAAGTCGAACTCCTTGGATTGATAGACAGGGTGCGGATTCATGCCATCTCCGCAGCGGATACGGCAGCGGCACTGCGCTCGCGATGGATGAGGCGGTACAGCGCCGGCAGGACCAGCAGGGTGAGAAGCGTCGAGGAGATGATTCCTCCGATGACCACGGTGGCCAGCGGCCGCTGGACTTCCGCGCCGGTGCCGACGTTGATCGCCATGGGCACGAAGCCCAGGCTGGCCACCAGAGCGGTCATCAGCACCGGACGCAGTCGCGTGAGCGCGCCCTCGACGATCGCGTCATGCAGGCCCCGTCCGTCCTGCCAGAGCTTGCGGATGAAGCTCACCATCACCAGGCCGTTGAGGACCGCCACGCCCGACAGCGCGATGAAGCCCACGCCGGCGGAGATAGAGAACGGAATGCCCCGCAGCCACAGGGCGAGGACGCCGCCGGTGAGCGCCAGCGGCACGCCGGTGAAGACAATGGTCGCATCGCGCCCCGAGCCGAAGGCCATGAACAGCAGCCCGAAGATCATCAGCAGGACCACCGGCACGACCACCGTCAACCGTTGGCTGGCCGAGATCAGCTGCTGGAACGTACCGCCATATTCGATCCAGTAGCCTTCCGGCATCTCCACTTCGGCAGCGACGCGCTCCTGCAGTTCCTCCACGAACGAACCCAGGTCGCGGCCACGCACGTTGGAGGTGACGACGACGCGGCGCTTTCCGTTCTCCCGGCTGACCTGGTTGGGACCCAGTTCGATAGCGATGCTCGCGACCGCGTTGAGCGGCACCGTGCGTGGCATGGAGTCGGCGCCTGCGCTCTGCCCGTCCTGCGACGGCACTGCGATCGGAAGTGCAGCCAGCACCTTCAAGTCTTGGCGTTTGCCTTCGGGCAAGCGAACGATGATGTCGAAGCGGCGATCGCCTTCGAACAGCTGCCCGGCATTGGCGCCGCCCAGCGCCGCGGCGACCGTGCCCTGGACATCGGCGACCGACAAGCCGTAACGCGCCAACGCAGCGCGATCCGGGTCGATCACCAGCAGCGGAAGTCCGGTCACCTGCTCGAGCTTGACGTCGGCGTTGCCTTCGATGCGGGCGGCCAGGTCTTCCACCTGCGAGCCGATCGCCTCCAGCTGCTCCATGTCGTCGCCGAACACCTTCACCGCCACTTCGGCACGGACACCGGCGATGAGTTCGTTCATGCGCATCTGGACCGGCTGGGTGAACTCGTAGTTGTTGCCGGGAACCTTGCGGACGGCCTCTTCGAGTTCGGCGACCAGGGTGGCCTTTGACTTGCGCGGATCCGGCCATTCGCTGCGGTCCTTCAGCAGGACGAACGTATCGGCCACTGACGGCGGCATCGGGTCGGTGGCGACTTCGGCGGTACCGATCTTGGCCACCACCTTGTCGACCTCCGGGAACTGCTTGATCCTAGATTCCAGCTGCTCCTGCATCTTGATGGCCTGGGTCAGGCTCGTGCCCGGGATGCGCAGCGCGTGCAAGGCAATGTCGCCTTCATCCAGGTTGGGGATGAACTCGGTGCCAAGACGGGTGGCGAGCAAGCCGCACAGCACCACCAGGACGGCGGCACTGGCCACGACGGCCACGCGCATCGCGAGCACCTTCTCCAGCAGTGGTGCGTACACGCTGGAGAGCGCCCGCATGACCCGGGTCTCCTTTTCCTCCACCTTGCCGGTGACGAACAGCGCCACCGCCGCCGGGACGAAGGTCAGGGAAAGCACCATAGCCGCGGTGAGGGCCATTACCACCGTGATCGCCATCGGGTGGAAGGTTTTGCCCTCCACGCCGGTGAGGGCGAAGATCGGCAGGTATACCGCCGCGATGATGAACAGGCCGAACAGGCTCGGCTTGATCACCTCGGCGCTGGCCACGGCAGTTAGGTCGAACCGTTCCTCGCGGGTCAGCAGGCGACCGAGCTGGTGCTGGCGTTCACCGAAGCGGCGAAGGCAGTTCTCCACGATGATGACTGCACCGTCGACGATCAGGCCGAAGTCCAGCGCACCCAGGCTCATCAGGTTGGCCGAGACGCGGTTTTGGACCATGCCGGTGATCGTCAGCAGCATCGCCACCGGGATCACCGCAGCAGTGATGAGCGCGGCGCGGATATTACCGAGCAGCAGGAACAACACCACCACCACCAGCAAGGCGCCTTCGAGCAGGTTCTTGCGGACCGTGGCGATGCTGCGGTCGACCAGGTTGGTGCGGTCGTAGATGGCCTTGGCGGACACGCCGTCCGGCAACCCGGCATCGATCAGCTTGAGCTTCTCGCCGGCGCGCTGGGCCACTTCGCGGCTGTTCTCGCCGACCAGCATGAACACCGTGCCCAGGACCACCTCGTGCCCATCCTTGGTCGCAGCACCAGTCCGCAGCTCCGAGCCTTCATGGACATCGGCCACGTCGCTGACGCGAAGCGGCAAGCCGTCGCGCATCGCCACGACCACCTCGCGTAGCCCAGCCTCATCGCCGATCTGGCCCGGGATGCGGATCAGGTTCTGCTCACCACCCCGTTCGATGTAGCCAGCGCCGGTGCTTGCGTTGTTCCGCTCCACCGCCGACAGCAGGTCATCCACGGTCAGGTCGAACGCAATGAGCTTGGCCGGATCGGGCGTGATGTGGAACTGGCGGACGTTGCCGCCGATGGTGTTGACCTCGGTGACGCCCTTGAGGTTGCGCAACTGTGGCCGGATCACCCAGTCCTGCAACGTGCGCAGGTCGGTCGGCGTCCATGGCGTGCCATCGGCCTTGAGTGCACCGGCATCCGCTTCCACCGTGTACATGAAGATCTCGCCCAGGCCGGTGGCGACCGGTCCCAGCGAGGGCTTCACGCCAGCCGGCAGCTGCGATGCGGCTTGTTGCAGCCGCTCGCTAACCTGCTGTCGGGCGAAATAGATGTCGGTTCCATCCTCGAACACCACCGTGACCTGGGACAGGCCATAGCGCGAGATGGAGCGTGTGTACTGCATGCCGGCCATGCCGGCCAGGGCGGTTTCGATGGGGAAAGTCACCCGCTGTTCGGCCTCCAGGGGCGAATAGCCGGGTGCTTCGCTGTTGACCTGCACCTGGACATTGGTGATGTCCGGTACCGCGTCGATCGGCAGCCGGCCGTAGCTCCACACGCCCAGTGCCGATACCGCCAGCACCAGCAGCAGAACCAGCCAGCGATGCGCGATCGCGGCTCGTATGATTCGTTCCAGCATGTCGGATCCTCAGTGGTCGTGGCTGGCGCCGGACTTGTCGACGTCGGCCTTGATCAGGAAGCTCTGCTCGGAGACATAGGCAGTGCCCGGCTTCAGGCCACCCAGCACTTCGGCGTACTCTCCGTCGCGCGCGCCCAGCTCCAGCATTCGCACCTCGTAGGTGTCATCGACCTGGGCGAACACCACGGTGAAATCGCGGAACCGCTGCAATCCGGATTCCTTCACCGCCAGCGGCACTTCTTTCGAGTCCACCGTGACCTCGGCCGAGACCGCCATGCCTGGCCTCCAGCGTCCGTCCGGATTGGGAATGCTGGCGCGGGCGACCACGCTCTGGCCCGACGCGAGCGGAAGCAGGCTGGCCAGGGTGCCGTCCACGCTCTTCTCGCCGGTGGCCGAGGTGATCCGGACGGGTTGACCGGCCGCGATCTTCTCCGCATCGGCGCCGATCGCGCGCAGTTCCACCCACACGTCCGCAAGGTTGGCGACTTCGACCAGCGTGTTGCCGTCGGCCACGTCGCCGACATTGGTGAAGCGGTTGAGGACCACGCCATCGAACGGGGCGGTGACCGGATAGGTCCGCATGCTGTCGTTGCCCTCGACCGTCACCAGCGTCTGGCCGCGCTTGACCGCGTCGCCCTGCTGGACGTGGACCGACCTGACGACACCGGGAAAGCGTGCCTTCACCTCGGCCAGGCGGTTGGCATCGACGGCGACATTGCCCATCAACTGGACGGTCTCGCGGATGGTCGCCGCGCCGGCCGGCTCGACCACCACGCCGGCCTGGCGGGCGGCGTCGGCGGCGATAGACGTCCGGCCTTCGTAGGAAGCGTAATCCCAGCGATGCTTCTTGCCGGCATGTTCGGCGGTGACTTCCACGTCGAACGAATGCGGCTCGGTGACCGTGCCGCTGCCGGTCAGGAACTCGCCTTCGGGCTTGAAGGTGAACACGTTGTTCTCACCATCGAGACGCTTGAGGGTGATGGTCGGCACGACACTGTCGGCCGGCAGGGGCTTGCCGTCCTGATAGGCGTAGAGGCGGAACTGCGGCGGCACGTTGGTTTCGAAGATGGTGACCTCGAGGGCGAAATCGCCATCGCGCAGCATCCGGCCACGGTGCGGGCCGCGTTCGTAATCGCCGGCGGGCGCGGCGGCGGCGGTTCCCTCACCACCCTCGGCGGCGGGCGTATCGCGCTGGCAGGCCGCCAGTGAAAGGGTGAGCAGCAGGGCTGTGATCAGACGGTTCATGGAGTGGTGTCCTGCGGGATGGCGGTGAGGCGGTCCACCTCGACCATCAGGGTGTGGTAGCGGGCGTAGGCTTCGACGAGTCGCCCACGCAGTTCGAAGAGGGTCTGCTGCGCCTGCGAGAGCGACAGGAAGGAGAATCGGCCGGCTTCGAAGCCACGCCGGGTCAGTGCCAGGGCCTGCTCGGCCTTGGGCAGCATCCGGCTGGTAAGGGCTTCGACCTCGGTCCGCGCGTGCCGCAGCTCCTGGTAACGCTCGAACAGCTCCTGCCGGCGCTCGGACTGGCCGGCCTGCTGGCGCGCTTCGACCGCCGCGAGCTGGGCGTCGGCTTCGGCGATGGCCAGGTTGGCGCGTGGCCGGCTACCGAGCGGGACCGCCACCGACATTACCAGGCCCTGGTCGTCGAACGCCTCGAGCCGGCGCACGCCGAGCGAGACATTCACGTCCGGACGGGCACTGGCCTCGGCGACTTTGCGACGGGCGGCAATGGTGCGTGCTTCCAGCTGCAGCGCATGTTGCTCGTCGGTATCGGGCAGCCGGGCGGCCAGCGCTTCGAACTCCGGCAGCGGCGGCAGTGCTTCGAGTTCGCCCTGGGCTTGCCCGAAGTCGGCGGCAGTGCCTCCCCAGGTTGCCGCCAGGGCATTACGCGCACTGGCCAACTCGTGTTCGGCGTGTTCGCGTTCGAGTTCGGCCGTGGCCAGCGCGATGTCGGCCGCGGCCAGGTCCGACTCCGGATTGCGCGCGGCCTGGACCCACGAGGCTACCTCGCGGCGGGTACGCTCGGACTGGGCCACGCGCTGCTCGGCAAACTCCAGCCGCTTCTGGTCCAGCACGACCTCGATGAACCGCCCCGCGGTGCGCTGGGTCATGTCCAGGCGCGCGCTCCAGATGGCGTTCTGTTGCTGGTCGACTTCGGCTGCGCCGAGTGCCTGCCGGGCTGCGCGCTTGCCGCCCAGCTCGATGATCCGGCCGATGCGCAGGGTGGATTCGGCCGAATCCATGCCGCTGAGCGTGCCGGTACCGGCGACGTTTTCAAGCTCGCCGCCAAGAGTGAACTGGGGCGCCATACCTTCGCGGCGGGCACGTGCTTCCACGGCCTGCAACTGGGCCGACTCGGCCGCCACCAGGGGATTGGAGTCCAGAGCGCGGGCAATCGCCTGCTCCAGACGCAAGGGTTCAGCGGCGCGTGCGCACGGCACCGCGCCGCAGGTCCCGGCCAAGGCCAGGACCCACAACAGACGCAAAGTCACGGAGGACCTCCATGTGATCGACAGGACGACAGCAATGGACAGGCCCGCACGGGGCCTGCACGGGCGTCAGACGATCGGAGGTCGGAACGGAGAGCTGGGTTGCTTGGAGGGTGGGGCCGGCCTTTCCACAGCCGCCGGCGCGATGCCAGAAGACCGCTCGTCAGCCATGTGCCAGCTGGCCAGGATGCCGCTCGCACTGCCGGCATCGGCCTGGTGCATCAAGCCGTGGGCACCCTTGGTATGGTCCGTATCCGGCTGCGGGTCAGAGTCACCCGAATGGCCGTGATCGTGGCCGTGATCGTGGGCAAGGCCGTGGTCGGCAGCTTCAGACGCCGCGTGCACAAGGCTATGCACACCCCCGATCTGGTTGAGCACAGGCCGCACCAACAGCCCCAATACCAGCAGTGCCAGGAAACCGGCACGCAGTAGGGAGGCGATTGAGGGCGCGGAAGGGCTCACTACATCAGGCTAGCGCCATTGTGGCGGCCTGTCGAATGACAAGATGTCCCAGCACGCGGAGAGCCACCGTGTCCTTTTGCCGAAAGCAGACATTACTTACATCTCGATCTGACGTTAAAGAGCGATCGACGCCAGGGTGCAAGGTGTGCGTCGCGATGGGCCGAGTCGACGCCTGGCAGTTCCTCTACGCCCATGCGGTCGTTCCTTACGGTTCAGCAGTGGGCACCTCGGACGAAGCCTCACGAGCGTCCCGATCCCGACGGCTGGTCGGAAACACTTCCACGACATAGCGGCGCATTCAAGGCGTCCGAGCGCCGCCGCGCACGCCGGCTTTCCCCGTCCCGCCGCTAACTGTTTCTTTCGCAACGTAAAAAATCCGCGCATGTGGCGCCGCAACACTTGACAGTCCCCCGTGCGGTCGTGTCCTCTTGGCAGCATGTCGAAGATGAATGCCAACGCCAGCCAGCGTCCGCCCAAGGGGCCGCGGCAGGCGTGCGCATCGATCATCGGCATTACCACCATCACCGCCACCGGTATTACCCGCCCGGTGCGGTCCGTCGTCTTCGTGTAACCCGCGAAACCACGGCCCCGCACCTGGATCAGGTAGCGGGGCGACCCGCCACCGGATGCGCGCGGGGCCTCCCTGACCGAGGTCCTCCATGCCGTCGCATGCCGTAGAAGCACAAGCCCGTCCCGCCGCAGGCGCCGTCGCACCGGCGCGTACCGTCGTGCACAAGTTCGGCGGTACCTCGGTGGCCGACGCCGAACGCTACCGCCATGTCGCCCAGCTGCTGCTGGCGCGCGGCGAGTCGGTGCAGGTCGCCGTGGTGTCGGCGATGAAGGGCGTGACCGATGCGCTGATCGAACTGGCCGAGCTGGCCGCGGCCACCCCGGTCGGCGCGACGACCCCGGAATGGCGCGAGCGCTGGCACGAGCTGCGCGCGCGCCATCGCGGCGCGGCCGTGGCGCTGCTGGCCGAGCACGCCGGGCCGGCGGTGGAGTGGCTGGACCAGCGCTTCGACGAACTGGCCCAGGTGCTGGGCGCGCTGAGCGTGATCGGCGGGCTGCCGGGCGAGGTCCTGCAGCGGGTGCAGGGGCAGGGCGAGGTGTTCTCGGCCAGGCTGCTGGGCGAGCACCTGCGCTCGCTGGGCGAGGACTGCGCGGTGCTCGACGCGCGCGAGGTGCTGGTGGTCAGCCATGGCGAGCTGGGCGTGGACGTGGACTGGGAGCTGAGCGCGCAGCGGCTGGCGCGCTGGCGCCAGCTCAACCCGCAGGCGCGGGTGGTGGCCACCGGCTTCGTCGCCCGTGATGCGCAGGACCGGATCACCACCCTGGGCCGCAACGGCAGCGACTACTCCGGCGCGATCTTCGCCGCGCTGTTCGAGGCCGACGAACTGCACATCTGGACCGACGTCGACGGCGTGCTCTCGGCCGACCCGCGGGTGGTGCCCGAAGCGGTGCAGCTGGAATCGCTCAGCTACGACGAGGCCTGCGAACTGGCCTACTTCGGCGCCAAGGTCGTGCACCCGCAGACCATGTCGCCGGCGATCGAGCGCGGCCTGCCGATCATCATCCGCAACACCTTCCAGCCGGAGCACCCCGGCACGCGCATCACCTCCGAGCGCGATTTCAGCGGCCCGGTGAAGGGCCTGACCCTGAGCCCGAACCTGGCCCTGGTGAACCTGGAAGGCACCGGCCTGATCGGCGTGCCGGGCACGGCCGAGCGCGTGTTCGCCGCGCTGCGCAACGCCAAGGTGTCGGTGGTGATGATCTCGCAGGGCTCCTCGGAGCATTCGATCTGCTGCGTGGTCAAGCAGGAGGATGCCGACCGCGCGCAGGCCGCGCTGGTCAACGCCTTCGCCCACGAACTCACCGTGGGCCAGGTGCAGCGCGTGCAGCAGGTGCCGGGGATCAGCGTGCTGGCCGCGGTCGGCGACGGCATGGCCGGCCAGCCCGGCGTGGCCGCGCGCCTGTTCGAGTCGCTGGGCCGGGCCCAGGTCAACATCCGCGCGATAGCCCAGGGCTCCTCGGAGCGCAACATCTCGGTGGCGATCGACAGCGACCATGCCACCCGTGCGCTGCGCGCGGCGCATGCCGGCTTCTACCTGTCGCCGCAGACCTTCGCGGTCGGCGTGATCGGCCCGGGCAACGTCGGCGCGACCCTGCTGGACCAGCTCCTGGCCGCGCGCGGTGGCCTGCTCGAGCGCGCCAACCTCGACCTGCGCCTGCGCGCGATCGCCTCGCGCGGGCGCCAGCTGCTGGACCCGCGCGGCATCGAGGGCGACTGGCGCGGCCGCTTCCAGGCCACCAGCGAGCCGGCCGACCTGGACCGCTTCACCGCGCACCTGCTCGACTCGCACCTGCCGCACGTGGTGATCGTCGACTGCAGCGCCAGCCCGGAGGTCGCCGACCGCTACCCGCAATGGCTGGCCGCCGGCATCCACGTGGTCACCCCGAACAAGCAGGCCGGCGCCGGGCCGATGGACCGCTACGCGGCGATCCGCGAAGCGGCCGCGGCCAGCGGCGCGCGCTTCCGCTACGAGGCCACCGTCGGCGCCGGCCTGCCGGTGATCTCCACGCTGCGCGACCTGCTCGACACCGGTGACGCGGTGACCTCGATCGAGGGCATCTTCTCCGGCACCCTGGCCTGGCTGTTCAACAAGTACGACGGCAGCGTGCCGTTCTCGCACCTGGTGACCGAAGCGCGCGCGCTGGGCTACACCGAGCCGGACCCGCGCGACGACCTGTCCGGCACCGACGTGGCGCGCAAGCTGGTGATCCTGGTGCGCGAGGCCGGGCGCGCGCTGAGCCTGGAGGACGTGGAGGTCGAGAGCCTGGTGCCCGAATCGCTGCGCCAGTCCAGCGTGGAGGACTTCATGGCGCGGCTGCAGGAAGTGGACGCGGCGTTCGCCGCGCGGCTGGCCTCGGCCCATGCCGCCGGCCAGGTACTGCGCTACGTGGCCCGGCTCGATGCCGACGGCCGCGCCAGCGTCGGCCTGGTCGAACTGCCGCGCGAGCATGCGTTCGCCAACCTGCGCCTGACCGACAACATCGTCCAGTTCACCACCCGCCGCTACTGCGAGAACCCGCTGATCGTGCAGGGCCCCGGCGCCGGGCCGGAGGTCACCGCTGCCGGCGTGTTCGCCGACCTGCTGCGGGTGGCGGCCGGGCGCGGGGCGCGCCTGTGAGCGCAGCGACGGGCGCGCAGCGGCAGGCGAGGGCGTTTTCGCCGGCCTCGGTCGGCAATGTCGCGGTGGGGTTCGACATCCTCGGCCATCCCTTGGCCGGGGTCGGCGACACCGTCACCGCGCGGCGCATCGACGAGCCGCAGGTGCGGATCGCGGCGATCCGCGGCGCGCCGTTCCCGTTGCCGCTGGAGGCCGAACGCAACACCGCCGGTGCCGCATTGCTGGCGATGCGCGAGGCGCTGGCGCTGCCGTTCGGGTTCGAGATCGAGATCGACAAGGGCATCGCGCTGGGCTCGGGCATGGGCGGCTCGGCCGCCTCGTGCGTGGCCGCGCTGGTGGCGGCCAACGCGCTGCTCGATGCGCCGCTGCCGCGGCAGGCGCTGTATCCGTTCGCGCTGGCCGGCGAGGCGGTGGCCAGCGGCGGCCGCCACGGCGACAACCTCGGGCCGATGCTGCTCGGTGGGCTGGTGCTGGCCACGGCCGACCGCCTGGTGCGGATTCCCGTGCCTGAAAGCTGGCACAGCCTGCTGGTGCATCCGGAGGCGGTGCTGGAAACACGCCGCGCGCGCGAGGCGCTGGCCGGCAGCTACGAGCTGAAGGAGTTCGTGGCGCAGAGCGCGAACCTGGCCCTGGTGCTGGCCGGCTGCCATGCCGGCGATGCGCATTTGGTGCGCGCCGGCTTGCGCGACGTGCTGGTGGAGCCGCGGCGTGCGCCGTTGATCGCCGGGTTCGACGCGGCCAAGGCGGCGGCGCTGGAGGCCGGGGCGATGGGCGCGAGCATTTCCGGCGCCGGGCCGAGCGTGTTCGCGTGGTTCGAGTCGCGGGAGCGGGCGGAAGCGGCCGCGCCGGCGGTGCAGGCGGCTTTCGCGGCGGCCGGGTTCGAGAGCCAGGCATGGGTGTCGGCGGTGGATAGTGCGGGGGCGGTGTTGTTGTGAGGGTTTTTGCGTGGCCGCGTGGCCGCGTGGCTGCGTAAGGCGGGGTTCGCGCTGCCGCGCGAGTTACTTTTCTTTGTTTGTGCAAAGAAAAGTAACCAAAAGAAAGCACAGCCGGGGACGCGGTCCGCCCGGCTGCGCCGGCCGGTTCCCTGTGCTTCTCGGACGACGGGGCACGCTGCCCAAACTCGCTGCGCTCAGACAAGGGCAGCTCTTCGGCCCCGTCGTCCTGCGATGCTCGGCTCGCTTTACCGGCGGGGAAGGTCAAGAGCGAAGATCAACGGCAACGGCAACGGCAACGGCGAGTGCGACTGTAAGTGCATAAGTGGATGCAACATCGACGGCGCTCGATCAAAGGCCTGTCGAACCTTCAAACCGATGGGACGCCATGAACTTCATTTCCACCCGCAACAATTCCCCCGCCAGTTCGCTCAGTGACGCCATCGCTGCCGGGCTGGCGCCCGATGGCGGGCTCTACGTGCCGGAGAAGCTGCCGGTCGCGCGCAACCTGGAGGCCGGCGCGGACCTGGCCGCCACCACTGCCACGTTGCTGGCGCCGTTCTTCGAGGGCGACGCGCTGGCGCCGGAGCTGGAGGCGATCTGCCGCGAGGCGTTCGACTTCCCGGTGCCGCTCGAGCCGCTGGCCACGCCGGGCGACCACGTGCTGGAGCTGTTCCACGGCCGGACCGCGGCGTTCAAGGACGTGGGTGCGCGCTTCCTCGCTGCCTGCCTGGCGCGCATCCGCCGCGGTGCCCCTCGGCCGCTGACCATCCTGGTTGCCACCTCCGGCGATACCGGCGCGGCGGTGGCCGCCGCCTTCCACGGCCAGCCGGGCCTCCGCGTGGTGGTGCTGTACCCGGACGGGCGCGTGTCGCCGCGGCAGGCGCACCAGCTGGGCTGCTTCGGCGGCAACGTCACCGCGCTGCGGGTGGCCGGTTCGTTCGACGATTGCCAGGCGCTGGTCAAGCGCGCGCTCAACGACGCGGAACTGCAGGCACAGGTGCCGCTCAGTTCGGCCAACAGCATCAGCCTGGGCCGGCTGCTGCCGCAGATGAGCTACTACGCGCACGCGGCGCTGTCGCATCGCGCCGCGACCGGCCGCGAGCTCAACTTCGTCATCCCCACCGGCAACCTGGGCAATGCGATGGCCGCGATCCTGGCCCGCGCGCAGGGCGTGCCGATCGGCCGGATCGTGCTGGCGACCAACGCCAACACGGTGCTGCCGGACTACTTCGCCGGCGACGACTACGCGCCGCGCGCCAGCGTGGCGACCCTGGCCAATGCGATGGACGTGGGCGCGCCGAGCAACTTCGAGCGCCTGCGCTGGCTCTACGCCGGCGACGATGCGGCATTGCGCGCCGCATATACCGCCATTGCCGTGGACGACGAGACCATCCGCGCCACGATCCGCTCGCGCTGGCAGCAGTACGGCGAGGTGTTCTGCCCGCACACCGCCACTGCCGTGCACGTGCTGGAGACGCTGCGCGCCGACGGCGTGGACGGCGACTGGGCGGTGGCCGCCACCGCGCATCCGGCCAAGTTCGAATCGGTGGTCGAGCCGCTGGTCGGCCATGCGGTCGAAGTGCCGCCGGCGTTGGCCGAGCTGCTCGCCCGGCCAGCCCAGGCCACGCCGGTGCCGCCGGAGTACGCCGCGCTGCAGGCGCACCTGCTGGGCTGAGGCCGGCCGCGCTTGCGGCCCGCGAGGGTGATGGCCCGCAACCCGGGCACGGACGAGGGGGGCGAGGTGACCAGGCACCCATGGCCTGCCCGCGCCGCCTGCACTAGGATCGCCGTCAGCCACGCCGCCCGCAGCGCACGCACCTCGTGCCCCCGGGCGGCACACTCCGGAGGACGCATGGCACCACGGTCCGGCAGCACGTTCGAACCCACCCGCACGCGCCGCCTGCTGCGTGCCCTGGCCGCCTCGCTGCTGCTCGCCGCCACCATGGCGCTGGCCCAGGACGCGCCGCGCGGTCCGCTGGACCTCAAGCCCGGCGAATTCCTCTGGCATCCGGAGATCGCGCCGGAGGGGCCGGTGGTCCTGGTGGTCAGCCTCGACGAGCAGCGCGCCTACGTCTACCGCAACGGCATCGCCATCGGCGTGTCGACGATCAGTTCGGGCAAGCAGGGCAAGGACACGCCGACCGGCGTGTTCACCATCCTGCAGAAGAACAAGGACCACAAGTCCAACCTCTACAACAACGCGCCGATGCCCTACATGCAGCGGCTGACCTGGGACGGCATCGCCCTGCATGGCGGCGCGCTGCCGGGCTACCCGGCCTCGCACGGCTGCGTGCGCCTGCCGCATCCGTTCGCAGCCAAGCTGTTCGGCATCACCCGCAACGGCGACACGGTGGTGGTATCGGACGCGCGCGCCGCGCCGACCACGCTGGTGTATCCGGCGGTACTGGCGCCGGTCTCGGCCAAGGGCCTGCCGCTGGCGGTGCCCGAAGCGGGCGGCCCGGGCTACAGCTGGGACGACACGCTCGCCCCGGCCGGCCAGGTCGGCGTGGTCGTGAGCCTGTCGGACAAGCGCGTCTACGTGCTGCGCGGCGGCGTGCCGATCGGCGAGGCGCCGCTGGAGCTGCTGGACGGGGACCTGGGCTTCCACGGCACGACCCTGTTCGTGATGGGCGAGGGCATGGGCGCCAATGCCAGCGTGCTGGATCCGGCCCGCCCGGGCCACCGCTGGACCGCGTATCCCATCCTCGCGGATGCAGGTCCGCAGAGCGCGGGCGCGGGCAGCGCTGCCGCTGCGTCCGCGGCTCCCGTCGACCTGCTCGAGCGGCCGAGCCTGCCGGTGCGGCTGCCGCCGGACTTCGGCCGGCGCCTGTACGACGTCCTGGTCCCCGGCACCACGGTGCTGGTCACCGACCTGCCGGCGATGCGCCCGCTGGACGCTGAACAGCAGCCGCAGCCGGTGTTGGAATCGGACGGGGATGGTCCAAACTCCTGAGTGCGGGTCGGGCATGCGTCGGGCCGGTGCCTGTTTCCCTGGACGTGCGTGCGCATGAAGTCGACCCCGGTTCCCGCGGCCCGCTGGCTGGCCCTTGTTCCCCTGCTGGTGCCGGCCGCCGGCAATCCGTCATCCCACCGATCGGCCATGCCGCCCCCGGCGACCGTGGCCCACGTTCCGACGCCCGACCGGGCCGTCCCCGACCACCTGGCCGGCGTGCTGGCGGAAGCGGCGCCGGCGGCCAGCCGGGAGGTCCTGGCGCTGGCGGCACGGGCGATGTCCTGCGCCTTGCGCCACCCGGAGTTCGGCGTCGATCCGCAGCGGCTGGGCGTCATCGACTACTCGCGACCCTCGACCGAGCCGCGGCTGTGGATCTTCGACCTGGCCCGGCAGAAGCTGCTGTTCGAGGAGTGGGTGGCGCACGGGCGCAACAGCGGCGAGAACCTCACCGCGCGCTTCTCCAACCGCGACGGCAGCTACATGACCAGCCTGGGTGGATTCACCGCGCAGGAGACCTACATGGGCGGCAACGGCTACTCGTTGCGGTTGCGTGGCCTGGAACCCGGCTTCAACGACCGCGCCCGCGACCGCGCCATCGTCATCCACGGCGCGCCCTACGTGAATCCGGCCGCGGCGAAACTGCAGGGCCGGCTGGGCCGCAGCCTGGGCTGCCCGGCGGTGCGACCTGCGGTGGCGCGGCCGCTGATCGATTCGCTCCGCGACGGCACGTTCGTCTTCGCCTACTACCCGGACCGCGACTGGCTGCAGCGCTCGCGCCTGCTCAGCGGCGATTGCGGCGGTGGGCCCGCGCCGGCCGTGCACGCCGCATCGAACGCGCCTGCCAGCGCGCATTGACGGCTTATTCCGAAGGCTCTTGTAGAGCGGGGCTTGCCCCGCTGCCGTTGATCTCGCACGAACGCAGCGGGGCAAGCCCCGCTCTACGGGCGTTAAGGCCGAACAGCAGCGGGGCAAGCCCCGCTCTACGTGCGCCGGGGCCGAACAGCAGCGGGGCGAGCCCCGCGTTGCAGGTCAGACCCAGCCGGTGGCGTAGAACACGGCGATGATGAAGAACACCGCCAGGGTCTTGATGATCGTGATGGCGAAGATGTCCTTGTAGGACTGGCGGTGGGTCAGCCCGGTGACGGCCAGCAGGGTGATCACCGCGCCGTTGTGCGGCAGGGTGTCCATGCCGCCGGAGGCCATCGAGGCGACCCGGTGCAGCACGTCCATCGGGATGCCGTAGGCCTGCGCATTGGCGATGAAGGTGTCGCCCATCGCCGCCAGGGCGATGCTCAGGCCGCCGGACGCCGAGCCGGTGATGCCGGCGAGCACGGTGATCGACACGGCCTGGTTGACCAGCGGGTTGGGGATCGCGCCCAGCGCGTCGGCCACCACCAGGAAGCCGGGCAGGGCGGCGATCACCGCGCCGAAGCCGTACTCGGACGCGGTGTTCATCGAGGCCAGCATCGCGCCGTTGACCGCGCTCTTCGTGCCTTCGGCGAAGCTCGCCGCGACCGGCTTCCAGGCGAATGCGAGCACGGTCAGGATGCCGACCAGCAGCGCGCCCTGGACCGCCCAGATCGCGGCGATCCTGGCCACGTCCTGCACCACCGGTGCGGGGTTGCCGATCACCGAGGGCACGAACTCGTGCGAGGCCCCGTACAGCTGCGGGATCCAGCGGGTGAACAGGAAATTGGCCACGCCGACCAGCAGCAGCGGCAGGACCGCGATGAAGGGATGGGCCAGGCGGTCGCCGCGGAACGGTTCGGGTTCGTTGCGCAGCTCCACCCCGCTGGCGTAGCCGTCGCCGTTGCGCACCGCCACCCGCCGGCGCCACTCCAGGTAGGTCATGCCCAGCGCCAGGATGAACACGCCGCCGAGCGTGCCCAGCACCGGTGCGGCCCACGCGGTGGTGCCGAAGAACGCGGTCGGGATGATGTTCTGGATCTGCGGCGTGCCGGGCAGCGCGTCCATGGTGAAGGTGAACGCGCCCAAGGCAATCGTGCCGGGGATCAGGCGCTTGGGGATGTCGCTCTGGCGGAACAGCTCGGCGGCGAACGGGTAGACCGCGAACACCACCACGAACAGCGACACGCCGCCGTAGGTCAGCACCGCGCAGACCAGCACGATCGACAGGATCGCCCGCTGCGCGCCGACCAGCTTGATGGTCGCGGCCACGATCGACTTGGAGAAGCCCGACATCTCGATCAGCTTGCCGAACACCGCGCCCAGCAGGAACACCGGGAAGTACAGCTTCAGGAAGCCGACCATCTTGTCCATGAACAGGCCGGTGAACATCGGCGCGACCAGCGACGGGTCGGTCAGCAGCACCGCACCCATCGCCGCGACCGGGGCGAACAGGATCACGCTGTAGCCGCGGTAGGCCACCACCATCAGGAATGCCAGCGCCGCCAGCACGATCAACAACGACATCGCGGACCCCGCCCGCCTCCCATGGCGGATGCGGGGCAGTATCCGCAGCGATCCGGGCGCGGCCCACTGTACCAACGGACGATGCCGCGGCCGCGGCGCTTCCCGCAGGATGCGCAGCATCGGCGGCATGTGCCCGCCGCCATGTCTGCACTTTGGGAGGAGGGGACAGAATGAAGCGCAAGTATCTGAGCCTGGCGATCGGTGTCGTGCTGGTGGCCCCGGCCATGCCGGCCTGGTCGCAGGAGGAAACGGGCGGGAGCCCGGCCGAGGTCAAGGCCACCCAGCTGGACACGGTCACGGTGACCGCGCGCAAGCGCGAGGAAACCCTGCAGGACGTCCCGGTCGCGGTGACCGCGTTCACGCCCGAGGCGCTGGACACCCTCAACATCAAGGACTTGGGCGACCTGGACAGCCAGGTGCCGAACCTGACCATCTACGCCGCCCGCGGCTCCACCAGCACGGTCACCGCCTACATCCGCGGCATCGGCCAGGCCGATCCGCTGTGGGGCGTGGACCCCGGCGTGGGCATCTACCTGGACGACGTCTACATCGCCCGTCCGCAGGGCGCCCTGCTGGACGTGTTTGACGTGGAGCGGATCGAGGTGCTGCGCGGCCCGCAGGGCACGCTGTACGGCAAGAACACCATCGGCGGCGCGATCAAGTACATCTCGCGCGGCCTGCGCGAGGAGACCGCGGGCTTCGCCTCGCTCACCGTGGGCAACTACAACCAGCTGGACGCCAAGGCGGGCATCGGCGGCTCGATCGGCGACGGCGTGCTGCGCGGCCGGATCGCGGTGGCGAGCATGACCCGCGACGGCTTCGGCGAGAACCTGGCCAACGACCAGCCGGTCAGCGACAAGGAGATCAACGCGGTGCGCGCCCAGTTCGGTGCTTTCGCCAGCGAGGACTTCGACGTGCAGTTCTCGCTGGACTGGATGGACGACCAGTCCGGCGTGCGCGGCGCCAAGATGCTGGCGCCCAACCCGCTGGCACCGGCGTACCCGCCGCTGGACGACCGCTACGACATCCGCAGCGGCATGGGCAACGTCAACGACACCACCATGAAGGGGGCGTCGATGACGGTGAACTGGCACCTGGACGAAGACTGGGCGCTGAAGTACGTGATCGCCAAGCGCGAGTCCGACACGCATACGATGATCGACTTCGACACCACGCCGCTCAAGCTGGTCGACGTGGAGGCGTTCTACTACGACGAGCAGGTCAGCAACGAGCTGCAGGCCAACTTCGACGCCGGCGGCCGCGCCCGCGGCGTGATGGGCCTGTACTGGTTCAACGGCGACGCCGGTGGCCAGGTGCTGAACTATTTCTCGAACCCGCTGGCGCCGCCGGCGCTGACCAACCCGCTGTTCGGCGACACCCAGGGCTACGTCAATACCAGCAGTATTGCCGCGTACGCCGACTGGACCTTCGACCTGACCGACCAGCTGAAGCTCGACGTCGGCGCGCGCTACACCGACGAGGACAAGCACGCCGTGGCGCTGAACCGGTTCTACACCACCCCGGAGTACACCACCGCCTGGGGCACGGCCGCCAACTTCGACAAGACGGTCAACTTCAAGAACTTCTCGCCCAAGGCCTCGCTGGACTACCAGTTCACGCCGGACATCATGGGCTACCTGTCCTTCAGTCGCGGCTTCAAGTCCGGCGGCTACAACATCCGCGCCAACACCACCGCGGTGCCGCGTTCGGGCGAGCCGTTCCAGGACGAGCAGGTCGACAGCTACGAGATCGGCAGCAAGATGTCGTTCCTCGACCAGCGGATGTTCCTCAACCTGGCGTACTTCTACAACCAGTACGAGGACATCCAGCTGTCGGTGTTCACGTCGTACACGCTGCCCAACGGCAGCCAGAGCTTCTTCGGCGACTTCACCAACGCCGGCAAGGGCACGGTCCAGGGCGTGGAGGTGGAATACCAGTTCCTGCCGACCGAGCACTGGCTGATCAGCGGCAACCTGGCCTGGCTGGACGCCGAGTACGACGAGTTCATCAGCGGCGGCGTCAACATCGCCGACTCGCAGTACTTCACCAACGCCCCGGAGTTCTCCGGCGCGCTCAACGCCGAATGGCGGACCGCGCTGGACAATGGCGGCAACCTCTCGGCGCGGGTGACCTACGCCTACCAGAGCGAGGTCTGGCCGACCACCGACCTGAGCCCGGCGATCAAGCAGGACGGCTACGGCCTGGTCAACGCGGGCGTGATCTGGAACGTCAACGACGCCTGGACGCTGTCGCTGCAGGGCACCAACCTGGCCGACGAGGAGTACCGGACCACCGGCTACAACATCGCCGCCTATGGCGTGCTGACCGGCTTCTACGGGCCGCCGCGCCAGTACAGCCTGATGGCGCGCTACGACTTCTGACCGCGGCGTCCCCTCTCCGCTACAGGGCACGGCGGCGGGCTTCGGCCCGCCGCCGTCGCGTTATGCTGGGGACCAGGGTTTTCGACGGGGATCCGAGTGCACCGCGACGCTGAGGCGCCATGCTGAGCCTGTGGCTGGTGGCACTGGCCGGCCTGCTGTGGCTGGCGCTGATGTTCGGCACCGCGCTCTACGGGGAGCGGCATCCGGCGCTGTTCGCGCGCCGCTGGCGCCATGTCTACGCGCTGTCGCTGGCGGTGCACTGCACCAGCTGGACCTTCTACGGCACCGTCACCCAGGCCGCGCGCTACGGCTGGCCGCTGCCGCCGACCTTCGTCGGCGCGATCCTGTTCTATGCCCTGGCCATGGCCTTCATGGTCCGGCTGGTGCGGCTGGCGCGCGAGACCAACGCCACCTCGCTGGCCGACCTGATCGCCACCCGGCTGGGCAAGGACGCGTGGCTGGCGGCCACGGTCACCGCGGTGGCCGCGCTGGGGCTGATCCCGTACATCGCCCTGCAGCTGAAGGCGGTGACGATGAGCTTCGCCACCCTGACCCGCAGCGCGGCCGAGGGTGGTCCGATATGGCGCGATGGCGCACTGTACGTGGCCCTGGCCATGGCCCTGTTCGCGATGCTGTTCGGCACCCGCCGCGCCAGCGCGGCCGAGCACAACCGCGGCCTGGTGCTGGCGATGGCGTTCGAGTCGCTGTTCAAGCTGGCGGCGATGCTGGCCCTGGGCGCGTTCGTCTGGTTCGGGCTCGACGCCCTGCCGGCCGCGAACGTGCCGCCGCCGCCGGCCTCGCCGGCCGGGGGCTTCCTGCCGCTGGTGCTGCTCGGTGCGCTGGCGATGTTCATCCTGCCGCACCAGTTCCATGTCGGCGTGGTCGAGTGCCGCGACGAGCGCGACGTGCGCACCGCGCGCTGGCTGTTCCCGCTGTACCTGCTGCTGATCGCCGCGCCGACCCTGCCGCTGGCCCACGCCGGCCGCGCGCTGCTGGGCGACGCGGTGCCGTCGGACATGTACGCGCTGGCGCTGCCGTTCTCGCAGGGGCACGAAGGCGTGGCCCTGTTCGCCTTCCTCGGCGGGCTCAGCGCCGCTACCGGCATGGTCGTGGTCAGCACGCTCACCCTGAGCCTGATGATCGGCAACCACTGGTTCGCGCCGGGCCTGCTGCGTGGCGCGTGGGCGCGCGGCGAAGGCGGCGACCGGCGCGGCGACCTGCTGCTGCTGCGCCGCGCCGGCATCGCCGCGATCATGCTGCTGGCCTGGGCCTACAGCCGGCTGGTGGCCGGCAGCGAGGCGCTGGCCGATGTCGGCGCGCTGTCGTTCTCGGCGCTGGCCACGCTGGCGCCGGTGCTGGCATTCGCGGTGTGGCGCCCACAGACCTCGCCGCGCGCGGCGATCCTCGGCGTGGTCGGCGCCTTCCTCACCTGGGCCTGGGTGCTGCTGGCGCCGACCCTGGCCGCCGCCGCCGGGCTCGACGCGCACTGGCTCGAGCACGGGCCGTTCGGCCAGCGCTGGCTGGCGCCGAACGGCCTTTTCGGGTTGACCGGGTGGAGCCCGCTGGGACGCGCGGTCGGCGCGAGCCTGTTCGTCGGCACCCTGGCCACGGTGCTGGCGATGGCCTGGCGGCGCGAGACGCCGCACCGGGCCAGCCGCAACCTCGACGCCGATGCGCTGCGCGACGCCGGCCGCCGCTTCCTGTCCGGCGAGAAGGTCGCCGAACTGCTGGCCCAGGCGCCGCGCAGCGGCCCGGTGCCGGCGCTGGTCGAGGCGCGGGTGGAGCGCGAGCTGTCGGCGGTGCTCGGCGCCGCCTCGGCGCGCCTGCTGCTGGACGCGGCGCGGCGCGAGAGCGGCGACCTGGAAACGGTGGCGGCGATCGTCGGCGAGGCCTCGCAGGACCTGCGCTTCAACCAGCAGGTGCTGCAGGCGGCGCTGCAGAACATGAGCCAGGGCATCAGCGTGATCGACCGCGAGCAGCGGCTGGTGGCCTGGAACCGGCGCTACGCCGAACTGTTCGGCTTCCCCGACGAACTGCTGCAGGTGGGGCGGCCGATCGCCGACCTGACCCGCTGGTCGCTGCAGCGCATGGCCGCGCCCGGCGGCGACGAGCGGCAGCTGGCGCGGTCGGTCGAGAGGCGCCTGGCATTCATGCGCAGCGGCCATCCGCACCTGACCGAGCGCGTGTTCCCGGATGGCGGAATCGTCGAGATCCGCGGCAACCCGATGCCCGGCGGCGGCTTCGTCGCCACCTTCACCGACGTCACCGCGTTCCGCCGCGCCGAGCAGGGGCTGCTGCGCGCCAACGAGACCCTGGAGCAGCGCGTGGCCGAGCGCACCGCGCTGCTGGAGTCGGCCAAGCAGGAAGCCGAGCACGCCAACGACGCCAAGAGCCGCTTCCTGGCCGCGATCGGCCACGACCTGCTGCAGCCGCTGCATGCGGCGCAGCTGTTCGTCGATTCGCTGTCGCAGCAGCTGTCCACCGCGCCGGACCCGCGGGCGCCCGTCGCCCCGCCGCGGGAAACCCTGCGCCAGCTCGGCGGCGCCCTGGATTCGACCACCGACCTGCTGACCGGCCTGCTCGACATGTCGCGGCTGGAAGCCGGCGGGCTGGTGCCGGCGCCGCGCGCGTTCCCGCTCGACGAGGTGCTGGCGCCGCTGGCCGAGCAGTTCCGCGCGCTGGCCGGCGAGCGCGGGCTGCGCTTCGCCTACCGGCCGACCACCGCCTGGGTGCACAGCGATCCGCAGCTGCTGCGGCGCGTGCTGCAGAACTTCCTCGCCAACGCGGTGCGCTACACCGCGCGCGGCCGGGTCGTGCTCGGCGTGCGTCGCAGCGGCGGGCGGATACGCATCGAGGTGCACGACACCGGGCCGGGCGTGCCGGAAGCGGCGCGCGAGGCGATCTTCGAGGAATTCCGCCGCGGCGAGGACGCGGGCGGGCAGGGTCTGGGCCTGGGACTCTCCATCGCCGACCGCATCGCCCGGCTGCTGCAGGCGCCGTTGACGCTGCGCGGTGGCGAGGGCCGCGGTTCGGTGTTCGCGGTGGACGTGGCGCGCGTGCAGCCGCCGGCCGCGTCCATTCCGGTGAAGGCGGGTGGTGCGCGCGGACTTGCCGGTCGACGCATCCTGCTGGTCGACAACGACGCCGACGCACTGGCGGCACTGGCCCAGCTGCTGGCCGGCTGGGGCTGCGAGGTCGCCACCGCCGCCGAGGGCGAGGGCGCGGCCGCTGCGCTGGCCCGGCAGCCGGCCGACCTGTGGCTGTTCGACTACCACCTCGACCGCGGCGACACCGGCGTGGCCCTGGCCATGCGCCTGCGTGGCCGCTACGGCCCGGCGCCCTGCCTGATCCTCTCGGCCGATGCGGGCGAGGCGACCCGCAGCGCCGTGCACGAGGCCGAGCTGTCCCTGCTGCCCAAGCCGGTGCGACCGCTGGCGCTCAAGTCGGTGCTGGACCGGATGCTCGCCGCCACGCGCCTGTAGGAGCCGATTCATCGGCGACCCTTCGTCGCTGGCCGTGCGATGGGTCGACATCCCGGACGCCTCGGGTCGCCGATGAATCGGCTCCTACAAAAAGGCGGGGTGCCGTGGGCCCGGTAGAATCGCGGTCTTTCGCTGCAGGCCATCCCATGCCCTACACCCCCATTGTCGCCACCCTCGGCTACGTGCTCTCGCCCGATCGCAAGCGGGTGCTGATGGTCCACCGCAACGCGCGGCCGGACGACCACCAGCTGGGCAAGTACAACGGCCTGGGCGGCAAGATCGAGCGCGACGAGGACGTGGTCGCCTGCATGCGCCGCGAGATCCGCGAGGAGGCCGGGATCGAGTGCGAGTCGATGCAGTTGCGGGGCACGATCAGCTGGCCGGGCTTCGGCAGGAACGGGGAGGACTGGCTCGGCTTCGTCTTCGTCATCGATGCCTTCAGCGGCACGCCGCTGGAGCGCAACCCGGAGGGCACGCTGGAGTGGGTCGAGGTGGAGCGGATCCTGGAGCTGCCGCTGTGGGACGGCGACCGCCAGTTCCTGCCGCTGGTGTTCGACGCCGATCCGCGTGCATTCCACGGGGTGATGCCGTACCGCGACGGCAGGATGCAGTCATGGCACTGGTCGCGCCTGTGAGTGGATGTTCCACGACCTGAGCGCTTGTCCACACCGGGTGTGGATGAAATCTGGAAAACGGTGTGGATAACCGCCGCGGCGCCTTGCGTGGCAACGCTGTCAAGATGCATGGCGAAAATTTGACCAGGCCATGGCGGGCAGGTGCCCGGGTTCTCCACACCGGGTGTGGATGGCGGCGGGAGAAGCGTGTGGATAACCGCCGGAGCGCCTTGCCTGGCGGGCGCGTCAAGTAGGTTGGCGGAAAAATGACCAGCGCATGACGGCAGCCCTGCATGCCGGCGGAGGTTCCACGCGCCGGAAGTTCAGGCCTCGAGTTGCCGGCTGGGGTCGCTCAGTTCCAGTTCGCGCAGGACCACGCCGGCCTGCGTGCGGTTGCGCACGCCCAACCGCTCGAAGATCGCCGACAGGTGCGCCTTGACCGTGCGCTCCTGCACCTCGAGGCGGTCGGCGATCTGCTTGTTGAGCAGGCCCTGGGCGACCAGGGTGAGCACGCGGAACTGCTGCGGCGACAGGCTGGCCAGGCGCGCGGCCAGTTCGGTGTCCTGGTCCGAGGACTGCGCGCGCGCCACCGCCGCGCGCAGCGACGCCGGCAGCCACTGTTCGCAGGCCAGCACGCTGCGGATCGCATCGCGCAGCTCGTCCAGTCCCGAGCTCTTGGGCAGGTAGCCGGCGGCGCCATGGTCGAGCGCGCGCCGGACCACGCGCGGATCGTCGTTGGCCGATACCACCACCACCGCCACCTCGGGGAACTGCGCGCGGATCGCCGCCAGCCCGGCCAGGCCGTGGTTGCCGGGCATGTGCAGGTCCAGCAGGACCAGGTCCACGTCGCCGCGCGACTCCAGCGCGGCCAGCACGCCGTCGAGCGATTCGGCCTCCAGCACCTGCAGCTGGGCCACGGCGTCGGCCGCGGCACCGCGCAGGGCGGCGCGGAACAGAGGGTGGTCGTCGGCGATCAGCAGGGTCGGCATCGGGCGGCGCGGTTACTGCACCGTCCAGCCGCCGTCCAGCACCAGCGTCTGCCCGGTCATGTTGCGCGCGGCCGGCGAGATGAGGAATGCGGTGGTGCCGGCCAGTTCGTCCATCTCGATGAACACGCCCTTGGGCATCGGCTTGAGCATCACCTGGCTGACCACGTCGGCCTCGGAGATGCCACGGGTGCGGGCCTGGTCGGCGATCTGCCGGTCCACCAGCGGGGTCTTCACGTAGCTGGGGCAGATCGTGTTGATGGTGATGTCGGTGTCGGCGGTCTCCAGCGCGATGACCTTGGAAAAGCCAACCAGGCCGTGCTTGGCCGCGATGTAGGCGCTCTTGTACGGGCTGGCGACGAGGGCGTGGATGCTGCCGATGTTGACGATCCGGCCGAAGCCGCGCTCGCGCATGCCCGGCAGCACCGCGCGGGTGAGGCGGGCCACGCCGACCAGCATCACCTGGACCAGGAAGTCCCACTTGGCAAGCGGGAACTCCTCCAGCGGCGAGACGTGCTGCAGGCCGGCGTTGTTCACCAGCACGTCCACCGGACGCGAGATCGCCGCCAGCGCCGCGGCCACGCTCTGGTCGGAGGTCACGTCCAGCGCCACCGCTTCGGCCGAGTCGCCCTTGCCGCGGATGTCGGCGGCGGTCGCTTCGGCGGCGTCCAGGGCCAGGTCGCTGACGATGACATGGTGGCCGGCGGCGGCCAGTTCATGGGCGATGCCGGCGCCGATACCGCTGGCCGCGCCGGTGATGAGGATGCTGCGCATGGGAGTGTCCGGGCTGGGCGATCTGTCAGGGCCAGCTTAGCAAGCCATGCCCAGCCGGGCTTGGTACCAAAGTACGATGACGGCCGGCCGGCGCGGCCGGTAGCGTGCCAGCATCCCTCATGCCGGGTCCCGCGATGACACGCCTGCCGCGCCTACCGTTCCTGACCATGTTCACCAGCCTGCTCGGTGCCAGCGTGCTGGCCGCCTGCAGCAGTGCTTCCCCCCGCGACAGTGCCGCCGGGTCGGCCCATCCCATGATCGAACCGCAACGCGTCACCGAACATCGCGGCAGCGACGACCTGCTCACCGCCGGCCTGGGGCTGGACGGCCTGCGCGCGATGGCGCCACCGGCGTTTGCCGACGCGGACAATCCGACCGCGGCCGAGCTGCGCCGGCGCGCGATCTGGGCCAACTGGCGCGGCATCGCCGACCTGTCGCCGGCGGGCGGCTACGGCACGGTGTACGGCAGCGTCGCTCCGGTGCCGGGGCGGGAGTATTCGGCGCTGGCCACCTTGCCCGGCGCGACCCAGCCGCACCGGGTGCTGGTGCAGGTGCCGGACGCGTTCCACCCGCAGAGGCGCTGCGTGGTCGTGGCACCGGCCTCCGGTTCGCGCGGCGTGTATGGCGCGATCGCCGTGGCCGGTCCGTGGGCGCTGCCGAAGGGCTGCGCGGTGGCCTACACCGACAAGGGTGCCGGCACCGACTATGTCGACCTGGACGCGGGCATCGGCGTGCGCCTGGACGGCACGCCGGGTCGGATCGGCGAGGCCACCGACCTGGCCTTCGTGCCGCAGGTTCCTGCCGGTGCGAGCGGGGTGGCGTTCAAGCACGCCCATTCGCAGGACAACCCGGAGGCCGACTGGGGCCGGCACGTGCAGCAGGCGGCGCAGTTCGCGCTGTCGTCGCTGGACCGGGCCTTTCCGCACGCGGCGCCGTTCACCTTCGACAACACCCGCATCATCGCAGTCGGCATCTCCAACGGCGGCGGCGCGGTGCTGCGGGCGGCCGAACTGGATGGCGACTGGCTCGACGCGGTGGTGGCGGGCGAGCCGAACGTGTTCGTCGACGCCCATGGCGGCCGTCCGCTGTACGACTTCGCCACCGAGGCCGCGCTGCTGATGCCGTGCGCGCTGCTGCACCTGCCCGCCGACAGCCTGCCGCAGCCGCCGCTGCGGACCCAGGTCGAGCCGCTTTGGGCGCTGCGTTGCGCCACGCTGCAGGCCAGCGGGCTGGTGCAGGGCGGCGACACCGCCGCCCAGGCGCGCTCGGCCTACGAGCGGATGCGGGCCACCGGCTGGACGGACGAGGCCTTGAAGGCCGGCGCGCTGAGCGTGGGCTTCGACCTGTGGCGCTCGGTGGCGGTGACCTATGCCTCGGCCTACGGTCGCCATGGGGTGGGTGCGCATCCGTGCGGCTTCGCGTTCTCGGCGCAGAACCCGGACTTCAGTCCGCGCGCGGCCACTGCGGCCGAGCGTGGCGTGTGGTGGTCCGATGCGGCGGGCATCCCGCCGGGCAATGGCGTGGGCATCGTCGACGTGAAGCTGGCGCCGCCGGACTTCACCCGCGCCGGGCTGCAGTGCCTGCGCGACCTGTACGACGGCAAGGGCCAGGCCGCCGACGGCGTGCGCGCGGGCATCGCCGCCACGCGTGCGTCGATGCCGCGCGCCGACGTGCCGGTGCTGGTCGTGCATGGCACCGACGACGGGCTGGTGCCGCCGGCGTTCACCAGCGCGCCCTATGTGGCTGCCGCGCGCGAGGCGGGCCGCACGCAGGTGCGTTACTGGCAGGTGCGCAACGGCGAGCACTTCGATGCGTTCCTGGGACTGCCGGCCTACGGTGCGCGCTACGCGCCGATGCTCCCGTACGTGTACGCGGCGCTGGACCGGGTTGCGGCGCACCTGGACGGGGAGGGCGGCTTGCCTGCCGATGCGGTGATCGAGGCGCGCGGTCGTGGCGCCGGCGCGGTGGAGGCCGCGCAGCTGCCGATGCCGCGCTGAGCGCCGGATGCGCCTGCGGGCTCGCGGGTGCCTCATCGGGTGGGAGCAAAGCGCACCGGCACCGGTTTCCGTGACGCTGTGCTTGCCGGGCGAGGGTCGAGGCAAAAGCGCCGCGCGTGGTCGGCTTCGGAGGGAGCCGCGCCAGGCCGGGGGGATTGCGGTCGGCGCGACGGCACCTCCCTGTGCCGACGCGCCGACGCGGACATCCCTGTCCGCTGCCGCAATCCCCCGGCCTGACGCGTCTTCGGGCGCGTCCGGATTGTGGCTCCGCTTAACAGCCCCACGGTCTGGCTCTTTGTAGGAGCGGGCATGACCGCGGCACCGACGCCGTCGGCCCAGGCGACGCCCTCATGATCCCGACGCCCGTGTCGCGGTCATGCCCGCTCCTACAGGAAAGCAGCCGGCGGCGAAGGCAGCCGGCCGCCAGCGACGTGCGGCGCTTTGCCCCTCCCTTTCGCCGCAGGCTAAGGGAGGGCTGGGAAGGGGGCTTTTGTCTTTGCGGTTTTCGTTGCGGTTGCTGTTGCGGTTGCGGTTGCCGTTGCCGTTGCCGTTGCAGTTGTCGTTGCCGTTGCTGTTGCTGTTGCTGTTGCTGTTGCCGCTCCGATCGCAGCCACGCACTCCAAGCCGCGAGGCCGCCGTGTCCCGGGGGTATGGCGCAAGTGGCACAGGGATGTGCCACGGCCCCTCGTAAAGGCAGGATGCCGTCCCGAGGGGTAAGCCATACCCCCGGGGCACGGCGGCCCCGTCCGGAGCCAACGACGCTTGCCTCTGCCTCTGCCTCTGCCTCTGCCTCTGCTTCTGCCTGGCTGTTGTGCCTTCAGCTTCCCGAAGTGCGGAAGGCCCGGGCAGTCCCAAGCCCACTCCGCCTCCACGCCGCCGCTGGGTATCCTGTCCCCGACCTCCGACCCGGGCGACCGCATGAACCGCCACTTCTCGATGCTGCGCGACTTCCAGCTGGCCGACTGGTTCACCCTGGCCAATGCCTTCTGCGGCACCGGCGCGATCTTCGCAGCGATGCGCTTCCTGCACGAGGGGCGGGTGGCGGACCTGCTGCTGGGCATGGCGCTGATCCCGCTGGCCTTCATCTTCGACGCGCTCGACGGGCGCATCGCGCGCTGGCGCAAGTCGTCCTCGACCCTGGGCCGGGAGCTGGATTCGCTGGCCGACGTGATCTCCTTCGGCGTGGCCCCGGCCGCGCTGGCCTACGCCTGCGGCATGCAGGGCGGCTGGGACTGGCTGGTGCTGTCGTACTTCGTCGGCTGCGGGGTCAGCCGGCTGGCCCGCTACAACGTCACCGCCGAGCAGCTGTCCGTCGGCGAGGACAAGGTGAAGTACTTCGAAGGCACGCCGATCCCGACCAGCCTGGCGCTGGTGGTGGTGCTGGCCGTGGCCGCCTCGCTGGGCCGGATCGGCGAGGACCTGTGGTGGGGCTACTGGCAGCTCGGTCCGTGGCGGCTGCACCCGCTGGTGCTGCTGTTCGCGCTGTCCGGCTCGCTGATGATCAGCAAGACCCTGCGCATTCCCAAGCCCTGAGCCGGGACCACGCCCCGCGACGGCGCGGGGCGCTAGAATCCTCCGCGTACGGGAGGATTCATGGCCAACGCACCCTTCGGGCAGTTTCCCGGCGACTTCGAGTCGCTGGCCCGGCAGTACTGGAACACCTGGAACGAGCTGCTCGGCCGGGGCGGGATGCCCGATGCCTGGGGGCTGGCCGGGGCCATGCCGCCGGGCCTGGGCGCCATGGGCATGGGCGCCGGGACCTACGACTGGTACCAGCGCATGCAGCGGCTGGCGGCCGACTTCAGCGGCGGCGGCAGCGCGGCGGACGTGGCCGGCGCCTGGCGCGAGATGATGGGCGGCCAGGCCGCCGATCCGTTTGCCGGCATGTTGCGTTCGATGCACGGCGGGCTGGCCGGTGGCGACTGGCTGGAGCAGATGCGCCCGCTGCTGGACATGCTGCTCAAGCCGCTGCGCCAGCAGGGCGCGGAGTGGCTGCAGCGGCCGGCCTTCGGCCCGGCGCGCGAGCACCAGGAACGGTTGCAGGCGCTGGCCCTGGCCTGGCAGCAATGGGAGCAGAGCAACGAGGCCTTCAACGCGCAGCTGGCGCAGGCCGGGCAGGCGGCGTTCGCGCGCTTCGAGCGGCTGCTCGAACAGCACGACGCCCCCGGCAAGCGGCTGGAGTCGGCGCGTGCGCTGTTTGACCTGTGGATCGACGCGGCCGAGGATGCCTGGGCCGACGTCGCGTTGTCGGCCGAGTACCGGCACGCGTACGCGGAGATGACCAACGCGCTGATGCGGCTGCGCTTGAAGCTGCAGCAGGAAGTCGAACAGTTCGGCGCGCTGCTGGGGCTGCCCGGACGCAGCGAGCTCGATGCGCTGCACCGCAAGGTCGCCGAGCTGGATCGCGCGCTGCATGCCGCGCGCCGGGCCAATGCGGCGCCACGCGCGGCGCAGGCCCCGGCAGGCCGTGCGCCCGCCGAGGCTGCCGAGGCCGCCGCGCAGGTGGCGCCGGCACGCACGACGAAGCCTGCTCCACGGCGAGCCGCCAAGCCGGTAGCGAAGGCGGCTGCGCCGGCCAAGACGGCGACAAAGCCGATCAGGTCAGCAAAGAAGGCGACGCCGACGGCGAAGGCGAATCCGGCTGCGAAGAAGCCGGGCAAGGCCACGGCCACACGCACATCCGTTACGGCCAAGCCAGCCGCGACGTCCCGGCGCAAGCCGGCAGCCGCCGCGCGCAAGCCGACATCGGCGGCCAAGGGGAAGGCACTTCCCGCGACGCCTGCCGACATGCCGCGCACGAACGAAGCGACGCCCGCGGTCGCCGCCGCGGCACGCAAGCCGGCGGGCACGGCGTCGCGCCGCGCGCCGGCCAAGGCGGCCGCCAAGCGGGTGCCGCAGGCATCGACCTCCACCGCGCGCAAGGCACGCGTGGCCAAGGCCGGAAGCGCGCGTGGGGGTAGTGCGACCGCCGGGACAGCCAAGCGCGGCAGCGTCCGCAAGGCCCAGCCGGCGACGGTGCCGGCTGCGGCCGGCAAGGTCGTGTCGATGAAGGACTGGGTCAGCCGCAACCTGGCCGCCACGCCTGCCGGCAGCGACGCGGGCGGCGGCAAGCGCAAGGGGCGTAGCCGATGAGCGCCGGATCGTTCGGGCCGTTGCAGTTCAATCCGCTGGACCTGGCCACCGAGGCCTGGGAGTTCCAGAAGCACCTGGCCGAAGGCACGCGGGTGCTGGGACAGGTCGAGGACGTGGAGTACGGCGCCACCGCCCGCGAGGAAGTGTGGCGCGACGGCAAGACCGTGCTGTACCGCTTCGTCGGCGACGCGCCGGCGAAGGCGAAGGGCCCGCCGCTGCTGATCGTCTACGCGCTGGTCAACCGGCCGTACATGGTCGACCTGCAGGCCGACCGCTCGCTGGTCAAGGGCCTGCTGGCGCTGGGCCTGGACGTGTACGTGATCGACTGGGGCTATCCGGACCGCTCGGACCGCTACCTGACCCTGGACGACTACATCAACCGCTACATCGACGGCGCGGTCGACCACCTGGCCGCCACGCGCGGCGGCCCGGTCAACCTGCTGGGCGTGTGCCAGGGCGGGGCCTTCTCGCTGTGCTACGCCGCGCTGCACCCGGAGAAGGTGCGCAACCTGGTGACCATGGTCACCCCGGTCGATTTCCAGACGCCCGACAACATGCTTTCCAGCTGGGTGCGCGAACTGGACGTGGACCTGTTCGTCGACGCGCTGGGCAATGTCCCGGCCGACCTGATGAACGCCAGCTACCTCATGCTCAAGCCGTTCCGGCTGAACCTGCAGAAGTACGTAGGCCTGGTCGACACGCTCGACAACCCGAAGGCGGTCGAGGATTTCCTGCGCATGGAGAAGTGGATCTTCGATTCGCCCGACCAGGCCGGCGAAGCCTTCCGCGACTTCATCAAGCAGTTCTACCAGGGCAACGCCTTCGTCAACGGCACCGCCCAGGTCGGCGGGCAGAAGGTGGACCTGGGCTTCGTCGGCATGCCGGTGCTGAACATCTACGCCGAGCAGGACCACCTGGTGCCACCGGACGCCTCGCGCGCGCTGGCCGGCCTGGTGGGCAGCGAGGATTACACCGAGCTCGGCTTCAAGGGCGGGCATATCGGCATCTACGTCTCCAGCCGCGCCCAGCGCGAGGTGCCGGCGGCGATCCACCGCTGGCTGTCCACCCGCGGCGGCACCTGATGCGCTCGCGCCCGGCGCCGCGCGCTCGCGGCGCCCGCGCGCTCGCGGCGCTGCCGTGGCTGCTCGTCGCCTGCCTGCCGGCAATGGTGCATGCGCAGCCAGCGGTGCCGACTCCCGCCGCGGTGGCCGACAGCGAGGTCCGCGCACTGATCGCCGCGATCGGCCAGTCCGGCTGCCGCTTCCAGCGCAATGGCCACTGGCACGATGCCGCACGCGCCCAGGCGCACCTGCAGCGCAAATACGATTACGCCCGACGCAGGCAGCTGGCCGGCGACGCGGAAACGTTCATCGACCAGGCCGCCACCCGCAGCAGCTTCAGCGGACGGCCCTACCGGGTGGCCTGCCCGGGCCAGCCGGAGGTCGATGCCGGCGACTGGCTCCGCGCGCGCCTGGATTCACTGCGTGGCCGGCCAGCGCCGCGCTAGACTGGCCACGCCAGCCCGACGGAGACCGCGCATGAACGCAAGCAACGCCAGTCCCGGACTGTCCCGCTCGCTCAACGACCGCATGATCGCCGGGGTGATGGGCGGCATCGCCCACCGCTATGGCTGGAGCTCGACCTGGCTGCGGATCCTGTACGTGATCGGATCGCTGCTGTCGGCCGCCTTCCCGGGCATCCTGGTCTACCTCGTGCTGTGGTTGCTGATCCCCAACGAAGCCGACTGACCGGCGACGGCGCAGGGGTGCCGCGGCGCCGGCACTGGCTGTTCTGGCCGGGCATGGTCGCCGGCATCGCCTGGGCTTCGCCGTGGACGCTGCTCGGCCTGCTGGCGGGCCTGGCCGGCATGCCCGCCGGTGCGAGGCCGCGCTTCAGCGTCCGCGATCGCGCGCTGGTATTCGTCCGCTGGCCCTGGGGGCCGGGCGGGGCGATGACGCTGGGCAACGTGGTGCTGGCCACCGGCCATGACCTCGAAGCCACCTGCCTGACCTACGAGCATCGCGCTGGCCGCTGCTCGCATCCGCAGGTGCGGCTGGGCGACCACGAGCGCGCGCATGTCTACCAATACATGTTGCTGGGCCCGCTGTTCGTACCGGTGTACTTCCTGTGCGGCGGCATCTCGGTGCGCAATCCGTTCGAACGCGCGGCCGACCACTACGCGATCCACGGTCGCGGCTGGTGGCCATGGACGCCGCGCTCACTGGTCTGAATCGCGCCTGATCGCGGACAACCGAAACCTGCGCGTCAGCGCGGCGAAACATGCGGTTCCTATCCTCTGTTGCACATGGTGCTAACGGCGCATCCGGCACACTGCCGCGCATCGACCGACAGCAACTAACAAGAACAAGAGGAACGGCCGAATGAGCATCGTCCTTTACGTGGGTGGCAGCAAGGATGGCACCCGTGGCTTCATGCCGCACGGCTTCACCAAGTCGATGCTGGAAACCGTCGAATACGGACGCGAGATCTACGTCGAGCGCATCGTCCGCCTGGCCCGTTACGGCACGGTGCGGATCATGGCGCTGGAGTCGCTGTGCGAGGACCTGATCGCCGGCCTGGTCTCCAGGCACTACGACGCGGCGGCGGCTGCCTGAGGAACTGCAGCGCCGGGCTGGGACGCGGTCGCCCGCGACCGGCCAGCGAAGACGTCCCCGCGAACCGGGGTAATCACGCGCTGCCCAGCCTGGATACCGCCTGGATGCGATCCAGCCACAGGTACCGCGGCGGCGCATCGCCAGCCAGTGGCTCCAGCCGCAGCAGGGCGGTGTAGCCTTGGCTGCCGTCGCGCTCGCGGAACACCTGCAGCGACGGTCGCACCGCGACCACGCCCTCGACCAGCTGCCCATCGTCCAGCGTCAACCGGACCTGCTCCTCGTCGTCCAGGGCCAGGATCAATGCGTTGAGGTGGGCCACGGCGGCGTCGCCGGCGAGCAGGCGTTCGGGGTGCTCGTTCATGCGCATCTCCGTGTCGGCGGATGCGGCAACGATGCACCCGCGGGCGCAAGGGCCGCGTGAGGGGCCGCGCAGAAAAACAGAAGGCCAGGCTGCGAAGCCTGGCCCTTTGCCCTTGCGTGGTGCCGAAGGTGGGACTCGAACCCACACGGTTTTAAGGCCGGCGGATTTTGAGTCCGCTGCGTCTACCATTCCGCCACTTCGGCGCGGGCCGGCAGTATAGCGGCCGCGGCGGGGAGGCGGCTATCGGCCCGCGTCTGTGCCCAGCAGGCGCTCTTCCCGGCGCATCCAGCCGCCATCGCCCGCGCAGGGAGCGTCGGCGTCCTCCGGCACGAACACGTGGCAGCGCAGCAGCGGGCGCTGGTAGACGTGCAGGGAGACGGCGATGCCGGCGTCGCTGGGGTTGCGGATCGCGTGGTACTCGTGCGGCGGGATCAGGCTGCCGGCGCTGCCGGGCCCGGCCTCGATGTCGCCCATGCGGATGAAGCGCCAGCGTCCGTCCCGGCGCTCGCGCGGTTCGTACTGGGTGATCGCCAGACGGCCATGCCAGACGCCTTCCACGCACCAGGCGCCATCGTGGTCATGGATGCGCGTGCCCTGGCCCGGCCCCCAGGTCATGGCGACCACGCTGTAGCCCAGCTCCGGGCTGACGTGCAGTTCGCGGCGCGCATAGTGGTCGGCGATGGGTTCGAGCACGCTGCGCGGCAGGCCGACTTCGCGGTCGGCGAACAGGGCGACCAGGGCCTGCCGCAGGGCGGTGGTGATGGCGTGCTCCTCGTCCAGCCGCACCGCCGCATCGAGCGCCGCGACCAGTTTTTCCTTGCCGGTGAAATGCACGGGACGGGTCTTGTCGGGACAGGCGGGCAGGGTAGCGGCGCGTCCGTTAGCGAAATGTTTCCCGTGCAACCGTGCTCAGAGGCGGTCGAGGAACCCGCGCACCGCCGGGCCGAAGCGTTCGAAGTCGACCAGGAACGCGTCGTGACCCTGCGGCGAATCCATGCCGATGAACTCCGCTTCCGCGCCACCGCGGGCCAGTCCTTCGGCCACTTCCTGCTGCTGCTGGACCGGGAACAGGATGTCGGTGTTGGCGCCGATCGCCAGCGCCTGTTCGACGCCGTTGCCGGCCAGCGCGGCCAGTGCGGCCAGGGTGTCGCCCCCGGCCTGGTCGGCCAGGTCGAACCAGTCCATCGAGCGGCTCAGGTAGAGGTAGGAGTTGGGGTCGTACCGCCGGACGAACCGGCGCGCGTGGCCTTCCAGGTAGCTTTCCACCTGGAATTCCAGGCCGAACGGATCGTCCTCGGCGCTGGCGGATTCGTCCAGGCGCACGCGGCCGAAGCGGCCGTCCCATTCCAGCGCCGAGCGGTAGGTGATCACGCCCAGTTTGCGTGCGATGCGCATGCCCGATTCGGGGTAGGTGGCGTCGTCGTACTCGCCGCCGTTCCAGTTCGGATCCAGGCGGATGGCCTCGCGCTGCAGCGAGCGCACGGCGATGGAAAACGGCAGCGCGCGCGCGCTGCCGGAGATGTTGATGTGCGCGCGCGCGATGCGCCGGTGGCGCGCCAGCAGCGACAGCGCGGTCATCCCGCCCATCGAATTGCCGATCACGCAGGCCAGCCGCTCGATGCCCAGCCCGCGCACCACTTCGGCGGCCGCGTCGGCGATGTCCTCGATCGACAGCTCGGGGAACGAGAGCAGGTAAGCCTGGCCGGTGGCCGGGTCGATCGAGGCCGGGCCGGTGGAGCCCTTGCAGCTGCCCAGCGAGTTGACGCAGACCACGAACCAGCGGTCGCTGTCGATCGGCTTGCCCGGTCCGAGCATCGCCTCCCACCAGCCGGGCGTCGGGTCGGCCGCGCTCGACGCCGCGTGCGCGTCGGGCGACAGCCCGGTCAGTATGAGCACCGCGTTGTCGCGCGCCGGCGACAGCGTGCCCCAGGTTTCATAGGCGATCCGAGCGCCATGCAGCACGCCGCCTCGCTTCATCGGGAACGGCGAAGCCAGCGCGTGGAAGCGGCTGCCGGGCGGAATGAACTCGTGGGGGTGAGCCGGGGACATAGGGGCCGGAGTGTACCGGCATCGGCGCGCTTGTCGCAGCGGAGCGGCGGGAAGGTGAGTCCCGCAAGCGGTGGCCGGCGGATGCGGAGCGGGGCTCGGCCTTCGTAGAGCGGGGCTTGCCCCGCTTTGGAGGCGACGAAGCCGGGATGGAGAGATAGCGGGGCAAGCCCCGCTCTACGATGCGTCGTGTTACGGGTGGGCGGTGCCGATCACCAGGTCCACCGGCTGTGCGGCGGGCAGGGTCACGCGCACCGGTTCCGATTCCAGGTCGCCTTCACCGCGGTTGGCGCTGCCGCTGGCCGACACCCGGGCCAGCACCTCCACTTCCTGCAGCGACGACAGCTTCTGGGTCGGCATCGGGCTGTCGGCATCGTCCAGCAGCACTTGCAGCGGCAGGTCCTGCAACGCGTGGCGTTCCACCGCCACCGGCATCGGCGGGCCGCCGGGCACGCGCGCGATCACGAACACGGTGGCGTCGCCGCGCAGCCGCACGCGTTCGGCGAACGCCGGGTCCAGCGAGACCTTCACCGCCAGCCCGTGCGGCGGGGCCGCGGCCCCGCCGGTATCGGCGCCAGCGGCAGCGATGCCGGCGTCGCCGGCGGCAGGCAAGGGCGGCAGCCCGGCTTCGGCGCGCGCCTGGTCGATCTGCACGCGCAGGCTGGCGGCGGTGGCCGCGTCGACCGAACCGAGCAGGGACTCCCAGGTCCGGGCCGCTTCCGCGTTCTGGCCGGCCTGGCGCTGCGAGACGCCCAGGAACCAGGTTGCGCGCGAGGTGCTCGGGTCGCGCTCCAGCGCACGGCGCAGCCAGGCCACCGCCTGTTCGTCGAAGCGGCGCTGCGGATCGGCCAGGGCGCGCGATTCGGCCGCGTCGACCAGCAGCGCGGGCTCGTCCGGCGCCAGCTGCACGGCACGCGCATACGCGTCGCGCGCGGCGATCGGGTTGCCCAGCGCGGCCTGCGAGCGGGCCAGCAGCGCCCAGCCCTCCGGCTGGTTCGGGTTGCGCTCCAGTTCGGCCTGCAACTCCAGCACGGCGTCTTCCAGGCTCTGCGAGGGCGCGGTGGCCGCGGACTGCTGCAGCGCCGCCGGCGTACCGACCAGCCGGTAGAGGGCCAGCACGCCCACGCCCAGCACGAGCACGATCGCCGCCCAGGCCAGCGCGCGCTGGCGCCGCAGCGGCCACAGGACCCAGGCCAGCACGCCCAGGATGACGGCGGTGGCCAGCGCGGCGAATACCGCGGTCGTGGGGATCACCATTCCTGGTCTCCGTCGCCCTGCTGCGGACCGTGCGCGTCGCGCGCCTGCGCGGGGGGGGCGGCCGAGCGCCGGCGAACGATCCACCACACCATTGCCGTGCCGCCGAGCAGCACCAGGCCCGGGCCGAACCACAGCAGCCAGGTGCTGGCGGCGACCTGGGGGCGGTACAGCACGAACTGGCCGTAGCGCTCGACCAGGAATGCCTTCACTTCCGCGTCGGACTTGCCCTGGCGCATCAGCGCCAGCACTTCGCGGCGCATGTCCTGGGCGATCTGCGCGTTGGAATCGGCCAGCGACTGGTTCTGGCACATCACGCAGCGCAGCTCGGCGGTCAGTGCGTGGAAGCGGGCTTCCTCGGCGGTGCTGTCGAACACCAGTGGCGCGGCGTCGCCGGCCGGCTGCGCCCGCGCGCCGTCCATGCCCGCTGCGCAGGCCAGGACGATGAATGCGGCCAGGACGCCCTCGAGTACGGCCGCAGGCAGCGCGAGCACGCGTCGGGTCACTGCGCGCGCTCCACCTGTTCCAGCGCCGGCAGCAGCCGGGTGGCGACGACCTCGTCGGTCAGCGGCCCGGTGTGCTTCCAGCGGACGATGCCGCTGCCGTCGACCAGGAAGGTCTCCGGCGCGCCGGCCACGCCCCAGTCCAGCGCATAGCGGCCTTCCTGGTCGGCGAGCACGACGAAGAACGGGTTGCCGAACTGCTCCAGCCAGCGCAACGCATCGGCCGGTTCGTCCTTCCAGTTGTAGCCGACCACGCGCACGCGGCGGGTCTCGGCGAACTTCGTCAGCACCGGGTGCTCGTCGCGGCAGGCCGCGCACCAGCTGCCCCACACGTTGAGCAGGTAGGGTGCGCCGCGCAGGTCGGCGGCGGCGATCGTCACCGATGGGTCATGCAGGACCGGCAGCACGAAATCCGGCGCGGGACGGTTGATCAGCGCCGAGGGCAGCACGTCGCGGTCGGCATCGCCCGAGCGCATCACCCCGTAGGCCATCAGGCCGAGCAGGCCTATGAAGAACAGGGCGCCGATGACCACGGCGACCACCGGCAGTCCCTGGGGCTTCTGGGCGTCGCCGCCGTGCGGTGCGTTCATGCGCAGGTCCTCATGTGGCGGTCTCCTGGGGGAGCCGGCGGAAGCGGCGGTCGGCCGCGGTCAACAGGCCGCCGAGCGCCATCAGCAGCGCGCCGGCCCAGATCCAGCGGATGAAGGGCTTCAGGTGCACCCGCACCGCCCAGGCATCCTCGCCCAGCGATTCGCCCAGCGCCACGAAGACATCGCCGGTGAAGCCCGGACGGATGCCCGCTTCGGTCAGCACCTGGCCGCCGCTGGCGTAGGCACGCTTTTCCGGGTGCAGCAGCTCCAGTTCGCGGCCGCCGCGCAGCACCTGCACGTGGCCGCGGTCGGACAGGTAGTTCGGCCCCTGGGTCTGGTCCACGCCCTGGAACACGAACGTATAGCCACCGACCTGCAGCGACTGGCCCGGCTTGAGCGCGACTTCGCGCTGCACGTTCTGCGCCTCCACCAGGAGCGCGCCGGCCAGGAACACGCCGATGCCGAGGTGGGCCAGGGTCATGCCCCACATCTCGGCGGTCATGCGGCCGCCATTGCCCAGCCGGCTCCAGACGAAACGCAGCGTGCCCAGCCCGATCCAGGCCGCGCCGGCCACGCCCACCGCGGTCTTCCACGGACCCTGCGGCGCGGTGAAGTACGCGGCCACGCCCAGGCCCACGGCGACGCCCAGCCAGGGCAGCAGCATCGCCAGCACCCGCGAGGGCTGGTCGCGCTGCCAGCGGGTCAGCGGGCCGAACGGCACCAGTGCCACCAGCGGCGCCATCAGTACCAGGAACAGCATGCCGAAGTAGGGCGGCCCGACCGAGATCTTGCCCAGGCCCAGCGCATCGGCGATCAGCGGATACAGCGTGCCCAGCAGGATCATCGCGCAGGCGCAGGTCAGCAGCAGGTTGTTGAGCAGCAACAGGGTCTCGCGCGAGGCGGGCTGGAATCCGGCGCCGGCCTGCAGCCGGCCGGCGCGCAGTGCGTACAGCAGCAGCGAGCCGCCGATGACCAGGCTGAGGAAAACCAGGATGAACAGGCCGCGCGAGGGGTCGGCGGCGAACGAGTGCACGCTGGTCAGCACGCCCGAACGCACCAGGAAGGTCCCCATCAGCGACAGCGAGAACGCGGCGATCGCCAGCAGCAGGGTCCAGCCGGCGAAGCTGCCGCGCTTCTCGGTCACCGCCTGCGAGTGGATCAGTGCCGCGCCGACCAGCCAGGGCATGAAGGCCGCGTTCTCGACCGGATCCCAGAACCACCAGCCGCCCCAGCCCAGCTCGTAGTAGGCCCACCAGCTCCCCAGGCCGATGCCCACGGTCAGGAACGCCCAGGCCACGTTCGTACACGGCCGCGTCCAGCGCAGCCAGCGCGCGTCCACGCGTCCGTCCAGCAGCGCGGCGATGGCGAAGGCGAACGGCACCGAGAAGCCGGCCCAGCCGATGTACTGCATCGGCGGGTGGATGATCATCCCCGGGTCCTGCAGCAGCGGATTGAGGTCCTGACCCTCCAGCGGTGCCGGCAGCAGGCGCACGAACGGGTTGGAGGTGAAGATCAGGAACGCCAGGAAGCCGAAGCCGACGATGCCCAGCGTGCCCAGTACGCGCGCCACCACCGGCTGCGGCAGGCGTTGCGAGAACAGCGCCACCGCGCCGTTCCAGCACGCCAGGATCAGCGTCCACAGCAGCAACGAACCTTCGTGCGAGCCCCACACCGCGGTGTAGCGGTAGACCATCGGCAGCAGCGTGTTGGAGTTCACCGCCACGTAGCGGACCGAGAAATCCTGGACCACGAAGGCCCAGGTCAGGATCGCGTAGGCGCCGCCGATGAGCAGCAGCTGCGCATAGGCGGACGGGCGGGCGACGGCGATCCAGGCCGGGTTGCCGCGATGGGCGCCAGCCAGCGGCAGCACCGCCTGCAGCAGCGCCACCAGCAACGCCAGCGCCAGCAGTACCTGGCCGAGCTCAGGCAGCATCCGCGCCTCCCCCGACACCACGGCCATCGGCGCGGCCCGTCACCGCATGGCGGACGGCGCGCGCACCGCCACGGCCGCTTCCGGCCCGCATCGCGCCGGTCAAGGCGCGGACCCCGCCGCCGGCGCCTGCACGTCGTGCTTCTGGTGGGCCTTGCCCATCTTGTCGGCCACTTCCTTGGGCATGTAGGTCTCGTCGTGCTTGGCCAGCACGTTCTCGGCGACGAACACGCCATCCCGCATGCGCCCGGTGGCCACCACCGCCTGTCCTTCGCGGAACAGGTCGGGGAGGATGCCGGTGTAGACCACCGGCAGTTGCGCGTCGCCATCGGTGACCTTGAAGTGCGCATCCATCGAGCCGGGCGCGCGCTGGAACGAATCCTTCTCCACCATGCCACCCAGGCGGAAGCGGGCCTGGCCTGAGGCGACTTCGGCGCCGGCTTCGCCGCGCAGCACCTCGGCCGGCGTGTACAGGTAGGCCACGTTGCGTTGCAGGGCCATGGCCACCAGCGCGGTGGCAACGCCGGAGGCGAGCACGAGCAGGGCGACGAAGGCCAGGCGGCGGCGTCGGGTCGGGTTCATCGCTTCAGCTCCGCGGCCGGGTCGGCACGCGTGGCCGGCGTGCGTTCGCGGCGCGCACGCAGGCGCACCGCGCGCAGTTCGCGCCGCAGCTGCAGCCGCGGCGCCAGGAAATCCCACAGGAACACCAGCGCGAACACCGCATACGCGCCGACCAGGTAGGGCAGGTAGCTCACGCGGCCTCCTCGGCCAGCTTGCGCACCCAGTCCTTGCCCGCCTCGCGGCGCAGGTTGTCGGCGCGGGCGCGCGACAGCAGCGAACCGGCGAACCAGAACTTGGTGCCGGCCACCATCCACCATAGCGGCGCGACCATGCTCGGGTCCATGCTCGACTCGCCGAACACGCGGATCGTCTGGCCCTGGTGCAGCGAATCCCACCACTCCACCGAATAGCGGATCACCGGCAGCAGGGCGACGCCGACGATTGCCAGCAGGCCGGCCATGCGCGCCGAGGCGCGGCGGTCGTCGCCGGCGTGGTAAAGGCCGATCACCCCAAGGTACAGGAACAGCAGGATCAGCTCGGTGGTCAGGCGCGGGTCCCAGTCCCACCAGGTCCCCCACATCGGCTTGCCCCAGATCGAACCGGTGGCCAGGGTGATCACGGTGAAGGCCGCGCCGACCGGGGCGCAGGCCATGGCCAGGACCTCGCACAGCTTGATCCGCCAGACCAGGGCGATGGCCGCGTACAGCGCCATCAGCGCGAACACGAACATGCTCATCCAGGCCGCCGGCACGTGGATGTACAGGATCCGCGCGCTGTCGCCCTGCTGGTAGTCGGCCGGGACCACGAACAGCGCCTGCCACAGGCCCACCCCCATCACCAGCACCGCCGCCAGCCAGCACCACGGCGCCCAGCGCGCGGCGAAGCGGTCGAAGTACGGCGGCGAGCCGAGGAGGTGGAACCAGCGGATCACCGGGTTCATGGGAGGTATTGCATCGCTCGCGGTTGGCGCCGGCAGGCCACGGGGGCCGGCCGGACAGGCTGGACGTGCTGGTGTCCGGGGCATTTTTCCAGACTCCGCCCCCCGGGCCAAGCGAAACGCCTGGTCAAAGTGTCCGACCCGTTCAGGGCGGGCTGGCGCGGGCCAGGCGCACGGGAGCGTCCGGCTGCCGTCCGTCCGGTGGCAGCCATGGTGCGCCGGCGTGCCGGCAGTCGCATTGATCGCACGCAATCTCCCGGCTACCTGCCGTGCGGGCGACACGGCGGAAGGCACGCCTTTCCCGTAGAGCCGGGCTTGCCCGGCTGAGCCGCCTCAGCCCTGCGCGATCCGGATCGCCGCCGCGGCCGCCAGCGGCGCCAGCGCCGCCGAGGCGACCAGCATCGCCGCCATCAGCAGCAGCGAGCCACTGGCATCCAGTCCCTGCGCGGCCGCCGCCACGCTGCCGGCCCCGAATACCAGCACCGGCACGTACAGCGGCAGGGCCAGCAGCGCCACCAGGATGCCCGAGCGCTTCAGGCCCACGGTCAGCGCCGCGACCACCGCGCCGAGCAGGCTCAGCACCGGCGTGCCCAGCAGCAGGGTCAGCATCAGCAGCGGCAGCTGCGCATGCGGCAGGTACAGGAATTCGCCCAGCGCCGGCACCACCAGCAGCAGCGGCACCGCGGTGGTCAGCCAGTGGCCGAAGGTGCGCACCGCCACCAGCCAGGCCAGCGGCACCGGCGCCAGTACCCACTGCTCCAGCGAGCCGTCCTCGGCATCGCCGCGGAACAGGCTGTCCAGCGAGAGCAGGCCGGCCAGCAGCACCGCCACCCAGATCGCGTAGGGGGCGACGAAATCGCGCAGCACCTGGCGGCCGCCGCCCAGCGCCAGGGCGAACATCACCACCACCAGAAGCGCGAACAGCGCCGGCTGCAGCGCGTCGCCGCGGCGGCGCCAGACCAGGCGCAGGTCGCGCAGCAGCAGGGCGCGGCCGGCCTGGAGCAGGGAGGGGCTGGAATCCGCCGGGGCCGCGCTCACCCAGCCACCCCGAGTTCGAGCATGCGCGTGCGCACCGGCGGGGCGGCGTAGGCGCCGTGGGTGGTCACCAGTGCGGCGCCGCCCTCGCGCAGGTGCGCGGAGATCATCCGGTTGACCAGGTTGATGCCGTCCAGGTCCAGGTTCGCGTAGGGCTCGTCGAGCAGCCACAGCGGCGCCGGCGCCAGCCACATCCGGGCCAGGCTGACGCGCTTCTTCTGCCCGGCCGACAGCTGGCGCGCCGGGGCGTCCTCGTAGCCGGCCATGCCGACGATGGCCAGGGCGTCAGCAGGATGCTGGTCCGGCCGGCGGCCATGCAGGCCGCACAGGAAGTCCAGGTTCTCCAGCACCGACAGCTCGCCCTTCAGCGCCGGCAGGTGGCCCAGGTAGGCGATCGCGTGGGCGCGCAGCGACGGTGCGGCGCGGTGGCCCTCGATCTCGATCCGGCCGGCGTCGGCGCGCAGCAGCCCGGCCAGCACCCGCAGCAGGGTGGTCTTGCCGCTGCCGTTGCTTCCCTGGACCAGCAGCGCCTCGCCGGCATCGACGGCGAAATCGAGCGGACCGAACACCGGCTCCTCGTTGCGGGCGAACGCCAGGCCATGGGCGGCCAGCAGCGGGGAAGGGGTCGAATCGGTCATCGGCGCGCATTGTAGCGGTGCACCCTGCGACGCAGGGCGCCCGGCCGGCGCCAGTGGCTGGACACACTTGTCGGATGCTGCTTCCCCGTACGCGCCGTCCCGATGGGGTCGCATTCGGTGGTGCGACGGCGCGGCGGCCGCCTCAACGCGGCCGCTGCACCCAGTCGACCCAGCCGGTGCGGTTGCCGGGCGGACGCTCGCGGTACATGCGAAGGCGCACGGGCGCGCCCCGTGGCCAGTGGAGGATGCCGGCCTGGTCGTGGCGGCGGGCCAGGGCGTCGGCGGTGGCCGCCTCCAGGCCGGCCACCAGCCAGCCGTGTTCTTCCCATTGCCCGTCGACGCTGCCGCCCACCGCAGGCCATGCCCGCAGTCCCCGGGCCCGCAGCCAGGCGTGCAGCGCGGCGTCGGCGGTCGCGTTGGCGCCTGCGTCCTGCGGTCGCGACTGCGGATTCCATGCGGTCACCAGGGTCCAGGTTGCGACGGCGCCGGGCGCGGCCGGCACCGCCGCGTCCAGCGCCGGGGCGGGCTCGCCGACGCGCAGCGGCAGCGACGCGCCCTCCACCTGCGCGCGGTAAACCGCGGCGAGGTAGGCCTCGAGCAGCGTCGTGGTGTCCACCGGCGGGATGCCTTCCTGTGCCATGCACCATCATCGCCGGCCATCGCCATTGCGTACACTCGGCCGTCCCGCTCCCACGCACTCCGGAACCGCGATGCCGCTGCAGATCCCGCCGACCAAGCTGCCCAGGGTGGGCACCACCATCTTCACCGTGATGTCGCAGCTGGCCGCCGAGCACGGCGCGGTGAACCTGGGGCAGGGCTTTCCCGACTTCGCGGTGCCGCAGCGCCTGGTCGACGAGCTGGACGCGGCCATGCGTGCCGGCCACAACCAGTACGCGCCGATGACCGGGGTGCCGGTGCTGCGCCAGGCCATCGCCGGCAAGGCGCTGCGCTGCTATGGCGCGCAGGTCGACCCCGACTCCGAGGTCACCGTGACCAGCGGCGCCACCGAGGCGATCTTCAACGCGATCCACGCGGTGGTGCGCCCGGGCGAGGAAGTGGTCGTGCTCGACCCCGCCTACGACTGCTACGAGCCGGCGATCGACCTGGCCGGCGCGCGCGCGGTGCACGTGCCGCTGGATCCGCTGACCTTCGCGGTGGACTGGGACCGGGTGCGCTCGGCGATCACGCCGAAGACCCGGCTGCTGATGGTCAACAGCCCGCACAACCCGTCCGGGGCGATGTTCTCGGCCGACGACATGCGCGCGCTGGCCGACCTGCTGCGCGGCACCGGTATCCTGCTCATCTCCGACGAGGTGTACGAGCACATCGTGTTCGACGGGCGCCGCCACGAGTCGGTGCTGCGCTGGCCGGAACTGCGCGAGCGCGCGTTCGTGGTGTCCAGCTTCGGCAAGACCTACCATTGCACCGGCTGGAAGATCGGCTACGCGATCGCGCCGGCCGCGCTGACCGCCGAGTTCCGCAAGGTCCACCAGTACAACGTGTTCTGCACCTTCGCCCCGGCCCAGCACGCGTTCGCCGCGATGATCCGCGACGAGCCCGAACACGATGAGCAGCTGGGCGCGTTCTACCAGGCCAAGCGCGACCGCTTCCGCGGGCAACTGCTCGGCACCCGGCTCAGGCCGCTGCCCGTGCCGGGTGGCTACTTCCAGCTGGTCGACTATTCGGCGGTCAGCGACCTGCCCGACCACGAGTTCGCGAAGTGGCTCACGGTGGAGAAGGGCGTGGCCGCGATTCCGCTGTCGCCGTTCTACGAAAGCCCGCCGCCGGGCCAGCGGCTGGCGCGGCTGTGCTTTGCCAAGAACGAAGCGACCCTGGACGCGGCGATCGAGCGGCTGCGGGAACTGTAGAGCGGGGCTCTGCCCCGCTGCTTCTTCTGGTCTTTTACAGCTCCGGTCACCGGAGCAGCGGGGCAAGCCCCGCTCTACGGAGATTGTCATGCAGGACTTGCGCATTTCCCTCGTCCAGGGCGACACCCGCTGGCACGACCCGGCGGCCAACCGCGACTACTACGGCGCGCTGGTCGCGCCGTTGGCCGGCGCGACCGACCTGGTGGTACTGCCCGAGACCTTCACCAGCGGCTTTTCCAATGACGCCATCGACAAGGCCGAGGGCATGGACGGACCGACCGTGGCCTGGATCCGCGGGCAGGCCCGCCTGCTCGATGCCGTGGTCACCGGCAGCGTCCAGTTGCGCACGGCCGAAGGCGTTTTCAATCGCCTGCTATGGGCCGCGCCCGACGGCGCCCTGGCGCACTACGACAAGCGCCACCTGTTCCGTTACGCCGGCGAGCACAAGCGCTATGCCGCCGGCCGCGAGCGGCTGTGCGTGGAGTTGAAGGGCTGGCGGATCAATCCGCAGGTCTGCTACGACCTGCGCTTCCCGGTGTTCTGCCGCAACCGCTACGACGTGGAGCGGCCGGGCGCGATGGATTTCGACCTGCAGCTCTTCGTCGCCAACTGGCCTTCGGCGCGGGCGCACGCATGGAAGACCCTGCTGCGCGCGCGGGCGATCGAGAACCTGTGCTACGTGGCGGCGGTGAACCGGGTCGGCACCGACGGCAACGGCCTGGCCTATGACGGCGACAGCGCGGTGATCGACTACCTCGGCCTGGCGCAGGTCGAGGCGCACGGGCGCGAGCAGGTGCTGACCACCACGTTGTCGGCCTCGGCGCTGGCCGCGCACCGCGAGCGGTTCCCGGCGATGCTGGACGCCGATGCGTTCGAGCTGCGCCCGTAGAGCGGGGCTTGGCCCGCTGCGGGTTGCCCACGTCGGTTCGCAAGCGGGGTAGCGGGGCAAGCCCCGCTCTACGCGGTGCGATATGCAAGCGGGATCGCGGGGCAAGCCCCGCTCTACGTGGTGCAATATTGATGGCCGGTCGCCGATGCCGGCCCGGTCGATCCGAGGAGACCTCGCCATGACCACGCCCGATCCGCTGCAGCTGGCCTGCCCGCAGTGCAACACGATCAACCGCGTGCCGGCGGCGAAGGTCGGCGACGACCCGGTCTGCGGACGCTGCCGTTCGCGGCTGTTTCCGGGCGCGCCGTTCGTGTTGGGGGCCGCCGGATTCGATGCCCATGCGCAGCGCTCGGACCTGCCGCTGCTGGTCGACTTCTGGGCGCCATGGTGCGGTCCCTGCCGGACGATGGCGCCGGCCTATGCGCAGGCCGCCGCCCTGCTCGAACCGCGGCTGCGCCTTGCCAAGGTGGACACCGAAGCCGAACCAGCGCTCGGTGCGCGTTTCGCGATCCGCAGCATTCCCACCCTGGCCCTGTTCCTGCGCGGCCGCGAGCTGGCGCGCCAGGCCGGGGCGTTGCCGCTGCAGGCGATCGTGCAGTGGACCCGCCAGCACCTGCCCAGTTGATGCCCCGGAGCACCGCCATGGACCAGATCCAGCAGTTCAGCCTCACCCTCCGCCAGGAAGCCGATGACCGTTCCGGCTACCTGTTCCGCGTGGCCTTCGACGACACCGCCATCCCCGACCTGCTGACCGACGAGCTGCCGCCGCTGGGCGCGGGCGCCGGTCCCAATCCCGCGCGCCTGCTCGCCGCCGCGGTCGCCAACTGCCTCAGCGCCAGCCTCCTGTTCGCGATGCGCAAGTTCCACAACGCGCCCGGACCGCTGACGACCCGGGCCACCGCGACCCTGGCCCGCAATGCGGGCGGCCGCTGGCGGGTGGCGCACATCCAGGCCGACCTGCAGCTGGCCGAGGCCGCCGCCGGGCATGAGCGCCTGGACCGGCTGCTGGCCCAGTTCGAGGACTTCTGCCTGGTCACCGAAAGCGTGCGCCAGGGCGTGCCGGTGACGGTCAGCGTCAGCGACGCGGACGGCGCGCTGCTGCACGGCACGCGCGCGGCGCCGGAGACGGCGACGGGCGCCTGAACGCCGGAGCGGATCCTCACGATGCAGCCGCACCTGGCTGCTATATCCTCGGCCCACCTTCCGCCGTTACCCAACGCGAGGCCGCCATGTCCACTCTTTCCCGCCAGACGATCCTGTGCGCCGCACTGCCGTTCCTGATCGCGCTCGCGCCGGCCGCGCAGGCCGCCGGCAATGTCGACTGCAAGCTGCGCTTCAACCTCGAGGGCTGGTCGGCCTTCTACAAGACCGCCAAGGGCACCGGCACGATCACCTGCGACGACGGCAGCAGCCTGCCGGTGAGCATCAGCGCCAAGGGCGGCGGCATCACCTTCGGCAAGTCCAAGATCGAGAACGGTGTCGGTGAGTTCTCCGGCGTGTCCAGCATCCGCGAAACGCTCGGGACCTATGCCGCGGCCGAAGCGCATGCCGGCGCGGTCAAGTCGAGCAAGGCCCAGGTGATGACCAAGGGCGAGGTGTCACTGGCCCTGGCCGGCACCGGGCAGGGCTGGGACCTGGGCGTGGCCTTCGGCAACTTCGTGATAGAGCCACGCTGATCGTGGCAGAGCGGGGCTTGCCCCGCTGAAACAACCAGCCCCGCTTGTTGCGGGGCTGGGTGGCGTCGCCTGAAGGGAGAGGAGCAGCGGGGCAAGCCCCGCTCTACGCGTTGAGCGTGGCCTGGCCGGCGCAATGCACCGGGTCGGCCGGTATTGTCGGCGAGGCCTCAGCCCTGGCCGCGCGGACCGCGGTTGCCGCCGCGCGGCGCCCCACCGGGACGCCCTCCGGGGCGGGCACCGCCACCGGGACGCGCATTGCCACCGCCGCCGGGACGACCGCCCGGGCGCGCCTGGGCGTTGCCGCCGCCGGGACGGGGACCGCGCGGGCCACGCGCAGGGCCCGGATGGGCACCGGGCGTGGCATGGTCGGACGGGAAGTGAGGGGCGTTGCCCGGATGGCCGTAGGGGCGGGGCTTGCGCGCGCCGGCACCGGCGCCTTGGCCCTGACCCTGGCCGCCGCCAGCGTATCCGCCGCCGCCGCCGCCGGAGCGGCCACCCGGCTTGCCGCCGGGCTTGCCATAGCGTGGCTTGCCGCCCGGACCGGCGTTGCGATGGCCGCTCGGGCCGGTATCCACGCCCTCGGGTACGTACCAGGTGCGGAACGCGGCGGGATTGCCCTCGGGCAACGCCCGCGCGCCCTTGTCCTTGCGCTGCTTGAACGGCTTCTGCGACTGCTTGGCCGCCATTTCGCCGCTGACGGTCAGCCCGCCGTGCGGCTTCTTGTTGCCGCGGCCGCCACGCCGGTCCTCGCGCACATGGTCGAAGCGACGCAGTTCGCGGCCTTCGTCGGCGGTGTTGTGGCCGTTGACGTAAGCCTGGCCGGGGCCGCGCTCGCGGCCCACGTGCACGGTCGCCTTGGCCGCGCGGCGCTGGCCGATCACCGGCTGCAGGGTGAGGGTGGAGTCGCTGTTGTCCTCCAGCGCCAGTTGCTTGCGCAGCGCCTCGACCTGGGCCTCCGGCAGCTCCTGCGACTGGCCGCGCAGCAGTTCGCGCGGCAGCGACACGCTGCCATAGCGCACGCGCTTGAGGCGGCTGACCTGGCAGCCCTGCGATTCCCACAGGCGCCGCACCTCGCGGTTGCGGCCTTCCTTGACGACCACGCTGAACCAGTCGTGGCGGCCCTCGCCGGACGCGCTGGTGCCGCCGATGCGCTCGATCCTGTCGAACTTGGCCGGGCCATCCTCCAGCGCGACGCCGCGGGCGAGGCGGTCGACGATGTTGTCCGGCACGCTGTCCTGGCCTTCGGGCGCGCGCACGCGCACCACGTACTCGCGCTCGACCTCGTGCGAGGGATGCATCATCGCGTTGGCGATCTCGCCATCGGTGGTCAGCAGCAGCAGGCCGGTGGTGTTGATGTCCAGGCGGCCGATGGCGATCCAGCGCGCACCCTTCAGGCGCGGCAGCGCCTCGAAGATGGTCGGGCGGCCTTCGGGGTCTTCGCGGGTCGTGACCTCGCCTTCGGGCTTGTTGTAGACGAGCACGCGCGCCGGTTCGGTCAGGGCCGAGGCGACGAAGGCCTTGCCGTCCAGTTCGACGCGGTCGCCGCTGCGGATGCTCTGGCCGACCTGGGCGACCTCGCCGTTGACCTTGACCAGGCCGTCGGCGATGCGCTGCTCCAGGGCGCGGCGCGAGCCGAGCCCGGCCTGGGCCAGGACCTTGTGCAGGCGTTCTTCGGCCTTGGCCGCCGGCGCTGCGGTGTCGTCTGCGCGCTTGAGCGAGAGCTTGCCCAGGGGCTTGCGGGGGGTTGGATCAGTCATTGGATCTTGCTCCGGCCGGCGTCTTCTTCGTCGGCCTGTGTTTCGGGATCGCCGGGGGCGTCATCGGCCCCGGGCGCGGTTGAAGTGGGGTGTCCGTCGTCGTCGCCGGAGGCTTCGGCACGGTCGCCCGTGTCGAGGTCGGCGTGATCATCGGTGTCGACCTGGCCGGCGGTGCCGGCATCGGCATCGTTGGCGGCAAGGCCGTCGTCGTCCGCCGGTGCCCGGTCCGCATCGTCGTCCTGGTCCTGGGCGTGGTCCTGGTCGGCGCCGGCAATGCCGGCCTGCGCCGGCGCCTGGTCGGGATCCAGCGGCAGCTGGGGTTCCAGTTCGCCGATGTCCTTCAGCTCGGACAACGGCGGCAGTTCGTCCAGGCGCTTGAGCCCGAAGTAATCGAGGAAGCCGCGGGTGGTGCCGTACAGCGCCGGGCGCCCGGGCACGTCGCGATGGCCGACCACGCGGATCCACTCGCGCTCTTCCAGCGCCTGGATGATGTTGCTGCTCACCGCCACGCCGCGCACCTGCTCGATCTCGCCGCGGGTGATCGGTTGCCGGTAGGCGATCAGCGCCAGCGTTTCCAGGGTGGCGCGGGTGTACTTGGTCTTGCGCTCGGTCCACAGCCGCGCGACCCAGCCGTGCACGTCCGCCTTGACCTGGTAGCGGAAGCCGGAGGCGACTTCCACCAGCTCCACGCCGCGGTCGGCGCAGGCCTCGCGCAGGTGCTCGAGCGCCGCCTCGACGCTGCCCGGCGGCGCCGGGGCGTCCTCGGGGAACAGCGCGTGCAGCTGGGCCAGCGCCAGCGGCTGGTTGGCCGCCAGCAGGGCGGCCTCGACGATACGGTTGATCAGCGCCTGGTCCATGGATCCCGCAGGTTCTGGTGGAAGGGGCGGCCGGGCATCAGCCCGCGGCCGGTTCGTTGGCGGCATCGCCGTCGTCGAACTCGCTGTGGAACTGCAGCGGTTCGTTGGTGTTGCCGATCGCCAGCGACTTGACGTAGATCGGCGCCAGCGGGGCGTCCTGGACGATGTCCAGCAGCTGCTCCTTGGCCAGTTCCAGCAGCGCCAGGAAGGTGACCAGCACGCCGAGCTTGCCTTCCTCGGGGGAGAACAGCGCCTCGAAGCGGTGGAAGCGGCCGTCGTCCAGGCGCTGCAGCACGTCGCCCATGCGCTGGCGCACGCTCAGCGCCTCGCGCTTGATGTGGTGGCCGCTGAACAGCTCGGCGCGCTTGAGCACGTCGTGCAGGGCCAGCAGCATCTCGCGCAGGTCCACCGGGGGCGGCAGGCGGACCACCGCCCGGTCCGGCACGAACGCCTGCACCGGGGTGGTGTCGCGGTCCTGGCGGGGCAGGGCGTCGATGTCCTCGGCGGCCTGCTTGAAGCGCTCGTACTCCTGCAACCGGCGGACCAGTTCGGCGCGCGGGTCGGCTTCCTCGCCGTCCTCGCTCACCGGCCGCGGCAGCAGCATCCGCGACTTGATCTCGGCCAGGATCGCGGCCATGAGCAGGTACTCGGCCGCCAGCTCGAAGCGCAGCTCGCGCATCACGTTGATGTAGTCCACGTACTGCCGGGTGATCTCGGCGACGGGGATGTCCAGGATGTCGAGGTTCTGCCGGCGGATCAGGTACAGCAGCAGGTCCAGCGGGCCTTCGAAGGCATCGAGGATGACCTCCAGCGCGTCCGGCGGGATGTACAGGTCCTGCGGGATCTGCAGCAGCGGCTGGCCATGGACCATCGCCAGCGGCATTTCCTGCTGCTGCGGGTTCGAGGTCGCCTGCACTGTCAAGGTCGCGTCTTGCGCGGGTTCGGAACTCATCTGCTCGAAAGCCATGCCCGGGACGGGGCGCACCAAGACGTGCCCGCGGGCGGGAACGTGGTGCCACCTGCTGGAGGCGGACGTCGCCGGGTCAACGGGACGGGCGCCGCTACATGCACATCAAATACGGGCGCGGCGCCGCGGGGGAGGCGGCGGCCGACAGCCGGGAGGTCGTCTGCGTGTGGCGGGGTGGGGCAGCGATCGGTCGCCGTGGGTGGCTGGCACCCTCTTGGCGGGGTGTCCGGCGGGGTTCCCTTGCCGGCGGGCCGCTGCTTCCGGCCAACGTGTGAAGCAAGGGTAAGCGCTGGCGCACGCGGCTGTCCAGCGGCCCGGGGACATGCGGGATGCGCGGACGGGCGCCGTACAGGCAAGCCGACCGGCCACCCGCCGAACTGGACCGGACATCGACGACAAGTCCGCGAGGGGCGAACGCATGGCCCGTCCACTTCCCGCGCGGCCAGGCTGGCGGCCGTACGTGGATGGCATCGGGATTTGTGCAGCGCAACATCAAGCATGTCGGGTATCGTATTGATCCAAGAGATATTCCCGCGCGCGTTGCGGGCTTTCAAGTCGGGTTGAAAACGATTACAGTGCCGCAGCCGGTCGCCTCCCTGCGATCGGGAGGGAGCGGGATGGGGCGTCAGGCGGTCACGATCCGCGATGTCGCGCGCGAGGCCAATGTCTCCGTGGCGACCGTGTCGCGTGCCCTCAACGGGCACAGCAACGTCGCCGAGCCGGTGCGCCGGCAGGTGCTGGAGGTGGCCAACCGGCTGCGCTACAGCCCCCACGCCGCCGCGCGCAGCCTCAGCAGCCGCAGTACCCAGACCGTCGGCGTGGTCCTGCCGGACGTGCATGGCGAGTTCTTCTCCGAGCTGATCCGCGGCATCGACTCGCTGGCGCGCACCTCCGGCCGCCACCTGCTGCTGTCGAGTTACCACGGCGATCCCGAAGAGCAGGCCGCCGCGCTTCGCGCGATGCGCGGCCGCGTGGACGGACTGCTGGTGATGTCGCCCTACGCCGGGCAGCCGGGCTTCCTCGCCGAGAACCTGCCGCAACTGCCGGTAGTGCTGATCAACACGCAACAGGACGCGCCCGCCTGGCCGGTGTTCGAGGTCGACAACCATGCCGGCGCGCTGGCGATGACCCGCCACCTGCTCTCGCTCGGCCACCGGCACCTCGCCTTCGTCGGCGGGCCGGAACACAACCACGATGCGCGCGAGCGCCTGCGCGGCTTCCGCGATGCGATCGCGGCGCAGGAAGGGGCGCGCGGCAGCGAATTCGACGGCGAGTTCGACGAGGCCTCGGGCCATCGCGCCGGCGGGCAGATCCTGGCGCTGGCGCAGCGGCCGGACGCCGTGTTCGCGGCCAACGACATGATGGCGCTGGGCTGCCTGTACGCGTTCGCGCAGGCAGGGCTCGCGGTACCGGACGACATCGCGCTGGCCGGGTTCGACGACATCCCGCTCGCGCGTTTCGTTCACCCTTCGTTGACCACGATGCGGGTGAGTATCGCCGAACTCGGCGCCAGTGCGCTCAAGCGCCTGCTGGTGCAGATCGACGCCGACGAAGCGGCGGCAGCCGAGCGCCACGTGCTGACGCCCGAGCTGGTCGTGCGCCAGTCGAGCGGCGGGAGGGCGGCAACCGCGCCCGCCAGGAAGAAACGTTCGGACGGATAACCAGAAAAATCGCTCGAAGCCGAGCACCCACGCTGCATCGTCCTGGGAGGGAAGATCGATGAAAGGCAACTACAAGGGCGCACCCGCGCGCAGCCTGCTGGCCATGGCGCTGGCAGGCGGCCTGGCGCTGGGCGCGGCGCCGGCGATGGCGCAGAGCACCGGCGCCACCATCCGCGGCCAGGTGATGGCCGATTCCGCACCGGCGGCCAACGCCCAGGTGATCGTCGTCAACCCGGCCACGGGACTGCGCAGGACCGTGCAGGCGTCGGAGGACGGCCGCTACGCGGTCGCCGGCCTGCCACCGGGCACCTACCGCATCGAAGTGCAGTCGGGCGGGCAGACCACCACCCGCGAGCTGACGGTGCAGGTCGGCCAGACCGCCACCGTGGACCTGGGCGTGGGCGGGGTGGCCGAAACCGCGACGACGGGCGAGGCGACCACGCTGGACGCGGTGCAGGTGGTCGGCGCGGCGGTGGAGACGCGCACCTCCGAGGTGGCCACCTACATCAGCAACAAGCAGATCGAGGCGTTGCCGCAGAACAGCCGCAACTTCCTGGCGTTCGCCGATACCGTGCCCGGCGTGCAGTTCATCACCGACGCCAGCGGCAACACCCGGCTGCGCTCCGGCGCGCAGAGCGCCAACGCGGTCAATGTGTTCATCGATGGCGTGGGCCAGAAGAACTACGTCACCACCGGCGGCATCAGTGGCCAGGACACCAGCCGCGGCAACCCGTTCCCGCAGTCGGCTATCGGCGAGTACAAGGTCATCACCCAGAACTACAAGGCCGAGTACGACCAGCTCAGCAGCGCGGCGGTCGTGGCCGCGACCCGTTCGGGTAGCAACGAGTTCCAGGGCAGCTTCTTCTGGGACTACACGATGACCGACTGGCGCGCGGCCACCGACTTCGAGAAGCGGCCAGGCGCCACCAAGGCCGAGAGCAAGCAGGAGCAGTACGGCGTGTCCTTCGGCGGGCCGATCGTGCAGGACCGCGCGCACTTCTTCCTGGCCTACGAGGCCAAGGAGTTCAGCACCCCCAAGACCTTCCGGATCGGCGGCGGCTACGACGTCGGCGACCTGCCGCCGGAGTTGCAGGAGCAGTTCGGGTCGGGCACCTATACCTCGCCGTTCAAGGAGGACCTGTACTTCGGCAAGATCGACTGGCTGGTGGGCGAGAACCATTACTTCGAACTGACCGGCAAGTACCGCGACGAAAGCGAGACCATCCAGGTCGGCGACGAGCGCCTGCCGCCAGCGGGCACGTACAACACCAACCAAGAGACGCGGGTGGACCTGCGCTACCAGCTGACGGCGGGCGACTGGCTCAACGACGCGCACATCACCTACGAGGACGCTTTCTGGAGCCCGGAGCCGGCCAACTTCGTCCCGGGCTACTACCTGGTCACGGGCAACGGCGGCACCTCGCGCGACGGCACCCTCATCGTCCGCAGCGGCGGTGGCGACAACTACCAGGACAAGGGGCAGAAGGGCTGGTCGTTCCAGGACGACCTGACCTTCACCGGCATCAGCGGCCACACGATCAAGATGGGCGTGAAGTACAAGCGCGTGGACCTGGAGACGCTGGAGCAGAACAGGTACAACCCGCAGTTCTTCTATGACGTCAACGAAAGCCTGACGGTGCCGATCCGGGTGCAGTTCGGTGCGCCGGTCGCCGGCTTCGGCGACGGAACGGCAAGCTCGGACAACAGCCAGTTCGGCATCTACATCCAGGACGACTGGGAGGTCAACGACCACCTCACCCTGAACCTGGGCGTCCGCTGGGACGTGGAAAGCACGCCCGCATACGAGGATTACGTCACCCCGGCCGAAGTGGTCACGGCGCTGCAGAACTCGAACACCAACCTGCCCAACTCGGGCGTCGACATCAACGACTACATCAGCACCGGCGGCAACCGCGACCCGGACCGCAACAACTGGGCCCCGCGCTTCGGCTTCTCCTACGACCTCAACGCCGACCAGCGCCACGTGATCTTCGGCGGCGCCGGCAGGTCCTACGACCGCAACCTGTTCGACTACCTGCAGAACGAGATATCCAAGGCCAGCTGGGGCCAGTACGTCTACGACTTCAACACCGCGCTGCATCCCTGCGACACGGCCACCAGCGCGCCCTGCCGCGAATGGGACCCGCGCTACCTCGACCCGGACTACCTGCGCAGCACCAGCGTCAGCGGCGCCGGTCGCGAGGTGTTCCTGATGGACAACAACCTCGTGGTGCCGTACTCGGACCAGTTCGGCCTGGGCATGCGCAACGCGTTCGAAGTCCTCGGGCATGACTGGCAGACCGAGGTGATGTATTCCTACGTGCGCAGCCACGACGGCATCGCGTTCCTGCTCGGCAACCGTCGCCCGGATGGGCTGTTCTTCCCGCCGACGCCGCCGGACGCGACCGATCCGCCGCCGTGGGGGCAGGGCTTCGCGCCGTTCTCGAACCTGATCCTGGGACAGAACGCGCTGGAGACGAAGACCAACTCGGTGTACGTCAAGCTCGAGAAGCCCTATACCCGGTCGTCCGGCTGGGCGGCGACTTTCGCCTACACCTACACCGACTCCGAGCAGAACAGCCCGATCGACGGGTTTCCCGGTGCGTTCAACGCCGAGCGGATCGAAGACTACGGCTGGTTCCCGGGCAAGGTCCCCAAGAACCGGGTCGTGGCCTCCGGCATCTGGGATGGTCCGTGGGACCTGACTTTCTCCGGCAAGGGCGTGTGGTCCGACGCGACGCCGCGCTACTACCAGAACTGCAACGTCTCGGCCTGGGCCTACTGCTATTTCGACAGCTACACGCCCGACGACGACTTCAAGCAGGTCGACGTGGCGGTCGAGAAGGTGTTCGATACCGGCAGCAACGTGGCGCTGCGGCTGCGCTTCGACGTGCTCAACATTTTCGACTGGACCAACTATTCCGGTTACGAAGACTGGCGCGGCGGTGCGGGCGAGCCGCAGAATCCGCTGTGGGGCACGCCGAACGCCATCGCATTGCCGACGCGTACCTTCAAGCTGTCGATCGGTATCGACTGGTGAGGTCACGACGGCCTGCCGGGTCACCTCTCCCGCCAGGCAGGCCCGTCGCGCTTCACCCCGCCCGTGCGCCGTCAGGCGCCGGGCGGGGGCGGGGCAGGCAAGTGGATCCAGGGGGCGGGTAACAGGGGAGTATGGCGTGAGCGCGCGGCAGCTGAAGATCGGGGCACTGGTGGCGGTAGCAGTCTGGCTGCTGGCCGCGTGCGGCCGGGAGCCGCCGCCCCCGCCGCCGGAGCCGGCCGCGCCCAAGCCCGACGTCGTGCTGATCGAGCCGGTGCTGCCGGAGCGGCCGCCGCGGCCCGAGTTGCCGCCGCTGTTCCGCGACATCGAGAAGCGCACCTTCCAGTTCTTCTGGGACACGACCAACGAACGCAACGGCCTGACTCCCGACCGCTACCCGTCGCGGCCGTTCGCCAGCGTCGCCTCGATCGGCTACGCGCTCACGGCCTATCCGATCGGCATCGAGAACGGCTGGGTCAGCCGCACCCAGGCCGTGGACCGGACCCTGACCACCCTGCGCTTCCTGCGCGACATCCCGCAGGGGCCGCAGCGGACCGGCAAGGGAGGCTACAAGGGCTTCTACTACCACTTCCTGGACATGCAGCAGGGCCATCGCTACGACAGCTGGGTGGAGCTGTCCAGCGTCGACACGGCGCTGCTGATGATGGGCGTGCTCTTCGCGCAGGCCTACTACGACAGCGACGATCCGCGCGAGCGGGAGATCCGGCGCATCGCCGACCAGCTCTACCGCAAGGTGGACTGGACCTGGCTGCAGCAGCGCGAACCGCTGATATCGATGGGCTGGTTCCCGGAGAGCGGTTTCATCGTCCATGACTGGATGGGCTACAACGAGGCCATGCTGCTCTACGTGCTGGCGCTCGGCTCGCCGACGCACGCCGTGAGCCCGGATGCGTGGACCGTGTGGACGCGCACCTACGACCATGACTGGGGCGTTTACTACGGCCAGGAGTACCTGTCGTTCGGGCCGCTGTTCGGCCACCAGTACAGCCATGTCTGGATCGACTACCGGGACATCCAGGACCAGTACATGCGCGAGCGCGGGATCGACTACTTCCTCAACAGCCGCCGCGCGGCGCTGGCCCACCGCGAGTATGCGATCGCCAACCCGATGAAGTGGAAGGACTACGGCGAGAACGTCTGGGGCCTGACCGCCAGCGACGGCCCGCAGAATACCCGCCAGATCTACCGCGGCGAAGAGCGGGAGTTCCGCCATTACTCCTCGCGTGGCGCAGGGCTGCGCGAGAACTTCGACGACGGCACGATCGCGCCGACCGCGGCGATCTCCTCGATCGTGTTCGCGCCCGAGGTCGTGATCCCGGCCACCGAGGAGATGCACCGCCGCTACGGCGACTACCTGTACTCGAGCTACGGATTCCTCGATTCGTTCAATCCCAGCTTCGACTTCGAGATTCCGCTCAAGACCGGCCGCCTGGTGCCGGGCAAGGGCTGGGTGGCCAGCGACTACATCGGCATCGACCAGGGGCCGATCCTGGCGATGATCGCCAATTACCGCAACGAGTTCGTCTGGACCGTGATGAAGAAGAGCCCGTACATCCGCAAGGGCCTGGAGCAGGCCGGGTTCCGCGGGGGCTGGCTCACCCCGGAGGAGGAAGCCGGGCAGGGCGGGTCGTCCGTGCCGGGCGCCGGCGACGCGCGCGCGCTGGGCATGGCCGAATCGCGCGCCGCGGCCGCCGAGGCACAGGCCAAGCAGGAGCAGCCCGCCAGCAACCGGGCGCAGCCGCCCCCGTGAGCGCGAGGCGACGCTGGCGATGGGCGTCCGCCTGCGCGGTCGCCTCCCTGGTCGTGCTATTGTCCGCCTGCACGCGCGACCGGCAGGAGCCACTGCGCTTCTGGGCCATGGGCCGCGAAGCGGAAGTGGTCGCCGAACTGATTCCGGAGTTCGAGCGCGAGACCGGCATCGACGTCGAGATCCAGCAGATTCCATGGACCGCGGCGCACGAGAAGCTGCTGACCGCCTTCGCCGCGCAGGGGCTGCCCGATGTGTGCCAGCTCGGCAACACCTGGCTGCCGGAGTTCGCCGCGCTGGGCGTGCTCGAGCCGCTGCAGCCGTTCGTCGATGCCTCCAGCGTGGTCGACCCGGACGACTTCTTCCCGGGCATCTGGGACACCAGCGTGATCGACGGCCAGCTGCTGGGCATCCCCTGGTACGTGGACACGCGCCTGCTGTTCTACCGCAAGGACCTGCTGCGCGAGGCCGGCGTGCAGCGGCCGCCCCGGACCTGGGCCGAGTGGGAGCAGGCGATGGCCGCGGTCAAGGCCCACGTCGGGCCGGACCGCTACGCGATCCTGATGCCGCTCAACGAATTCGAGCAGCAGCTGTCCTTCGCCCTGCAGCAGGACGATCCGCTGCTGCGCGACCACGGCACGCGCGGCAACTTCCAGAGCCCCGGCTTCCGCCGCGCGCTGGCGTTCTACGCCAACATGTTCGAGCAGGGCTGGGCGCCGAAGATGTCCGAAACCCAGATCTCCAACGTCTGGGACGAGTTCTTCAACGGGTTCTATGCCTTCTACCTGTCCGGCCCCTGGAACATCCGCGAATTCCGCAAGCGCCAGCCACCGGGGCTGGAAGGACAGTGGGGCACGATGCCCTTGCCGGGTCCCGACGGCCCGGGCGCGGGCATCGCCGGCGGCACCAGCCTGGTGATCTTCCGTGATTCGCCGCGGCAGCAGCAGGCGTGGAAGCTGATCGAGTTCCTGTCCCGGCCGGACATCCAGCAGCGTTTCCACGCGATGATCGGCGACCTGCCGCCCCGGCGCAGCACCTGGGAGCATCCGGCGCTGGCGCAGGACGAGTTCGCCCGTGCCTTCCGCGACCAGCTCGAGCGGGTCAAGCCCACGCCGAAGGTGCTGGAGTGGGAGCGGATCGTGCAGGAGATGCGCATCGCCACCGAGCGGGTGGTGCGGGGCGGACAGCCGCAGGAACAGGCGCTGGCGGAACTGGACCGGCGGGTCGACGCGATCCTCGAGAAGCGGCGCTGGATGTACGAGCGCGACCACGCCGATGCCACGGCGGAGCAGGCCCCATGAAGCGCTCGCTCGCAGGCTGGATGTTCGCCGGGCCGGCGCTGCTGGTGATCGGCGTCTTCTTCGGCCTGCCGGTGCTGTCGGCGCTGGCCCTGAGCCTGACCGACTTCGACCTGTATGCCCTGGCGGACCGAAGCAACCTGCGCTTCATCGGCCTAGACAACTACCTGGAGTTGCTGCGCACGCCGATGTTCTGGAAGTCGCTCTGGAACACCACCTACTTCGTGGTGGTCGGCGTGCCGCTGTCGATCGCCGTGTCGCTGGGCGCGGCGCTGCTGCTCAACGCGCCGGCGGCGCGGTTCAAGGCGCTGTACCGCACCGCCCTGTTCGCGCCGGTGGTGACCACCCTGGTCGCGGTTGCGGTGATCTGGCGCTACCTGTTCCATACCAGCTACGGGCTGGTGAACTGGGCGCTGGGCCACGTGGGCATTTCGCCGGTGGACTGGCTGGGCGACCCGCGCTGGGCCATGCCTACGATCATCCTGTTCGCGGTGTGGAAGAACTTCGGCTACAACATGGTGATCTTCCTGGCCGGGCTGCAGGCGATTCCGCAGGACCTCTACGAGGCGGCGCGCATCGACGGCGCCTCGCGCTGGCAGCAATTCCTGCATATCACCCTGCCGCAGCTCGGCCCGGTACTGCTGGTGGTCGGGGTGATCACCGTTTCGGGTTACTTCCAGCTGTTCGCCGAGCCCTATGTGATGACCCGCGGCGACCCGCTGCAGAGCACGGTCAGCGTGCTGTACTTCATGTTCGAGGAAGGCTTCAAGTGGTGGAACCTGGGCCGCGCTTCGGCGGTGGCGTTCCTGCTGTTCCTGATCATCCTGGGCGTGACCACGGCCATGCTGCGCTTCGGCCGGCGCAAGGAGCTGGTATGAGGCGGTGGGCGCGGGAGGAGGGGCGATGAGCGCGCAGGTCGGGCAGTCGCGTTGGCACGGGCTGCTGGTCAACGCGGCGTTGCTGGCGATGGCGCTGGTCAGCATCGCGCCGCTGCTGTGGATGCTGTCGGTATCGTTCATGCCCGCTGGCGAGGCCAGCCGCTTCCCGCCCCCCTTGCTGCCATCCGCGCTGAGCCTGGACAACTACCGCGAGATGTTCGGGCGCACCGGCATGGCGCGCAACTTCGCCAACAGCGTGCTGGTGTCGGTGGCGATCACCCTCGGTTCCCTGCTGTTCAACACCCTGGCCGGCTATGCGTTCGCCAAGCTGCGCTTCGTCGGACGCGAACGGGTATTCCAGCTGCTGCTGGCCGCGCTGGTGATCCCGGCGCAGGTGGCGATGCTGCCGCTGTTCCTGCTGATGAAGCAGCTCGGCCTGGTCAACAGCTACGCCGGCGTGGTGGTGCCGGCGCTGGCCGGCGTGTTCGGCATCTTCCTGGTGCGCCAATACGCGCGTTCGATCCCGGACGAGCTGCTGGAGGCGGCACGGATCGACGGGGCGGGGGAGTGGCGGATCTTCTTCCAGATCGTGCTGCCGATGCTCAAGCCGGTGCTGGTGACGCTGGCGATCTTCACCTTCATGGCCGCGTGGAACGATTTCATGTGGCCGCTGATCGTGCTGACCGACCAGGAGCACTACACGTTGCCGGTCGCGCTGGCCTCGCTGTCGCGCGAGCACATCATGGACGTGGAGATGATGATGGCCGGCGCGGTGGTCACGGTGATCCCGGTGCTGCTGCTGTTCCTGCTGCTGCAGCGCTACTACATCCAGGGCCTGTTGCTGGGTAGTGTCAAAGGGTGAGGTGGGTCTGATGCTTTTCGATGGACTGTCGAGTGGTCGGGGTGACGCGCTGGCTTGCCGGCGCGGTCATGGGCCCGACGCGATGCACCGGGCCGGGACACGCCATGAACCCATCCATGGGGGCTCGATGGCGCCATCCATGACGCCAACGGTCCCGGCCCGGCGCATCGCGCCGGGCCTCCCGATGTCATCGCGACCGGATGTGGAGGGCAACAGCGCTTCCGTCATTCGTGGTCCTGCTGCTTCCTTCAGGTCGCGGCAGGAATGTGCAGGTGCGGCTTGCCGGCCTCTGGCGAAACCGTGCGCGCCATGGATGGCGCGCCCGAGCCTCCATGGATGGATTCACGGCGTGTTTCGCCAGAGGCCGGCAAGCCGCATCCTCCGCCAGGCAGGGGCTTTTGCATTGGCCTTGGCTTCCCAGGCGCCGATGGTGGCAATGGCCCAACCTCGCGTGCTCGATGATTTCGAGGACGCCTCGCCCTGGCGCGTGGTCGTCTCCAACCAGGTCAGCGGCAGCATCCGCCAGGTCGAGGGCGTCGCAGGCAAGGCGCTGTGCCTGGACTACGACTTCAACGGGGTGTCGGGCTACGCCGGCATCCAGCGCGACCTGCCGCTGGAGTATCCGGAGAATTTCCGTTTCGCCTTCCAGCTGCGCGGCGATTCGCCGGCCAACGACCTGCAGTTCAAGCTGGTCGACGCCAGCGGCGACAACGTGTGGTGGGTGAACCGGCCGAAGTACGAGTTCCCGCGCGACTGGAGCGAGGTGCGATATCGCCAGCGGCACATCTCCAAGGCCTGGGGTCCGGACGCGGACAAGGTCCTGCGCCGCAGCGCGAAGATCGAGTTCACCATCTACAACAACGCGGGCGGTGCCGGCTCGGTGTGCTTCGACGGGCTGACCTTCGAACCGCTGCCGGTGGACCCCCCGGCGCCACCCCGGGCCATGGCGGCGGAAGCCACCGCTTCGCCCGATACCGCGGCGCTGGCGATAGACGGCGACCTGTCCACCGCCTGGCGGGCCAGCGGCAGGCAGCGCCTGGTGCTGGACCTGGGCCAGGTGCGCGAGTTCGGCGGCCTGCGCCTGCACTGGTCGGCTGCCGACCGGCGGCCGACGCGTTATGCCGTGCTGCTGGACGATCCGCGCGAGGGCTGGCGCGAAGTGCGGCGCGTCGACGAGGGGCGCGGCGTCACCGACTGGCTGGCCCTGCCTGAAGCCGAGTCGCGTCGGATCGCGCTGGACTTCGATGGTGGAGGTTATGCGCTGGCCGAGGCGCACGTGCAGCCGCTGTCGTTCTCCGCCCACCCGAACGATTTCATCAAGGCCGTGGCGGCCGACCTGCCGCGCGGCTGGTTGCCGCGGGGCTTCAGTGGCGAGCAGCCGTACTGGACCATCATCGGCATCGATGGCGGCCACGAGCAGGGCCTGATCGGCGAGGACGGCGCGGTCGAGGTATCGCGCGCTGGTTTCAGCGTCGAGCCGTTCCTGCTCGAGGATGGCCAGTTGCGCAGCTGGGCCGATGTGCGCACCGGGCAGGGCTTGCGTCCGGGCGGCATTCCGATGCCGAACGTGAGCTGGACCGCCAAGGACGCATCCGGCGATGCGCCAGCGCCGTTGCTGGATGTGCTCGCCTTCGCCCAAGGCACGCCGGGGAATTCGCAGCTGGTAATGCGCTATCGACTGGAGAACCCCAGCGACCGACCGCGCGAGGCCACCCTGGCGTTGGCCGTGCGGCCGCTGCAGGTCAATCCGCCCAGCCAGTTCCTCAACACCGTGGGTGGGGTGAGCCGGATCGAACAGCTCGCGCTGGAAGGAAGCGCGGTCGTCGTGGACGGCAGGCCACGGGTGTTCGCCACCACCGAACCGGACGCGGCATTCGCCACGCCATTCGATGCCGGGCTCGAGGTGATGCGCCTGGCGGGGGGCGATGTCCCCGCAACGCGTTCGGTCGTCGATCCGACCGGACTGGCCTCGGGCATGTTGTTGTATCGCGTGCGCCTGGCGCCGGGTGAAACGCGTGATATCGCGCTGGTGGCGCCGCTGGACGGGCCGGCACGGATACCGGAGGGGTTCGACCTGGCCGCGGCCGAGCAGGCCGCGCAGGCGCAATGGCAGGACCTGCTCGGCCAGGTGCGCCTGCGCCTGCCGCCGCAGGGCCAGGCGTTCGCCGACACGGTGCATACCGCGCTGGCGCACATGCTGGTCTCGAGGGTCGGTCCGCGCCTGCAGCCGGGCACGCGCTCGTATTCGCGCAGCTGGATCCGCGACGGGGCGATGATTTCAGAAGGACTGCTGCGCCTGGGCCGGCCCGAGGTGGTGCGCGAGTACCTGGAGTGGTACGCGCCGTACCAGTTCGACAACGGCAAGGTGCCATGCTGCGTCGACGACCGCGGCAGCGACCCGGTGCCGGAAAACGACAGCCATGGCGAGTTGATCTTCAACATCGCCGAATACTGGCGCTACACCGGCGATCGCGCCTTCCTGGAGAAGATGTGGCCGCACGTGGCCGGCGCGTTCGGCTACATGGAGCAATTGCGCGCCAGCGAGCGTACCGCGGCGAACCGGGCGCTGGATCCGGCGTTCTACGGGATGATGCCGGCGTCGATCAGCCACGAGGGCTACTCGGCCAAGCCGATGCATTCGTACTGGGACAACTTCTGGGCCTTGCGCGGTTACAAGGACGCGGTGGAGATCGCGCGGGCGCTGGGCAAGGACGAGGACGCGCGGCGGATGGCCCGGGCGCGCGACCAGTTCCGCGCGGACCTGGCGGCCTCGCTGCGCGCGGCGACCCGCCGCCACGGCATCGACTACCTGCCCGGCGCGGCCGAACTGGGCGACTTCGACCCGACCTCGACCACGATCGCGCTGGCACCGGGCGGGGAGCAGGACTGGCTGCCGCGCGACCTGCTGGAGAACACCTTCGAGCGCTACTGGCGCGAGTTCGTCCAGCGCCGCGACGGCCAGCGCGAATGGAAGGACTACACCCCGTACGAATGGCGCAACGTGGCCGCGTTCGTGCGCCTGGGCTGGCGCGAGCGTGCCTGGGAGGCGACGGAGTACTTCTTCACGGATCGCGCGCCGGCCGACTGGAACCAGTGGGCCGAAGTGGTCTCGCGCACGCCGCGTAAGCCGTTCTTCGTCGGCGACCTGCCGCATGCGTGGGTGGCTTCGGACTTCCTGCGCTCGGCGCTGGACATGTTCGCCAATACCCGCGAACGCGACGACAGCCTGGTGCTGGCCGCCGGCGTGCCGCTGGACTGGCTGGACGGCGAGGGCGTCGCGATCGAAGGCCTGTACACGCCGCACGGGCGACTGGACTACTCGCTGCGGCGTATCGATGGGCAGTTGCAGCTGGACGTGGCCGCCGACGCAGGCCTGCCGCCGGGCGGGCTGGTGCTGCCCTGGCCGTACCCGGGCACGCCGGGAGCGACCACCATCGACGGCGAGCCGGCGCTGTGGCGCGACGGCGAGCTGCGCATAGCCCGGCCCGGTGCACGCGTGCGCGTCGCTGTGCCCTGACCGCGGCGGCGCGCCGCGTCCGTAGCGGATGCGGTCGGCCTGGAATCGGGTTTGGATCGGGTGCAGGCGAACGGAGCCGGACCATGTCGCGTACCACCATCACGTTGTGGGCATGTCCGCTGGCGATCGCGCTGGTGATGGGGGTGGCCGTGCACCTGGCATGGTGGCTGTCGCTGCAAGGCGGCCACGTCGAGGCCTGCAACCCCTATTGGGATGGTTGTACCTCGATCAGCCGCGCGGCCCGGCACGGGCTGGGCAACCACCTGTTCCGGCTGTTGATGCTTCCGTGCGCGGTGCTGGTGGCGATCCACTGGTGGCTGGCGTCGCGCTGGCTCGAGGCCAGGGGCATGCCGTCACGCACGCTGGCCGTGCTCGGGCTGGCCTGCGCGCTGGCGCTGGGCGTGTACGCGACATTCCTGGGCACCGAGGGCGTCGCCTACGGCTTCCTGCGCCGCTATGGGGTCACCGTGTTCTTCGGCTGCGGCTTCCTCGCCCAGCTGGTGTTCCTGCGGCGCTGGCGCAGCGGCGCGATGACCGGCATGGCGTTGCGGCAGTGGCAGGCCATGGCCGCGATCTGCGTCGCGATGCTGCTGCTGGGAGTGGGCAACGTGCTCGGCGATGCGCTGCTGCAGGATCGCGCGCGCCAGGACCGGCTGGAGAATGCACTGGAGTGGCAGCTGGGACTGCTGCTGGCCGCGTGGTACGTGGTGCAGGCCTGGTGCTGGCGCCATGAACGCCTGCATCTGTCGTTCGAGGCTTCGTAGAGCGGGGCTTGCCCCGCTTGCGCCGTTGGCGATCGATGGCCGGGCCAGAGCAGCGGGGCAAGCCCCGCTCTACGAGGCGCGCAGCGCCCGAGGGGAAGTCAGCGCGCGCGCACGCCGGCGACGATCGCCGCGGCCTTGGCGGCGCTGGCCTCGACCTTGTCCCACTCGCCGGCCTTGAGCCAGTTCTTCGGCACCATCCACGAGCCGCCGATGCACACCACGTTGGGCTGCGACAGGAATTCGGCCGCCGTGTCCTCGGTGATGCCGCCGGTGGGGCAGATCTTCAGTTCGGCCATCGGGCCGGCCAGGCCCTTGAGCATGGCCAGGCCGCCGACCGCGGTAGCCGGGAACAGCTTGCACACGCGGAAGCCGCGCGCCATCAGCGAGAGGAATTCGGTCGGCGTCGCGCCGCCGGGAACCACCGGGATCGGCGCCCGCGCCAGCGCATCGGCCAGCTCCGGCGGCGTGCCCGGGGTGACCAGGAAGTCGGCGCCCAGCTCGATGCACTTCTGCATCTGCTCGATCGTCAGCACCGTGCCCATGCCGACCGCGATGCCCGGCAGTTCCTTCTTCAGCGCGACCAGCGCATCGAGCGCGGCCGGCGTGCGCAGGGTCAGTTCGATCGCGGTCAGGCCGCCCTTGAGCAGCGCGGCCGACAGCCTGCGTGCCTCGTCCACGCTGTCGGCGGTGACCACCGGCAGGATGCCGGACTTGCGCAGCAGCTGTTCGGCCTGGGCCTGGGTATCGGCGATGCTCATGGGGCGTGGGGTCCGTGCGTGTTCGTGCGGACGCCGATTCTAACCGACGCCCCGCGCGCCAACGCTTCGGTTGCCGCTGCATCCAATCTGACCATCCGTCGCGAGACGGGCGTTCCGTAGAGCGGGGCTTGCCCCGCTGCGCCTTCCCCGTCCAGCTCTTTCGTAGAGCGGGGCTCGCCCCGCTGCGCTTTCCCCGCCCGGTCGGAAGCAGCGGGGCAAGCCCCGCTCTACGAGACGCGGGTCGCAAGCCGCGGCGCCGGTGTGCCCCCGGCTCAGGCGTCCTTGGCCTCGTGCGGGGCGAGCGCCGCGTCGGCATCGCAGCCGAGCTCGTATTCGGCGTCGTAGTCCCAGGCGCTGCCATCGTGCGCCGGCGGTCCGCAGGAGATCGACAGCGCGCCCTGGTCGGCCGGGCCGACCAGGGCACGGCTGTTGGCGAACAGGTTGCGGCCGAGGTCGTGCAGCGCGGGGCTGGTGTTGGCGGCGACCTCGCGGGCCGCGAACTCGGCCGCGTCGACCAGCACTTCCAGCGTACCGGCCTCGCTGTCCAGGCGGACGATGTCGCCGTCGCGGACCTTGCCGATCGCGCCGCCACGCGCGGCTTCGGGCGTGACGTGGATCGCCGCGGGGATCTTGCCCGAGGCACCGGACAGGCGGCCGTCGGTGACCAGCGCCACCTTGCGGCCCTGGTTCTGCAGCATGCCCAGCAATGGGGCGAGCGAGTGCAGCTCCGGCATGCCGTTGGCGCGCGGGCCCTGGTAGGTCACCACGGCGACGAAATCCCGTGGCAACACGCCGGCGGCATGCAGCTTGTTGAGCTTCTGCGGCGCGTCGACCACCACCGCCTGCGCTTCGATATAGCGGTACTCGGGCTTGACCGCGGACAGCTTGATCAGGCCGCGCCCGATATTGCCGCGCAGCAGGCGCAGGCCGCCCTGGGCTTCGAACGGCGCGGCCGCGGTGCGCACGACCGACTCGTCGCCGGAAACGGCCGGTGCCGGCACCGAGGTGAGCACGCCGCCTTCCAGGCGCGGTTCGCGGGTGAACGCACGCATGCCCTCGGGCACGACGGTGGCCAGGTCGTGCATCAGTCCGGCATCGAGCAGTTCGCGGAACACGAACGGCACGCCGCCGGCGGCCTGGAAGCGGTTCACGTCCGCCTCGCCGTTGGGATAGACGCGCGCCAGCAGCGGCACCACCTGCGAGAGCTGGTCCATGTCGTCCCAGGTCAGGGCCACGCCGGCGGCGCGCGCCACGGCGATCCAGTGGATGGTGTGGTTGGTCGAGCCACCGGTGGCCATCAGCGCGACCACCGCGTTGACGATGGCGCGCTCGTCGATCAACCGGCCCAGCGGGCGGTAGTCGTCGCCCAGCGCGGTCATCTTCAGCACGCGGTGGACGGCTTCGTCGTCGAGCGCGGTGCGCAGCGGCGTGCCCGGGTTGATGAAGGAACTGCCCGGCAGCTGCACGCCCATCGCCTCGAGCAGCACCTGGTTGGAATTGGCGGTGCCGTAGAAGGTGCAGGTGCCGGCCGAGTGGTAGGACTGCGCCTCGACCTCGAGCAGCTCCTCGCGGGTGGCTTCGCCGGCGGCGTAGCGCTCGCGCACCTCGGCCTTCTTCTTGTTGGGGATGCCGGCGGGCATCGGCCCGGCCGGCACGAACAGCGCCGGCAGGTGGCCGAAGGCCAGCGCGCCGATCAGCAGGCCCGGCACGATCTTGTCGCAGATGCCGAGGTAAAGCGCGGCGTCGAACGCGTCGTGGCTCAGGCCGATCGCGGCGGCCTGGGCGATCACGTCGCGCGAGAACAACGACAGCTCCATGCCGCCGCGGCCCTGGGTGACGCCGTCGCACATCGCCGGCACGCCGCCGGCGACCTGCGCGGTCGCGCCCAGGCTGCGGGCGAGGGCGCGGATGCGCTCGGGGTAGTGCTCGTACGGCTGGTGCGCCGAGAGCATGTCGTTGTAGGCGGTGATGATGCCGAGGTTGGGCGTCGCGTCGGCGCGCAGGCGCGCCTTGTCGGTGTCGCCGCAGGCGGCGAACACGTGGGCCAGGTTGGCGCAGCTCAGCGGCGTGCGGTTGGGCCCGTTGCGGACCGCCTGGTCGATGCCAGCCAGGTAGGCCGCACGCGAGGGGGCGCTGCGCTTGACGATGCGCGCGGTGATGGCTTCGATCTTCGGATGCAGGCTCATGTCTTCACTCGCACCAGTGCACGCGCACCGGTTCCAGGCCGATCCCCAGTGCCGCGCGGATCGGAAGTTCGCGCACGTCGTCGCCTTGCAGCGCGCGCAGGAATACCTCGCGCTTGGTCTCGCCGCGCAACAGCAGGAGCCGGTGGCGGGTACGCGCCAGGCCGGCCGGGGTCAGGGTGATGCGCAAGGGCCAGTCGCCGGCGACCGGGCAGCCGCTGGCGTCCAGCGCCGCGTACGGCAGCGGGCTGGCCAGGGCGCGGTCGAGGTCGGCCGAGCCGGGGAACAACGAGGCGGTATGGCCGTCGTTGCCCATGCCGAGCACGGCCACGCAGGCTTCCTGCGCATGTTCGGCCTCGACGTTGGCGGCGTGGACCGACTCGGCCAGGGTCAGGCCCTCGCGGACCAGCGGCTCGAAGCGGCCGACGTCGGCGCGGTCGAGCAGGCTCTCGCGTACCAGGCGCGCGTTGCTGGCGCTGTCCTGCGGCGACAGCCAGCGCTCGTCGACCAGGCCGACGGTGATCTTCGACCAGTCCAGCGGCGCGACGGCCAGCTGTGCATAGGCGGGGGCCGGCGTGGTGCCGCCGGAGAGCAGCATGCGCGCGCGGCCGCGGATCGCCAGCTCGACCGCGAGCATGCGTTCCATGTCGGCGACGATGCCGTGGATCCAGGATTCCGGATCGCCGTGCTCGATCCATTCCACGCGCGAGTCGCGCACGGGCGGGTTGCGCTTCATGCGGCCTCCCGGCGGAGCAGGTCGACCGCATAGGCGGCCGCACCGAGCAGGCCGGCGCGCGGATGCACCACGGCCAGGGACGGCACCCGGGCCATCGTCGGCGAGAAGCGCCCCTTGTATTCGAAGCGCTGGCGGAAGCCGCTGTGGCGCAGGGAGTCGAGCATTTTCGGCACCAGGCCACCGGTCAGGAACACCCCGTCCCAGGCACCCAGGGTGAGCACCAGGTCGCCGGCGATGGCGCCGAACACCGCGCAGAACACGTCGACCGCGCGCATCCCCAGGGCATCGCCCTGGGCGGCGCGTGCGGTGATGTCCTTGGGCTCCAGCAGGCCCGGGTCGAGGCCGGCGAGCTCGCACAGGGCGCGGTGGATGTTGACCAGGCCCGGACCGCAGATCAGCCGCTCGTTGGACACACGGCCGAATTGCGCCGACAGGATCTCCAGGATCCGGATCTCCTCCGGCGTGCCCGGCGGGAAGCTCACGTGGCCGCCTTCGGTCTCAAGCGGGTAGCAGCGGCCGTCGCGGACCACCAGGCCGCCCACGCCCAGGCCGGTGCCCGGGCCCAGCACCGCATAGGTGCGTGGCTGGTCGGCCGGCGCCGGGTTCCAGGCCACGCCGCCGATGGCGACCAGGTCTTCAGGCCGGTACAGGCTGATGGCCATCGCCTGCGCGGCGAAGTCGTTGAGCAGGTGCACCTGGTCGAAGCCGAGCATCTCGCGGGTGCGGCTGCGCGAGATCACCCAGGGATGGTTGGTGATGCGGGCCTCGTCGCCATCGACGCGGCCGGCGACCGCGAACACGCCGCGGTCGGCGTGCGCGCCGGCCTGGTCCAGGTAGTGGCGCGCGGCGTCGGCCAGCGACGGGAAGTCGGCGACCGCGAACTCGCGCACGCTGTCGTCGAGCAGCGGCGTCGCCGCGTGCGGGTCGGCCAGGGCGAAGCGGGCATTGGTACCGCCGATGTCGGCGATCAGCAGCGTGGCGGACATGGTCAGGTCCCGCGGCTGGCCGGGCGCCCGACCGCGTCGAACTCGGCCGGCAGGTAGGCGTTGGCGTCGTGCGGGCCCCAGGTGCCGGCGGGGTAGTACTGCATGGGCACGTGGCCGCTCTTCCAGGCGTCGACCACGCTGTCGGTCCAGGCCCAGGCCGCCTCGACCTCGTCGTTGCGCACGAACAGGGCGTGGCTGCCGTGCAGTGCGTCCAGGAACAGGCGCTCGTAGGCGATGCGGCGGTTGTGGCCCGGCTGCGAGGACAGCTCCAGCTCCAGCGGATGCAGCTCCAGCGTGCCCCATTCGGGGCCGGCCAGGCTGCTCATCAGGCCCAGCTCGATGTCCTCCTGCGGCTGCAGGCGGAAGGTCAGGCGGTTGGGCGCGGCATGGGCGCCGTCGGGGCGCTCGAACAGCCAGTGGGTGACCGGCTTGAGCGTCACCGTGACCACGGTCGACCGCTCGGCCATGCGCTTGCCGGTGACCAGGTGGAACGGCACCCCGGCCCAGCGCCAGTTGTCGATGTGGGCGGTGACGCCGACGAAGGTTTCGACATCGCTGTCATCCGGAGGCGTGTAGGCCTGCACCGGGGCGCCATCGATCGTGCCGGCGATGTAGCGGCCGCGCACGCTGTGGCGTTGCGCCTCGGCGGCGCTGAACGGACGCATCGCGCGCAGCACCTTGACCTTCTCGTCGCGGATCCGGTCGGCGCCCAGCGAGGCCGGCGGTTCCATCGCCACCAGGCACAGCAGCTGCAGGATGTGGCTCTGGACCATGTCGCGCAGCGCGCCGGAGCGCGCGTAGTACGAGTTGCGCCCGTCCACGCCCTCGGTCTCGGAGACCAGGATGTTGACCGAGTCGATGTAGTTGCGGTTCCACACCGCTTCCAGCAGCGTGTTGCCGAAGCGCAGCGCCAGCAGGTTCTGCACCGCCGCCTTGCCCAGGTAGTGGTCGATGCGGAAGATCCGGTCCTCGTCGATCAGCCGGCCGATGGTGGCATTGATCTCGCGCGCCGAGTCCAGGTCGTGCCCGATCGGCTTCTCCAGCATCAGCCGGTTCGGTGCCTTGAACGCGCCGCCCAGGGCCAGGCCTTCGCAGGTGCTGATGTACAGGCCCGGCGGGATCGACAGGTAGCTCACGCAGGGACGGTCGACCATGTCGCGCACCGCGTCGGCCACCGATTCGGGCGTACGCATGTCGACGGAGCGGTAGTCCACGCGCGCCAGGAACTGCTCGACCTGCTCGTCGCTGGGCGAGTAGTGGGCCAGGTTGGCGAAGCGCTCGCGCAGGATCTCGCGGAACTTGCCGGTGTCGTGCGGCGACAGCGCCAGCGCGCGCACGCGGAAGTCCTCCGGCAGCAGCCCGTCGCCCTGCAGGCGCAGCAGCGAGGGGAACAGGTAGCGCTGCGCCAGGTCGCCGGTGGCGCCGAACAGCAGCAGGGTGTCATGCATCCGGTGGGCTTCCGTGGCGTGTGGCATCGGTTCCGTGGCTTCTTTCGGTGGGGGCGTGCCCGGGGGACGGGCGTGGTGGCGGGGCGTCCGGGTGCTCCGTGCGGCCGTGCCTTAACTTGGGAAATATGGCGGTCCGCCGCGCTTCTTGTCCAGTGGTCAAAACCGTGTCCACGGAAACGGTAGCCAACATCCTGCCGCGCATGGTCGCCGGTGCCCTTCGCGGGCCCGTAGCGCGCCGCCGCAGGATGGGTCGTCGATGCGCAGGCGTTGTCGCGCGGGCCGGCGGCGGCAGCTCGCCATTGCGCCTGCCAGGCGCGTCCGGTCGCCAGCGGATGCTGCCGCGTGACATCATCGGAGCGGCCGGGCGGAGGTCGCGCGCGGGCCATGCATACGTATTCCCGGGAGGTCACGATGGCGGGTCTTCAGCTGGACCAGGTCCGCAAGGTCTACGGCAACGGCCAGGTGGCGGTGCACGGCGCCACCTTCGAGATCGCCGATGGCGAACTGATGGTGCTGGTCGGTCCGTCCGGCTGCGGCAAGTCGACGCTGCTGCGGATGATCGCCGGGCTGGAGGAGATCACGTCGGGCACCCTGCGCATCGGTGAGCGGGTGGTCAATGACGTGGCGCCGAAGGACCGCGACATCGCCATGGTCTTCCAGAGCTATGCGCTGTATCCGCACATGACCGTCGCCGAGAACCTGGCCTTCGGACTGAAGCTGCGCGGCACCCCGCGCGCCGAGCTGGACCGGCGGGTAGCCGACGCGGCGGCGATGCTGGGCCTGCAGGACATGCTCGGCAAGCGCCCGCGGGAAATGTCCGGCGGCCAGCGCCAGCGCGTGGCGCTGGGCCGGGCGCTGGTGCGCGAGCCGTCGGTGTTCCTGCTGGACGAGCCGCTGTCCAACCTCGACGCGAAGCTGCGCCATTCCACCCGCACCGAGATCGCGCGGCTGCACCAGCGCCTGGGCACCACCATGGTCTACGTCACCCATGACCAGGTCGAGGCGATGACCCTCGGCCAGCGGATCGTGGTCCTGGACGCGGGCCGCATCCAGCAGATCGATACGCCGATGGCGCTGTACGAGCGGCCGGCCAACCTGTTCGTGGCCGGCTTCCTCGGCAGCCCGGCGATGAACGTGCTCGAGGGCGAGCTGCGCGCGGCCGACGGCCTGCGCCTGGTGCTGGACGGGCAGGGCGACGTGCCGCTGCCGGGCGCGGAGGTCCCCGGCGCCTGGCTCGGTCGGCGCGTCACCCTGGGCGTGCGCCCGGAACACCTGCTGCCGGCGGCCGGGGAGGGGCTGCAGGCGCGGGTGGACGTGGTCGAGCCGGTCGGCAGCGAGGCCTTCCTGCACCTGGATTTCGCCGGCCGCGTGCTGGTCTCGCGCCTGCCGCCCCAGGGCCTGCCCGAACCCGGCACCCGGCTGAGCCTGCGCGCCGATCCGGCGCACCTGCACTTCTTCGATCCCGGCAGCGGCCTGCGCCTGGCGGCCTGAGCCTGTCCAAGGCGCCGCGCACTGGCCGGGTTGGCGCCGCCGGCTTCCGACGCGTAGAGCGGGGCTTGCCCCGCTGCTCCGACGTCATTGCACACTGACGCTCAGCGGGCGAACCCCTCCACGAACGGCTCGACCCGCACCGGCGTATCGGCCACCTTCAGCGGACCGTCTGCGCGCTCCAGCGGCACCACCGCCAGGGCGTAGCGGGGCGACCGGCCCGCCGCGCTGGCCAGGCTTCCGATCGCCTGGCCGGCCTGGAGCACCGCGGCGCCCGGCTCGGCGGCGTCGGCCACCTGCAGCAACAGCAGCTCACGCTTGGCCCGGCCCAGGAAATGGGTGCGGGCGACGATCTCCTGGCCCGGATAGCAGCCCTTCTTCACGCTGAAGGCCGCCAGCCTGTCCAGGGCCAGCTGCTGCGGGGTCCATTGTTCGCGCTGCGACGGCGGCAGGCGCGGCAGGCCCAGGCGCAGGTCGGCGACCGACCAGGCCTCGGTCGACGCTGGTTCGATGGCGCCAGGTCCGCCCGCCAGGCGCAGCGTACGCGGCAGCGCGGCCGTGCCGTAGTCCAGCTCCAGGCCGTTGGCTTCGTCGCCGGCCAGCAGCGGTCCGCGCGCCTGCGCGGGCGCGGCGAATGCGCCGGTCACGCGCAGGTCGGGCCGGGCGGCGAGCGTGACCTTGCGCCGGAACACGTAGCGACGAAGCGCATCGGCCAGCTCCGCCGCATCGACGTCCGGCAGCACCAGCCGCAACGCATGCTCGCCGGTGCGCAGCAGCGCGAATACGGCCAGGACCCGTCCCTTGGCGGTGAGCCAGGTGCTCCATTGCCAGTGCCCGACGGCCAGCGCGGTCACGTCGCTGGAAAACTGCGCGTGGGCGAACGCAATCGCCTCCGGACCCTCCAGCGCGAGCACCGAATGGTCGTCGAGCGGGAAAAAACCCGGCGGATTCAAGGGGGATACGAAAGGCTGGTTGTCAGGCACGTTGACCGGGGCTTAAAATTTTGTGCGTTGCAAGGAGTCCCATGATAGGTCAAAGCCCCGCGGTTCCCGAGCCTGCCGGCGCGCCGGAGGATGGAACACAGCCGCCCGCCGACCGCGACGCGGGCAAGTCCAGGCCGCGGGAGTTCGGCGGGCGCGACGGACCGGAGCCGACCCGCTACGGTGATTGGGAAAAGAACGGACGCTGCGTCGATTTCTGACGCCGCGCCAACAGCCACGCGGCCGCGTGCCGCACAGCCGAGACGAACCTGCCGATGAGCAGCCGCGAACGCCCCCTGTCACCGCACCTGCAGGTGTACCGCTGGCAGATCCAGATGGTGACCTCGATCCTGCACCGCGCCACCGGCATGGTCCTGGCCGCCGGTGCGCTGGTCATCGCCGCGGGCCTGCTGTCCCTGATGCTCGGCCCCGATGCCTGGGCCTGCTTCACCGGCGTGGCCGGCGCCTGGTACGGCAAGGTGTTCCTGTTCGGCTGGAGCTGGGCGTTCAGCTACCACATCTGCAATGGAATCCGCCACCTGGTGCAGGACTTCGCCATCGGCCACAGCATTCCGGCCTTCGTCCGCAGCAGCTGGCTTGCGGTGGTCGGCAGCCTGGTGATCACCGCTGCGATCTGGACCCTTGCATTGAACGGAGGTGCCGCATGAATGCCGGCAACAGGGGCAACCGTTACCGCACGCCGCTGAAGGACGTGCGCGGCCTGGGGTCGGCCAAGACCGGCACCGAGCATTTCATCCACCAGCGCCTGACCGCCACCGCACTGGCGCTGCTGGGCCTGTGGTTCGTCTGGTTCGTCATCGGCCTGGTCGGCAGCGACTACCTGACCGCCGCCGACGCGGTGTCGCGGCCGTGGAATGCCGTGCTGCTGGTCGGCTTCCTGGTGGCGATGTTCTGGCACGCGCAGCTCGGCCTCCAGGTGATCCTCGAGGACTACATCCACCATTCGCTGCTCGCCCTGGTCCTGCAGACCGGCGTGAAGTTCATCGCGGTGCTCGGCGCGATCGTCAGCATCTTCGCCGTCGCCCGCATCGCGCTGGCCGGCTGAGCCGCGCAAAGGAATACAGACCCGATGTCCGCCTACAAGATCACCGAACACAAGTACGACATGGTCGTCGTCGGCGCCGGTGGCGCCGGCCTGCGCGCCACCTTCGGCCTGGCCCAGAAGGGCCTGCAGACGGTGTGCCTGACCAAGGTCTTCCCGACCCGCTCGCACACCGTCGCCGCGCAGGGCGGCATCTCGGCCGCGCTGGGCAACATGGGCGAGGACGACTGGCGCTACCACTTCTTCGACACCATCAAGGGTTCGGACTGGCTGGGCGACCAGGACGCGATCGAGTACATGTGCCGCGAGGCGATCCCGGCGATCATCGAGCTGGAGCACTACGGCGTGCCGTTCTCGCGCACCGAGGAAGGCAAGATCTACCAGCGCCCGTTCGGCGGCATGACCACCCGGTTCGGCGAGGGCCCGCCGGCGCAGCGCACCTGCGCTGCGGCCGACCGCACCGGCCACGCCATGCTGCACACGCTGTACCAGCAGTCGCTGGCGCACGACGCGCGCTTCATGATCGAGTACTTCGCGCTGGACCTGATCTTCGACGAAGAGGGCGCCTGCCGCGGCGTGCTGGCGCTGGACATGGCCGAAGGCTCGCTGCACCTGTTCCGCGCCCAGGGCGTGGTCCTGGCCACCGGCGGCTACGGCCGCGCGTACTTCAGCGCGACCTCGGCCCATACCTGCACCGGCGACGGCGGCGGCCTGGTGATGCGCGCCGGCCTGCCGATGCAGGACATGGAGTTCGTGCAGTTCCACCCCACCGGCATCTACGGCGCCGGCTGCCTGATCACCGAGGGCGTGCGCGGCGAAGGCGGCATCCTGCGCAACTCCAGCGGCGAGCGCTTCATGGAGCGCTACGCGCCGCACTACAAGGACCTGGCCTCGCGCGACGTGGTCAGCCGCTCGATGACCATCGAGATCCGCGAAGGCCGCGGCGTGGGCGAGCACAAGGACCACATCCTGCTCGACCTGACCCACCTGGGCCCGGAAGTGATCAACGAGAAGCTCCCGGGTATCGCGGAAAGCGCGCACATCTTCGCCGGCGTGGACGTGGCCAGGGAGCCAATCCCGGTGATCCCGACCGTGCACTACAACATGGGCGGCATCCCGACCAACTACCACGGGGAAGTCGTGCGCAAGGTCGGCGACAACCCCGATGCGGTCGTGCCGGGCCTGTACGCGATCGGCGAGGCGGCCTGCGTGTCGGTGCATGGCGCCAACCGCCTGGGCTCCAACTCGCTGCTGGACCTGGTCGTGTTCGGCCGCGCGGTGGCCAACCGCTGCGCCGAGACGATCAGGAAGGGCGCGCCGCACAAGCCGCTGGCATCCGACGCCTGCGACAAGGCGCTGGCGCACCTGGACAAGCTGCGCCATGCCGACGGCGACACCCCGACCGCGGTGATCCGCGACCGGATGCAGCGGACCATGCAGTCCGACGCGGCGGTGTTCCGCACCAGCAAGACCCTGGCCGAGGGTTGCGCGAAGATGAAGGACATCTTCGCCAGCTTCGAGGACGTGAAGGTCTCCGACCGCTCGCTGGTGTGGAACTCCGACCTGATCGAGACCTACGAGCTGCACAACCTGCTGCTCAATGCCGTGGCCACGATCAACTCGGCCGAGCAGCGCCACGAGAGCCGCGGCGCGCACGCGCACGAGGACTTCCCCGAGCGCGACGACGCCAACTGGCAGAAGCACACGCTGGTCACGGTCGACGACAAGGGCGGTTGCAGCTTCGACTACCGGCCGGTGCACATGTACACGCTCAGCGACGACGTGGCCGTGGTGCCGCCGAAGCCGCGCGTGTACTGAGGCCGCGATGCAGCGCCAGACCGCCACCCTCCACGACGCACGCGGCACCGCGCGCGCCACGCTCGCACCGCGGGCCGCCTGAGCCAACGAGATCAGCCATGGCAGAGTTCAGTCTCCCGAAGAATTCCACGGTCCGGAAGGGCAAGCACTTCCCGGCCAAGGGCGCGAAGAACCCGCGCACCTTCAAGGTCTACCGCTGGAGCCCGGACGACGGCGCCAATCCGCGCACCGACACCTACGAGGTCGACCTGGCGGCGTGCGGTCCAATGGTCCTGGACGCGCTGATCAAGATCAAGAACGAGATCGACCCGACCCTGACCTTCCGCCGGTCCTGCCGCGAGGGCATCTGCGGTTCGTGCGCGATGAACATCGACGGCACCAACACGCTGGCCTGCACCAAGGCGATCGCCGACTGCGGCAAGGCCGAGGTGCCGATCTACCCGCTGCCGCACATGAGCGTGGTCAAGGACCTGGTCCCGGACCTGACCCATTTCTACGCGCAGTACGCTTCGATCAAACCGTGGATCCGCACCCAGACGCCGGCGCCGCCGGACCGCGAGCGGCTGCAGTCGCCGGAGGACCGCAAGAAGCTGGACGGCCTGTACGAGTGCATCCTGTGCGCCTGCTGCTCGACCAGCTGCCCCAGCTACTGGTGGAACGGCGAGCGCTACCTGGGCCCGGCGATCCTGCTGCAGGCCTACCGCTGGATCATCGATTCGCGCGACGAGGACACCGGTGCGCGCCTGGACGACCTGGAAGATCCGTTCAAGCTCTACCGCTGCCACACCATCATGAACTGCGCGCGGACCTGTCCGAAGGGCCTGAACCCGGCATTGGCAATTGCCGAGATCAAGAAGCTGATGATGGCGCGCCGCGCCTGATGCGCGGTTGATTCGAGCTACTGGAAAAGCCCGGCATCGCCGGGCTTTTTTTTGGCCTTGTTCCGCGCCGCGTGTCGGGCGGGCGACGCTGGAAGCGCGGGCCGGCTTTAGGGGCCGGTTGGTTGAAGCGTCGGCTTCGGAAGGGGCCGCCGTGCCCTGGGGAGAGGGCCCATCCCTCGGGACGACATCCTGTCTTTACTCGGGTCGTGGCACATCCATGTGCCACTTGGACCCTCTCCCCAGGACACGGCGTCCTCGGTGATCTTCGAGGTCGTGGCTTCGATCGATGGGGTGACGGCGGGATGGGATGGTGCTTCGCCGTCACCGTCCCCCGAATCTTTAAGGAACGCCCTATTGCTGAGGTCCCGGCAATGATCGAAGACATGCGCCGAACGGGCCGAAAGGACGCCGTTCTGTCGCCATGGGGGTCGAGCGGCACAGGGATGTGCCGCGGTCGCGAGCTGAGGCAGGGACGCCGGCGCGAGCGACGACCCCCATGGCGGCAGAACGGTGGCCCCGTCCGGAGCTGCGTTCGCCGCCGCTCTTGAGTCCCGGCTACCCACGGATCGGCGCTTCGAGGCCGGCGCATGCACCGCCTTGCACCCGAACGGAACCGCCGACGCCTCCCGTCCTTGACTCATGCAAACTGTCCAATTGGACGACACGCGGTTAGTCGGAGGCAGGAGCTCGCCGCGATTGGGGGGCAGCGCCGCGACGATCGGGCGCTACTTGACCTGCTGCTTGCCCAGCTTGCGCGCCAGCGTGCGCCGGTGCATGCCCAGGCGGCGGGCGGTTTCCGAGACGTTGAAGCCGGTCTCTGCCAGCACCTCGTGGATGCGCTCCCACTCCAGGGTCTTGATCGACGTGGGGCGCTCGCCCAGGCCGACCTGGGCGTTGCCCTCGGCGCGACCGAACGCGGCCTCGATGTCGTCGGTGTTGGACGGCTTGGCGAGGTAGTGGCACGCGCCGAGCTTGATCGCCTCCACCGCGGTGGCGATGCTGGCATAGCCGGTGAGCACCACGATCAGCATCGCCGGATCGTGCGCATGCAGCGCCTGCACGCAGCTCAGCCCGGAGCTGCCGCCGGCCAGCTTCAGGTCGACCACCGCGTAGCCCGGGGCGAAGTCGCGCAGCGCGAGCTCCAGTTCGGCCTGGCCGGTGGCGTGGCGGACTTCGTAGCCCCGCCGTTCGAAGGAACGGATCAGGGTCCGGGCGAACGCTTCGTCGTCCTCGACTACCAGCAGGCGGCGTGGGGCGGTATCTTCAACCATCGATCGATCCGTCCGGTTCTTGCGCGGGCAGGGCCAGCGCGGATAGCGGCAGCTCCAGCACCACCTCGGCGCCGCGCGGGACGCGGTTGGCCGCGTACAGGCGGCCGCCGAAGCTGCGGGCGACGTTGAGCGAGAGGAACAGGCCCAGGCCGCCGCCCGGGCGCCCCTTGCTGGAATTGTAGGGCTTGCCGAAATTGGCCAGGGTCTCGGCGGTGAAGCCCGTTCCGGCGTCGCTCACCTTCAGGCGCAGCGTTTCGCCGTCCTCGCCCTGGCGGCTGACTTCCAGCCCGACCCAGTCCGGCGAGGCCTCCAGCGCGTTGTCCAGGATGTTGCCGATCATCTGCTTGAGCCCGGAGTCGGAGACGATCGGCAGGTCCTGGTCGAGGTGGCGGCGGTAGTCGAGCACGCCGACCGGGCGCGTGGCGCTCCATTCGCTGACCAGCTCGTCCAGGAACACCGCCAGGGTGGTCTGTGCCGGCGCCTCGCCGCGGGTGTCGCCGGCCGACAGCAGGATGCCGGTGACGATCGCCTTGCAGCGCGCCAGCTGGGTCTGCATCTCGTCCAGGTCCTGCTGCAGCTCGGGGTGTTCGGTGAACGGCGCCATGCGCCGCCAGTCGCCCAGCAGCACCGAGAGCGTGGCCAGCGGCGTGCCCAGCTCGTGCGCGGCCCCGGAGGCCAGCAAGCCCATGCGCACGATGTGTTCCTCCTCTGCCGCCTGCTGGCGCAGGTCGGCCAGGCGTGCGTCGCGCACGCGCAGGATCCGCGCGATGCGGCCGATGAACAGCCCCGCCAGCACCGCGGTGAGCAGGAAGCAGGCCAGCAGGCCCTGGACGTAGGCATCGCCGATGCCCTGTTCGGGATTGGCGGCGATGGTGACCGGGCCGGGGAAGACGACCAGTCCGAGCACCCCGGCGCAGCTGGCCGCCACCACCACCCAGGCGGCCCAGCCCGGCAGCAGCACCGCGCCGACCGCCACCTGCAGCAGGAACAGGAACACGAACGGATTGGTGATGCCGCCGCTCAGGTACAGCTGCGCGGTCAAGGCCGCCACGTCGACCAGCAGTGCCGCCAGCAGTGCCGCATCGCCCACGTCCTGGCGCGGGCGCCAGTAGAGCAGGCTGGCCAGGTTGAAGGCGGCCAGGCAGGCGGCGACGCCGAGCATCGTCGCCAGTGGCAGGGCGATCCCAAGCACGAAATGGACGAACAGGATGGTGGCCAGCTGCCCGACCAGCGCGATCCAGCGCAACTGGATCAGCTGCTGCATGTTGCGCACGCCGGCGCCACGGGCGGTATCGGTGCGGGCCGACTCGATCGCCTGGCGCTTATCGGGCACGCGGGTTGTCGCCATCCGCCGCATCGTGGGCCTCCGTGGCCGGTTCCAGCCGCCAGCGCCGGCGGATGCGCGCTTCCTCCAGCGCGAAACGCCACGCGCCGCCGGCCACCAGCAGGGCCAGCGCGAACCAGGTCAGCGCGTAGCCCAGGTGGTTGTCGCGGAACCGTACCACCGTCAGGCCGCCGCGCGGCCAGGGCGTGCCGGCCTGCGCCGCCGAGGCCGCGTCCGCATCGACGAAGTAGGGCGCCGCACCGGCGAGGCCGCGATGGGCGGCGATGGCCGCCACGTCGCGGGAGTACCAGCGCTCCTGCGCCGGCACATTGTCGCGCAGGAATCCACCCGCCGGTTCGGTCAGGCGCAGCAGCCCGGTGACTTCGACCGGACCGTTCGCCGGTGCGGGCGCCTGCCAGTCTTCGGGCACGTAGCCCAGGTTGACCAGGACCACGCTGCCGTCGTCGCGCAGCAACGGGCGCAGCAGCCAGCGTCCGGCGCCGGCTTCGGTCACCGCCTGCACGCGGGTGTCGCGGCCGCCCAGCCAGCGGCCGTGCAGGCGAACGCGCCGGTACTCGTGGTCTTCTGGCGCCGCGGCGGTCCAGGCGGCGGCGTCGGGCGCGGCCACCGGCTCGGCGTGGATGCGCGCCTCCACCCGGGCGACCAGGTCGTGCTTCCACTGCAGGCGCTGCACCTGCCAGGCCCCGAGCGAGGCGAACAGGGCCAGACCGCAGGCGAAGGCGATGGCCAGCAGGGCGAGCGCGAGCGGGCCACGCGGGGCGCGCGGCACTTCGTCGCGACCCTGTCCGGCCCTGGCCATCGGCACCGGTCCGTGGGGAAGGCCCCGGTTCAGGGCTGGACCCGCGCCTCGTGCGGGGACATCGGCATCATGTTGGCGTTGAGGTGGTACATCACCCACAACGAGCCGGACAGCACGATCACCACCAGCACCACGGTGAAGATCAGCGCGAGCATGTTCCAGCCACCCTCGGATCGGGCGTTCATGTGCAGGAAGTACACCATGTGGACCACGATCTGGACCGCGGCGAAGCCGAGGATCACCGCGGCGGTCATGCCCGCGCTGGCGATGACCCCGTTCATCACCAGCCAGAACGGGATCGCGGTGAGGATCACCGACAGGACGAAGCCGGTGACGTAATCGCGCATCGTGCCGTGCGCGGCCTCGACGTGGTGGTCGTGGCCGTGGTCGCCGTGCGCTTGCCCGGCATGGCCGTGGCCGTCGTGCGCGTGCGGGTCGTGGGGACGGCTCATCACAGCACTCCCATCAGGTAGACGAAGGTGAACACGCCGATCCAGACCACGTCCAGGAAGTGCCAGAACATGGACAGGCACAGCAGCCGGCGCTGGTTGGCCGCATGCAGGCCGTAGCGCTGCACCTGCACCATCAGCACCACCAGCCAGACGATGCCGAAGGTCACGTGCAGGCCGTGGGTGCCGACCAGGGCGAAGAACGAGGACAGGAACGCGCTGCGCTGGGGCCCGGCGCCCTGGTGGATCAGGTGCGAGAACTCGTACAGCTCGATCCCGAGGAAGGCCAGGCCGAACAGCCCGGTGATCGCCAGCCAGGCGAGCACCCCGGGCACGTGCCGGCGCTGCATCGACAGCATGGCGAAGCCGTAGGTGATCGAGGAGAACAGCAGCATCGCCGTGTTCACCGCCACCAGCGGCAGGTCGAACAGGTCCGCGCCGGTGGGCCCGGCGGCGTAACTGCGGCCCAGCACGCCGTAGACCGCGAACAGGCAGGCGAAGATGAGCAGGTCGCTCATCAGGTAAAGCCAGAAGCCGAGCAGGGTGCCCTGCTGCGGATGGTGCTCCCCGGACAGGTCGTAGAACTGCACCGGGCGGCTGTCCGGCACGGCGCCGGCGGGGTTCAGGGCGATCGCGTCAGACATGGGCGTTCAGCAGGGCGGTGCGCTGCTCCTCGGTCCGGGCCACCGTTTCGGCCGGGATGTGGTAGTCGCGCTTGTAGTTGAAGGTGTGCACGATCGTGGCGACCACGGTTGCGGCGAACGCGGCGACCACCAGCCACCAGATGTGCCAGACCAGGGCGAAGCCGAGCACCGTGCTCAGGCCGGCCAGGACCACGCCGGCGGCGGTGTTCTTCGGCATGTGGATCGGCAGGAACCCGGACAGCGGGCGCCTGGCACCGCGTTGCTTCATGTCCCACCAGGCGTCGTTGTCGTGGACCACCGGGGTGAAGGCGAAGTTGTATTCCGGCGGCGGCGAGGAGGTGGACCACTCCAGGCTGCGCGCGTCCCACGGGTCGCCGGTGACGTCGCGCAGCTGCTCGCGCCTGCGGAAGCTGACGAAGATGCAGATCAGGAAGCAGGCGATGCCGATCGCCACCAGCACCGCGCCGAAGGCGGCGATCTGGAACCAGATCTGCAGCGAGGGATCGGTGAAGTGGCTGACCCGGCGGGTCACGCCCATCAGGCCGAGCACGTACAGCGGGGTGAAGGCGAACCAGTAGCCGGCCAGCCAGAACCAGAACGACATCTTCCCCCAGAAGTCGTCGAGCTTGAAGCCGAACGCCTTCGGGAACCAGAAGGTCATGCCGGCGAACAGGCCGAACACCACGCCGCCGATGATCACGTTGTGGAAGTGGGCGACCAGGAACAGGCTGTTGTGCAGCACGAAGTCGGCCGGCGGCACCGCCAGCAGCACGCCGGTCATGCCGCCGACGACGAAGGTGACCATGAACCCGACCGTCCACAGCATCGGCACCTCGAAGCGGATGCGGCCGCGGTACATGGTGAACAGCCAGTTGAAGATCTTCGCGCCCGTGGGGATCGAGATGATCATCGTGGTGATGCCGAAGAACGAGTTGACGCTGGCGCCCGAGCCCATGGTGAAGAAGTGGTGCAGCCACACCAGGTAGGACAGGACGGTGATCACGACGGTGGCGTAGACCATCGAGCTGTAGCCGAACAGGCGCTTGCCCGAGTAGGTGGCCACGATCTCCGAGAACACGCCGAATACCGGCAGGATCAGGATGTAGACCTCCGGATGGCCCCAGATCCAGATCAGGTTCACGTACATCATCGGGTTGCCGCCGAGGTCGTTCGTGAAGAAGTTGGTCCCCACGTAGCGGTCCAGCGCCAGCAGCGCCAGCACCGCGGTCAGCACCGGGAAGCTGACCACGATCAGGACGTTGGTGCACAGCGCCGTCCAGGTGAACACCGGCATGCGCATCAGGGTCATGCCCGGCGCGCGCATCTTGACGATGGTCACGATGAGGTTGACGCCCGACAGCAACGTGCCCAGGCCCGCTATCTGCAAGGCCCAGATGTAGTAGTCCACGCCCACGTCGGGGCTGTAGTCGATCCCCGACAGCGGCGGGTAGGCCAGCCAGCCGGTCTTGGCGAACTCGCCCACGAACAGCGACAGCATGACCAGGGCCGCGCCGGCGGTGGTCATCCAGAAGCTGAAGTTGTTGAGGAACGGGAAGGCGACGTCGCGGGTGCCGATCTGCAGCGGCACCAGGTAGTTCATCAGGCCGGTGACCAGCGGCATGGCCACGAAGAAGATCATGATCACGCCGTGGGCGGTGAACACCTGGTCGTAGTGGTGCGGCGGCAGGTAGCCCAGGTTGTCGCCGAAGGCCATCGCCTGCTGCAGGCGCATCATCAGCGCGTCGGCGAAGCCGCGCAGCAGCATCACCAGGCCCAGCACCATGTACATGATGCCGATCTTCTTGTGGTCGATGCTGGTGAACCAGTCGCGCCACAGCGTGCCCCACAGCTTGTAGCGGGTGATCAGCGCCAGCACGGCGATGCCGGCCAGCAGCGTGCCGACGAACGCCGACAGGATCACCGGGTCGTGCAGCGGGAACGATTCCCAGCCCAGGTAGCCGGTCAGCGGGTTGTAGGGCGCGGAAGTGGAGTGGGGGGAGGACATCGCTTGCAGTTTCCGTCGTCAGGCCGCCGGCGCGGGCGCGGGCGGCGGCGTGGTCCGCTCAGGGAGCGAGGCGGGAAAGGGAGGTGTTCAGGCCGGCGGCCGGGGCGTCGGTGGAGGCGCACATGGCCGACTGCACGTAGCGGCGGCCGCGCAGGTCGCCGGTGCGGCGCGCCTCCAGGCCTTCGATCCCGGTGCGGCCGGGGCCGTTGCCGGCGTCGATGGCCATCATCTCGTGCATGCACATCCGGCGCGGGTCGACGCAGCGGTTGAGGATGGCGTCGAACATGCCGTCCTCGACGCTGCCGAAGTGCCGCACCGGCTCGCGCTCGCTGGGCTTTTCCAGCGCCAGGTAGGCCTCGCGGTCGAGCTTGCCGCCGGCGCGCGCGCGGGACACCCAGTCGTCGAAGCCGGCACCGTCCAGCGCATGGAAGCGGAAGCGCATGCCCGAGAAACCGGCGCCGCTGTAGTTGGCCGAGAAGCCTTCGTACTCGCCGGGCGAGTTCATGACCGCGTTAAGCTCGGTCTGCATGCCCGGCATGGTGTAGATCATGCCGGCCAGCGCCGGCACGTAGAACGCGTTCATCACCGTGGACGAGGTGAGCTTGAACTGGATCGGCCGGTCCACCGGCGCGGCCAGCTCGTTGACGGTGGCGATGCCCTGTTCGGGATAGAGGAACAACCACTTCCAGTCCAGCGCCACCACCTCCACCACCAGCGGCTCGGTGCCTTCCGGCAGCGGGCGGCCCTCGGCGATGCGGTCCAGCGGGCGGTACGGATCCAGGGTATGGGTGCTGATCCAGGTGATCGCGCCCAGGGCGATGATGATCAGCAGCGGCGCGGCCCAGATCACCAGCTCCAGCTGCAGCGAGTGGTCCCAGTCCGGCTTGTAGGTGGCCGCCTTGTTCGAGGCCCGGTAGCGCCAGGCGAAGAACAGGGTCAGGGCGATCACCGGGACGATGATGATCAGCATCAGCAGCGTCGCGACGATGATCAGGTCGCCCTGCTGCCGGGCGATGTCGCCGGGCGCGTTGAGCAGGATGGTGTTGCAGCCGGCCAACGGAGCGACCAGTCCGGCTGCCAGCAGGAGCCGGCGCAGGTGCATGATGGTGGACATCTGAATAGGGGCTGGTGGGGGTCTCAGCGGCCGCCACTTTACTCCTGCCGCGTTAACACGACGATTGGGCGTTTTGTCCTATGGTCGCGGCGGGCCATCGGTGGGAACCTGTGCCGCCGGCCCCGGCCCGGTGGCGCACGCCTCCGCCACGCAACCCGGTGTAGCCTCCCCCCGCAGGCACAGCACACTCCCATCGCGATGTCCTCCATCCCCGCGTCCAGCCCCGCCGCCTCTCCCACGGTTTCCGTCCACGGACAGGATCCGGCGTCCCATGCCCAGGTCGCCCCCGGCGAGATCGCCGTGGGCGTGGTCATCGGCCGCATCTCCGAATACTTCGACTTCTTCGTATACGGCATCGCCTCGGCGCTGGTGTTCCCGAAGGTGTTCTTCCCGTTCGCCGAGCCGCTGCAGGCCACGCTGTACTCGTTCATGGTGTTCGCCCTGGCGTTCGTCTCGCGGCCGCTGGGCACGGTACTGTTCCTGTGGATCCAGGACCGCTGGAGCCGCGGCACCAAGCTGACCGCCGCGCTGTTCCTGCTCGGTACCAGCACTGCCGGCATCGCCTTCGTGCCCGGCTACGAGAAGGTGGGTGCGCTGGCCATCGTCCTGCTGATCCTGTTCCGCACCAGCCAGGGCGTGGCCCTGGGCGGTTCCTGGGACGGCCTGCCGTCGTTGCTGGCGCTCAACGCCCCCAAGCACCGCCGCGGCTGGTACGCCATGCTCGGCCAGCTCGGCGCGCCGGCCGGCTTCATCGTCGCCGCCGCGCTGTTCGCGTTCCTGTATTCGAGCCTGTCCAACGCCGACTTCTACGACTGGGGCTGGCGCTATCCGTTCTTCGCGGCCTTAGCGATCAACGTCGTGGCGCTGTTCTCGCGCCTGCGCATCGTGGTCACCCAAGAGTACGAGCAGCAGATGGGCGAGCGCGAGCTCGAGCCGGTGCCGGTGTCGGAGCTGTTCCGGGTCAAGGGCCGGCACGTGGTCATCGGTGCGTTCGCCGCGCTGGCCAGCTACGCCATCTTCCATGTCGTCACGATCTTCCCGCTGTCGTGGATCCAGCTGTACACCGAGCAGAACATCAGCCGCTTCCTGATGGTGCAGGTGGTGGGCGGGTTCCTGGCGATGGGCGGCGTGCTGGCCTCCGGCGTGATCGCCGACCGGGTGGGCCGGGTGCAGACCCTGGCCGCCACCGCGGTGGCGATCGCGGTGTTCAGCGGCTTCGCCCCGACCCTGCTGGGTGGCGGTCCGGGTGCGCAGCAGCTGTTCGTGCTGATCGGCTTCGTCCTGCTCGGGCTGTCCTACGGGCAGGCCTCCGGCGCCGTGACCCGCAATTTCGGTTCGCGCTACCGCTACACCGGGGCGGCGCTGACCACCGACCTGGCGTGGCTGATCGGCGCGGCGTTCGCGCCGCTGGTGGCGCTGGTGCTGGCGGCCGAATTCGGCCTGCCATACGTGGGCCTGTACCTGCTGTCGGGCGCGCTGGCGACGCTGGCGGCGCTGGTGGTCAACCGCCGGCTCAAGCAGCGCGAGGCGGCGCAGGGCTGATCGCGGGCGAGGCCTAAGCGCCGGACCAGCGGTAACGTGGCCATTCGTGGTGGTACGAGGCGCCGTCGCCGGTGTCCATGCCGGCCGTGCGTGGGTGCGGGCTCGCGCCTGTTGCTTGCCGGCGCGCGACGCGCACGTGCCTGCGAGTCGCCACCCGCAATGATGAAGCGGGCGAATGCGGGTTCGGCGTCGAGTGGTCGCCCATGAAGGCGGGCGCCTACAAAAAACGGCGGTGCCGCCGGCACAATGGTGGCTCGCTTGCAACGCCGCTCCGATGACCGACCTTCCGCCCGACATCGATCCCGCCGCCGACCTGCGTCGCATCCGCTGGCGCTGCCGGCGCGGGATGCGCGAGCTGGACCAGCTGTTCGAGCGCTGGCTCGTACACGCCTATCCGGCTGCGACCGACGCCCAGCGGGGTGTTTTCCTGAGGCTGCTCGATTGCGAGGACGATAGGCTGTGGCGCTGGTTCATGGGCTACGAGGCCTGTCCGGATGCCGAACTCGCCGACCTCATCGCCCGGATCCGCGCCCTGCCGGCTTGAATGGCGCCCTTCGCGCTGGCTGCTGGCATTGCTGGCGCTGATCTCCGGCCTGGCACCGGCGGCGGTACTCGGATCGGACCTGCCGGGTGCGTGGGCCTGGCCACTGGCCGCCGCTGCGGCGTGCCGGGGCTTGTGGCTGCTGCGGCGAGAAGCGGCCAGGCCCCATCGCCGGTTGGTCCTTGCCGGCCATGCAGGCGGGGCGGACAGCCTGGATGGTGAGCACCTGCACGACTGCTGGGTACGGTGGCGAGGACCGCTGGCGTTCGTCCATGCCGTGCAAGCCGATGGCCGCCACGCGCGCCTGGTGTGGTGGCCGGACACGCTGCCGCCGCCGCTGCGGCGTGAACTGCGGCTGGCCGTCGCCGCGCGCGCCGCTTCGCGCGGCGACCGGGCGATGGCACCATAGCGGCCATCGACCGCCGGGGTGAGCCGGCAACGGACACCCTCGGCCCATGTTCAAACCCGTCCCCGTGGCCATCGGCCTGCGCTACCTGCGGGCCAAGCGCCGCAACGGCTTCATCTCCTTCATCTCGCTGGCCTCGATCCTCGGCATCGCCTTGGGCGTCACCGTGCTGATCACCACCATGGCGGTGATGAGCGGGTTCCAGAAGGAGATCCGCGACCGCCTGCTGCAGTTCGCCGCCCACGCGACCGTAGTCGCCGACGGCGTGCCGATGCAGGATTGGCAGCACGCGCTGGACGTGGCGGTCGCCGACCCGCGCGTGGCGGGCGCGGCGCCGTTCATCGAGACCGAGGCGCTGCTGTCGGGCCCGCGCAAGCAGCCGGCGATGGTGCGTGGCATCGTGCCGGCGCTGGAGGACCAGGTGTCGGTGCTGTCCGAGAAAATGAAGCGCGGCTCGGCCACCTCGCTGGCCGACGGCAGCTACAACATCCTGCTCGGCCAGGAGCTGGCGTTGTGGCTGGGCGTGGACGTGGGCGACCAGGTCACGGTGATGCTGCCGGAGTTCCAGGGCTCGCCGATGGGCGCGATGCCACGCTACAAGCGCTTCACCGTCAGCGGCGTGTTCGAGGCCGGCTACAACGACATCGATCGCGGCCTGGCCGTGGTCAACATGGCGGACCTGCAGCGGGTGCTGCGCATGGACGGCGCCAGCGGCGTGCGCTTGATGCTGCACGACATGAACCAGGCCTACGAGGTGGCGCGCGACCTGGCGCTGAAGCTGCCCGGCTACTACCGGGTCAGCGACTGGACCCGCGAGAACGCCAACCTCTACCAGTCGCTGAAGATGGAAAAGACGGTGATGGGCATCCTGCTGTCGCTGATCATCCTGATGGGCGCCTTCACCCTGGTGAACTCGCAGGTCATGCTGGTCACCGACAAGCAGGCCGACATCGCGATCCTGCGCACGCTCGGCCTGACCCCGGGCGGGGTGATGCAGGTGTTCATGGTCCAGGGCACGCTGATCGGCATCATCGGCACGGTGCTGGGCTTCATCGGCGGCGTGACCCTGACCTGGAACCTGGAACGGATCCTCGACGGCATCGAAGCGCTGTTCAACGTGACCCTGCTGCCGGAGGACGTGTACTACATCACCGGCCTGCCGACCGACATGCAGACCAACGACGTGGTCCTGACCCTGGTGGTGGCGCTGGTGATGAGTTTCCTCGCCACCCTGTACCCGGCCTGGCGCGCCGCGCGCACCCAGCCGGCGGAGGCGCTGCGCTATGAGTGAGAACCCCAACGCCACCGGAGCGGGCACCGTGCACGAATCCAGCGAGGCGCTGCGCGCCGAAGGCCTGGGCAAGACCTACGCCGAAGGCAGGATGAAGACCCACGTGTTCGACGGCCTGGACCTGCACGTGAACGCGGGCGAGACCGTGGCGATCGTCGGCGCCTCGGGCGTCGGCAAGAGCACCCTGCTGCACCTGCTCGGGGGCCTGGACACGCCCAGCGCCGGCGAGGTCTACGTGGCCGGGCAGAAGATGTCGACGCTGTCGGACGCGCAGCGCGGCCGCCTGCGCAACCGCGCGCTGGGATTCGTCTACCAGTTCCACCACCTGCTGCCGGAGTTCACCGCGCTGGAGAACGTGATGATGCCGGTGCTGCTGGCAGGCGGCGAAGTCGACGATGCGCGCGCGCGCGCCGGCGCGCTGCTCGAGGCGGTGGGCCTGGGGCATCGCCTCGGCCACAAGCCCGGCGAGCTGTCCGGCGGCGAGCGGCAGCGTGCGGCGGTGGCGCGCGCGCTGGTCAACCGTCCGGCCTGCGTGCTCGGCGACGAGCCGACCGGCAACCTCGACGAGAAGACCGCGGCCACGGTGTTCGAGCTGATGCTCGAGCTCAACCGCGCCCAGCGCACCAGCCTGGTCCTGGTCACCCACGACCGGCGCCTGGCGCGCCGGCTCGATCGGGTGCTGGAGCTGCACGAGGGCAAACTGCGCGAGCTGTCGCCGCACGACCTGCAGGCCGCCTGACTGTCCGGGCGGCGCCCCGATGCCGGGGTGGAACGCTTCGGCGGCAGTCCGCTTGCCAGGCGCCCGCGCTGCGACGGGGCCATCGCGCGTGGCCTGGCCCGAAGTCGCACGACGCTCCCGCCGCGTCCGCCGCAATCCTGGTAGCCGGGGAGCAGGCGGCCCGCGCCGGCATCGCTAGGGGGCCGGCTCGTCCGCCACCACCACCGGCGCCACGGGCGCGCGTGGCATCAGGATCCACAACGCCACGTAAGTCACCAGGCCACAGCCCAGGCCCACGGTGGTGGCGATGAACGCCACCCGCCACAGCCAGGAAGGCACGGGCGTGTGTTCGCCCAGGCCGCCGCACACCCCGCCGAACCATGCGTCGCGTCGCGACCGCTGCAGTTCCCTGAAATTCCACTCCATCGCCGCCTCCCGCCGGCGGCGTGGCGCCGGTCCGCAGACAGCGTGGCCGCTCGCGCGGCCGCCCGCCGTCGGACGATGCCGCGACGCGGCGTAGGAAACGGCGCATCGGCGTGCCAACCGCCGCGCACGCGTCAGCCCGGGCCCGCGTCCGAGCGATCCAGGTGGCCCAGTGGCCGCCCGGGTGCCACCCGGTCGCGCACGCGCCGCTTGAGTTCGGCGATGTCCGGGAAGCCGCCGTCGGCTGCCCGCGACCAGACCGCCGCCCCGTCGACCCGTACCTCGAAGATGCCGCCGTCGCCGGGGCATAACGAGAGCGAAGCGATCTCCCGCTCGAAGGTGGTCAGCAGTTCCTGCGCCATCCACGCCGCGCGCAACAGCCAGCGGCAACGGGTGCAATAGACGATCTCGATCCGGTGCATCAGGTCGGGTCCTCGGGGGCGTCGGCGGCCGCCGGCGCCTGCGACCCACGGCCGCCGCGCCCGATGGTCGCCGCGGGCCCGCCAGCGCGTCCAGTGGGAAGCCCGCGGAGAAGTCCGAGCCATCGGCACAGGCTTGTCCGATCGCCGGCGCCGGGCCGGCGGCGGCACGATGGAACACGACGGCTTCAGGGACGAAGCGGCGATGAACGATCCGGGCGAGGGCAGGAGTGCGGGCGTGTGGCCGTGGTTGGGCGATGGCTGCGGCCGGCGCCTGCCGGTCCGTGCGCCGCGGGCACGCACCAGGCGGCCGCAGGCGGGAGGCGCGCGGGAGGCCGGAGGGTGGTCGTGAGCGCCGCTGGCTCGCTCGACCATAGGTCGAGCGATCGCGCTACCGCGGCCGCCACGGTGCCGCCTGCCCTGGGCCCGGCCTGCGTGTGCGGCCTGCTCGCCGGAACGGTGACCTGCCTGTTCCTCCCCTGGCTGGTACCTGCGGCAGCGGGTGGGCTCCTGCTGCTCGCCGGCCTGGCCGGCTGGGCGGCGCGCTGGCGCGGACGCGCGTTGGCCGCGGGATTGGCAGGTGCCGGCTGGGTGGTGCTGCACGCCGGCTGGGCACTGGGCAGCTGGCTGCCGCCCGCCTGGGAGGGACGCGAGTTGAAAGTGACCGGCCAGGTGCTGGGCCTGCCATCGCACGAGGCCCGGCGGACCCGCTTCGAGTTCCGGATCGATGGGGACGCACCCGCCCCGGTCGCGGGACGGCGGGTGCGACTGGCCTGGTACGACGACTTCGGCGCGACCGGTCCTGGGCCGCGGCTGGGCCTGGAGCCGGGCGCGCGCTGGAGCTTCCCGCTCAAGCTCCGCGCGCCGCACGGACTGGCCAATCCCGGGGGCGCCGACGCCGGTCGCCACGCCCTGGCCCAGCGCATCGCCGGCACCGGCTACGTGCGCAACCCGCAACTGGCGCGCGAACTGGCGCCGGCAACGGGGCTGGATGCCTGGCGTGCGCGGATCGCCTCCCGGATCGACGCGCAGGTGCCAGCGGCCTCGTCGCCATTCGTGCGCGCGCTCGCGCTGGGCGATACCCGCGGCCTGGATGACGGTGACTGGGAAACGCTGCGCGCGGTGGGGCTCACCCACCTGGTCGCGATCTCCGGTTTCCATGTCGGCCTGGTCGCCGGGTTCTGCGCCTGGCTGGCGATGGCCGGGTGGTGGCTGTGGCCGCGGCTGGGCCTGTTCCTGCCGCGCCCGCATGCCGCTGCGCTGGCCGCGATGGCCGGTGCCGCCGGCTACGCGGCGGTCGCCGGCTTCGCCCTGCCGACCGTGCGTACCGCGCTGATGATCGCGGTGGTGGCCGGCGCGCGCCTGGCGCGCCGGCCGCTGGGCGCCTGGCAGGCGCTCGCCCTGGCGCTGCTGGCAATCCTGCTGTTCGATCCGCTGGCCGTGCTGCAGGCGGGCTTCTGGCTCAGCTTCGCCGGGGTGGCCTGGCTGGTCTGGTGCCTGCCCACCGAAGGCGGCCGCCGTTGGCTGCGCGATTTCCTCTCGGCGCAGGGCGTGGCCACCCTCGGCCTGTTGCCGCTGGGGGCGGTGCTGTTCCTGCAGGCGTCGCTGGCCGGACCGCTGGCCAACCTGCTTGCGGTGCCGTGGTGGAGCCTGGTGGTGGTGCCGCTGTCGCTGCTGGGCACGGCGCTGGAAGCCGTCCATGACGGCGCGGGAGCATGGGCCTGGCGTGCGGCCGGCGCGTGCTTCGCGCCGAGCTGGCAGTTGTTCGAACGCATGGCGGCCAGCCCCTTCGCCCTGTGGTGGCTGCCGGAGGCCGAAGCGTGGGCGCTGCCGGTGGCGTTGCTCGCGGCATTCTGGCTGATGTTGCCGCGCGGGGTTCCGGGCAAGGGCCTGGCGCTGCTGCTCTGGTTGCCGCTGCTGTGGCCGCCGCGGGAGCTGCCCGCCCCGGGTGGGGTCGAGTTGCACGTGCTGGACGTGGGGCAGGGGCTCGCGCTGGTGGCGCGGACCTCGCGCCACGTGCTGCTCTACGACGCCGGGCCGGCCGTGCACGATGGCTGGGATGCCGGTGAGCGGGCGGTGGTGCCGGCCCTGCGCGCGCTCGGCATCACCCGCGTGGACCGGGCGGTGCTCAGCCACGGCGACCTCGACCATGCCGGCGGCTGGCCCGCGATCCAGCGGACGCTGCCGACAGGGTCGTCGTCGGGGCCTGAAGGGGGCCCGGTGCAGGTGGATCGTCCCTGCAGGGCAGGAGAAGGCTGGGAATGGGATGGGGTGCGCTTCGCCTTCCTGCACCCCACCGCGCATTTCCCGTACCTGCGCAACGAGTCCAGCTGCGTGTTGCGGATCGAATCGGCCCACGGCGCAATGCTGCTCACCGGCGACATCGGCGAGGTGGTGGAGCGGCGCCTGCTGCGCGACCCGCGGCGCCTGCGCGCCGAGGTGGTGGTGGTCCCGCACCATGGCAGCGACGAATCGTCTTCCGGCGCCTTCGTCGCCGCCACCGGGGCACGCCTTGCTCTGGTCTCGGCCGGCCGCGGCAACCGCTTCGGGCACCCGCGCGAAGCGGTGGTCCGGCGCTGGCGCCACCACGGCGCCGAGGTGCTGGCGACACCGCGATCCGGTGCGATACGGGTCTGGCTCGACGCCGATGGCCTGTCGCTGCGGGAGCGCCGCGCCTGGCGTCGCCGCCTCTGGTATCCCGACGACCCGCCGCCCTAGCCGCCGATGCACAACCGGCCGTGCCTGCCCGGCCTTCGCCTGCGCGCCGTCGCCAGCTCCCGTGTCGGCGAACCCCGGAAGCCGCGCCGGATCGGGCCAGGCGACTGCCGGCGGACGTCCCATGTGGCGCCGCGCCCGGTCGCGGATGCCCGACGCGCCCCTGCCGCGGCGGCGCATGCGCCGTCCACGGTTAACGTGCGCCGGTCCTCAGCCCCGGCGCGCCGGGCTGGCGCCGGGGCCGTCTTTGCCGTCATCCTTACGCCTCGTCGATAGGGCCCGGTGCCGGAGGTGGTTCAGGTGTGGGAGCTGGTCAAGGCCGGTGGATGGCCGATGCTGCCGTTGCTGCTGCTGGGCGTGGCGGCCCTGGCGATCATCCTGGAACGGCTCTGGAGCCTGCGTCGCGCCGAGGTCATGCCGCCGAAGCTGGGCGAGGAAGTCCGCAACTGGGCCGCGCGCGGCCAGCTCGACCCGGCCCACATCGAGTCGCTGCGCCGCAACTCGCCGCTGGGCGCGTTGCTGGCCGCGGCCCTGGACGTGCGCCACAAGCCACGCGAGGTGGTCCGCGAGCGGCTCGAGGACACCGGCCGGCACCTGGTCTTCAGGATGGAAAAGTTCCTCAGCGCGCTCGGCACCATCGCCTCGGCCGGTCCGCTGCTGGGACTGCTGGGCACCGTGGTGGGCATGATCCAGATGTTCCTGGGCATCCTCGACCATGGCCTGGGCGACGTGAACCAGCTGGCCGGCGGCATCGGCAAGGCGCTGGTGTGCACGGCGACCGGCATGATCATCGCGGTGCCGGCGCTGATCTTCCACCGCTTTTTCCGCAGCCGCATCGCCGGCTACGTGATCGAGATGGAGCAGGAGGCCACGGCACTGCTCGATGCCCTGGACACCGCCCGCCCGGCGCCGCAGGTGTCGCCGGCCGCGGCCGCGCAGGCGGCGGCCCGCGTGGCCGGCGCGCGCCCGGCGCCGCCCGCACCGGCCCGCGGCTGAGCCTGCCATGCGCATCCGCGACCAGCGCGCCTACGACGAGCCCGGGATCGACCTGGTCCCGCTGATCGACGTCATCCTGGTGCTGATCATCTTCTTCGTGATCACGACCACCTTCGACGTGCGCTCGACCCTGCAGCTGCAGTTGCCGGTGGCCAGTCCCCAGGCACCGCCGCCGGCGCGCACGCTCAACATCATCGTCAACGCCGACGGGCGCTACTTCGTCGGCGAGCGCGAAGTGCTGCAGACCGGGATCGAGGCGGTGAAGCAGGCGATCGTGGAGTCGGCCGGCGAGGACCGCGAACTGCCGGTGATGCTGCGCGCCGACGCGCGCACGCCCTACCAGGCCGTGGTCACCGCGCAGGACGCGCTGGCGCAGCTGGGCTTCCGCCGGATCGCCATCGCCACCGCTCCGGAGACGACATCCGCGGCGTCGCCGGAGCCGCAGCCTTGAGCGACCGGCATCCCCCGGTCTGGCCGATCTACCGGCGCCTGCTGGGTTACACGGGCCGCTACTGGCCGTTCCTGGCCGCGGCGCTGGTCGGGATGGTCATCGAGGCGATCGCCGGCGGCAGCTTCGTGCGCCTGATGAAGCCGCTCACCAACAATTTCGTCGAACCCTCGGCCCGCGACGCGGTGTTGCTGCCGCTGGCCATCGTCGGCCTGTTCGTGCTGCGCAGCCTGGCCACGTTCGTCACCGACTACGGCATGGCCCGGACCGGCCGCAGCGTGGTGCGCGACCTGCGCGAGCAGGTCCTGGCCAAGTACCTGCGCCTGCCGTCGACCCAGTTCGACGCCGAGTCCACGCCGGTGATGGTGAGCCGGCTCAATTTCGACACCGAACAGGTCACCCAGGCCAGCTCGGACGCGCTCAAGACCCTGGTCACCGACAGCCTGACCATCGCCTACCTGCTGGGGTTGATGCTCTGGGCCAGCGTCAAGGTGACCATCGCCATGCTGCTGGTGACGCCGCTGATCGGCGTGATCGTGTGGTACGTGGGCAAACGCTACCGCCGGATCAGCGGCGGCATCCAGGATGGCATGGGCCGGATGGCGGCCAGCGCCGAGCAGTCCCTGTCGGCGCAGCAGGACGTCAAGATCCATGGCGCGCAGGCGCTGGAGATCTCCCGCTATGCCGCCCTCGCCAACCGCATCCTCGGCCTGAACATGAAGGTCGAGAGCACCCGCGCCGGCGCCTCGGCGATGACCCAGCTGCTGGCGGCGCTGGCGCTGGCGGCGATTGTCTGGGTCGCCGCGCACGAGGCCCAGGAGGGGCGGCTGGACGCCGGCGATTTCGTGATGCTGATGACGGCGATGATGGCGATCATCCCGTCGCTGCGGCGGATCACCAGCGTGCAGACCGCCATTTCCCGCGGGGTGGCCGCGTCCGAGCGCCTGTTCGCGATCCTCGACGCCGAGGAGGAGGCCGACGCCGGCACGCGCACCCTTGGCCGAGCGCGTGGCGAGCTGGTGTTTGACCGCGTGAGCCTGCGCTACCGCGACCAGCCCGGTTTCGCCCTGGACGACATCAGCTTCACCGCCAAGCCCGGCACGGTCACCGCGATCGTCGGCCGCTCCGGCAGCGGCAAGACCAGCCTGGTGCGGCTGGTGCCGCGCTTCTACGAGCCCAGCAGCGGCCATATCACCCTCGACGGGGTGGAGCTGCACGACTACCGCATGGCCGACCTGCGCCGGCAGATCGCCCTGGTCGGGCAGAAGGTGATGCTGTTCGATGACACCGTGGCGGCCAACATCGCCTATGGCGCCGAAGCCAGCCGCGAAGCGATCCGCGCGGCGGCCGAGGCCGCCAACGCCTGGGAATTCATCGAGCGGTTGCCGCACGGCCTCGACACCCACATCGGCGAGAACGGCGCGCTGTTGTCCGGCGGCCAGCGCCAGCGCCTGGCGATCGCCCGGGCGATCCTGCGCGACGCGCCGATCCTGATCCTTGACGAGGCGACCGCCGCCCTGGACAACGAGTCCGAGCGCCTGGTCCAGGATGCGCTGCACCGGCTGATGCCCGAACGCACGACGCTGGTCATCGCCCACCGTCTTTCCACCATCGAGCATGCCGACCAGGTGCTGGTGCTGGACCACGGGCGGCTGGTCGAGCGCGGCAACCACGCGCAGTTGCTGGCCGCGGGGGGACTGTATGCCCACCTGCATGGCGCGCAGTTCCGCGAGCGCGGCGCCGGATGAGGCCGGGGGCGAGGCGGACGGCATGAACAAGGGGGCTCCACGGACACCAGGCTGGTGGTTCGGCGACGCCGCGGTGCCCGCGTGGGCACGCCTGCTGGCGCCGCTCTACGCCGGCGTGACCGCACTCAGGCGGCGGCTGTACCGCCGCGGCCTGCTGCGGCAGCGCAGGGCCGAGGTGCCGGTGGTGGTGATCGGCAACCTGGCCGCCGGCGGCGCCGGCAAGACCCCGTTGACGATCGCGGTGGTGCAGAAGCTGCGCGAGGCCGGCTGGCGGCCGGGCGTGGCCAGCCGCGGCTACGGCCGGCGCGACGATGCGACGCCGCTATGGGTCACCGCCGAGACCCTGCCGCAGGACGGCGGCGATGAACCGGTGCTGGTCGCGCGGCGCCTGCCGGTCCCCGTGCGCGTGGACCGCGACCGCGCCGCGGCCGCGCGCGCGCTGGCCGAAGCCGGCTGCGACATCGTCGTCTGCGACGACGGCCTGCAGCACTACCGCCTGGCGCGCGACATCGAGATCGAGGTGATCGATGGCAGCCGCCGCTACGGCAACGGCCGGATGCTGCCGGCCGGACCGCTGCGCGAGCCGGTCGAGCGCGGTCGCTGCTGCGATTTCCGCGTGGTCAACCTGGGCCATGGGGCCGGGCAGGGCGGCACCGGCTTCGGCGAGTGGCCGATGCACCTGCAGGCGCGCGCCGCGCTGCCGATCGCCGGCGGGCGCCCGCGCGCACTGGCCTCGTACATCGGCATCCGCGTGCATGCGGTGGCCGGCATCGGCAACCCGCAGCGGTTCTTCGACATGCTGCGCGCGCTGGGCGTGGGCGTGGTGCCGCACGCGTTCGCCGACCACCATGCGTATCGCCCCGAGGACCTGCAGTTCGGCAACGACCTGCCAGTGCTGATGACCGAGAAGGATGCGGTCAAGTGCGCCCCGTTCGCCGATGCGCGCTGTTTCGCCGTGCCGGTCGACGCGGAACTGCCCGCGGCCTTCTGGGTGGCGCTGCTGGACCGGCTCGACCGGCTTCGCTGACAGGCCCTCTGCTGCGGGCAAGAGGGGAGAATCCGAGAGGGGAATCGGCGCCCGACCGAGCCCCTGGTCGCCGGCGCATTGCCGGCCCTCGTCGTTCCTTCGGTGGATTCTGCCGGGCAGGTTCTGCAGCGGATGTGTCGTGGCACCCGCCGCCCGGGGGCCGATGTGGGCCCGTGCCCCCGGAAGGCGGCGCGCCAGCGCCGCCCTGGCGGGGGGAGGCCCGCCGCCACGCCCCTACAATGCCGCTTCGCCATGGAGGATCCGATGGACCCGCAGATCGATTTCGTCGTCGCCGTGCCGGCGCGCTATGCGGCCAGCCGCCTGCCCGGCAAGCCGCTGCGCCTGCTCGGCGGCGAGCCGCTGGTGCTGCACGTGGCCCGGCGCGCGCTGGAGGCCGGCGCGCGCGAGGTGTGGCTGGCCACCGACGACGAACGCGTGGCCGCGGCGGTCGCCGGCACCACGGGCGTGCGCGTGGCGATGACGTCGCCGGCCCATGCCTCCGGCACCGACCGCCTGGCCGAGTGCGCCGCGATCGCGGGCTGGGACGACGATACCGTGGTGGTGAACCTGCAGGGCGACGAGCCCTTCGCCCCGGCCAGCGGTATCACCGAAGTGGCGCGCGCACTGGTCGGCAGCGGCGCGCCGATGGCGACCCTGGCCGAGCCGGTGGCGGAGGTGGAAACCCTGTTCGATCCGAACACGGTCAAGCTGGTCCGCGCCGCGTCCGGCGATGCGCTGTATTTCAGCCGGGCGCCGCTGCCCTGGCCGCGCGATGCCTTCGCCCGCGACCGCAGCGTGTTGCCGGCCGGCGGCCACTGGCTGCGCCACATCGGGATCTACGCGTACCGTGCGGGTTTCCTGCAGGTGTTCGCGCGGATGCCGCCGGGCCGACTGGAACAGGTCGAGTCGCTGGAGCAGTTGCGGGTGCTGGAAGCCGGGCACCGCATCGCGGTCGCGCTGGCGCCGGCACCGTTCCCGCCGGGGGTCGACACGCCCGAGGACCTCGATCGCGCCGAGGCGCGCCTGCGCGGCGCCGCCGCATGAGTGCCGGGCCGACGCGCCTGCTGGTGGTATGCCTGGGCAACATCTGCCGTTCCCCGCTCGCCGAAGGCGCGTTGCGTGCCCGCATCGAAGCGTCGCCGCTGGCCGGGCGGGTGATGGTCGATTCGGCCGGCACCGGCGGCTGGCACGCCGGCGAGCCGCCGGACCGCCGCGCGATCGCCTGCGCGCGCGGGCATGGCGTGGACATCGCCGGCCTGCGCGCGCGCCAGTTGCGCGCGCGCGACTTCGAGGACTTCCACTGGCTGCTCTGCGCCGATGCCGACAACCTGCGCGACGTGCGCGCCCTGGCGCCGCCAGGAGCACGCGAGCGCACCGCGCTGCTGCTGGACTGGGCCGGTACGGTGCCGCATGGCGAGGTGCCCGACCCGTACTACGGCGACGGCAGCCACTTCGAAGGGGTCTGGCAACTGGTCGATACGGCGGCACGGGCGGTCGTGGACCGCCTGTCCGCGCGGCCGGCGTCCGGCATAATCAGGCCATGAACGCGGCCATCCTCCAGGAACTGCCCCGCGAACTGCCCTGGCTCAACGCCCCGGCGGCCTCGCTCCACGAGTTGCGCGGCCGGCCGGTCGTGCTGGCCTTCGTCAACGCCGCCTCGGCCTGGTGCGCGCAACGCCTGGCCGAGCTGGCGCAGTGGCAGGCGCGCAATCCCGGCCGCCTGCAGGTGCTGGTGGTGCAGGTGCCGCGCTTCGACAGCGAACGGGTGCCGCAACGCTCGCTCAAGCTGCTGCGCCGGCTGGGGGTGGCATCGCCGGTCCTGCTCGACGCCGACTGGGCCGCCTGGCAGCGCTACGGCATCGAGGCCTGGCCGACGCTGCTGCTGGTCGATGCCGACGGGCGCGAGCGCGAACGCATCGTCGGGCTGGGCGGGGACATGGAGCGGGCGCTCTTCGCCCTGGTGGAGGGCCTGCCCCCTCCACTCGAGGAGGACCTGACCACGTCCGAGACCGCGCCCGAGCCGCGCCTGACCCTGCGTTTCCCGGCGGGCATCGCCGCCAGTGCCGACCGGCTGTACATCGCCGACAGCGGCCACCACCGCATCCTCGAATGCAGCCACGGCGGTCGCATCCTGCGCCAGTTCGGCCTGGGGACCGCCGACTTCATGGACGGCCCCGGCGACCAGGCCGCGTTCCACCGCCCGCAGGGCCTGGCCCTGGAGCGGGAGCAGCTGTTCGTCGCCGACACCGGCAACCATGCGTTGCGCCGGATCCAGTTGCGCACCGGGCAGGTCGACACGCTGTGCGGCAACGGCCGCCCGGGCGATCCGGTCGAGGGTCCGGTCAATCCGGCCGCGCGCGGGCCGCTCAACCACCCGCTCGCGCTGGCCGTGGCCGGCAACCAGGTGCACATCGCCAGCGCCGGCGACAACCGCATCTGGAGCTGCGACCTCGGCCGCACCGAGCTGCACCTGCGCGCCGGTTCCGGGCGCCTGGACGTGCGCGACGGCAACGCGATGATGGCCGCGTTCGCCCAGCCGGCGGGCCTGGCCGCGGTGCAGCAGGCGCTGTACGTGTGCGATGCGCTGGGCTCGGCGGTGCGCTCGCTGCAGTTGCGCAACGACCTGGTGCAGACCCTGGTCGGGCAGGGGCCCTGGGAGTTCGGCGACGCCGATGGTCCGCGCTCGAGCGCGCGCCTGCAGCACCCCCTGGGAATCGCGCTGAGCGCCGATGCGCCGCTGCTGTGGATCGCCGACAGCGGCAACGGGATGCTGCGGACCCTGCGCCTGGGTGGCGGCGAATTGAGCACGGTCGAACTGCCGCGACGCCTGCACGGGCCCACCGGGCTGGCGATCGCCGGCGGTGCGGTCTGGATCGCCGAGACCGACGCCCACGGCATCCTGCGCTACGACATCGCCGGCGGCACCCTGGAAGACGTGTCGATCAGCGAATGAGCGAGGCGGTGGGCGATGCGGCGGCGGGCGGGTTCGACGGCAAGGCGTTCGTCGCGCAGCTGAGTACCGCCCCGGGCGTGTACCGCATGTACGCCGCCGACGGCAGCCTGCTCTACGTGGGCAAGGCCGGCGCCTTGAAGCGCCGCGTCGCCAGCTACTTCGGCAACACGCCCAAGACCGCGCGGATCCACGCCATGGTCGCGCAGGTGGCGCGGATGGAGGTCACGGTCACCCGCACCGAGGCCGAGGCGCTGCTGCTGGAGAACCAGCTGATCAAGTCGCTGGCGCCGCGTTACAACGTCTCGCTGCGCGACGACAAGAGCTATCCGTACGTGCTGCTCACCCAGGAACGCTGGCCCCGGCTGGCCTTCCATCGCGGGCCGCGCGCGGTGCCAGGGCGCTATTTCGGTCCTTACGCCAGCGCCGGCGCGGTGCGCGAGACCATGGACCTGATGCACAAGCTGTTCCGCCTGCGCAGCTGCGAGGACAGCGTGTTCCGCAACCGCAGCCGGCCGTGCCTGCAGTACCAGATCGGGCGTTGCAGCGCGCCCTGCGTGGCCCTGGTGGAGGCCGACGCCTATGCCGAGTCGGTGCACCGCGCCTCGCTGTTCCTGGAGGGCCGCAGCGACGAGCTGGGCGAGGAACTGGCCGGGGCGATGGAGGCGGCCAGCGCGCAGCTGGAGTTCGAGCAGGCCGCGCGGCTGCGCGACCTGCTGGCCACGTTGCGCGGCCTGCAGGCCCGGCAGTACGTGGACGGCCACGCGGCCAACCTGGACGTGCTGGCCTGCGCGATGCAGGGCAGCGCCGCCTGCGTGCTGCTGCTGGCGTTCCGCGACGGGCGCAACCTGGGTACGCGCGCGTTCTATCCGCGCACCAACGGCGAGGACAGCGCCGAGGAAGTGCTGGCCGCGTTCGTGTCGCAGTACTACGCCGAGCAGCCGCCCCCGGCCGAGATCGTGCTCGACCGCGCCATCCCCGACGCGGAGCTGATCGAACTGGCGCTGGCCGAGGCGGCCGGACGCAAGGTGGCGCTGAAATCCAGCGTGCGCGGCGAACGTGCCGGCTACCTGGACCTGGCCCGGCGCAACGCCCAGCTGGCCCTGGCCACCGAGCTCGCGAGCCGTGGAGCGCAGCAGGCGCGCAGCGAAGGGCTACGCGACCTGCTCGGCATGGCCGAAGTGCCGGCGCGGATCGAATGCTTCGACATCAGCCATACCCTGGGCGAAGCCACGGTGGCTTCTTGCGTGGTGTTCGACCCGGCCGGCCCGGTGCGCAACCAGTACCGCCGATACAACATCAGCGGGATCGAACCGGGCGATGACTACGCGGCGATGCGCCAGGCGATCGAGCGCCGTTTCCGGCGCGCGCTGGAGGCCGAGGCCGCTGGCGGGCCGGGGCCGGCGGCCGCCAACGCCGTGCTCCCCGACGTGCTGCTGATCGACGGCGGCGCCGGGCAACTGGCGCAGGCGCGCGAGGCGCTGGCCGACCTGGGCGTGGAGGGCGTGCTGCTGGTCGGCGTGTCCAAGGGCGAGCAGCGGCGCGCCGGCGACGAGACCCTCGTCCTCGCCGATGGACGCGAACTGCGCCCGGGCGCCGCCTCGCCGGCGCTGCAGTTCATCCAGCAGGTGCGCGACGAGGCGCACCGCTTCGCCATCACCGGCCACCGCGGCCGGCGGCAGAAGGCGCGCACGACCAGCCGGCTGGAAGACATCCCGGGCATCGGCCCGCGCCGTCGCGCCGCGCTGCTGCGCCACTTCGGCGGGCTGGGCGGGCTGAAGGCGGCGGGCGAGGAGGAAATCGCACGGGTCGAAGGCATCAATGCCGCGCTCGCCGCGCGCATCTACGCTACCCTGCACGGGCTGGCGCCCCCGGCCGCGAACGGATAGACCCCTCTCGATGAAGTTGACCATCCCGACCTGGCTGACATTGCTGCGGATCCTGCTGATCCCGGTGCTGGTGGTGGTCTTTTACCTGCCGTACAAATGGACCAACTTCGCCTCCGCGGCGGTGTTCATCCTGGCCGCGGTCACCGACTGGCTGGACGGCTGGATCGCGCGCCGCTACCACCAGTATTCGGCGTTCGGCGCCTTCCTCGACCCGGTCGCCGACAAGCTGATGGTGGCCGTGGCCCTGTTCCTGATCGTGCAGGGACACCCCACGCCCTGGATGGCGTTCTGGGCCTCGGTGATCGTCGGTCGCGAGATCGCGGTGTCGGCGCTACGCGAGTGGATGGCCGAACTGGGACAGCGGGCGACGGTGAAGGTGGCTACGATCGGCAAGATCAAGACCGTCGCGCAGATGGTCGCGCTGTCCTGCCTGCTGTACGCGATCAATCCGCGCCATCCCCTGCATCCGGGCACCGACATCTGGCTGGGCGAGCAGATTTTCCACCTGGGCGACTGGCTGCTGGCCGCGGCCGCATTGCTGACCCTGTGGTCCGGCGTCCAGTACCTGCATGCGGCCTGGCCGGCACTGCGCGCCGACGAAAAGGCGGCCACGGAACGGGCCCGCGAAGAAAAGCGGAAACATGGTTGACAGCGTCGCCCGAATCCCTAAAATGCGCGTCTCCCAAGCGGGAATAGCTCAGTTGGTAGAGCGCAACCTTGCCAAGGTTGAGGTCGCGAGTTCGAGTCTCGTTTCCCGCTCCAGACACACGATCCTGCCGTAGCCGCCGGCTTCGGACAGGGCCGAAACCAGACCCCGGCAACGGGGTTTTGTTTTGTCGGGCCGGCGCCAGCGTTTACACTGCGGCGGCGGCCTTGCGCCATCCGGCCTGGTGGCAGAGTGGTTATGCAGCGGACTGCAAATCCGCGTACGCCGGTTCAATTCCGACCCAGGCCTCCATCCGGTACTCCCATCTGGCCCGCGCAAGCGGGCCAGGTGCTTCCCGGGCAATGGGCCGGCCCGCTCACCGCCGCATGCCAGGTGCCCAACGCCGGCTTAACGCACGACTGCCGATCCTCGGCCCGTCCGCACTCCCGCGGCGTGCCTGGAGTCCCGTCATGCGCTGGACCCGCTTCTCGTCACCGCTCGCCATCGCCACCGTGCTTGCCCTGTCCGCCTGCAGCAGCACCCCGGCCGACACGGCGGCCCGTGCGCCGGTCACCCTGAGCTCCGAGCAGGTGACCCTGGAAGGTTCGATCACCCGGGTCGACCGCGCCAACCGGATGGTTACGATCCGCGGCAGCGAGGGAGCCGAGTTGGACGTTTACGTGGATGACCAGGTCCGCAATTTCGACCAGCTCCAGGTTGGCGACCGGGTCGCGCTGGACTACCACCGCGCGGTCGCCGCGCAGATCGAGCCGGCGGGCAGCGCCCAGGTCGGCACGACGGTGGAGCAGGGCGGCAGCCGCGCCGGGGCCGGCAGCCGGCCGGGCGGATCGGCTTCCGAGACCGTCACCCTGGTGGCCGAGGTCCTGGCCGTCGACGCGGCCGCCAGCACCGTGACCCTCAAGGGACCGCGCGGCAACGTGGTCACCCTGGAGGTGCTGCGCGAAGACCTGCGTGCGGCCCTGGCGAGGATCGAGGCCGGGGACCTGCTGCGGGTGACCTTCAGCGAAGCGGTGGCGGTGGACATCCGCCCGCGTCCGCAGTGATCCGATAGCGGCGACGCCGCCCTGCCGGGTCCGCGTTCGCGTGGCCCGGTTCGACCTGGGGCCGGATGCCGTGCCTGCTCAGCGCCGTTGCGGCACCGGCCCGGTCGAGTGGCGGATCTGCAGCTGGTAGGGCAGGCGGACAATGCCGCCCGCACCGTGCCCGCTGATCTCGTCCAGCAACTGGCGCGCGGCGATCCGGCCCATGTCGCGGCTGGGCTGGCGGATGGTGCTCAGGCTCGGCCACACCTGGCGCGACATCGGCGTGTCGTCGAAGCCGAACACCGACAGCTGGTCGGGCACGGCCAGCCCGCGCGCGGCCGCTTCGTAGATCACGCCGCAGGCGGTGTCGTCGTTGGCGCCGAAGATCGCGGTGGGCGGGTCGTCCAGGTCCAGCAGCCGGCGTGCGCCGGCGATGCCGGATTCGAACGAGAACTCGCCTTCGATCACCAGCGCCGGATCCGGTTCGATCCCGGCCTGGTTCAGGCCGTCCAGGTAGCCGGCCAGCCGCCAGGCGCGCGCGCCGTGGCTGCGATGGCCGGTGATGTGGGCGATGCGCCGGTGCCCGAGCGCGACCACGTGGGCCATCATGTCGGCCACCGCCGCGCGCTCGTCCAGGGTGGCGCCGATGCGCGCGTTGTTGCGCTTGGCCGAGATGCCGGCGTAGCGCACGTCCAGTTCGCGCAGGCGGCGGAGCAGGGGCAGGTCGTCGGTCAGCGGCGGGGTCAGCACTAGGCCGTCGGGCCGGTACTGGTTGACCAGGCCCTCGACCGATTCGACGTGGCCACGGCGGCCGAAATCGACGGGGCGCAGGGTCAGGCCGTAGTGGGCCTGCTCGCAGGCGGCCAGCACGCCTTCGATGATCTCCATGATGTAGTTCGACGACGGATTGTCGTAGAGCAGCGAGATCAGGTACGAGCGCCGGCCGGCCAGGCTGCGCGCGGAAGAGTTGGGGCGGTAGCGCAGCTGGCGCGCGGCTTCCTCGACCCTGAGCCGGGTCTCTTCGCGCACGTTGGGCTCGCGGTTGAACACCCGCGAGACGGTCTTCATGGAAACGCCCGCCGCCGCGGCGACGTCCTCGATCCTGGCCCGCATGCGTCCGCATTCCCTTGGCCCGTCGGCTGGTCGCGGGCCGTCGGCATCATAGCAACGCGGGCCGGCCGCGGTACGTCCCCGAGTCGATGGCACAATGCACGCGCCATGCCCGGGTGGTGAAACCGGTAGACACAGGGGACTTAAAATCCCCCATCCGAAAGGGTATGCGGGTTCGACCCCCGCCCCGGGCATTCCCGAACCAGCCAGGAGTTCCATGCCTGCCGCATCGATCGTGCCGCTGCCCGCCGAGGATGCCCGCATCGCGGTGATCGGCCTGGGCTACGTCGGCCTGCCACTGGCGGTGGCCTTCGGGGCCGTCAGGCCGGTGGTCGGTTTCGACATCGACGCGCGCCGGGTGGCCGAACTGGCAGGCGGGGCGGACCGGACGCTGGAACTGGATGCCGCGGAAATCGGCGCAGCCGCGCATCTGCGCTTCAGCAGCGACCCCGCCGACCTCGATGGCTGCGGCATTTTCATCGTCGCAGTGCCCACGCCGATCGACGCCTCGCACAACCCGGACCTGGCGCCGCTGCGCGAAGCCAGCATGCTGGTGGCGCGCGCATTGCGGCGCGGCGCACTGGTGATCTACGAGTCCACGGTCTACCCGGGCACCACCGAGGAAATCTGCGTGCCAATCCTCGAGCAGGGTTCCGGGTTGCGTTTCGGCATCGATTTCAGCTGCGGTTACAGCCCCGAGCGGGTGAGTCCGGGCGACCGCCAACGGCGGCTCGCCGATATCCGCAAGATCACTTCGGGCTCGACGCCCGAGGCGGCCGCCGTGGTCGATGCGCTCTACCGCCAGGTGATCGCCGCCGGCACCTTCCTCGCACCTTCCATCCGCGTGGCCGAGGCAGCCAAGGTGGTGGAGAACATCCAGCGTGACGTGAACATCGCGCTGGTCAACGAGCTGGCGCTGGTCTTCGACCGCCTGGGCATCGACACCGGCGATGTGCTGGAGGCGGCTGGCACCAAGTGGAACTTCCTGCCGTTCCGGCCCGGCCTGGTCGGCGGGCACTGCATCGGCGTGGATCCCTACTACCTGCTGCACAAGTCCGAGAGCCTGGGCTACCACCCCGAGCTGATCCGCACGGCGCGCCAGGTCAACGAACGGGTAGGGGCCCATGTCGCCGGACGGGTGCGGGCGATGCTGGCCGAGCGGGGCGTCGGGGCCGAGGGCGCGCGGGTGCTGGTACTGGGCGTGACCTTCAAGGAGAACTGCCCGGACCTGCGCAACAGCCGTGCGCTCGACCTGGCGCTGCAGCTGGCCGCGGGCGGTGCGCGCGTGGATGCCTGCGATCCCTGGGCCGACCCGGAAGAGTCGGCACGGCTGGGCGTGCCATTGCGGCGGGTGCCTGAAGCCGGCGCCTACGATGCGGTGGTGCTGGCGGTCGCGCACGACGAGTATCGCGGTTACGACGCCGCCCGGGTGCGCTCGCTCGGTCGGCCCGGTGCGGCGGTCTACGACGTCAAATCCGTCTGGCCGCGCAGCGCAGTGGACGACCGACTCTAGCGGCGTGGACCCACGCCGCGCGGGTCCGTGCTCGCCCGCGCCGGTCGTCGGCTGCATCACCCCTCCCCAGGGCGTGTGCTCCCCTGGAGGGCATCACGACCCGACCCCGCTAGACTGGGGGCCGCCACGCCATTCGCGGGAGACGGGATGAGCCGCTATTCGGCCTATATCGCCAGTTGGATAGTGCTGCTGGCGTCGATACCACTGGCGCTGCGCTGGCCCGGCTGGTGGTGGGGCGTGGCGTCCGGCGGGCTGCTCGTGGTGCTGGGCACCTGGGACCTGCTGCAGACCCGGACCACGCTGCGCCGGAACTACCCGATCCTGGCCCATTTCCGCTATGGACTCGAATCCGTGGGCCCGGAGATGCGCCAGTACTTCATCGAAAGCGACACCGCCGAGGCGCCGTTCTCGCGCCAGCAGCGCACGCTGGTGTACCGGCGCGCCAAGAACGTGATGGACGTGGTTCCGTTCGGTTCGCTGCAGGACCCGTACGCCGTGGACTACGAATGGATCAACCACTCGCTGGCGCCGACCCGGATCGCGAGCCACGACTTCCGGATCGTGGTCGGCGCCGGCCGCACGCAACCCTACGCGGCCAGCGTGTTCAACATCTCGGCGATGAGCTTCGGTTCGCTGTCGGCCAACGCGATACGCGCGCTCAACGAGGGCGCCCGGCGCGGCGGCTTCTACCACGACACCGGCGAGGGCTCGATCTCGCCGTACCACCTGGAGAACGGCGGCGACCTGGTCTGGGAAATCGGCTCGGGCTACTTCGGCTGCCGCGACGCTGGCGGCCGCTTCGATCCGGTCCGCTTCGCCGAGCAGGCCGCGCGGCCGCAGGTGCGGATGATCGAGGTCAAGCTGTCGCAGGGGGCCAAGCCCGGGCACGGCGGGGTCCTGCCTGCGGCCAAGGTCAGCGCCGAGATCGCCGCCACCCGCGGCGTGCCGGTGGGCGTGGAGTGCGTGTCGCCGGCCAGCCATTCGGCCTTCTCCACGCCGATCGGCCTGCTGGAATTCGTCGCCCGCCTGCGCGAGCTGTCGGGCGGCAAGCCGGTCGGCTTCAAGCTGGCGATCGGCCATCCCTGGGAATGGTTCGGCATCGCCAAGGCCATGCACGAGAGCGCGTCGCTGGCGCCGGACCTGCTGCCGGACTTCATCGTCGTCGACGGCGCCGAGGGCGGCACCGGCGCGGCCCCGGCCGAGTTCATCGACCACATCGGCGTGCCGATGCACGAGGCGCTGCTGCTCGTGCACAACACCCTGGTCGGCCTGGGGCTGCGCGACCGGGTGCGGGTGGCGGCCGCGGGCAAGATCACCAGCGCCTTCGACATCGCGCGCACCCTGGCGCTGGGCGCGGACTGGTGCAACGCGGCGCGCGGCTACATGTTCGCGCTCGGCTGCATCCAGTCGATGAGCTGCCACACCGACCGCTGCCCGACCGGCATCGCCACCCAGAACCCGCACCGCTGGAAGCACCTGGACCCGGCCGACAAGGCCGCCCGCGTGCGCAATTTCCACGACAACACGCTGCGCGCGCTGCGCGACCTGCTGTGCGCCGCAGGCCTGGTCCACCCCTCCGACCTGGGCCCGGAACACATCCTGCGCCGGGTATCGCCGGTGGAGATCCGGTCGCTGGCGGCGCTGTACCGCTACCTGCGCCCGGGCGAGCTGCTCGAGCACATCCCCGGGCATGCGGTCTTCCACGACTTCTGGGCCGAGGCGCGCAGCGACGCGTTCCAGCCGCCGGCCCGGGTGGACGCCCTGCGCCGGAGCAAGGCCTGACCGGGCAGGCGTCTCCATACCCGGCGGCCGTCAAGTCAGCCAGACCGGTGGCGCAGGCTGGCTGGAAGTGGGCCGGGCTACCCCTTTGCGCCAGGCGTTCGCGATGGCCGTCCGCCGGCGTTGACCGGATTGCGGCGTCCATTTAACATGCGCACCCCGCATCGAGCGATGCGGATACCCAAGATTTCGGGCGGTTAGCTCAGCGGTAGAGCATTGCCTTCACACGGCAAGGGTCACAGGTTCGATCCCTGTACCGCCCACCAGGTCAGAGAAGCCGGCTTCACAGCCGGCTTTTTTTCATGTCCGGGACGCGCCCGCGCTTCGCCTTCACATGCCTTCACGCGGCTGGCCTTAACAAACCCCGCCCGCTGCAGGCATGATCCTCCGTTGACCGGCCGCCGGGCGGCCCCTATTGCAGAGGCCGATCTTGCAGGACCGAGTCACCCACTCCTATGTGCGCTGGCGCCTGCCGCTGCTGGTGTCGGCGGTCGTCCTGATCCTGCTGGTGCCGTTCCTGCTGATCCGCCAGTGGACGGCCGGGAGCGAGGAGGCCGACCGCTGGGTCCGCCATACCCAGGAGGTCGAGGCGGTCGCGCGGGGGCTGGAAGCGTTGATCCGGGAAATGGACTCGCTGGGGCTGGCGATGAGCGTGGGCGGCCGCAATCCCGTTCTGAGCGGGCGGCTGGAGGAGGCGATCTCGCGGATCGACCCGCAACTGCAGCAGCTGACCGCGATGACTCGCGACAATCCCGAGCAGCAGGTGCTGATCGGCCGGCTGCAGAGCATGGTGATACGCCGGGTGGACGTCGCCCGTCGGCTGGCGATGGGCGTCGCCCCGGCCGAGCGCGATCGGCTCGTCGACGAGCTGTACGGCCAGTACGCCGTGCGCCAGTTGTTCAGCGACTTCCTCGGCAACGAACGCGGCCTGCTGGCCGAGCGCAGCGCCTACGCGGAACTGCAGCGGACGCGCGTGCGCCAGCTCGGCCTGGCCGCGCTGCTGGCCCAGCTGGCGCTGATGGGCGCGGTGATCTACCTGCTGTACCGCATGGAGCAGCGGCGCACCGCCTCGGAAGAGGAGCTGGTGCGCGCCAGCGGCAGGGCGCTGGCCGTGGTCCAGACCGTGCGCGAGCCGATCGTGCTGCTGGACGCCAACCTGGGAGTGCTCATGCACAACACCGCCTTCGCCGAGCTGTACGCGGGCGAGGACGGGCAGATGCCCGAGCGCCTGGACGAGATCGGGCACGGCGCCTGGCGCGACCCGGTCATCCGCCAGCGCCTGACCGAGGTGCTCAGCCGCGGCCGCGAGCTGTGGGATTTCGAGCACGTGCAGCGCACCTCCGACGGCGTGAGCCGGACGATGCTGCTCAACGCGCGGCGCATGCAGCTGCCCGACCGCGAGGACGAGGTGGTGCTGATGACGGTCAGCGACATCAGCGCGCAGAAGGCGGCGCAGCAGCGGATCGGCGACCTCAACCGGCAGCTGGAGGGCAAGGTCGAGCAGGTGACCGAAGTCAACCGGGAACTTGAAGCGTTCAGCTATTCGGTGTCGCACGACCTGCGTGCGCCCCTGCGCCATGTGGCAGGATTCGCGGACAAGCTTTCGCGCCACCTGGGGGAAGGACTCGACGAGAAGGGCGCCCACTACCTCGAGGTGATCGGGGGTTCGGCCCGGCGCATGTCGTCGCTGATCGACGACCTGCTGGTCTACTCGCGTCTGGGCCGCCACGCGATGAAGCTGCAGGCGGTGGACATGCAGTCGCTGGTCCAGGAAACGCGGGCGGTGCTCGACGCGAACCGCGAGGCGGATGCCGGGGAGGGCATGGCCTCGCACCGGATCGAATGGCGCATCGCGCCGTTGCCCGTGGTGATCGCGGACGAGAACATGATGCGCCAGGTCTGGCTCAACCTGCTCGGCAACGCGGTCAAGTACTCCGCGCGCAGCGAGCCGGCCATCGTCGAGGTGGCGTGCGAGACCACGCCTGCCGGCGAGCTGCACTTCAGCGTCCGCGACAACGGCGTCGGCTTCGACATGGAGTACGCCGGCAAGCTGTTTGGCGTGTTCCAGCGGCTGCACAAGGCCAGCGACTACCCCGGCACGGGCATCGGCCTGGCCAGCGTGCGCCGGGTGGTCGCGCGCCATGGCGGCCGGGTCTGGGCCGAATCCGCCCCGGGCCAGGGCGCCACGTTCCATTTCGTCCTGCCCGCGCAGGACGCCACCTCCACGAACGAGATCCTTGCATGAGCGCGATCCGCACCATCCTGCTGGCCGAAGACAGCCTCGCCGACGCCGAAATGGCGGTCGATGCGCTGCGCGAGGCGAACCTGGCCAACCCGATCGTCCACGTCGAGGACGGGGTCGAGGCGATGGAGTACCTGCACCGCAAGGGCCGCTTCGCCGACCGTTCCGACGAGGACCCGGCGGTGCTGCTGCTGGACATCAAGATGCCGCGCATGGACGGGCTGGAAGTGCTGCAGCGCATCCGCGCCGACGAGCGCCTGCGCAGGATGCCGGTGGTGATCCTCTCGTCCTCGCGCGAGGAGAGCGACCTGGTCCGCAGCTGGAACCTGGGCGTCAACGCCTACGTGGTCAAGCCGGTGGACATCGACCAGTTCTTCGCGGCCGTGAAGACCCTGGGCAAGTTCTGGGCGGTGATCAACGAACCGCCGGTGGGCGAAGGTTGAACATGGCGCCACTGCGGGCGATCAGCAGCGACGCGCGCTTCCGGGTCCTGTTCGTCGAGGATTCGCCGGAGGACGCGGAGTTGCTGCAGATGCAGCTGGAAGAGGCCGGCCTGGCCGCGGACTACCTGCGGGTGGACGACGAGAAGGGCCTGCGGCATGCGCTGGCGGACTTCGATCCGCATATCGTCCTGTCGGACCTGTCGATGCCCGGCTTCTCCGGGCACGAGGCGCTGCGGATCGTGCGCGGGCAGGCGCCGGGGCTGCCCTTCATCTTCGTCTCGGGCACGATCGGCGAGGACGTGGCGGTCGCCGCGCTGCGCGAAGGCGCCAACGACTACATCCTCAAGCACAGCAGCGCGCGCCTGCCGGCCGCGGTGGAACGCGCGCTGCGCGAAGCCCGGACCGAGGCCGAGCGCGCGCGCGTGGAAGCCGAGCTGATGCGCAGCCAGCGGCTGGAAAGCCTGTCGCTGCTGGCCGCGGGACTCAGCCACGACCTGCGCAACATCCTGCAGCCGCTGCTGATCGTGCCGGACCTGATCGCCCAGCGCAGCGAGGACCCGCGCCTGCACCAGCTGGCCAAGGTCGTGGCCGAGTGCGGCCGGCGCGGGCACGAGATGGCCGAGTCGATGCTGTCCTTCGTGCGCGGTTCGCGACGCGCCAGCGAGCGCTTCCGGCTGGCCGACCTGTTCCATGCGGTGCAGCTGCTGCTCAAGGGCAGCCTGCCGCGCACGGTCGAACTTGAGGTGGAGCTGGCCGACCCCGAGCTGGTCCTCGACGCGAACTACACCGAGCTGCAGCAATGCCTGCTCAACCTGTGCCTCAACGCGATCCAGGCCATGCCCGCCGGCGGGCGCCTGGAACTGTCGGCGGCAGAGGCCGACGGGGGCGTGCGCGTGGTGGTGGCCGACACCGGCAACGGGATGGACGCCCATACCCGGGAGAACCTGTTCACCCCGTTCTTCACCACCAAGCCCGGCGGTACCGGCCTGGGGCTGGTGTCGTGCAAGCGCATCATCGAGAGCCTGGGCGGCCGCATCGGGGTAGACAGCGCGCCGGGCCAGGGCACGCGTTTCGAGCTGTGGCTGCCTGCCGCGGTGGACGAGTCCGGCCCCGAGGTCGAGGAGGCGCCGGTCACGGTCCTCGGCCAGGGCGAGCGGATCCTGCTGGTGATCCGCGAAGGCTCGCGCATGAGCCTGATCGGCAACGCCCTGGTCAGCCAGGGCTACCGGCCGGAACTGGCGACGGATGGCGCCGCCGCGCTGCGGCGCTGGGCGGAGACCGGTTCGGCCGACGTGGTCCTGGTCGACAGCGGAATCGAGCTGTTCCCGGCCGAACGGCTGCTCTCCACCATGCACGAGTCCGGCTACGAGGGACCGGCGATCGTGATCGAGGACGAGGATGCGCCGCTCGACGCCTCGCTCGTGCCGGCGACGATGCCGTTGCTGCGGCTGACGCAGCCGCTGGGGATGCACCGCCTGTTCGAGGCGGTCGCCGAGGCCTTGCGCGGGCGCGGATGACCTGACGCGCCGGGTCTTGGCCGGTGCCGCCTATACTCGCTGCAACGCGGGCAGGGAGTGCGGCGCATGGCGGCGACGGTGGGCAGGGGGAACGGGGGCCGGTTCTCCGGCGGGATGGTGGCGGGATGCCTGGCGCTGTTGCTCGCCCTGGCCGGGTGCAGCCGTGATCCCGGCGGGCAGCTGCCCGAGGCCGGTGGCGAGAAGCTGCAGGCCAAGCGCGAGCAAGTCAGCGGTTTCGGCCTGGTCCGTGCCTGGCCGGACCAGCACGAGGGCAGCCTGGCGCTGGCGCTGGAATTCTCGCGGCCCCTGGTCGGCACCCAGGAGTTCGACCGGCTGCTGACGGTCGAGCCGGCCGGTTCCGGGGACAGCGGCTGGTCGCTGTCGGACGACGGCAGGACCCTGCGCTACCCCTACGTGGAGCCGGCGCGCGACTACACCGTGACCGTGGCCGCGGGCCTGCTGGCTGCCGATGGCAGCCGCCTGGCCGCACCGCTGAAAAAGACCGTGCACACCGGCGAGCTGGATCCGGTGGCCGGCTTCGCTTCGCAGGGCAGCGTGCTGCCGGCGCGCGACAGCCGTGGCCTGCCGGTGGTGTCGGTGAACGTGCCGGAGGTGGACGTCGAGTTCCTGCGCGTGCGCGAGTCCGAACTGCCGCGCTTCTTCGCCCAGTTCCAGCGCGGCGGCCGTCGTGGCGGCTGGGAGCTCGACCGCGACTACGGCGACGAGGCGCCGCTGCGCGACCTGGCCGAGCCGGTCTACCTCAACCGCTTCGTCCTGGGCGGCGAGCGCAACGAACGCGTGCTCAATTACCTGCCGCTGCAGGAGATCGCCGAGCTGCAGCAGCCGGGCCTGTACTTCGCGGTGCTGCGCCGGGTCGGGCAGTTCAGCGACCAGTACGACACCGCGTTCTTCACCGTCAGCGACATCGGCCTGCATGCGCGCGCCTATCGCGACACCGTGTTCGTGCATGCCGCCTCGCTGCACGATGGAGCGCCGCTGAGCGGGGTGGAGTTGCGCGTGCTCGATGCCAGGGGCGAGGCGCTGCTGAAGTCGGCCACCGACGGCCATGGCAACGCGCTGCTCGAATACACCCTGGACGCCGGCCACGTGCTGGTGGCGCGCCGCGGCAAGGACGTGTCCCTGCTCCCGTTCAACCAGCCGGCACTGGACCTGTCCGAGTTCGCGGTGGGCGGGCGCGCGCAGGCCGCGTTCGACGTGTTCGCCTGGTCCGGGCGCGACCTCTACCGCCCCGGCGAGACGGTGCGGATCAGCGCGCTGCTGCGCGACGACGACGGCCGGGCACTGCCGCTGCCGGCGGGCGGCCGCGGCCAGCCGTTGTTCCTGCGGCTCAAACAGCCGGACGGCCGCGTGTTCCGCGAGACGCGGCTCGACCCGGGTGCGCAGGGCTACTACGCCTTCGAGCAGGCGATCCCGGCCGACGCGCCGACCGGGCGTTGGCAGGTCGAGTTCCGCACCGACCCGGCCGGCAAGGACGTGGTCCAGGGCATGACCCTGCGGATCGAGGAGTTCCTGCCCGAGCGCCTGAAGCTCGAACTGTCCACGCCGAAGGAGCAGGCCACCCTGCGCCCGGGCGAGCCGCTGAAGCTGCAGGCCGATGCGGCCTACCTGTACGGCGCGCCGGCGGCGGGCAACCGTTTCACCGCGAAGATGGCGCTGGCCGTGGCTCGCGAACCGCTCGATGGACTGCCGGGCTATTCCTTCGGCGACCCGACCGTGGAACTGCCGAAGGAGCCGCGCGACGTGCTCGACCAGGCGTTCGATCCGCGGGGACGCATCGAGGCCTCGCTGCCGTTGCCGGAGGAAGCGACGCGCGCCGCCACGCCGGTGCTGGTGACCCTCGCCGGCAGCGTGCACGAGAGCGGTGGCCGCCCGGTGAACCGGAACCTGCAGCGCGTGCTGTGGCCTGCGCCGGCGCTGGTCGGGGTGCGTCCGCTGTTCGACCCGGACGACGGCGCCGATGCCAACGCCAGCGCCCGCTTCGAACTGGTGCGCGTGGACGCGCAGGGCCGGCCGGAACCGGCGGGCGGGCTGAAGGTCACGCTGGTGCGCGAGCTGCGCGACTACCACTGGCGCTACCAGGACGACGGCGGCTGGGACTACGACTTCACCCGCCGCTTCGAGAACGTGGAAACGCGCACGCTCGACGCTGGCGCGACCGCGGCCCGCTTCGATTTCCCGGTGGAGTGGGGCGAGTACCGGGTCGACGTGCTCGACCCCTCGACCGGCCTGACCATGCGCTACCCGTTCCGCGCCGGCTGGAGCTGGGGCGACGACAACCGCGGCCCCGATGCGCGCCCGGACAAGGTCAAGCTGGCCCTGGACCGCACCGCCTATCGTGCCGGCGATACGCTCAAGGTGACCGTGACCCCGCCGCATGCCGGTCGCGGCGTCCTCATGGTGGAGAGCGACCGCCTGCTCTACGTGCACGAGATCGAGGTGCGCGGCAAGGACGGCAAGGCGTCGGGCACCTTCGAGGTCCCGGTCACCGAGGATTGGGAGCGACACGACGTCTATGTCACCGCGCTGGTGTTCCGCGGCGGCTCGGCGACCAGCCAGGTGACGCCGGCGCGCGCGGTCGGCGTGGCCCACGTGCCGATGCGGCGCGACGACCGCAGGGTCGCCGTGGGGCTCAAGGTCCCGGCGCAGATGCGGCCGCAACAGGACCTGCCGGTCACCGTCAGCGCGCCGCAGCTGGCCGGGCGGCAGGCGCACGTGACCGTGTCGGCGGTGGACGTGGGCATCCTCAACATCACCCGTTTCCCGGTCCCGGACGCCAACGCGCATTTCTTCGCCCAGCGCCGGCTGGCCACCGATGCCTATGACGTCTACGGACGCGTGATCGAGAGCTTCGACGGCGGCAGCGCGCGGATGCGGTTCGGTGGCGACCTGGCGCTCGACGCGCTGCCGCAGGCGCGGCGGCCGACCGCGCGGGTGCAGACCGTGGACCTGTTCTCCGGGCCGGTGGCGCTGGACGCGCAGGGCAATGCGCGGCTGAAGCTGCCGCTGCCCGACTTCAACGGCACCCTGCGGGTGTCGGTGCTGGTCTATGCCGACGACCGTTACGGAAAGCGCGACGGCGAGGTGCTGGTGCGCGCGCCGGTGGTGGCCGAAGCGGGCATGCCGCGGGTGCTGGCCCCGGGCGATCGCGGCACGGTCAGCCTGGACCTGCAGAACTTCAGCGGCAGCGCCGGCGAGTTCCGGGTGCGCGTGGAAGGCGAGGGTCCGCTGGCCGTGGGCGAGGGCCAGCGCCGGCTGCGGCTGGAGGACGGCGCCAAGGCCACGCTCGAGTTCCCGCTGCTCGCGCAGCCGGGCAATTCCGTGGCGCAGGTGCGCGTTCGCGTGGACGGCGGCGGCTACGCCGTTGACCGGCGCTACGACCTGCCGGTGCGCGCGGCCTGGCCGGGCGTCCTGCGCGCGCAGACGCGGGTGCTGGAGGACGGCGCGCCGCTGGTGCTCGATGCCGCGCTGGCCGATGGCCTGATCGCCGATACCGTCGACGTGCGCCTGCGGGTGACCGCCACGCCGCCGATCCCGTTCGCCTCGGCGCTGCAGGGCCTGCTCGACTATCCCTACGGCTGCGCCGAACAGACCACCAGCAAGGGCTATGCGGCGCTGGTGATGGATCCGCAGACCGCACAGCGGCTCGGCGGCCCGGTGCTGGACGCACCGGCACGGCGTGCGCGCATGGAAGGTGCGTTCGGCCGCCTGGCCGCGATGCAGACGGGCAACGGGCACTTCTCGCTGTGGGGTGGCGAGGGCGACGCGGAGCCGGCGCTGACCCCGTACATCGTCGACTTCCTGCTCGACGCGCGCGAGGCCGGCTTCGCCGTGCCCGATGGCGTGCTGCAGAAGGCGCTGGACCGGCTCTCCGAAGACCTGCTGTCCGGTGGCGCGCAGTTCTACGGCCGCGACCACCGCGAACACCTGCGCTTCGCCAACCGCGCCTACGCCGGCTACGTGCTGGCTCGGGTCAACCGCGCCCCGCTGGGCACCCTGCGCGCGATGTACGACCAGGAGAAGGGCAGCAGCCTCACCGGCCTGCCGCTGGTCCAGCTGGGCCTGGCCTTGGCCCTGCAGGGCGATGGCAAGCGCGGGGCGGCGGCGATCGCCGACGGCTTCGCCCGCGATCCTGAGCAGCGGCCGCCGTGGCTGGGCGACTACGGCAGCCGCATTCGCGACGACGCGCTGATGGTGGCGCTGCTGCACGAGCGCGGCAGGGCCGAGGCGAAGTACGACGCGCGCGCTGTCGACCTGGCCCGCGCGCTGCAGGCCCGCCGCGACGACCAGGGCCGGATGTGGCTCAGTACCCAGGAGCAGATGGCCGTGGCCCGGCTGGGACGCGCGCTGGACGCCGGCGACGGGCGCAAGCTCGGCGGGCGGCTGCTGGCCGGTGGCGACGCGCAGGTGCTGCAGCCGGCGGCCAGCCTCACCCGCCGGCTCGACCATGCCGCGCTGGCGCGCGGCCTGCGGTTCGAGCCCGGGGGCGGCCCGTTCTACGCCAGCATCGAGGTCGCCGGCATCCCGCAGAAGCCACCGGCCGAGGACCGCCGCCAGGTGGGCGTGGTCCGCGACTGGTTCCTGACCGACGGCACGCCGTGGAAGGGCGGTGCGCTCGAGGAGGGCCAGGTGCTGGTGGCGCGCTTGACCGTGCAGGCCCAGGAAGCGATGCCCGATGCGCTGGTCACCGACCTGCTGCCGGCGGGCCTGGAGGCCGAGAACCTCAACCTGGGCGACGCCGCGCAGTGGGACGGCGTGGGCATCGAGGGCGTGGCGCTCGCCGACCGCGCCGGCCAGGCCGACCTGCGCCACGAGGAGTACCGCGACGACCGCTACGCGGCGGCGCTGGCGCTGGGCCAGGGTACGACCGCGCGGTTGTACTACCTGGTGCGCGCGGTCACTCCGGGCACCTACACGGTGCCGCCGCCGCAGGCCGAGGACATGTACCGGCCCACCCTGCGCGGCACCGGCGTGGCACGCCCGGCGCAGGTGACGGTGACGCCCCCCTGAGGGCGGGTGGCATCGCCGGCCAGGAGGCGGGGCATTGCCCCGCCGATGGTCCCGCCTGGTCGTGGAGCGGGGGTGTGCCGCTGGAGCGCCTGTCATCCGTAGAGCGGGGCTTGCCCCGCTGATAGGCTGGCCGGGCGGTTGGGCAGCGGGGCAAGCCCCGCTCTACGACGCTTGTAGCGTGGGCAGCGGGGCAAGCCCCGCTCTACGGCGCCTGCAGCGTGGGCAGCGGGGCAAGCCCCGCTCTACGCTGCAGCACGGCGACGGGCCCTACTGCGTCGAGGTCTTCTCGTCCTGCTGCGCCTGCGCCGCAGCGGTGCGGACAAGTCCGTCCATGACCGCGTCCAGCCGCGTCTCGTAGTCCTGCGGGAATGTCCAGTACTGCAGGCCGGCCTCGCTGCGGTTGCGCTGCAGTCCACGCTGTCCGGGCTCGAAGTGGAACAGCATCTTCAGCAGCACGTCGCTGCTGACCCACGGGTGGTCGTACCAGAACACGTGCGAGCGCCGGTCCATGCCGGGCAGGTCGCCGGCGCGCGCCGAGATCAGGTCGAAATCGAGGCGCTGCGATGCCTCGACCATCCACTGCGCATCTTCCGGGCCGAGTTCGGACGGGTCGGGCCGGCCGGCGCGCGAGCCGCGCTGGTGCAGGCGCGACAGCACCAGCACGGAGTCGCGCATGTTCACCGTGACCGTCACCCGGCGCGGATACCCGTGGTAGGCCTGCAGCTCGCCGACGAACCGGCGGAAATCGGCGTCCGGCGCGGGAAAGTAGACCTCGCCCAGGCGCACCGACGCCGGGTCGTAGCCGGGCGCCGGCGTGCCCAGCAGGGCCAGGCCCGGCGAGGCGACCATCGCCCCCGAACTGTAGGCGATCACGTTGATGTGGCGCGCACGCGTGTGCCTGGCCAGCATCCGCACCAGTTGCGCGAAGGCCGGGGCGGTCTCGCCGGCCTTGGACACGTCGTGCGAGAACCGCATGAAGTTTTCCGCCGACGGCCACAGGAACGACAACACCACGGAGTTCCGCCCGGTGAAGTGCCGGTACTGCGCCGCCTGCGCGGTGGCCCGGCCGACGCTGGTGTTGGCGCCATGCACGTAGATGGTCAGGTCAGGATCGGCCGCCTGCGCGAGGGCCTCGTCGATGCGTCGGAAATACGCCAGTGCCGCCTCGCCCGGTGCGTCGACGCTGCCGCCCAGCGGCACCGTGGCCTGCGGGTCCATCGAGTTCACCAGCAGTTGCGGGCGTCGCTCGGCCGAGGCCTGGGTGGACTGCTCGTAGAGCCAGTCCCAGCTGCGGCCGCCGCCACCGATGTCCAGGGTGGCCACGCCCATGCGCAGCTCGTCGCCGGGGAAGACGGTATACGCCGGCGCGGCGGACGGGCCGAATGCCAGCCGGTTGGTCGCGTAGAACACCTCGATCTGGCTGCTCCTGTCGAGGTGCGCGTTGGCCGCGAACAGGTTGTGCTCGCCGTTGAGGAAGATCGCCGGCGCCGGCATCAGGCGCACCGGTGGCTGGCAGGCGCTGAGCAGGAGCAGGCAGGCCAGGCATAAGGCGAAGCGGATCATCGCGGAACCTCGGCGGCTGGTTGGAGCAGGGCGTCGTTCTTCCCGCGGCCGAGGCCACGACGGCCACGCCCGTCCCCGTTCGGCCCGTTGTAGCAGAGCGCCGCTGCGGACGAAGCCGTTGCCATCCCCCCGGCGTCCGGCCGGCACCGCGGATATAAAGTGCCGGCAAGGCAAGCGGGACGAGGGAGCGCGGCATGCGCAGCAAGCGTGTTTGGAGCCATGCATGTTGCTTCGTGTTCGGCTGCGCGGCGCTGCTTGCGATGGCATCCGCCTACGCCGCGCCGCCGGCTGCAGCGGATCCGGAGCTGGCGCCCGTCGAGGGCCAGTGCGTGGTCCTGCTGCACGGCCTTGGCCGGACCCACCGCTCGATGGCCAGGATCGAGGCGGTCCTGCGCCAGGCCGGCTACGCCACCGTCAACATCGACTATCCGTCGCAGAGCCAGACCATCGAGGTGTCGGCGCGCGACGCGATCCCGCACGGGGTCCGGGCGTGCCGCCAGTCCGGTGCGCACACGATCCATTTCGTCACCCACTCGATGGGCGGGCTGCTGCTGCGCTACTACCTGCAGTCCGGCGCGGTCGACGGATTGGGGCGGGTGGTGATGCTCGGCCCGCCGAACCAGGGCAGCGAAGTGGCCGACGCGCTGGCGGGCACCGCGCTCTATGACCGGATCAACGGCCCGGCCGGGGCGCAGCTGGTGACCGGGCCGGAGGGGCTGCCGGCGCGGCTGGGGCCGGTGGACTTCCCGCTCGGCGTCATCAGCGACAACGAGCAGACTGCGATCGACAGCGTGCTGGCGAGCCGGATCCCCGGCGAGAACGACGGCAAGGTGGCGGTGGAACGGGCCAGGGTCGAGGGGATGCACGACTTCCTGGTGCTGCCGGTGAACCACACCTTCATGGTGGTCAACGACGTGGTCATCGGCCAGACGCTGCAGTTCCTGCGCCATGGCGCGTTCCTGCACGAAGAGGCGCAGGGGCCATGACAGCGGCGCTGCTGGGCAACAGCGACGACGAACAGGCTGGTCGTCGCTTGGCCCGGACCGGCAGCAAATGGCGAAGCAGACCGCACTGCCATGGCTTCGGTGCCTGCACCTTTGTAGGAGCCGGGGAGTCCGGACATGCGTCCGTGTAAGGGCGCCCGCGACGCGACGCCCTCGGCACAGGCGGCGCTTTCGTGATGCCGACGCCGGTGTCGCCGGCAAGCTGTGCTCCTACAGAGCAGCGAGCAGCCATGGCCGCAAGTTCGCCGATCGAAGCCATGCCCATCACGCCGCCCGAGGACGTCGGCCTGCCGGGGTATGGCGCAAGTGGCACATGGATGTGCCACGGCCCCTCGTAAAGGCAGGATGCCGTCCCGAGGGGTAAGCCATACCCCGGCAGGACGGCGGCCCCCGCCGGTGCCGCGCTCTCCCCGGCCGGCGTCTGTTACAGCCAGCGCCCTACCTCAGCCTGCGCCGGCCTCAGCCAGTGCTCTGCGACAGCCAGCGCCCGCCGCAGCCAGCGCCCTGCTCCTAGCGGATGCACCCGCAGGCTCAGCGCTTCTGGTGCGAGAAGTGAAGCCGATCCAGCCATCCGGACAGAGACCATCCGTACCTTGAGGAACCCCATAAAAAAAACCCCGCCATGCGGCGGGGTTCCCTGCGTGCGACTGCGCGGTGCGCGGTCAGTCGAGCGGGGTGATGTTCGATGCCTGCGCACCCTTCGGGCCCTGGGTGACCTCGTAGCTCACCCGCTGTCCTTCCCTGAGGGAACGGAAGCCCTTGGAGTTGATCGCGGAGAAGTGTGCGAACACGTCCGCGCTGCCATCTTCCGGCGAAATGAAGCCGAATCCCTTGGCGTCGTTGAACCACTTGACGGTACCGTTGGCCATGATGCTGCGAAGTCCTTGATTGACGGATGCGCGGCGGCTGCCGCGAGGCGGAGTATGCAAATGTGGAACGCCGCTGACAATCCGTGCACCGGACGGTTGCCGGCGTTACCGCTAACGCGGCCGCGGCCGCGGCCGCGGCCGATCAGCCGCGCGCCAGTTCGCCGACCAGTTCCGGCAGCCCCGCCGAGGCGGCGGCGACGTTGTCCAGCACTTCGGCCAGGGTGATCTCCTGCGCGTCGCCGCACCCGGCCGCCCAGTTCGCCACGATCGCCAGGCAGGCATATTCCAGCCCCAGTTCGCGTGCCAGCGCCGCCTCGGGCATGCCGGTCATGCCGACCAGGTCGCAGCCATCGCGGCGCATGCGCGCGATCTCGGCATTGGTTTCCAGCCGCGGCCCCTGGGTGGCGCCGTAGCAGCCGCCATCGACCACGCGCACGCCGGTGACCCGCGCCGCCGCCAGCAGCTTGTGCCGGAACATCGGGCTGTACGGATGGCCGAAGTCCACGTGCAGCGCCTCGCCTTCGCCATCCCAGAAGGTGGACTCGCGCCCCCAGGTGTAGTCGACCAGCTGGTCCGGGCAGGCCAGTACGCGCGGGCCGTAGGCGTCGGTGATGCCGCCGACGGTATTGAGCGCCAGCACCCGGTGGGCGCCAGCCTGCTTGAGCGCGAACAGGTTGGCGCGGTAGTTCACCTTGTGCGGCGGCAGCGCGTGGCCTTCACCATGGCGGGCCAGGAAGGCGATGCGCACCTCGCCCAGCCGACCGATCCGCAGGGGACCGGAGGGAGCGCCGTACGGTGTGTCGATCTGGCGGGCTTCCTCGTCCTCCAGCGTCGCCAGGCGGTAGACGCCGGTGCCGCCGATCACTGCCAGCGCGATGTCCATTCCCGGCTCAGTCCTTCAGCGCGTAGATGCCGGGCAGGTTGCGGCCCTGCTCGTGGTAGTCCATGCCGAAGCCGAACACGTAGCGGTCGGGCAGGTGCAGGCCGACGTAGTCGGCCTTCAGGCCGGCCACGCAGCGGTCGTGGTCTTTGACCGTCAGCGCGGCGATGCGCACGTCGGTGGCGCCCTGCTCGATGCACCAGCGGCGCACCTCGGCCAGGGTGTGGCCCTCGTCGAGGATGTCGTCGGCGATCAGCACCCGGCGGCCGTACAGCGACGTGGCCGGCCGGTGCTTCCAGACCAGCTCGCCGCCCTGGTTGGTGCCGCGGTAGCGGGTCGCGTGCAGGTAGTCGAACTGCAGGTCCAGGCCGCGCGCGCCCAGTGCCAGCGCCAACTGGCCGGCGAACGGCAGGGCGCCGTGCATCACGGTCAGGAACACCGGCACGAAGCTGTCGCCCAGGCGGTGCGGCGGCACGTCGCCGATGTAGTCGCGTGCGATGGCGTCGGCCATGGTCGAGATGGCCGCGTCGATGGCGGGTCGGTCGACCAGGAGGTCGGATTTTTCCAGGACTTCGGCGATCAGCAGTTCGGACATCGTAGGGGGCTACCGGAAAGTGGGAAGGGAAGGAGGGGCGTCACGCCGCCGATGCCGGCAGCCGCGCCTGCGCAGCGCCGTAGCGTGCGTCCGCGAGCAGGCCGTCCCAGCCGAGCGCGCCGCGGCCGAGCAGGCCGGCGAGGGCGGCGGTGTTGAGGGCACGGCCCTCGACCGCGCGCAGCGACTCCTCGACCAGCTCGGGGTGGCAGACCAGGACCACGTCGCAGCCGGCATCCAGGTGCGCGTCGATGCGCGACCGGACCCCGCCGGCGGAAAACGCGGCGGCCATGCCGATGTCGTCGGAAAAGACCACGCCGCGGAAACCCATCTCCGCGCGCAGGATCTCCTCGATCCAGCGCCGGGAATAGCCGGCCGGCTCCGGCGCCACCTGCGGATAGGCCACGTGCGCCATCATCACCGCGTCGGCGCCGGCCTCGATGCCGGCGACGAAAGGCACCAGGTCTTCGGCGCGCAAGGTATCCAGCGGGCGCGGATCGACCGCGTCGTCGAAATGGGTGTCCTCCAGCACGGTGCCGTGCCCGGGGAAGTGCTTGAGCGTGGCGGCCATGCCGACGCTGTGCATGCCGCGCACGTAGGCGCGGGTGAATGCGGCGACGACCTGCGGATCGTCGCTGAAGGCGCGATCGCCGATCGCGCGGTTGCCGCGGGCCAGGTCGACCACCGGCGCGAAGCTCAGGTCCACGCCGCTGGCGCGCACTTCGCTGGCCATCAGCCAGGCGTGTTCCTCGGCCAGGGCGAGGGCGGCCTGCGGGTCGCCGGCGTACAGTTCGCCGAAGCGCTGCAGCGGCGGCAGGTCGCTGTAGCCGTCGCGGAAGCGCTGCACCCGTCCGCCTTCCTGGTCCACGCAGACCAGCTGCGGCCGCGGCGCGGCGGCACGGATGGCGGCCGACAGGTCGGCCACCTGGTCGCGCGAAGCGAAATTGCGCTTGAACAGGATCACGCCGGCGACGGCATCGTGCTGCAGCCAGTCGCGCTCCTGCGCGGTCAGTTCGGTGCCGGCGACGCCGATCACGAGCATGCGTGGGAACTCCGTATCACGCGCGGACCGCGCGCCGGGGCATTGTCGCAGATGCGGGCATTCATGGCGGCACGGCCCGGATGCCGGATGATCGCCGCCTCGGCATTGCAGGAGCCGATTCATCGGCGACACGGGCGTCGGCACGGTGGCGGCGTCGCCTGTGCCTGCGGCGTCGCGTCGACGATGAATCGGCCCCTACACGGAGCAGCCGTCCGGGCCGCAGGCCTCGCCGGCGGCGGTGGCCGCTGCCGACCCGGCCATGGCCTGGCGCAGCGCCTGGGCGAACACCTCGGGCGCCTGCCCACCCTGGACCGCATGGCGGCCGTCGATGACGAAGGTCGGCACCGCGCGGATGCCCATCGCCTGGGCCTGGGCCAGCTCCGCGCGGACCTCGGCCAGGCCTTCGTCCGAGTCGAGGCAGGCGCGGATGCGTTCGGCCGCCAGGCCGCCGGCGGCGCCGGCCTCGACCAGCGTCGCCGGATCGGCCAGGTTGCGGCCCTCGGCGAAGTGGGCGCGGAACAGGGCCTCGCCGACTGCCCCTGCGTCGCCCTCGCGCGCGGCCAGCCACATCAGCCGATGCGCGGGCAGGGTGGTGACCCGCACCTGGCCACGGCTGAAGTCCATCGGCAATCCCTCGGCGCGTGCCGTGGACTGGGTGTACGACAGGATCTGCTCGGTGCGCTCGGGACCGCCGAACTTGGCCGCGTAGGCCTGGCGCAGCGGCACCGGATCGGTGCCGGCGTCGGGGTCGAGCTGGAAGGGGTGCCAGTGGACCTCGACCGCGGGCGCCCCCGGGCCCAACAGGTCCAGGCCGCGCTGGAAGCGGTGCTTGCCGATCCAGCACCAGGGGCAGACCACGTCGGACCAGATGTCGATTCTCATGGACGGGACAATGGGGGCGCGAGGCGCCGCGGGCAAGCCGGTGCACCGGTCCTGCCGGAGCCGGCCGTGCCGGCGAGGCGATGGCGCCGGCGCGGGCGACGCCGTCGTGGTTCCGCTGCCGCTGTCGCCGCCGCGCCGGGCGGCTACCGGGAGCCGTCGCGCTCGGCAGGGGACCATTGCGAATACGGGCGTCCGGCCAGGGCCAGGTTGTAGTAGCGCGGCGAGTCGGTGACCTCTTCGCCGAGCCAGGCCGGGCGGACGAAGGCCTCGTCGGCCGAATCCAGTTCGAGCTCGGCCACCACCAGCCCGGCGTTGGCGCCTAGGAACTCGTCGATTTCCCACAGGTGGCCGGCGTGGCGCACGTAGTGGCGCCGCTTCTCCACCAGCCCGCCGACGCACAGCGCGAGCAACTGGCGTGCGTCCTCCACCGGCAGCGGGTAGTCGAATTCCTGCCGGGTATGGCCCAGCTCGCGCGACTTCAGGTTGAGGAAGGCGCGGTCGCCCTCGATCCGCACCCGCACCGAGGCCTTCTGCGTGCCGCCCTCGACCGCGCCCAGGTCGTTCAGGTACCCCTGCGCCATCGCCTGCACGCGCTCGGCGCCGGCGCGCCAGCCATCGCCGGCGACCAGGAACTTGCGTTCGATCTCGATGCCCATCTTGCCGCGACCCGTGCCTGCCAGGCCGGCCATGGTAGTGCGCGCGGCCGCATGGTGCAGCCGCCAACGGCGTCGGCTTTCACGCGGCGCGGCATGGACGCTCCGGCGGGCATCGTGTATTAAACCGGTTGCCGCGCCCCCCGGCGCCCGACAGGTTCCCTGGCCCTTACGCATGCAGAAAGACACCGCGATCCGCCTGCTCATCGTCGACGACCGCGTGGAAGACGCCGAAGCGATCGTCAGCACCCTGCGCAACGGCGGCATCGCGGTGCGGCCCCTGCGGCCGCAGAACGCCGCCGAACTGGCGCACATGGTGACCAGCCAGGCGGTGGACCTGGTGGTGGCGGTCGACTCGGCGGCGATGCCGCTGGACCAGGTCCGCGCCCAGGTGGCCGCCAGCGGCAAGGACCTGCCGCTGCTGCTGATGGTCGACCGGATCGACGAGGCCGCGGTGCTGGGCGCGCTCGGCGGCGGCGCGCGCGCGCTGGTGCTCAAGCACCGGCCCGAGCACCTGCTGGAAACGGTCCGCCGCGAATGGGCCGACCTCGACGCGCGGCGTGGCCTGCGCCGGCTGGAGGCGCAGCTGCGCGAGACCGAGCGGCGCTGCGATTCGCTGATCGCCTCCTCGCGCGACCCGGTGGCCTACATCCACGAAGGCATGCACATCCGTGCCAACGACGCCTACCTGGAGATGTTCGGGTTCGAGGCGTTCGACGAGGTCGAGGGCATGTCGCTGCTGGACCTGGTCGGTCCGCAGCACATCGACGGCTTCAAGCAGCTGCTCAAGTCCCTGTCCAAGGGCGAGCCGCCGCCGCCGGAGTACCTGATGGAGGCGCGCCACGTCGACGGCAGCACCTTCCCGGCCAAGCTCGAGTTCGCCACTGCCACCTACGAAGGCGAGCCGTGCGTGCAGGTGGTGTTCCGCCGGCGCGAGGAACTGGACCCGGAGCTGGCGCGCGAGGTCGAGGAACTGCGCCGCCGCGACCAGGTCACCGGCCTGCTCAACCGGCCCACGTTCATGCACCTGCTCGAGGACGCGGTGGCCGCGGTCGGCCGCGATGGCGGCCAGTACGGCTTCCTGCTGGTCGAGCCCGACCACTACGCGCGCCTGCTGCCGGACATCGGCCTGGACTCGGCCGATGCGCTGGTCGCGGCGCTGGCCGAGCGCGTGCGCAGCACGATCGATGCCAACGTCAAGGCCGCGCGCTTCGGCGAGCACAGCTTCGCCCTGCTGCTCGAGGGCAACCACGCGCGGACCCGCGCGGCGGCCGATGCGTTGCGCGATGCATTCGCCACCCATGTCTTCAGCGTGGGCGCCCGCTCGGTGACCGTGACCGCGAGCATCGGCGGCGTGCAGGTGGGCGAGAAGATCGCCAGCGTGCCGCAGATCCTGTCGCGGGCGAACCAGTGCCTGGGTGCGGCGGTCGAGCTCGGCGGCAACACGGTGCAGGTGTTCGACCCGGGCGCGGCCGACCGCGCGGAGGAAGAGCGCGTGGCGCTGTGGGTGACCCGCATCCGCGAGGCCCTGGTCGGTGAAGGCTTCGTCCTGCACTACCAGCCGGTGATGAGCCTGCAGGGCGAGCCGGGCGAGCTCTACGAGGCGCACCTGCGGGTCGACGCCAACGGCGAGCTGGTCACCCCGTCGGGCTTCCTCGGCATCGCCGAGGAACATGGCCTGCTCGGCGAGATCGACCTGTGGGTGGTGCGCCACGCCATCGCCACGCTGGGCGAGCGCGAGCGCGCCGGCCGCCAGACGCGCATGCTGGTCCGGATCAGCCCGGCCTCGTTCGCCAGCGCCACGATGGTCGACCTGATCCGGAAGGAGCTGGCGGCCCATGGCGTGCCGGGCGAGCGCCTGTGGCTGGAGGCGCCGGAAGCCAAGGTGTTCACCCACCTGCGCAACGCGCAGCAGTTCCTCGCTGCGGTGTCGCCACTGGGCTGCCGGGTCGGCCTGGAGCAGTTCGGCTCCGGCCTGGACTCCTTCCAGTTGCTGGCCCACTTCAAGCCTTCGTTCCTCAAGATCGATCCGGGCCTGACTGCCGAGATCGGCCGGCCAGGGGAAGCGCAGGACAAGGTCCGCGAGATCACCGCCCGGGCGCGCGACGAGGGCATCGCCACCCTGGCCGAGGACGTCGACGACGCGCAGGCATTGAGCCAGCTGTTCAGCGCGGGCGTCGACTACGTCGCCGGTGGATTCGTCGCTCCGGTGGGGGCGGCGATGAACTTCGACTTCAGCTGACCGCGGCAGCGGCGTCGAAGCCGCCGGCCGCGTCGGGAGGAGGGACGCCATGTCCGAACCATCCGCGCAGGACCTGCCGCCGTTCGAGACCCATCGCGTGGGCCCGGTGCCGCCGGCGTTCGAGCCGCGCGACCTGTGGGCCGATGACATCGCCCTGCGCGAGGGGGTGGCCCGCGGTGGCGCCGACGGATACCGCGATGGCCTGCAGGGCTATGCGCGCCTGGCTGGCGACGAGCTGTACCGGCTGGGCTTTGACGCCAATCGCGATCGGCCGCGCCTGCGCACGCATGACCGCCACGGCCAGCGCATCGACACGGTGGAATTCCACCCGGCCTACCACCGGCTGATGGAACTGGCCAAGGCGCATGGCGTGGCCGGCCTGTCCTGGCACCGGCCCGGCGCCGGCGCCCACGTGGCCCGCGCCGCGCTCAGCTACCTGCACCACCAGGTCGAAGCCGGCACCAGTTGCCCGCTGACCATGACCCACGCCGCCGTCCCGGTGCTGCGCCGCGAACCGTCGCTGCGCGACTGGGCCGACAAGGCGGCTGCGCCGCATTACGACCCGCGGGACGTGGCGGCGAGCGAGAAGGCCGGGATCACCCTGGGCATGGGCATGACCGAGAAGCAGGGCGGTTCGGACGTGCGCGCCAACGCCACCACCGCCACGCCGCTGGCGTCCGGCGATGGTTATGCGCTGGTCGGGCACAAGTGGTTTTTCTCGGCGCCGATGTCCGACGGTTTCCTGGTCCTGGCGCAGGCGCCCGGCGGCCTGACCTGCCTGTTGATGCCGCGGCGCCTGCCGGACGGGGCGAAGAACGCGTTCCGGCTGATGCGCCTGAAGGACAAGCTCGGCGACTGGGCCAACGCCTCGTCAGAGGTCGAGTTCTGCGGCGCGCTGGCCTGGCGTGTGGGCGAGGAGGGGCGCGGGGTGGCCACCATCATCGAGATGGTGATGCTGACCCGCCTGGACTGCATGCTCGGCGCTGCGGCGGAGGTGCGGATGGCGCTGGCGCAGGCGCTGCACCACGCGCGCCACCGGGTCGCGTTCGGCCGGCCGCTGGCGGCGCACCCGCTGATGGCCAACGTGCTGGCCGACCTGGCGATCGAGTCGGAGGCGGCCACCGCCCTGGCCCTGCACGTGGCCGCGCTGGTGGATGCGGCGCCATCGGATCCGCACGCCGCCGCGCTGGCGCGGGTGGCCACCGCCGCCGGCAAGTACTGGCTGTGCCGGCGCGCGCCGGCGGTGGTCAACGAGGCCCAGGAGTGCCTGGGTGGCGCCGGGTACGTGGAAGAATCGATCCTGCCGCGGCTGTACCGGCAGGCGCCGCTCAACTCGATCTGGGAGGGCAGCGGCAACATCCAGTGCCTGGACGTGCTGCGCGCGCTGTCGCGCGAACCCGCGTGCGCACAGGCCCTGCAGGCGACGCTGGCACGCGCTGCGGCGCGCCACCCGCTGCTCGAGCACGAAGCCGCGCGCCTGGGCGCGGGCTTGGCGGGCGGCGGCGAGGGCGTGGAGGCGCAGGCGAGGGCGCTGGTCGAACGGCTGGCGCTGGTCCTGCAGGGGGCGGTGCTGCTGGAAGCAGGCAGCCCGCTGGCGGAAGCGTTCCTGCGCAGCCGGCTCGGCGGCGAGCACGGGCAGGCGCTGGGCACGCTGCCGGTGGACATCGACTTCGGCCCGATCCTCGCCCGCGCCCTTCCGCGGTAGGCGGGCGTGTTCCGGTTCGCCGCGGAAGCAGCGGGGCAAGCCCCGCTCTACGTCCGCTCCGGGTAGGGCCGGGCTTGCCCGGCTGCCCCCGCCTCAATCCAGGAACTGCAGCCGCGCCAGCTCCGCGTACAGGCCGCCCTGCGCGAGCAGTTGCTCGTGGGTGCCTTCGGCGATGATCCGGCCCTGGTCCATCACCACGATCCGGTCCGCCCGCAGCACGGTCGCCAGGCGATGGGCCACCACCAGGGTGGTGCGGCCGCGCATCAGGTTCTCCAGCGCGTGCTGGACCGCGCGTTCGCTCTGCGCGTCCAGCGCGCTGGTCGCCTCGTCCAGCAGCAGCACCGGCGCGTCCTTCAGCAGCGCCCGGGCGATCGCCACGCGCTGCTGCTGGCCGCCGGACAGGCGCGAGCCGCGCTCGCCCAGCTCGCTGGCGTATCCCTGCGGCAGCGCCTCGAGGAAGCCGTCGGCCTCGGCCGCGCGTGCGGCGGCGCGCACCTCCGCGTCGCTGGCCTCGAGCCGGCCATAGCGGATGTTGTCCATCGCGCTGGCGGCGAACAGCACCGGTTGCTGCGGCACCAGCGCCACGCGGGCGCGGACGCAGGCCGGATCGGTGTCGCGCAGGTCGATGCCATCGAGCCGCACGCTGCCCGACTGCGGGTCGTGGAAGCGCAGCAGCAGCGACAGCACGGTGCTCTTGCCGGCCCCGGAGGGACCGACCAGGGCCACCGTCTCGCCGGGGCGCACGTGCAGGTCGAACCCGTTCAATGCCGCGGCATCGGGACGTTCCGGATAGTGGAACACCACCTCTTCGAAGCGGATCTCGCCGCGCAGCGGCGCCGGCAGCGCGACCGGCCGCGCCGGTGCGGCCACCTGCGGCTGCTCGTGCAGCAGCTCGGAGATCCGACCCATGCCGCCGGCGGCGCGCTGCAGTTCGTTCCAGACCTCGGCCAGCGCGCCGACCGAGCCACCGCCGATCAGGGCATAGAGCACGAACTGGCCCAGCGTGCCGGCGCTCATCGTGCCGTCGATCACCTGGTGCGCACCGGACCACAGCACCAGCACGATCGCACCGAACACCAGCACGATCGCCGCGGCGGTGACCGCCGCCTGCGCACCGATGCGGCGACGCGCGGTCGCCACGGCCACCTCCAGCGCCTTGCCGAAGCGCGCCTGTTCGTAGGGTTCGCGTGCGTACGCCTGGACCGTGCGCACGGCGCCCAGGGTCTCGGCGGCCAGGGCGTTGGCATCGGCCACCCGGTCCTGGCTGGCGCGCGATGCCTTCTCCAGGCGCCGCGCGCCCAGCACGATCGGCAGCACCGATAGCGGGATCCCGACCAGCGAGTAAGCCGCCAGGTGCGGGCTGGTCACGAACAACATGACCAGGCTGCCGACCACGGTGACGCTGCTGCGCAGGGCCACCGACATGGTCGTGCCGATCACGCTGCGCAGCAGTTCGCTGTCGGCCGACAGCCGCGAGACCAGCTCGCCGCTGCGGCTGCGGTCGTGGAAGGCCGGGTCGAGGCCGATCAGGTGCGCGTAGAGCTGGCCGCGCAGGTCGGCGACGACCTTTTCGCCCAGCAGTGACACGAAGAAGAACCGCGCCGCCGTGGCTGCCGCCAGGACCACCGCCACCACGAACAGCAGGCCGAAGGCCAGGTTGATCTGGCTGCCGCCGCCGAAGCCGTGGTCGATCATGTAGCGCACCGCCACCGGCAGGCTGAGCGTGGCCGAGGAGGACACCGCCAGCGCCAGCAGCCAGGCGAAGAACAGGCCGCGGTGGCGACGCACGAACGGCCATAGCGTGCGCAGGCTGCCCAGCCGGCGCAGGCGTCCTTCGCGTTCGCCGGTGACCTCGGCAGCGGGCTGGTCCATCAGTGGATCTCCACGGAAACAGGGGTGGTGAAGCGGACCCGGTCGCGGGTCGCATCGCGCAGGCGCGCCTGCAGGGCCTCGACCCTGGCGGCGGGCAGGCTCAGCGACAGGTGGGCGCCATCGGCCTCGAACCGCTCGCCGGTTTTTTCCGCCGCATGCGCCGCCAGGGCGACATGGACCGCGCCCAGGTCCTCGAACGCGCAGGCCAGCTCGAGCGCGGCCATCGCCACCAGCGGGCGGCGTTCGGCCAGGCGCAGGCATTCGGCAGCGGTTCCACCATAGGCGCGGACCAGGCCGCCGGCGCCGAGCTTGATCCCGCCGTACCAGCGGGTAACCACCACGGCGACGCGGTCGCAGCCCTGGCCATCGATCGCGGCCAGGATCGGCCGGCCACCGGTGCCGGCCGGCTCGCCGTCGTCGCTGGAGCGGTACTCCTGGCCGATCCGCCAGGCCCAGCAGTTATGGGTCGCCTCCGGCTCGGACGCGCGTGCGATGAACGCCATCGCCGCGGCGGGGGCGTCGACCGGGGCGGCATGGGCAAGGAAGCGGCTGTGCCGGACTTCGAGCGCGTGGGTGGCCGGGGCGGCGAGGGTGTCGGTCATTCCGCGCGCATTGTACCGGCACGCCCGGCCGGCCCCGGGAGCGGATCAGGGCAGCAGGGGCCGCAGGTCCGCCGGCACCGGTTCCTGCGGATGGACCTCGAGGAAACGCGCCAGGCTCGCGCGCGCCAGTGCGGTCTCGCCGCGGCCGCTGCGTTCGCGGATGCGCTGCAGCCACTGCGATGGCGGCAGGCGTGCATCGTCGTCGACCACGTTCGCCGCTGCGGTGATCGACAGGTCGCCCGCCTCGGCCGCGACGGCCACCGGCGGGTCGGGAGCGAATCCGCCGCCATGTTCGTCCGGACGGGCGCCCGCCGCCGCGGGCGCCGGCGCGGCACGGACGGAGACCGGTGCCGGCGGGGCGGGCGGCGAGGGTTGCTGGGAGACGGCGGTGGCACGCGGCTCGGCTATCGGTGCGGGCGGCGGCGGCGGCGGCGCCATCGCCTGGCGGGCGGCTTTCTCGGTGCGCTGGGTCGAACGCTGCACGGCGGCAGCCGTGGCCGCCTGGTGCGCACGTGCCCGTTCGGCTTCGCTCGCGGCCAGCGCCTCGGCCTGGCGGCCGGCCTTTTCCTGGCGCTGTGCGGGGCGTTGCATCGCGGCGGCCGTGGCGGCCTGCGTGTCTTCGGAGTGGGCGTCGGCGCCGGCTTCGGCCACTGCCGCAGTGGCCGATGCCTCGGCCTGGCGCCCTGCCTTCTCCTGGCGTTGCGTCGTCCGCGCGCCTGCAGCGGCGACCGCTGCATCGTGTTCCGCAGGGGCAGGGCCGGCTTCGGCGTCGGTTGCCGCCATGGCAGGCGCGGTGGCGGCAGGCGCTGGCGCCCGGGCGACCGGCGCCTGCGCAGCATCGCCGGCTGGCTTCGCCGACGGGGCGGTCGCCGGCGCGATGGCGGGCAGGGGCGGCTCGCGCAACTGCCAGGCGACTCCGACCGCCAGCGTCACCGAGGCCGCCAGTCCCAGCGCCACCGGCCAGCCACGGCGTGGCCGCCGCGCGGCGCCGGACCGGTGCGGCGCGCGGCCGGCGGCCGGCGGCGGCACGCCGAGCGATTCGCGCGCGGCGGCGAGAATGCGCGCGTCCACTGCCGCATCCGGTGCGACGGCATCGTCGCCGGGCAGCAGGCGCGCCAGCGCGCGCTCTTCGTGGTCGAGGGGGTCGTGGCGTGGGTTCATGGATTCAGCCTCGCGCGCAGCTTGTCCAGCGCGTAGCGCAGCCGCGATTTGACGGTTTCCCGGCCGACGCCCGTGATCCGGCCGATCTCTTCCAGGCTCAGCTCCTGTTGCAGGCGCAGGAGCACGGCCTCGCGCTGCTCGTCGGGCAACTCGTCCAGGGCCTGCTGCAACCGCTGCCGCTGCTCGTGCTGCTCGGCCACCGAACCGGGATGCTCGGGGTCGGCCAGGGCGGCGGTGCGCAGTTCGGCGTCCAGTGGTGCCGGCGGACGGTGGCGCTGCGCGCGCCAGTGGTCGTTGAGCCGGTTGTGGGCGATCCGGTAGAGCCAGGTCGCGAACGCGGCCTCCGGCCGCCAGGTGGCACGGGCGGCGATCACACGCTGCCACACGTCCTGGTAGAGCTCCTCGGCCAGCGGCCGGTCGCGAAGCTGGGCCAGCAGGAAGCGGAACAGGGGGCCGCGGTGGCGGCCGTAGAGGACCTCGAACGCCGAGGCGTCGCCGGCTGCCCAGGCGAGCATCAGCGCGTCATCGGTGGTGGCGGCCACGGGCTGTTCCATGGCCGACAGACTACGGGCCGCGGCGGGCGACGCAAGCGGGCGGCGTCGGGTCCGGGTCGGGCGGGCGTGGGCCCGGGCGTGGGGCGGGGTCATGCCTTCGACCAACGTCCGGGCGGACCTGCCGGGGTTATTGGACGCAGGCCGTCGCGCCGCCGCGCTATGCTGGCGCCGTGGGGTGGCCGTCGGGGATGCATGAGTCCAGCAGGCACAGTTGAGAGCGCACCGCAGGCGCCAATCGCGGCAGCCGGTCCGCGCACGCCGCTGGAGCGCGCGGTGGTGGCGCTGCGTGCGCTGCTGCCGGCGACGGCGCAGCTGGCGGTGGGCTGGCGCGACGCCACCCTGGGCAGCCATTTCCTGATGGAGCCGGTGATGCAGGCCGGCCCGGCGCGGCGGCTCGAGCTGGCGCTGGTCGAGGCGGGATCGCTGGGCAACGAGCCGGACACGCTCTCGCTGGCCTGGCACGACGCCGAGGATGCGCGACTGTCGCTGGTGGCGCGGCTCGGCGGTCCCTTCGATCCGGCCGCGCGCGAGGCCTGGCTGGCGACGGCGCGGACGCTGCTGGAATCGGCGCTCGAGGCCACCCGCGCGCAGGCGCGGATGGAAGCGCTGGAGAAGTCGCGGCAGTTGCAGCAGGCGCTGTACGAGATCGCCGAGCTGGCCAGCGCCGAGGTCGAGATGGGCGAGATGCTGCACCGGCTGCACGCCATCATCGGCTCGCTGATGTACGCGCCCAACTGCTACATCGTCACCTACGACGAGGAGCGCGAGTCGCTGCGCTTCATCTACTTCGCCGACGAGGCCGACGACTACCAGCCGGACCCGGACCACGAGTGGACCGAGTCGGACATGCCGCACAGCCTGACCTTCGCCCTGCTGCGCCACGGGCGCGCGCTGCGCGGGCCGTCCAACCTGATCCGGCGGAAGCTGCAGGTCGAGTACAGCGCGATCCAGGGGCCGGACAGCCAGGACTGGCTGGGCGTGCCGATGAAGCGCGGCGAACAGGTCTGCGGCGCGATCGTGGTGCAGAGCTACGACCGCCCGGCCAGTTACACCGACGAGGACCGCGCACTGCTGGGCTACGTGGCGCAGCACGTGCTCACCACGCTGGACCGCCGCCAGGCGCAGGTCGAGCTCGAGCGCCGCGTGCACGAGCGCACGGTCGAGCTGCAGCACGCCAACCGCGAACTGCAGGAGGAGGTGGTCGAGCGGCAGCGCGCCGAGCGCCTGCAGCACGCGCTGTTCCGCATCACCGAGATGGCGATGAGCTCAGAGTCGCTGGAGCAGTACTACGCCAAGGTGCACGCGGCGGTGGACGAGCTCATCTACGCGCGCAACTTCTACATCGCCCTGCTCAGCGACGACCAGCAGTCGATCGAGTTCGTCTACTCGGTCGACGAGAAGGGCGACCACCGGCCCGCACGGCGGCTCAGCAACGGCCTGACCGAGTACGTGCTGCGCATCCGCGAAGCCCTGCTCGCCGACCGCTGCGACATCGACCGCCTCGCCGCCGCCGGCGAGATCCACGAGTACGGGATCCAGGCCTGGAGCTGGCTGGGCGTGCCGCTGCACCGCGACGGCGAGGTGGTCGGGGTCCTGGCAGTGCAGAGCTACACGGCCGACATCCGGTTCAGCGCCGACGACCAGCGCCTGCTGACCTTCGTCGCCCACAACATCAGCAACGGCCTGGCCCGGCAGCGTTCGCAGGAGCGCCTGCGCGCGGCCCACGCCGAGCTGGAGCGGCGCGTCATCGAGCGCACTACCGAGCTGGAGGAGGCCAACGAGCAGCTGGTGGCGCAGATCGGCGAGCGCATGCGCGCGGAGGAGCGGCTGACCCACCAGGCCCTGCACGACACCCTCACCGGGCTGCCCAACCGCGCCTACCTGCTCGACTGCATGGCCAGCGCGATCGAGCGGGCGCAGTTCGGCGATGGCATGCCGTTCGCGGTGCTGTTCCTGGACCTGGACCGCTTCAAGCTGGTCAACGACAGCATCGGCCACGCCGCCGGCGACGAGCTGCTGGTCGAGGTGGCCAAGCGCATTGTTTCCGCGATGCGCGCCGAGGACGTGGTCGCGCGCCTGGGCGGCGACGAGTTCGCGATCCTGGTCAGCTGCCCGGACGGCGGCGACAGCGTGCGCGACCTGGCGCCGCGGCTGCTGGCGCTGATCGGTCGGCCGCTGTGGGTGGCCGGGCGCGAGCTGTTCCCGTCGGCGAGCATGGGCATTGCTCTCTGGCACCCGCGCTACAACACCGGCGAGGAGCTGCTGCGCGACGCGGACGCGGCCATGTACCGGGCCAAGAACGAAGGCCGCGACCGCTACGCGATCTTCGACGAGGACATGCGCGAGCAGGCGGTGCGCAGCCTGGACCTGGAAGCGGACCTGCGCCGGGCGATCATCAGCCGCGACTTCCTGCCGTACTACCAGCCGATCGTGCGCCTGGAGGACGGCGAGGTGATCGGCCACGAGGCGCTGCTGCGCTGGCAGCACGAGCGCCGCGGCCTGCTGGCGCCGGCCGCGTTCATCGCCCTGGGCGAGGAGAGCGGGCTGATCGAGCAGGTCGACTGGCTGCTGTACGAGCAGGTCATCGGCGAGCTGGCCCGCGGCGGCAACGGCTACGTATCGGTGAACGTCTCGCCGCGCCATTTCCGCTCGCCGGATTTCGCCGACCGCCTGCTGGGCCTGCTCGAATCGGCCGATGCCGACCCGGCACGGCTGCGGGTGGAGATCACCGAGGTCGCGCTGCTGGACGACGCGCCGCGCACGCTGCGCATCCTCAACACCCTGCGCGAACACGGCGTGCAGGCGCAGCTGGACGATTTCGGCACCGGTTTCTCGGCGCTGTCCTACCTGCACCGCTTCCCGATCTCCGGACTGAAGATCGACCGCAGTTTCGTGGCCGGGCTGGACGAGGACGGCGGGCGCCAGGAAAGCCTGGCCCTGGTGCGCGCGATCCTGGCCCTGGCCGGGACCCTGGGCATCGAGACGGTGGGCGAGGGCGTGGAGACCGACGCCCAGCGCGACACCTTGCTGGAACTGGGGTGCAATTGCGGGCAGGGCTTCCTGCTCGGGCGCCCGGCGGCCCGACGGCTGTCCTGAGCCGGCGGGCGCCGGCCCGCCGCGGCGTCCGCGCGTGCGGGGGCGGCCGGCCGCCGGCGCGCACACGGTTGGGGCGTCGTTGCCGCGGCCCGTCTAGAATGCGTGCATGCAGCACGACGCCATCACCCGACCCACGCCTCCCGCCTCGGCCGCGCCCTGGCCGCGCCGTCCCACCCGCCAGGTCATGATCGGCGGCGTCGCCGTCGGCGGCGGCGCGCCGGTGGTGGTCCAGTCGATGACCAATACCGACACGGCCGACGTGACCGGGTCGGTCAGGCAGGTCGCCGAGCTGTGGCGGGCCGGTTCGGAGATGGTGCGGCTGACGGTGAACACGCCCGAGGCGGCCGCCGCGATCCCGCGCATCCGCGAGAAGCTGCTGATGATGGGCGTGGACGTGCCCTTGATCGGCGACTTCCACTACAACGGCCACCAGCTGCTGGCCGGCGAGCCGGCGTGTGCCGAGGCGCTGGCCAAGTACCGGATCAATCCCGGCAACGTCGGCTTCGGCAAGAAGAAGGACACCCAGTTCGCCTCGATCATCGAGAAGGCGATCGAGTACGGCAAGCCGGTCCGGATCGGCGCCAACTGGGGCTCGCTGGACCAGGCCCTGGCGGCGCGGCTGATGGACGAGAACCATGCCCGCGCCGAACCGTGGGATGCCGGCCGCGTGCTGCGCGAAGCGCTGATCCTGTCGGCGCTGGAGTCGGCCGACCGCGCCGTGGAACTGGGCCTGCCGGCCGAGCGCATCGTGCTCAGCTGCAAGGTCAGCGGCGTGCAGGAACTGATCGCGGTCTACCGCGACCTGGCCGCGCGCAGCGACTTTGCGCTGCACCTGGGCCTGACCGAGGCCGGCATCGGCAGCAAGGGCATCGTCGCCTCGGCGGCGGCGCTGTCGGTGCTGCTGCAGGAGGGCATCGGCGACACCATCCGCATCTCGCTCACGCCCGAGCCCGGCCAGTCGCGCACCGCCGAGGTGGTGGTGGCGCAGGAACTGCTGCAGACCACCGGGCAGCGCGCGTTCACGCCGATGGTCACCGCCTGCCCGGGCTGTGGCCGTACCACCAGCACGTTCTTCCAGGAACTGGCCAAGACGGTGCAGGAACACGTGCGGGCGAAGATGCCGGAATGGCGCATCTCGCACCCCGGCGCGGAGAACCTGTCGCTGGCGGTGATGGGCTGCGTGGTCAACGGCCCGGGCGAGTCGCGCCACGCCGACATCGGCATCTCCCTGCCGGGCACCGGCGAGGCGCCGTCGGCGCCGGTGTTCATCGACGGCGAAAAGAAGGTCACGCTCAAGGGCGAGAACATCGCCACCGAATTCGTGGCCCTGATCGACGAGTACGTCGAAAGCCGGTATGCCCGGAAAGCCGGCTGAGCCGCTCTCGCGCCTGTCGTCGCTGGCGGCGGTGCTGCGCGGCAACCTGGCCCTGCTGGGGCTGCTGTTCGTCGGCCTGCTGTTGCCGCTGTGGGTGTTCGCCGAACTGGCCGACGAGGTCCACGAGCTGGAGGCGATGGTCCTCGACGATGCGCTGCTGCTGTGGCTCCAGCAACGGGCCGGCCCCCGGCTGGATGCGTTCTTCGTCTTTGTCAGCCGCGTCGGCTATGCCTGGGGCGTGATCCCCGCCGACATCGCGCTGTGCCTGGCGCTGCTGGTGGCGCGGCGCTGGCGCGAGGCCAGCTTCGCGATCGTCGCCCTGGCCGGATCCGGCCTGCTCAACCTGGGGACCAAGGCGTTCTTCCGCCGCGACCGGCCATCGCTGTGGGAATCCATCGCGCCGGAGAGCAGCTTCAGCTTCCCCAGCGGCCATGCGATGGGCTCGATGACCCTGGCCGCGGTCGTCGTCCTGCTGGCCTGGGGCACGCGCTGGCGCTGGCCGGTGCTGGTCCTGGCGCTGGCGTTCACCGGCCTGGTCGGCCTGTCCCGGCTGTACCTGGGCGTGCATTACCCGTCCGACGTGCTCGCCGGCTGGGCGGCGGGACTGGCGTGGACGGCCGGTGTGTACCTGGTGCTGTTCCGCCAGCGGCGGCCGTGGGGCGATGCGTCACGCTGGACGCTGCCGTCGTCCTGAGCGGTGGGGTGCGGCGACCGCGGCCAGCCGACCGCAAGCGCGTCCAGGTGCCGGACCAGCGCATCGGCGATGCGCGCGTGGTCGGCCAGCGAGGGATGCCAGTGGCAGCCGCCCATGTCCAGGCCGGCCACCGGCAGGAAGCTGACCGCCCGCTCTCCGCCCTCGTGCAGGCGGGCGACCACGCGCTCGACCTGTTCGCGGATCTCGCCTTCGGCCCGGTCGGTGGCCCACAGCACGAAGTGCGCGCCGGGGTAGCGCGAGCGCAGGGAACGCACGAAGGCGACATAGGCGCGCTGGTAGTCGGCGTGCAGCGCGGGCCGGTCCGGCCAGCGCTCGCCGGGCCGCAACGGCGTGGAGAAATCGTTGGTGCCCAGGGCGATGACCACCACCTGCGGCTGCCATCCGTCGCCGCCGGTGTCGGCCGTGCCATGGTCCAACAGCCGCCACGGCCAGGCCTGCGGCAGGGTGTCGCCGGGCCCGCCGCCGTAGTTGCGCACGACGCCGCGGCCGGAGATCGCGTTCACCCGGTAGTCGGCGTCGTAGTGCCGTGCGACCCGGGGACCGAAGGCGCGGGTGTTGTCGGTGCTGGCCCATACCTGTGCCTCGCTGCATTCGCGCTGGGTCGACAGGTTGCCGTAGCCCACGGTGTGCGAGTCGCCGATGAATTCGATCCGGCGCGCGCGCGCCGGCACCGGCAGGGCGCGGCTGCCGGGCGGCAGGAAGAAGCCGTCGAAGCGGTTGGGCCCGGCCTGGCTTTCGGTCGCCACCTCGATCCGCACTTCGTGCGGCCCATCGTCGAGTCCGTCGATGCGGTAAGCGCCCGGCTCCGGGCGTTCCAGCGTCGCCACCGGCGCGCCATCGACCCGTAGGTGCAGGATCACCTCGCCCGGGCCGGTGGCGAAATCGAGCCGCCGGCCTTCGAAGCGGGTTTCGAAGTACAACCCGGGCCACTGGTAGGCCAGCATGCCGCCTTCCCTGGCGACGGTGCGGCCGCTGTGTACCGCAGGCGTGGGCGTGGCGCCATCGGGCAGCGCCGCCAGGCGCGCGACCGTGGCGGGCGCGGCCGCGGCCGGCAGGATGCCGGAGGCGGCCAGGAGCAGGAGGAAGGCGTGCGGTCGCATCTGCATGTTCGCGGAAGGGGACCCCGATCTTAGCCAGCCGGCGTGCGGCAGCGGTCCATTGCGGGCAGGAATGAAAAAGCCCCGCCGGAGCGGGGCTTTGGAAATATGGTGGAGCCAGGGAGGATCGAACTCCCGACCTCGTCATTGCGAACGACGCGCTCTCCCAGCTGAGCTATGGCCCCACGGTGCGACAGGACACCTGTGCGAGGCGGGAATTCTAGCCTGCACCGGCCTTGGGTGCCAACAGGGGGGCCAGTGCGGGTTCCAGCTCGTGGCGCCGCCAGCCCTGCAGCGCCGGTGGCCACTGTCCGCCTTCCAGCAGCGCCTCCAGGTAGCGGCGGGAGGCGAGCACGCCATCGGGCAGGCCCAGCTCCGCACTGCGGCGGGCGACGGCATCCTGCAGGCGCTTGATCGCGTTGCGGTCCGCCTCCGGCGCCGGCGCCGGCATCGCCGCCTCGTCGGGCAGCGGGGTGACCAGCGCCTGCCAGATCGCGTCGGCCAGGCGTCGGGGCGATTTCGGGGTGGCGTCCAGCTGGCGCTTCAGGGCGTCGCCGTCGGCGGGCGGGTCGCGCGCCAGCAGGACCGCCAGTTCGTTGTCGAGCACCCAGCTGCGCGGGTGGTCCTGCTCGCGCGCGTAGCGGTCGCGCCAGCGCAGCAGCCGCAGCAGGCGCCGCTGCCCGTCCCCGTCCAGGAACTGCGCGGCGCGCAGCGACAGGTGCGGCCAGGCTTCGCCTTCCTCGCGCGCCGCGTTGGCCAAGGTGCGCTCCATGTCTTCGGCCAGCCATCGGCTGCGGCCGAGCGCGTCCAGGCGCTCGATGGTGGCCGCGTACAGCGCGTCGAGGTGGCGCACGTCGTCGGCAGCGTACTCCAGCTGGGCCGCGCTGAGCGGGCGGCGCAACCAGTCCGAGCGGGTTTCGCCCTTGGGCAGCGTGATGCCGGCCACCTGGCCGACCAGCTTCTGGTAGCCGAGCCCGCTGCCGATGCCGGCCAGCGCGGCGGCGACCTGGGTGTCGTACATCGGCCGTGGCAGGGTGTCGCAGGCGCACTTGAACGCGATGAGGTCCTCGCTGGCACTGTGCATGACCTTGAGCACGCCGGGCGCATCGAGCCAGGCGGCGATGGCGGCGGGCATGTCCGGCACCAGCGGATCGACCAGCAGGATTTCCGCTCCCACCGCCATCTGGACCAGCGCCAGTCGCGGCCAGTAGGTGCGTTCGCGGATGAATTCGGTATCCAGCCCGATGCGGGGCGGGGCGCTTTCCAGCCGGCGCAGGAGCTCGGCGGGCTGGTCGATCCAGAGGGGTTCTGACACGTCGGTTCCGGTTGGCGTTCGTTTGCCTGCGTGGGCTGCGATAGCCTAACGTCAAACCGCCGTCGGCGGCCGGAACGGAAGGGAGGGGCCTTGCGCGCGAGTGGGCAGCTGCTGTTGTGGACGGGCCTGCTGCTGGCGGCCTGCGCCTGCAGTCGCGCGCCCCAGGCAGCCGCTCCGCTGCCCGCCGAGCAGGCGGCGGAGGCGGGCGTGGAGCGCCCGAGCGTCACGGTCAGTGGTGACGAAAGCCTTGCGGTGGTCGGGGTCTGGAGGCCGCCGGCGGTCGCCCTCGGCGAACGCGACCGTCGTCTCTGGCGCGACCAGGCGGCGCAGGCGCTCGAGGACGGGCGCCTGTTCGAGGACGCCGATGCGGCAGTGCCGATCTACCTGGCGCTGCTGCAGGCCGATGCGGACGACCGGGCGGCGCGCCGTGGCCTGGAGCGCGCGCGCGCGCGGGTGCTGGCCGAGGCCGGTGATGCCCTGGCCGGGTCGGCGACCGATCCCCAGGCGCTGGCCCGCAGCGAACAACTGGCCGCGGTGGCACGCGTGCTGGCACCGGAGGATCCGCAGGTGCAGCAACTGCAACGCGACGTCGATGCCGCCCGGCGCCTGTCGGCGCTCGTTCGCGCCGGCGACGAAGACCTGCGCGCCGGCCGCCTGGGCGAACAGGGCAACGGCGCGCTGGCCTATTTCCGCGACGCGCTGGCGCTGCGGCCGAACGATCCGCGGGCGCTGCAGGGACGGGCCGCGGTCGAGAGCGCGGCGATCGGCCGGGCCGAGCAGGCCACGGCAAGCCTGGACTTCGGCGGCGCCGAGCGCTGGCTCGGCCACGCACAGGCGGTGCGCGAGGACGAGGCCGGCGCGGTGGCCGATGCCCGTGCCCGGCTCGAGGCCGCGCGCAATGCGCGCATCCTGGCGCTGCGCGACGCCGCGCTGCATGACCTGGTCCGCGGCGACGGCCTGCGCGACGCGCGTGCGCGCCTGGCCGAGATCCTGCAGATCGCCGCACACGGTGATCCGGTCGCCGCGCAGCTTCGCCAGCGGATCGACCTGGCCACGCATTACGGCGCCTTCCGCCCAGGCCAGGTCTTCACCGACGCCTTGCGCGACGGCAGCCGCGGGCCGCAGATGGTGGTGGTGCCGCACGGTGCGTTCCGGATGGGCGCGCTGGACACCGAGCCCGGCGCCAGCGACGCCGAGCGGCCGGCGCATTACGTGCGCTTCGACCGCGGCTTCTCGATGTCGCTGACCGAGGTGACCGTGGCCGAGTTCGGTCGCTTCGTCGCCCAGGCGGGCGCGCGGCCGCGTGCCACCCGCCGCGGCAACTCGATCGTCTACGACGAGCGCAGCGGCAACTTCGCCCGGCGCAGTGGCGCGGACTGGCGATCAGGCTACGACGGCCGCCCGGCCGACCCGGACGATCCGGTACTGCACGTGAGCGTGCGCGACGCCGAGGCCTATGCGGCGTGGCTGTCGGAGCAGACCGGCCGCCACTACCGCCTGCCCAGCGAGGCGGAGTTCGAATACGCACTGCGTGCCGGCAGCCAGGGCCGCTTCCCCTGGGGGGACGCGGCCGTGCCGCCGGCAGGCTCGGGCAACTTCGCCGGCGGCAACGACGTTTCACCCAGCGGCCGGACCTGGAACAACGCCTTCATCGGCTTCGGTGACGGCTACTGGGGGCCGGCGCCGGTCGGGCGCTTCCAGGCCAATGCATGGGGCCTTCACGACCTGGCCGGCAATGTCAGCGAATGGGTCGCCGACTGCTGGCACGCCAGCTACCGGCGGGCGCCGGCCGATGGTGCGGCCTGGTTCAATCCCGGCTGCCGGTCGCGGGTGATCCGCGGCGGCGTCTGGTCCGGTTCGCCGGAACAGACGCGCTCGGCCTGGCGGGCCTCGATGGACTCGGACATGACCAACGCGCGCATCGGCTTCCGCCTGGTGCGCGGCATCTGACAGAAGGAGTGGAGCGATGCGCAACGATCCGTTCGGCCAGTCCGGAGGCCAGGCGCCGCGCCGCCGTGGCGTCGGCCTGGGCAGCCTGCGCTGGCTGATCCTGCTCGGTTTCCTGGTCTACGGCGGCTGCTATTACTTCACCAACCGCACCGAGGATCCCTACACGGGCGAGACCGTGCTGATCGACGGCTCGATCGGCCCGGACGAGGAGCGGGCGATGGGCCTGCAGGCGTACCAGGAGATCCTCTCGCAGGAGCGGCCGCTGCCGAAGAGCGATCCGACCACGCAGCAGGTTGCCGCGATCGCCCAACGCCTGATCGCCAAGGTGCCGGAGGTTACGGCCGAACTGGCCGCCGAGCACGGCATGGCCGCGCCGGAGCACTGGCGCCAGTTCGAATGGGACGTCAACGTGATCCCGTCCGACCAGGCCAACGCGTTCTGCCTGCCGGGCGGCAAGATGGCGGTCTACACCGGGCTGATCCCGGTGGCGCAGACCGAGGACGCGATGGCGGTGGTGATGGGGCACGAGATCGCCCACGCGCTGTTGCGGCACGGCGCGCAGCGGATGAGCCAGCAGAAGCTGGCGCAGATCGGGCAGATGGCAGGCGCGGCCAGCGGCATGGATCCGCAGCAGCAGCAGATGGTGATGGCGGCGATGGGCTACGGCTACCTGCTGCCGTACGCGCGCACCCACGAGACCCAGGCCGACGAGGTCGGCCTGATGCTGGCGGCGGCGGCGTGCTACGACCCGCAGCAGTCCATCGGCCTGTGGGAGCGCATGAGCCAGTCGTCGGGCGGGGAGGCGCCACCGGAGTTCGCCTCGACCCATCCGAACCCGGGCACGCGGATCCAGACGCTGCAGTCGCTGATGCCCAAGGCCATGGAATACCGCCAGAAGTTCTGCCGGTAAGGCGGGGCTGGTCCCTGCAGGGAAGGATGTAGAGCGGGGCTTGCCCCGCTGCACGGGCGTCGGGCGCCGGTCGCCTGGCTTAGCCGCAGGGCAGCGGGGCAAGCCCCGCTCTACGCGGCCCGGGTCCGATCCGGGCCCTCGTGGCGCGCGAGGGAAGCGCGGCAGGCCGCGCCTGGCGGACTTCAGCGCCGGGGCTTGCCGCTGGTGCCGCTGCCGCGCTCCGGTTCGCCGCGCGTTCCGGCGCCGGTGCCGGTGGGCCGGCCCAGGTTGCCCGCCAGGCCGCGCTGGAATTCCTGCCACAGTTCCAGGTTGCGCTCGGTGAGCTGGTTCATCGCCGTCCACGGCGTCTGCCCGAGCAGGTTGCCCATCTGCTGGCGGAAGGTCTGCTGCTGCTCGAGGAACAGCGTCATGCTGCGCTCGAGGTAGTTGCCCATGAAGCCCTGCAGCGAGTCGCCATAGAAGCGGATGATCTGGCTCAGCAGCTGGGTAGACAGCATCGGTTCGCCGTCCTGCTCCTGCTCGGCGATGATCTGCAGCAGTACTGAACGGGTCAGGTCCTCGCCGCTCTTGGCGTCGCGGACCTCGAACGATTCGCCGTCGAGGATGAGCTGGCGCACGTCCTCGATGGTGATGTAGCTGGAAATCTCGGTGTCGTAGAGCCGGCGGTTCGGGTACTTCTTGATGATGCGGGTGGCGGCCATCGGGCGCTCGCGGACTGGACTTCAAGAGGGGCCGAGCATGGCGCACCGCAGCAGCGCATGCAACTGCCGCAGGTCCGGCTTGACCCTCACCAGCCCATGTGGTGGCCGCCGTTGATGTCGAGGTTGGAGCCGGTGATCCACGCGGCCTGGTCGTCGACCAGGAACCCGACCGCATAGGCGATCTCCTCGGGCTTGCCCAGGCGCCCGGTCGGGATGTCGGCGGCGATCTTGGCGCGCACCTCTTCCGGGACGGCCATGACCATGTCGGTGGCCACGTAGCCGGGCGAGACCGTATTGACGGTGATGCCCAGCTTGGCGTTCTCGCGCGCCAGCGAAATGGTGAAGCCGTGCATGCCGGCCTTGGCCGCGGCGTAGTTGGCCTGGCCGTACTGGCCCTTGAGGCCGTTGATCGAGCTGATCTGGATGATCCGCCCCCACTTGCGCTCGCGCATGCCCTCGATCACCGGGCGGGTGACGTTGAACACAGAATTGAGGTTGGTGTTGATGACGTCGTTCCACTGCTGCGCCGTCATCTTGTGGAAGGTGCCATCGCGGGTGATGCCGGCGTTGTTGACCAGGATCTCCACCGGGCCGAGTGTCTTTTCCACTTCGGCGACCATCGCCTGGGCTTCGTCCGGCGAGGTCACGTCCCCCTTGACCAGGGCGATGTCGTAGCCGTCGGCCTTCATCTGCGCCTGCCAGGCCTTGGCCTTCTCTTCGTTGCGGTAGTTGGTGGCCACGCGGTGGCCCATGTCGGCCAGCTTCTTGCAGATGGCCGTACCGATGCCGCCGGTGCCGCCGGTGACGAACGCGACGCGACTGTTCATTGGACCCCTCCCGGAGGCTCTTGATGGCTATTCAGGCTGTTCCATCGCAGTTGTAGTGGTGGCCTGATGAAAGTGCAAGCGCGGCGTCAGGTGTATCGGATCGAAGGCGTGGCGCGCGCACCGCAGCAGTGCATCGCGGCCGGCGATGCCCCGCAACGGTGCCGGATCCTGGCCCAGCAGCGACCAGGCCAGGCGCAGCGCCGGCAGCGGGTCGCCGGCGTCCACGGGCATCGCGGCGCTGGACTTGGACAGCTTGTGTCCGTGCGCGTCCACCACCAGTGGCAGGTGCAGGTAGCGCGGGGTCGGCAGGCCGAGCGCGCGCTGCAGCAGGATCTGGCGCGGCGTGGAATCGAGCAGGTCGGCGCCGCGGACCACGTCGGTGATGCCCTGCTCGGCGTCGTCGACCACCACCGCCAGCTGGTAGGCCCAGCAGCCGTCGGCGCGCAGCAGCACGAAGTCGCCGACCTCGCTGGCGACGTCCTGCCGCACCGGTCCCTGCAGGGCATCGTCGAAGGCGACCACGCTGCCGTCGGCCACCCGCAGCCGGAAGGCGGGGCGCGGCCGCGCCGCGGTGGCGACGCAGTGGCGATGGATGCCGCCCTGGGCGGCCAGTTCGCTGCGGCTGCAGGAACAGGCGAACGCCCGTCCCCCGGCGAGCAGGCGGTCCAGCGCCGCGCGATACAGCGCATGGCGTTCGCTCTGCCAGGCCACCGGCAGGTCCGGTTCCAGCCCGAAGGCGGCCAGGGTGTCCAGCTGCGCCTGCGCCGCACCGGCGACCTCGCGCGGCGGGTCCAGGTCCTCGATCCGCACCTGCCACTGGCCGCCGGCATGCCGGGCCAGCAGCCAGCTGCCGAACGCCGCCAGCAGCGAGCCGAAATGCAACGGCCCGGTGGGCGAAGGGGCGAATCGCCCTCGGTAGCCCGTGCCGGCGGGCGTGTCGGGCGAACCGCTGCGCGGCGGGCGGGGTGGGGTGGGCGCGTCCTGCATCCGGGCCATGGTCGCGGCGGCGATGGCTTGATTTCAAGCCGGCCCGCTCCCATAACTCCGGCGACAAGCCAACCCCCCGGAGAATTGCCGTGTTCAGCCGTATCGCCCTGTTCCTCGCCACCAACCTGGCCGTGCTGTTCCTGGCCGGCATCATCATGTCCTTCCTGGGCGTGAACCCGAACCAGATGGGTGGGCTGCTGGTGATGGCCGCGCTGTTCGGCTTCGGCGGCTCGCTGGTCTCGCTGCTGATGTCCAAGTGGCTGGCCAAGCGCGCCACCGGCGCGCACGTCATCACCGAGCCGCGCAACGAGACCGAGCGCTGGCTGGTGGCCACCGTGCAGCGGCAGGCGCAGGCCGCGGGCATCGGCATGCCGGAGGTCGCCGTCTATGACGCGCCGGAGATCAACGCGTTCGCCACCGGCGCCAACCGCAACAACGCCCTGGTGGCCGTCTCCACCGGGCTGCTGCGGCAGATGGAGGCCGACGAGGCCGAGGCGGTGCTGGGCCACGAGGTCGCGCACGTGGCCAACGGCGACATGGTGACCATGGCCCTGCTGCAGGGCGTGCTCAACACCTTCGTGATCGTGCTGGCGCGCGTGGTCGGCGGCATCGTCGACAGTTTCCTGTCGGGCAACCGGGAAGGCGAGGGTCGCGGCCTGGCCTACTTCGCCATCGTGATGGTGCTGGAGATGGTGTTCGGCCTGTTCGCGACCATGATCGCGATGTGGTTCTCGCGTCGCCGCGAATTCCGGGCCGATGCCGGTGGTGCGCAGCTGGCCGGCCGGCAGAAGATGATCGCCGCGCTCGAGCGACTGTCGCAGAACCACGGCCAGAGCACCTTGCCGGCCCAGGTGGAGGCCTTCGGCATCGCCGGTGGCGTGGGCCAGGGCCTGCGCAAGCTGTTCATGAGCCACCCGCCGCTGGCCGAGCGGATCGCCGCGCTGCGCGCCTCGACCGCCGCCTGATTCCACCGGCGGCACGCCGGGGCCACGACGCCCGCCCGCGCATCCCGGGCGGGCCTCTGCGCATGCGGGCGCCGTCAGCGCGCCTGGCGGAGGCGCTCAGTCCGCGAGACCGTTCTCGACCCGGGTGCAGGCGCGGGGCGGCGTGCCGGAGAGCGTGAGCGTGGCGGTATCGCCCTTGTCCCAGAACTCGTTGCCATTGGCGTCGGCATAGCGGGCGCCGGACGCCGCTTCGCGCCGTGGCAGCGCCAGCTGGCCGCGCTCGTGGACCAGGCTGAGGCTTTGCGAGGCGGCATCCAGGCGCACGGCGATCCGCTGGTCGGCGCACTTCCATTGCGCCTGCGCCGGGGTCGCCGGACCGCCCGGCGGCAGCAGTGGCGGCGAAGACGCAGGCAGGGCGGCCTCGGTCGCCGGCGAGGCCGGCGCTGGCCGCATCACCGCGGTATCGGCTGGCGGCGGATCGGTCGCGGGTCCGGGTGCGGCCTGGTCGTCGCGGCCGCAGGCGCTCGCCGCCACCGCCAGGCATGCCACTGCCGCCAGGCGCCACGGTGCGCATGCGCGCACCGCGCGACGATCGTCCCTGCCGCTCGGCGCCGCAGGCCTCATGCCGAGGCCGCCTGGCCGGCGTGGCGCCCTTCGGCGATTTCCTCCACCAGCTTGGCGCAGAAGGCCGGCAGGTCCTTAGGCGTGCGGCTGGTGACCAGGCCCTGGTCGACCACCACTTCGCGGTCGACCCAGCGGGCGCCCGCATTCTCCAGGTCGCGATGGATGTTGGGCACGGAGGTCAGCTCGCGCGAGTCGATGACGTCCGCATCCACCAGCACCCACGGCCCATGGCAGATCGCGCCGACCGGCTTGCCGGCCTCGAAGAAGGCGCGGGTGAAGCGGATCGAATCGGCGTCGTGGCGCAGCGCATCGGGATTGAACAGGCCGCCGGGGATCACCAGCGCGTCGTAGTCGGCCGCGCTCGCCTCGGCGACATCGCGGTCGACCGGCACGCTCTGGCCGCGGTCGAAGTGGCGGAAGCCCTGGATGCTGCCGCTCTCGGGCGAGACGACGTCCACTTCCGCGCCATGGTCGCGCAATGCACGCATCGGTTCGAGCAGTTCGGATTCCTCGAAGCCGTTGCTGGCGAGGATGGCGACGCGCTTGCCGGTCAGGTGACTCATCGGATACCTCCATGTTGGGTTGGCCACGCCAGCATGGCCTCGCCCGCTCCTGCCCGGCGCGAAGGCGATGTATGCAAAGCATTAAACCGACGACGGGTGCACGCGCCTGCCCGGGTCAGTGCGTGGCCGGATCGTCGATGCGGAAGCGGACCCGCAGGCCGCGGTGGTCGGACGCCCACGTGCCTGCGGCATCGGGCGTGGTGAACAGCAACTCGGCCTTCAGCGGGTGCAGTAGTCCGCGCTGGAGGAAGACGTGGTCGATCCGGGCCGGGCTGGCGAAGTAGGCCGGATTGAGCGTGCTCGCCGCTTCCTCGTCGACGTCGGGATGCAGCGCGGCCCAGGCGTCGTCCCAGCCTTCGCGAAGCGCGGCCAGTTCGGGGGCGCCTGGCTCGGCGTTGAAGTCGCCGGCGATCGCCGAAGCGATGCCGTCGGACGTGGCCTCGACATACGCCATCAGGTCGGCGAGCTGCCCGGCGCGGATGGCGCCGCCGTCGGGTGCCGAGTGGAGATGGGTGAAGTAGAGGTTCAGCGGCCGGCCGTCGACCAGCACCCGGGCCATGCCGGCGGTGCGGTGGTCGTCGAGCGGATGCAGCAGGGTCTCGCCCTGCTCGATCAGCGGCTGGCGGCTCAGCAGCGCGTTGCCGTAGCGACGGGCGTGGCTGGGGGGATCGGTGGTGACGAAGTGCCAGTGGTAACCCAGTTCCCGCGCCAGCCAGGTGGCCTGGTTGGGCAGGCCCTCGTGCTGCAGCACCTCCTGCAGCACGATCGCGTCCGGTTCCAGCGCACGCAGGGTGTTCACGATCTGCACGCGGCGCTTCGGCCAGTCGTCGCGGTCGTGGTACAGGTTGAGCGTGACCAGGGTGAATTCAGGCGCGGCGGCGCGCGCCTCGCCTCCTGCCTTGGCTGCGGCCCCCGCCAGCGCCGGCAGCAGCACGGCGCAGAGCAGCAGTCGTACGGCGAGGCGGGGCGGGAGGCTCATGTCAGGCTCGCGGGTCGTTCGGAATCAGGTGCCCGGCGGCGGCTGGTCCAGGCGCAGAACCGGATACAGGCCGTAGCGCTCGTCCCAGGACGCATGGCGGCGGTAGAAGAAGTCCAGGCGCGCGGCGGGATCGCCGGCGAAGGCCGGATCGGCCGCCACGCGGCGCTCGAACTCGGCGCGAAGCGCAGGATCGGCCGCCAGCATCCGCCGCGCCACGTCCTCGGCCACGTAGTCTTCCATGTATTCCTTGCGCTCGAAGGCGAGGTTGAAGCGGCCCCACGCGGCCAGTGAGTCGGGCGCCTGCGGCTCGAGCAGCGCCAGCACCAGGCGCGAAAGCGGCTGCGCGACCGGCACGAACAGCGCGCCGGTGCCGACGTCGCGTGGCTCGCGCTTCCAGGCGCCTTCGAGCGCCAGGCGCTGGCGGCCCTCGGTGGAGGTCGCATCGGTCCTGGCGCGGTCGGCCCGGAACGCCTGTACCGGCGCCTGCGGCCAGTCCGCGGCGAGCCGCTGGAAGGCGACGCCGTGCGCCTCCAGCGACGGCTGCACGAACTCCGCCCAGGCCGGCGGCACCAGGTAGCCGGCCGCCGGTGCGACGGCGGTCAGGACGGGAACGGCCTGGTCGCGCAACGGCACCTGCCAGACCTGCGGCCGGGTTTCGTCGTAGCGGGTCATCAGTGCGCCGGACACGTCCGAGGGCGTGCGGGTGTAGGCGTAGCCGCGGAAATCGACCGTGCGCGAATCCTGCGTCGCCTTCCATGCCAGTGGTTCCTCCTGGCCACCCAGCCGCGTGGCGCGCGCATCGGCGTCCAATGCCGTGTGCCGCCACTGCGCGCCGTGCCGCGCCATCTGCCCCAGCACCGAGACGATCGCGTTGCGCGTGGTCCGTACGCGCTCGGGGTAGGGCTTCCAGGAGTGCGTCTCCACCAGCATGCCGAGCCGGTTGCGCAGCAGGAAATAGCCATGCGAGAAGCGCGGCGGCGCCACGCCGTCCTCGAAGCCGGAGGCGGGGTCGTCCTGGATCACGAACGAGGGATAGAACGGGAGGGGCAGGGAGCCGTGGCGCCGGGCGTCGTCGATCACCGCGTCGCGCCACTGCCGGCCGATGGCGCGAAGCGCCGGATCGCCGGCATGCAGGGGCTCTACCTGGAACGAGATGTCGTGCTCGAACTGGGCGCCGTTGGTGGCGTGCAGGTCGACCATCGCCAGCGGATCCCACTCCTGCACCAGGCGCAGCATCGCGCGCATCTCCGGCGCGTCGGCCTTGAGGTAGTCGCGGTTGAGGTTCAGGTTCTGCGCGGTGGTGCGCCAGCCCATCTCCACCGGGCCACGCTGGTTGGGGCGGTTCCAGGCGCCGAAGCGCTCGTGGCCGTCGACGTTGAACACCGGCACGAACAGCCACACCACCTTGTCCAGCGCGCCGGGCGCGGCCTGGCCCTCGAGCACCTGGCGCAGGGCCAGGAAGCCGGCGTCCTTGCCGTCGATCTCGCCGGCGTGGATGCCGCCCTGGACCAGTACCACCGGCAGCCCGCGGCGGCGGGCCTCGGCCGCGTCGAACGCACCGGTCGCGGTCACCACCAGCAGCTGCATCGGCCGGCCCTCGGGGGTGGTACCGAAGCTGCGCGCGGCGACACGGTCCGGATAACGCGCCTGGAACGCGGCGGCCAGCGTGGCGACCTCCTCGTAGCGTCCGGTGTGCTGGAAGCCGCTGCGCTCGGCCACGGTCGTCAGCGGCTCGGCAGGCGCGGCCGCAAGCGCCGGGGCGGGGGCCGCGGCCCTGGAGGCCCACGCGGCGAGCAGGGCGGCCGAGCAGGCCAGCGCACGGGTCGGGGAGGGGCTCGACGGGCGGTAGCGGCGGGACATCGGGGATTCCGGCGGGGGGTGGCCCATGATGCCAGCGTGGCGCACCGCAGGCAGCCACGCGCTTGCGCCGTGGCGCGTGCCGGGCTCCCCGGCGGTTCCGGTGCCGCCCGCTCTTCGGGTACCCTCGGCTTCTTTTGCAGCCGTACCGCCGATGAGCACAGCCACCGCAGACACCGGGCGCATGCCGCGCCAGATTTCCTACATCATCGGCAACGAGGCCTGCGAACGGTTCAGCTTCTACGGGATGCGCAACATCCTGGTGCCGTTCCTGATCAGCTCCATCCTGCTGGCCTACCTGCCCGAGGGCCCCGAGCGCGACACCGCCGCCAAGGACATATTCCATATGTTCGTGATCGGCGTGTACTTCTTCCCGCTGCTCGGCGGCTGGCTGGCCGACCGCTACTTCGGCAAGTACCACACCATCCTCTGGTTCTCGCTGGTCTACTGCGCCGGCCATGCCTGCCTGGCGCTGTTCGAGAACAACGCCACCGGCTTCTACACCGGCCTGTTCCTCATCGCCCTGGGCTCGGGCGGGATCAAGCCGCTGGTGGTCTCCTTCTGCGGCGACCAGTTCGACCAGAGCAACAAGTCCAAGGCCAAGCTGGTCTTCGACGCCTTCTACTGGATCATCAACTTCGGCTCGTTCTTCGCCTCGCTGCTGGCGCCGCTGTTCCTGCGGCACTGGGGGCCGGCGGTGGCGTTCGGTATTCCGGGCGTGCTGATGTTCATCGCCACCTTCGTGTTCTGGCTGGGGCGCCGCCATTACGTCCACGTGCCGCCGTCGGGCAACGATCCGCATGGCTTCTTCGAAGTGGTCAAGACCGCGTTGCGCACGCAGCGCCAAGGCGAAGGCCGGCCCGGCTATTTCGCGGCGATGGCCGGCCTGGCGCTGGCGGTCGCGCTGCTGGGCCTGTGGGCGCTGTCGCTGGCCGGTGCCGCCCCCGCATGGTGGCCGGACTTCGGGTTCGTCATCTCCGCGTGCCTGGCGCTGGGCGTGGTGATCGCGTTCGGCGGCTGGGGCGCGTCGATGCAGCTCGAGCGTGCGCGCGGCCTGCATCCGGACGCGGCGGTCGACGGCGTGCGCGCGGTGCTGCGCATCCTGATCGTATTCGCGCTGGTGACCCCGTTCTGGTCGCTGTTCGACCAGAAGGCGTCGACCTGGATCATCCAGGGGCGCGAGATGGTGATCCCGCACCACGCCGCCTGGTGGCCGAGCTGGCTGATCAAGGACGCCGCGCAGATGCAGGCGCTCAACCCGCTGCTGGTGATGCTGCTGATCCCGTTCAACAACCTGGTCCTGTATCCGGCCCTGCGCCGGCTGGGCTGGGAGCCGACGGCGCTGCGCCGGATGGGCTGGGGCATCGCCATCTCCGGCCTGTCCTGGATCGTGGCCGGCGCCCTGCAGTTGTGGCTCGACGGGGGGCAGCAGGTCTCCTTGACCTGGCAGGCGCTGCCCTACCTGCTGCTGACCTTCGGCGAGGTGCTGGTCTCGGCGACCGCGCTGGAATTCGCCTACAGCCAGGCGCCGCACGCCATGAAGGGCGTGATCATGGCGTTCTGGTACCTCACCAGCACGTTCGGCAGCCTGTGGGTACTGCTGACCAATTTCGGCATCCGCAACGAAGCCGTGCTCGGCCGCATCGCCGGCACCGGGTTGAGCGAGAACGCCTTCCTGATGTTCTTCTTCGCCGGCTTCGCGTTCGTGGCCGCGCTGGCGTTCGCCGCCTACGCGCGCCGCTACCCGATGCAGGACAACTACCGCGTCGCCTGAGGCCGCCCGATGTCGTCTCCCGTCACCCTCATCCTGATCGCCGCCACCGCGCTGGTGTCGTGGCTGGCGTTCAAGGACCGCCGCCTGGTCGACCGGCTGATCCTGTGGCCGCCGGCCGTCTCGAGGCGGCACGAGTACTGGCGCCTGGTGAGCTACGGGTTCCTGCATGCGGACTTCCCGCACCTGCTGTTCAACATGATCACGCTGTTCTTCTTCGGTCGGCTGATCGAGCAGGTGATGCGGGAGCTGACCGGCAGCGCCCTGACCTATCCGCTGTTCTACCTGGCGGCGCTGGTGGTTTCGATCCTGCCCAGCTACCTGAAGAACCACGCCAATCCCAACTACTTCAGCCTCGGCGCCTCCGGCGCGGTGTCGGCGGTGCTGTTCGCCTTCATCCTGATTTCGCCGTGGTCGCTGATCTTCGTGTTCTTCATCCCGGCGCCGGCGATCCTCTATGCGGTGTTCTACGTCGGTTACAGCATCTGGATGGACCGCAAGGGCGGCGACCGGATCAACCACAGCGCGCACCTGGCCGGCGCGGCGTTCGGCGTCATGTTCATGCTGGCCATGGAGCCGCGCCTGGTGCAGGTGTTCATGGAGCAGTTGCTGAATCCGAGCTTCAACCTCTGAGTCGCGCTCACCTGGCGTGAATGCGGGGCATGCCACGGTGATCCGCGTCCAGGCCAGAGGAGGCGGAGATGGCAACCCGGAGCAAGCGGACCCCTGCCGGCGGCAAGTCGGCGACATCCAGTAAAGCGGCCAGGCCGGCGCGCAAGGCGCCGGCGAAGAAGGCTGCCGCAAGATCGGGAGCGGGTGCGGCCACGCGCAAGCTCGCCACGAAGAAGCCGCTCAAGGCTACGGCCAAGAAGGCTACGGCCAGGAAATCTGCGGCCAAGGGCGTGGTGGCGAAGAAGTCGGGTGTCGCCAGGAAGGCCGCGACCAAGAAGGCTGTAGCCAAGAGGACCGCAGCAAAGAAGCCTGCCATCAAGAAGTCTGCGAGCAAGAAGTCTGCCGCCCGGAAGACTGCCGCGAAGAAGAGCGCGACGAAGAAGACCGCGACCAGGAAGACCGCGACCAGGAAAGTCGCCACCAGGAACGCATCGACCGGGAAGGTATCCACCGGCACGAGGACGGTGGTCGAGGCGGGGGCACCGAAGAAGGCTGCGATCGCGAAGAAGGCGGCGTCGAAGGCCGTGATGCCGTCACGCCGCGCCGCCACCGGAGCCAAGTCGCGCAAGGCGGTGCGCCCCGCCGCGGGAGGCCGCCGCAAGGCGCCGCCGTTGACCCCGGAACAGGCGCTGGCCCGTACCCGCGAACTGTTGCAGGCGCACCAGGAGCAGGCCCGGGAAACGCCCGCATGGAGGCAACTGGAGGATCCGCACGCCGCGCCGCAGGCCGTCGGCGCTGCCGACCACGCATCGGCCGAGGCCGAGGCCAGGCTTCGCGAACTGCACGCCGGGGAAAGCCGGATGCGGGCCATCCAGGGCAGCGTCAGCACCCATGACCGGCGCAACCAGCGCAAGCGCGATCACCGGTAGCCATCAACAAAAAGGGCAGCCCCGCCGCCGACGGAGCTGCCCCCGGACGCAAGCGCGCGTTTCCGCGCTGCTTCGTCCTTCCCCCTTCAGTTGGTCACGGCGTAGGCGTGCTTGAGCCGCTCGTAGACCACGCTGTCGAGCTGCTCGAACTCCCAGCCATCGGTGTGGCCGTTGACGACGAGCTGGTAGAGACCTTCGAGCAGCGAGGAATCGCTGGCGAAGTCGGTCGGGCTGTTGTGTTCCAGTGCATTCATGGTGAGGTTCCCTGCAGAATCTGGCTCGGTATCGCTTGCCTGAATCAACGCACAACCCGTGCCAACCCGTAAGCCCGCCGCAGCCACCTGTTCAGCAATGTCGTCACCCCGCTTTGGCGGTGTTCAGGCCAGAATGTGACGCAGGACGTCGCCTTCTGCCGCCACCCTCCGAGGAGCCGCCATGACCGACCTTCCCTCCGTGGAGCATGACCCCGGCCGCCAGCGCTTCCACGTGGAGGTGGAAGGCCACCAGGCCGAGCTCGTCTACCGCGTCCAGGACGGCAGGCTGGTGATCGATCACACCGGGGTCCCGGCCGCCATTGGCGGCCGCGGCATCGCCGGACACCTGGTGCGGGCGGCGTTCGAACATGCACGGGAGCAGGGCTGGCGGGTTGTTCCCGCCTGCGCCTATGCACGTGCCTGGGTCGCCCGCCATCCGGCGTACGCCGGAATGGTGGCCGGCTGACCGCTCCCCGGGCCTGCGGTCGGCAGGCTTTCCGTATTGCACAAAGGAGGTGCCGCATGACCCTGAACCGCCCCATCCGGATCGTCCTCGCCCTGCTGCTCCTGCCTGCGGCGGCAGCCTGCCAGCGCGGGAACGACCCGGTCCCGGCGACCCCCGATCCGGGGCCCGCCGCCGCGGCCGCGCCGGAACCTTCGGCTCCCGTGGCGGCCGCCGAAGCGCCGGTCTCCCTGGAGGATGTGATCGAGACCGACCCGCGTTACGTGGTCGGGATCAGCTACCCGCCGGGCGCGGCCGCCGACCCGGGACTGGCCCGCGCCCTCCACGGTTACGCCGAGGCGGCCCGCGCCGAACTGATGCAGGCCGTGTCCGGCCTGCGGGAAAAGCCGACCGCGCCCTACGAGCTGTCGCTGGGCTTCCGCGAGGTGATGCGCAGCAGCGAGGTGGTGGCGGTGGCGGCCGACGGCAGCCTGTACACCGGCGGTGCCCATGGCCAGCCCCTGCTGGCCAGGTTCGTCTGGCTGCCGCGCCAGCAGCGCATGCTGACCGCGCAGGACCTGCTGGCCTCGCCCGAAGGCTGGCGGTCGGTGGCCGATTACGTCGGCGAGCAGTTGGGTGCAGCGGCGCACACGCGCGCCGCCGACGAGGCGCTCGAATCCGGCGATCGCGAGCGGCTGCTGGCCGTGGCGCTCCGCATGATCGACGAGGGCACCCGTCCGGTACCCGAGAACTTCGCCCAGTTCGAACCGGTGCCGGCGGCCGACGGCCGCATCGCCGCGCTGCGTTTCGTGTTCCCGCCCTACCAGGTCGGACCGTACGCCGACGGCGTGCAACGCGTGGAGGTGCCGGCGGCGGTGCTCAAGCCGCTCCTGGCGCCCGATGTGAGTCCGCTGTTCGTACCCTAGGCCGACCGTCCCATGTCCGCCGCATCGCGCTCGCGCCGCCGGATCGAGGCCTTGCTCGACGAAGCGGGCGTGCGCGTGGACGGTGGACGCGACTGGGACCTGCAGGTACACGACGACCGGCTTTACGCGCGCCTCCTGGCGCAGGGGTCGCTCGGGCTCGGCGAGTCGTACATGGACGGCTGGTGGGATGCGCGTTCGCTGGACGGTTTCCTTGCCCGCCTGATCGACGCACGCCTGGACGAGCGCGTCCATGCACTGGCCGAGGTCGGCGACGCGCTGCTGGCGCGCCTGTCCAACCGCCAGTCGCGCACGCGCAGCGCCGAAGTGGCCAAGCGCCACTACGACCTGGGCAACGACCTGTACGCGGCCATGCTCGGCTCCCGGCTGGTCTACAGCTGCGGTTACTGGCGCCAGGCAGGCGACCTGGATGCGGCGCAGGAGGCCAAGCTGGACCTGGTCTGCCGCAAGCTCGAGCTGCGGCCCGGCATGCGCGTGCTCGACATCGGCTGCGGCTGGGGCGAGGCGCTCAAGTTCGCGGCGCAACGCTACGGCGTTGCCGGGGTGGGCGTGACCATCTCCGGCGAACAGGCCGATTTCGCGCGCAAGCTCTGCGCCGGGCTGCCGGTGGAGATCCGCCTGCAGGACTACCGCGAGCTCGATGAACCCTTCGATGCGGCGTTCTCGATCGGGATGTTCGAGCACGTCGGCGACCGCAACTACCGCACTTATTTCGAGGTGGTCCAGCGCTGCCTGCCGCCGCATGCACTGTTCCTCCTGCACACGATCGGCCGCAACGTCTCGACCCACCACACCGATCCCTGGATCGCCCGCTACATTTTCCCCAACTCGATGCTGCCGTCGGCCGCGCAGGTGGCCTCCGCCAGCGAAGGCCTGTTCGTGGTCGAGGACTGGCACAACTTCGGCACCGACTACGACCGCACCCTGCAGGCCTGGCGGACCAACATCGAGGCCGCCTGGCCGCGACTGGACGCACGCTACGACGAGCGCTTCCGGCGCATGTGGCGGTTCTACCTGGCCGGTGCGATGGCCAGCTTCCGCACGCGGCGCGCGCAGCTCTGGCAACTGGTGCTGTCGCCGCGGGGCGTGCCCGGCGGCTACCTCGCGCCGCGTTGAGGCCCGGGCGCGCGGCCACCGGCACCGGCGGCGAAAAAAACGCCAGTCATCTTGACAGCCGCGCCACGCCTGGCGCGCCGGCGATTATCCACAGCTTTGTGCAGGCGTCATCCACACCGCCTGTGGAAAACCCGGCGCCGGAAACGACTGCGCCACCCGGAGGTGGCGCAGTCGATGTGGCAGGGCGATGGGATCAGCGCGGCGGCGCCGCGTCCAGCCCGCGCTTCTCCAGCAGCGGCTCGATCTTCGGGTCGTGGCCGGCGAAGTCGCGGAACAGCTGCATCGCATCCTTGCTGCCGCCACGCGAGAGCAGGGTGGCGCGGAAGCGGTCGCCGTTCTCGCGCTTGAGGCCGCCATTGGCGCGGATCCAGGCCTGGGTGTTGGCGTCCAGCACCTCGGACCAGATGTAGGCGTAGTAGCCGGCCGCGTAGCCGCCCATGATGTGGCTGAAGTACGGGGTGCGGTAACGCGGCGGCACCGGGCGGAAGTAGATGCCGTCGTCCTTCAGCGCCTGCGCCTCGAACGGCATCACCCCGGCCGCGTCGGGCACCTTGTCGGCGCCGAGCTGGTGCCAGCGCTGGTCGAGCATGGCCGCGCCGAGGTACTCGGTGGTGGCGAAGCCCTGGTTGAACTTGCTCGCCGCCAGGACCTTGTCCAGCAGCGCCTGCGGCATCGCCTCGCCGGTCTGGTAGTGCTTGGCGTAGTTGGCCAGGATCGACGGCCAGTCGGCCCACATTTCGTTGACCTGCGAGGGGAACTCGACGAAGTCGCGCGGCACGCTGGTGCCGCTGAAGTACGGGTAGGTCACGTCGGAGAACATGCCGTGCAGGGCGTGGCCGAACTCGTGGAACGTGGTGGTGACCTCGTCCCAGGTCATCAGCGTGGGCTGGCCGTCGGCCGGCTTGGTGATGTTGAGGTGGTTGGCCACCACCGGCTGGGTGCCGCGCAGCTTGGACTGGGAGACGTAGGAGTTCATCCACGCGCCGCCGCGCTTGGATTCGCGCGCGTACGGGTCGAAGATGAAGATCGCCAGCTGCTTGCCGTCGGCGTCGAAGACGTCGTAGGTCCAGGTGTCCTCGCGGTACTTGGGCAGGTCGGTGCGCTCCTTGAAGGTGATCCCGTACAGCTGGGTTGCCGCGAAGAAAACGCCGTTCTCCAGCACGTTCTTCATCTCGAAGTACGGCTTGAGCTGGGACTCGTCGAAGTTGTACTTGGCCGCGCGGACCTTCTCGCTGTAGTAGGCCCAGTCCCACGGCTCCAGCTGGAAGGTCGGCTCGCCCTTGGCCGCCTGCTCCTGGTCGATCATCTTCTGCAGCTCGGCCGCCTCGCGGGTGGCGTTGGCCACCGCGGCCGGGGCCAGCTTGCCGAGCATGTCGTTGACCGCCTGCGGGGTCTTGGCGGTGGCGTCTTCCAGCGCGTAGGCCGCGTGGTTCGGGTAGCCGAGCAGGGCGGCGCGGTCGGCGCGCAGCTTGATCACCTGGGCGACCACGCCGGTGTTGTCGTATTCGTTGCCGCGGCTGCCACGGGCGATCGACGCCTCGAAGATCTTCTGCCGCGCATCGCGGTTGCTCAGGTAGGTCAGCGGCGGCTGGCCGGTGGTGTTGAGCAGGGTGACCACGTACTTGCCGTCCAGCCCGCGCTTCTTGGCCTCGGCGGCGGCCGCGGCGATCTGCGCTTCGGACGAGCCGGCCAGCGCGTCGGCGCTGTCGAAGGTTACCGCCGAGGCGTTGACCTCGTTGAGCACGTTCTGGTCGAACTGGGTGCCCAGCGTCGCCAGCTGCGCGTTCATGTCCTTGAGCTTGGCCTTGTCGGCGTCGGACAGCTTGGCGCCGGCGCGGACGAAGTCGGTGTAGTAGCGCTCGACCAGGCGCAGGCCTTCGGCGTCCAGGCCGAGGGTGTCGCGCTGGTCGTACAGCGCCTGCACGCGCTCGAACAGCTTGCCGTTCAGGTAGATCGCATCGCGGTGGGCGGCGAACTTCGGCGAGTAGTCGGCGTCGAGCTTCTTGCGCGCGTCGTTGGTGTCGGTGCTGGACAGGTTGAAGAAGACGGTGGCGGCGCGATCGAGGACCTGGCCGCTGTTCTCCATCGCGATGATGGTGTTGTCGAAGGTCGGCGCCTCGGCATTGTTGGCGATCGCCTCCACTTCCTTCAGCTGCTCGGCCATGCCGGCGTCGAAGGCCGGGCCGAAATCGCTGTCCTTGATCCGGTCGAAGTGCGGGTACTGCAGCGGCAGTTCGCTCTGCACGAAGAACGGGTTGTCCTGGGTGGCCGGGGCGGCCTGCTCGGCGGTGGCGCCGGCGGCGGGACTTTCGGTGCGGTTGCAGGCGGTCATGCCAAGTCCAAGGGCGGCGGCGAGCGCCAGGTAAAGGCCGGTCTTCTTCATTACAACGGATCCTGCGGGAAAGATTCCGTTGAATCTAACCCGCCCGCCGGGGCGACCGCCCGTGACGAAAGACACGGGCGCGGGCCCGGCCCGGGTCCCGGTCCCGGTCCCGGTCCCGGGCGTCTCGAAGCGCGGTGCGATCCACGAAGCCGGAGACCAGGCGTTTGGCTGGCCGTGCTGTTTCCGGGGCTGGCGACAGGGCCAAGGCCAGACACCTTCCGCCGGCGGCGGGCTATGCTGGCCTCGAATCCTCCGCGAACCGCCCATGACCGTCGCCTACGATTTCACCGCCACCGACATCGACGGCCACCAGCGGCCGTTGTCCGAATTCGCCGGACAGGTACTGCTGGTGGTGAACGTCGCCTCGCGCTGCGGCTTCACCCCCCAGTACGCGGGGCTGGAGCAGCTGTGGCGGGAGCGCAGCGGGCAGGGCCTGGCGGTGCTGGGCTTCCCCTGCGACCAGTTCGGCCACCAGGAGCCGGGCGACGAAGCGGCGATCCGCGATTTCTGCGCGCTCAACTTCGGGGTGACCTTCCCGATGTTCGCCAAGGTCGAGGTCAACGGCCCCGGCGCCCATCCGTTGTGGGCCTGGCTTCGGCGCGAGAAGCGCGGCCTGCTGGGCACCGGCGCGATCAAGTGGAACTTCACCAAGTTCCTGGTTGGCCGCGACGGCCGGGTGCTGGCGCGCTACGCACCGCGCACGCGCCCGGAGGCGCTGCTGGGCGCGATCGACCGGGCACTGGCCCGGCCGCCGCGCTGACAAGGCCGGCGCCTTACTTCTCGACGAAGGCGCGCTCGAACACGTACTGCCCCAGGGTGCCGATCCGCGGCGAGGCGGTGAAGCCGCGTCCATCGAGCAGGGCGCGGAAGTCGGCCAGCATCTGCGGGCTGCCGCAGATCATGGCGCGGTCGTGCTCGGCCGCCAGCGGGTCCAGGCCCAGCGTGCGCATCATCTGGCCGCTGGCCATCAGGTCGGTCAGGCGGCCGTGGTTGGGGAAGTCTTCGCGGCTGACGGCCGGGTAATACAGCAGCTTCTCGCGGATGATCTCGCCCAGCAGCTCATGGTTGGGCAGCTCCTTCTCGAAGTAATCGCGGTAGGCCAGGTCGCCGGCGCTGCGCACGCCGTGGCACAGGACCACGCGCTCGAAGCGCTCGTAGGTTTCCGGATCCTTGACCACCGACAGCCATGGCGCCAGGCCGGTGCCGGTGCCCAGCAGGTACAGGTTGCGGCCCGGATGCAGGTCGCTGATCAGCAGGGTGCCGGTGGGCTTGCGCCCGACCAGCACCGTATCGCCGGGCTGGATGTGCTGCAGGCGCGAGGTCAGCGGGCCGTTGGGGACCTTGATGCTGAAGAACTCCAGCTGCTCTTCCCAGTTGGCGCTGGCAATCGAATAGGCGCGCAGCAGCGGCTTGCCGCCCTCGGTGGCCAGCCCGATCATCACGAACTGGCCGTTCTCGAAGCGGAAACCGTCGTCGCGGGTGGTGGTGAAGCTGAAGTAGTCGTCGGTCCAGTGACGGACGTCGAGCACCGTTTCGGTGCCGTAGGCGGAGGACATCGGGTATGCGGCGTGGGGATGTTCGCCGCGTATTGTAGCCGACCGGCCGGGGCCGGCCTTGCGCAGGATCAGGGCGCCAGGCCGGTGGGTGCGGAGCGTGCCGGCCGCTCCGTGCCGGCGGCTGCCGGCGATGGAGCGCCAGGGGAGCGGCTCAGGCCTGCGGTGGCTCCAGCTTCAACAGCTTGCCGTTTTCTTCGTCGGTGACCAGGTACAGGTTGCCGTCGGCGGCCACGCGCACGTCGCGGATGCGCTCGCCCAGGTCCTGGAGCAGTCGCTCCTCGGCCACGACGCGGTCGCCCTCGAGCTGCAGCCGGATCAGGTTGCGTTGCGCCAGCGCGCCCAGGAACAGGCTGTCGTTCCAGGGCTTGCCCGCCTGGCCGGTGTAGAACGCCATCCCCGACAGCCCGGGGGAAACCTCGAACACGAAGTGGGGCGGTTCCATGCCTTCCTTCTCCTTGCCTACCGCCTCGGGGATCGGCTGGCCGGAGTAGTTGATGCCGTGGGTGACGATCGGCCAGCCGTAGTTCCTGCCGGGCTGCGGCAGGTTGATCTCGTCGCCGCCGCGCGGTCCGTGCTCGACTTCCCACAGCGTGCCGGTGCGGGGATCGATGGCCAGGCCCTGCGAGTTGCGGTGACCGTAGCTCCAGATTTCCGGCCGCGCGCCGTCCTGGCCGACGAAGGGATTGTCCTCCGGCACGCTGCCGTCCAGGTTCAGGCGCACCAGCTTGCCCTGCAGCTTGTCCAGCTCCTGGGACATCATGCGCATGGTGCGCTCGCCCTGGCTGATGAAGACGTGGCCCTGGCCGTCGAAGGCGAAGCGCGAGCCGTAGTGGTTCTCGGCATTGACCTTCGGCTCCTGCCGGTAGAACACGGTCACGTCCTCCAGGCCGGCCTCGCCCAAGGTGGCGTAGGCGGCGCTGGTGCCGGCAAGGCCGTTGTCGCCAGGCTCGGCGTAGCTGAGGTAGATGCGCCGGCTCTGCGCGAAGTCGGGTGCGAGGGCGACGTCGAGCAGGCCGCCCTGGCCGCGCGCGGACACCTCCGGCACGCCGGCGAGCGGTGCCGAGACGCTGCCGTCGGCGGCCACGCGGCGCAGGGTGCCGCCGCGTTCGGTGACCAGGAATCCGCCGCCCGGCAATGGCGCCAGTGCCCACGGGTGCGACAGTCCGCGCGCGACCACACTCAACCGGGCTTCGCCCTTCTCGGTGGCGAGGGTCCGGGCCGGTTCGCCGGCGGCGGCGGGCGTGGATGCCGGTGCGGCCTCCTGGGCGGGCTTGCAGGCGGCCAGGCCGAAGCAGACGGCGAGGGCGAGGGCGGCGGAGGCGTGGGGCGGGCGCATGCGTCGTTGTCCGGTGCGGGGCATAAGGCCGTCAACGATAGCCGGCGGCCTGCAGTTCGAACAACTCCGCATAGCGCCCGCCCTGGGCCATCAGCTGGTCATGGGTGCCGCTGGCCTCGACCCGGCCCCCGGCCAGCACCAGGATGCGGTCGGCCATGCGTACGCTCGAGAAGCGGTGCGAGATCAGCACCGCGGTGCGCCGCTGCGAGAGCTCCTTGAAGCGCTGGAACACCTCGAACTCGCTGCGCGCATCCAGCGCGGCGGTCGGTTCGTCCAGGATCATCACCTGCGCGTCGCGCATGTAGGCGCGGGCGATGGCGATCTTCTGCCACTGGCCACCGGACAGGTCGATGCCGTTCTTGAAGCGGCGGCCGATCACCTGGTCGTAGCCCAGCGGCAACGCCTGGATCGTCGCATCGGCCATCGCCTGCCGCGCGGCGTCGCGGATGCGTGCGCCATCGTCCAGCGCCTCGATCCGGCCCACGCCGATGTTCTCGCCGGCGGTGAGGTGGTAGCGGACGAAGTCCTGGAAGATCACTCCGATGTTGGCGCGCAGGTCGTCCAGGTCGTAGTCGCGCAGGTCGCGGCCGTCAAGCAGGATGCGGCCTTCGTCCGGCTCGTACAGCCGCGCCAGCAGCTTGACCAGGGTGGTCTTGCCGGCGCCGTTCTCCCCGACCAGGGCCAGCACTTCGCCGGCATGCAGCTCGAAGCCGACGCCCCGCAGCGCCCACCCGTCCGCGCCCGGATAACGGAAGCCGACGTTGTCGAACACGAAGCCGCGCTCGATCGGCCGCGGCACCGGGATCGCATCCGGGCGCGAGGCGATCTCCGGCTCGATCTCGAAGAACGAGTAGAGGTCGTCCAGGTACAGCGCCTGCCCGGCGACCTGCGAGAACCCGACCAGCAGCCCCTCAAGCAACTGCCGCAGGCGGCGGAAGCTGCCGGCGAGGAAGGTCAGGTCGCCGATGCTGAAGTCGCCGGTGACCGTGCGCCACGCGATGTAGGCGTAGGCGACGTAGTAGCCGAGCGTGCCCAGGGCCGCCAGCAGCGCGCCCCAGAAGGCGCGGCGCCGGGCCAGGGCGCGGTTGGCGAGGTAGAACTTCTCCGCCAGCGCGCGGTAGCGCCCGACCAGGAAGCGGTGGAGGTTGAAGATCTTCACCTCCTTGGCCGTTTCCACGCTGGCGCCGGTCTGGCGCAGGTATTCGAGCTGGCGGCGCTCCGGCGTCCACTGGTAGTTGAGCGAGTAGCCCAGCGCGTTGAAGTGCGCCTCGCCGATGAACGCCGGCACCAGGGCGACGGCCAGCAGCAGGATCAGCCAGGGCGCATAGACCAGCAGGCCGGCGGCGAACGCGACCACGGTGACCGCGTCCTGCGCCTGGCCGAACAGCTGGCTCATCAGGTTCATCCGGCTCATCGTCAGGCGCCGGGCGCGGTCGAGCTTGTCCTGCAGGTCCGGGTCCTCGAAGTCCTCCAGGTCCAGGGTCGCCGCATGTTCCATCAGGCGCACGCTGCTGGCGTTGGTGAACAGTTCCGAGAGCAGGCCGTCGGCGTAGCTCACCAGCCGGCCGAGCAGGTCCGAGGCCACGGCCAGCGCCAGCTCCAGCCCGAGCAGCCACAGCAGGTGGTCGAGTTCGCCGCCGCGCAGGGCCTGGCCGAGGCCCTCGAACTGCAGGTCGAGGCCGACCACGCGGATCGCCTCGTCGATGATCAGCTTGCCGATGTAGAGCATCACCACCGGCAGCAGGGCCCGAAGCAGGCGCAGGCCCAGGCTGGTCAGGGTCAGGCCGGGGCTGGTTTGCCAGATCTGGCGCAGGAACGGCGGCAGGTTGCGCATCGCGTCGAAGCGTTCGCGCAGGCTGGGGTTGCCGCGTTCACGGCGCGGCTTGGGCGAAGGGGCGGGGGAGGCGGCCATGCCTGCATTGTGCCGTGCCGCGGTGAGCGGACGGTCGACAAGACTGTCCATGGACGAGCGCGGAAGCGGGCCGGGTTATCGGCTGCGACACAGGCCGTGGCGTACCACGTCCTGGGGGTATCGTCGTGCATTCGTCGAGACGACCTGGCCGCGACGCGATGGCGTGGGCACGAGAGGCACCCCTGCGACCAGGATGCCCGAGTCGCCGGCAAGCCCGCGCCCTACCGAAAAGCCCCATCGCGTCTTGTCGGAGTCGCTTGTTGCTTCGCCTGTCTGATCGAAGCTGCGGCGTTGAAGCGCCCGGGGACGTCGTGCCATGCGGGTATGGCGCAAGTGGCACAGGGATGTGCCACGGCCCCTCGTAAAGGCAGGATGCCGTCCCGAGGGGTAAGCCATACCCGCATGGCATGGCGGCCCCATCCGGAGCCTGCGCTCTCGGTCGATTTATCCCGGGAACGAGAAGGCCCGCTTGCGCGGGCCTTCGCTTGAAGCCGGTGTCGCCGCGGTGTCTCAGTGCACGCCGTGCAGGTCGCGCAGCTGGCCCGGGCGCGAGGCGAAGAAGGCGGCCAGGTCGGCGATGTCCTGGTCGCTCAGGCCGGCGGCCTGCGGGGTCATCAGCGCGTGCTGGCGCTCTTCCTTGCGGTACTGCTGCAGCGCATGGGCCAGGTAGTCGGCGTACTGGCCGCCGAGCTTGGGATAGGTCGAGTCGATCGGCGCATTGCCGTCCGGACCATGGCAGTCGATGCAGCTCTGGCCGGTGGCCTTGCCCTTCGCATTGGCCAGCTGCTCGCCGATGGCGACGCGGCCGTCGGGCAGGCCGGCGGACGAGCTCTGGGTGGCTTGCGCCTCGCCTTCGGCGGGGGCGTGGGAACTTTCCTGTCCGGAACAGGCCGCCAGGGCGAGGGCGGCGAGCAGGGCGATGGCGAGACGCTGGGCGGTCACGGCTGTCGTCATTGGGGGCGGCTGCTTACTTGAGGGTGGACAGGAAGGCGGCGATGTCGGCGATGTCCTGGTCCGAGAAACTCTGGGCCTGGGCCTGCATGGTCGGGTGCTTGCGGGTGCCGTCGCGGTATTCGTGCAGGGCCTGGGCCAGGTATTCGGCCGACTGGCCGCCGATCAGCGGCACCTTGAAGCTCGGATAGGCGTTCTTGTAGCCGGTGATGCCGTGGCAACCCTGGCAGGTGTAGGTCAGCTGGTGGCCGGTCTTCGGGTCGCCGACCAGGGCGCCCGCCGCGGCGGGTGCAGCAGGAGCGGCGGGAGCGGCTTCGGTGGTGGCCGGTGCGGCGGCCGGCTGGGCGGCATCCTGGGCGACGGCGGCGAAGGGCAGGGCGGTGACCAGGGCAAGGCAGGCGGCTAGCGGCAGCGGGCGCATCATTCGGTGGTCCGGGGTCGGTCGCGGAAGTAGGGCGGTCGTGCCGGCCGGGGCCGGTCACGAAGCCGCCGCAGTATAGCCTCAGCATTCACGCGACCGGAACCTGCGTCCGTGCGCCCGGTCGAACGGAGGCGCGCCACCGGTATCCATGACCTTCGGCGCATGGCGCGCGACTGTTCAGGTGATCTACTTGCATACAACACCTGATCACACCCCCTGCCACCGACTCATATGGATATCGCCATGGCCACTCGCCATACCCCCCGCCGGCGCCACGGAATGCGCGCTGCTGCGGTTGCCTTCGTGCTTGCCACCGCGCTGACCGCCTGCAAGAAAGGGGAGGGTGGCCCGGGCGAGGCCCAGGCCAAGGAGCCGGAAGTCGAGGCGATCCCGGTGGAGGTGGTGAAGGCGGCCAACCGGCCGATCGCGGCCAGCTACACCGGCACCGCCGCGCTCGAGCCGCTGGCCGAATCGCAGGTCGTGGCCAAGACCTCCGGCGTCGCCCTGGCGGTGCTGGTACAGGAAGGCCAGCAGGTCAAGGCCGGCCAGCCGCTGGTCCGGCTCGACCCGGACCGTGCGCGGCTGGCCGTGGCCCAGGCGCAGGCCCAGCTGCGCAAGCTGGAGAACAACTACCGCCGCGCGCAGCAGCTGGTCGCCCAGCAGCTGATCAGCGCCGGCGAGGTCGACCAGATGCGCTACGACCTGGAAAACGCGCGTGCCCAGTACAACATGGCCACGCTCGAGCTTTCGTACACGACCGTGACAGCGCCGATCGCCGGCGTGGTGGCCTCGCGTTCGATCAAGCCCGGCAACTTCGTCCAGATCAATACCCCGATCTTCCGCATCGTCGACGACTCCCGCCTGGAAGCCACGCTCAACGTGCCCGAGCGCGAGCTGGCGACGATGAAGGCCGGCCAGCCGGTGCTGATGCAGGTCGACGCGTTGCCGGGCCGCACCTTCGAAGGCGTGGTCGACCGGGTCGCGCCGGTGGTGGACGCCGGCAGCGGCACGTTCCGCGTGATCAGCGCGTTCAATGGCGGCGACGCACTGCAGCCGGGCATGTTCGGCCGCATCCGCATCGACTACGACCAGCGCCCCAATGCGCTGGTGGTGCCGCGCGTGGGCCTGCTCGACGACGGCGACCCCGCCCTGTTCGTGATCCGCGAAGGCAAGGCCGCGCGCGTGCCGGTCAAGGTCGGCTACGTGGATGGGGAGTGGATCGAAGTCCGCGAGGGCCTCAAGCCCGGCGACCAGGTCGTGACCGCCGGCAAGGTCGCGCTGCGCGAGGGCAGCGCGGTGCAGGTCATCGGCGCCGAGGCGCCGGCCAAGGCCGTGGCCGACGCCGCCGCCGCCAAGACCGCCGGTAGCAAGCAGTGAGCGCTCCCGACCACGCGCCGCACGACGCGGCAGGGGATGGCAGGCTGGGCGGGGGACTGGTCGAGTTCTCCACCCGGCGTCGCGTGACCATCGCGATGATCACCGTGACCATGGTGCTGTTCGGCCTGATCTCGCTGAACAGCCTCAAGGTCAACCTCCTGCCCGACCTGAGCTATCCGACCCTCACCGTGCGCACCGAGTACACCGGGGCGGCGCCGCTGGAGATCGAAACCCTGATCACCGAGCCGGTCGAAGAGACCGTCGGCGTGGTCAAGAACTTGCGCAAGCTCAAGTCGGTCTCGCGCACCGGCCAGAGCGACGTGGTGCTGGAGTTCGCCTGGGGCACGGACATGGACCAGGCCAGCCTGGAGGTCCGCGACAAGATGGAGCTGCTGGCGCAGTTCCTGCCGCTGGAAGCCAAGGCGCCGGTGCTGCTGCGCTTCAATCCGTCGACCGAGCCGATCCTGCGCGTCGCGCTGTCCGGCAACGCCGATTCGACCACCGAAGGCGAAAGCGTGCGCGTGCTCACCGAGCTGCGCCGTTATGCCGACGAGGACCTCAAGAAGAAGCTCGAGCCGGTCGCCGGCGTGGCCGCGGTCAAGGTCGGCGGCGGCCTGGAGGACGAGATCCAGGTCGACATCGACCAGCAGAAGCTGGCGCAGCTGAACCTGCCGATCGACACCGTCATCCAGCGCCTGCAGCAGGAGAACATCAACATTTCCGGCGGCCGCCTGGAGGAAGGCTCGCAGCGCTACCTGGTGCGCACGGTCAACCAGTTCGCCTCGGTCGACGAGATCCGCGAGATGCTGGTCACCACCCAGAGCGGCGGCGACAACGCGGCCAGCTCGGCGGCGCAGCAGATGGCGGCGATCGCCGCCGCCTCCGGCGACGCCAGCGTGCTGGCGGCCGCGGCTTCGGTGCAGAGCGCCTCGTCCGGTGGCGGCAGCAGCGCGGTCGCCGGCGGCATGCCGGTGCGGCTGAAGGACGTCGCCGACGTGCGCCAGGGCTTCAAGGAGCGCGAGGCGGTGATCCGCCTGGCCGGCAAGGAAGCGGTCGAACTGGCGATCTACAAGGAGGGCGACGCCAATACCGTGGCCACTGCAAAGGCGCTGAAGGCGCGGCTGGAGCAGCTGAAGAAGCAGGTGCCGCCGGACGTCGAGCTGACCATCATCGACGACCAGTCGCTGTTCATCGAGCACGCCATCGCCGACGTCAAGAAGGACGCGGTGATCGGCGGCATGCTGGCGATCCTGATCATCTTCCTGTTCCTGCGCGACGGCTGGAGCACGTTCGTGATCAGCCTGTCGCTGCCGGTTTCCATCATCACCACGTTCTTCTTCATGGACCAGCTGGACCTGAGCCTGAACGTGATGTCGCTCGGCGGCCTGGCGCTGGCCACCGGCCTGGTGGTGGACGACTCGATCGTGGTCCTGGAAAGCATCGCCAAGGCGCGCGAACGCGGCCTGGGCGTGCTGGAGGCGGCCATCGCCGGTACCCGCGAGGTGAGCATGGCGGTGGTCGCCTCGACCCTGACCACGATCGCGGTATTCCTGCCGCTGGTATTCGTGCAGGGCATCGCCGGGCAGCTGTTCCGCGACCAAGCGCTGACGGTGGCGATCGCCATCGCCATCTCGCTGGTCGTGTCGATGACGCTGATCCCGATGCTCAGCTCGCTCAAGGGGCGGCCGCCGCTGGCGTTCCCCGAGGAGGCCCCGCATCCGCAGTGGCGCCCCGCGTCGCGCTGGCAGAAGCCGATGGCAGCCACCGGACGCGGGCTCGGAGCCGGCATCCGTGGCGCCTTCCTCGGCGTGGCCTGGCTGCTGGTCCGCGCCTGGCGCGGGCTTGTGGCGGTGGTCGGCCCGGTCATGCGCAAGGCCAGTGACCTGGCCATGTCGCCGTACCACCGTGCCGAGTCGGGTTACATGAAACTGCTGCCGGGGGCACTGGACCGCCCGGGCCGCGTGCTCGGGCTGGCCGGGGCGGCGTTCGTCGCCGCGTTGCTGGTCGTCCCGCAGCTGGGCGCGGACCTGATCCCGCAGCTGGCCCAGGACCGCTTCGAAATGACGGTCAAGCTCCCGCCGGGAACGCCGTTGGCGCAGACCGACGCGCTGGTGCGGAGCCTGCAGCAGAAGCACGCCGGCGCCGAGGGGGTACAGAGCCTGTACGGCGTCAGCGGCAGCGGTACCCGGCTGGACGCCAACCCGACCGAAAGCGGCGAGAACATCGGCAAGCTGACCGTGGTCATGGCCAACGGCGGCAACGCCGAAGTCGAGGCGCGCACCACCGAGGCGCTGCGCGCGACGCTGAAGGACCAGCCCGCGGTGCAGGTCGACTTCAGCCGGCCGCAGCTGCTGAGTTCGTCCACGCCGCTGGAGGTGGAACTGCGTGGCCAGGACCTGGCCGGCATCGAGCACGCGGGCCAGAAGCTGGCGGCGCTGCTGCGCGCCAACCCGCATTACGCCGACGTGACCTCAACCGTGGAGCAGGGCTTCCCCGAAATCCAGATCCGCTTCGACCAGGAGCGCGCCGCCTCGCTGGGCCTGACCACGCGCCAGGTCGCCGACGTGGTGGTCAAGAAGGTGCGCGGCGAAGTGGCCACGCGCTACAGCTTCCGCGACCGCAAGATCGACGTGCTGGTGCGCGCCCAGAAGGACGATCGCACGTCGGTGGAGAGCATCCGCCGCCTGATCGTCAATCCGGGGAGCAGCCGCCCGGTGACCCTGGCCGCGGTGGCCGACGTGGTCTCCACCACCGGTCCGAGCGAGATCCACCGCGCCGACCAGGTGCGCGTGGCGATCGTCTCGGCCAACCTGCGCGACATCGACCTGGGCACGGCGGTGGAAGAGGTCGAACGCATGGTGGCCGAGAACCCGCTGGGCGCGGGCGTGGGCATGCACATCGGCGGCCAGGGCGAGGAACTGTCCGAATCGCTCAACTCGCTGCTGTTCGCCTTCGGCCTGGCCGTGTTCCTTGTCTACCTGGTGATGGCGTCGCAGTTCGAGTCCCTGCTGCATCCGTTCGTGATCCTGTTCACCATCCCGCTGGCGCTGGTCGGCGCGGTGGGCGCCCTGTTCCTCACCGGCTCCCCGGTGTCGGTGGTGGTGTTCATCGGCCTGATCCTGCTGGTCGGCCTGGTGACCAAGAACGCGATCATCCTGATCGACAAGGTCAACCAGCTGCGCGAGGCGGGCGTGGACAAGCGCACGGCGCTGGTCGAGGGTGCCCGTTCGCGCCTGCGGCCGATCGCCATGACCACGCTGTGCACGGTCTTCGGCTTCCTGCCGCTGGCGATCGCGCCGCTGTTCGGCAGCCCGGGCGCGGAGGTGCGCTCGCCGATGGCGGTGACCGTGATCGGCGGCCTGATCGTGTCCACGCTGCTGACCCTGGTGGTGATCCCGGTCGTGTACGACTTGCTCGACCGCCGCGCCGACGAGTACTACCGGGAGCGCGGCCGCCGCGCGCGCCGGCTGGCCGGCACGGCGGCGGTCGAAGGCGAGGGCTCGCCCGCATGAGCGTCGCGGAGTTCAGCATCCGGCGCCCGGTCACGACGGTGATGTTCTTCGTCTCGCTGTTCGTGATCGGCCTGATCGCGGCCTTCCGACTGCCGCTCGAGGCGTTCCCGGAGGTGTCGCCGCCGTTCATCTTCGTCCAGCTGCCATACACCGGCTCGACGCCGGAAGAGGTCGAGCGCACGGTGCTGCGCCCGGCCGAGGAAGCGTTGTCGACGATGCCGGGCATCAAGCGGATGGAGTCGCAGGCCAACGCCGAGGGCGCGCGCATCTTCATCCAGTTCTCCGACTGGGACCGCGACGTGGCCATCGCCGCGTCGGAGGCGCGCGAGCGGCTCGACGCGATCCGCGACGACCTGCCCGACGACATGCAGCGCTACTTCGTCTTCAAGTTCTCCACGACCGACGAACCGGTGCTGCGCGTGCGCCTGGCCAGCGCGACCGACCTGACCGGCGCGTACGACATGATCGAGCGCGAGTTCAAGCGCCGGATCGAGCGGATTCCGGGCGTGGCCCGGGTCGAGGTGTCGGGCGCGCCGCCCAACGAGGTCGAGATCGCGATCAACCAGGACCGGTTGACCGCGCACGACCTGAGCCTCAACGACCTGACCACCCGCCTGCAGGCGGTCAACTTCTCGATTTCCGCCGGCGTCATCAGCGATGGCCCGCAGCGCCTGCGGGTGCAGCCCGTCGGCGAGCTGACCGACCTGCAGCAGCTGCGGGACCTGGTGGTCGGACCCAACAACGTGCGCCTGGGCGACATCGCCGACGTCCGCCTCAAGCCGGCGCGCATGGACTACGGCCGGCGCCTGGACGGCAAGCCGGCGGTGGGCCTGGACATCTTCAAGGAGCGCAACGCCAACCTGGTGGAGGTCTCGCGCCGCGCACTGGCGGAGGTGGAGGCGATCCGCGCGCAGCCCTCGCTGCGCGACGTGCAGATCAAGATCATCGACAACCAGGGCGACAACGTCACCTCCTCGCTGCTGGAGCTGGCCGAGGCCGGCCTGATCGGCCTGGTGCTGTCGATCGTGGTGCTGTGGTTCTTCCTGCGCCACTGGCCGTCGGTGGCGATGGTCACCCTGGCCATCCCGATCTGCTTCGTGATGACGCTGGGCTTCATGTACTTCGCCGGCGTCACCCTCAACATCCTGACCATGATGGGGCTGCTGCTGGCCATCGGCATGCTGGTCGACAACGCCGTGGTGGTGGTGGAGAGCATCTACCAGGAGCGGGAGAAGTTCCCCGACAACCCGGTCGCCGCCTCGATCGTCGGCACCCGCCACGTCGCCATCGCCTTGTCCGCCGGCACCCTGTGCCACTGCATCGTGTTCGTGCCCAACCTGTTCGGCGAGCGCAACTTCCTGAGCATCTACCTGGGCCAGATCGCGATCACGATCTCGGTCTCGCTGCTGGCCTCGTGGCTGGTGGCGGTCAGCCTGATCCCGATGCTGTCGGCGCGGTTGAAGACCCCGCCGCTGGTGCACGACACCAACGGCTTCATCCCGCGGATGCAGCGCCGCTACGCCGGCCTGCTGCGCTGGACCCTGGACCACCGTGGCTGGAGCGTGCTTGGCATCCTGCTGGTCGTGCTGGTCAGCCTGGTGCCGATCAAGTTCACCAAGTTCGACATGTTCGGCGGCGACGAGGGCGGCGAGGCCCAGGTCTACTACCAGTGGAAGGGCTCGTACACCAAGGAGCAGATGTCCAGCGAGGTGCTGCGGATCGAGCAGTTCCTCGAAGCCAACCGCGCCAAGTACCGCATCACCCAGATCTACTCGTTCTTCAGCGAGCAGGGCTGGGGCGGCACGATGGTCAAGTTCGACACCGACAAGCCCGGCGAAACCAAGACCCTGGTCGAGACGCTGCGCAAGGAGCTGCCGAAGTCGGCGCGCGCCAACATCGGCATCGGCAACCAGGGCGGGCAGGGCGGCGGTGGGCAGCCCGGCCAGAACGTGTCCTTCCAGCTGGTGGGCGATTCCACCCAGACCCTGGGCGAGATCGCCGCCGAGCTGGTGCCGATCCTGTCGCGGCGCCCGGAGCTGCGCGACGTGCGCGTGGACATCGGCGACCAGAACAGCGAGCTCAACGTCCGGGTCGACCGCGACCGGGCGGCGGCGTTCGGGTTCAGCGCAGAGCAGGTGGCCAGCTTCGTCGGCCTGGCCCTGCGCGGCGCGCCGCTGCGCGAGTTCCGCCGTGGCGAGACCGAGGTGCCGGTATGGGTCCGCTTCGCCGGTGCGGAGGACTACGGCACCGAGGACCTCGAGGGCTTCATGGTCCGTTCCCCGGACGGGCGCACGGTGCCGCTGCTGAGCCTGGTGGACGTGGAGGTCACGCCGTCGGCGACCCAGATCCAGCGCACCAACCGCCAGACCACGCTGTCGGTCCAGGCCAACCTGGCCGACAAGGTCACCGTGCCGGAGGCGCGCAAGGCGATGGAGGACACCCTGAAGGGCATGGTCTTCCCGGTCGGCTACAGCTATTCCTTCGATGGCGGCGCGTTCCAGGAGGAGGACGAGGCCAGCGCGCAGATGATGTTCAACCTGCTGATCGCCCTGGTCATGATCTACATCGTGATGGCGGCGGTGTTCGAGTCGCTGCTGTTCCCGGCGGCGATCATGAGTGGCGTGCTGTTCTCGGTGTTCGGCGTGTTCTGGCTGTTCGCGCTGACCGGCACGACCTTCGGGATCATGTCCTTCATCGGCATCCTCGTGCTGATGGGCGTGGTGGTGAACAACGGCATCGTCATGGTCGAGCACATCAACAACCTGCGCCGGCGCGGCATGTCGCGCACCGATGCGCTGGTCGAGGGCAGCCGCGAGCGCCTGCGCCCGATCCTGATGACCATGGGCACCGCGATCCTGGCGATGATCCCGATCGCGCTGGCGGAGACCAAGATGGCCGGCGACGGCCCGGCCTATGCGCCGATGGCGCGGGCGATCGCCGGTGGCCTTGCGTTCTCCACCGTGGTCAGCCTGCTGTTCCTGCCCACCATCTACGCGATCCTCGACGACTTGAGCAGCGGGGTTAAGCGGCTGGTGCGCCGCGCGCGCGGCGTCGAGGCGGCGGGACCAGGCGCCGCCGCCGTGGCGGCGATGCACGTGGAATGAGGTCGGCCCGGCCCGTCGTGGCCGGGTGCGTGCGTGGCGGGCTCCGGTCCGCCGACGCGCGCGCGGCGATAGCCGTATGGCTCCGGTCCGCCGGTGGAAATCCGCAAGCCCGCCGCGAGCGGGGCTCGACCCGCCATGGGTCTGCCACGCGGCGCGCGCCAGGCGAATCTGGGCGTGGGGATGGCGCGGGGCGGCGACATCCCGCTCTGCTGAACCGCCCCGTCAGGCTCAGCCGACCAGCCGGCCCAGCATGCGCAGGCCGCCGGTCCACACGCCGATGGCGGTGCCGAGGCTGGTCAGGAAGAAGTTGAGCAACACGCGGGCCACGCCGTTGCGCCACCAGCCTTTCACGGTCTGCACGTCGTCGCGCAGTGCCATGAAATCGGCGTAGGTGGGCTTGCGCAGCGTCGCTTCGACCAGGGCGCTGATCGTGCCCGAGGCCAGCGCCGGATGCAGCGGCGTGAGCGGGGAGGCGATGAAAGCGGCCAGGATGCTGAGCGGATGCCCGCCGGCGATCGCGCAGCCCAGCGCGCCGAGCAGGCCGGTGGCCAGCACCCACTGCACGACCAGGTCCGATCCCACGTCCAGTCCGCCCTGCCAGAACCCCCAGGCGAAGCCGCCGACCACGAACACCGACAGCGCCAGGGTGAACCAGGGAAAGCGCTTGCGTTCCTGCACCGCCTCGAGTTCGCTGCGCACCGCCTGCGGCGGCGTGCCGTCCTCGCGCAGGTGCCGCGCCAGGCCGGGCAGGTGGCCGGCGCCGACCACCGCCAGCACGTGGCGGGCTCCCTGTCCTGCGTCGCGCAGGTTGGCGGCCATGTAGCGGTCGCGCTCGGCGATCACGCTTTCGTACAGCGCCGGGCTGTGCGCGGCGAACTCGCCGAAGCTCGATTCGAGCACGTCGCCGCCCTTGAGCTTCTCGATGTCGTCCTCGCCGATCTCCTCGTCGCCGACCATCGCCAGCAGGATCCCGGCGCCGGTCTTGGCCCGCCCCCACCAGCCCAGCCGCTGCATGGCGCGGCGGAAGGTCAGCCCGACCTCGCGGTCGATCAGGTGGACCGGCAGGTCGCGCGCGCGCGCCTCGCTCACGGCCGCCTTGAGTTCGGCGCCCGGCTCCACGCCCAGCTGCTCGGCCAGCCGCCGCTGGTACGCCGCCAGGGCCAGGTTCGCGGCGAACAGGTGGGTCTTGCCGTCGCGCAGCACCTTGACGATGTCCATCCGCGCCAGCGCATCGGGGTCGGAGAGCGACTGCAGGCGGCCGGCGTCCAGCTCCACGGCCACGGTGTCGTAGGCGCCGCTGTCGATGGCTGCCCGCACCGCGTCGATGCTGGCCTGGGAAATATGCGCGGTACCGAGCAGGGTGTAGCGCACGCCGTCGCGCTCGACGATCTGGTGCGGCTGGCCGTGCAGCGGATCGACCGCGGGCGGGACGGTGTCTTGCGAAGTCGTCGGATCAGCGTTCATGTGGGGGCTCGTTGTTGCCTGCGCCTAGCGGACGCTGCATCTGCACGGTATCCAGCCAGCGGCCATGCTTCCAGGCGATGCCGCGGAAGATGCCGACGAGCTGGAAGCCGAACTTCTCGTGCAGGCGGATGGAGGCGGTGTTGGTGGGCTCGCCGATGACCGCGATCATCTGCCGGAAGCCGCGCTCCTCGCACATCGCTATCAGGCGCCCGAGCAGGGCCGCGCCGATGCCCTGGCCCTGGCGCCCGGCGGCCACGTAGACCGAGTTCTCCACGGTCATGCGGTAGCCCAGGCGCGCGCGGTAGCTGCTGGCGTAGGCGTAGCCGGCGATCGTGCCGTCCGGCTCCTGCGCGACGATATACGGGTAGCCGGCGCCGACGATGGCGTCCATGCGCCGCGCCATCTCCGCCTCGTCAGGGACGTCGTACTCGTAGGTGTTGACGTGCTCGCGCACCTCGATGGCGTAGATCGCGGTGATCGCGGCCACGTCGGCCGCGGTGGCGTCGCGGAGCAGGGCGGGCACGCGCGCGCCTCAGTCGATGTAGCGCTTGAGCAGGTCGCCGTAAGCGTCGATCCGCCGGTCGCGCAGGAAAGGCCAGATCCGGCGCACGTGCTCGCTGCGCTGCAGGTCCACGTCGCACACCAGCACGGTCGGTTCGGCACCGGCTTCGGCGACGAACTCGCCCTGCGGGCCGAGCACGTGGCTGTTGCCCCAGAACTGGATGCCGGAAGCGCCGAGCGGCGAAGCCTCGTGGCCGACCCGGTTGCAGGACAGCACCGGCAATCCGTTGGCCACGGCGTGGCCGCGATGGCTGAGTACCCAGGCGTCGCGCTGGCGGTCCTTTTCGTCCTGCGCATCGTCCGGGTCCCAGCCGATGGCGGTGGGGTAGAGCAGCAGTTCGGCGCCGGCCAGCGCCATCAGCCGCGCCGCTTCCGGGTACCACTGGTCCCAGCACACCAGCACGCCCAGCCGCCCGACCGATGTCTCGACGGGGGAGAAGCCGAGGTCGCCCGGGGTGAAGTAGAACTTCTCGTAGAAGCCCGGGTCGTCGGGGATGTGCATCTTGCGGTACTTGCCCAGCAGGGTGCCGTCCTTCTCCAGCACCACGGCGGTGTTGTGGTAGAGGCCTGCGGCGCGGCGCTCGAACAGCGAGCCGACGATCACCACGCCGTGCTTCTTCGCCAGCGCGCCCAGGCGCTCCGTGCTCGGGCCGGGAATGGGCTCGGCCAGGTCGAACTCTGCGACCGATTCGTGCTGGCAGAAGTAGGCCCCGTTGTGCAGCTCCTGCAGCAGGACCAGTCGTGCGCCCTGCGCGGCGGCCTCGGCCACGCGCGATTCGATCGCTGCAAGATTGGCCTGCGCATCGCCGTGGTTGCGCTCCTGTATCAGCGCGACGGTGAGGGTCTTGCGGGTCATGGGCGTGCAGTGCGTATGCGGAAACATGGATGGTAACCCGGCGCCGCGCACCGGGCCTGAAGGCAGCGTGGACGAAGGAAGGCGCGGCGCGTATCGGGAACGCCGGCGACTCAGCGCCCCAGCCCGGCGGGCAGCTGCATGGTGATGCAGTGCAGGCTGCCGTTCTGCCAGATCAGCGGACGGCACGGGACCTGGACGATGTCCCGGCCCGGGTAGGCCAGGGCCAGCACCGCGGCCGCGGCATCGTCGGCGCGATCGCCGTAGGCGGGGATCAGCACCGCGCCATTGATGATCAGGTAGTTCGCATAGGACGCGGCCAGGCGACGGCCGTTGTCGACGATCGGCCGCGCCCACGGCAGCGGGAACAGGCGGTAGGGACGGCCATCGGCGGTGCGCAGCGCGGCGATGTCGGCGGCCATCGCCTGGAGTTCGGCGTGATGACTGTCGGCGGGGTCGTCGCAGGCCTGGAACACGATCGCATCGCCGGGCGCGAAGCGCGCCAGCGTGTCGATGTGGGCGTCGGTGTCGTCGCCTTCCAGGTAGCCATGGTCGAGCCAGAGCACGCGGTCCTGGGCCAGCCACTGGCGCAGCCGGGCGTCCAGATCCTCGCGACTCGCCTGCGGGTGGCGCTCATGCAGGCAGTGCCACGTGGTCAGCAGGGTGCCGTCGCCGTCGGTCTCGATGCCGCCGCCCTCCAGTGCGAATTCGATGCGCTGGCGCGGCGCGCCGCCGAACAACCCTTGCTGGGCGAGCGCCTCGACCAGACGGTCGTCACGTCCGGCCTCGAACTTGCCGCCCCAGGCGGTGAAGCGGAAATCGAGCACGCGGAAGCCGTCGCCCTCGCGCAGGGTGATCGGGCCGGAGTCGCGCAGCCAGGTGTCGTCGTAGTCGAACGGCACGAACCGGACTTTCGTCATGTCCACCCGGGCCGAGCGCAGGCGTGCCTCGGCATAGGTCTGCAGGTCGTCGTCGGCCACGCAGATCCAGGCCGGCTGGTAGCGGGTGACCGCCTGGACCAGGGCGATGTAGGTTTCCTCCACTTCGGCCAGGCGCTCGGCCCAGTCGGTGCCCGCGTGGGGCCAGGCGACCAGGATCGCCTCCTGGGGCTCCCATTCGGCGGGAAAGCGCAGCGTATCGGTCATTTCCTGGGGCTACTCGACGCCCGCGCCGGAGGCACGGGCTTGCTGGAATCGAAAACACCGCACGGAGAGTGCGGACTTGCGCGGGGACCGCGCCAGTTCGGGGCCCGGGCTTTGCGGCGCGGGCTGCGGGCAGTCGCTTCCGGCAGGGGCCGGATGGCGAAACGCCTCCCGCCACACGCCATCTGGCAACCGCCGCGAAGGGCGTTACCTGATCGGTGGCTTCGGGCCGACTTCGCCGGGGCTGGCCTGGTGGGCCACCACGTCGACCACCTTGTTCTTCTCGAAGTACACGATGAAGTCGGGATAGACCCAGCGGTTGATCGTCGGCCACTGGCGCTTCTGGCCGCCGCGTGGATCGAGCTTTTCCTGCGGCGTGCCGAAGCGGGCTTCGACTTCGCCCATGCTCAGGCCGCGCGCGGGCTGGGCCACGGCCGGCTTCTGCTGGGCGCGTTCGACCAGCAGCGTGTCGGCCTGGGCGCCGCCGCACAGGGCGAGCAGGGCCAGCAGGATCAGGGTGTTCGGGCGGTGCTTCATCGCGGTGCTCTCCCCGTTGGATGGCCGCCGGTGGCGGCGTGGAATGCGCGCCTGGATCCCCGGCGTCGCGCCGATTGTAAGCAGAAGCGCACGGGCCAATGTGGGCTCGGCGTCAACATCCGGCGGCCGGAGGGGGTGCCCGAAACGCAGAAGGCCGCATCGCTGCGGCCTTCGCGTCGATCCGCATGCCGGCCGCGGCCGGTGCGCCTGCCGGCTTCAGCGCTGGCGGGCCTTGAAGCGCGGATTGGACTTGCAGATCACGAAGACCTTTCCGCGGCGGCGGACCACCTTGCAGTCGCGGTGACGGGCCTTCGCCGACTTCAGGGAGGACAGGACTTTCATGACACACCTCGGAGGACGACGGATGGGAAGCCAGGGCCGCTCTGGCCTAGGCGTGCAAACAAGCCCGCCATTCTAGCCGGGTTTCCCGTGCCGGTTCAAGCGTTTGCGTCCGCCGCGCGGAGCCGGGCCGGGTGCGGGCTACAATCCGGCCCCCTGCAGCCTGCGGAGCCGCCATGCCCCCCGTCCCGGTCCTGACCATCGATGGCCCCTCCGGCGCGGGCAAGGGCACCGTGAGCCGGCTCGTCGCCGGCCGCCTGGGGTGGCATTACCTGGACTCGGGTGCGCTCTACCGGGCGGTGGGGGTGGCGGCCAGCTGGGCCGACCTGGACCTGTCGGACCCGGCCGCGCTGGTCCACTGCACTTTCGATACCGACATCCGTTTCCAGGATGATGGCGGGAGTTTGAGGGTCATTGTCAACGGAACCGATGCCACCGACGAGCTCCGGCTCGAGACCACCGGCACCCTGGCCTCGGCCATCGCGGCGATCCCGGAGGTCCGGGCCGCGCTCAAGGAGCGGCAGCGGGCGTTCCGCCGCGAGCCGGGCCTGGTTGCCGACGGCCGGGACATGGGCACGGTCATCTTCCCGGACGCCACGACCAAGGTGTTCCTGACCGCGAGTGCCGAAGAGCGCGCCCGCAGGCGTCATAACCAGTTGAAGGAAAAAGGGGTTTCGGTTACATTTGACGGTCTGCTGCGGGAGATCCTGTCCCGCGACGCCCGCGATGCGCAGCGCGCGGTGGCACCGTTGAAGCCGGCCGACGACGCCGTCCTCCTCGACACCACCGGCCTGTCCATCGACGAGGTCGTCGATCGCGTGCTGGCCCTGGTGCCTGCTCGCGCCGACTGACCGGCCGACCTGCAAGATCGCACGCAGCAGAAGGCGCGCAAGCGCCAAAGGCGCCGTCGTGGATGTCCACGGCGGTTTTTTCCAACCCACCACACAAGGCTCCTTGCGGGCCGATCAGGGGGGCGGGAGCGCGGCACTCATGCTTGCCGATGGCATCCCGTCCGTGTGTTCAACCGAGTAATCAACAATGACCGAATCTTTTGCCGAACTGTTCGAACAGAGCCAGGCCAACCTGGCCAAGCTGAAGCCGGGTGCGATCGTCATCGGCACCGTCGTGGAAGTCCGCGGCGACGTCGTGGTGATCAACGCCGGCCTGAAGTCCGAAGGCATCGTGCCGATCGAGCAGTTCCGGAATGACGCCGGCGAGATCGACGTGGGCGTGGGCGACCAGGTCAAGGTCGCGCTCGACTCCATCGAGAACGGCTTCGGCGAGACCGTGCTGTCGCGCGAGAAGGCCAAGCGCGCGATGGTGTGGGACGAGCTGGAAGAGGCCCTGGAGAAGAACGAGACCATCACCGGCCGCATCAGCGGCAAGGTGAAGGGCGGCTTCACCGTCGACATCAAGGACGTTCGCGCGTTCCTGCCCGGTTCGCTGGTCGATGTGCGCCCCGTGCGCGACCCGGCCTACCTGGAAGGCAAGGAGCTTGAGTTCAAGCTCATCAAGCTGGACCGCAAGCGCAACAACGTGGTCGTCTCCCGCCGCGCGGTGGTCGAGAGCGAGCACTCCGAGGAGCGCGAGCAGCTGATGGAGAAGCTGCAGGAAGGCGCGGTGCTCAAGGGTGTCGTCAAGAACCTGACCGATTACGGCGCGTTCGTCGACCTGGGCGGCATCGATGGCCTGCTGCACATCACCGACATGGCGTGGAAGCGCGTCCGTCACCCGTCCGAAGTCGTCAACGTCGGCGACGAGCTGGACGTTCGCGTGCTGAAGTTCGACCGCGAGCGCAACCGCGTTTCGCTGGGCCTGAAGCAGCTGGGCGAGGATCCGTGGGACAACATCGCCCGCCGTTACCCGGCCAACAGCCGCGTGTTCGGCAAGGTCTCCAACGTCACCGATTACGGCGCGTTCGTCGAGATCGAGCCGGGCGTCGAGGGCCTGGTGCACGTGTCCGAGATGGACTGGACCAACAAGAACGTCAACCCGTCCAAGGTCGTGCAGGTCGGCGACGAGGTCGAGGTCATGGTCCTGGACGTGGACGAGGAGCGTCGCCGCATCTCGCTGGGCATGAAGCAGGTCGCCGCCAATCCGTGGGAGACCTTCGCCGCGATCCACAAGAAGAACGACAAGGTGTCCGGCCAGATCAAGTCGATCACCGACTTCGGCATCTTCATCGGCCTGGACGGCGGCATCGACGGCCTGGTCCACCTGTCCGACATCAGCTGGAACACCACCGGCGAGGACATCCTGCGCAACTATAAGAAGGGCGACACGCTTGACGCGGTCGTGCTCGCTGTCGATCCGGAGCGCGAGCGCATCAGCCTGGGCCTGAAGCAGATGGAGCAGGATCCGTTCGGCCAGTACATGGCCGCCAACCCGAAGGGCTCCAAGGTCGAGGGCACGGTCAAGGAAGTGGACGCCAAGGGCGCCACCATCGAGCTGGCCGACGGCATCGAGGGCTACGTGGCCGCGCGCGACATCAGCCACGACCGCGTCGACGATGCGACCCAGCACCTGAAGGTCGGCGACAAGGTCGAGGCCAAGTTCGTGGGCATGGACCGCAAGGGCCGCAGCCTGCAGCTGTCGATCAAGGCCAAGGACGAGGCGGAGACCGCCGAGGCGCTGGCCGAGTACAACAAGACGGCCGCCGAGGCCGCCGCCGGCACCACCAGCCTGGGTGCGCTGCTGCGCGCGCAGCTGGGCGGCAAGTCCGAGTAAGTCCATAGCAGAAGCAGAACCGCGGCGGTCCGGGACTCCCGGGCCGCCGCGGCCTGTCCACACCCATCCAGCCTGCCTGAGATGACCAAGTCCGAACTGATCGAAATCCTGGCCCGCCGCCAGTCGCACCTGAAGGCCGAGGACGTCGACCTCGCCGTCAAGTCGCTGCTGGAGATGATGGGGGGCGCGCTCGCGTCCGGCGAGCGGATCGAGATCCGGGGTTTCGGCAGTTTTTCCCTGCATTACCGCCCGCCGCGGTTGGGCCGCAATCCCAAGACCGGCGATTCGGTCGCCCTGCCGGGCAAGCACGTACCGCATTTCAAGCCCGGCAAGGAGCTGCGCGAGAAGGTCAGCGACGTGCAGCCGGCCCCGGCCTCGTCCGATGACGGCCCCTGACCGGCTCGTCGTCGTCGTTCAGGTCCGCTAAGCTTCCCCCGACTGCCGCAGGAGTCGGGACATGAGCATTCTTCGTCTACTGGTGCTGGTCGCCTTCCTGGCCGCCGGCTTGGTGGTCGGTTCACTCAATCCGCAAAAGGTCGTGCTGGACTTCGGCATCGCCGAGGTCGTGACCACATCGGGCGTCGCCATCATGGTGTCGCTGCTGGCCGGCGTGCTGCTCGGCGGTGGCATCGTCATGGCCACCACGGTGCTGCCCTTGCAGGCGCGCCTGCGCCGCGCGTCCCGTCCTGCGCCGCCTGCTGCAGTCGCGGAGGAAGGCCCGCGCCCCCCCTATCAGGGAACCTGATCCATGGAATTCCTCAACGAATGGTTCTGGTTCTTCCTGCTGCTGCCGCTGGCCGCGCTCACCGGCTGGGTGGTGGGAAGGCGGGGAGGGCAGCGCCACGGCGACACCCAGGTCAGCCGCCTGTCCAGCACCTACTTCCGCGGCCTGAACTACCTGCTCAACGAACAGCCGGACAAGGCGATCGAACTTTTCCTGCACATCGCCGAACTGGACAAGGAAACCTTCGAGACCCAGGTCGCGCTCGGGCACCTGTTCCGCCGTCGCGGCGAGGTCGACCGCGCGATCCGCTTGCACCAGGGCCTGGTCCAGCGCAACGACCTCAGCGACCAGCAGCGCGTCCAGGCCCTGCTCGCGCTCGGCGAGGACTACATGAAGTCCGGCCTGCTCGATCGCGCCGAAACGGTCTTCACCGACCTGGCGCGGATCGACCAGCGCGCGCCGCAGGCGCTCAGGCACCTGATCGGCATCTACCAGGCCGAGCGCGACTGGGAGCGGGCGATCGACAATGCGGTGCGTTACGAGGAAGTCACCGGCGAACCGATGGGCAAGCTGGTGGCACAGTTCGAATGCGAACTGGCCGATCGCCATCGCGCCAACGGCGACCTCGATGGCGCGCGCAGCGCGATCGCCAGGGCCTACCAGGCCGATGCCACCAGCGTCCGCGCCGGCATCCTCGAGGGCCGCATCGAGGTGGATTCGCACAATCCGGAGGGTGCGATCCGCGCCTTCGAGCGCGCCGCGCGGCACGATCCCGATTACCTGCCGGAGTTCCTGCCCAGCCTGCTGGCCTGTTATGGCGAAGTCGGTGACAACGCGGGTGCGCGCGCGTTCCTCGCCGAGATGAGCGAGCACTATCGAGGCATCGCGCCGGTGCTGGCGCTGACCCGCCTGATCGAGGGGCAAGAGGGGGCCAAGGCGGCCCGCGACTACCTGGGCAGGCAGCTGAAGGACCGGCCGTCGGTGCGGGGCGAGGCCGCGCTGATCGACCTGACCCTGGCCGTGGGCGCGGACAGCACCGCGACCCTGCACGACCTCAAGCACATCACCGACCAGTTGCTCGTGCGCAATCCGAGCTACCGCTGTACGCGTTGCGGCTTCGGTGCACGGACCCACCACTGGCAGTGCCCGAGTTGCAAGGAGTGGGGCACGGTGAAGCCGCTGCTCAACTACGCGGTCGTCTGATGGGCATGGCGGCCTGGCTGATGCTCCTCGCGGGAGTGTCGGCGGCGGGGACCTGGTTGGCCCTGGTGTACGCGCGCCGGCACAAGCTGATCGATCAGCCGGGAGAGCGGCGAAGTCATTCGGTGCCGACTCCGCGCGGCGGGGGCATCGGAATCGCTTTTGCCCTGCTCGTCGGGTGCGCCATGGCAGCGGCGACGGGAATGGCGGGTCTCGTGTCCTTGCTGGGATTCGCCACTGGCCTGCTGCTAGTCGCCGGCATAGGCTGGGTCGATGACCACCGCCCCCTGGGGCCGGTGCTGCGCCTGCTGGTGCAATGCTTGGCAGGCCTGGTACTGGCCTGGGGCCTGCATGGAGCGGAGGGACGCTGGGGATGGGTGGTGCTCACTGCCTTGTCGGTGCCCGTCCTTGTCAACGTTTGGAACTTCATGGACGGCATCAACGGGCTGGCATCCAGCCAGGCGGTCCTGGCGGCGGCTGCAGTCGGCTGGCTGGTCCCGCCCGTGGCCTACCCGGCGCTGGCACTGGCAGCGGCGACGGCGGCTTTCGTGCCATTCAACTTTCCAAAAGCCCGGATCTTCCTCGGTGATGTGGGCAGCGGCACGCTCGGGTACGCGCTGGCTGCGCTGCTGGCGCTCGCGGCCCGGGACGCGTCAGCGCAAAAGATTCCCGACGCCCTCGTATTGGTGCTGCCGCTCTCGGCCTTTCTGATTGACGCTTCCTTGACGCTGGGTGCGCGCATGCTGGCCGGCGAGGTATGGTGGCAACCGCACACCTCTCATCTCTACCAGTGCTGGGTAAAAGCCGGACGCAGTCACACATTCGTGACCCTCGTCTACGCTGCATTCAGCGTTGTCGCTGTTATCCTTGCGTCTTATCTGAGCGGGGTTGCGCCATGGTTCGCCGGGGGGGGCGTGGCGCTTTGGCTATCCATTGCGCTCCTGGCCTGGGTCCGGTTACGACGGCGCCTCGTTCCAGGGAAGGGAACCGAAAGGCAAGCATGAACCCCGGAACGAGTACCAGTGTCGCGTTGACCCGCATCGCGGTCGTGGTCCATGACCTGGTCATGGTTTACATCTGCTGGCAGCTTGTCCACGCCCTGCGCTACGCCAGCAGCCGGGAGCCTTATACGTGGACGGAATTCTCGCCCACCGTTGCCTTGGTGCTGGTGGCCCAGGGGTTGGTGTTCTGGAGGGTGGGACTCTATCGCGGCCTGTGGCGTTTCGCCAGCGTGCCCGACCTTGGGAACATCCTGAAGGCCGGTGTCTTCGGCCTGTTGGCCATTGTCCTGGGGCTGGCCGTCTACAACCGCCTGGGCTCGGTTCCGCGCACGGTTCTGGTCGTCTATCCGTTTGCGCTCACCGTACTGCTGGGGATGCCCCGGCTGCTCTACCGGGTCTGGAAGGACCATCATATGGGCCAGCGCGGGATGGTTGCCCGGCGCGTCCTGGTCCTGGGCGCCGGGCGCGCCGGCGAGGCGCTGGTCCGCGACCTGCGGCGCTCCGGTGCGTACGAGCCGGTCGGTTTCCTCGACGACGCGCCGCGCCTGCGGGGGGCGCGCCTGCATGGCCTGTCCGTACTCGGCGGGTTGGAGGATGCGGTTCTGGTGGCGAAGGAAACCGCGGCCGGCATGCTGGTCATCGCCATGCCATCGCTAGACGCGGCCGGCATGCAGCGGGTGATGGCGATCTGCGAGCGCACGGGCCTGCCGTTCCGCACCGTGCCCCGGTTGACCGACGTCCTGGAGGGGCAGGCGTTGCCGGGCGAGCTGAAGGAAGTCGCGATCGAAGACCTGCTGGGCCGCAAGCCGGTCATGCCGGACTGGAAGCTGATCCGTGGCTGGCTGGGCAGTCGCACGGTGATGGTGACCGGCGCGGGCGGTTCGATCGGTTCCGAGCTGTGCCGCCAGTGCGCGCGCCACGGCGCGCGCCGCATCGTGTTGCTCGAGATCGACGAACTGGCGCTCATCACGATCCACGGCGACCTGAGCCGCGCGTTCCCGGACCTGGAGATCGAGGCGGTCCTGGGCGACTGCGGCGATCCGGCGGTGACGGCCCACGCATTGCGCCTGGGGCAGCCGGATGCGGTGTTCCACGCAGCAGCCTACAAGCAGGTGCCCCTGCTCGAGGCGCAGTTGCGGGAGGCCGTGCGCAACAATGTGCTGGCGACCGATACGGTCGCCCGCCTGTGCCGCGAGAGCGGCGTCGACACCTTCGTTTTCATATCCACCGACAAGGCGGTCGACCCGGCCAACGTACTGGGCGCGACCAAGCGTTTCGCGGAGATGATCGCGCAGTCACTCGATGCCAAGAGCAGCGGCACCCGGTTCGTCACGGTGCGCTTCGGCAACGTGCTCGACTCTGCCGGCAGCGTCGTGCCGCTGTTCCGCGAGCAGATCCGCAAGGGCGGGCCGGTGACGGTCACCGACCCTGAGGTTACGCGTTACTTCATGACCATCCCGGAGGCCTGCCAGCTGATCGTGCAGGCCGCTGCCGCCGGTTCGCACGCCGCCATCTACACGCTCGACATGGGCGAGCCGGTGCCGATCCGTTTGCTTGCGGAGCAGATGATCCGCCTCGCCGGCAAGCAGCCCGGCCGCGACATCGCAGTGGTGTACACCGGCTTGCGTCCGGGCGAGAAGCTGCACGAAACCCTGTTCTACGCGGACGAGCACTATCGCCCGACTTCGCATTCCAAGATCCTGGAGGCCGGCGCGCGCGAGTCGTCCGCCGAGCAGGTGCGCCTGGGGGTGGAGCGGATGCGTGAGGCGGTGGCCCACTACGACGAGGACAGCCTGCGCCAGGTGCTGCGCGAAGTAATCCCCGAATTCATTCCGGCGGAACTGGCGGCGGTGCCCGATGCGGGCGCGGTCGTGGTTCCGTTCCCCGCACGCGAGGCCCGATCGACACGATGACGTCCAAGAGGATCCGCAAGGCAGTTTTCCCGGTCGCAGGACTGGGTACCCGCTTCCTTCCCGCCACCAAGACCGTTCCCAAGGAGATGCTGCCGATCATCGACCGGCCGCTGATCCAGTACGCAGTGGACGAGGCGATCGAGGCCGGGTGCGACACGCTGGTGTTCATCACCAACCGCTACAAGCATGCGGTCGCCGACTACTTCGACAAGGCCTACGAACTCGAGCAGAAGCTCGAGCGCGCCGGCAAGACCGAACAGCTGGAGCTGGTCCGGCACGTGCTGCCGGAGGGCGTCCGCGCGATCTTCGTGACCCAGGCCGAGGCCTTGGGTCTGGGCCATGCCGTCCTGTGCGCCAGGGAGGTCATCGGCGACGAACCGTTCGCGGTGCTGCTCCCCGACGACCTGATCTGGAACCGGGGTGCGGGTGCGTTGAAGCAGATGGCCGACGCCGCCGAAACCTCAGGCGCGAGCATGATCGCGGTGCAGGACGTGCCGCACGAGGCCACCGGCAGCTATGGCATCGTCGCGACCGAAGCCTTCGACGGCCGCCAGGGCCGGATCAAGGCCATCGTCGAGAAGCCCAAGCCAGAGGTCGCGCCGAGCAACCTCGCGGTGGTCGGCCGGTACGTGCTCAGTCCGCGCATCTTCAGCCTGCTCGAGGCGACCCGTCCGGGCGCAGGCGGCGAGATCCAGTTGACCGATGCGATCGCGGCGCTGCTGGCCGAACATCCCGTCCACGCCTATCGCTTCCAGGGCACCCGTTTCGACTGCGGCACGCATATCGGCCTGATCGAAGCGACGATCCGTTATGCGCTCGACCACGAGAAGCTGAGCGATCCGGCGCGGGACATGATGCAGCGCGCCCTGGGCGAGCTGGGCGTGATCGACCAGGACTGAGCGCGCGCCGGCGACTGCCGCCGCAGTGATCGCTGAAACAAGGACGGCGCCCGAGGGCGCCGTCTCCGCTTGCGTTTCCCGCGGACGGGAGGCCCTCCTGGTAGCTCAGAGCGCCTCGAAGATCCCCGCCGCGCCCATGCCGGTTCCGATGCACATGGTCACCATGCCGTACTTCTGCTGGCGACGGCGCATGCCATGGACGATGGTCGCGGTGCGCACCGCGCCGGTCGCGCCCAGCGGGTGGCCCAGGGCGATCGCGCCACCGAGCGGGTTGACCTTGGACGGATCCAGGCCACTGTCGCGGATCACCGCCAGCGCCTGTGCGGCGAAGGCTTCGTTGAGCTCGATCCAGTCCAGCTGGTCGCGGGTCAAGCCTGCCTGCTTGAGCGCCTTGGGGATCGCGGCGATCGGTCCGATGCCCATCACCTCCGGGCGCACCCCGGCCACCGAGAAGCTGACGAAGCGCGCCAGCGGGGTGAGGCCGTAATCCTTGATCGCCTGCTCGGAGGCCAGCAAGACCGCGCCGGCGCCGTCGCTCATCTGCGAGGAATTGCCGGCGGTTACGGTGCCGCCGAACTGGCCGTTGCGGAACACCGGGCGCAGCCTGGCCAGGCCTTCCATCGAGGTGTCCGCGCGCGGGCCTTCGTCGGTATCGGCCAGCTTCTTGCGCAGCTGGATCGTGTTGCCGGCCAGGTCCGGCACATGGGAAAGGATTTCGTAGGGGCTGATCTCGTCGCGGAACTCGCCGGCGGCAATCGCAGCCAGCGCCTTCTGGTGCGAAGCCACCGCGAAAGCGTCCTGCTCCTCGCGCGAGACCTTCCACTCTTCGGCAACCTTCTCGGCGGTGATGCCCATGCCATAGGCGATGGCGACGTGGTCGTCCTTGAACACCGACGGAGACAGGGCGACCTTGTTGCCCATCATCGGCACCATCGACATCGACTCGGTGCCGCCGGCCAGCATCAGGTCGGCGTTGCCCAGGCGGATCTGGTCGGCGGCCAGGGCCACGGCCTGCAGGCCGGAGGAACAGAAGCGGTTGATGGTCTGCGCGGCCACGGTGTCGGGCAGGCCGGCCAGCAGCACGCCGATGCGCGCCACGTTCATGCCTTGCTCGCCCTCGGGCATGGCGCAGCCGATGATCGCGTCGTCGATGCGCGAGGTGTCGATGCCCGGCGCCTGCGCGACCACCGACCTGAGCACGTGGGCGAGCATGTCGTCGGGACGCGTGTTGCGGAACATGCCTTTGGGCGCCTTGCCGACCGGGGTGCGGGTGGCGGCGACGATGTAGGCATCTTGAATCTGCTTGATCATTTCGTTACTCCGGAATTCGGGAAGACCGTGCGGGTCGCAGCGAACGAGGGGGCGGCGCCATCGCTGCGACGGCGCCGCGCTGGCCTCAGTTCCTCAGCGGCTTGCCCGTCTTGAGCATGTGGCCGATGCGGGCCTGGGTCTTTTCCTGCTGGGCCAGTTCGACGAAGTGCTTGCGCTCGAGCTTGAGCAGCCACTCCTCGTCCACCAGCGCGCCGCGGTCGATCTCCCCGCCGCTGAGCACGGTGGCGATGCGGGTGGCGATCTCCTCGTCGTACGGGCTGATGAAGCGGCCTTCGAGCATGTTGACCAGCAGCATGCGGAAGGTGGCGATGCCGACGTCACCGGCGGCCTGGATGCGGCGTGCCGGCAGCGGCGGACGGTAGCCGGCCTCGGCCAGCGCGCGTGCCTGCGCCTTGGCCACGTGCAGCAGCTCGAAGGCATTGAACACCACCACGTCGTCCTGGCGCAGCAGGCCCAGCTCCTTCGCTTCGACTGCCGACGTCGAGACCTTGGCCATGGCCACCGTTTCGAAGGTCTTCTTCAGCTCGGCGAACACGTCGCCGCCCGGACCGGCCGCACGCGAAGCGCGAACCGCCAGTTCCTTCAGGCCGCCGCCGGCCGGCAGCAGGCCCACGCCGGCCTCGACCAGGCCGATGTAGCTCTCCAGGTGTGCCACGGTACGGGCGCTGTGCATCTGGAATTCGCAGCCGCCGCCCAGGGCCAGGCCGCGCACGGCCGCCACCACCGGGACCAGCGCGTACTTGATCCGCTGGCTGGTGCGCTGGAAGTTGGCGACCATCGCCTCGAACTGCTCGATCCTGCCGGCCTGCAGCGCGCCCAGCGCACCGGCCAGGTCGGCGCCGGCGGAGAAGGGCTCCTTCTGCTGCCAGATCACCAGGCCCTGGAAGTCGCGCTCGGCGATCGTGATCGCTTCCTGCAGGCCGTCGAGCACCTGGTCGGAGACGGTGTTCATCTTGGTCTTGAAGCCGACCACCGCGATACCGTCGCCGTCGTGCCACATGCGCACGCCGTCGTTCTCGAACACGGTCGTGCCGGCGTCGAACTTCTCGCCCAGCAGCGGATCGGGGAAGCGCTGGCGCTGGTAGACCGGCAGGGTGGAGCGGGGCACCAGGGCGTTGTCGGCCGGGCTGTAGCTGCCGGCCGCCGCATGCACGCCGTCGCGGCCGTCCAGTACCCAGGCCGGCAGCGGCGCATCGCTCATGGCCTTGCCGGCGGCGATGTCGTCGGCGATCCACTGCGCCACCTGCTTCCAGCCGGCGGCCTGCCAGGTCTCGAACGGGCCCAGCGACCAGCCGTAGCCCCAGCGGATGGCCAGGTCGACGTCGCGCGCGGTGTGGGCGATGTCGACCAGGTGGTAGGCGCTGTAGTGGAACAGGTCGCGGAACGCGGCCCACAGGAACTGCGCCTGCGGATGCGCGCTCTCGCGCAGCCTGGCGAACTTCTCGGCCGGGTTCTTGACCTTGAGAATCTCGACCACCTCGTCGGCGGCCTTGCGGTCCGAGGCGCGGTAGTCCTGCTTTTCCAGGTCCAGGACGACGATGTCCTTGCCGACCTTGCGGAAGATGCCCGCGCCGGTCTTCTGGCCCAGCGCGCCCTTGGCGATCAGTGCGGCCAGCCAGTCCGGCGACTGGAAGTACTTGTGCCACGGGTCGCCGGGCAGGGTGTCGGCCATGGTCTTGATGACGTGGGCCATGGTGTCCAGGCCGACCACGTCGGAGGTGCGGTAGGTGGCCGACTTCGGCCGGCCGACCAGCGGGCCGGTCAGCGCGTCGACTTCGTCGAAGCCCAGGCCGAACTGGCGGGTGTGGTGGATCACCGACAGGATCGAGAACACGCCGATGCGGTTGCCGATGAAGTTCGGGGTGTCCTTGGCGTAGACCACGCCCTTGCCCAGGTTCGTGACCAGGAAGGTTTCCAGGCCCTCCAGCACGGCGCGGTCGGTGGTCTTGGCCGGGATCAGCTCGGCCAGGTGCATGTAGCGCGGCGGGTTGAAGAAGTGCACGCCGCAGAAGCGGTGGCGCAGTTGCTCGGGCAGCACCTCGGCCAGCTTGTTGATGCCCAGGCCCGAGGTGTTGGAAGCCAGCACCGCGTGGTCGGCCACGAACGGGGCGATCTTCCGGTATAGGTCCTGCTTCCAGTCCATCCGTTCGGCGATGGCCTCGATGATCAGGTCGCAATCCTTCAGCTGCTCCAGCCCGCTGTCGTAGTTGGCCGGGGTGATCGCCTCGGCCAGCGACCGGCTGGCGAACGGGGCGGGGCTGAGCTTGCCCAGGTTGGCGATGGCCTTGAGCACGATGCCGTCGGCGGGACCTTCCTTGGCGGGCAGGTCGAACAGGACGGTATCCACGCCCGCATTGGTCAGGTGGGCGGCGATCTGCGCACCCATGACGCCGGCACCGAGGACGGCGACGCGTCGGACAAGTAGTTTCTCAGACATGTCTTTCAACCTGTTGATTTGACGTGGTTACTTTGCCGGGGCCTGGAGGCCTGCGGCGGCGAAACGGATCAGTTCACGGGCCGCACGGGCCCGGTGCGTGGCCTCGCTGGCGCCGGCCGGCCGCTTGATCAGGCCGAAGTCGGACATCGCGTAGGTGAGCGAGCCGGCCAGGAAGTCCAGGCGCCAGTACAGGGTTTCCTTGTCCAGGCTGGGCAGGCAGCCCGCCAGGGCCTTGCCGAACTCGCGCAGCACGTGGCCGTAGTGGTCCGAGAGGAACTTTCGCAGGCTCTCGTTGTGCTCGGCGTAGGCGCGGGCGATGACCCGCACGAAGGAGGCGCCGCCGTTGCGGTCCTGGGCAAGGGCCAGCGCGGGCTCGATGAATGCCGCCAGCACCGGCTCGAGCTGGCCGGGGTGGTCGCGCAGCGCCACTTCCAGCTGCTGCAGGCGGCTGGCGGTCATCCCGTCCATGCGCCGGCGGAAGACCTCGTTGACCAGGTTCTCCTTGGAGCCGAAGTGGTAGTTCACGGCCGCGATGTTGACCGCGGCCAGGCTGGTCACCTGGCGCAGCGAGGTACCGGCGAAGCCGTGCTGGGCGAACAGCTCCTCGGCCGCGCCCAGGATCCGGTCCTTGGTGGAGAAATGTGCGGGCTTGCCCATGCCTGTGGTGCCGTATCCGGGTAAATCAAACGATTGTTTTATCCTAGGCCCGCGCGGCGGCCGGGTCATTTTGCGGTGCAGCAATACGGTCACTGGCACGGTCTTGAGCAAAGCGGGGGCCGCCGATGCTAGAATTGCGCTACGCATTTGAAGCTAACCCCGCGTCCCAGCGCGGGTTTTTCGTGCTAACCTCCGGCCGTCCTGGTCCGGAACGTCCGTCCGTCACTAGAGAAGAAGTCCATGGCGCTTGAGCGCACCCTTTCGATCGTCAAGCCCGATGCCGTCGCCAAGAACGTCATCGGCGAAATCTACTCCCGCTTCGAGAAAGCCGGCCTGAAGGTCGTGGCCGCCAAGTACAAGCAGCTGTCGCGCCGCGAGGCCGAGGGCTTCTACGCCGTGCACCGCGAGCGTCCGTTTTTCAACGCCCTGGTCGAGTTCATGATTTCCGGCCCGGTGATGATCCAGGTCCTGGAAGGCGAGAACGCCGTGCTCAAGCACCGCGAGCTGCTGGGCGCGACCAATCCGAAGGAAGCCGCGCCGGGCACCATCCGCGCCGACTTCGCCGAGTCGATCGACGCCAATGCCGCGCACGGTTCCGACTCGGTCGAGAATGCCGCGATCGAAGTGGCGTACTTCTTCGCCGCGACCGAAGTCGTCTCGCGCTGAGCGAGGGATAGCGACGTGGCCGGCCTGCAGCCGATTCCCAGCGTCACCACCACCGGCGACCCGGTCGCCGGTGGTGCGCCAGCGCACCCGGTCGAGGCTGGCAAGGCGCCGGCGCGCCAGAACCTGCTCGACCTCGACCGCGAGGGCCTGGAGCGCTTCTTCGCCGAGACCCTCGGCGAGCAGCGATACCGCGCGCACCAGGTGATGAAGTGGATCCACCACCGCTACGTCACCGACTTCGACCAGATGACCGACCTGGGCAAGGCGTTGCGGGCGAAGCTGCATGCGCACGCGCAGGTCGTCGTCCCCAACGTCGTGTTCGACAAGCCTTCCGCCGACGGCACCCACAAGTGGCTGCTGGCGATGGGTACCGATGGCAAGAACGCGATCGAAACGGTCTACATCCCGGACAAGGGGCGCGGCACGCTGTGCGTGTCCTCGCAGGTCGGCTGCGGGCTGAACTGCACGTTCTGCTCGACCGCCACCCAGGGCTTCAACCGCAACCTGACCACGGCCGAGATCATCGGCCAGGTCTGGGTGGCCGCGCGCCACCTGGGCAATGTGCCGCACCAGCAGCGCCGACTCACCAACGTGGTGATGATGGGCATGGGCGAGCCGCTCATGAACTTCGACAACGTCGTCCGCGCGATGAGCGTGATGCGCGACGACCTGGGCTACGGCCTGGCCAACAAGCGGGTGACCCTGTCGACGTCCGGCCTGGTGCCGATGATCGATCGCCTCTCGGTCGAGAGCGACGTCTCGCTGGCCGTGTCGCTGCATGCGCCCACCGACGAACTGCGCGAAACGCTGGTCCCGCTCAACCGGAAGTACCCGATCGCCGAGCTGATGGCGTCGTGCGCGCGCTACCTGCGCGCGAACAGGAAGCGTGACTCGGTGACCTTCGAGTACACCCTGATGAAGGGCGTGAACGACCAGCCCGAGCACGCGCGGCAGCTGGCGAAGCTGATGCGCCAGTTCGACAACTCGGTGCAGGCACGCGATTCGGGCAAGGTCAACCTGATTCCGTTCAACCCCTTCCCCGGCACCCGCTACGAGCGCTCGGACGAGGCGCAGATCCGCGCCTTCCAGAAGATCCTGCTCGACTCGCAGGTGCTGACCATGGTGCGACGCACCCGTGGCGACGACATCGACGCGGCCTGCGGCCAGCTCAAGGGACAGGTGATGGATCGCACCCGCCGCCAGGCGCAGTTCCGCCGCAGCCTGGCCCCCGACCTGGAAACGAACGGGCAGGTCGGCGGACATGCGGCCTGATCGCGGCGCGATCCTCCTGGCGTGTGCGCTGGTGCTGGTGGCGGCGTGTTCCAAGTCGGCCACGGTCAAGCCACCGAAGATCAAGGGCAGCGAGCAGATCGCGCCCGAGTACAGCTATTCGGACAGCGACGCCACCAAGAAGCGGGTGCAGGTCCGCGAGACTCTGGGGCTGGCCGGCCAGCGCTTCGCCACCGGGGACCTTGCCGAGGCCGAGAAGCAGGCCAACAAGGCGCTGAAGCTGGACCCTGCCGCGGCGGACGCCTACACCCTCCTGGGCGCCATCGCCGCCCGGCGCGGCCAGGCAGCCCAGGCGGGCGAGCACTACCGGCGCGCCGCCGAGCTGTCCCCCCAGCGGGGCGAGGTCCTCAACAACTACGGCGCGTGGCTGTGCGCCAACGGCCATCCGGCCGAGTCGCTGGTCTGGTTCGATCGCGCTCTGGCCGCGCCCGGCTACCGGACCCCTGGCTCGGCGCTGGCCAATGCCGGCGGTTGCGCCCTTAAAAGCGGGCAGGGCGAACGGGCGGAGCGTGATTTGCGTCGCGCTCTGGAAATCGAACCCAAAAATGCCTATGCACTTGCCAGCATGGCCGAGTATCAATATCGCCAGGGGCAATACTTCGAGGCGCGGGCGTTCGCGGAACGCAGGCTGGCGGCTGCGCCGGCCGATGCATCCGTGTTACAACTCGCGGCCAGGATCGAAGAGAGGCTTGGCGACAGGGCGGCCGCCAATCGATATGAGCAGCGGTTGAGGGCGGAGTTCCCGCAGGCCGCGACAGCCAGAACCGGGGAAGATCCAAAGTGATCCACGAATCCAGCGCGAACATCCACGGTGATGCGCGAGGGTGTGGCGGCCGGCTGCGCGACGCGCGGACCGCGGCGGGGCTGAGCGTGCAGGAAGTGGCTACCCGCCTGCGCATGCCGGTGCACGTCGTCCAGGCGCTGGAGGAAGGGCGCTGGCAGGTGATCGGCGCCAGCGTCTTCGTCCGTGGCCAGCTGCGCAGCTACGCGCGCCTGCTGGGGGTCGATGTCGAGCCCTTCCTGGACGCGGAGATCGCGCCCACCGCGCCGGTGGAGCTGGTGAGCCATTCGCACGCCCCCCGTTACCAGCGCCTGATGGAGAACATGGGGCGGCGCGCGGTCTACGTGGTGATCACCGCCGCCATCGTCGTCCCCGTATGGCTGGCCACCCGTTCGCATTTCAGCGATGTGGCACCCACCACCGCCTCGCTGGATGCGGTGCCGCCCGAGGCGGCCATGCCCGCGCAGGGCAGCCCGTTGCCGCCGCCAGCAGCGCCGTCGGCCCCTCCGGCCGCGGATGCCGGTCCCTATGTCGCCTCGCTCGCGCCGCCGGTCAACCGCAGCCCTGCGGCCGGCAAGCTCGTGCTCGATTTCGGCGGCGAGAGCTGGATGCAGGTGGTCGCGCCCGATGGCACGACGGTCGAGCAGGGCCTGATGCGTGCCGGCGACAACCGCACCTTCGACCTCGGCGCGGGATTGCGCGTGGTGCTCGGCAACGCGACCGCGGTACGCGTTCAGCAAGCGGGCAGTATCGTGGACACGGCGCCGTACCAGCGGGCGAACGTGGCCCGCTTTACGGTATCCTCTGACGGTTCCGTGACCCCTGCCGAGTAGCCGGCGCGGGCCGGTACTCCACTGGACATAGAAGTCCCGGCGCGGCCCGCGCGGGGCAGGGAACTGCATGGCAATCGACGACCTTCTTGACGAGCACGAGCAGGGCGAACGCGTCCGTTCGTGGCTGCGCAACAACGCACTTGGCATCCTCGGGGGCTTGGCCCTGGGCATCGCGGCCATTTATGGCTGGCAGTGGTGGGGCAAGCACCAGGCGCAGCAGCAGTACCAGGCGCATTCGACCTATGCCGCAGCGGTCAAGCAGCTGGAGGACGGCGCCACCGACAAGGCCGGCGCGCTGCTGGCCGGCCAGGAAGGCACCTATGCGACCCTGGCCGCGCTGCGCGTGGCCAAGGCCCAGGTCGAGGCAGGCAAGATCGAGGAAGCGATCGCCACCCTGCGCGGCATCCAGGCCGAACCGGCCCTGGCGCCGGTGGTGCATCAGCGCCTGGCGCAGCTGTACAACGCATCCGGCAAGCCGGACGAAGCATTGAAGGTGCTCGAGGGCGACACCGGCAGCGCGGCGCAGGAGCTTCGCGGCGACGCGCTGTTCGCGTCGGGCAAGCGCGACGAAGCCCGCGATGCCTACGCACAGGCGCTGACCGGCACCGACGTGGCGTCGCCGTCTCGCCGCCGCGTCGAGCTGAAACTGCAGGAGGCCGGTGGCCAGGTGCCCGAGCCGGTGGAGGCGATCTGACATGGCCCACAAGCACATGCTCCGTCCGGTCCTGGCGGCCGGCCTGCTCGCGCTGGCGCTGACCGGGTGCAGCACCGTTAAGGGCTGGTTCGCCGGCAAGGACGCGGAAGCCAAGAAGGCGGCCGAGCCTGCCGAGCTGGTCGACTTCCAGCCGACCGCGCAACCCGCCAAGGTCTGGTCGACCGGCATCGGCGACGGTGAGCGCCGGATCGGCACGCGGCAGACGCCGGCAGTGCTCGACGGACGCGTCTTCGCGGCCGCTTCCGAGAACCGTGTGGTCGCGCTGGACCTCCAGACCGGCAAGCAGGTCTGGGAGTTCAAGGCGCCGAAGGACCAGGCATTGCGCCTGTCCGGCGGCCCCGGTGCCGGCGAGGGCCTGGTGGTGGTCGGCAGCCTGGGCGGCGATGTCATCGCCCTGGACGCCGCCGGCGGAGCCGAGCGCTGGCGTGCCAAGGTCACCAGCGAGGTGATCGTCGCCCCGCTGGTCACGCAGGGCACGGTGTACGTGCGCAGCAACGACGGCCGCATCACCGCGCTGGACGCAACCACCGGCGAGCGCCGCTGGTTCAACGAGCACGAGCTGCCGCCCCTGACCGTTCGCGGCAACGCACCGCTCACCTACGCTCCCGGCGTGCTCTTCTCCGGCAACGACGACGGGACACTCAGCGCGCTGTCGCTTCAGGATGGTCGCGTGCTGTGGCAGCAGACGATCGGCACGCCCGACGGGCGCACCGAGCTCGAGCGCATGGCGGACGTCGACAGCGCGCCGCTGATCGACGGCACCATGCTGTTCGTGAGCAGCTTCAAGAACCGCACCGTCGCGATCGACGGCCCCAGCGGACGGCCGATGTGGCAGAGCGAGTACGGCGGCATCGGCGGCCTGGGCGTCGCCGCGTCCGGCCTGCTGGTATCGAGCCCGGCCGGCACGGTCTACCTGCTGGACAAGAACAATGGCGCGGCGTTGTGGTCGCAGCCGGCGCTGGCGCGGCGTTCGCTGACCGGCCCGGTGGTGCAGGGCGACTACGCGGTGGTCGGCGACTACGACGGCTACCTGCACTGGCTGCGCCTGGACAACGGCGAGCTGGCTGCGCGCGAGCGCGTGGGCGGCAAGGCCATCAAGGGCCAGCCGGTGGTGGTCGACGGCATCCTGCTGGTGCAGAACGTCGAAGGCGGCCTCACCGCCTTCCGTCTGGACTGATCGGACGGATGCAGGCAGGGATCACGCCATGTTGCCGCTGGTTGCTCTGGTTGGACGGCCCAATGTCGGCAAGTCGACCCTGTTCAATGCGCTGACGCGCAGCCGAGACGCGCTCGTCCACGACGAGCCGGGCGTCACCCGCGACCGCAACTATGGCGTGTGCAGGCTCGAGCCGGACCGGCCGTTCCTGCTGGTCGATACCGGCGGCATCGCCGGCGAAGAGGAAGGCCTGGCCGGAGCCACCGCCCGCCAGGCGCGTGGCGCCGCCGGCGAGGCCGACCTGGTCCTGTTCGTGGTCGACGGCCGCGAGGGCGCTTCGGCGCTGGACGACGAGATCCTGTCCTGGCTGCGCAAGCTGGCGCGTCCGACCCTCCTGGTGATCAACAAGATCGACGGCACCAACGAGGACGCGGTGCGCGCCGAGTTCGCGCGTTACGGTTTCGCCGATGTGCTGGCGGTATCGGCGGCGCACCGGCAGGGCCTGGACGACCTGCACCTGGAAATCCTCGAGCGCATTCCCGAAGAGGGCAGCACCGAGGAACTGGACAACGATCCGTCGCGCCTGCGCGTGGCCTTCGTCGGCCGGCCGAACGTGGGCAAGTCCACCCTGGTCAACCGGCTGCTGGGCGAGGAGCGGATGATCGCCTCGGAGGTGCCCGGTACCACGCGCGATTCGATCGCCGCCGACCTGGAGCGCGACGGGAAGCTGTACCGGCTGATCGACACCGCCGGCATCCGCCGCAAGGGCAAGGTCGAGGAGGCGGTCGAGAAGTTCAGCGTGGTCAAGACGCTGCAGGCGATCGAGCGCTGCCAGGTGGCGGTGCTGATGCTGGACGCCACCGAAGGCGTCACCGACCAGGACGCCACCGTGCTGGGTGCGGTGCTCGATGCCGGCCGCGCGCTGGTGATCGCGGTCAACAAGTGGGACGGGCTGACCACCTACCAGCGCGAGCAGGCCGAGGCGCTGCTGTCGCGCAAGCTGTCCTTCGTGCCGTGGGCCGAGGCGGTGCGCATCTCGGCCAAGCACGGCTCCGGGCTGCGCGAGCTGTTCCGCGCCGTCCATCGCGCGCATGCCTCGGCGATCCGCACCTTCAGCACCAGCGAAGTGAACAAGGCGCTTGAGATCGCCTATGAGACCAATCCGCCGCCGAGCATCCGCGGCCACGTCTCCAAGCTGCGCTACGTGCATCCCGGTGGCGAGAATCCGCCGACGTTCGTGGTCCACGGCACCCGCCTGAAGGACCTGCCCGATTCGTACAAGCGCTACCTGGAGAACTTCTTCCGCAAGCGCTTCAAGCTGGTCGGAACGCCGGTGCGGATGCTGTTCCGCGAGGGCGCCAATCCGTACGAAGGCAAGAAGAACGAACTGACCGAGCGCCAGGTCGCACGCAAGCGCCGGCTGATCCGCCACGTCAAGCGCGGCAAGTGAGATGGCGGCCTTGGCCGCCGGCACCCTGACCCTGGGCCTGCTGGCGGGCGGCCGCGGATCGCGGCTGGGTGGCGTCGACAAGGCCTGGCTCGAGCGCGATGGCGTGCCCCAGGTCCTGCGCTTCGCGCGCCGGTTCCCGGGGGAGACCGGGCCGGTGCTGGTCAGCGCCAACACCGACTTGGCCCGTTACGCCGACGCCGGCCTGGCCACGGTGGTCGACCGGCTCGACTCCGGCAGCGGCCCGCTGGCCGGGCTCGACGCGCTGGCGGCCGCGTGCACGACCGAGTGGCTGCTGACCTTGCCGGTGGACCTGTTCGACGTCAACGACTGCCTCGTCCGGAGCCTCGCCAGCGGCGCCGCGCCCAACGGAGCAGTCGCCGAGGACGACGACGGTCCGCAGCCCCTGGTGGCGCTTTATCGATGCGAACCGCTGCGGCGCGCGCTGTCGGCGATGGTCGCCGAAGGCCAGCTCGCACCGCGCCAGCTGGAGCAGCGGCTCGGGCTGGGCCGCGTGCGGCTGCGCGGGGTACGCTTCGGCAACCTCAACACGCCCCAGGACCTGGCGGCGGCGCGCATCGCGCTGCCCTGACTCCGCGCGAGCCGACCGATGGACCACGCCGATTTCCCCACCCGCATCTCGCTGGACGAAGCGCTCGCCATCATCGGGCAGGTGAGTGCGGCACGGCGGCCGGCGGCGGAGCGCGTACCGACCTCGCGTGCCGATGGCCGGGTGTTGGCGGCCGACGTGGTCGCGCCGGTGGCCTTGCCCGGCTTCGACAACAGCGCGATGGACGGCTTCGCCCTGCGCCATGCCGACTTGCATCCCGACGCGGCCACCGCGCTGCGCCTGGCGGGCGAGCAGTTCGCCGGCCGCGACCTGGGCCTGGCGCCGGCCACGGGCCAGTGCGTCCGCATCACCACCGGGGCGCCCATGCCCGAAGGCACCGATACGGTGCTGATCAAGGAAAGCGCGGTGCTCGACGGCGACACGGTGCTGGTGCCCGCCGGGCTGGCCCGCGGGGCCAACGTGCGCCGCCGCGCCGAGGACGTGCAGGTCGGCGACGTGGTGCTGCACGCAGGCCAGGTGCTGACCCCCGCGCGGATCGGCCTGGCCGCATCACTGGGCATCGATCGCCTCGCGGTGTCGCCGCGACCGACGGTGGCCGTCTTCGCCAGCGGCGACGAACTGGTCGAGCCGGGCCTGCCGTTGCAGCCCGGCCAGGTCTACAACAGCAACCGCGACCAGCTGATGGCGCAGTTGCGCGGACTCGGCCTGGAGCCGGTGGCGTGGCCGACCCTGCCCGATGACCCCGCACGGATCGCCGCCGTCCTGGACGACGCGGTCGACAGCTTCGACGTGGTCGTGACCTGCGGCGGGGTGTCGGCCGGCGAAAAGGACCACCTGCCGCCGTGGCTGCGTGCGCGCGGCCGCATCCATTTCTGGAAGGTGCGGATGCGGCCGGGCATGCCGGTGCTGTTCGGGCAGGCCGGGCGCGCGCTGGTGCTGGGCCTGCCGGGGAACCCGGTATCGGTGCTGGCGACCTTCACGCTGCTGGGCCGGGCGGTGCTCGACGGCCTGCAGGGGCGCAGCGAACCGCGCACGCGCTGGCGCGCGTGCCTGAGCGCCCCCTGGCGCAAACGCCACGAGCGCCTGGAGCTGCTGCGCGGCCAGCTCGGCCAAGGCGATGGCGCCGGATTGCAGGTGCTCCCCAATCCGGCCGATGGCTCCCATCGCCTGCGCGCGGCGTCCGGCAGCGACGTGCTGATCGTGCTGGACGAGGGCGTGCGCGACTATGCGGCCGGGGACCTGGTCGAGGTTGTGCCACTCTAGCGCGGCCTGCGACGGCGGCACGCCCGCGCCCGATTGCCCGCGCCCGCGGAAACATGCAACCCGCAACCGGGTGCTTTCGCCGTCGCGATGCGCGCCGGATAATCGACCGATGGCCCATTTCGAGATCACGCCCCGCCAGGCGCGCGAACGCCAGCGCCAGGGCGCACTGCTGGTCGATATCCGCCAGGCGCACGAGCGCGCCAGCGGCCAGGCGGAGGGCGCGCTGGGCATCCCCAAGGACGAGCTGGAAGCCGAGCACGCCCGGCACCTGCAGGCGCCGGACGCGGCGGTGATGCTGATCTGCCAGTCCGGGCAGCGTTCGGCTGCCACCGTGCAGGTGTTGCGGGCGGCCGGCTACACGGACGTGCATTCGGTCGCCGGCGGCACTACCGCCTGGATCGCGGACGCGCTGCCGCTGGTGCGTCCGCGGCTGGATGCGGACGAGGCAGATTTCCTGGAGCGCTACTCGCGCCACCTGCGCCTGGACGAGGTGGGCGTGGAAGGCCAGCGCCGGCTCGAGCGATCGCGCGTGCTGCTGGTCGGTGCCGGCGGGCTCGGTTCGCCGGCCGCGTTCTACCTGGCCGCCGCCGGCGTCGGCCACCTGCGCCTCGTCGACGACGACGTGGTGGACCGCAGCAACCTGCAGCGGCAGATCCTGCACGTGGAAGCGGCCATCGGCCAGGCCAAGGTCGAATCGGCGCGCGAGCGCCTGGCCGCGCTCAATCCGCGCGTGGTCGTGGAGGGCATACGCGAGCGGGCGACATCGGCCAACGTGGAGGCCTTGCTCGAGGGCATGGACGTGGTCGTGGACGGCTCGGACAACTTCCCGCTGCGGTACCTGCTCAACGACGCCTGCGTGAAGCTGGGCAAGCCACTGGTGTACGGCGCGGTGCAGCGCTTCGAAGGCCAGGCCAGCGTGTTCGACGCCGGCCGCCACCGCGGGCGTTGCCCGTGCTACCGCTGCCTGTTCCCGGAACCGCCGCCGCCGCAGTTCGCGCCCAGTTGCGCCGACGCCGGCGTGCTGGGCGTGCTGCCGGGCATCGTCGGCCTGCTGCAGGCGAACGAGGCGGTCAAGCTGCTGCTGGGCATCGGCCAGCCGCTGGCCGGACGCCTGCTCCAGTTCGATGCGCTGGCGATGCGGTTCCGCGAGGTCCGGCTGGCGCCCGACCCGCAATGCCCGGTCTGCGCGCCGGGGCGGCCGTTCCCGGGTTACATCGACTACGCTCGGTTCTGCGCGACGGGCGGCTGAGTGCCGTCCTCCATTCGACGGGCCGGTGGCCCACGCGCCCGCGCTTGCGCCGGCACACCTGGAGGTGAATGAGGATGGCCGTGGAAAGCGCGATGGGCGACCAGCTGGTCCGCGTGGTGGGGCTGCTGGGCGCGGCGGTGGTCATGGTGCCGCTGTTCCGGCGGCTGGGCCTGGGCTCGGTGCTCGGCTACCTGGCCGCGGGCCTGCTGATCGGGCCGTTCGGGCTGGGCTGGTTCAGCGATCCGCAGGCGATCCTGCACGTGGCCGAACTGGGCGTGGTGATGTTCCTGTTCGTGATCGGCCTGGAGATGCGACCCTCGCACCTGTGGAGCCTGCGCGGGGAGATCTTCGGCCTGGGTTCGCTGCAGATCGGCACCTGCATCGCGGTGCTGACCGGGGTCGCGCTGCTGTTCGGCCTGCCGGGCAAGGCGGCCTTCATCGGCGCGGCCGGCTTCGTGCTGACCTCCACGGCGATCGTCATGCAGCTGCTGAGCGAGCGCGGCGACATCGCCTTGCCGCGTGGGCAGAAGATCGTCTCGATCCTGCTGTTCGAGGACCTGCTGATCGTGCCGCTGCTGGCCCTGGTGGCGTTCATGTCGCCGCTGCCGGACACCGGCGCCGACAGCCGCTGGCTGGGCGTGGTCACCGCGGTGGCGGCGCTGGCGGGACTGGTCGCCGCCGGCATCTGGCTGCTCAACCCGCTGTTCCGGCTGCTGGCCGCGGTCAAGGCCCGCGAGGTGATGACCGCCGCAGCCCTGCTGGTGGTACTGGGCTCGGCGCTGCTGATGGACGTGGGCGGGCTGTCGATGGCCATGGGGGCCTTCCTGGCCGGCGTGCTGCTGTCCGAATCCACGTTCCGGCACCAGCTGGAGGCCGACATCGAGCCGTTCCGCGGGATCCTGCTGGGCCTGTTCTTCCTGGCCGTGGGCATGGCCCTGGACCTGCGGGTGGTCGCCTCCAATGCCGGCCTGATCCTGTCGCTGGTGGCCGCGCTGATGCTCGCCAAGGGATTGGGCATCTATGCGGTGGCCCGGATCATGCGCAGTCCGCATGCCGAGGCGCTCGATCGCGCGGTGCTGATGGCCCAGGGCGGTGAGTTCGCCTTCGTGTTGTTCGCCGCCGCCGCGGCAACCGGCGTGATCGACGCGCGCACCAATGCCAACCTGACCGCGGTGGTGGTGTTGTCGATGGCGTTCACCCCGCTGGTGGTGCTGGCCGTGCGCCGGCTGTTGCCGGACCGCAGCGGGCCGTCGATGGAGGGCATCGATGAAGCGCAGGACCTGGCCGGCAGCGTGCTGATCATCGGTTTCGGCCGCTTCGGCCAGGTGATGAGCCAGTCGCTGCTGGCCCGCGACGTGGACGTGACCATCATCGATACCGACATCGAGATGATCCGCAGCGCCGGCGAGTTCGGCTTCAAGGTGTACTACGGCGATGGCACCCGCCTGGACGTGCTGCACGCCTGCGGCGCCGACAAGGCGCGCGCGATCGCGGTGTGCATCGACGACCGGACCGCGGCCAACCGCATCGTCGAGTTGTGCCGCGGCGAGTTCTCCCAAGCCCGCCTGCTGGTGCGCGCCTTCGACCGCGAGCACGCACTGGAGCTGGTCGCGCTGGGCGTGGACTACCACATCCGCGAAACCTTCGAGTCGGCGGTGTTGTTCGGCCGCGCCGCGCTGGAGGAGATCGGCGTGGATGCGGACGAGGCCCAGAGCGTGTCAGAGGAGGTCCGGCGCCTGGACGCGGAGCGCTTCACCCTGGAGGTGGCCGCCGGCGACGTGCGCGCCGGCCGCCCGCTGATCATCGGCAATACCGCGCCGGCCACGCCTACGCCATTCACCACGCCGCGCCGCGAGTCGCAGCGGCTGGACCGGGCGGATGGGCGCGCCGAGGCTACCGACGCGTAGCGCCGGGTGGCGGTCCGTCGGCCGTGCGCATGAACCGGGCGAGCGCGGCGCCGTAGCGCCCATCGTCGGAGAGGTCGTTGTGGCCGGCCCCGGCGAAGTCCACCACCCGGGCCGGGCGCGGCAGCGCCTGCAGCAGGCGGTCGGTATTGGCCGGCGGAACGACGGCGTCGCGGCCGGCGCGCAGGACCAGCACCTCGCCGCCGAAGTCCTGCAACAGTTCCGCCGAAGGGTAGCGCTCGTGCATCAGCCAGCGTACCGGCAGCCACGGGTAATGGGCCTGGCCGACCTCGGCCAGGCCGTCGAACGGGGTGACCAGGGCCAGCCGCGCGACCGGACGGTGGGCGGCGACGTGCGCAGCCACGCCGCTGCCCAGGCTGCGGCCGACCACGCCGATGTCGCCGTCGGGATGGTCGCGGCGCACCCGGTCGTAGATCGCCAGCGCATCGGCCAGGATCGCCGCCTCCGAAGGCTCGCCGTCGCTGGCGCCGTAACCGCGGTAGGCGACCAGGTAGACGGTGCGGTCGGTGAACCAGTCGGCGAACGGCTCCCGCCATGACTCGACGCGCTCCGCGTTGCCGCCGAAGTAGAGCAGGGCGTCGCGCCGCCCGGGGTTCACCCGCCAGCCGCGCAGCCGGATGTCGCCCACCGGCACTTCGAAATCCGTCTGGGTCGCAGCCACCCGGGTGTGGGCCGGGTAGTAGACCAGCGCGTCCTGGCGGGCGTAGAGCAGGGCGGCAATGGCGGCATAGCCGAGCAGGATCAGCAGGCCCAGGCGCGCCGCGACCGGCCACCGCCGTGGCCGCTCAGCCATGGCGGCCGCGGGATGCCTCGAACGCCGCCAGCTGCTCCGGGGTGGCTTCGGCCTGGTGGCGCGACTTCCACTCGGCGAACGGCATGCCGTAGACCGCCTGCCGCGCCTGTTCCTTGTCCATGGGCACGCCAGCCTCCTGCGCCGCCTCGCGGTACCAGTCGGCCAGGCAGTTGCGGCAGAACCCGGCCAGGATCATCAGGTCGATGTTCTGCACATCGGTGCGTTCCTGGTTGAGGTGCTGCAGCAGCCGGCGGAATGCGGCCGCCTCCAGTTGTACGGTGTCGACCATCTGCTTTCCCTACCTCGCCACAGCCGAATCAGGGACAATGTGCCCACTCCGTGCTCCCGCCCGCAAGTTCCCCGATGACCGCTCGCATCCTCGATGGCCGCCGCGTCGCCGACGCCCTGCTCGACGAACTCAAGGTCCGGGTCGATGCCCGCCTCGCCGCCGGCCGCTCGCGACCGGGCCTGGCGGTGGTCCTGGTCGGCGCCGACCCGGCTTCGGCCGTGTACGTGCGCAACAAGCGCAAGGCGGCGGCAAAGGTAGGCATCGAGGCGTTCGACTACGACCTGCCGGCCGGCACCTCCGAGGCGCAGGTCCTGGCCCTGATCGACCAGCTCAACGCTGACCCGAAGATCCACGGCATCCTGGTCCAGCTGCCCCTGCCCGGGATCGCCGATGCGTCCGGCCTGATCGGCCGGATCGACCCGCGCAAGGACGTGGACGGCTTCCATCCGCAGAACGTGGGCCACCTGGCCCTGCGCCAGTTCGGCCTGCGCCCGTGCACGCCGCGCGGGATCATGACCCTGCTGGCCCACACCGACCGCCCCGTCCGCGGTCGCAACGCCACGATCGTCGGCGTGAGCAACCACGTCGGCCGGCCGATGGCGCTGGAACTGCTGATCGCCGGCTGCACGGTGACCAGCTGCCACAAGTTCACCCCGCACGAGGTGCTGGAAGCGCGCGTCCGCGATGCCGATGTCCTGGTGGTGGCGGTGGGCCGGCCGGGCATCGTCCCCGGCGAGTGGGTCAAGCCCGGTGCGGTGGTGATCGACGTGGGCATCAACCGCCTCGACGACGGCCGCCTGGTCGGCGACGTCGGCTACGAGGCCGCCGCGCAGCGCGCCAGCTGGATCACGCCGGTGCCCGGCGGGGTCGGCCCGATGACCGTGGCCACCCTGATGCAGAACACGATCGAGGCGGTCGAAGCCCTGGAACGGCACGGCTGATCGATCGCTCGCGGCCCGAAATCACGGGGCCGCGGGGCGGCAGGCCCCCGATCCGCCATGGGCCGGCCTGGTGGCGTTACCCGACAAGGCGGGCCGACCCGGGCGGTGATCGCCCCATGCCGCGGGCGGCGCGATCCCGGGATGCAGCGTGCCGCTTGCAAGGCTCGCCGGGCGGGGGTGCTTGGGGCGTATAATGGCGCGCTTCCCCACATCCGGGTATGCCGATGCTACGCATCCAGGCCGAAGCGCTCACCTACGACGACGTCTCCCTCGTCCCCGCCCATTCCACCGTGCTGCCCAAGGACGTGTCGCTCACGACGCGTTTCACCCGGGACCTGCGCATCAACCTGCCGATCGTGTCGGCGGCGATGGACACGGTGACCGAAGCCCGCCTGGCCGTGGCCATGGCCCAGCTGGGCGGCATCGGCATCCTGCACAAGAACATGACCGCCGAGCAGCAGGCCGCCGAGGTGGCGAAGGTCAAGAAGTTCGAATCCGGCGTGATCCGCGACCCGATCACGGTCAAGCCCGAGACCACCATCCGCGAAGTGCTGGCGCTGACCCGCGCGCGCAACATCTCCGGCGTGCCGGTGGTCGACGAATCGGGCCAGCTGACCGGCATCGTGACCCGCCGCGACATGCGCTTCGAGACCGAGCTGGACGACCCGGTCCGCCACATCATGACCAAGAAGGACCGCCTGGTCACGGTGAAGGAGGGCGCCGAAGACGGCGAAGTGCTCAAGCTCCTGCACAAGCACCGGATCGAGAAGGTGCTGGTCGTCAACGACGACTACGCCCTGCGCGGCCTGATCACGGTCAAGGACATCCAGAAGAAGACCGACAACCCGAACGCCGCCAAGGACTCGTCCTCGCGCCTGCTGGTCGGCGCCGCGGTAGGCGTGGGCGGCGACACCGAGCAGCGCGTGGAGGCGCTGGTGGCCGCCGGCGTGGACGTGATCGTGGTCGACACCGCGCACGGCCATTCGCAGGCGGTGGTCGACCGCGTGGCCTGGGTCAAGAAGAACTTCCCGCAGGTGCAGGTGATCGGCGGCAACATCGTCACCGGCGAAGCGGCGCTGGCCCTCTACGACGCTGGCGCCGACGCGGTGAAGGTCGGCGTCGGCCCGGGTTCGATCTGCACCACGCGCGTGGTCGCCGGCGTGGGCGTGCCGCAGATCACCGCGGTCGACCTGGTGGCCGAGGCGCTGCAGGACCGCATCCCGCTGATCGCCGACGGCGGCATCCGCTACTCCGGCGACATCGGCAAGGCGATCGCCGCCGGTGCCTCGACCGTGATGATCGGCGGCCTGTTCGCCGGCACCGAGGAATCGCCGGGCGAGATCGAGCTGTTCCAGGGCCGCAGCTACAAGAGCTACCGCGGCATGGGCTCGCTGGGCGCGATGGAGAAGGGCTCCAAGGACCGCTACTTCCAGGACGCCTCCGACGCCGACAAGCTGGTGCCGGAAGGCATCGAGGGCCGCGTCCCGGTCCGCGGCCCGCTGTCGGGCGTGATCCACCAGCTGATTGGTGGCCTGCGCGCGACGATGGGCTATGTCGGCTGCGCGACCATCGAGGAGATGCGCAGCAAGCCCAAGTTCGTGGTGATCACCGGCGCCGGCCAGCGCGAGAGCCACGTCCACGACGTGCAGATCACCAAGGAACCGCCGAACTACCGCATGGGGTGAACGGACGCGCTTGCGAGGCACTGCCCCGCGCGTCCGCGAACGCCCGGCCCGCAAGGGCCGGGCCGGGCAGCCACCCCCGACCGGTCCGCCACGGATGGCGGCGACAACCCACATCAACCAAGAGCCGCGCCGCCCGCCGATGACCGACATCCACAGCGACAAGATCCTCATCCTCGACTTCGGCGCGCAGTACACCCAGCTGATCGCCCGTCGCATCCGCGAGCTCGGCGTCTACTGCGAAATCTGGGCCTGGGACCATGACCCGGCCGAGATCGCCGCATTCGCGCCCAGGGGCATCATCCTGTCGGGTGGCCCGGAGTCGACCACCGTCGACGGCTCGCCGCGCGCGCCGCAGCAGGTGTTCGACAGCGGCCTGCCGATCCTGGGCATCTGCTACGGCATGCAGACCATGGCCAAGCAGCTCGGCGGCGACACCGAGGCCGCCGACCAGCGCGAATTCGGCCACGCCGAGGTCTCTCTGGTGGCCGCCGACCGCCTGTTCGAGGGGCTCAAGGACCACCCCGGCTCGCCGCCGCGCCTGGACGTGTGGATGAGCCATGGTGACCACGTCTCCATCGCCCCGCCGGGCTTCACCGTCACCGCGAAGACCGACCGGATCCCGGTCGCGGCCTTCGCCGACGACGCGCGCCGCTGGTACGGCGTGCAGTTCCATCCCGAAGTGACCCATACCAAGCAGGGCCAGGCGCTGCTGCGGCGCTTCGTGGTCGATATCTGCGGCTGCCAGATCCTGTGGACGGCGGCCCACATCATCGAGGACCAGGTCGCGCGCGTGCGCGAGCAGGTGGGCACCGACGAGGTGGTCCTCGGCCTGTCCGGCGGCGTGGACTCTTCGGTGGTGGCCGCACTGTTGCACAAGGCCATCGGCGACCAGCTGACCTGCGTGTTCGTCGACACCGGCCTGCTGCGCTGGAAGGAAGGCGACCAGGTGATGGCGATGTTCGCCGCCGAAGCCGACAAGGGCGGCATGGGCGTGAAGGTCGTGCGCGTCGACGCGCACGAGCGCTACTTCAAGGCGCTGGAAGGCATCGCCGACCCGGAAGCCAAGCGCAAGATCATCGGCAACCTGTTCGTGGAGATCTTCGAGGAAGAGTCGGGCAAGCTGAAGAACGCCCGCTGGCTGGCCCAGGGCACCATTTACCCCGACGTGATCGAGTCGGCCGGCAGCAAGACCGGCAAGGCCCACGTCATCAAGAGCCACCACAACGTCGGCGGCCTTCCCGAGCACATGAAGCTGGGCCTGGTCGAGCCGCTGCGCGAACTGTTCAAGGACGAGGTGCGCCGCCTGGGCGTGGAGCTGGGCCTGCCGCGCGAGATGGTCTACCGCCATCCGTTCCCGGGCCCCGGCCTGGGCGTGCGCATCCTGGGCGAGGTCAAGCCCGAGTACGCCGAGCTGCTGGCCCGGGCCGATGCGATCTTCATCGAGGAGCTGCGCGCCTGGGACCTGTACGACAAGACCAGCCAGGCCTTCGCCGTGTTCCTGCCGGTCAAGTCGGTGGGCGTGGTCGGCGACGCGCGCGCCTACGAGTGGGTGATCGCGCTGCGGGCGGTGGAAACCATCGATTTCATGACCGCGCACTGGGCGCACCTGCCGTACGAGTTCCTCGGCCGGGTGTCCAACCGCATCATCAACGAGCTGCGCGGGGTGTCGCGCGTGGTCTACGACATCAGCGGCAAGCCGCCGGCCACGATCGAGTGGGAGTGACCGCGGCGGCGAGCCCGGTCCGGGACCACGGCCGGTAGAAGAAGCGACAGGAGCCTGACATGCGCAACAGACCTTTCGGCCGCACCGGCCGCAGCGTGGCCCCGATCGGCTTCGGCGCCTGGGCGATCGGCGCGGCGTGGGGCAAAGTCGACGATTCCGAATCGGTGGCCGCGCTGCATGCCGCGCTCGACGCCGGTCTGGACTTCATCGACACCGCGGACGTTTACGGCGACGGACATTCCGAGCAGCTGATCGCGCGCGTGCTCAAGGAGCGGGGCGGCGCGCGCCCGTTCGTGGCCACCAAGGCCGGTCGCCGGCTGCCGGAGCAGACCGTGGCCGGCTACAGCGCGCAGAATCTCGAAGCCTGGATCGATCGCAGCTTGCGCAACCTGGACTTCGATGTGCTGGACCTGGTCCAGCTGCATTGCCCGCCGACCGACGCCTACTACCACCCCGAGGTGTTCGAGCGGATGGAGCGCCTGGTCGAGCGCGGCAAGCTGCGCCACTACGGCGTCAGCGTCGAGCGCGTCGAGGAAGGCCTGAAGGCCATCGAGTACCCCGGCGTGGCCAGCGTCCAGATCATCTACAACATGTTCCGCCTGCGTCCGGCCGAGCTGTTCTTCCGCCAGGCGCAGCGCCGCAACGTGGCGGTGATCGCCCGCGTGCCGCTGGCCAGCGGCATGCTCAGCGGCAAGTTCGGCCGCGATACCCGTTTCGAGGACAGCGACCATCGCCAGTTCAACCGGCACGGCGAAGTGTTCGACGTCGGCGAAACGTTCTCCGGCGTGCCTTACGAGGTCGGCCTGGCGGCGGTGGAGAAGCTGCGTCCCCTGGTGCCGGAAGGCGCGACGATGGCCCAGCTCGCCCTGCGCTGGATCCTGATGGACGAGGCAGTGACCGTGGTCATTCCCGGCGCGCGCACGGCCGCCCAGGCGCTGGGGAATATCGCCGCGGCCACGCTTCCCGCGCTGTCGCAGGCGACCCTGGACGCCGTGGCGCAGGTCTACGACCAGGACATCCGCCCCCACGTGCACCAGCGCTGGTGAGAGGGCGCGGATGGGGGGCATGAGCCAGGACGACCAGGCCACGCTCGACGAGCGCTGGATGCGCCACGCCTTCGCCCTGGCCGAGCGCGCCCAGGGCGAGTACGACGAGATCCCGGTCGGCGCGGTGCTGGTCGGTGCCGATGGACGGCTGCTCGGGGAAGGCTGGAACCGCAATATCCTCGACCACGATCCCAGCGCGCACGCAGAGATCGTGGCCATGCGCGAGGCAGGGCGGGCGCTGGGCAACCACCGCCTGGTCGGCAGCACCCTGTACGTGACCCTGGAACCGTGCGCGATGTGTGCGATGGCCCTGGTCCATGCGCGGGTGGCCCGCGTGGTGTACGGCGCGGCCGATCCCAAGACCGGCGCCTGCGGCAGCGTGTTCGACATGCTGGCCGATCCGCGGCACAACCATCGCGTGCAGGTGTCGGGTGGCGTGCTCGGAGAGGAGGCCGGACGCCGGCTGAGCAACTATTTCCGGGCCAAGCGCGGCCGGCCGTTGCTCTGAGTCGCGCCGTCGTCGCAAGCGCGCCGGCGTCATCGGGACCGGATCTGCCATCGCCGGGCCGTGGCTGGTAGAGCGGGGCTTGCCCCGCTGCCCGTTGCGAGGCGGTCCTGGCACGTGGGCAGCGGGGCAAGCCCCGCTCTACGCGTGCATGCGCAACGACGTGCGGCCTCAGCCGGGCTTGCGCTTGCCGGGGCGGTGGTCCATCTCTTCGTTGATCGCGGTCACCGCCAGGGTCGATTCGCGCGCCAGGAGCAGGCTGGCGGCGAACATCGACAGCACGCCGGCCGAGGCGAGCAGGATCGGCAGCGATCCCAGCCGGTGCCCGGTGAAGGTATCGACCGAGACCGCCAGGCTGGTGCCGACGAAGCAACTGATCGCCACGTACAGCAGCTGGCCGGCGCGCAGGATGTTCAGGCTGCGTCGGCGCTGCAGGGCGATGCGCCGTTCGTACAGCGCGCGCTCGCCGGCGTCGTCGACGTCGGCCAGTTCGCGCAGCAGGGTGCGGGCCCGGTCGATGATGCGCGCCAGGCGGTTGTTGGCCGACAGCAGCAGCGAGGCGGTGGCGGTGAGGAAGAAAGCCGGCGCCAGCATCGCGGCCAGCACGGCATGGGTGTTGGAGGAGTCCATGGGCGGGCGGTTCCGGGGGGCTGCGTTATCATGCCAGTCCGCGCGCGGCTGGCAAGCGCGCAGTACCGCGAAGCGAGGACGCATGGCCATTGCAGCAGCACAGGATCGCCTGATCTGGATCGACCTGGAGATGACCGGGCTGGATACCGGCAACGATTCGATCCTGGAGATCGCCACGGTCGTCACCGACTCGCAACTGCGCGTGCTGGCCGAGGGCCCGGAGCTGGCGATCGGCCATCCGGCGGCGGCGCTGGAGGCGATGGACGAGTGGAACCGCAACCAGCATCGCAAGTCCGGCCTGTGGCAGCGCGTGCTCGACAGCGAGGTGAGCCTGGCCCAGGCCGAGGCGCGTACCGTCACGTTCCTCAACGAGTGGGTGCCGGCCAAGGCCTCGCCGATGTGCGGCAACTCGATCTGCCAGGACCGCCGCTTCCTGCACCGGCTGATGCCGCGGCTGGAACAGTATTTCCACTACCGCAACCTGGACGTGAGCACGCTTAAGGAACTGGCCCGGCGCTGGGCCCCCGACGTGCTGGCCGGCGTGCGCAAGCAGGCCGCACATACCGCGCTGAGCGACGTCCACGACTCCATCGAGGAGCTGCGCCACTACCGCCGGCACCTGGCGAAGCTGGCGACCGACTGACCGCTCCCTGCGGCGATCCGGGCCAGGTGACGGAAGGCCAGGAAGGGATTCGGCGGCAGGAAAGCTCCCCAACGAAGAAGGCCCACCGATCGGTGGGCCTTCCTGCATCCGGCAGTACGGATCGCGTCAGCCGGCCTTGGCCCGGGCCAGGCGCAGCCAGGTGTCGACCACCGTGTCCGGGTTGAGCGACACCGATTCGATCCCTTCGGCCATCAGCCATTCGGCCAGGTCGGGGTGGTCGGACGGGCCCTGGCCGCAGATGCCCACGTACTTGCCCTTGGCGCGCGCGGCCTTGATCGCCATCGACAGCATCTTCTTCACCGCCGGATTGCGCTCGTCGAACAGGTTGGCGACGATCGCCGAGTCGCGGTCCAGGCCCAGGGTCAGCTGGGTGAGGTCGTTGGAGCCGATCGAGAAGCCGTCGAAGATCTCCAGGAACTCGTCGGCCAGCAGCGCGTTGGACGGGACTTCGCACATCATGATGATCTTCAGGCCGCGCTCGCCCTGGCGCAGGCCGTTGGCGGCGAGCACCTCGATGACCTTGCGGCCTTCCTCCAGGGTGCGCACGAACGGGATCATCACCCACAGGTTGTCCAGGCCCATGTCGTTGCGGACCTTGAGCACGGCCTTGCATTCCAGCGCGAAGGCGTCGGCGAACGACGGATCGACGTAGCGGCTGGCGCCGCGGAAGCCGATCATCGGATTCTCTTCCTCCGGCTCGTAGCGGTGGCCGCCGATCAGGTTGGCGTACTCGTTGGACTTGAAGTCCGACAGGCGCACGATCACCGGATGCGGTGCGACCGAGGCCGTCAGCGTGGCGATGCCTTCGGCCAGGCGATCGACGTAGAAGCCGACCGGGTCGGAGTAGCCGGCGATCCTGGCGTCGATCTTCTTCTTCGTCTCGGCGTCCTGCTTGCCGTACTCGAGCAGCGCCTTGGGATGCACGCCGATGTGGCTGGCGATGATCATCTCCAGTCGCGCCAGGCCGATGCCGGCATTGGGCAGCTGGCCGAAGTCGAACGCGCGCTCCGGGTTGGCGACGTTCATCATGATCTTCAGCGGCGCCGGCGGCATGTTGCCCAGGTCCGTGGTGGTGCGCTCGAAGGGCAGGGCGCCGGCATAGATGAAGCCGGTATCGCCCTCGGCGCAGCTGACCGTCACTTCCTGGCCGTCGGCGATCTTCTCCAGTGCGTTGCCGGTGCCGACCACGGCGGGCACGCCGAGCTCGCGGGCGATGATCGCCGCGTGGCAGGTGCGCCCGCCGCGGTTGGTGACGATCGCGCTGGCGCGCTTCATCACCGGTTCCCAGTCCGGGTCGGTCATGTCGGCGACGAGCACGTCGCCGGGCTGCACGCGGTTCATGTCGTCCAGCGAGCGGACCACGCGGGCCACGCCGCTGCCGATCTTCTGGCCGATGGCGCGGCCCTCGGCGACCACCTCGCCGCGCTGCGAGAGCGCGTAGCGTTCGATCTGGGTGGCCTTGGCGCGCGACTTCACCGTTTCAGGGCGCGCCTGCACGATGAACAGCTTGCCGCTGACCCCGTCCTTGGCCCATTCCACGTCCATCGGCCGGCCGTAATGCTGCTCGATGACCAGCGCCTGCTTCGAAAGCTCCTGCACGTCCTCGTCGGACAGCGAGAATTTCGAACGCAGCTCCGCCGGGGTCTCCTCGGTGCGCACGCGCTCGCCGGGGGCGTCCGAATAGACCATGCGGATCGCCTTGCTGCCGAGCGCGCGACGCAGGATCGCCGGCTTGCCCTGCTGCAGGGTGGGCTTGTAGACGTAGAACTCGTCGGGATTGACCGCGCCCTGCACGACCATCTCGCCCAGGCCGTAGCTGGCGGTGACGAAAACCACGTCGCGGAAGCCGGACTCGGTGTCGAGGGTGAACAGCACGCCGGAGGCGCCGACGTCCGAACGCACCATCAGCTGCACGCCGGCCGAGAGGAACACGTCCTCGTGCTTGAAGCCGTGGTGCACGCGATAGGCGATGGCGCGGTCGTTGTACAGCGAGGCGAACACTTCCTTGACCTTGTGCACGACGTCGTCGGCGCCGGTGACATTGAGGAAGGTCTCCTGCTGGCCGGCGAAGGACGCGTCGGGCAGGTCCTCGGCGGTGGCCGAGGAGCGCACCGCGACCGCGACGTCGCTGCCGCCGTTGTCGGCCGAAAGCTTGGCGTAGGCGCTACGGATGTCGCGGTCCAGTTCCGGCTGCAGCGGGGCGTCGATCACCCAGCCGCGGATTTCCTTGCCCGCGGCGGTCAGCGCCGGCACGTCTTCCACGTCCAGCGTCGCCAGCCGGTCGTAGATGCGCTGGTGTAGGTCGTTGTGGGCGATGAAGGCCTTGAACGCCTCCGAAGTGGTGGCAAAGCCGCCAGGGACCGACACGCCCAGGTTGGCCAGGTGGCCGATCATTTCGCCGAGCGAGGAATTCTTGCCGCCGACGCGGGCCAGGTCGGCCAGGCGCAGCTCGTGCAACCACAGGATGTTCTGGTTCAAGTGCGAGGCTCCATGGAGCCACCGCCCGGCCGGGCAGTGGCCGCCGTCCCGAGATATGTGGAACCGTTATGATGCGCCCCAGCATCGGGGCATATCAATCTTGTAAATGCGGCCGTTTTGGTGTGAGACGGAGAAAACGATTCCATGACCAGCAGCCGCCCGGTGTTCTACGTGTCCGATGGTACCGGTATCACCGCCGAGACCATCGGCCACAGCCTGCTCACCCAGTTCAGTGGCATGCAGTTCCTGACCGACCGCCTGTCCTTCGTCGACGATCCTGACAAGGCGCGCGAGGCGCGCGACCGCATCCATGCCGCCGGCGTCAAGCACGGCGTGCGGCCCATCGTGGTCAACTCCTGCGTCGACGTGCAGCTGAGCATGATCCTGGCCGAGAGCGGTGCGTTGATGCTGGACGTGTTCGCGCCCTTCATCGAGCCGCTCGAACGCGAGCTCGAGCAGCCGCGGCAGGCGCGCGTGGGCCAGGCGCATGGCATGGTCGACTTCGAGACCTACCACCGGCGCATCAACGCGATGAACTATTCGCTGACCCACGACGACGGCATGGCCTTCGACTACGAGGAGGCCGACGTGATCCTGGTCGGCGTGTCGCGCGCCGGCAAGACGCCCACCTGCGTCTACCTGGCGCTTCACTACGGGGTCAAGGCGGCGAACTACCCGTTGACCGACGGCGACCTTGAAAGCGATCGCCTGCCCCCGCGGCTGAAGCAGTGGCGGCGCAAGCTGTTCGGCCTGACCATCGATCCGGAGCGGCTGCAGCAGATCCGCCAGGAGCGGCGGCCGGACTCGCGCTACGCGAAGCTCGAAACCTGCCGGCGCGAGGTGCAGGCCGCCGAGGCGATGTTCAGCCTCGAGCGCATTCCCACGCTGAGCACGACCCATACCTCGATCGAGGAGATCTCGAGCAAGGTCCTGTCGACACTGGGGTTGCAGCGGGAGATGTACTGAGCGCCGGGCCGCGCCGGCCTCCCCAAGGTAGGCCCGGCACGGGCCGCGGTCAATGCTGCCGCGTTCGCATCGCAGCGTGTAGCATCGGTCGCATGCAGCAGGTCACCCCCATTGGCGCGCGCATCCCACGATTGAGCCGGTTCGGCTGGCTGATGGGCCTGTACGCGGAAAACCATGCGCGCCTGCAACGGCTGTTCGCGCCGGCGCGGCTGGGCGAGGGCAGCTACCTGTCGCGGGTCGGCGATGGCCTGGACGTGCGCCTGGATGTACTGGAGCGCCACCCGTACACCCTGGAACTGCGCCTGACCTACGATCTGCGCGACCCGCTCACCGGCGAGCCCGATCCTTCGGCCTACCTGCGCCTGTACGCCGATGCGCGGCAGGTGGAGACCACGCATTGCTATGTCGGGCGCCGCTGGCAGGACGTGATCGGCCTGTACCCACCGCCGGCCGAGCTGGTCGGCCACCGGTTGCGCATGAACACCTTCCTCGGCAAGTGGCTCGAATACCTGGCCGAGCGCGGCCACGGCGTCGCCACGCTGGCACCGGCGCCGCCGCGCGGCGACCTGCCGGCGCTGCAGGCGCGCGAGGCGGCCCCGCAGTAGCGCCGGCCGAACCGTGGCGCCCTCCATTCCCCTGTCGGTCCTGGACCTGGCGCCGGTGTGCGAGGGCAGCGACGTGGCCGCCGCGCTGCGCGACAGCCTGGCCCTGGCCCGGCACGTGGAGGCGCTGGGTTACCGGCGCTTCTGGCTGGCCGAGCACCACAACATGCCGGGCATCGCCAGCGCCGCCACCGCGGTGCTGATCGCCCACGTCGCCGCCGGCACGCGCACGATCCGGGTCGGCGCCGGCGGGATCATGCTGCCTAACCACTCGCCGCTGCAGGTCGCCGAGCAGTTCGGCACCCTGGCCGCACTGCATCCGGGGCGGATCGACCTGGGGGTGGGGCGGGCGCCCGGCACCGACCAGGCCACCGCGCGTGCGTTGCGCCGCTATTTCGAGGGCGCCGACGCTTTCCCGCAGGACGTGCGGGAGCTGCTCGGCTACTTCGAGCCGGTCGAGCCGGGGCAGGCGGTGCGCGCGGTGCCGGGGGCGGGCCTCGAGGTGCCGGTGTGGATCCTGGGCTCGAGCCTGTTCGGCGCGCAGCTGGCCGCCGCGATGGGCCTGCCGTTCGCCTTCGCCTCGCACTTCGCGCCCGACGCCATGGACCAGGCGCTCATGCTCTACCACCGCGACTTCCGTCCCTCCGCACGCCAGCGCCAGCCCTACGCCATGCTGGCCGTGAACGTGGTCGCCGCGGCGACCGACGCCGAGGCCCGCCGGCTGTTCACCACCGCCCAGCAGGCCTTCGTCAACCTGCGCCGCGGCCGCGCCGGGCTGATTCCGGCGCCGATCGACGACATCGAGGCCTACTGGACGCCCGAGGAGAAGGCCGGGGTGGAGCGCGCGCTGGCGTGCAGCGTGGTCGGCGGGCCGGAGACGGTGGCCAAGGGGCTGGCGGCCTTCGCCGCGCGCCACCGGCCGGATGAGCTGATGGTAGTGGCCAACATCCATGACCCGCAGGCGCGCCAGGAGTCCTACCGCATCGCGGCGCAGGCCTGGGGCCTGCAGGCGCCCGCCTGAATAGGGACCTCCGCCGGACTCGCTATTCAGGAAAAATCAGGGTATCGTGCGCGCACTGTGTTTGCTTTGGTCACCGTGGTTCGTGGCCTGATGGACCGATCTGACGATCGCTACATCGTTCCGCTTTGCCTAACACCTGCAACCCAGTACCGACCCGGGGGTTCCGTGGCCGGTTTTCCATATCCAAGTTGAGGAGTTAGCAAAATGTCCGATCGTCAGACCGGTACCGTGAAGTGGTTCAACGACGCCAAGGGCTTCGGCTTCATCACCCCGGAGAGCGGCGCCGACCTGTTCGTGCACTTCCGCTCGATCCAGGGCAATGGCTTCAAGTCGCTGCAGGAAGGCCAGAAGGTCTCCTTCATCGTCGTGCAGGGCCAGAAGGGCCTGCAGGCCGACCAGGTGCAGGCGCTGTAATAGCGCCGACCCGCCGCAAGGCAGGTCACCACGAAACGCCGGGGGCGCGAGCCTCCGGCGTTTTTCGTCATGGCGCCGGCGAAATGCGAGGATGACGGTCCCGCCCCACGGACCGCCCATCGCGATGATCACCGTCCACCACCTGGAGAGCTCGCGCTCGCAGCGCGTACTCTGGCTGCTCGAGGAGCTGGCGCTGCCGTACCAGCTGGTGCGCTACGCGCGCGACCCCAAGACCCTGCTGGCGCCGCCGTCGCTGCGCGCGATCCATCCGCTGGGCAAGTCGCCGGTGCTGGTCGACGACGGTCATACGCTGGCCGAGTCCGGCGCGATCCTCGAGTACCTGGTGGAGCGCTACGACACCGGCCACGCGCTTTCGCCGACGCCGCTGCCGGTGGATTCGCCCGAGCGGCTCCAGTACCGCTACTGGATGCACTACGCCGAGGGCTCGGCGATGCCGCCGCTGCTGCTGACCCTGGTCCTGGCCCGCATCCGCGACGCACGCATGCCGTTCTTCGCGCGTCCCGTCGCCCGCAGCATCATCGGCAAGGCCATGGCCGGCTTCGTCGGCCCGCAGGTGAAACTCCACCTGGACTGGATGGAATCCTCGCTGGCGCGGTCGGGCGGCTGGTTCGGCGGCGAGCGCTTCACCGCGGCCGACATCCAGATGAGCTTTCCGGTGGAGGCGGCGGCGGCACGCCACGGGTTGGCGGCGCATCCGCAACTGGCCGGCTTCCTGCAACGGATCCATGCCCGGCCGGCCTACCAGCGGGCGCTGGCGCAGGGCGGGCGGTTCGCGCTGGCGGGTGGTTGACGCGATGTAGGAGCCGATTCATCGGCGACACGGGCATCGCGGACACGAGGAAGTCGCCTGTGCCGACGGCGTCGGGTCGCCGATGAATCGGCTCCTACAAAAGGCGGAATCCGTCCCCATCTCGGTTGCATGCACATCGAATTCGACAATGCGTTCCTGCGCGAGCTGCCGGGCGACCCGGAAGCCGGCCCGCGCGTGCGCCAGGTGGAAGGGGCCGCCTGGTCGGCGGTCGCGCCGACCCCGGTGGCGGCGCCCCGGCTGCTGGCCGGTTCGGCCGAGGCGGCCGCGCTGGTGGGGCTCGATACCGCCGCATTCGATGCGCCGGAGTTCGCCCGGGTGTTCGCCGGCAATGCCTTGCTGCCGGGCATGCAGCCGTGGGCGGCCAACTATGGCGGACACCAGTTCGGCAGCTGGGCCGGCCAGCTCGGCGACGGCCGCGCGATCTCGCTCGGCGAGGCGCTGGGCCCGGGCGGCGGGCGCTGGGAAATGCAGCTCAAGGGCGCCGGGAAGACGCCGTACTCGCGCTTCGCCGACGGGCGCGCCGTGCTGCGTTCCTCGATCCGCGAGTTCCTCTGCAGCGAGGCGATGCACCACCTCGGCGTACCGACCACGCGTGCGCTGTCGCTGGTGGGTACCGGCGAGCCGGTGGTGCGCGACATGTTCTACGACGGCCATCCGCAGGCCGAGCCGGGCGCGGTGGTATGCCGGATGGCGCCGACCTTCCTGCGCTTCGGCAGCTGGCAGTTGCCGGCCTCGCGCGGCGACACCGCGTTGCTGCGCGGGCTCGCCGACTACACCCTGCGCCACCATTTCCCGGAGCTGGCCGGGCAGGGCGCCGCCGGCGACGCGGAGTGGTTCGCCCAGGTGTGCGAGCGCACCGCCTGGATGGTCGCCGGATGGATGCGGGTCGGCTTCGTCCACGGGGTGATGAACACCGACAACATGTCGATCCTCGGCCTGACCATCGACTACGGACCGTACGGCTGGGTCGAGGACTACGATCCCGACTGGACGCCGAACACCACCGACGCACAGGGTCGTCGCTACCGCTTCGGCACCCAGCCGCAAGTGGCCTACTGGAACCTGACCCGGCTGGCGCAGGCGCTGGCGCCCCTGTTCGCCGATGTCGCGCCGCTGGAGGCGGGGTTGGCGCGTTTCGGCCAGGCCTGGGACCGGGCGCAGCGCGACATGGTCGCGCGCAAGCTCGGCCTGGCGCAGTGCACGGACCAGGACCTGCGCCTGTTCGCCGAGCTGCAGGCGTTGCTGCACGAGGGCCAGCTGGACATGACCCTGTTCTTCCGTCGGCTGGCCGACGCCGACACCGCCGCGGACGCCGCCGTGGATCCGTCGCGCTTCGGCGAGGCCTTCTACGAGCCCGCCGCGCGCGCGGCGGTGGAAGCGCCGCTGCGCGACTGGCTGGCCAGGCGGCTGGCGCGGCTGGCGGACGATCCGCTGGATGCCGTTGCGCGCCGCGAACGCATGCGCCTGGCCAACCCCTGCTACGTGCCGCGCAACTGGCTGGTGCAGGAAGCGATCGACCGCGCCGCCCAGGGTGATCCGGACGGCGTGAGCGAGCTGCTTGAGGTGATGCGCCGCCCCTACGAGGAGCAGCCCGGTCGCGAGTCCCATGCCCGCCGGCGTCCGGAGTGGGCGCGCGACCGCGCCGGCTGCTCGATGCTGTCGTGCAGCTCCTGAGCGCGCGGTGGCAGGGCCGGCCGCGGACCGGCCAGGAGGCCCCGCTTCCGCCGGCTCGGCGGTCGCTGCGCTAGCATTGGCGCCCACGCAGACACGGACCGGACCGATGGACGATCCCACCCTGGCGTCCGACTGGGCGTCGCGGATAGTCGACGTGCCCGACTTCCCGACGCCGGGCGTGCTGTTCAGGGACATCATGCCGCTGCTGGCCGATGCGCATGCCTTCGCCGCCATGCTGGCCGCGCTGGCTGCGCCGTGGCGCGAGGCCGGCATCGAGGCGGTCGCCGGCGCCGAGTCGCGCGGCTTCATCCTCGGCGCGGCGCTGGCACGCGAACTGGGCGCCGGCTTCGTTCCGTTGCGCAAGCCCGGCAAGCTGCCCGGCCGCCTGCTCGAGGAAGCCTACGCGCTGGAATACGGGAGCGACCGCCTGCAGCTGCAGGCCGGGTGCCTGCCGGCCGGGACGCGCGTGCTGCTGGTCGATGACGTGCTGGCAACCGGCGGCACCCTGGCTGCCGCTGCCCGGTTGCTGCAGCGGCAGGGCGCGCAGCTGGTCGGCGCGGCGGTGCTGATCGAGCTGGCGGAGTTGCGCGGTCGCGAGCGCTGGCCCGGCGCCATCCCGCTGCACGCGTTGCTGTTGCGCTGAGCCGGACGACCCGTAAAACGGCGCGCGAGGCTCAGTGCCGTGGCCGTGCCGCGCGCGGCGCCATCCCGGTCCAGCGCTTGAAGGCGCGGCGGAACTCGCGGGGATCGTGGAAACCGATGGCGGCGCCGACCGCGGCGATGTTCGCCGCCGATCCGGTGAGGGTGGCCGTGTACGGCGAGAACCTGCTCGACAACCAGTACGTGAGCGGCCTGGGCACCTACGGCAAGACCGTGCTGGGCACGGTCGGCGCGCGGCTGACGCCGCCGCGGGTGTGGGGCGTGGAGTTCACCGCGGGGTTCTGAGCGGAAGGATCGGCGGCCTGGCACCGAAGGCGGGCCGCCGGTCGCTCAGAGCGGTCGCACGCGGAAGCGGCGACCCTTGATCTTGCCCGCTTCCAGCTGCTTCAGCGCCCGCGGCGCCTGTTCGCGGGCGATGGCCACGTAGGAACGGGTGGCGTGTATGGCGATCTTGCCGATCGCCTTGGCCGGCAGTCCCGCCTCGCCGGTGAGCGCGCCAAGGATGTCGCCGGCGCGCAGCTTGTCGGTCTTGCCGCCGTCGATGCGCAGCGTCGTCATCGGCGCCTGCACCGGTTGCGCCGGGCGACCGGTGGCCAGGGGCGAGGCCTCGCGCGGCGGCGGCGCGTCCTGCGCGGCGGCGACCATCTCCGCGCGCGCGTTCTCGCGCGGCGCCACCAGGCTCAAGGCCAGCCCCTTGCGGCCGGCGCGGCCGGTGCGTCCGATGCGGTGTCGATAGGCATCGACGTCGGTGGGCAGCTCGTAGTTCACCACCGCGGCCAGGTCTTCCACGTCGATGCCACGCGCAGCCACGTCGCTGGCGACCAGGACATTGCAGCTGCGGTTGGCCAGCTGCAGCAGCACCTCGTCGCGGTCGCGCTGTTCCATGTCGCCGTGCAGGGCCAGCGCGGAGAAACCGAACTGGCGCAGCGAGCCGGCCACTTCGTCGACGTCCTTGCGGGTATTGCAGAACACCACCGCCGATTCGGGCCGATAGCGCAGCAGCAGGCCGGCCACCGCCTTCTGCCGGTAGGCCGGTTCGACGTCGAAGAAGCGCTGCTCGATCGCCGGCGCGCTTTCGGCGCCTTCGTGCGCCACTTCCACCGGCTCGCGCAGGAGCTGCCGGGCCAGCTCGCGGATCGGGTCCGGGAAGGTCGCCGAGAACAGCAGGGTCTGGCGGTGCCTGTCGCAACGGCCGGCGATCTCGCGAACGGGTTCTTCGAAGCCCATGTCAAGCATGCGGTCGGCCTCGTCAAGCACCAGCGTGCGCACGCCGCCCAGGTGGAGTACCCGTTTACGGGCAAGTTCCTGGATCCGGCCCGGCGTGCCGACCACCACCTGCGGGTCGTGCGCCTGCAGCGAGGCGACCTGCGGTTCCAGCGCCACGCCGCCGGTGAGGATGCTCAGCTTGAGGTTGGGGATGCCGGTGGCCAGCTTGCGCAGCTGCTTGCCGACCTGGTCGGCAAGTTCACGGGTCGGGCACAGCACCAGCGCCTGCGCGCGCGACACGGAGGGATCCAGCCGCTGCAGCAGGCCCAGGCCGAAGGCGGCCGTCTTGCCGCTGCCGGTGGGAGCCTGCGCGATGAGGTCGCGGCCGTCCAGGATCGGCGGCAGCGAGGCGGCCTGGATCGGGGTGGCGGTCGTGTAGCCCAGCGCGTCGAGGCCGGGGCGCAGGGCAGGGGAAAGGGGCAGCGAGGCGAAGTCGGTCATGCGCCATTTTCGCAGGTCGCGCCGGCCAGCGGTGAAAGCTCCCGGTCCGGCCGACGGGTGCACGCCGGTACAATGCGCACATGCCCCTGATCACCCTCCAGAACGTCGACTACAGCGTCGGCGGCCCCTTGCTGCTGGAACACGCCGACCTGTCGATCGAGCCCGGCGAGCGCATCGCCCTGATCGGCCGCAACGGCGCCGGCAAGTCGACCCTGCTCAAGCTGCTGGCCGGCGAGCTGCAACCCGACGACGGCCAGGTCCGCGTGCAGGCCGGCGTGCGCGTCGCGCGCCTGGAGCAGGAGGTGCCCGGCGGTACCGAAGGCAGCATCTTCGACGTGGTCGCCGGCGGACTGGGTGACCTGGGCGCGTGGCTGGCCGAGTTCCACCATCTCAGCCACGCGGTGGAGTTCGATGCCGCCGCCCTGTCGCGGGTGCAGGCGAAGATCGACGCGGCCGATGGCTGGGCGCTCGACCGGCGGGTGGGCGAGGTGCTCAGCCGCCTCGAACTGGACGGCGAGGCGGTGTTCGCGCGCCTGTCCGGCGGCATGAAGCGCCGGGTGCTACTGGCGCGATCACTGGTCTCGGCGCCGGACGTGCTGCTGCTGGACGAGCCGACCAACCACCTGGACATCGAGGCGATCGACTGGCTGGAATCGTTCCTGAAGGAGTGGAGCGGCAGCGTCGTGTTCGTCACCCACGACCGCCGCTTCCTGCGGGCGCTGGCCACCCGGATCGTCGAGATCGAACGTGGCCAGGTCAGCAGCTGGCCGGGCGACTGGGCCAACTACGAGCGCCGGCGCGAGGAGCGCCTGCACGCCGAGGCGCAGGAGAACGCGCGCTTCGACAAGCTGCTGGCACAGGAGGAGGTGTGGATCCGGCAGGGCATCAAGGCCCGCCGCACCCGCGACGAAGGCCGCGTGCGCCGGCTCAAGGCGATGCGCGCGGAGCGTTCGCAGCGGCGCGAGCTGGCCGGCAACGTGCGCATGGAAGCGGCGCAGGGCGAGTCCTCCGGCAAGAAGGTGGTCGAGGCGCGCGGCATCTCGTTCGCGTACGGCGACCGGCCGATGGTCCGCGATTTCTCCACCGTGATCCTGCGCGGCGACCGGATCGGCCTGATCGGGCCCAACGGCAGCGGCAAGACCACCCTGCTCAAGCTGCTGCTGGGCGAGCTGCAACCGCAGGGCGGCGAGGTGCGGCCGGGCACCAACCTGCAGGTGGCGTACTTCGACCAGTACCGCGCGACCCTGCGCGAGGACTGGAACGCGATGGAGAACGTGGCCGGCGGCCAGGACTTCGTGGAACTCGGCGGCAGCCGCAAGCACGTGCTCGCCTACCTGCAGGACTTCCTGTTCACCCCGGAGCGCGCCCGCGCGCCGATCACCCGCCTGTCCGGCGGCGAGCGCAACCGGCTGCTGCTGGCGCGCCTGTTCGCCCAGCCGTCCAACCTGCTGGTGATGGACGAACCGACCAACGACCTGGACGTGGAGACGCTGGAGCTGCTGGAAGAGCTGCTGGCCGACTACGCCGGCACGCTCCTGCTGGTCAGCCACGACCGCGACTTCCTCGACAACGTGGTGACCTCGACCCTGGTGATGGAAGGCGACGGCCGCGTCGGCGAGTACGTGGGCGGCTATACCGACTGGCTGCGCCAGCGCCCGGCGCCAGCGGAGGCCTCGGCGCCCAGGCCCGGAGGCAAGCCCGCCGTTCCCGTTGAGGTCGCCGCATCCACCCCGCAGCCAGCCGCCGGCCAGGCCACCCGGCGCAAGCTCAGCTACAAGGACGCGCGCGAGCTGGAGCAGTTGCCGGCCCGGATCGACGCGCTGGAGGCGGAACTGGCCACGCTGGCCGCGGCGATGTCCAGCGCCGGCTTCTACCAGCAGGACCCGGGCGCCGTGGCCGCCCACGCCCAGCGCATGGCCGTGGCCCAGGCCGAGCTGGACGCGGCCTACGCGCGCTGGGCCGAGCTGGACGGCTGAGGCGCCAGGCGACTACGGGCCGGCCAGGAACGCCCAGAACGGCACGTCCGCTTCGGCCCACCACTGCGAGGCTTCCTGGAGGATGCCGAGCAGGACGTCGGTTTCGTGGGGCAGCGCCGCATGCAGCTGCGCGGTGCCGTCGAACAGCAGCGCATAGCCGGGGGCCGGCAGCCAGGACAGGTCGCGCAGCGCGTCCATCAGCGCGTCCCAGTTGCCGCCGCGGCCGGCCGGCAGGTCCAGTACGGTGGCCAGGCGCAGCAGCAAGGCGCGCTTGCCGTCGCAACCGGCCAGGTCGATGCGCAGCGCCAGCAGCCCGGCATCGCGGGCGGCGGCGGCCAGCGCGGGCAGGTCGGCGGAGTCCACCTCGAAGACGCCGGCCTGCGACGGATCGCCCAGGCCGATGTCGAATCCGGATTCGCTCATTGCATCGTTCCCGCCGCCGGCGGCTGGAAGCGCCGGAAGCTTTCGTAGTGGTCGGCGGTGTAGTACCACTCGCGCGGCGGTTGGCCGCCGGTCACGATCCGGCGCGCGCCGCGGTGCGACAGGCCGGGCGTGGGCACCGTGTATTCGCGGTAGTAGCCGCGTTCCTTCAGCGGCAGGCGGCGTTCGCGGTTGCCGAACACGCTGCCGTCCTGGCGATGGACGAAACGCCCGCCGCGCTGGATCCGCGCGATGACCGGCGCCGCCTCCGGGGGCAGGAACGCGGGCAGGGCGGTGGTCGCGCCTGCCTGCGCCGGGGCGGATGGCGTGGACCCGCGATCCTGGCCCGGCCCCAGGACGCCGGCCAGCGCCGCCAGCAGGAAGAGGGCGGCGAGCAGGGGCAGCAGCAGGCGGCTTCGCTGGCGCATGGTGCATGGACGGGCAGCAGGAATCGGACCGCAGTATGCGCGCGACGCTGCCGTGCTGTTTGAACGCCGGCGCACGCGTTGGCGGCGCTTCACGCCGGCAGAACCGCGCCTGTCGCATCCTGCACGCCCGCATCGCCCCGGCGCCGGGATGCAGCATTCTTCCCCGCATCTTGGTTGGGCGCGCCGGCATCCCTACACTGTGGCCTGCCGCGCCCCGCGACCGCCGGGCACGAAATCCAAGGAGACCACCGTGGCCTATACCCTCCCCGAGTTGCCGTATGCCTACGATGCGCTGGAACCGCACATCGATACGGAGACGATGAAGATCCACCACACCAAGCACCACCAGACGTACATCAACAACGTCAACGCCGCGCTGGAAGGCACCGAGTACGCCGACCTGCCGGTCGATGAGCTGGTGAAGAAGCTCAAGACGCTGCCGGAGAACCTGCAGGGACCGGTGCGCAACAACGGCGGCGGCCATGCCAACCATTCCCTGTTCTGGACGGTCATGTCGCCCAAGGGCGGCGGCGAACCCAAGGGCGACGTGGCCAAGGCGATCGACAAGGACCTGGGCGGCTTCGAGAAGTTCAAGGAAGCCTTCACCAAGGCCGCGCTGACCCGCTTCGGCAGCGGCTGGGCGTGGCTGAGCGTGACCCCGGACAAGAAGGTCGTGGTCGAGAGCAGCGCCAACCAGGACACCCCGCTCAGCGAGGGCAACACCCCGATCCTGGGCCTGGACGTGTGGGAGCACGCCTACTACCTGAAGTACCAGAACCGTCGCCCCGACTACATCGGCGCGTTCTACAACGTGGTCGACTGGGACGAAGTCGAGCGCCGCTACCAGGCCGCGATCAAGTAACCGGCCGCTTCCGGCTCCCGGCCGACCCCTGCACGGGGGCGGCCCGCGCTGGCCAACGCCCCCGCGTGCGACGCATGCGGGGGCGTTTTCGTTTGTGCCGCCTGCACCATACCCCCGCCCTGCCGCGGCTCCTTCCGGAGCCCGTCAACGGGACGCCGTGCTCCTGATCCTGCTCCCGCGGTCCGCGAGCCTTTCCTTCGGGCGTGGAGATCCAAAAACGAAGGCCCCGGCATCGCTTTCCGGCTCCCGGCCGACCCCTGCACGGGGGCGGCCCGCGCTGGCCAACGCCCCCGCGTGCGACGCATGCGGGGGCGTTTTCGTTTGTGCCGCCTGCACCATACCCCCGCCCTGCCGCGGCTCCTTCCGGAGCCCGTCAACGGGACGCCGTGCTCCTGATCCTGCTCCCGCGGTCCGCGAGCCTTTCCTTCGGGCGGGGGAGATCCAAGAACGAAGGCCCCGGCATCGCTGCGGGGGCCTTCCAGGTCAGGACTGCACGATCCGGCGGTCAATGCGTCGCCGGTTCGCCCTTGCCCTGCTTCTCCAGCCATTCCTTCGACGGTTCGTCCAGCTTGTCGCCGAGCATGCGCCGGACCACGATGAAGAACACCGGGATCAGCAGCAGGCCCAGGAACGTCGCGAAGATCATGCCGCCGATCACGCCGGTGCCGATCGCATGGCGGGCGTTGGCGCCGGCGCCGGTGGACAGCGCCATCGGCACCACGCCCATGATGAACGCGAAGGAGGTCATGAGGATGGGGCGGAAGCGCAGGCGCGCGGCCTCGATCGTCGCCTCGCGCAGGGTCTTGCCGGCCAGCCGCTGCTCCACCGCGAACTCCACGATCAGGATCGCGTTCTTGGCGGCGAGGCCAATGATCGTGATCAGGCCGATCTTGAAGAAGATGTCGTTCGGCAGGCCGCGCATCAGGCTGAACATCACCGCGCCGAGCATGCCCAGCGGCACCACCAGCAGCACCGCCACCGGGATCGACCAGCTCTCGTAGAGCGCGGCCAGGCACAGGAACACCACCACGATCGACAGCACCAGCAGCAAGGTGGCGGCGTTGCCGGCCAGGATCTCCTGGTAGGACATGCCGCTCCAGTCGTAGCCGAAGCCGGCCGGCAGGTCGTTCTGGACGATGTCCTCCATCATCTGCATCGCTTCCCCGGAGCTGTGGCCCGGGGCCGGCGAGCCGACGATGTTCACCGCCGCGTAGCCCTGGTAGCGGCTCAGCGACGGCGGCCCGGTGATCCACTCCGAATCCACCACCGTGCTCAGCGGGATCATGCCGCCGCCGGTGCTGGGCGTGTAGAAGCTGTCCAGCGATTCGGCGCCGGTGCGGAACGGGGCGTCGGCGCGCAGGTTCACGCGCTTGATCCGGCCTTCGTAGAAGAAGTCGTTGGCGTAGACCGGGGCCAGCATCAGGCTGATGGCGTTGTAGATGTCGCTGACCTGCAGGCCCATCGACTGCGCCTGCACGCGGTCGACATGCAGCTGCAGCTGCGGCGCGTCCTCCAGGCTGTTGGGACGGACGCCCACCAGCGCCGGGTTCTGCCCGGCCTGGCCCAGCAGCATGTTGCGCGCCTGGGTCAGCGCCGCCTGGCCCTGGCCGGTGCGGTCCTGCAGCCACATGTCGAAGCCGCCGAACTGGCCCAGGCCCTGCACGGTGGGCAGGTTGACCACGAAGATGGTGGCTTCCTTGATCCCGAACAGCGCGCCGTTGGCCTGCTGGATGAACTCGGGCGCGGTCAGGTCGCGGTCCTCCCACGGCTTGAGCCGGATGAAGGCCATGCCCACGTTCTCGCCCTGGCCGACGAAGCTGAAGCCGGCGACCTGCATCATGCTCTGGTAGCCATCGATGCCCTGCAGGCGCCCGCGCATGTCGTCGAACACGCGCTGGGTGCGCTGCAGCGAGGCGCCCGGCGGCAGCTGCACGATCGCCATGGCGTAACCCTGGTCCTCCTCGGGCAGGAAGCTGCCGGGCATGCGCGTGAACAGGAATCCGCACAGGATCGCCAGCACCGCGAACAGGACCATCCAGCGCGGGGCGTGCTTGACCGCGCTGCCGATGTGCCCGACGTAGGTGTGGCTGACCTTGTCGTAGTACTTGTTGAAGGTGCGGAACACCCAGTTCGAGTTGGCGTGGTGGCTGGGCTTGAGGAACGTGGCGCACAGCGCCGGGGTGAAGCCCAGCGCCAGGAACGCCGAGAACGCCATCGCGATGGCGATCGTCAGCGCGAACTGCTTGTAGATCTCGCCGGCCGCGCCGCCCTGCAGCGCCGAGGGGATGAAAACCGCGGCCAGCACGACCGTGATCGCCACCACCGCGCCGGTGATCTGGTCCATCGCCTTGACCGTGGCGTCGTAGGGCGACAGTCCCTCCTCGGTTATGATGCGCTCGACGTTCTCGATCACCACGATCGCGTCGTCGACCACGATGCCGATCGACAGCACCATCGCGAAGAGGGTCAGCTGGTTGATCGTAAAACCAATGATCGACATGCCCAGGAAGGTGCCGAGCAGGGCGACCGGGATCACCAGGGTGGGGATGATGGTGGCGCGGATGTTCTGCAGGAAGATCAGCATCACCAGGAACACCAGCACCACGGCCTCGACCAGGGTCTTGACGACCTCCTCGATCGAGATCTTCACGAAGGTCGTGGAGTCGTACGGCGACATCCAGGTCACGCCCTGCGGGAAGGTGGCCTGCAGCTCGTCCATCTTCGCCCGAACGGCCTCGGCCACGTTCAGCGCGTTGGCGCCGGGCAGCAGCTGCACCGCGAACGCGCCGATCGGCTTGCCGTCGAACTTGGTGTCGAAGCCGTAGGAGCCGGGGCCGAAGCTGACCCTGGCCACGTCGCGCAGGCGCACGGTCGAGCCGTCGCTGTCGGCGCGCAGGATGATGTCCTCGAACTGCTCCGGCGAGCTGAAGCGGCCCTCGGCCGAGACCGTGGCGGTGAACGCCTGGCCCTCCGGCGCCGGGTCCGAGCCCACCGAACCGGCGGCGAACTGCACGTTCTGCGCGCGGATGGCGGCCAGCACCTGGCTCGCCGACAGGCCGAAGCCCTGCAGCTTCTCCGGGTTGAGCCAGATGTTCATGGCGTACTCGGCGCCGAACTGCTGGATGCTGCCCACGCCGGGGATGCGCGAGATCTGGTCGATCACGCGCGAGCCGTTGATGTCGTTGAGCTGGTTGCGGTCGACCGCCGGGTTGTCGGAGATCAGGCCGACCACCATCAGGAAGCCGGCGTTGGCCTTGGCCACCACCACGCCCTGCTGGGTGACTTCGGTGGGCAGGCGCGGGGTGGCGAGGGCGACCTTGTTCTGCACCTGCACCTGGGCGATGTCCGGATCGGTGCCGGTCTCGAAGGTCAGGGTGATGCTGGCACCTCCGGTGGCGCTGGACGACGAGCTGAAGTAGAGCAGGTGGTCGATGCCGGTCAGCTGCTGCTCGATGACCTGGGTGACCGCGCGCTCGACCGTCGACGCGCTGGCGCCGGGATAGCTGGCGCTGACGGTGACCTGCGGCGGGGCGATGTTGGGATAGGACTCCACGCCCAGGCCGAGGATCGCGATCACGCCCGAGAGCGAGATCAGGATCGCCACGACCCAGGCGAAGACCGGGTGGTTGATGAAGAACTTGGGCATGGGTGGGCGTCCTTACTCGGCCGGAGCGGACTTGGCCGCCTCGGACTCCCGATCGGGCGCGGGCGCGCCACCAGCAGGAGCCTTGGCCGGTGCCTGCGGGGCGGCGCCCGCCTCGGCCGCCTGCGGCTGCCAGGGCTTGGCGGTCGCCGGTGCGCCTTCCTTGACCTTCTGCACGCCGGACACGATGACCTGGTCGCCCGTCTCCAGGCCGGCGGTGACGATCCACTGGTTGTCGCGGGTGCCGCCGGTGGTCAGGTTCCTGCGCTCGACGTTGCCGTCGGCGCCGACGACGCGGGCGAAGGCGCCGTTGGCGTCGCGCAGCACCGCCTCCTGCGGCACGAGGAACACGTCGTGCAGCTCGCCCATGTTCACCTTCAAGGTGACGAAGCTGCCCGGGAACAGCACGTAGCCGGGATTGGGGACCTGCGCGCGCATGGCGACCGCGCCCGTCTGCGGATCGACCGTCGTGTCCGAGAAGTCGAGCGTGCCCGGCTGCTCGTGGACGCGGTCGCCCGGCAGCACGACCTGCACGGAAGCCTTGCCGGCGCCCACCAGCGACACGTTGGCCGCCGCGCGCAGCTGGGCCAGTTCGTTGGAACCGATCGAGAAGTTGGCGTAGAGCGGATCGAGCTGGTCCACCGTGGTCAGCAGGGTCGCCTCGCCCTGGCCGACCAGCGCGCCTTCGGTCACCCGCTGCTTGCCGGCGCGGCCGGCGATGGGCGAGGTGACCTTGGCGTAGCCCAGGTCGATCTGCGCGTTGCGCACGCTGGCCCGGGCCGCCTCGACCGCCGCGCCGGCGCTGCGCTCGGCCGCCACGGCGTTGTCCAGGTCGTTCTGCGAGACGAACTTCTGCGGCACCAGCTTGCGCGCGCGCTCGGCCACCGCGCGGGCGTTGGCGTAGGTCGCCTCGGCCTGGGCCAGCTGGCCCTGGGCCACCCCGAGCGAGGCCTGGAGCGGCGCCGGGTCGATCTTTCGCGCACGTCGCTGCCTTCCTCGTACACGCGCCGCAGCAGCACGCCGGGCACGCGCGCGCGCACGTCGGCGCTGCGGTAGGGCGACAGCCGGCCGACGAGGTCGCGGGTCAGCGGCACGGTCTGCGGCTTGACCTCGATCACGCCGACTTCCGGCGGGGGCGGGGCGGCGGCCTCGTCCTTGCCGCCGCAGGCGGTCAGCGCGAGCAGCCCGCAGGCAAGGAGGAAGGGGGAGTGGAGGCGCATGGGAACTCCGGGGAAGGTGGGGGCTGGAGGGGGATTCAGGTACGCGAAACAGGCGGTGCGAAGGCGCGCAGGAAGCTGTCGACGGCGAATTCGGCCCACTGTGTCTGCAGGTCGGTTGTGTCGCGGTGAGGGACCAGGAAGCGCTGCCGGTCGAAGTCCAGGCCGACGATCATGCCCAGCAGCAACTCGGCCGCCGAGTGCGGATCGTCATGCCGCAGCAGCCCGCGGCGCATGGCCTGCCGCAGCCACGTGGCGAGGCGCTCCTGCAGGCCGTCTATCCATATGCGGTAGAGCGCCCGGACCTCGTCCGGGAACTGGGCGGCCTGGCCGGTGAGCAGCCGCGCGGTGCCGATGGTGCCCGGCTCCGACAGGCGGGCCAGGTGGTCGCGCGCGAACGCGACCAGCCCCGGGCGCAGGCTGGCCGCGTCGGGGACGCCGGCCAGGACGACGGCCCTGCGGCTTTCCTCGCTGAGCACCTGCATCAGCAAGGCCTGCTTGGAGCCGTAGCGCGCATACAGGGTCTGCTTGGAGCAGCCTGCGCGCGCGGCCACCGCGTCCATGCTGACCTGCGCGCCCTGTTCGCGGACCAGCGCGCGCACGGCGTCGTGCACCTGCTGGTGGCGGGCGTCGTCGACCGGTCGGGGGGGTGGCGGGGGCTGGGGTTTCCATCGGGACTGGACTATACCGTCCAGTTTACTAATGTGGAAGAGGCGATTTCTTCCGTCCTGCAGCAAGGCTGCGATGGTGCGCGCGGCTACAATGCGCGCACACACTTCCCGCGGAGTTTCGTTCCCATGAAATCCAGTTCCTCCGGTGGCAAACGGATGGCGAAGCCGGCAGCGGCCGGCGCCCGGGCGAAGAAGGCGGTCGCACCGGCCGCCGCGGCCGTGGGCCGCTTCTCGCTCGAGCCGGTGTACGCCGCGGCGCGGCGCCTGGTGCCGGCTGCGCGCCAGGCCGAGCTGCAGGAATTCCTCGGCGAGTTCTACCGGCGCCTGGAGGAGGACGAGTATCCGCAACACGCGCCCGAGGCCTGGGCCGCGATCGGCGCCGACATGCTCCAGTTCGTGCGCCGGCGCCAGCCGGGCACCGCCAACGTGCGCGTGTTCAACCCGACCCTGAAGGCCAACGGCTGGGAGTCGGCGTACACCGTGCTGCAGATCGTCAACGACGACATGCCGTTCCTGGTCGACTCGGTGAGCATGGCGCTGGCCGAGATGGGCGTGGGCGTGCACGTGCTCGGCCATCCGCTGGTGCGCATCGCGCGCGACGGCGAGGGCAGGCTGCAGTCGGTCGGCGACGGCCGGCCGGAATCGCTCATGCTGCTGGAGATCGACCGCCAGGCACCGGCGGCGATGCGCCAGATCGAGCAGCGCATCGGCGAGGTGCTGGCCGAAGTCCGGGGCGTGGTCGCCGACTGGGGCCTGATGCGCGAGCGCATGCAGGTGCTGGCCGACGACCTGGCCACCCGGCGCATGCCGGTGGACGATTCGGGGCGGCGCGAGGCGCAGGAATTCCTGCGCTGGGCCGCGGCCGACCACTTCATCCTCTACGGCTACCGCGAGTACAAGGTGGTCAAGCAGGACGGCGAGGCCGTGCTCGCGCCGGTGGACGGCTCGGGCCTGGGCCTGATGCGTGGCAAGGACAAGGCGCCCCCGCGGCCGGTGAAGTCGCTGGCCGCGCATGGCCTGAACCAGTCCGGGGCCAGCGAGGCCCTGATCCTGACCAAGACCAATGCCCGCTCGCGGATCCACCGCAAGGGCTACATGGACTACATCGGCGTGCTCGAGTTCGACGCCAAGGGCGCGATCACCGGCGAGCAGCGCTTCCTCGGGCTGTACACCTCCAGCGCCTACAACCGCCGGCCCTGGGAGATCCCGCTGGTGCGCGAGCGCTACGAGCACGTGATGCGCCGCAGCGGCCTGTCGCCGAGCAGCCACAGCGGCAAGGCGCTGCGCCATATCCTCGAGACGCTGCCGCGCGAGGAACTGTTCCAGGCCGGCGAGGACGAGCTGTACCGCACCGCCACCGGCGTGCTCGGCCTGCAGGAGCGCGTGCGCAGCCGGCTGTTCCTGCGCCGCGACCGCTACGGCCGCTTCTTCTCGGCCCTGGTCTACATCCCGCGCGAGCGCTTCAACACCGACGTGCGCCTGCGCATCGAGGCCCTGCTCAAGGATGCCCTGCAGGGCGAGCAGGTCGACTCGAGCGTGGTGCTGGGCGAGTCGCCGCTGGCGCAGCTGCACCTGATCGTGCGCCCGCGCGCGGGCGCGGCCGCCGAGCTGGACACCACCGAGCTCGAGCGCCGCCTGGCGCACCTGCTGCGCAACTGGCAGGACGACCTGCGCGAACTGCTGATCGCCCGCCACGGCGAGGCCGAAGGCCTGCGCCTGGCCAACGGCTACGGTCGCGCCCTGCCGGCCGGCTACATCGAGGACATCTCGCCGGAGCTGGCCGCCAACGACGTCGAGCAGCTGGCCGCGCTGACCGGGCCGGACGACCTGCGGCTGAGCCTGCACACGGTCGCACGCGAGGGCACCACCGGCCTGCGCCTGAAGCTCTACCGCCAGCACGACGACATCCCGCTGTCGGACGTGCTGCCGCTGATGGAGAACATGGGCCTGAAGGTCATCTCCGAGCACCCGTACCGGCTGCAGGCCAGCCTGCCGGAGGGCGGCAGCCAGCCGATCTACATCCAGGACTTCGAGGTCGAGCGGGTCGGCGGCGGTGGCGACATCGCCCAGCTCGCGCACGAGTTCGAGCAGGCCTTCGCCGCGATCTGGTCCGGCCGGGCCGAGAACGACGGCCTCAACCGCCTGGTGCTGTCTGCCGGCCTGGCATGGCGCCAGGTCGCCCTGCTGCGGGGCTACTGGAAGTACCTCCTGCAGACCGGCGTGCCGTTCTCGCAGAACTATGTCGAGGAGACCCTGGGCCGCTACCCGCTGCTGGCGCGCCTGCTGGTGGAGCTGTTCGAGGCCCGCTTCCATCCGGCCACCGGCCGGGAGACGGCCGCGGAGATCCGCGCCGGCCAGCTGCGGCTGGTCGAGCAACTGCGTGCGCTGGCGGCCGGTGACGAATCGACGGTCAAGGCCCTGCAGGAAGTGGTGGACGCCCGCAGCGGCGACCGCGACGCGCAGGAACGCACCACCCGCGCCACCTTGCTGAAGCTGCTGGACCGCGTCGCCAGCCTCGACGACGACCGCATCCTGCGCGGCTTCATCGGCGCGATCGACGCGACCCTGCGCACCAGCTACTTCCAGCTGGGCAGCGACGGCCAGCCGGGCCACTGCATCAGCTTCAAGTTCGATTCGGCGCTGGTGCCGGACCTGCCCAAGCCGCGCCCGTACCGCGAGATCTTCGTCTACGGACCGCGCGTGGAGGGCGTGCACCTGCGGTTCGGCCCGGTCGCGCGCGGCGGCCTGCGCTGGTCCGACCGCCGGGAGGACTTCCGCACCGAGGTGCTGGGCCTGGTCAAGGCGCAGATGGTCAAGAACACGGTCATCGTGCCGGTTGGCGCCAAGGGCGGCTTCTTCGTCAAGCAGCCGCCGGCCTCCGGCGACCGCGACGCGGTGCTGGCCGAAGGCGTGGCCTGCTACAAGCTGTTCATCCAGGGACTGCTGGACATCACCGACAACATCGTCAACGGCAGGATCGTCCCGCCGCGCGACGTGGTCCGCCACGACCAGGACGACCCGTACCTGGTGGTGGCCGCCGACAAGGGCACCGCGACGTTCTCCGACATCGCCAACGGGCTGGCCATCGCGCATGGCTTCTGGATGGGCGATGCGTTCGCCTCCGGCGGCTCGGTCGGCTACGACCACAAGGGCATGGGTATTACCGCCCGAGGAGCATGGGAGTCGGTCAAGCGCCATTTCCGTGCCCTGGGACGGGACTGCCAGAGCGAGGACTTCACCTGCGTCGGCATCGGCGACATGTCCGGCGACGTGTTCGGCAACGGCATGCTGCTGTCCCGGCACATCCGCCTGGTCGCCGCCTTCGACCACCGCCACATCTTCCTGGACCCGGATCCGGACGCGGCGCGTTCGTTCGCCGAGCGCGAGCGGATGTTCGGGTTGCCGCGTTCCAGCTGGGCCGACTACGACGCACGCCTGATCAGCAAGGGCGGCGGAATCCACCCGCGCAGCGCCAAGTCGATCGAGATCACCCCCCAGGTCCGCGCAGTCCTGGGCCTGGACGACGGCGTGAAGTCGCTGACCCCGAACGAGCTCATGTCGGCGATCCTTTGCGCACCGGTGGACCTGCTCTGGAACGGCGGCATCGGCACCTATGTCAAGGCCGCCAGCGAGCAGCACTCGGACGTCGGCGACCGCGCCAACAACGCGCTGCGCGTCAACGGCTGCCAGCTGCGCTGCCGGATCGTGGGCGAGGGCGGCAACCTGGGCATGACCCAGCTCGGCCGCATCGAGGCCGCGCAGGCCGGCGTGCTGCTCAACACCGACTTCATCGACAACTCCGCCGGCGTGGACACCTCCGACCACGAGGTGAACATCAAGATCCTGCTCAACGACGTGGTCCGCTCGAAGAAGCTGACCATGCCGGCGCGCAACAAGCTGCTGGCGTCGATGACCGACGAGGTCGCCCGGCTGGTGCTGTTGGACAACTACCGGCAGAACCAGGCCATCAGCCTGATGGAACGGATGAGCGTCAAGCGGCTGGGCTCCAAGCAGCACTTCATCCGCACCCTCGAGGCGCAGGGCCTGCTCGACCGCCAGATCGAATTCCTGCCTTCGGACGCGGAGCTGTCGGCGCGCAAGGCGCGCGGCCAGGGCCTGACCCGTCCGGAACTGGCGGTGCTGTTGTCGTACTCCAAGCTGGTGGCCTTCCAGCAGATGCTGGACTCGGACATCCCCGAGGACCCGTACCTGTCCAAGGAGCTGCAGCGCTACTTCCCGGTGCCGCTGCAGAAGAAGTACGCCGCGCAGATGGAGAAGCACCGCCTGAAGCGCGAGATCATCGCCACCGCGGTGACCAACCAGACGATCAACCGGATGGGCGCGACCTTCCTGCTGCGCATGCAGGAGGACACCGGTCGCAGCCCGGCCGAGGTGGCCAAGGCCTACACCATCAGCCGCGAGGTGCTGGGCGCCCGCGACCTGTGGACGCAGATCGACGCGCTGGACGGCAAGCTGCCGGAGGCCTCGCAGATCGACGCCCTGCAGGTGATCTGGAGCCTGCAGCGCTCGTTCGTGCGCTGGCTGCTCAACCGTCCCGGCCAGATGCCCAGCATCAGCGACGCGGTGGAGCGCTACCGCGACCCGTTCAACGACATCCGCGAAGCGTCGGGAGTGCTGCCGGATTCCCAGCGCCCCGCCTACGAGGCCGCGCTGCGCGAATGGCGCGACAAGGGCATGCCGCCGAAGCTGGCCCAGCAGCTGTCCGAACTGCCGTACCTGGAGCCGGCGTTCGACATCATCGAGCTCGCCCGCTCGCGCAAGCTCAAGCCGGTGGATGTCTCGCGCGTGCACTTCCGCCTGGGCGACGCGCTGGGCCTGCCGTGGCTGTTCGAGCAGATCGACGGACTGGCGGTGGACGGCCGCTGGCACGCGGTCGCCCGCGGGGTGATGCGCGACGAGCTGGCCGCGCACCATCGCGTGCTCGCAGGCCAGGCCATGTCGCTGCCTGGCCACGACGCCGACGCGAAGGTGCGCGCCTGGCTGGATCGCGACGATCCGACCCTGCGCTTCACCCTCGGCATGCTGGCCGAGCTGTCGGACCAGAAGTCGCTCGACTATCCGACCCTGTCGGTGGCCGTGCAGAAGCTGGGCCAGCTCGCCGCACGCGGCTGACCGCCGGAAGGGACGCCGGCCGGTGCCGGCGTCCCTGCTGGACATCCGTTCGCCGCGACCGGTTATCCTGCCGGCTCCCGACGGAGATCGTGATGAGCGCCAGCCCCCGCATCGCCTTCCTCGCCAGCGGCGCGCCCAATGCCCAGCAGGCGCTGGAGGCGATGGTCGCGCGCCACGGCCAGCGCCCGCCCGAAGAGGCGGATGTGATCTGCGCGCTGGGCGGCGACGGTTTCATGCTGCAGACGCTCCACCGCCACGGAGGCCTGGGCAAGCCGGTCTACGGCATGAAGCTGGGCACCGTTGGTTTCCTCATGAACCATTTCAACGCCGATGACCTGCTCGGGCGGATCGCCGCCGCCGAGCCGGCCAAGCTGCGCCCGCTGGAGATGGTGGCGCAGACCGAATCCGGCGCCAGCACCGGCTCGCTGGCCTACAACGAAGTCTCGCTGCTGCGCCAGACGCGGCAGGCCGCGCATGTGCGCATCCACCTCAACGGCCAGCCGCGGCTGGACGAGCTGATCTGCGACGGGGTGATGGTGGCGACCCCGGCCGGCAGCACCGCCTACAACTTTTCCGCGCACGGTCCGATCCTGCCGCTGGGCTCGCACACGATCGCGCTGACGCCGATCGCCGCGTTCCGCCCGCGTCGCTGGCGCGGTGCGATCCTCAAGGCCGACACCGAGGTCCGCTTCGAGGTGCTCGACCCGTACAAGCGCCCGGTCAGTGCCACCGCCGACTCGCACGAGACGCGCGACGTGGTGGAAGTGGTGATCCGCGAGTCCACCGATCGCATGGTGACGCTGCTTTTCGATCCGGAACACAACCTGGAAGAACGTATCCTGAGCGAACAATTCGTGGTATGACGTAACGCGCCGGCCCCAGTGCCGGCCCGCCGGGCGAAGTGGACGTGCCTTCCCGGCGCGACGACAGAACCAAGTCATCGAGCTTCAACGGAAGGGGAGGGGTCCCGTGAAGTTGGCGTATCTGATGCTGCTCTGCGCCATGTCGGCGCAGGCGGCTGCTGCATGCATGTTCACGAGCAACGTGACGCCGTTCGCTGCGGACACGTCGTCGCTGGTCGACAACGCCGGCATACCGGCGCCGGAGGTCGAGGCGTCCAGCCTGACCCGCGGCATCGGCGGCGGCGCGACCTGCGATTCGCTGGGCTTCATGTCGATCCAGCTCAAGTGGCCGCGCGGAAGCGACTACGACCTGGACGAGATCGGCTTCGAGTACCGCGTGGTCGGCGGTGACGCGCCCGCCGGCATGCTGCCCGAAGCGGTCGTCGTCGCGCCCGTCTCCGGGCGCAGGGTCGAACACCAGTTCACCTGGCAGGACGTGCCGGCCGGCGAACAGAAGCCCTTGTACCTGCAGCTGGAGGTGGGGGCGGTCACCCGCGACCGGCAACGGGGCGCGCCGGCGCGGGTCACGGTGCACGCCCCCGGCAGCTGACGTCGCCGGCGCCCGGCGGCGGCCGGTTGCGGGATAATGCCGGCATGGCCCGACCCGACGACAACAGCCCCCGGTTGCTCACCATCGCAGTGACCTCGCGGGCGTTGTTCGACCTGGAGGAAAGCCACGCGTTGTACGAGCGCGAGGGCGTGGATGCCTACGCCGACTACCAGCGCCAGCTCGAGGACGAGGTGCTCGAGCCGGGCGTGGCGTTCCCGGTGGTGCGCAAGCTGCTGGCGCTCAACCGCAGGCTTCCGCCCGGGGCCCCGCAGGTCGAGGTCATCCTGCTGTCGCGGAACTCGGCCGACACCGGCCTGCGCATCTTCAACTCGATCCAGCACCACGGGCTGGGCATCGTGCGCGCGGTGTTCACCGCCGGCGAGCCGACCTGGCCGTACGTGGCCCCGTTCGGCACCGACCTGTTCCTGTCGGCCAATCCGGAATCGGTGCGGCGTTCGCTGCAGCACGGCGTGGCGGCGGCGACGATCCTGCCGGCGCGCGCGGTCAATGCGCCGCGGGACCAGCTGCGCATCGCCTTCGACGGCGACGCGGTGATCTTCGGCGACGAGAGCGAACGGATCTCGCGCGAACAGGGCGTGGAGGCGTTCGGCCTGCACGAGCACCAGCGCGCGCGCGAACCGCTGTCCGGCGGCCCGTTCCGCAGCTTCCTGTCGGCCCTGCACGAAATGCAGGCGCTGTTCCCGCCGGGCGAAGACGCGCCGGTGCGGACCGCGCTGGTGACCGCGCGCTCGGCGCCGGCGCACGAGCGGGTGATCCGCACACTGCGCGAGTGGGGCGTGCGCCTGGACGAGGCGCTGTTCCTGGGCGGGCGCGCCAAGGGGCCGTTCCTGGCGGCGTTCGGCGCGGACATCTTCTTCGACGACTCGGCGCACAACATCGACAGCGCGCGCCTGCACGTGGCGGCCGGCCACGTGCCGCATGGCGTGGCCAATCCTGACTGAGTGTCGGCGCCGCGGCGCGGCGTTCGACGCGGGCAGCTCGTCGACGACTCGGCGCACAACATCGACAGCGCGCGCCTGCACGTGGCGGCCGGCCACGTGCCGCATGGCGTGGCCAATCCTGACTGAGTGTCGGCGCCGCGGCGCGGCGTTCGACGCGGGCAGCTCGTCGACGATTCGGCGCACAACATCGACAGCGCGCGCCTGCACGTGGCGGCCCGCCACGTGCCGCACGGCGTGGCCAACCCCGATTGAGCGTTCAAAGGCCGGGCCGGCGCGCGGCACAACCCCGCTGGGCCAGGCCTGCCGGCTTCAGCCGGTGGCTGCGAGCGGGCGCGCGCCGGCCAACTCCAGCAGGCGACCGGCGATGCGGGCCAGCGGCAGCACTTCCTGCGCCGCACCCAGCCGGTAGGCCGCGCCCGGCATGCCCCAGACCACGCTGGTCGCCTCGTCCTGGACCAGGGTCGCCGCGCCGGCCTGGCGCAGCTCCAGCAGGCCGCGCGCGCCGTCGTCGCCCATGCCGGTGAGGATCGCGGCCACCGCGTTGGCGCCGGCGTTCTGCGCGACCGACCGGAACAGCACGTCGACCGCCGGCCGGTGCCGGTTCACCGGCGCACCATCGTCGATCCGGCAACGCCAGCGGGCGCCGTCGCGGATCACCCGCAGGTGGCGGTCGCCCGGCGGCAGGTAGGCGTGGCCGGGCAGGATCGCCTCGCCATCCGACGCCTCGCGCACGAGCATCTGCGAGTGCCGGTCCAGGCGCTCGACGAAGGCGCGGCTGAAGCCGCCGGGGATGTGCTGGGTCAGGACGATGGCCGGCGCGTCGGGCGGCATCTGTTCGAGCACCACGCGGATGGCTTCGGTGCCGCCGGCCGACGCGCCGATGGCGATGAGCCGGTCGGTGGTGCGGAAGCGGGCGGCGGTGGCGATCGGCGGGCGCGGTGCGGCGGTCGCTTCCAGCCGCTGCGCCGGACGGGCCAGCGGCTGCACCCGGGCGCGCGCGGCCGCCTTCACCTTGGCGATGATCTCCGAGGCGTAGTCGCCCAGGCCGCGGGCGACGTCGAGCTTGGGCTTGGTGACGAAGTCCACCGCGCCCAGCGCCAGCGCCTGCAGGGTGATGTCGGCGCCGCGCTCGGTCAGCGAGGACACCATCAGCACCGGCATCGGCCGCAGGCGCATGATGTTCTCCAGGAACGCCAGGCCGTCCATGCGCGGCATCTCCACGTCCAGGGTCAGAACGTCGGGATTGAGCCGCTTGATCTTCTCGCGCGCCAGCAGCGGATCGGCGGCCGCGCCGACCACCTCGATCTGCGGATCGCTGCCGAGCAGCTCGGTCAGGATCTGCCGCACCACCGCCGAGTCGTCGACCACCAGTACCTTGATCCTGTCCATCAGAACAGCTCCACGCCGCCGCTGACCGGGGTGCGCGACAGCCGCGAGCGGATCGCCGACTCGGTCGCGGCGACCTCGGCATCGTGCGCATGCGGCATGCGGTTGACCATGACCTTGCCGGTCTGCGGGAAGAAGAACACCTTGCGCGGGTGGATGCCGCGCAGGTCCTCGGCCACCACCGGGATGCGCTCGGCGGCCAGGTAGGCCAGCACGAAGTCGGCGTTGCGCGTGCCCACCGGATTGCTGGTGAAGCCCTTGAGCACGTTGGCGCCACCGAAGACCTTGGCCTCCAGCCGCTTGCGGCTGGCGCCGCGCTTGAGCAGCTCGTTGATCAGCACCTCCATCGCATAGCTGCCGTAGCGCGCCGGCGCGCCGTCGCCGGTGTTGCCGTCGGGGAGCAGGAAGTGGTTCATGCCGCCGAGCTGCAGCATCGGGTCGCGGATGCACGCGGCCACGCAGGAGCCGAGCACGGTGACCAGGGCGGTGCCGTCGTCGACCACCAGGTACTGGGTGGGAAGAAGCTTGGCCGCCGGGACCTTGAACTGCGGGTCGCGGTAGCGCATCACCTCGTCGGCCTGCAGGGCGACGTTCATGCGCGCGCCGCCGGGTTGCGGCGGTACAGCGTGCGCCCGCAGGGCTGGATCAGGTCGGCCGCATGCAGGTAGTTCTCCGAGTGCCCGGTGTAGAGCAGGCTGGCCGCGTCCATCTGCGGCAGCAGCCGCGAGAGGATGGCGCGCTGGGTGGGCTTGTCGAAGTAGATCATCACGTTGCGGCAGAAGATCGCCGCGAACGGGCCGCCCACGTCGTAGCGTGGCTGGAGCAGGTTCAACGGCCGGAACTCGACCAGCGCCTGCAGGGCCGGGTTGACCCGGCAGCGCCCTTCGTTGGGGCCTGTGCCGCGCTGGAAGTAGCGCTTGCGCAGGTCCTCGTCCAGGCCGGAGATGCGATCGATGGCGTAGACGCCCCGCTGGGCGGTGGCCAGGACCTGGGTGTCGATGTCGGTGGCGAGGATGCGCACGGGCGGCGCCAGCGTGCCGAACGCCTCGCAGGCGGTGATCGCCATCGAGTAAGGCTCCTCGCCGGTGGACGCGGCGCACGACCAGAGGCGGATGGTGCCCTGGCCGCGCCCGAGCTCCTGCAGCTGGGCGTCGAGCCGCTCGAAGTGGTGCGGTTCGCGGAAGAACGCCGTCAGGTTGGTGGTCAGCGCGTTGGTGAAGGCCTGCCACTCCGCGCCGTCGGGGTCGGCGTCGAGCTGGTCGAGGTACTCGCCGAAATCGTGCAGGTCCAGCGCGCGCAGGCGCCGCGAGAGGCGGCCGTAAACCATGTCCCGCTTGCCCGGCGCCAGGGCGATGCCGGCGCGTGCGTGGATCATCTGGCAGACGCGGCGGAAATCGCGGTCGGAGAAGGGGAATTCCCTCTGGTCCGTCGGCGGGTGCGGCAGGTGGGTGGCGCTCATCTGGGTTCCGGCATGGGCGGAGGTAGGGTTCTGTCCCACCAGGGATATCGGCGCGGCACGACCGAAGTTGATGGACGCCCGGTGCGGTGCTGCCGATCCGCGCGCGGCAGGAAACGGGGCGTGGCGCTTGCCGCTTTCCCCGATCGAAGCCACAACCCCGACGATTGCCAGGGACGCCGTACCCAAGGGTGATGGCTCAAGTGGCACATGGATGTGCCACGGCCCTTCGTAAAGGCAGGATGTCGTCCCGAAGGGTGGGCCATCACCCTTGGGTGCGGCGGCCCCGGAAGGTGCCAGCGCTTCAGCCAGCTACTCCGAAACCAGCACCCGACCGGCGATTGCACGTGGTGAAGAAAAAAACCCCGGCAGGTGCCGGGGCTTTTCGGGGTCACAGGCGTTGCCGATCAGAACTCGGCCCAGTCGGCCTCGTTGATCACGGTGGCGGCATTGCCGGTCGCGCGCGGCGCGCGCGCGGCGGCCTTGCGCGCCGGGAATGGTACCGGTGCCGGCGTCGCTTGCACCGGCGCCGCACTGCCGCCGCCCTCGATGCGGAACACGGCGATGGCCTGTGCCAGGCTGGCGGACTGTTCCTCCATGGCGCGGGCGGCGGCGGTGGCCTCCTCGACCAGGGCCGCGTTCTGCTGGGTGGTCTCGTCCATCTGCACGATGGTCTGGTTGACCTGCTCGATGCCGGCGGCCTGCTCCTGCGAGGCGGCGCTGATCTCGGCCATGATGTCGGTCACCCGCTGCACCGAGGCCACGATCTCGCCCATGGTCTTGCCGGCCTGCTCGGCCAGCGCGGCGCCGTCGGCGACCCGGCCGGTGGAGTCCTCGATCAGCGACTTGATCTCCTTGGCCGCGGTGGCGCTGCGCTGGGCCAGCGAACGCACCTCGGTGGCGACCACGGCGAAGCCGCGGCCCTGTTCGCCGGCACGCGCTGCTTCCACCGCGGCATTGAGCGCCAGGATGTTGGTCTGGAAGGCGATGCCGTCGATGACCGAGATGATGTCGGCGATCTTGCGCGAGGAGGCCTGGATGTCGGCCATGGTGGTGACGACCTGGCCGACGACCTGGCCGCCCTGGGAGGCGACTCCGGCGGCGCCGATGGCCAGCTGGTTGGCCTGGCGGGCGTGGTCGGCGTTCTGCTTGACGGTGGAGGTGAGCTCCTCCATCGAGGCGGCGGTTTCCTCCAGGTTGGCGGCCTGCTGCTCGGTGCGGCGGGACAGGTCGTTGTTGCCGGAGGCGATCTCGGTGGAGGCGGTGGAGATGGCCGAGGAGGCGCCCTGGATGCGCGAGACGATGGAGGTGAGCTGGGCCACGGTGGCGTTGGCGTCGTCGCGCATGCGGGCGAACACGCCGTGGAAGTCGCCGTCCATCCGCGTGGTCAGGTCGCCGTCGGCCACCGCCTTGAGCAGGGCCGAGACCTCGTCCAGGTTGCCGTCGGTGGTTTCCATCAGCTGGTTCAGGCCCGCGACCATGGCCCGGAAATCGTGCTGGTAGGCCTGCGCATCGCCGCGCTGGGAGAAGTCGCCGGCGGCGGCGGCCGCGGCCAGGCGGGTGATCTCGGTGTTGATCGCCGACAGGTTGCGCTTGCACAGGTCCATGGTGTCGGTGATGACCGCCTTCTCGCCGGGCAGGCGGTCCATGTCCACCGACAGGTCGCCGGCGGCGTACTGGCGCATCACCTCCACGGCGCGCATCTTGACGCCGATGTGCTGGGCCACCAGCGCATTGGTGTCGCGGACCATGCGGCCGTAGTCGCCCGGGAAGCCGCTGTCGTCGATGCGGAAGCTGATCTGGCCCTCGTCATGGCGGACGGTCATCTCGGCCTGCGCGGCGAGCACCGCCTTCAGCTGGTCCTGCATGGTGCGCATCGAGGCCAGCAGGCGGCCCGCCTCGTCGCGGCCGTCGGCGCTGATCGCGTTGTCGAGGCGGCCCTGGGCGATCTCGCCGGCCACGCGCGTGGCGCGCTGCAGTGGACGCGACACGGCGCGGGCGATGGTCCAGCCGAGCAGCCCGGCGAGCAGGCCGAGCAGGCCCATGCCGGTCCAGATCGCGGCCACGGTGCGGGCATGCGCGCTGTCGGCGGCCGCCACCTGCGCATCCAGGCCGTCCACGTTGTACTTGATCAGCGCCTTCAGCGCGCCGGCGAACTCGCGCCGCGCCGCCCGCGACGCATCTTCGGAAATCGCCGTGGCGGTGGCGAAATCGTCGGCCGCGATCGCCTGGGCGATGTTGTCGTGCGAGCTGAAGTAGGCCGCGCGGGCTGCCTTGACCTTGTCGTAGAGCGCGAGCTCATCGGCCTTGGACTCGGCTTCGATCGCGTTGTACTCGGCCTCGGCTGCCTCGATGCTGGCGCGGGTGGTGGCCAGGCGCTTGTCGTAGTCGGCCAGTTCCTCGGCGTTGCCCTGCCGGCCCAGCTGCGCCAGTTCGTAGGTGCGGTACTCGTTGAGCAGCGAGAGCATCTCACCCAGATGCACGACCGCGGGCATCCAGTTGCTGCTGGTCTGCTTGATCTGGTCGTGGGCGGTGTTCAGCCGGAGCAGCGAGAAAAGGCCCAGGGCCACGGTCATCGCCGTGGTGGCGACGAAGGCCAGGGCCAGCTTGCGCGCGATCGGCAGGTCGTTGAACCACTTCATGTCGGTATCTCGTCTCGGTGGCGGCGCACCGCGGGGCGGGCGCGCACGGATCGATTCCGTGCATCCGGTATAGCGGCGCCGTGCACGGCGACTTGACGGGAGAATCCTGAACGTGCCTGGCACTTCCGGTATGCGGTGTTGCGCTCTCCCGCGCGATTGCCGCGGGATTGCGGCGGATGCGCCGCAGAAGGTGCGCACGAGGCGTCACGCAGCAGAAGCGGAGTAGTCGTCGTCACAGGAGCGGCAAACGCGAGCCGCAGTCCCTCGGGCGTCGCCGGGAGTGGCGCGGCGGCTGGCGATACCGGCCGGCGGATGCGGGTCTGCCGGGCTCAGGCCGCCTGCGGCAACTGCTGGCGCAGGCGAACCAGGCCGCCGACGTCGACGATCAGCGCGACATGGCCATCGCCGAGGATGGTCGCGCCGGAAATGCCGGGCACGCGCCGGTAGTTGCGCTCCAGGTTCTTGACCACGACCTGCTGCTGGCCGACCAGCTCCTCGACCTCGACCGCCAGCTTCTGCCCGTCGCCCTCGACCACGACCACCAGCGGCTCGGGTCCGGCGTCGCGGAAGCCGTAGTGGTCGGCGAGCGAAAGCATCGGCAGGTACTCGCCGCGCACGCGCAGCACGCGGCCTTCGCCGGCCACGGTGCGGATGTCCTCGGGCTGCGGCTGCAGCGCCTCGAGCACATGGTTGAGCGGCAGGATCAGGATCTCGCCGCCGGTGGACACGACCATGCCGTCGAGGATGGCCAGGGTCAACGGCAGGCGGATCACCACGCGGGTGCCGCGGCCGATGCCGCTCTCCAGCTGGACCTCGCCGCCCAGCGCCTGGATGTTCCGGCGCACCACGTCCATGCCCACGCCGCGGCCGGACAGGTCGGTGACCTGGTCGGCGGTGGAGAAGCCGGGCTGGAAGATCAGGTCCCACACCTGCGCGTCGGTCGGATTCTCCGGCACCTGCAGGCCGCGCTCCTGGGCCTTGGCCAGGATCCGCGCGCGGTCGAGGCCGCGGCCGTCGTCGGCGACTTCGATGACGATGTGCCCGCCCTGGTGCGAGGCGGCCAGGGTGATCGTGCCGGTCTCGTCCTTGCCGGCGGCGCGGCGCACGTCCGGCGCTTCCAGGCCATGGTCGATCGAGTTGCGGACCAGGTGCACGAGCGGGTCGGCGATCTTCTCGATCAGGCCCTTGTCCAGTTCGGTGCCTTCGCCGACCGTGCGCAGGCGGACCTGCTTGCCCAGGCGTGCCGAAAGGTCGCGGACCAGCCGCGGGAAGCGGCGGAACACCGCGTCCACCGGCAGCATGCGCACGCCGATCACGGCTTCCTGCAGGTCGCGGGTGTTGCGCTCCAGCAGCTCCAGGCCGGCGGTGAGGCGCTCGGACAGCGACGGGTCCAACCCGCCGCTGACCTGCTTGAGCATGGCCTGGGTGATGACCAGTTCGCCGACCAGGTTGATCAGCGCGTCGACCTTGTCGACGCTGACCCGGATCGAGGATTCGGCCTCGGCGGTGGCGGCCGGCGTGGCCGGAGGCGCGCCGGTACCGGACGCCGCCGGAGTGGCCGCCACGACCGGCGCGGTGGCAACCGCGGCGGCCGCGGCGGCCGCCTGCGGCCGGATGTCCAGCTCGCAGTCGTCCACCACCCAGGCGAACACGTCATCGATGGCGCTGCGCGGCACCTTGCCGCGCAGGCCGAGGTCCCAGGCGATGCACGCTTCGAGCGGATCGAGCTGGGTGAATCCGGGCAGGCGTTCGAGCCTGGCGTCGACCTGCAGCGGGCCCAGGTGTTCGAGCTCGCGCAGGATGCGCAGCGGATCGTTGCCGCTCATGAACAGCGAGGGCGCCGGGGTGAAGGCGATGTCCCAGCCGTCCGGTTCGGGCGTGGCGGCGGCGGTGGCCTGCGCGGTGCCGGCGCCGGCGCCCAGTTCGCGTTCCAGCCGTTCATGCATGGCGGCCACCGTGGCCGGGTCTGCCGGCTTGCCATGTTCGGCTTCGGCCAGCAGGGCGCGCAGCACGTCGACCGAACCGAGCATCGCGTCGACCGCGCTGGCGGCCAGCGCGCGCTTGCCGCCACGGACCTCGTCCAGCAGGGTTTCGAGGACGTGGGTCAGACCGGCCATCTTGCCGAAGCCGAACGTCGCGGCGCCGCCCTTGATCGAGTGCGCGGCGCGGAAGACCGAGTTCACCACTTCCGGATCGACGCTGCCGCCCTCCAGCGCGAGCAGGCCGGACTCCATTGCGTCCAGGCCTTCGCGGCTTTCCTCGAAGTAGGTGGCGTGGAAGCGTTGCAGGTCCATGCTCATGGCGACGCGGCTCGTGGGGGCGGGTGGCGGCGGAACTCAGCCGAGGACTTTCTGGACGGTGGCGACCAGCTGCTCGGGGTTGAACGGCTTGACCAGCCAGCCGGTGGCGCCGGCGGCCTTGCCTTCGGCCTTCTTGTCGGCCGCCGATTCGGTGGTGAGCATCAGCATCGGCGTGAAGCGGTAGTCGGGCAGGCCGCGCAGCGCCCGGATCAGCGAGATGCCGTCCATGTTCGGCATGTTCACGTCGGTGACGACCGCGTTGAAGCGCTGGCCCTGGGCGCGGCCCAGCGCGACCTGGCCGTCCTCGGCTTCGTCCACCGCGAAGCCGGCGGAAGTCAGGGCGAAGGAGACCATCTGGCGCATCGACGCCGAATCGTCCACTACCAGGATGCGTGCGCTCATGCGGCTTTCTCCACAGGGTTCTTCTTTTCCCGTCCATCGACGGTCGGTTCGTTGCTTCCCAGCCCGAGCGTGCCGCCCAGGCCAAGCAGGCGCGCGGCGTCGCGCAGCGGTTCGCTGCAGCTGGCCAGTTCGGTGCTGCGCCCGTGTTCGGCGCGGCTGCGGTAGAAGGCGCAGAGCACCTGCATCGCCGCGGTGTGGACGCGGCGCACCGCGCCGCCGTCCAGCGCCACCGCCGGGTCGTCCAGGTGCGCCGCCAGGCGCTCTTTGAGGTCGGCGCTGGCCTCGATGCCGAGGTCTTCGCCGAGGGACACGGTGTTCATCGCGTCTCCGCAATCGGGTTCAGGACAGGTAGCGGCCGGCACGGGCCGGTCTTTAGCGCGCACCGGCGCGGGCCGGGTCGAGCAGGCCGGAAGCGTCGAGCAGGATCACCGGATCGCCGGACTGGCGGGCCACGCCGCGGAACAGGTCGCTGTGGATGCGGCCGGCGCGGGTGCGGTCGGGCGCTTCGATCTGCTGCTCGGTGAGGTTGACGACATCCTCGACCGCCGAGACGCGCAGCCCCAGGGTTTCGCCCTTCTCCTCCAGCACGACGTAGCGGGTCGCCGCCGTGGCCGGCTGCGGCGCCTGGCCCAGGTGCACGCCGAGGTCGAGCACCGGCACGACCTGGCCGCGCAGGTTCATGATGCCCAGCATCGCCGGTGGCGTGCCGCGCAGCGGCAGCAGCGGCGTGGGCAACACCACTTCCTGCACCTTCAGCAGTTCCAGGCCGTAGGCCTGGCCGGCGCAGCGCAACCGCAGCCAGCGCGAACTGCGGTCGGCGGCGCGGCGGTGCGGCAAGCCCGGCTCCTGCGCCGACAGCGCGGCGATGGCCGCCCATGCCGGAGGGGCGGGGGATGCCGCTTCCGCGGAGCGCGGCGCCATGGCGGGCGTCGTCGGGGCCGGGGCCAGGGCGACCACGGCGGTCGGGGCGCGGGCCGGAGCGGGCGGCGGACGGTCCACGAGCAGCCCGTCCAGGTATTCGTCGAGGGCCGCCACCGCGCTCATGCGGCACGCTCCATGGGTTCGGCGTCGCCCGCCAGGATCCAGTCCAGCGCCCGGCGGTAGCTCGACAGGGCCCGGCCCGGATAGCCGCCGTCCTCGCCCACCGGCTGCACCAGCAGCTCGGCGTTGCACAGACGGGTGTCGACCGGGATCGCGTCTTCCCAGACCCGCTCGCCATGGTCGTCCTGCATCTTCCGCAGCGCTTCCTGGCCGGCGCGGGTGCGGCGGTCGTACAGCGTTGGCAGCACCGAAACCGGCAGCGGCCGCCGGCGCGAGCGCTCGACCATCTCCGCGGTGCGCCGCATGCCGGCCAGGCCGTGCAGCGCCAGCGGTTCGGCCTGGGTGGGAATGACCACCCGGTCGGCGGCGGCCAGTGCGTTGATCATCAGCAGGCCCAGCGTGGGCGGGCAGTCCAGCAGTACGTAGTCGTGTTGCCCGCTGTGCCGGGCCAGCGCCTGCGACAGCGCCAGGCCAAGGCCGGGCTGGTTGGCGCTGCGCCGCTCCAGCGTGGCCAACGCGGTCTGCGCGCAGACATGCGACAGGTGCTCGATCCGGCTGGGCCGGGCCAGGTCCGCCAGCGTCTGCGGCGGGGTGGAGAACAGGTCCAGCACCCCTTCCGGCGCCGGGTCCGCGGCGACGCCGAAGGCCCGGGTCAGCGAGGCGTGCGGGTCCAGGTCGACCAGCAGCACGCGCTGGCCGCGCAGGGCCAGGCCGCGGCCCAGGGCCAGGGTGGTGGTGGTCTTGCCCACGCCGCCTTTCTGGTTGGCGATCGCCCACACTCGCATCGGTCAGGTCCTCGTCCTAGGGATTGGCGCCGACCGCCACGCTGCCGGCACCGGCGACGGGGGATGCGTCCATCGTGGATATCGGCGCGGCGGCGGCGGTCTTGACCGCATCGTCGCGGCCGGCGTCGTCCGGGGCGGCCAGCACGATGAGCACCACCCGGCGGTTGCGGTTGCGGCCTTCGTCGGTCAGGTTGTCGGCCCGCGGCCGGTACTCGCCGTAGCCGACCATCGCCAGCCGCTCGGGCGCCACGCCCTGGGCGGCGAACAGGTGCACCACGCTGGCCGCGCGCGAGGCCGACAGCTCCCAGTTGGACGGGAACTGGGCGGTGGCGATCGGCTGGTTGTCGGTGTAACCCTCGACCCGCACCGGGTTGGGCGTGTCGTGCAGGACCGCGGCCAGCTTGGCCAGCACGCCGCGCGCCGACAGGTCCAGCGAGGCCGAACCGGTGTCGAACAGGATGTCGCTGTTGATCTCCACCTCCAGCCACAGCTCCGACCGCTTGACCGTGATCAGCCGGGCCTCGACCAGCGAAGCCAGCGCGCCTTCGATCTGCGAGGCGATGTCGCCGAGCTGCCGCTGCGCGCGTTGCACGGCGCGGGTATCGGCCATGTCCATCGGCTGGCCGGTGCGCAGGTGCGAGGCCAGCGAAGGCAGCAGCGTGGGGTTCGGGGCGGGCGAGGGCGCCGACGGACCCTGCTTGGCGCCGGACTTGATGGGCGAGGGCCGGTCGTAGTCCGAGCCCTGCTGCTGGTGGTTGCCCACCTGCACCGGGTTGATCGTGCGCGGCGCGCCGCCGAAGGCCGCGGTCAGCGCATCGGCCATGACCCGGTACTTGCCCTCGTTGAGCGAGGAGATCGCGTACATGACCACGAAGAACGCCAGCAGCAGCGTCATCAGGTCGGCGTAGGGGATCGCCCAGGCCTCGTGGTTGCCGTGTTCCTCGTGCTTCTTCTTGCGCGCCATCGCTGCCGGGCCTCAGTGCAGGAAGCCGGCGAGCTTGGACTCGATGTTGCGCGGGTTCTCGCCCTGGGCGATGGCGATCAGGCCTTCGATGATCATCTCCCGTTCGCCGGTGCGGCGGGCGATCACGCTCTTGAGCTTGGACGCCATCGGCAGGAAGAACAGGTTCGCCGAGGCGATGCCGTAGATGGTCGCGGTGAACGCGGCGGCGATGCCGTGGCCGAGCTTGCTCGGGTCGGCCAGGTTCTTCATCACCGCGATCAGGCCGAACACCGCGCCGATGATGCCCAGCGTCGGCGCGTAGATGCCCATGCCTTCGAACACCTTGGCCGCGGCCAGGTCCTGGTGCTCCTGGCTGTCCAGGTCGATTTCCAGCATGTGCCGGATCTGCTCGGGCTCGACGCCGTCGACCAGCATCTGCAGTCCCTTCTTCAGGAACGCGTCGTCCTGTTCGGCCACCTGCTGCTCCAGGCCGAGCAGGCCCTGGCGGCGGGCGATGTTGCTCCACTCCAGGATCTGCGCCATCAGCGCCTCGCGGTCGGCGGCCGGCGGCTTGAGGATCCAGCCGACGATCCGCAGCGCCCGCTTGAACACCGTGGGCGGGGTATGGACGAAGATCGCCGCGACCGTGCCGACGATCACGATGACGAAGGCGGCCGACGACCACAGCGAGCTGAGGCCGGCACCCTTGAGGATGCTGCCACCGACCAGTGCGACCAGCGCCAACAACAGACCGACAAGGCTGAGGATGTCCATGGACCCGCTATCGGCATCCCCCGGGCGGGACTTGAGCCGGCGCGGGCGTTACCCTTGCCCCGGGCCGCATCCGCGGCGTGGTGCGGAGACCGGCGATGACCCTGGAATTGCGTTGCCAGTGCGGCCAGCTGCAGGGCCGCGTGGACCTGGCGCGGGCGCAGGCGCGGGCAATCTGCTATTGCAGGGACTGCCAGGCCTTCGCCCGCTTCCTCGGCCAGCCCGGCCTGCTGGACGCGGCCGGCGGAACCGAGATCCTGGCCATGGCCCCCGATGGCGTGCACATCGATGCCGGTGGCGAACACCTGGCCTGCATGTCGATGAGTCCGCGGGGGCTGCTGCGCTGGTACGCGGCGTGCTGCCGCACGCCGCTGGCCAACACCTCGCGCGACCCCGGGCTCTATTACACCGGCCTGGTGGCCGCCTGCGTGCATGCGCGCCCGGGCGAACTCGACGCCGCGCTCGGCCCGGCCGACCGCCTGGTGGCCAATACCGGATCGGCGACGCGCCCGGTGAAGTCGGCGCCGCTGCGCTTCCTCGTCGGCGGCGTGCGCATCTTCCTCCCGGCCATCCTTGCGCGCCTGCGTGGCCGCCGCGCCGCCGCGCCGTTCTTCGACGCCGCGGGGCAGCCGGTGCGCGAACCGCAGGTGGTCAGCCGCGAGCAGCGCGAGGCTTTGCAGCGCGGCTGAAGCCAGCGGCGGACCCTTCTGCTGCATCGCGCCCGCTTCGGGACCGGTGCGCTCGACCCGTGATCAGGTCAGCGCGGGTCCGCGGGCGAGTGCGCCTCAGCTTGCGTCGCGTTCGTAGAGCGGGGCTTGCCCCGCTGCGCGGTGCGGGCGGCGCGGCCAGCCGGGCAAGCCCGGCTCTACGTGATGCGGGCCGCCGTCAACGGTGGCCGCCCGGCTTGTGCGCCCGCAGCCAGGCGGCCGCGGCTCGGCCGGCGCGCAGGCCGCTGGCGAAGCACGCGGTCAGCAGGTAGCCGCCGGTCGGGGCCTCCCAGTCGAGCATCTCGCCGGCGCAGAACACGCCAGGCAGCGCGGTCGCCATCAGTCCCCCGTCCAGCGCCTCCAGGCGCACGCCGCCGCCGCTGCTGATCGCCTCGGCGAGCGGCCGCGGACGCTGCAGCCGCAGCGGCAGGCGCTTGAGCGCGGCGGCCACGCGGTCCATGTCCGCCAGCGAAGCGGCATCGAGCACCTCGCGCAGCAGCGCGGCCTTGACTCCGTCGACACCGGCCTGCCGGCGCAGGTGCTCGCTGAGGCTGCGCCCGTTGCGTGGCCGGCCCAGCTCGCGTCGCAGCCGCGCCAGGTCGCGGCCGGGCACCAGGTCCAGCCACAGCGTCGCCTGGCCATCGCGGGCGATCGCGTCCCGCAGCGGCACTGACAGTGCGTACACCAGGCTGCCTTCGATGCCGCTGGACGTCGCCACGCACTCCCCTTGCAGCGCATGTTCCCTGCCGTCCGCGCCGATCCAGTGCGCGATGACCGGCTTCAGCGGCGCGCCGGCATGGCGTGCGGCGAAATGCGGGCTCCAGTCGACGTCGAAGCCGCAGTTGCTCGGCAGCAGCGGTGCCACTTCCACGCCGCGCCCGGCCAGCAGCGGCACCCAGGCGCCGTCCGAACCGAGCTGCGGCCAGCTGCCACCGCCCAAGGCCAGGACCGCCGCTGCGGGGCGCACGCGACGCTCGCCGTCGGGCGTGTCGAATCGCAGCGTCGTGCCGTCATCGTCCCATCCCAGCCAGCGGTGCTGGACATGGAACCGCACGCCCTGGTCCTTCAACCGGCGCACCCAGCCGCGCAGCAATGGTGCAGCCTTGCGGTCCAGCGGGAACACCCGGTCGGAGCTGCCCACGTAGGTCTCCACGCCCAGGCCGCGTGCCCATTCGCGCAGGTCGTCGGCGCCGAAATCGCGCAGCCATCCGGCCAGCGCCTGCTCGCGCGCGCCGTAGCGTCGCGCGAAGCCGGGCATCGGTTCGGCATGGGTCAGGTTGAGCCCGCCTTTGCCGGCGATCAGGAACTTGCGCCCGACCGAGCCCTTGCCCTCGAACACATCGACCTCGACCCCGGCCGCACGCGCGACCTCGGCGGCCATCAGTCCGGCCGGACCGCCGCCGATGATGGCCAGCCCGGGCAGTTCGGACGGGGATCCGGGCGCGGCCATGGCGTCAGTGCGGCTTGACGTCCAGCAGTTCGACCTCGAACACCAGCGAGGCGTTGGGCGGGATCACCCCGCCCGCGCCGCGGCGCCCGTAGCCGTAGCCGGAAGGAATCAGGAGAGTGCGCCGGCCGCCGACCCGCATGCCGGCCACGCCGTCGTCCCAGCCACGGATGACCTGGCCGGCGCCGAGCAGGAAGGTGAACGGCTCGTTGCGGTTGCGCGAACTGTCGAACTGGGTGCCACGCCTGTCGGGGGCACTTTCGTCGTAGAGCCAGCCGGTGTAGTGCACGGTGACGTCGCTTCCGGCCGTGGCCGTCGCGCCGGTGCCGACCCGTTCGTCGATGCGCTGCAGCTCGGCGACACCGCCTCCGGGTGGGACGCTGTCCGGTCCCTCGCACGCGGCGAGCAGCAGGGTGGGAAGCAGGAGGAGCAGGGCGGCGAGGCGGCGCATCGGGGCAGGTCTGTTCGCGGGGCGGCAAGGGTAACCGATGGCGGCCCGGGCGCCGCCGGCCGCTATGATGCGCCCATGGCGAAACTGCTCTTCCACCTGCGCAACGTGCCCGACGACGAGGCCGACGACGTGCGCCAGTTGCTCACCGCGCACGGCTTCGACTGGTACGAGACCCGGCCCGGACCCTGGGGGATCTCCGGTGGCGCGCTGTGGCTGCGCGACGCCGACGCCCATGCCGACGCGCGCCGCCTGCTCGACGACTACCAGCGTCGCCGCCGCGAGCAGGCCCGCGAACGGGAGGCGCGCGAAGGCCGCCAGGGCTTCCTGGAGCTGTTGCGCGAGCGTCCGGAGTTCGTGCTGCCGCGGCTGGCGGCGATCGTGGCCCTGGTCCTGCTGGTGCTGGCCTTGCCCTGGCTGCTGCTGCGCTGACCCGACCGACGCGGCCGCTGCCTGCGTCGGTCGCGTCCTGGTCAGGTCTGCCGTGGAGCGCGGCCCTACAATGCCGCCATGCTCAACCTTGCCGCCTACCACTTCGCCCCAGTGGACGACCCCCGAGCCCTGGCCGACCGCCTGCATGAGGCCGCCAGCCTGGCCGGGCTGAAGGGCACGATCCTGGTGGCGGGCGAGGGCATCAACCTGTTCCTGGCCGGCGAGGACGCGGCCTTGCGCGGCTTCGTCGCCGCGCTGCGCGAGGACCCCCGTTTCGCCACGCTGCAGGCCAAGTACAGCCACAGCGAGCGGATGCCGTTCGCCCGGCTCAAGGCCAAGGTCAAGCCGGAGATCATCAGTTTCCGCGACGACCGCGCCACGCCGCTGGCGGCCGGCCGTCGCGCGCCGGTGGTCGATCCGCCGACCCTGGCCCGCTGGCTGGCGCAGGGCCGGCGCGACGATGCCGGCCGGCCGGTGGTGCTGCTCGACACGCGCAATGCACAGGAGGTCGAGCACGGTACCTTCGCCGGTGCGCTGACCCTGCCGATCACCCGCTTCACCGAACTGCCCGGGGCGCTGGCCCCGCACCGCGATGCGCTTCGCGGGACGACCGTGGTCAGCTTCTGCACCGGCGGCATCCGTTGCGAGAAGGCGGTGCTGTGGATGCACCAGGACGGCATGGACAACGTGGTCCAGCTGGACGGCGGGATCCTCGGCTATTTCGAGCAGGTCGGCGCCGCCGGCTACGACGGCCGCTGCTTCGTGTTCGACGACCGCGTGGCGCTGGATCCGCAACTGCAGCCGCTGGCGGACTGAGCGCCGGCCGGGCGCGGACCGGCGCGGCACCGCACCCGCGAAGTTTTTTCAGGGGAAGGCTTGCGCGTTCACAAAAGCCTGCATACAATTTCGCTCCTCAGCTCGTGGGGCCATAGCTCAGCTGGGAGAGCGCTTGCATGGCATGCAAGAGGTCGCCGGTTCGATCCCGGCTGGCTCCACCAACTCCTCGCCGCGTGCGGCAGGAGGGGCAACAGGTTCCAAGTCCCCATCGTCTAGAGGCCTAGGACATTACCCTTTCACGGTAGCGACCGGGGTTCGAATCCCCGTGGGGACGCCAAACGGCAGACGGGCCCGCAGCAATGCGGGCCCGTTTTCTTTGGTGGCATCCGTCCTTTCGGGCGGCTTGCCGACCAGGGATTTGCCGGCTACCAGGCGTCAGCGCTGCTGGCGATGCTGTTCGTCCTGCGGACGCTGCTGCTGGTTGTCGCCCTTCTTCTGCTGATCCGGATCCTGCCACTGCTGCTGCTGGCGATTCTGGTCCGGCTGGCCCGAGGTCTGGTTCTGGCGGTTCTGATCGTTCTGGTTCTTCTGGTTGCCCATGATCGTCATCTCCGATGGAGCGGTCGGGTGACCGCACGGACAGGCTAGGGCGATGCGGGTAAAACGCAGGTCGACCGTCCGCTAGCGTGGCGTGATGCGTTCATCCGCGTGCCGCATGGGCTTAAGCATTCATGCCGCCGCAGGCCGTCGTTCAGCCCGGGCCTGAACGGTGGTTCAGGCGCGTTGCTTGATCCCCAGGCTGTAGCGTCCTGCCGCACCGGCATCCTTGTGCCGGACCGTAAGCCAGTAGTAGCCGGGCTGGAGCTTGCGCACGAGCCGCGCGTTGCGGCCTCGACCCAGGTCGTCGTCCCAGGCCAGCACCGCGCCGCGGTCGCCCGGGCCGTGCAGGGTAAGCACGGTGTCGGTCGGTCCTTCGGTAGTGATGATGAAGGTCGCCGCCGCGGCGACCTCGAAGTGGAAGCTGTCCACCTCGCCGGCCAGAGCCAGGTCGGTCTCCACCCGCGCCCCGCCGATCTGCAGCTCCTGCATCGCCGGCGCGTTGCGCGGGTACTGGCGCCTCATGAACTCGATATCCGTGGCCGAGAACTCGGTATTCCAGCCGATCGCGTAGGAACCGACGGTCAGCGAGTCGGGCACCGCGTACTGCATGATCGAGGCCGGATCGAAGGCGCTGTGGTTGGTGCTGTCCTCGTCGTAGACCTGGAAGATGTTGAAGTCGACGTCGTCGCGGTCCCAGCCCTGCTGCGCGTAGTAAGCGTAGACCTTGGGGCGGTCCCAGGGGATCTTGCCCGACGCCGCCGGATTCTGGTGCTCGTGGATCATGCCGAGCGCGTGGCCGAACTCGTGGCGCACCACGCGCTGGTATTCGCGCAACGGGGTGTCCGGCTCGAGCCAGCCGTAGTTCATGGTTGCCTCCGATGCCGGTACGGTCAGCGCATCGGTGCCCACCGTCGACCAGGAGAATCCTTCCTCGGCGAAGCTGATCCGGATCTGCGCCGGGCCGCTGTCGACGAACTGCAGCTGCAGGTTCGCCAGGGCCTCCCACTCCTTGGCGATGTCGCGCACGCGCGCCTGCACCTCGGGACGGCCGTCGAGGAAGCGGACCCGCAGCGTGCGCCCGTTCTGCCACAGCTTCATGCGCTCGACCGCGGCACGGGTCCGCCCGGACCCGGCGCGCATCGGGGTGATGCGCAGGTTGTCCACGCGCTCGGCGCTGGCCGCTTCGTCGGATGCTTCGCGCGCGGTGTCGGCGTGGGTCAGGCCGGGGACATACGGCGAGCAGATCCTGCAGGTGTGGGCCATGGGGGTCCTCGATGCGGCGATGAGTGGGTGCGGCGACGCGGGAATGCGGATCAGGTGTCGTCGTTTCCCGTATCCGGTGCGACCCGGATCCAGCCTTCGCGCAGCTCGGCCGGGCTCTCGGGCAGCAGGGCGGCCTGGGTGGCCGCCAGGATCGCGTCGGTGCGCCAGGTCGCGGGCGTGTCGCGCCAGAGGAAGTTCTGGTCCTTGCCGAACACCGACACCTTGGGCAGGCGCACCTGGCCTTCGACCGCCAGGTCGGTCTCCACCAGCACCGGCCCGGTGCGCAGCGAGGGCGCGATCGCCGCCAGCCCGGGACCGACCCAGTCGCGCGCCAGTGCCAGCTGCTTGCGCGGCAGCACGCCGGAGGTCAGCGTCGCCTTGCCCGACGGATGCATCAGCAGGGTGAGGGTGACGCGCTGGCCGATATGCAGCTGCAGGGTATCGGCATCGTCGCTGCCGGCGATGTAGGGATGGGCCAGCGGTTCGTTGGCCGGCATGCCGGCCGGCGGCGGATAGAGGCCGAGCTGGCCGCGGCTGCGTCCGGACTCCGTCGCCGCCCCGGCGATGGCCTTGTCGACCAGGCGGAAACGCGAGTAGTCGTCGTCGACGAAGAAGCCGAGCACGCCGTCGTCGCTGCGGGTGACCTCGCCGATCCGCACCGGGAACGCGTAGCGCGCGGCATCGCGTTCGGCCTGCTGCCATTGCTGCGCGTGCACCGGGTCGGACAGGTCGATGTCGTCCGGCGGACGCAGTTCCAGCCGCAGCTGCGCGCGCACCACCGCGATCGGGCGTCCGACCAGCCCCGCCACATGCTCGCTGCCCAGCGAAGCGAAGCTGTCCACCGACCACAGGGTGGCGTCGATCGCGCGCAACATCGCCGACAGCGCGCTCTCGTGCGGACCATCCGGGTCCAGCGCGCTGCCCTGGCGCGCGGCGGCATCGGCGGCAACCAGCGCGACGGCCAGGTCGCCGAGCGCCTTCTGCGCCGGCGCCAGGCCGTAATGCGGCCCGGCATCGGCCGGGCCCTCGCGGCCGGCGGCGATCTCCCACATCACGCCGCCGCTGCTCGGCTCGTGCAGCAGCTCGCCCACGGGCGCACCGCTGGCATCGAACATCTCCAGGCTTTCGTCCAGGTGGTCGGGCATGAGGAAGCCGGCGACCGGATTGACCTGCAACGCCGGTTCGATCTGGTCCACGCGCGCCTCGATGCCTTCGGCAGCGGGCGGGGTGCCTGCCTCGACCAGCCGGAACAGCCAGCGGGCCGGCCGCAGCAGGCGCGGCGGCAAAGCCAGTGCGCCCGGCTCTCCATCCAGCGAAGCGCGTGCCGGCGTCCGCACGGCATCCACGGGCACCTCAAGCGTGCGACCGAACGCGTCGAGCAGTCGCGCGCGGGAGAGCTTCAGCCGCCCGGCGAGCAGGGCATGCGGGGCATCCTCGGGTACCGGGTTGGCCACGCCGGCAGGCGTGGCCGGGCGGCGCAGGCCGTCGCTCGAGCGCAATCCAAGCAACTGGTGGCGCAGGCCATCGAGCGTGGCGGTCACCACGTCCAGGCCTTCGACCGCGTCGGCCAGCGTGCGATAGCTTTCCTCCAGGGCATCGTCGACCTGTCCGGCGTGTGCCCGGTCCAGCGCCTCCTCCTTCTGCAGCCAGTCGTCGATGGCCGAATGCAGCGTCTTGGCCGCACCCGTGGTGAGGGGCGAGCGGCCGCGCACGTACGCACTGGCGCCCTCGATCGCCAGGCTGGCGTTCTCGAGGTCGACCGCGCCCAACGACCAGGCCTGCAGGCTCGGCGGATCCAGTCCGTCGATGGCGACCTCCCATTCCAGCCACAGCGGTATCCACGGCTGCGCCCAGGTGGTGACGCCGACCGGATCGGGGTCGGCGCCCTTGAACAGCGAGAAGCGGCGCATCTGGTCGGCGACCCGCTTCTGCTGCTGCCAGGCGCCGGTGCGCGCCTGCTGGCGCGCGGCCATCGCACGCGCCGGCGTGGCCCGCGCCAGCACCGGATCGAAGGCCACGGTGGCGCCGTCGTAGGTGCCGTCGCGGCCGTAGCGCAGCGCCGATTCGGCCTTGAGCCGTTTCAGCAGCGCGGTGCGCCCGGTACCTGGCGGCGCGAGTGCCGCGGCGATCCACTCGTCGTGGTACGGGTCGTGCAGCAGGGCCTCGCGCGCCAGCGCCAGCACCTCCGATGGCAGCGAGCCGTTGCCGAGCGAGGCGATGAAGCGGTCGGCGGCGATCACCCCGTCGATCGAGGCGACCACGTGGCTGGGCCAGCGGCAGGTGAGCTTGCCATCAGCCGAGAAGCGGCCGTCGCTGCCGTGGCGCAGGCTGCGTCCGGCGCCGCGCACGGCCAGCATCGGCTCGGTCGGGAACGCATGGCGCGGCGCGGGCCGGTCGACGACGCGCGCCTCGGTGGGTGCCAGGACGTCGCCGACGCGGGAGCGGGCCAGGTCGCCGATCAATGCCTCGCTGGCGATCATCAGCGAGGGGCGCGCCTGCAGGGAGAAAATAGTCTGGGCCTGCAGCATCGGGCCCTGCGCCGCCGCACCGGTTTTCTTCAGGTGCGTGGCGCTGGCCTTGGCGCGCTTGCGGCCCACCCCCAGTCCGCCGACGCCGCCGGTCTGCACGCGCTTGAGGTAGCGGTCGTTGCCCGCCGAACCTGCGGGCAGGGACGCGAACGCCGCGCCGTGTTCGTGCTCCTCCAGTTCCACCGCGCCGTCGGCCGCGCCGAGCCGGTCGACCTTCTGCGCGGTGAACGCGGTCAACAGGCGATCTGCGCTGCGCCGCTCCTCCGGGCTCGCGCTGGCGGGCACCGCGAGCGCGGCGAGCAGGTCGTCCTCCTGCAGGCCCAGGGAGACCTCCAGCGAACGACTGTCCGGACGCCGGTCCAGCGCCGCCGCGCCGCGCACCGGCACGCCGTGGATCACGCCGTGCAGCAGGCTGGAACGCAGCTGCCAGGCGGGCGCGACGAAGCGCTCGACCGCATCGTTGGCGAAAATCGAGGCGGCCACGTACGGCTGCACCGCCAGCACGTTCCTGTCCAGCGGCACGAAGGCGCTGGCGCTGGCCGCTTGCGCGGCGGCGCGTGCCCGCCCGGCGGACTTCTTCGTCGGCCGCGGCGTGTCCCGGCGCCCGGCGCTGGACAGGCCCAGCGCCTTGCGCAGGTCGTCCTGGGCCTGTTGGCGGCTGCGCTCCCCGGCCTCGTCGCCCCATTCGTAGAGCAGGCGCCAGCGCAGGCCCTCGAGCAGTTCGTGCAGGCTGGCCCTGTCGCGCGCCGCATCGAGCGGATCGCGCGCTGCATCGCTCCACCAACCGGCGACCACGTAGCTGGCGCAGTCCTCTTCCACCCCCGGGCGCGCCAGTGCGTCGGCATCGTCGAGCGGATCGTGGAAGGCAAAGCGGTTGAGCACCGCGTCGTAAACACCGGACCAGGCCACCGAGCCGCCGACGGTACCGGTCAGCGCGTCGGCGTCGATCGGCGTTCCGGCCGGCGTGGCTGCGTTGGAAGCCTGGCCGTCCTCGGTCCATTGCGCCAGCGGAACCGCGACCGCCCGATCGGCTTCCAGTACCCAGCCGGTCACCACGGGGCGATCGGCGCCGCTGGGCAGCAACAGGCGCAGCACGACCCAGCGGTCGGGCAGCGGCGGCAAGGCCAGCCGGTTGGCGCTGCCGTCACCGGCTTCCTTCAATTCGCCGCGCAGCAGCGCGTCGGGCATGGCCCAGTGCAGGTGCACGCCAGCCGGACGCGGCTGCCCGGGATCGAACGGATCGGGCATGCCGTCCTCGACGTCCTCGACGGTCGTGCCGCCGGCGCCCGCGACCAGCATCGGCAGGCGCACCATCGGCTCGCTGCTGCCGGCGGGCACGTACAGGGCCTGCACGTCCACCGGCACCAGCAGGCGCCGCTCGCGCAACAAGTACTTGTCCCAGGTGGCGATCTCGCCCAGGTCGATGGCGGCGCGGTCGGCGGCCAGGAAGCGCTTGCTGCGCAATGCCGCGATCGTGGCGGCGTTCGGGTTGGCGGCCGCGCCGGCGGGTACGGGAGCGGCGTCCTTGCGGGTCCTGCGGCTCATCACGGACCTCCGTCGAGCTTGGACAGCAGCGTGGTTTTCCAGATGTCCAGGGCGACGGTCACCTTGAACTTGTCCAGCGGATAGAACCGCTGCTGCTCCTGGTTTTCCGGATCGCCGAACACCTGCCGGTACGGGAAGCGCAGCATCTGCAGGGCGAACTCGTTGGATTCCAGGGTGCCGCCGGAGTTGGGCGCCTTCGCTGCCAGGCGCCTGCGCAGCTCGTGCAGGTTGATCACGCCCGGTGCGTTGGCCCGGAACGGAACGGCCACCGAGTTGGCGTCCACCAGCGAGGTGAGCGGTGGCACGCTGTCGCCGTTGTCGCAATCGCGCACGTGCAGGCGCGACTGGCTCGCGCCCTGGCCGTTGCGCGTGGTGCGTACGCCGAACTGCAGGCCCTGGCGCGGCTCCTCCACGTGCACCACCGCCGGCACGCCATCGAACAGGACCAGCAGCACCGACGGCGCCAGCCGTTCCATGCGCAGCACCTTCATCCGGTACGGGCTGGACTCGGCCAGGGTGGTGAGCTGGTTGTCGGGCATCGAGTCGACCGAATAGGCGCGTACGTGCAGGTTCGGCCAGCCGGAAACCAGGCGCGAGCGCATGACGAAGCCAGTAATCGCGCCGCCATCGGCCTTGAGCAGCTTCTCTTCCTTCGGGCGGCGGATGTTGCGCTCGGCTTCGTCGACCTCCTTGCGGATATGCGGATAGGCCGCTTCGAGCTGGGCGCGGTCGGCGCTGCTGATCGTGCCCACGCTCAGCGCGCCCTGGACCAGCGCATCGGTCCACGCACGGTCCAGGTGGAAGAAGCGGACCGACTCCAGCGGCAGCAGTCCGGCGTCCGGCACCAGGTAGCTGAAGGGCACGCCATGCAGCAGCCGCAGGCGGCCGAGGAAGCGACGCAGTTCGCCGGGAACGACATGGGTGCCGTCGTCCGGGTCGTGGTCGGTGACCAGGTCGGCGTACTGGGTGGCCTTGGTCGCGGCCTTGAGCGCCACGTTCGCGGTGATGGCGAATTTCATGGCGCGTCCTCCATGTCGTCGTCGTCGGCGGGTTCGCTGGCCAGCGTGTCGAGCAGTTCGTCCAGTGCGTCGCGCCCGTGCGCGGCCGCGGCCGCCGCGCGTCCGCGGGCGGACCCGCGCAGGATCGCCTTCTTCGGCACGGCCACCTCGAGCGTGCGTTGCAGTTCGCCACGCAGCGCGGCCTGCAACGCCGGCAGCACGATCTTGTCCGATGGCGCCCGGCCGGGGCTGGCCAGCGGCGCCGCGGTGGCGTCCAGTGCGGCCAGCACGCCGACGCTGTCGGCCTGCTTGCGCAGGGCCGCGAGGTCCAGCCCGAGGCCTTCGGCGATGACGGCGTCGAGGTCGCCCGATACGCGCAATGGCCGACCCGGATCGGCGACCGGACGGCGCGTGCCGAACGTGGCCACGGTGTCGCGCGCGAATCCCTCGATCGCGTGCAGGGCGACCAGGCGCCCCAGGTCCACGCGCGTCCCGGCCAGCACCGGCAGGTCGAAGTCGACCAGCTCGGCCAGCAGTTCGCGCACGCGACCGGCGCCGAACTGCTCGCCTCGGAAGCGCAGCAAGGCCGATACCACCGACAGCTGCGACAGGGCCATCAGCCGGCCGATCTCGAATGCCGAGGCCAGGCCCAGGTCTTCGCGCCCGTCGGGAATCACCCGGCGCAGCTGGTCGGCCGAATGCGCCAGCGGCGCGGCGCCGGGGGCGGCCTCGCCGTTGCGCGCAGTGGGGAAGGGCACGCACGGGCCGCGATACCAGGCGCGCACCGGATCGCCGCGACGGGTGCGGTGGTCCAGGCCGATGTGGCCGGTCTGCACCAGTTCGGGTGTCGATGCCGTTTCGGGCTGCTGCTCGGGCAGGGTGCCGAGCAGGCCCACGTCCAGGTCCTGCATCAAGGTTTCGAAGCTGACGTCGCCAGCGGTGGTGAACGACCAGTGCGCCAGCACCGGAAAGCGCAACACCTTCTCCCGCGCATACAGCTCGATCGGCAGGCGGAAGCCCCTGGCCATGGTGTCGCGGACCAGCAGCCTGGCGTCGGGGTCGCTGGCCGCGGCGGCCACCTGGGCGGTGACCGGCGACCATTGCCGGGTTACCGGCACTTCCTTCATCGCGGCCGCGCCATCCAGCGCGGCGCCCATCGCCGAGGCGTGGACCTTGGGTGGATTGGCCGCGGCGGCGATGGGCACCTCGCGCGAGTCGCGGTGCACCGGCTGCGGCAGCGGCAGGCCGCCGAGGACGCGCAGGTCCGGACTCTGCGCCTGCAGCTTGCCCAGCACCGACCAGTCCTGGGCCAGCTCGAACACGAAGCTGTCGGCGATGGCCTGCGGCGGCGGCAATGCATCCAGCTGGCCTTCCAGGTTGACCAGGCACGCCATGTAGCGCACCGCCTTGCCGTTGGCGTGGTCGAACACCGGCAGCCGGTTGGCCAGCACGACCGCCAGCCAGCCATCGTCGTCGCGGTTGGCCAGTTCGGTGTCGTTGACGTCCACCTCGCGCACGTGGGCCAGCAGCGGCAGGTCTTCGCGGGTCGGAAAGATCTTTCGCACGACCGTTTCGGTCACCGCCAGGTACAGACCCTGTTCGACGTCGCGATCCTCGGGGTGGAACAGCGTCGTGCCCGGCGTGACGCACTCGCCGACCGCAGTGGCGGTGGACAGCTCGGCTTCGCCCTCGGCCACCACCACCAGCGCCAGCCAGGGCGTATCCGATGGATCCAGACCGCCGGCCGGATTGCGCTCCCACGGCAAGGTGCGTCGCTTGAGCACGACCTGCGGCAGACGTTCGCCGAACGCGCCCTCGGCATTGGCCGGCGGGAAGCTGGACAGGATCTGGTCGGTGGGCATCGTGTAGCGCGGCGAGGACACCTGGATGTGGGTGACCTCCGGTTCCACGTCGAACGGCGTGCCGTCCTGCCGCGTCCGCAACTGGTAGCGACCGGCGGTGAGCCGTGGCATCACGTTCGAGTGCAGGATGAAATGGCCTGTCTGCGGGGGCATCAGCGTCGCGCTCCATTCTTGGCTGTCTTGCGGGGCCGATTGGCCGCGGGCTTGCGCGCGGCCTTGCCGGTCGCCGATGCGACCTCGATATCCAGCGGACGACCGGACTGGGCGCGGGCGGCGATGCGCGCCTGGCGGCTGCGCACCGGTCCACGCCACGCCAGCCGGCTGCTCGTGTCGGTGCCGGCCACCGGCGTTGCCGCGAACGGGGCGACCACCGCATCCAGTCCGCGCGCACCGATGCTGGCCACCGCAGAACGTGCATCGATGCCGGTGGATGCCATCACTCCGACCAGCGACCAGTCGTCGTCGCTGGCGATGGTGACGACCACCGGCCTGTCGCCGTCGGCGACGATGTCGTAGGCCAGCACGCTGCGGTTGTCCATGACCAGCAGCACCGGCGGCCGGTCGCCGGTGGCATCGCGCGCTCGCACCGCGCCGTCCAGGCCCAGCAGCAGTTGCCGCGCCGCGGACGGGTCGCCGGCCAACGCCGGATCGTCGAGCACCACCAGCACCATGCGCACCGGATCGACGAACGTGGTGGCCACCGTGCCGGTCCCGCGGGCCAGCTCGGCACCGCCGACCCAGCCGGCGTGCTGGCGTTCGCGATGCAACGCCAGGCGCTGTCCGCGCGCGCGGACGACGCAGCCCGGGCCAATGGCGGTGGACCAGCCGGCGTAAGGCAGTTGCATGCCGGCATGCCAACCCGACAGCCCGTGCGCGGCAACGGTGTCGACCTCGGGTGTTCCCAGGCCGATCGCGACGATCCGCTCGGTGCCCACCGGCACTTCCAGCGTCGCCGACGCCTGGCCGCCGCCGACCCGTGCATCGGCCAGCCAGCGTCCGCCGTGCGCGAGCAGGACCACGCGTGCAGGCATGCCACTGACCGCCAGGTGCGGTCGCGGCCCGGAGCCGGCGACGTCGGCGCGTGCATTGGGCAGCTGCAGGACCACGGTCTGGCCGGCGGCCAGCGATGCGCCGGCAGGCGCAGTGGCACGGCGGCTGCGCGTGGCCGGTGCTGCCGCGGCCATGGCAGTGGCGAATCCCTCCAGCGCCGCCTGCTGCGCCGAGCCATGCCGGGCCACACTGGCCGTGGCCGCATGCGCGATCGCGGTAGGCGGCAATGCATTGGACGCCAGCACCGTGCCGCCGCGCAGCGATTGTGCAGGCGTGTCGATCACGGTCAGGCGCGCGGCGATCGACCGGCTGCGTCCGGCATCGACCGCGGCCAGCGTCGGCGGTGCGATCCGCCAGCCCTTGGCCGAGCCCTTGACCGTCGTGCGTGCCTTCGGCGCGACCGTCAGCCCGACGGTCGCGCCATCGAGCAGGCCGACCACGACCGGCGCATCGATGAAGTGGTCATGGTCGGCCACCGCGGGCGGGTTGGCGGCATCGGGCACGACCGTGGACTGGGCAATCTCCAGCCCTTCGGTCAACGCACCCACGCGCGGCGGGGACTGGCGTTCGCCGCGCAACGCGGCCAGTGCCGTGGGCGTGGCACTGCGCGACAGGTACTGGCGTGCGATGGCGAACGCGGCGGCAGTGTCGGCCGGCTGCTGCACCAGCGCGGCGACCGACTGCGCCGCGGCCAGCTGGGCCTGGATCGCATTGGGCCTGCGGCTGAACGGAAGTGGCTTGCGCTTGCCGATCTCCACCTGGTGGTAGGCGATCTGCGGGCCGCCGCCGGAGGGCAGGGCCTTGCACACCAGCTCCAGCTCGTTGAGCGCCCTGACCATCTCGCCCTTGGGCACCTTGCGCGCATTGGGATCCTGTTCCGGCCCCCATACGCCCAGTGGGAAGCTTCCGTGGGGGCGTGCCTTGTCGTCGAACGGGAAGCTGCGGTCGGCGCCGTCCGCGCGCCATGCCAAGGCGATGGTGGAGGTGGCCATGGCCGCGCCCATCGGCGCCACGCCCAGCCCGGCACTGGGCGGGTGCGGGGTCGACGCCTGCTGCCCGGGCTGCGGCAGGGTGCGCGCGACGCCGGTGGCCGGCACCGTGGTGGTGAAGGTCATCGAGAACTCATTGACCACCACGAACGGCCGCGACGCGGAGCCGTCCGGGGTGGAGTCTTCGCCGCGCGCAGGCAGCGCGCCGGTGTTGACCATCACCGCGTGCGGGCGCGCCTTGCCGTTGTCGGCCGCTTCCAGGTACTTGGCGACGAACGCTTCGGACCCCAGCACGTTGCGGTCGGCCTTCTCGCTGCCGCCGAACCTCACGGTCAGTTCGATTGGCCCGACCTCGAAGGTCGCGCTGCCGCGGAAGTCCGGGCCCAGCACGTGGATGCGCGCACCGATGTTGATCGAGAAGGTGATCTCGCCGAACAGCCAGGTGTCGATGGTCACGCCCGCGGCGATCCGCGCATAGGCGCTGACGTCGTAATGGAACGGATCGAAGAACACGATGCCGTGCGCGCCGAACTTCACCTCCGCCCACGCCGGGCCGAAGCGCGCTGAGACCTCGAAGTCGCCGCCGGCCATCAGCGCCTCGGAGGTCAGCGCGAAGTAGGTGCCGGCCTTGATGACGATGTTGCTGCCGATGCTCCAGCGCAGGCCCAGGCGCGGCACCACCGGGTAGCCGTCGCGGTGGAAATCAGGGTGGTAGCCGCCCAGGGTCAGCACGAACTCGCCGGCGCGCTGTCCCTTGAACCAGATCACGTAGGCGAAGCCGCCGGTGATCTTGACGTCCTCGTACAGCAGCCAGGAGTTGTCGGTGAGCTGGCCCTGCACCCATAGCACGCCCTCGCTGCTGGAGAACCGCACCAGCAGCGCCAGCTCGATCGACACCAGCGCCGCCTGCGGCCGCGGCAGCGCCATGCGCGCCAGGCCGAGCAGGTTGATGTCCAGGCCGTCGCCGATCTGCACGCCGACCACGGCGATGCCGTCCACCAGCGCGAAGCTGTTGAACGACATGCCCGCCGCGAACCAGAACGTGCCGCGCTGCATCGGGAAGTAGGACCCGAGCTGGCGCAGCTGGGTCATCGGATCGGCGGGGGAGGCGGCGATGTCCAGCGCCTGGATCAGCGGGTAGTCGCCGAACCTGGCCAGGTCCGAGGGCAGGCGCAGCTGGCGGTTGATGCCGAAGCCGCCGCCGATGCCGGTGAGGAAGAAGGCCGGCGGGCCACCGATGGGCCCGTTGACCGCGCCGATGGCGAAGAAGGCGGTGAACTTCTGCCCATCCTGTTCGCCTTCGCCGTAGCCGCCATAGACCGTCAGTCCGTAGACGGCGAAGCGGCCCAGCAGCATGCCCAGGTACTCGACGCCTTGGGGAGTGGCCTGCTTGAGCAGGCCGCCGGCGAGGGAGACGCCGCCGATGTCGGCCGAGACGGCCAGCCCGGCCAGGTCCACCTGCCAGCTGCCCGGGTTGAAGAAGTCGTCGTTGCCGGCCAGGTAGGTGATCTGCAGGTCGTCGACCGCGCAGGTCAGGCCGAACATCGACACCGACCCGTCCATCAGCAGCGAGATCCGTTCCAGCCGGCCCTGCAGCGAGGTCGCGCCGAATCCGACCTGCTCCAGGTACAACGGGCCGAAGCCGCGGCGGATGCCGATCCACCACGGACCCGCCCCGTCGCCGGCCGACAGCGACACGTTGACCGCACCGCCGTCGTGCGCCTGGATCGCCAGCGCCGGCGAGAACGCCGGTTTCGGCGGCGTCGGCCCGGTGTCGCGCATGATCCCGGCCGCGATGCCGTTGCCGCCCTGCGCGCCGGAGGCGGCAACCGCCAGCTCCGAGAACTGCAGCTGCAGGCCCCAGTCCGCCGGTGTGTCCCCATCGACATTGGCGAACACGTGCAGCGCCACCGAGCCGATGCCGATGCCCGCATCCAGCAGCGGCGCGCCGGAGCGGCCCACGCGCAGGCCGACGCCGCGCACTGCCAGCGAAGGCTTGAACGCCAGCGGACTGGTCTTCACCAGGCCCACGAACAACCCGCCATCGTCGCCGCCGGCGCTGGACGTGATCCAGTCGGCGTCGGTTTCCAGCCACAGGCAGACATCGCCCTCGACCAGGGCGAAGCGGTCGGCGATGCCGACCTGCAGTCCGATCCGGCCGCCGTCGCGGGCGATGCCGAGGGTCAGGCCCTCGATCGTGACCTCGAACTGCGCGTCGGCGATGTTCCCGAACAGCACCTGCACGCGTTCGAGCAACGTGTCCGGGTCGAACACCCCGTCGATCAGCTGGTCCGGATCGGCGGCATCCAGCAACACGCCCTTGAGCAACGCGCGCACGTCCGCGCCGCTCGTCGTGCCGAACGGCGTGTCAAGCAGGTCCTGCACCGGCTGCTGCTGCATCGCCATCGCGGCGACCACGTCGGCGACGACATCGACGACGCGCAAGGCCACCTGCGCCGGGTCGGCCGTGGCGATCGCCTCGGCGAGCAGGCCATCGCTGGCGACGATGTCGAACCCGCCGCCATCCAGGCGCCAGCGTGCGGCGAAATGCCGGGTGTCGTCGGCCGACAGCCCGACCATCACCCGGCGCCCGCCGACCGGCGCGGTGCCGACCGCCAGGCTGGCGAACGGGCGCAGCAGCACGCCGCCGGCGTCGATCCGCGCCGGACCGATCGCCACGGCCAGTTCGTCCAGGCCGGCCGCGCTGACCGCCAACGCCAGGCCCAGGGTTTCGATGCCCGGCACGGCGATGGCGGGCGCGCCGATGCGCACCCGGCCTTCGGCCGGGCGCCAGGCCAGCGTCACGCCGGCGACGGTCACGTCCAGCTGGGTCGGTACCGCGGTGGCCTGCACCGCGGCGGGCAGGAAGTCATCGAGCAGCGGCCCGATCGCCTGCAGCGCGCTGCCGGTGAGGGTCGGGATCGCACCGGCCAGCGCGGCGGCCGGATCGGCGGCCCACGCGCGCAGCGCCTGCGCGTCGAACCGGGATGGCGTGCCACGGCGCAGCGCCAGCGCATCGCCGACGGTACGCACGAGATTGCCGGGCGTGCCGGACAGCCCGGCCAGTTCATCGAGCAGGTGCGGCAGGGCCGCCTCGGCAACGCTGGACAGCGCCCCCAATCCGGCGAACGGCACCAGCGGGATGTCCGCACCGCTTTCCGGCCGCAGCAGCACGCGCAGGTCGCCACCCTCGAGCGCGATGGCCAGCGACTGGCGGCCGCCGACCGCACCGGCCAGTCCCAGGCGCGTTTCAAGCCCGATCCGCGGCGCGCCGGATGGCGCAATCGCCAGGGTCGCGCCGATGCCGCAGGCCAGGCGACCGCTAATGGCAGGCGCGGCAGCCCAGCTCGAGGAATCCACGTCCAGGGCCAGGCGCGCGCCGCCGCCATCGACCGCTACCGACAGGGCCACGCCGGGCGCGAGCGCCAGCGGCTGGCCGTCGCTGCCGGGCAAGCCCAGCATTGGCCGCAACGAATCGAACAACGCCTGGATGCGCACCGGATCGGCGGCCAGCGCGCCGCTGCTCTGCAGCCAGGCGACCGGATCGGCGAACATCCCGGCCAGCGGCCGCAGGGCGCGCTGCGCATCGCCGGCCGCACCATCGAGCATGCCCAGCGTATCGAGCACGCCGTCGAGCAGCGGCCGCACCGCGTCGTCGGCCCGGCGCATGGTTTCCACCGCCGCCTGCGCGGCGAGGCCTGGCGCCGCGCGCGCGGCCATCCGCGCCAGCGCCTGCGGGTCCGGCGCCGGCCACAGTTCGACGATCTCTTCGCTGCCGCCGGGCAACTGCCAGTCCAGTGCGATACGCAGCGGCGCCAGGTCCAGGCGCAGCTGCAGACCGCCGACCATCGGCAAGGCCGCATTGCCCAGGCTCGCATGACCGGCGATGCCATCGGGGCCGGCGGACAGGTCCAGCTCCCAGTCGAATCGGCCATGGCCTTCGCCTTCGACATAGGCACGGCGTGCGGGCAGGTCGATGCCGATGCCGCGCTGGCCCAGCAACGAGGCCACGGCGATGGCCAGTTCCACGCCTTCGCTGGCCAGGCGCTGGCGCAGCAGGCCCAGCGGGTCGTGGACGAACTGGTCCAGCGCGTCGCCGACCAGGCTGCCGGCGGCATCGAGGATGCCGAGCGCCCTGAGTACCTGCGACAACGCCAGCGAAGCCTGGCTGGCCAGGTCCTGGGTCAGGCGCTGCATGGCCGCCGACAGCAGCACGCGTGCCTCGGGCAGGATCGCGGCGACCGCATCGGCCGTGCCGGTCACCCTGCCCAGGGTGAGCGCTTCCCAGGCCTGGCCGTAGATGCGCGCGTCGTGCAGGACCACGCGCGAAACCGCCTGCGCATCGCCCACCAGCGGCACGGTCAAGGCCACCGAAACCGCACGCAGTTCGATGTCGTGCGCGCCGACGATCCAGCCGGTCGCGTCCTCGATCCGCAGGCGCACGTGCAGGGCGCGGGCCAGTTCCGGCAACCCCTCCAGGTCGCAGGCGGCCAGTTCGAGCTCGGCGCTGCCGCTGATGCGCAGCGTGCCGGCGGTGTTCACCGGCAGCGGCCAGCGCAGGCCGGCGCGGATGCCAGCGGCCGCGGCTGGCGCCGATGCGGTGCGCACACCCAGTGCGGCCGAAACGATCGTGGTGAGCGCACGGGTCACGTCCGCCTCGGACAGCACGCCGAAGATCGCCGCCACGCGCAGGCCGGCACGGGGATCGGGCAAGGGGTCGGCCGGCAGGCGCAGGTCGATCCCCGGATCGGCCTGCGTGGCCAGCTCCATCAGCGATTGCACCAGGCCGCGACCAAGCTTGAGGTCCGCCGAATCGGCGCTGTCAGGCGCGGGCAGCAGCCGCTGCAGCAGCCGCAGCGCATCGGCGGTGGGCTGGATCGACAGGGCGGTGAGCGACACCGGCGAAAGCGGCGTGCCGAGTGTTACTACATCGGTGACATGCGCGCACGCCGGGTCCTGCGCGGCCAGGCGCGCGGCATGGCCGGCGCCGGCCACGGCGACTAGTGCGACCTGGTTGTCGACCCCATCCAGCTCAAGCAGCCAGCGCTGCAGGCGCCGCGCCTGTTCGGGCGTGCCGTCGCTGCTGGCATTGCTCCCGCGGCAATCGGCGCGCGTGCCCAGGGCCACGAACCACTCACCGGTGGCCGCGGCCGGCAGCGCGAACATCGACGCATCCAGGCCCGCACCGCACAGGTCGATGCGGCGGCCGGCCGGCGCGTCGGGCCAGGCGTCGCTGCCGATCGCCACGTGCACGACGGTGGTCAGCGTCCGGCCCAGCAACGTCGGCAGGTCGATGCGCCCGTGCAGCTGCACCGACGACAGCGGCGCGGTATGCAGGCTCACGCCCGGCGGCGCGGTCGCCGGCATCACGATGCGTCCGTCGCCGCCGGCCCAGCGCTGCACCAGCGCGGTCAGCCCGCCTTCGACATCGCGGCCCTGCAGCAGTGCCTGCAGGTCGGCCGACAGGACCGAGCGGGCGAGCAGGGCGGCATGCAATGCCGCAGCCGACAGCCCGTCGTCTCCGGCTTGCCACCCATCGAGCAGCTCGTCGAGCGCCGGCACCACCGGCGGCATGCCGTCGGGCGCGAACCACAGCGCCAGCTCGGGCAAGGCATCGTCCAGCGCGATCCGGTACGGATCGTCCGGGCGTCCGATGCCCTGCAACGCGCCGGGCAGCGAGGGCGTGCCGGCGAACAGGTCCGCGGCCACGGCCAGTGCGCGCTCGCGCAGGTCGCCGGTCAGCAGCGACGGCAGCCAGGTGCGCAACGTGGCGGCCGGATCGTCGACAAGGTCGGCCAGGCGCAGCCGATGCGATGCCGGCGAGTCCGGCGGCGCATCCCAGCCCAGTACCGCGGCCAGTTCGGCGGGGAACCCGCCGGCCAGTCGTCCGATCTGGCCGGCGAGGGCTTCCACGCCATCCCAGTCGGCCGGCGTCAGATCGACGCTGCCATCGGCGGCGATCGCCGGCAGCTTGATCGGCCAGTGGCTGGCACTGCGATGCAACGCCAGTTCGGGCGCGTCGGCGGTCACCGACAGGCCAGCCGCAGGCGACCAGCCCACGCGTAAGCCGACATGGCCGGCTTCCAGCGCCAGGCCGTCGGCCAAGGTCAGTCGTGCCAGCGGCGATCCTCCGTGCGAACGCGTCGCCAGCAGCGCGTCGACCTGCCCGAGCAGTTCGATGCCGCGCGCCGCCAGGTCGATGCGGGCCAGGCGCGCGGCGATGCGCGATTCCACCGTCGAGACCGGACCGAGCGAGGCCACGCGCGTTTCCACGCCCAGGTCGACGAACAGGACATCGCCATCGCGCCACAGCTCCAGTTGCAGCGGCCCGGCCAACGCCAGCCGCCAGGGCTGCGCGCGCGTGCCTGCACCGGTCACCGGCAGCGCGTCCTGCGCGGCATCGGCAACGGCACGGCGCAGGTCTTCGAGCACGCTGGTCGCTGCCGCGGGCACCGCCAGCAGCGAACGCCAGTAGTCGGCGACGGCGGCGAGCGGATCGCTCAGAAGTTGCTGCGCACTGATCGCGCCCACGCCCGCCGGCGGCGCCAGTCCGGTCAGGCGACGCACCAGCGCCAGCGCATCGCCGAGGCCTTCGAATATCTCTTCGGCGATCTCGTCCAGCGCGTCGGCGGCGATCTGCCCGGCCGCGCCCATGACCGCGTCGGGCGTGCCCAGGTCCAGGGTGCCGTAGGAGGTGCCGCGCAGCACCACGCCATCGGCGGCCAGCACGAAGGTCAGCCGGCGCGAGGTATCCAGGGCGAAACCCAGGCGCAGCGTTTCCGCGCGGGCTTCGGGGGTGTCCAGCAGCGGGCTGGCGGCCGTGCCTGCCGCCGCCCACAGTCCCAGCGAGGGCAGGGCGAGGGCCTGGCCGCTGACCAGGTCCACCCGCATCAGGTCCGCGCGCGCTTCCACCCGCGCCGTGCCGTCGCCCAGCAACACCGACAGCGCCGGGGTCAGGCAAGGGTTGCCGGTCGGGCCATTGTCCACGCGCAACGCCAGTTCCAGTTGTGCCGCACCGCCCAGGTCGAAGCGGGCGGCACCGCCGGACACGCTACCGCCGAGCAGCGAAGCCAGGTGGCCAAGCCAGTCGGTGCGCGCCGCGGCATCGAGCAGGATCCCACGCACCCAGTCGGCGATGGCCAGGGCGCCGCGCGCCGGCAGCGCGGTGATCGGAAAGTCCGGCACCTGGTCGCCGTCGGACAGGCCCAGCAGCCCGGCCAGCGCGGACAGCTCGGCCGAGGCACCCGCCGCATCGGCCTGCGCCTTGACCAGCGACAGGACCAGGTCGAGCAGGGCGTCATCCAGTTCGTCGGCGCCGTTGGCCGACACATGCACATCGCGCGGCGCAGGCGCGCCGGGCAGTTGCAGGCCTTCCAGCAACAGTCCGAACACCGGGCCGGCCGGATCGGAGGGCGAGGTCGGCAGTTCGATTTCCAGGCCGATGCCGCCCAGCCGCGCCTGCCCGGGCACCGGAGCCGCATCGTCGAGGGTGATCGTGCTGCCCAGGCGGATCCGACCGCCGACCGAGCCCAGCAGCAGCGGCTCGACCGTCGGTCCGCCTTGCTTCTGCGCGCGGAACAGCGGGATGGCCACCGTGGTGGCCGAGCTCGGCCCGGTGGTCGAACAGCGCAGGCCGAGGCCGATATGCAGGCCTTCGGCAGGCCGGTCGTCCACGGTAATGGCAACCTGCAGTGGCGGGTCGTCGAGTTCGAGCAGCGGCAGCCAGGTGACGCCGTTGTCGGTGCTGCGCTCGTCGCCGCCCATCGCCTCGTCGATGAACGCCATCAGCGCTTCGCGTTGCGCCGGGTTGGCCAGCATCGACTTGAGGGATTGTTCGGGATTGGCGAACCAGTCCTGGTTCGGATCGCCGTCCGCATCGAACAGGCCCAGTGCCTTGCCCAGCTGGCCCAGTACGCCGAAATCGTCGGTGCCCAGGCTCATGGCTTCACCGCCGGGCTCTTCGAGGTGCTGGACTTGAGCGTGCTCGAACCGGAGAAGCGGAACCGGGCCATCGGCACGATCTCGATGCCCTGCCTGCGCGCCGACAGCTCCACCGGCACCAGCAGGTTGCCGCGCTGGTCCTTGCCCACCGCGGCGGCCATGCCGCCGACCAGTTCCAGCAGGCAGTTCCAGGCGAAGGCGACCAGCGCCTCGCTCCAGGCCGCCACCACCGGCTCCGGTCCGCTGGGACGGCCGGCGGTGGCCGCATACAGCCCGGCCGGTGCATTGGGTGAGCCGACCGCGAACAGCACGCCGACGTTGGCCTTGCCGACCTGGTCGCAGCGCACCGGCAGGGTGACCAGCAAGGTGCCATCGCCCGCCTGCACGCTGACCGCGGCGAAGTTCACCGCCAGTTCGCTGTCGCCCTGGACCCAGACCACCTCGGTGCGCTTGGTGGCGCGGAAGAATCCGGCGGCGCGCCGCGCGGCAACGCGCAACAGCGGGTCCAGTCGTGCGGCGGCGATGAACACGCCGGGAAACACGTCGCCCTCGGCCGTCCTAGTGCGCGTGGCGGCCTGGGGCAGGCGGCTGGCCTGGCGCTCGGCACGGATGAAGTCAGCGAACTCGGGAGCGACGGTCTCGGTCATCCGCGGAGCCCTCCAGTGGCAAGCGGGCAGACAGGCAGACGTGCGGCGCATGGCGTCGCAGGTCTTGCAGCAGGGGGAGCAAACGACAGTTGCCCTCTGTCCAACGCAGGGTCGCCGGGCGTCCGGCCAACGGCCGCATAACCATTCATTCCGGTGCTTTTGCGTCGCGCGAACGCCTTGGACCGCCTGCGGTTCTTGCGGATTCCGGGCGCGCATGCCGCGCCGGGGCGCCGGCGTGCCCGGATTTGCAATCGGGCGGGGCGGGGCACAGGATGGCCCGGACCGCCGCGACCGCGGCCCATGGGATGGGGTGGGGTATGGCATCAGCCGACGCGAAGATGTCCCGGTTCCAGCTCACCGCGATGGTGGTGGGCAGCATGGTCGGCGCGGGGATCTTCTCGCTGCCTCGCACGTTCGCCGGCGCCACCGGTCCACTGGGTGCGGTGATCGCCTGGATCATCGCCGGCACCGGCATGTACATGCTCGCGCGGGTGTTCCAGTTCCTGGCCGAGCGCAAGCCGCACCTGGATGCGGGCGTGTTCGCCTACGCAAAGGAGGGATACGGCGACTATCCGGGCTTCCTGTCGGCGTTCGGCTATTGGATCGGAAGTTGCATCGGCAACGTTTCCTACTGGGTACTGATCAAGTCGACCCTGGGGGCGTTCTTCCCCGTGTTCGGCGACGGCAACACGCTCGTGGCGATCCTGGTGGCGTCCGTGGGCATCTGGCTCTTCCACTTCATGATCCTGCGCGGCATCCAGCAGGCCGCCGCGCTGAACATGATCGTGACCATCGCCAAGATCATCCCGATCCTGGTGTTCATCGCCATCCTGTTCGTCGCCTTCAAGATGGACATGTTCCGCTTCAACTTCTACGGCGGCGGGCTGGAAGGCAGCATCTTCGACCAGGTGCGCGCGACCATGCTGGTGACCGTGTTCGTGTTCCTGGGTATCGAAGGCGCCAGCGTCTACTCGCGCTATGCCAAGGAGCGCAAGGACGTCGGCTTCGCCACCATCGTCGGCTTCGTCGGCGTGACCTCGCTGATGGTCCTGGTCACGCTGCTGCCGTACGCGGTGCTCCAGCGCGAGGACATCGCCGGCATCCGCCAGCCGTCGATGGCCGGCGTGCTCGAGGCGGTGGTCGGCCCGTGGGGCGCGGTGTTCGTCAGCGTCGGCCTGCTGATCTCGGTGCTGGGCGCCTACCTGGCCTGGGCGCTGATCTGCGCCGAGGTGATGTCGGCCGCCGCGCGCACGCGCGACATGCCGGCGATCTTCGCCCGCGAAAACAAGGCCAAGGTGCCGGCGGCGGCGATGTGGGCCACCAGCATCGTGATCCAGGTGATCGTCATCACGACGTACTGGTCGACCGATGCCTTCGCGTTGATGCTCAACCTCACCAGCTCGATGGCGTTGATCCCGTTCCTGCTGGTGGCCGGCTACGCGATGCAACTGACCACGCGCGGGGAGACCTACGAGACGAGTGCTTCGGGGATCCGCACGCGCGACATCGCCATTGCCGCGGTCGCCACCGTCTACACCGGTTACCTGGTGTACGCGGGCGGACTCAAGTTCCTGGTCCTGTCGGCCATCCTGTATGCGCCGGGCAGCCTGCTGTACGTCTGGGCGCGCCGCGAGCAGGGCAAGAAGGTATTCGAGCGCACCTCCGACATCGTGATCCTGGCGCTGGCCACGCTCGGCGCGATCGTGGGCGTCTACTGGATCGCGACCGGCTACATCGTCCTGTAGGGCGGCATGGCCGCACCGGCCCCGCAACGAACCGCCCCGGCCGAGGCCGGGGCGGTGGTTCGCGGCTCTGGCCGGCCTGTGACGTTACAGGCGGGTGACGCGCGTGGTGACGCCGTCGGATGCGACGTTGACGCGATCGCCGGCGCGGAACTGGTCCGGGCTGCCTTCCTGCACGACCGCCACGGTGCGGCCGTTGTCCAGCTGCACGGTGACTTCAACGCCGGGACGGGTGGTGCCGGCCATGGCATTGCCGGCCGCGCCGCCGGCGACCGCGCCGCCGACGGTGGCAGCGGTCTGGCCGCGTCCGCCACCCACCGTGTTGCCGGCCAGGCCGCCGAGCACCGCGCCGGTGGCGGTGGCCACGCCGCGCTGGTCGTTCTGGATGTTGACGGCACGGACCGCCGTGACGGTACCGGCTTCCACGTTCTGCGCACGCCCCGCCTCGGAGCGGGTGAACGTGTTGGGACTGCTGCTGGTAGCGCATCCGGATGCGACCAGCACGCCGATGACCAGGAACGCGCTGCCGATCGTTGCCTGAAGCTTCATATGCTCCTCCTTGCGTTGTGGAAGTGGAACCGCGGTGGGTTGGGACACTTCGGTCACGCCTGCCAGCGGGCATGGGGCGTGGATCTGCGAGGGCGACGGCGCCGCAGGAATGAACGGATGGACCCTTCATACTCCCCATGCACCGGGTACACAAGAGCCGCTGCAGCATCGTTGCAGCGCGGCAATCGACACGCCGCCGCGGCCGGTGTAAACATGGCTCCCGGCACGACCCGCCGCGCCGCGGCCCTCGCGCCGGCCGGTTCCAGCAAGGATGCCGGCGGCCGCAAGCCACACATCGCTAGGGAGACTCGAAATGTCCGGTTACGCGTATGGCGTCCATTCGGAAGTCGGTGTTCTTCGCAAGGTGCTCGTCTGCTCCCCCGGCTTGGCGCACATGCGCCTGACGCCGCGCAACAAGGACGACCTGCTGTTCGACGATGTGATGTGGGTCGACAACGCCAAGCGCGACCACTTCGACTTCGCCTCGAAGATGCGCGACCGCGGCGTGGACGTGGTGGAGATGCACCAGATGCTGGCCGAGACCGTGGCCATGCCCGAGGCGCGCAAGTGGATCCTCGACCACCAGATCAACGCCAACGAAGTCGGCCTGGACGTGATGGACGACGTTCGCGCCTACCTAGACAGCCTGCCGCCGCAAGAGCTGGCCAACGCGCTCATCGGCGGACTCAGCGTGCTGGAGGTGCCGGACGAGTTCGCAGGGCCCGTGCTCAAGGCCGCGCGCACGGCGCCGGACAAGTTCGGCTACCTGCTGCCGCCGTTGCCGAACATGCTCTATACCCGCGACACCACGTGCTGGATCTACCAGGGCGTGACCCTCAATCCGCTGTACTGGCCGGCGCGCCACGAGGAGACCATTCTCACCACGGCCATCTACCGGTTCCATCCGGACTTCACCAGCGCCGATTTCCCGGTCTGGTACGGCGATCCCACCGTCGACCACGGCAACGCGACCCTGGAGGGCGGCGACGTGCTGGTGCCCGGCAACGGCGTGGTGCTGGTCGGCATGAGCGAACGCAGCTCGCGCACCGCGATCCTGCAGATGGCCAGCTCGCTGTTCGCCAACGGCGCGGCCGAGAAGGTGATCGTCGCCTCGATGCCGAAACTGCGTTCGGCGATGCATCTGGACACGGTGTTCACGTTCGCCGACCGCGACGTGGCCACGTACTTCCCCAGCATCGTCGACCAGATCACTCCGATCACGCTCCGGCCCAGCGACAAGAAGCCCGGTTTCGAGGTGACGGTGGAGAAGAAGCACTTCAACGACGTGGTCGCCGAGGCGCTGGGATTGAAGAAACTGCGCATGGTTCCGGCCGGCGGCGACCACTACGCAGCCGAGCGCTCGCAATGGGACAGCGGCAACAACCTGGTCGCGATTTCCCCCGGCGTGGTCCTGGCCTACGACCGCAACGTGACCACCAACACCGCGCTGCGCAAGGAAGGCATCGAGGTGGTCACCATCGTCGGTGCCGAGCTCGGGCGCGGGCGCGGTGGCGGGCACTGCATGACCTGTCCGCTGATCCGCGACCCGATCTCGTTCTGACGCCGCCAGCCATGGCCGGCGCAACGGGGGAGGGCAGCGGCAGGGCCGCGCCTTCCTGGCAGCGGTCTTCCCGGGTACCTCCAGGGTCCAGATGAACACAGCCACGCGCGTCGCCTTACTTCGCTCCCGCAATCCTTCGCCCCTGGGCACTTCGGTACTGGCGGTGGCGTCGACCATGGTCCTGCTGGCCGCCGCGCCGGCCATGGCCCAGGTCGACACCGATCCCATCGCCGACCTGATCGACGAACCGGGCAGTGCCGGCCTGGGCTTCCTCTACCGCTTCGAGGAGTCGCCGTACCTCGATGCCGGGCAGCGCACCGACCTGCTGCCCCTGTACCTGTACGAAGGCGAGCGTTTCTACCTCAACGCCGATCGCGCCGGCATCAAGTTCATCGACGACGACACCCACCGCTTCGATGCATTCCTGGCCCGACGCCTCGAGGGCTTCGCCGAGGACGACATCCCCGACGTGCTCGAAGGCATGGAGCCACGCAACGCCGGTGCCGACCTCGGCCTGCGCTACCGCCACCACCTGCCCTGGGGCACGCTGCGCGCGACCGCGCTGCGAGACGTCACCGACACCTCCAACGGCAGCGAACTGCGCCTGGGCTACTCGTACACCTGGGCCGGCGACCGCGGGAACCTGCGCCCGGACATCAGCGTCTCGTTCCGCGATGCCGACCTCAACAACTACTACTACGGCGTCGAAGCGGACGAAGCCACCCCGGATCGCCCGGCCTACGCCCCGGGCAGCGGCGTGGACGTCACCGTCGGCCTGTACGGTACCTGGAGTTTCTGGCAGAACTGGCGGCTGATCGGCGGCGTGGCGGGCACCCGCCACGACAGCGCGATCGAGGACAGCCCGATCATCCGCGACGGGCTGCAGCCGGCGATCTTCGCCGGCGCGGTCTACGACTTCGGCACCGCGATAGCCCGCTGGGACGACACCGACGTGCCGCTGCTGGCGAAGGTATTCTACGGGCGCGCGGCCGGCGACGGCTGCCACATGGTCAAGATCATGACCCTCAGCTGCACGTCGCTGGACCACGACATCCCGAGCAGCGTCACCGGCGTGCACGTGGGCCGGCCGTTCGTGGAGCGCATCAATGGCTGGCCGATCGACTTCCACGGCTACGCTGGCTTCCTTTACCGCAACGAGATGAACCGGATATCGCCGGACGCCTGGCAGTTCGACGCGTACATGAAGGGCTTCTTCTACGGCTTCCCGTGGAGCGACCGGGTCAATACCCGCATCGGCATGGGCGCGGGCATCTCCTATTCCAACCACGTGCCATCGCCGGAAGTGGTGAGCCAGGCCCGGCGCGAGCGCCCGACCTCCAAGCTGCTCAACTACCTGGATCCGAGCATCGACGTCAGCCTGGGCGACCTGTTCGGCAACAAGGACTGGAAGCAGACCTACTTCGGCCTGGGCATCTCCCACCGCTCGGGCATCTTCGCCAGCTCGCGGCTGCTGGGCAGCGTGAACGGCGGCTCGAACTACATCTACGCCTACGTCGAGACCACGCTGTAGCCCGCCGCGGCAGCAGGCATCCGGGCGCGACCCGGATGCGGCCACTCCCGGCGCGCCAGGATCACCGACGCGGGTTTCAGGCGCTTCTGACCCGGTGCGCCGGCGTTTCCCGCGGGCGCCAGCCTGCGGCGGTGCATACGCTGCAGGCATGCGACCCCATGCACGCCGCGCGATCCTGCTGACCCTGGGCTGGCTTCCCTTCACCACGGAGGCGCAACAGGTGTTCAAGTGCGTCGCGGGGAACGAGATCGCCTACCAGTCAGCCCCATGCGCGGCGGGGCAGGCCACGGAGAAGACCTGGCAGCACGGGACCTACGCGCCGCCCGACGAATCCCACCTCCAGCGCATCCGGCAGATGGAGGCGGCCAGCCGCCAGCGGGACAAGGAGTGGCGCGGCAGCCCGGGTCCCGGGCGGTCGGGCTCCAGGCGATCTCGGACGAGCGACGGTGGCGCCAGCGGAAAGTCCTCGATAGGACGCTGCGAAGCGGCCAAGGCCCGACGCGACCGCGAGCTCTATCAACTGGGCCCGTGGCGGACGATCAAGGACCTGCGCAAGCGGGATGCTGCCGTGGCGGAGGCGTGCAAGCCTTGAGGCGCGGCGCGGCGCGGCGGGTCTTCGTCCGCGCCGGCGCGACGCCACCGCTTTGCCAGGACGCCGGCGTCGGGGCCTGCACCAGCTCGAAGCGCTTCGCCTAGGGGCTGTCGTGGAGGGCGCTGCGGCGCGCACCGGGGCTACGGGCGGTTGTTCCAGGCGGTGGCCCAGGTGACCCCCGACCAGGGCGGCTGCGCCGTTTGAACTGCGCGGAGGGCGTGCATCTCGCGTTGCGCCGTCTTGGCACGCCGCATGACGCTTGTGCTCCAGCGGCGCGGCGCCTAGCTCGACGCGCTCGTTGCCTGACCAGCACGGCTGGCGACCCTGGATTCACGTGGGTCTCCCAGATTGCCTTCGAAGGCCGGGCCACCCGGCCACAAGCGCTTCACCCAATGCGAGATGACATCCGCAGCCGCTTCGGGATTGCGCGCCCACCCGAAATGCCGGCGCCAGCGCCCGCCGTAAACTGCCCCCTCCAACACCACCCGCTGCACGCAGGCCGACCGTAGCGGTGCGATCAACTCGATCTGGGCGCCTTCCGGCGCCACCAGGTCGCCGTGGACGCCGACTGCGAGGACCGGCAACTGCAGAGAGGACATAGCCTTCGCCAGTTGCGCTTCGTCGACGCTGCTTCCCTCCAGGCGATAGCGGCCTGTCGTGGCGTTGTAACCCCAGTCGCGCATCAATCTTCTCGGCTGGTCTCCGCCGAACCCGAGCATGTCGCCCGGGTACCACGGTAGTAGTCCGGCGGCCAGGCGGATCAGCCGCACGATCAGGCGTGCCTTGAGCCTGGCTCCGGGAGGCCAGGCGCGATGGTGGGCGGTTCCGGCTGCAATGAGTACCAGCCCATCCGGCGGTTCGGGCATCCGGGACGAGGCGAGCAGGGCCAGCTGGCCGCCGAGGCTGTGCCCGCAGAGGATGACCGGACGGCCGGGAAACCGCTTCCGGATGCCAGTGACGATGGCGGGGATCTCATGCTCCACGATCTCGCGGTACCCGAAATCGCGCGCTCCGCGGCGCCGGCCGCCGCCGCTGAGCAGGTCGCAGGCGAGGGCATGCACCTGTGCGCGTAATGCAAGCGCCTCGGTGAAGCGGGAGTAATACCGACCCGCGACTCCCATCGCGGGAAGGACCACCAGGACGGGAACGGAATCTGCAGTGGACATGACATCACCTCCGGAAGGGGCGACACGATCCCTTTCCGGCGTCCCTTGCGCGTCTCCGACCGGTCAGTGGGTCGCCTGCCACCCTCGGCCTGGCGCGCAGGGGACGCCCGAAGGACGCGGGTTGCAGAAGCTCAAGGCGGGTCTCCAGCCCGCCTTGTCCGTCCCACCTGTCTCCCAGGATCACGACATGATTTGGCCAAAAGTGCTGATGTACTCGTTCCTCCCTGCCTTCCTCCTGCTGGACCTCGCGCGAACCGCGCATGGCGATGGCCTGCGCTCCTGGCGCGTGCGGGCGGCCCTGGTCAGCGGGGTCACGTTCGGGCTGGCGCTGGCCGCCGGCTTTGCCTACAAGGCGTTGCTGGGAGGATTCCATCTGCTGCCGGGCGATCGGTTGGGCCTCGTCGGGGGCATCGTCGTCGGCGCGCTTTCCTACGACCTGCTGCACTACGCATACCACCGTATGGCGCATCGAAGGACGTGGTTGTGGCGGATGGGGCACCAGATGCACCACAGCGCGGAGACTGTTGACGCCTGGGGCGCGTACTTCCTCCATCCGCTCGATGCATTGGTGTTCCTGCTGATCTCCAATACGCTGCTCGTGCCCGTCCTCGGCCTGGACCCGCTTGCGGCTGCGTGGGCGGTGGCGATCATCCGCTTCTGCGTCGTGTTCCAGCATGCGCGGCTGCGGACTCCGCGATGGCTGGGATGGTTCATCCAAAGGCCGGAGAGCCACGGCATCCATCACGAGCGTGGGGTGCATGCCTGGAACTACGCGAACTTCCCGGTATGGGACATGATCTTCGGGACGTATCGCAATCCGCGCGAGGCTGTCGCCACGGCCCATGGCTTCTATGACGGCGCGTCCGGCCGGATCATCGACATGCTCGCGTTCCGCGACGTGGCGCAGGAGATTCGCACGCCGGCCACAGGTTCCCGCGTCCCATGAGCGCCGCGCTGGTGGTTGCCGCATTCGCAGCGTCGGCGTCGGCGCTTCTGGTCTCGCATGTATTGATGCCAAAGCGGGTCGGCAGGGTACACCTTGGTGGCCACTACACGCGGCTGTCGCTGGAACACGACGGGCGCTGCCGGACTTATGGTGTCTACCAGCCCCGATCAGGCGCCACCGGCGAGGGTCTGGTGGTGGTGCTGCACGGATCGCGAGGCAGCGGTGCAGGGATACGGCGCTGGACGGGCAACACCTTCGACCGGCTGGCCGACGAACTGGGCATCGCGATCGCATACCCCGATGGATGGAAGGGCCACTGGAACGACTGCCGAAAGGCGGGCGCTTACGCCGCCAAGGCGTTGAACGTCGACGACGTCGGCTTCATCGACCGCCTGGTCTCGGCACTGGCCCCTGGGGGGCGCGTTGCCGTAGTGGGCTACTCGAATGGCGGCTACATGGGCCTGCGCTGGGCAATGCAGGGCGCACGCACGCCACAGGGGCTGGTGATGGCGGGTGTTGCACACGCAGAAGTAGCCCAGACGCAAGTGGTTGATTAATAAGCGCGCGATGAACAGATTGTCCATGATTGCTGCGTTGTCCCCAGCACTTTCGTCTCCTCAGTTATCAACGCCCCGCACTCCGCACACCCCAACGTCAATGCCCCGCACTCACGCCTCCCCACTTTTCGACGCTACGCACTGAAATCTGGTCACTTTCCCCGGGGCTGGGTCCATTTCAGACCAGCTGAGGCGGTCAGCAGGTCATTGGCGTCCTCATAGGTGCTCATGGACGCGAATGCCACCCAGACACAGGGATTGCCATCTAGCCTCGCCAGTGCCAATGGAACGGTCAGCTGGAGCCTCCTTTTATGCCCTGCATAAAGCTGCGGGACATACCTGGCCAAGATCGCCCGAAGACCTTCTGAGTAGTTTCGGCAGAGGACGTCGCACTGAACGCGACGGAGCAACCCCAAGGTCTGCTTGCGAAGACCCGCCGCCAGACCGGGCACATCGATAGCAAACGCATCCTCCAGGTGCACCAGGAACCTTGCACACACGGGATGGACTGACTGCAAGTTGAGAAAACGCTGATCGCCCATGGCCAGTGGGGGAAGGGAGCACACCACCGCCGAGGCCTGAGGTCGAAGCGGCTCTTCGTTCTCCTCAGCCACCATGCCAAGGAAGAAGGTGCGCTCACGAGGGCTCAGACTTCCTGGAGGCAAGGTAAGGGCTATTTCCCTTACCACCGAAGCGCAGCCGTTCTCCATGAAACGCGGCAAATGCAGCATCCTGGGAACAGCGTCTCGTAACCCCATCATCCGCCGCGCATCCTCAGCGGGACTCAACCGTTCGGAAGGCAGTTCTCGCTGGTAAGCGCGAGCAGGCGTGGGCGAGGGTGCGGATTCCGGCCGTCGTAACGTCGCCGGCAACTGCACCAGCTGGCTTAGCGCATGAGAACTCGGAACCTCGGGTGGGGTACCCACCAGTATTTGGCAGTGACGCATGGTTTGCGCCCACGTGAGGTAGGTATCCAGATAGCGCTCGGCCCCTTCGACAGGACGGCTGAGTCGGGCTGCGGCGGATTCGTTGAGAAGATCCATCCCACACGAACATGTCAGCAACTTCCGCCCAGCTCCGCTGGTCATGGCTAGGCTGCCGTCGCAACGGGGACAGTTCGTTCTCAGGTTGACGCCATGCCATGGGCAGTGGCTGATCCAAGGAAGCTGGTGGACATGGCAGTGGTAGCCTAACCGGATGCATGCCACGCAGTACCGTAATGGCGTCGTCACAGCGCTCGGCACCTGGTGTTCCCGGTAGGGCTTCCAGATCGCCGGATCCCACGTATTCGGGAGTTCGAGTTTGAGTGCTGCAGCCATGGCCTGGCGACGGCTTGGCGAGGTGGCAAGGACGTGGTGCAGGTCATCGTCCCGACGCACATAGAGACCGAAGAAACTGCGGAAATCAGCCGAGTTCAGTTGATTGAGGCGCGTTAGCCGGAGCAAACAACCGAACGCGGATTGGGCTGGCACCAACTCGAATCGATCCCCCACCAGACGCATCGGCATAGTGGATAGCGCGCTCATTTCCGCACCCGCTGCCGAGCATGTTCGAAGAATGCGAAGGCCGACGCTCGTAGGCCAGACCGAATGTCATCTCGCGTGAGTCCTGTGAAGTCTGGTCGATCACCGGCTACGTGGACGAGTACGTGATAGACGAAGACCTCGAAGGACACCATCAACCAGTCACTCGGGACGGCTAGTTCTTCCTGAGCGCAGAGTAGTTTGATCTCGGCGAGGATCGGATCGCGTTCCTGCTCCAAGCGCCACCCGTTTGCAAATGCCCGGGTTGCAAACGTTTCGCTAGCGGAAGGAGAGTCCACATGTGGATGGCGCAAGCCTTGGTCATACTCCCGGAGCGCCAAGGCAACATCACAGGCGTCTTGTTGATCCTTGTCATATTCGGGAATCTCCCACAGCAAGCCGGTGAACACGTGACGGTCAACGAAGTAACGCCCGTAAATATGCGGCGGAGCCAAGGAGGCGAGATCGTCGGCACCGCCACGTTTGTTGTCGTTCTGGCAGACAAAAAGGAAGAACAGGCTCAGACTTCCATTGAAGTGATTGTGGACCTTCGCAATGTGTTCGTAATCCTCGAGTGTGAGCAGTTCGGCCGACTCGACAACTATGATGACGAGATCAGCATCGGCGCGCCCCGCCTCTTCCTCGACCGCACGTATGATCCTGGCCGTGGAGTCTTGGGCATTGGCATTGCGAGCGCCCTTGAGTCCCATGCCAAGAACCATTTCGCGCAAGAAATTGCCCTCCGTATGTCGGTCCGGACTTCCCGCGACCATGCGCAAGAAGCCGATGTTGTAGGGACGCCATTTGAGCGTGAGTTCCAGGATGCGGGCCGCCGTGGTCTTGCCGGCGCGGCCAGAGCCTATGATTCGAAAACTCGGGCGGCCGTACATCAGTGCCAGTCCAAGATCTTGAGCCAACCGATCCTGAGGGCGGGTGATGATGTTGGGGCGAACTCGCCGGTTGAGAGGATGCGTTTCCAGGGTCATGTGAGCTACCTCAGCGCAACTGGAAACGGCCCGCCGGCGGGCGCATGCCAGCAAGCGGGGCAGAGGTATCACGCGAAGACGGCGCGGGGCGCGCGACAGCGGGAACATCCCCACTCAAGATCAGTCCGCTCGCCCAAGAGCGCATCTTGGCGGCCTCTGCGCGTACGCCGGCGTGGTACGCCATTACATTGTCCTGATGCAGAGTGTCCTCTGTCGTACGTGCCAGCGGGTTCCGATTCCACGCAGCGGCGCGGATACGAGTAGCGAGGGAATGGGGCACCTGGTTGTACGGCGCCATGACGTGCAGCGTCATCAGACGCTTGCCTTCATCGCTCCACAGGGTCATCTGACGGATGTCTTCCGGATTTTCATACGTAGCCGTAAAGCTATCACCGAGCAGCCCCCATTGACCGGTTAGCTGAGGCGAGCGATAGCGGCCGTAGTCCTGATAGACCAATGGCGGCACCCCGCTGGATTGTGAGCCTTTGATCGTCACCTGCATGCGCTGGACCGTGAGACGACGCGCGTGCTCTTCCGTATCCGGGCACCGCCATAGCAGGGCCCCCGATGCCAGGTGGCCATCGATCAATTCCTTGGGCGACCGCGGCTCGCGTGTGCTGAGACTGGAAACGTTATGGGCGGTGACATAGGTGTCGATCAGGTCTTCCATGAACTCCACGATCAGGGGATAGCGATCGCCTTGCAGCGTGGAGATGGCGTACTTGCTGCCCTGTGCCGTCTCCGGCATGAAGCCGCCGGCGATGTAGCGGAGCAATTCGTTCTCGATGATCTTGAACAGGGCCTCGATATGCGCTCGCCCCTGACCCATGCCGGAGCGGCCGAAATGCAGAATGCCCAAGTAGTAGTCCACCAGGTTTTCCAGCGACATCTTGGCCAGGTGGCTACTGTCGTTATCCAGTGCCGCCATCACACTTCGCGGCACGAGCCCATCCTGCAGATAGCAAGAGGGCATCCACGCGCGCGGCGAGTAGCGCATATCGGGCAGGAGAAGTTCGCGCGGAGTCCAGGGCCGGAGCGCCTTGGCGAACAAGGCCAGGACATCCAGTCGATGGTACTTGCGTCCCACCACCAACGACCATGCCAGAATGGCGCCGCTTGCAACGTCGACGATCACTAAGATCCACAACTGCTTCACGCGCTCCAGGCGATAGGTGCCGTCGGCCAGCGGCATCGCCATCCACGCCTCGACGTCAACCCGGTGCTCGTCAAACTCGATCCGATCGAACGGTTTCAGCGCAAACAAATGTTCGATGCGCGTAACGCTCGGGGCCTCGGGTTGCTCGGAGGCATACTCGGCCTCGCGAGTTTCCCGCATGCGACGCAGGCAGCTTTGTAGTGCACGGCGTCCACCATCAACCGTGTTGAGGGGATACGCGTCGGCATAGCCGTTGTCGCGTAGCATGGTGGCCATCGCCGTGTACAAGCGATTGAACGCAGGACTACGGCGTTGTCGATTGGGTAGGGCCCCTTTGAACTTTTGCACCAGGCGGCCCAGTTCAGGCAAGGCTTGCAGGACCATCTCGAACGCGAACGCATGGGCCTGCTGTGGCATGACCGCATGGCGGGGTGCCCGAATGGAAAAGCGCTTTTGCGGGATACATACGTCGTAGCCGATACGGCGCCCCGTCAACTCGCAACGCTGCACTGCATACCCAATCATGCGCGCCAGCGTCTTGCGATCTATAGCGTGGCGGGTCGCTACGGCCGACACACTAGCGCCTTCCAGGAGGCTATCCATGGCGCGGATGCGGTTATCGATGACGGCCCATTCCTCGTCCCCGAATGAGGCCTTGTTCGGCTTGGGGCAGGCGCGGATAGCCTCAACATCGGCCTCGGTCAACTGTGTACTCATCGAGCCGTACTCCAGATCAGTGAGCGTCGCATCAGTCGCCGCGTTGCATCTGTGGTCAACACCCCCAGGTAAATCAACTCGGCAACCACGATCAGCACGTGGCTGGGCGGGAACATCGCCAGGTCCTGTTGCAGCTGGTCGATCGTGCAGCGGGCATAACGACGTACGGCGGTGATCACCTCATGGCGCATCACCAGGTCGGCTTTGAGCCAGGATGCTGATTGCACCCAAGGCAGCAGCTGAAACGCCAGCTCGACGTGATGCTCCCGATTGCGCACCTGATCTTCCGTCACCAGTTGCAGATCAATGCCCGCGCCGTGGGCCGCCGCGCGTAACCGATCGATTTGTCGGGGGCGTCGGCGCCCGTCCGAACCAGGTAGCGTATCCGCGTCGGGAATCAGTAGCGCAAAGTGCTCACGTCCAGTGTTGTGTCGCCACCAGAAGGAGAGTTCGACCTGCTTCTCACCGACCTCGAGGTAGCGCGGTCGTTCGGTGACGGCGGTGACGCTTGGATCGAATTCCAGCTGCAGCCGGAACCCCAGCTGGAACGGACCGATCACGTCGACCTGCCGGTTCTCCTTGCAACTGCGAAAGCTGAAGACATCGAGTCGCTTGCGCTCAGTGCGGCTCAGCTCCCGCGCCGTGAAGTGACGCGGGTGTGCATTGTGGAGGGGGCTGGCCAGATCGACCGGCACAGCCTCCTTCCTCGGGGCGGCATGTGCCGCCCCGTTCTCGGAGTTCTCCAACATGTAGCCTCCCGGGCCTGGTCAGGTCGCGTTGGACTCGACGGCTGGCCGCGGGGCGCGCGGGCGCAGAGACCAGATCCGGAAAGCTTCTACGGCACCATCGGCGGTGACCCACACATCTGCGACTGCCCGCAATGCTCCGCAGGTGAGCTCGTGGCGATAGCGTCGCAACCCGCCCGGGCTTTCGGTAGGCGTCAGGCCGTAACCGGCAAGAATCTCATTAAGCGTGCTGCCGCGGGGAATGCCCGGCAAATCCGCTTGGAGGGGAGACGAAGGGTGGTCCCTCGACAACAGGGGGGCGAAATCGTTCATGGTGACAGCTCCAGAAGAGCCCCTTGCGGGGCGGGGGTTGACCCACGACGCAAGCGGGCTCTAAGCTGGAGGTGTTCGAGGCCTCCGGGCATCGCCGGCCCCTGTTGCAAGCAGGGGCCTTTTCATTTGCGGGGTAGGAAGTGATGACGCCTCGGGGTGTGCTCACGTTCCGGTCCCCGGAAGCGGGCGCCCAAGTTGGCAGGTCAGAGACGGATCGCAAGGATCCGTAGATTGGTTGTCGGTCCGAGCCACCAACCACTGGGCGACATCCAGCGTCAGAGCAAATCGCCCTCGGCGCCCCTCGATCCTGAACACCCTAATCGGAAGGCGTTGCTCGCGGCGCGCTTTGTCGAACGCTGCCTGCGTCCGGAAACCCAGGCTCCGAACCAAGTCTCGCCCGCCGATCAATGGGCCGTACTGTGCGATCAGGCTGGCTCGGTATTCTTCAAGGGCAGCCACCTGCGCAGTTTCCGGTTGAGGAATCATTGGTGGGATTGCCCAGTTGACGTAAGGCGCGGATAGTCACGATTCGGTGTTCTCTATTCCATCCACGTGACGCGAACGAAGCGGGCGTCACGTGGATTGACTGGGTTCGCAAGTTAATGGTATGGCCGCCCCTCTATTCAGCGAATGGGACATTCACAACCATTGCGGGTAAGACAGCCGTCCGGCGGATCCATGGATCGCATGGTCGCGTGTGCTCGGGGGGAGGCTTGCGCGGGAGTCTTGTCGGCATTCTTTGGCGTCACCGATCCGAAGAGCATTGATAGCCGGTTGGGTCGACGGACCAGAAGTCAGGGCGATGCCCGATTGCAAACTACGGGGATTTCGCGCTCGTGGCTCGAGGGAGCGCGCCCCAGCGACACAGTCGTCGATGCGCTTGAAGGGCCCACCTTGCGTGCGGATTTCCGGCGGATGCGTGACTTGCCGCTATGGCAATTGCTAGACACCGATGGTGGCGATCTCGCAAGGCGCGCCGATGAGGTGATTCGCAGCTCACCAGATCCCATGAGGCGACTCATGGAAGGGATAGGCGTTAAGTCCGGCGGAGAGAACTCGCGAACGCGCTTACCTGTCAGTCAACACATAATCCAGAGTCTTCGGGGGTACGATTCGCTTCTCGATTTTGATGCCCCTGACCTTGAAAATCTCACGTGCTTGGTGGCATGCGCACGCCACGGCGAACTTCAGAAGAGGAGACCTGCGCATAACTGCTTCCTTGCATTCATTTGGTGTGGCTGCGCGAATGGTTGCGGTAGATCCGGCTTTTGCGCGAAGTCATTGTAAGTTCTACACCGCCTTATCGAATGCATTGCTTCAACGTATCTCAGTAGGGGGTCTGGAGTTTGCCGTAACTAGGTCGGATTTTGATGAGGCGGTTGCGGCCGCACGTAGTGGGGCTCAAGCCGCCGGAACAGCGGTTGAAACATTTCTTACACTTCGACGTCTGCTCAGCAGTCCTGAAGCCAAGGGGGACGGACTCGCCAAGCTTGTTCCCGACCAAATGGACGCGCGCGAGTTTTGGACCAGATGCGCTGCGCTTATACGAAGCGAGAAGTGTGACGCCGTTTGGGCAGCCAAGCGCATTGGTCGAGAGTGGTCTGATGGTCGGAGGGGCGCTGTAAAGCGTCAACCGCGTAGTGCCGGAGGAGGTGCGGCGCAGCTCTACGCCACCCTTTGACCTGGTGTTGGCCGCGCTTTGAAGGCGCGTGCCACCCGTGTGAGAGAGCCGCAGCCGCCACGGCCACGTCGTCCTTATCATGTCGAGCGCAGTCTCATGGAATCTGCGAGATGGATATCTCAACTCAATAATATCGCTGAATCGACGCGGCAGGGGATCGAGGCAACCTGGGTACAGAATTAGCCTTCGGATGTCGGTTGGAGAATCACCGAATATTTCAGCACGACTGAGGCTAGGGCTGTTGAAGGCGAGCTGCCACTAGTTCCCTTGCAATCCTTGCAGGCCCTTCGTCTGGCGACTGCTCTGCAGAACCCGCGGAGCTACGGGCCTGGTCGGCGTAAGTCTCAAGGAACATTGCCGTGTGGAACCGATACTTGTGCGCCTCGCTCGGCAGCTCTATGTCTAGTTGCTTGGCAATCAGCTTGGCGTAGTTGAGCTGGGCCTCGGTCGGTGCCTTCAGGTCCCAGTCCATGGTGTCCGCCAGAAGCGATTCCAGACGTTGCTCGAGCTTCTTGACGAAGGTGTCCCGCACCCGTCGATCGCGGATCCGCTCGTACTGGATCGTCAGCGCCTCTTCCAGTCGCGTCGAGACGTACAGCTCGAGCGACATCTCGACGCTGGGATTTACCAGATAGAGGGCCATTGCTCGATGCCGGAGGGTGGGGTGGCGCGCCTGTCCTGGGTTGCGTGGGTATGCTACATGATTTTCATGTAACCGGTAGCCGTGCCATAGATTCCGTGGTCGCCCCTCCCTGGTGCGACCATGGCTGCCAAGACGATCTACAGCGAGGCCTACCGGCAGCTGGTGCAGGACCTGCGTACCCTGCGCGAGCAGGCCGGATGGTCGCAGACCGCGCTTTCCCATGAGATGGGTTGGCCGCAGCAGCGGCTGTCGGCGGTGGAGGCCGGGGCCCGGCGGCTGGATGTCCTGGAGTTCCTGCAACTGGTGCGCGCCCTGGGCCTGACACCTGAAGCGGGGATCGGCCTGGTGACCCGCGCCGAGGCCAAGGCGCCCGCGTCGCGCCCCGCCAAGCGGGACCGGTAGCCGGGCGTTCGTCGGACCTCGGCGGCCAGTGGGAGGAACGGGGTCCGGGAGTGCCTTGAGCGCGCGCCCTCGTGCGGACGATTAGGGGCCGTTATCGTGGCTAGCAGCCGACAAGTTCGCCTGCGCTGCGTGTTTTTGCGTCCGGCGGCCTCCAGATACCGTTCGAGGCTCATGAGCGGCACCCCGGTTCCGGACATGAAACCTGGGCGCTGCCCGGCCGGCGCAGTGCCCCCAGGATGGTGCACGTTCCGCGCTCGCCGCCGGCGCAGTCGGCAATGACCCGTTCCAGTTCCGACGCCATACGCTGCAACTCTGCGATGCGCCCCTGGATATCGGCCAGATGGGTGCGGGCCATGGCGTCGACGTCGCGGCACGACATGGTGGGGTCGTCGTCCAGGCGCAGCAGGCTGCGGATCTCCTCCAGGCTGAAGCCCAGCTCGCGCCCTCGGCTGATGAAGCGCAGCCGGTCGACATCGGCGGGGGTGTAGGAGCGATAGCCGCTGTGCGTGCGCTTGGGCGGCGACACCAGGCCCGAGCGCTCGTAGTAGCGGATGGTCTCCAGGTGGCAGCCACTGGCGGCGGCCGCTTCGCTGATCTTCACGTGCTTGACTCCGTAGCTACTACAGACTTTATCCTTCGCCGCATTCCGCCGCCACCCTGGCCGGGTGGCATCTGTTCGACGAGGACCCCGATGAGCGATTGCGGCTGCCACCATGAGGCAAAGAACGCACAGGAGCGGCGCGTACTGCGCATCGCCCTGGTGCTCAACGCCGCCATGGCGGTGATCGGCGGCCTTGCCGGCTGGGTCGCCCAGTCGACCGGCCTGCTGGCCGACGCCCTGGACATGCTGTCCGACGCCACCGCCTACGCGATCGGCCTGGTGGCCATTGGGCGCACCGCCCGCTTCAAGGCGAACGCGGCCTGGCTCAGTGGCAGCGTGCTGCTCGTGCTCGGTATCGGCGTGCTGGTGGAGGTGGGCCGGCGCGTCGTCTATGGCGCCGAGCCGCTCAGCGGCTGGATGATCGGCACCGCGCTGCTGTCGCTTGCGGTCAACGTCACCGTCCTGCGCCTGCTTGCCCCGCTGAAGGCGGGCGAGGTCCACCTGCGTGCCACCTGGCTGTTCACCCGCGCCGACGTGGTGGCCAACATCGGCGTCATCCTGGCCGGTGTATTGGTACTCTGGCTCGCCACCCCGTACCCGGATTACGTCATCGGCACCCTGATCGGCCTGTACGTGATCAAGGAAGCCATCGAGATCCTCGGCGATGCCCGCCGTGCCTGCGCCGAATCGAAATCGCCCTCTGCATGACCTCGCGCCGTCCCCCGCTGTCCCTCTGTCGCTGGCTGATGCTGGCGGCATTGGCGTTGAGCGTGGTCCTGCAGCCGGTGCTGGGCTCGGTGAGCGAATTGCACGAGCTGTCGCACGGCGCCGCGAGCGTGCACGACATCAGCGAAACCGGAGCGCCCGATGAAGAGGGCAATGCCGCCGGCACGCTGCACGTCATGCACCACTTGGCTCACTGCTGCGGGCATGTGGTGCCTACACCCGCTGCACCGCTGGTGCTGCCCCGGATCAGTCACAGCGAACCCACGAACCTGACGGACTCGGGCCTTGTGCCTAGCGGGCGATGGCTCGCCCCCTTCCGACCTCCGATCTCGGCCTGACGCCCCACCGGCGCTGATGCCGGCTTCTGGCCCTTTCCGATTGGAGTGTTTCCATGTCTGTGCGACTTGCGGCGTTCGCCGCACTGGTCGCCGTGTCCGCCATTGCATGGCCGGCGAACGCGGCTGATCGACTCTCCCTGGACGACGCATTTGCGCGCGTCGCCGAATCCCATCCCGATCTGCGCCTGCTCGGGGCGCGACACAACGTGCTCGCCGCCGAACTGGGCCGCGCAACCCTGCGCCCCCCACTGGTCGCCGGCGCCAGCGTCGAGAACGCTTTCGGCACCGGCGAGGCGAGTGGCCTGAGCGGCGCGGAGCTGACCCTGACCCTGGCGTCGGTGCTGGAGCGTGGCGGCAAGCTCGATGCGCGTCGCACGCTGGCGCAAAGTCGCATCGATGCCCTGGCGGTCGAGCGCGAGGCCCGGCGCCTCGACCTGCTGGCGGAAGTCGCGCGTCGCTACTTGGCGATGGTCGCCGCGCAACGCCAGCGCGAGATCGCCGAGCTCGACATTGCCCAGCGGCAACGTACCGTCGCCGGAGCGCGGCAACGGCTGCAGGCCGGCGCTTCGCCCGAGTCGGTCGTGCTGACCGCGCAGGCGGCCCTGGCCCGAGCGGAGTTGGATCGTGCCCGTGCCGAGCAACGCCATGCGGCGGCGCGGCAGCACCTGGCCGCCCTGTGGGGCGAGCGATCACCCACCTTCGACGCGGTGGCTGGCGACCCGACGGTCCTGCCCGAGGTGCCTGCGTTTGCCACCCTGGCGAGCTTGCTGGAACAGACGCCCGAGCTTGCGCAGTTCGTCGGTGAGCGCCGTATCCGTGAGGCGCGCCTGCAACTCGCGCGTGCCGATGCCAAGGCGGATCTGGATTGGGAAGTCGGCATCCGCAGGTTGCAGTCAACAGACGACTTGGCCCTCGTGGGCAGTGTGTCGATGCCGCTGGGCGCGAGTCGCCGCGCGCAGCCGGAGATCCGCGTGGCCGAGGCCGAACTCACCGCGCTGGAGATCGAACGCGAGTCCAAGGGGCTGTCGCTGTATTCGACACTGGCCGAAGCGCACGGGCGCTACCTCACGGCGCAGGTGGAGCTGGATCGGCTGCGCACCGACGTGATGCCCAAGCTCGCCAGGGCCGAAGCGGCGGCCGAGCGCGCCTACCGCGCCGGGGCCATCAGCTACCTGGAATGGGCGCAGTTGCAGTCCGAACGCACCGCCGCGCGCAAACAACAACTCGACGCCGCGTTTGAAGCCCAGCGCGCCCTTATCGAAATCCAACGCCTGACCGGAGCGCCTTTCGTGGCGGCACCGACACGGGCGACGCAAGGAGACACCCCATGAAGTGGATGCACCGGATCAGCGCGCTGACGCTGGCTGTCCTGTTGGGCGCTTGTGGCGGCGCCAAGCCCGCGGGTGAGCCCGGCCATGAAGACGAATCGCAGGCCGAAGCGGGCGGCCACGAAGAGGAAGGTCACGAAGAGGCGATGGATCGCACCACCATCGCCGCGAAGGTGGCGCAGGACGCCGGCATTCGCGTTGCACCGGCTGCCGCCGGGGTGATCGCCGACGAGCACGAAGTCCAGGGATTGCTCACGCCCGTCGAAGGCCGCGTCGCCAAGGTCATGGCGCGCTTTCCCGGCCCGATCCGTACGCTGCGCGCCAACGTGGGCGACCGCGTGCGGGCCGGGCAGCCGCTGGCCACGATCGAGAGCAACCTGAGCCTCACCACCTACACCGTGCCTGCGCCGATTTCCGGCGTGGTCCTCGCGCGCAACGCGTCGATCGGCACGGTCGCCGGCGAGGGCGCGGCGCTGTACGAGATCGCGGACCTGTCGGAGCTGTGGGTGGACCTGCACATCTTCGGCGCGGACGCACAGCACATCACCGCCGGCGTACCGGTGTTGGTTACCCGCATGAGCGATGGCGTCACCGCCGAAACCACGCTCGAACGCGTGCTGCCGGGAACCGCCACCGCGAGCCAGAGCACCGTGGCGCGTGCCACGATCCGCAACCTCGACGGCCTGTGGCGGCCGGGTTCCGCGGTAAAGGCGCGGGTGACGGTCGATCACCAGCCCGTTAACCTCGTGGTCCCGCTCGGCGCGCTGCAGACCGCCGGCGAGGACGATGTGGTGTACGTGCGCCGGGGCGACACCTACGTCACGCGCCCGGTGCGGGGCGGGCGCCGCGACGCACAGCGCGTCGAGATCGTGTCCGGCCTGAAGGCCGGCGAGCAGGTCGTGGTCGAGCAGAGCTTCCTCGTCAAGGCGGACATCGAGAAATCGACCGCCGAGCACGAGCACTGAGGTCGCCGCCATGCTCGAAAAAATCATCCGATTCGCCATCGCGCATCGGTGGCTGATGTTGCTGCTCACGCTCGCCCTGGTCGGGCTGGGCGTGTGGAGCTTCACGAAGCTGCCGATCGATGCCACGCCGGACATCACCAATGTCCAGGTGCAGATCAATACCGAGACGCCGGGCTACTCGCCGCTGGAGGCCGAGCAGCGCGTCACTTTCCCCATCGAGACGGCGCTGGCCGGCCTGCCGCGCCTGGACTACACCCGATCGCTGTCCCGCTATGGCCTGTCGCAGGTGACCGTCATCTTCGAGGACGGCACCGACATCTACTTCGCCCGCCAACAGGTATCCGAACGCCTGCAGCAGGTGAAGTCGCAGCTGCCGGAAGGATTGGACCCGGACATGGGGCCCATCGCCACCGGCATGGGCGAGATCTTCATGTACACCGTCGACGCCGATCCGACGGCGCGCAAGCGGGACGGCACACCGTATACGGCCACCGACCTGCGCACCCTGCAGGATTGGGTGGTGCGTCCGCAGATGCGCAATACGCCGGGCGTTACCGAGGTCAACACCATCGGTGGCTTCGAACGGCAGATCCACATCACGCCGGATCCGGCCAAACTGGTGGCGCTGGGCTTCACCCTGCATGACGTGGTCACGGCGATCGCGGCCAACAACCAGAACGTCGGCGCCGGCTACATCGAGCGCAACGGCCAGCAGTTCCTCGTTCGCGTACCGGGCCAGGTTGCCGATCTCGATGCCATCCGTGAGATCGTGCTGGACCGGCGCGAAGGCGTGCCGATCCGGGTACGCGACGTGGCGCTCGTGGGCGAAGGACCGGAACTGCGTACGGGTGCCGCGACACAGAACGGCCGCGAGGTGGTCATCGGCACCGTTGTGATGCTGGTGGGCGCCAACAGCCGGGAGGTATCGCAGGCCTCCGCGGCGAAGCTCGAAACGGCAAACGCGAGCCTGCCTGAGGGCGTCACGGCCCGTCCAGTCTACGACCGCACCGCACTGGTCGACCGCACGATCCACACCGTCGCCAAGAACCTCATCGAGGGCGCGATCCTCGTCGTCGTCGTGCTGTTCCTGCTGCTGGGGAACGTCCGCGCTTCATTGGTCACGGCGGCGGTGATTCCGCTGGCGATGCTGTTCACCGTTATCGGCATGGTGCGCGGCGGCGTGTCGGGCAACCTGATGAGCCTGGGCGCGCTCGATTTCGGACTCATCGTCGACGGCGCCGTGATCATCATCGAGAACTGCCTGCGCCGCTTCGGCGAGGCGCAGCACGCCCTCGGCCGCACCATGACGCGGGAGGAACGCTTCGACCTGACCGCGGTCGCGACGGCCGAAGTCATCCGTCCCAGCCTGTTCGGCGTCGGCATCATCACCGCCGTGTACCTGCCCATCTTTGCGCTGAGCGGCATCGAAGGAAAGATGTTCCACCCGATGGCGATCACCGTGGTGCTTGCGCTGACCGGTGCGATGCTGCTCTCGCTCACCTTCGTGCCGGCGGCCGTCGCCACCTTCCTGGGCGGCCGCGTCGAGGAGAAGGAAAACCGTCTGATGGCATGGACCAAACGCCGCTATGCACCGATGCTGGCCTGGTCGTTGAAGCGTCGGGGCTGGGTGCTAACTGGCGCTGCCGCCTTGGTAGTGCTGTGCAGCTTGCTTGCTACCCGTCTGGGCACCGAGTTCATTCCGAACCTGGACGAAGGCGACATCACGGTGCAGGCGCTGCGCATTCCCGGCACCAGCCTGACCCAGTCGGTAGCCATGCAGGAAACACTGGAGAAGACGCTGGCAGGCTTCCCGGAAGTGGAACGCGTGTTCGCCAAGATCGGCACTGCCGAAGTGGCCAGCGACCCCATGCCGCCGTCGATTTCAGACACCTTCGTGATGCTCAAGCCGCGTGAGGACTGGCCCGACCCACGCAAGCCGAAGGACGAGTTGCTGGAGGAGATGGAAGCGGCGATCACCAGGCTGCCCGGCAACAACTACGAGCTGACCCAGCCCATCCAGATGCGCACCAACGAGCTGATTTCCGGCGTGCGTGCGGACGTGGCGGTCAAGATCTATGGCGACGACCTCGACCAGCTGGTCCGCACGGCGGCGCAGGTGCAGCGAGTGATGGCGGCCGTGCCCGGTGCGGCCGACGTCAAGACCGAACAAGTCGCCGGCTTGCCGCTGCTGACCGTGGTGCCGGATCGCCAGGCGCTCGTGCGTTACGGGCTCAACCCAGGCGACGTGCAGGACACGGTGGCCACGGCCGTAGGCGGCGAGGTGGCCGGCCAGTTGTTCGACGGCGATCGGCGCTTCGATCTGGTCGTACGCCTGCCCGAAGGTGTGCGCCAGGACCCGGCCGCACTCGCCGATCTGCCGATCCCGCTGGGCAGCAACGGCGAGGCCGACGAATCGAGCCGGCCGGCAAGCTGGGTGGGCGATGCGCCACGCACGGTGCCGTTGCGGGAAGTGGCGCGCATCGAGTCCACGCTTGGCCCCAACCAGATCAACCGCGAGAACGGCAAGCGCCGCGTGGTCGTCACGGCCAATGTGCGCGACCGCGACCTCGGCGGCTTCGTCAACCAACTGCAATCGGCGATCGAAGCGAAGGTCCGGGTACCCACTGGCTACTGGATCGAATACGGCGGCACGTTCGAGCAACTGATCTCCGCGAGCCGGCGCCTGGCGATCGTGGTCCCGGTGACGCTGGTGATCATCTTCGGCCTGTTGTTCATGGCCTTCGGTTCGGCGAAGGATGCGGCCATCGTGTTCAGTGGCGTGCCGCTGGCGTTGACCGGCGGCGTAATCGCACTGGCATTGCGCGGCATTCCGCTGTCGATCTCCGCTGGCGTCGGCTTCATCGCGTTGTCGGGCGTTGCCGTGCTGAACGGCCTGGTGATGATCGCGTTCATCCGAAAGCTCCGTGAGCAAGGCGATTTTCTCGACAATGCGATCGTGGATGGGGCGCTGGGTCGCTTGCGCCCGGTGCTGATGACGGCGCTGGTGGCCTCGCTCGGTTTCCTGCCGATGGCGCTCAACGTAGGCGCAGGTTCGGAAGTGCAGCGCCCGCTGGCGACGGTCGTGATCGGCGGCATCGTGTCCTCGACATTGCTGACGCTGCTCGTGCTGCCGGCGTTGTATCGCTGGCTGCATCGGCAGGCGGAGGGTTCACCGCGGGCTGCGAACGCTTGATCGAAACTTCATGCAGGCTGCGGCCACTTAGGAGCACAAGACATGGGTGCAGGACACGATCACGGGCTGGGCGAAGTCCAGCATGAGAAACCGTTGTGGTGGGCCTTCGGACTCACCGCCGCCTTCCTGGTCGCCGAGGTGGTGGGTGGCCTCGTCACCAACAGCTTGGCGCTGCTGTCCGACGCGGCTCACATGGCCACCGAGGGTTCACCCCCGTTTTCACGGACACTTACGAGAAGGCCGATCGAGGCCATGAGGAGTGTTCATGTCGAAGCGAAGGAAGTTCAGTGCAGAGTTCAAGCGTGGCGCGGTTGAGCAGGCGAGCCAGCCGGGCGTCAGCTGCGCTCAGGTGGCACGGGAGCTGGGGATCCGGGACACGCTGCTGACCCGCTGGAAGCGAGAGGCCCAGAGCCAAGGCAAGGTGGCCTTCGGCGGCACCGGCACGCCCCGGGATGAGGAACTCGCCCGCCTGAAGCGCGAGCTGGCCCGGGTGAAGAAGGAGCGGGATTTTTTAAGAGAAGCGGCGACGTTCTTTGCCAAGGGATCGTCCTGAGGTATCAGGCGATCGAACGTTGCCGCGATGAGTTCCCGGTTCGGCTGATGTGCCGCTGCCTGCGGGTCTCGGCCAGTGGTTACTACGACTGGAGCAAGCGCCTGCCAAGCACCCGCCAGCTCGACAACGAGTGCTTGCTCGACCGCATCCGTGAGCTGCATGAAGACAGCCGGGGCACGCTGGGCGCCGGTCGGATGCAGGAAGATCTGGCCGATGCCGGCGAACCCGTCAGCCTGAACCGGGTGGCGCGCCTGATGGCTGAAGATGGCCTGCAGGGCTGGCCGCGGCCGAAGCGGCGTGGGCAGCGTGGCCGGCCCGCGCTGACGCCGCCGGGCGTGCGCAACCTGCTCGAACGGGACTTCACTGCGCTGGAGCCGGAGACCAAGTGGGTCACCGACATCACCGAACTCAAGACCGGCAGGGCAAGCTGTGCTTGTGCATCGTGCTGGACCTGTTCGACCAGCGCGTGGTGGGCTGGTCGATGCACCATCGGCAGGATCGGCAGATGGTGATCCGGGCCGTGCAGATGGCGGTCTGGCAGCGTCAGGGCAGCGACCCGGTGATCCTGCATTCCGATCGCGGCAGCCAGTTCCGGAGCGGCGACTACCAGCGTTACCTGGCGGCCAACGAACTGGTGTGCTCGATGAGCGCGGTGGGCCATTGCGGTGACAACGCGGCGTGCGAAGGCTTCTTCGGCCTGCTCAAGCGCGAGCGGGTCCACCGCATGACGTATCCGACACCCGATGCCGCCAGGGCTGATGTGTTCGAATACATCGAGCGGTTCCACAACCCGAGGATGCGGCGCAGGGTGGCCAGGAAAGACCGGAAGCTGTCAGCTCTTTTACAGCCGTCCGTGATTTCGGGGTAGAACCCCGCGGTACGGATGGTGCTGGAGCATCAGGGCGAGCACGGATCGCAGTGGGCGGCGATTGTCTCGATCGCAGGCAAGGTAGGGTGCACGCCCTAGTCGCTGCGTCGCTGGGTCCGTCAGGCCGAGCGTGACCGCGGCTTGCGCAGCGTGCCGACTACCGACGAGCAGGCGCGGATAAAGGCGTTGGAGCGGGAAGTACGCGAGCTGCGCCAGGCCAACGAGATCCTGCGCAAGGCGTCAGCGTATTTTGCCCAGGCGGAGCTCGACCGCCGGTTCAAGCCATGAGAGGGTCGGCAGGGATTCGTGTAAAAACGGGCCGAAAGTGAGCTAACTGCCTGTCGCAGCTGGCTTTCTTGGCCGCTCCAGAAAATCGAGGGTTGGGCAGCACTCTCCCGCCGGCACTTGGGCGCACCGCGCTATCTTCTGTTCGAGATCCCTCTCCAGCTGTCGCAGCTCGCGGATTCGTAGACGGACATCGACGAGCTTTCGCTCGGTCAGCTGACGGGTCTGCTCGCAGGAACGTTCGCCTGTGATCTCTAGCAGGCCAGCGATCTCGTCGAGGCTGAATCCCATCATCTGAGCGCGCCGGATGAACTGAAGCCGATTGACATCGTTTTCGTCGTAACGACGCACGCCTCCTATGGGTCGCTCGGGTTGACGCAGCAGCCTACGTCGCTGGTAGTAGCGCACGGTTTCGACGTGCACATCGGCCGCCGCCGCCAGCCGGCTGATCGTAAACGTGTTCGGACGCACGGCTTGACTCCGTACCTAGGTACAGAGGCTAGTATGCTCTGATGCAAACAACCCCGGCCAAATCGTCTGTTCCAGCCATCGTTGGCGCGAGCATCGCCGCCATTGGCGCATCGGTCTGCTGCGTCGTGCCGCTGGTGCTGGTCCTGCTGGGCATCAGTGGCGCCTGGATCGGCACCCTGACAGCTCTCGATCCCTTGAGGCCCTGGTTCAGCGCCGCCGCCGTACTGTCCTTGGCCGTGGCGTTTTGGATGCTGTATCGACCGGCGGCACGGTGCGGTGTGGATGGCAGTTGCATCGCCCCGGACGCTCTGCGACGCAGGCGACGTTGGCTCTGGTTGGCGACAGCCCTCATCGTCCTGTTGCTGCTGTTTCCCTATTACATCGTCTGGATTCTGTAGGAGGCGCGATGCACAAGTGGATACTGGCCCTGGTGGCTGCTCTGTCGGTCGGTGCCGCTCTTGCGACGCCCGCAACCGTAGTGATGCTCGATGCTGAGAACATGACCTGTCCCGCCTGCGGCATCACCATCAGGAAGGCGCTGGAGAAGGTGCCGGGCGTGGCCGATGTGAAGGTGGACACCCGGGCTGAAACAGTCACGGTGACGTTCGAATCGAGCCAGACGGATGCAGCCGGAATCGCGCGTGCAGTCACGGAAGCAGGCTTCCCGGCCAAGGTGCGGACTCGCGGTGAGTGACGTCAAGCTGGAAAGCGTCTTGACCTGCCCGGAGTGCGGCCATCGGGCGACCGAGACAATGCCCATCACAGCGTGTCAATTCTTCTATGAGTGCACGGGCTGTGGAGCGGTTTTGCGTCCGCATCAAGGCGACTGCTGTGTGTTCTGCTCGTTCGGAACAGTGCCATGTCCACCGATCCAACAGAACAATCCCTGTTGTGGTTGAACCGCGGACTCCGATAATAGTTGGACAGACAGGCTGCGAGATCGACTGTGCCACCCTGGAAAGCGCGCCGCTCAACCAGCGGTGTGCATGCGAAGTGGTCGACATCCTCCGTCTGCACGAGTCGATCCGGGGTGCCTTTCCGGAGTTCACGACTGATCCCGCCGTACACGCGCACTTATTTTCACCCTATGCCTTGTTCGTTGATCGGCCCGCGTTGGAGGCCATGGGACGAGTCGCGGCGGCGGTCTTCGACGTCGCAGGAAACCCGGGATATAGCCAACGGGTCCTGCAATGGGCCCCTGACATTGCAACCCATGATCCGGGTTCTGCGGGGGGCGTCCTGGGGCTGGACTTTCACCTGACCGTCGACGGCCCGCGGTTGATCGAGGTCAACACCAATCCAGGCGGGCTGCTCCTCAATGCCGTGCTGCTCGATGCCGTGAGATCTTGCGCGCCGGCTGCGTGGACCACCTGGACCACGGCGACGGAGGCCCATAGCGCGGCTGTAGCCGCCTGGCTTGACGATGCCCGGCAGCAGTCGGGCCGCGCGCCGTCCCGTGTGGCCATCGTGGACAGCGCCCCGCGGGAGCAGTTCCTCTACCCCGAGTTCGAGCTGTACGCGGACGCATTCCGGGAGCACGGCGTGGACTGCGTGATACGCGCGCCCGAGGATCTGAGGTTCGGCCCGGAGGGGCTTGCAGATGCCGACGGCCCGATCGACATGGTCTACAACCGGTTGACCGATTTCGCGCTTGAGGAAGCTTCGCATGCGGACCTTCGTCAGGCTTATCTCGCAGGGGACGTCGCACTCACCCCTCATCCGCGTGCGCACGCGCTGTTCGCCGACAAGCGCAACCTGGCGGTGCTTGGAGACGCGGCTTTGCTCGGCGGGTTTGGGGTCGATGCGGGTTTGACAGCCCTGCTGGCCGAGGTGATCCCGACAACGGTTGAAGTCGTCCCCGGAAACCGGGATGCGCTGTGGGCAGCGCGCAACGGCTACTTCTTCAAGCCTGCAGCAGGGTTCGGCAGCCGTGGCAGCTATCGGGGCGACAAGCTCACCCGGCGAACGTGGGAGTCGATGGCGTCGGCGACCTACATCGCACAGGCCTTCGCGCCACCGAGCATGCGGATCGTGCATGGGGGCCAGTCGCTCAAGGCGGACGTGCGCTGCTTCGCGTCCGAGGCGGGTGTGCTGTTGTTCGCGGCCCGGCTTTATCAGGGCCAGACTACGAACATGCGCACCCCAGGTGGTGGATTCGCAGCGGTGCTCACGACGCCACTGATCGGCGAGTAATCCTGGCTGGGGCCGCCCTGGCGGTATGCCGTGGACTACAGCCAGGCCAATGCTGATTCGGCCAGCTCGCGTTCCTCATCGATCGCGACGTTCCAGATGGCCGGCCCGCTCGCGGCATCGATCCGCGTGGCCCCAGCATCGTTGTCGTCAGGTGCCAGCGCCAGGCCAAGCCAGCCCAAGCGCGCGATGATCCGCGCCCGCAGACCCGGCGCGCGGTGGCCGATGCCGCCGGAAAAGACGACATGGTCGAGTCCGCCGATTCCCGTGGCCATGGCCGCGATGGACTGCGCGATCCGGACTGCGAAGAGGTCCATGGCAAGCTGGGCCTGCGGGCCAGGATCGGCAAGCAGCACGCGCATATCGCCGTGCCCGGCGATGCCGGCAAGACCTGCAGTGTGGGACAAACCATCTTCAATCGCTTGCGCGTCCAGCCGTTCGTGCCTGAGCAGGTACAGCAACGCACCGGGATCGAGATCCCCGGAGCGGGTAGGGCTCGGGATTCCCCCCAGCGGAGTGAGCGCCATGGTGGTGTCGCGGCTCCGACCGTCCTCGACGGCGCAGACGCTGCAACCACCCCCCAGATGCGCGAAGACGGCGCGGCTCCGCAGGATTCCGGCGTCCTGGCTGGCCACGACTCGCAGTGCAGAGGCGAAGGCGAGTCCGTGGAAACCGTAGCGGCGGACGCCCAGCGCATCCCATGCTTCGGGGATGGGCAGGCGCTGGCTCCAGGGTGCGAGTGTCACGTGGAAGTCCGTGTCGAAGGCCACGCCCTGGCGGGCTTGCGGCCAACGCAGGCGCGCGGCACGCGCGAACGCGAGGGCGACCGGCTGGTGCAAGGGTGCGAATGGCACCAAGGCATCCAGTTTCGCAAGTACATCTTCGTCGAGCTCGCTGGCGTTGCGCAGGTCGCCGCCATGTACGATTCGGTGGACCACCACGTCGGGGCCGGGCGCCGGTATCGACAATATTTCGAGCAGGGTGGCAAGTCGCTCTTGCGCATCCGCGCCGACGGCAATCTCGGCCCGGGAGCGCTCCACGACGCGTGGCTGCGCGCCTGGCCCCTCAGCGTGCAACAGATAGCACGCGCCCTTGAGGGTGGACGAGCCAACGTTGAGTGCCAGAAGCCGGCGCGTGGTCATAGGTGTCGCCAGTTCATGTTCATGGGGACCGTACCGCCCGGCGCAACAGCTGCGCATTGATCGCCACCACGATGGTGCTCAGCGACATGAGCACTGCACCAAGCGCGGGTTGCAGCATGATCCCCCATGCAGCGAGAACGCCGGCAGCGAGCGGGATGGCGACGATGTTGTACCCGGCGGCCCACCACAGGTTCTGGATCATCTTGCGATAGGTCGCCTTGCTCAATGCAATGATCGCAGGGACGTCGCGCGGGTCGCTGCGCACAAGTACGACGTCGCCAGCCTCGACCGCGACATCCGTCCCTGTGCCGATGGCGATGCCGACGTCGGCTGTGAGCAGCGCCGGCGCGTCATTGACGCCGTCGCCCACCATCGCGACGCGCTTCCCTTGGGCCTGCAGTTCCTCGATCTTTGCCACCTTGTCCTCTGGCAGGACCTCGGCGAAGACGGTGTCGATATTGAGCTCCTTCCCGACCGCATTGCCGACTGCGGTGGAATCACCAGTCAGCAGCACAACCTCCAGTCCGTTGTCGTGCAGACGCTTGACCGCATCGAACGATTCGGGACGGATGGCGTCAGCGATCGCGAACACGGCGAGCACCCGGTCGCCTTCCACCAGGTAGGTTGCAGATTGACCATCGGCTGCCGCTGATTCGGCAGCCCGCCGAAGCGTCTCCGGCGGTTCGACCGCGAGCATTCTCAACAGACCCGGCCCGCCAACGTGGAGCGAGCGCTCCTCGACGACTGCGCGCACGCCGCGTCCCGGCATGGACTCGAAGTCCTGCGACATCGGAACGTCGATGCCATGTTCCTTGGCGCTGGTCATCAGCGCCTGCGCGATCGGATGTTCAGCGTCGCGCTGGACCGACGCGGCCACGCGAAGCACCTCGTCGTCGGTGAGTCCATCGGCGGCAGTGGTCTTCACGACGCGGTGCGAACCGAGCGTGAGCGTGCCTGTCTTGTCGAACACGACCGTGTTCAGCAAACGGGCCTCTTCCAGGCCGCGTCGATCGCGCACGAGCAGGCCGTTCCGTGCGCCAATCGTGGTCGAGATGGCGGTCACCAGCGGGATGGCCAAACCCAGCGCATGGGGACAGGCGATCACGAGCACGGTCACTACGCGCTCGATCGTGAAGCTCCACGGTCGACCGAGGAGTGGCCAGACAATGGCGGTAACCGCGGCGGAGACGATGGCGATGATCGTGAGGTAGAACGCCGCCCGGTCCGCCAGGGCCTGGGCGCGCGAGCGCGACGTCTGGGCCTGCTCGACGAGCCTCATGATACCCGCGAGCGCGGTCTCGTCGCCGGTTCCCGTCACCTCGACACGCAACGAGCCCTGTCCGTTGACGGTGCCGGCGATCACCCGGTCGCCCGTCGACTTGTCCATCGGCTTGGACTCGCCGGTGATCATCGCTTCGTTGACGGCGCTGGTCCCTTCCTTCACGACGCCGTCGGCGGGAATGCTCGCGCCGGGCCTGATGAGCAGCAGGTCGCCGCGCTTCAGTTCCGCGACAGGGACTTCCTTCGCGGTACCGGCCTCATCCAACCGCACCGCCATATCAGGCAGCAGCTTCGCGAGTTCCTTGAGAGCGCCCTGTGCCTGGTTGATCGAACGCATCTCGATCCAGTGGCCGAGCAACATGATCGCCACCAGCGTCGCCAGCTCCCACCACAGGTCCAAGCCCTCGACAACGCCGAGCGTGACCAACGCGCTGTAAAAGAAGGCGACGGTGATCGCAAGCGAGATCAGCGTCATCATGCCCGGCAGGCGATTTCTCAGCTCGTGGTATCCGCCGCGGACGAACGGCGAGCCGCCGTAGAAGTACACGATCGTGCCGAACACCGCCGGGATGTACGCCGACCCCGGGAACTGTGGTGCGGTGTAGTCGAACCAATGCTGGATCATCCCGCTCCAGATCAGAGTGGGGATGGTCAGCAGCAGCGTGAGCCAGAACTTGTCGCGGAAGCTCGCCACGCTGTGGCCGGCGTGCTTGTCGTGCCCGGCATGGACGTCACCTTCAGCACCCGTGCGGGGATGCGGCGGTTGCTCGCCGTGCGCCTGATGATCTTGATGATGATGATTGTGTTGCGTCATGGGTCTGCCTTCCTGGATGCACTGATGCGCCGGGCACCAGCGGGGAGATAGATCAGTGTTCTGTTACAAGTGTCCCGATCTGGCGATGGCCATCACCAGCCGCAGTGAGAGCAATCCCGCAGCAGCGAAAGCCACCATAGCCAGGAAAGGCATGTGACCGAACACTTGCGGGCCGTCGGAATGCAGGCTCAACAGCGCACCGCTTACGTACAGGCCCAAGGTGACCAGGGCCAACGCCAGCCGGTTGCCCGTGCGCGCGATTGCCTCCTGCGTGGAACTCAGGCCATGGTGGTGTACGGAGAAGGCGGGTCGTCCGTCGCTCAGTTGCGCCTGCCGCAACAGGTCGGTGGCGATCTGTGGCAATTGGCGCGCAGTGCGGGCCAGCCGCATGGCAAGCGGCCTGTTGCCGCTGGGGCGGCTGGCTTCGGCAATGTCGGCGATCGCGGCCGCCTGCGCGGACAGCGTCCCCAGCAGGTCCAGATCCGGATCCAGCGCCCGCAGCGTGTTCTCGACCAGGAACAGCGTCCGGATCAGGGACAGCAGGTGGGCCGGAAGCCGGAAGCCAGCGCCCTGCCCAATGCGTGCCACGCGCCAGATTGCCTCGGCAATGGACCACTGCGCCAGCGGACGGCTGGCCATCTCGGCCAGGATCAGGTGGATCTCGCGCACATGCGAGCGGCGGTCGACCTGCGGCGGGAAGAAGCCCATGGCGATCGCTGCATCCAGCACGCCCTCGGCGTCGTCGGCCGCAATGGCCTCGACCATGCCGCCGAGCGCGAGCCGGGATGCAGGGACGAGCACGCCGATCGAGCCAAAGTCATGCAGGCACAGGCGACCGTCGTCAAAGAAGAACAGATTCCCCGGGTGCGGGTCGGCATGGAAGACGCCGGCGCCGAAGAGCTGATGCACGTAGGCACCGAGCAGCGCCCTTGCCAGTGCGGGAGCCGCCGCCGTTCCATAAGCGGCTTCCAGGCGGGTGCCGTGGCTACGATCCTGGACCAGCACGTCGCGGGTGGCGTAGGGCTCAACGACATGTGGCTGTGTGATGCCGGGCAGGGCATCGAGCACCTTCGCCATGCGGCGCATGTTCTGCGCCTCGTGACGCATGTCGATTTCATCGCGCAGGAATGCGCCCAGCTCGTCCACCAGTTCGAGGGGGCGGTGTCGCTTCAGAGGCGGCCAGATCCACTGGGCTACGCGCAGCGTGCGTCGAAGCAGCCGCAGGTCAGCCTGCACTTGAGCGTGGATGCCGGGCCGGGTGACCTTGACGACCACGTCGCGACCGTCATGCATGCGTGCCGGATGGATCTGAGCCACCGACGCGGCGGCCAGCGGATGGTCATCGAAGCTGGCGAAAAGCTCTTCGACGGAGGCGCCGAACGCATGCTCGACCATGTGTCTGGCCTGGTCAGCAGGAAATGCCGGCACGTCGCTGTGCAACCGCGACAATGCCTCGCGATAGGGCGCCGGCAGCAGGTCCCAGCGCAGGCTCAAACCCTGGCCCAGCTTGACGAAGGTGGTACCCAGCCCCACCAGGGTGGCGCTGACGTACGCGGGAAGCCGTTCGGGTCTGCGTCGGCGCAGGCGCAACACCGCGACCCCGAGAGTCAGTCCGGCCCAGGCGATCTGGCCTCCGCGGCGCACCGTGCCCGCCATCAGCGCGAGGTCCTGGCCGGCCGGCTCACGATGCCGGCCCCGCTTCCGCGCGCAGGATGGCGGTCGGATCGCCGCGACCATCCACGGCCGCCAGCTCCGCTTCGGACAGCAGGTTGTCGCGGGACTCGCCGAGGACGCCCGCAGCCGCGTCAACCACGTGCGCCCAGGTGCTGCGGTTGGCGAACAGCAGGCCCGGCACGTCCAGTGTGCCGCCCCGGTTGACGAAGCCCAGCGCCGCGGTGGTGGTGGGGCCGGTGTCGAGTCGGCGCAGCGCACCGAGGAAGGGCTCCGGACGGGTGTGGGTAACGAATACGCGCGGCCGGCCCACCGGAAACAGCGCTTGGACCGCACTGTCGGAGTGCACGTACCTTGCCTCCTCCGGATCGCGCGGGGCGCGAAATCGGCCGGGTTCGGCGAGATAGACGATCGCGGCCGACATTCCGCGTGCGGCCAGACGCGCCTGTGCGCGGCGCACTTCCTGCAGCTGGTACGCGCCGGTGGCCACCAGCAGGATCGCCGCCGTCTCCGGATCGCCGGCGAGGCATGTTGCGCCGGTCTCGGCCAGTGCCTGGGCCTGCTGCGGGGTCAGCTCATGAGGCACCGGACGCTTGGGAACGACCAGTGTGGTGACCGTGCCCCGTTGCGCGTAGGCGCGGGCGAGGGCGGCGGCAGCGCCATTGGCGTCCGGCGGGAACACCACGCGCGAAATGTCGGCCATTTCGCCCATGAGTGCCTCGGCCATGGTCGGATCCTGGTGGGACTGTTCGTTCTTCGCGTTCTCCCACGTGTGCGAGGTCAGCACCAGGGGCACGCCCAGCCAGCCGGGTGGGCGCCCGGCCTGGGCCTGGTGGCGGGCGAAGATCAGTTCCTGACGTACGGCGCCGAGCATCTTCGGTGCAAACGCCTCGTAGGTGACCACCAGGTTTAGCCCGCCCTTGTTGCCGAGCGCCGCGCAGACCACGGCTTCTTCGTTGAGCGCAGTGATGACCGCGCCGGTTGGCGATTCGGCGACGCCGGGCTCGGGCTCGTGCACCCGGTGCTTCATCGCGTCCAGGGTCCGGTCGAGCTTGTTGCTGCGCAGCTCATCGGGATTGCCCACGCGCACCCGCAGTCCCGGATTCGCCTCGGCGATGGCGACGAACTGCTCGTCGAGTGCGGTCATTGGCGAGCTCTCACCGCCGGCGCCGCGGTCGGCGATCGCCGGGACGCGGGGCGGTTCCACCTGGCGATCGGCCAGCGCATGGTCGCGCTCGCGCACCCGCTGCTGGAGATCGTGGCTGTTGAGTGCGGCAACGGCCTGCTCGAGCTCCGACGCGGCCACGAACAGCGCCGCTGCGCCTTCATTGAAGAGCGTGCGCGCCGCGGCATCCTTCGCCGGATTCCCCGGCAGCGGCAAGTTGTGCGAGGCGTTGGTCCCGGCGCCGGGGAAGCCGAAGCCCTTGACGGTTTCGGCGATGCCATAGGGCAGCCGCACGTCGGCGGGAACAGCGGCGCCCGCTTGCAGGCGCGACTCCATCACGTGGATGCCCCACGCGATGCTGGCCGGATCGCGCCCGTTCAGCGCGATCGGATCAAAGCCGTTCAATCGCAGGTGCCGGTCCAGCCACCGCTCGCCGCCCTGCTGGGTGATCTGGCTGCGCTGTTCGATGCGGCGCCCGTTGAGGATGATGATCGGGCTGACCAGTCCGCTGTCCTCGGCGCGCCACCAGCGTGGCGCCCAGTCGCTGCCACGCTGTTCCTCGAACGCACCGTCGCTGAGGAAGGCGACCAGGCGTTCATCCTTGAGCGGCGCATGCACGTACTGCAGCTCGGCAAAGCCGAGATAGCCGCCTTCCATCACGCCCCCGGCGGTGTGCGCATTGACGTGGGAGCCGAGGGGCGACGCCGGCGTTCCGTCCGGATTGAGGGTGTAGGCATAGAAGTCGCTTACGAACCGGCTCAGCCCTTCGCCGGTGCGGTCGTAACGTTCGGCGTGCCGGTCGGTCATGTTGCCAACCAGCACGTTCAGCGCGTCGATGGCGGCCACGCAGTGCCCCTGGCCCATCATCCACGCGCGGGTGACGCCATCCAGGGAATCCATCAGCAGGTAGCCGGCGTAGGCGGGCACCATGTTGAGGGACCCGCCGGTGTGGCCTTCAGGCGTGGTCTTGAAATCATCGACCTCCAGGGCCGCGCCGTCGGTACGAACGCGCTGGCTGTAGGTCATGTGCGCCACCAGCCACATGCCGGCGCTGGTGACGCGGTCGGCCGCGGCGAGCCGCTGCCATGCGGTGCCGGCATCCGGCGTGCGGCCCAGGGCGACCAGCTCGTGCACCATCTGGCGGACCCGGAGCTGGGTAAGCGGGTCATGTCGGATCACCCCGTAGCCGGCCGCCCAGTGGGCGAACGCGGGATCGGCCTGCCGGTGGGCGTCGGCGAGTTCAAGGATCCGCTGGCGCTCGGCGGCCGACAGCTGGTCGGCGGTGCAGCAGTTGAGATGCAGGTTCATGGGTCCTCCGGGGAATCGGTCGAAGCGGTCATCAGGGTCGATGCCGCGGCGGCGAGGTCCGCACCCAGCGCGATGGCGTTGGAGGGGTGGGAAATGGTGTCAGTGCTGACGATGCGGGCCAGGCCCGCCTCCTGCAGGCGGGCATAGGCGTCGCCTGCGAACACCGGATGGATGGCGACCAGCAACGGCGACGGCAACGACAACCGGCGCAGGTGTGCGAGGGTCTCCAGGATCGTGTGGCCGGACGACACGATGTCGTCGATCAGCACCGGAGTCCGACCAGCCACGGCTGCCGGGTCGGGCAGGCTGACGCGCACGTCGTAGTCGCCGTGCCGCTCCTTGGCCAGCACCTGGTAGGGCATGCCGGACAGGGCGGCGATGTCCGCTACCCACTGCTCGCTCTCGCTGTCAGGGCCGATCAGCACAGCGTCGGGGACGGTCTCAGCGATCCAGCGGGCCACGGCCGGCGTCGCCGATACGTGGACCGTCGGAATGCGGTAGAGCGACTGCAGGCGCTCGACGCGGTGCAGGTGCGGGTCCACGGTCACCAGCCAGTCGAAAGCCTCTTCGAGGAATTGCGCAAACAGCGGTGTACTGACCGCCTCGCCGCGATGGAAGCGGGTGTCCTGGCGCATATACCCCAGGTAGGCTGCGATGAGGCCGACCGAACGAGCCCCGAACTCGCGCGCGGTCCGGGCGGCGAAGCGCAACGGGAGGGCCAGGGCATCGGCGTTGCGCAGGCTGGCCAGGAGCGCCACATCGGCTCCGGCCAGTGCGTCGTCCAGGGTCACCAGCGACTCGCCATCGGGAAAGTGCCGCCAAGCCACAGGTGCAATGCGCGCCTGCATAGCCTGGTTCATGGTGCTGGCCAATGCTGCATCGGCCGGGAAAGGCATCAGCACACGGGTCATGGAACCTCTCCAAGGACGAAGGGTTGCAAGGTGGCGGCGTGCTCCAGCGCATAGGCCAGCTCGCCCGGAGACTCCGCATGCAGGGTCAGCAGAGGCTGTCCGCGCTCGACCGCATCGCCGACGCGCAGACTCGTTTCCAGGCCGGCGGTGGGGGATGTGGGTGCGCCGGCCAACTTGGCCAGCTTGGCCAGCCTGCGGTTGTCGATTTCCGTGATGCGGCCCGACGCGGATGCCGGAACGTCGGCGGTGAATGGCGCCCGCGCCGGTTCGCGGAAGCCTCCCTGGGCTTCGCAGATCGCCAGGAACTTGGCCAGCGCCCTCCCGGAATCCAGCACGCTGCGCGCGCGCTCCAGTCCGGTGCCGGCGTTGCTGCCCGGTGCCATGTCCAGCAGCGCCGCGGACAGCGCAAGTGCGCGTTCGCGAAGGTCGGCGGGTGCATCGGCTGCGTTGCGCAGCACCTTGAGCACATCGTGCGCCTCGAGCGCCGGGCCGATGCCCCGGCCCACCGGCTGGGTGCCGTCGGAGCGATGGATGCCCAGCTGCAATCCAAGCGCAGCCGCGGTGTGCGCAAGCCGTGAGCCCAGACTGTGGGCCGCAGCCTCGCTGCGCACCTTGGCGGTTGGACCCATGGGCATGTCGATCAGCACGTGGGTGGAGCCGGCGGCGATCTTCTTCGACAGCACGCTGGCGACCAGTTGGCCGTCGCTGTCGAAGTCCAGCGGCCGCTGCACCCGGATCAGGATGTCGTCGGCCGGGCTCAGGCGCACGTTGCCGCCCCAGACGATGCAGCCGCCCTCGCGCTCCACCACCCGGCGCATCGCCGCCAAATCGAGCGCCACCGGCGCCATGACCTCCATGGTGTCGGCGGTGCCCGCGGGCGACGTGATCGCGCGCGACGAGGTCTTCGGAATGCGGTAGCCCAGCGCGGCCACGATGGCCACCACGATCGGGGTGGTGCGATTGCCCGGCAGGCCACCTACGCAGTGTTTGTCCAGCACCGGCCCATCGCCCCAATCCAGGCGCTGGCCAACGGCGATCATGGCCCGTGTCAGCGAGGTCGTCTCGGCGTTGTCGAGGCGGTCGCCCGCGCTGGCCGTGACGAACGCGGCAAGCTCCAGGTCCGACAGCCTGCTTTCCATCACGTCCTGCACCAGGGCGAGGTACTGCGCGTCGTCCAGCCGCGCGCCGAATACCTTGGCCCGGAGCGCGCCTGCCGACGACGCGGGTTCCGCATGCCCGACCCAGGCCAAGGCATCGGGCATGGGATCCAGCAGCGTCCACGCGGCCTCCGACAGGGCTATCTCATCCAGGCCAAGCCGATCGTCGACAACCACGTTCAGCGTCGCCACCAACGTGCGGGCGTCCACGTCCAGCCTCACGCGTGTCATCGCGGCAAAGCCCTCCGAGCGGCAGACTTCGCAGTCGCGATGCATGTAGACCACCGGCTGCTGGTAGGTGTCGATGCCGGCACGGGTGACGCGCAGGCGGGTATGGCCTGCGGCCTGCCCGGTCATTGCGCATCCTCCAGTCCCACGCGCTCCAGGTGCTCGGGCACGCGCGCCCGCCAGCCCAGCTCGCGCTGCACGCGCCCGCGCAACGTGTCGGCTGCATCGGGCTCGCCATGGGTGAGATAGACGACGCGCGGCGCGGATGGCGCGGTGCGCATCCAGTCCAGCAGCTCCCCGGCGTCGGCGTGGCCGGAAAAGCCTTGCAACTGCACCACCTCGGCGCGCATGGGCACCTCGCGACCGAACATGCGCAAGCTGGGCTTGCCCGCCGCGAGCGCGGCACCGCGTGTTCCACCGGCCTGGTAGCCGGCGAGCAGGATCGCGTTGCGGTCATCGGGGCCGAACGCCTCGATGTGGTGAAGCACGCGTCCACCGGTGATCATGCCGCTGGCGGAGATGATGATCATCGGCCCGCGCTGGCGGTTGAGCGCCTTCGACTCTTCCACCGTGTTGACGAAGGTGGCCACGTCGAACATCCGCTGGCAGTCCTCTTCGGACACGTGGTGTTCGGAATGGTGGGCGTGGTAATGCCGGGTCGCGTTGATCGCCATCGGGCTGTTGAGGTAGACCGGCACGCGGGGAATCTCCTTGCGCTCGCGCAGCCGGGAGATATGCAGCATGAGCGCCTGGGCGCGGCCGATGGCAAAGGCGGGGATGACGATCACGCCCCCGCGGGCGGCAACGCGGCGGATGATGGGCGCCAGTTCCGCTTCCTGGTCGATGGGAATGTGTTCGCGGTCGCCATACGTGGACTCGCAGACCAGCACGTCACAGGCGGGCAGCGGCGTGGGCGGATTCATCAGCGATTCCTGCTGACGCCCCAGATCGCCACTGAAGTGCAGACGCTGGCCCTGGACGTCCAAGCTGAGGTGTGCGGCGCCCAGGATGTGGCCGGCGGGATGGAAGCGGACCTTGAAGCCCGACGCGACCTCGATGTCGCGCTCGTAGTCATGCCCCTTGAGCTGCTTCAGGCTGCGGCGGGCGTCCTCCTCGGTGTAAAGCGGTCGAGGTTCCTTGTGCTTGGAGTACCCCTTGCGGGCTGCGTACTTCGCCTCTTCTTCAAGCAGGTGCCCGCTGTCGGGAAGCAGCAGGCCACACAGGGACACGCTGGCGTGGGTGCAGTGGATCCAGCCGCGGAATCCCTGTTTGACCAGCGCGGGCAGGTAGCCCGAATGATCCAGATGGGCGTGGGTCAGGACCACCGCGTCGATGGACGCCGGATCGACTGGGAACGGTGCCCGGTTGCGGTCGCGCAGCTGCTTGTAGCCCTGGAAGAGACCGCAGTCGACCAGCACGCGCTGGCCATTGGCCTCGACCAGGTAGCGCGATCCGGTGACGGTACCGGCGGCACCGAGGAACTGCAGCGTCGGGCGGGAAGTCGAGGTCATGATGAGCTCCGGTTCTGGCAGGAAGTGATGGCGGACAGCGGGCACACGTCCGACGCAGATCGCGCCGGACGCGTGGCTTGCTCACGGTCGAATCAGCTCGACGATGTCATTGACCTTGGGCTTTCCGGAGATCACTTCAGCCTCTGCGTAGTGGTCGTCGAACAGCCCGGTGATGCGCACCTGACCGACGGCTTCCCGGCGAAAGCGCGGCCCGATATCCCGGGGACCGCGGTTACGGCGCTTGTGCCGGATCACATCCAGCACCTGGTCGACCTGGGCTCCGTCGGCCTTGCCGACGCAGACCACCAGTGTGTCGTCCTGCGTCTCCAGAACCTGGCCGCGCATCAACACGTTGTGGCGGAACCCGCCTTCGCTCGCGGAAGCAGCCCCCGGCAGTGCGAAGGAGAAGGCAAAGGCGCCCGCCAGCGCCAGCGCGGCGAACCAGCGATTGGGATTGGTGCGTGGGCCAGCAAAACAGGCGGCATGTGTGACGTTGTTCATTGTGTGGACTCCTTGAATGGATGTGAGGCGAAACAGCGAGACTGCGAGAGCACAAAGGGATGGAACACGACGGTCGGCCTTCATCGGACTTCCCCCGCCGATCGGACAGGACCGCGCCGGCGTCGCGGTATGAAGGCCGGCACCTCCTGCATGTAGCTCACGTAGTCCTCGCCGAAGCGGCTCAGGCAATCTCTCTCCTCACGACGCGCGAGGCGGGCATAGGCCCACACCAGCACCGGATAGCTGGCGAGCGTGAGCAGCGTGGGCCACTGCAGGAGGAAACCAGTCAGTACGAGTACGAAGGCGACGTACTGCGGGTGACGCATGCGTGCATACGCGCCCTCCCGGGCAAGCCGACCCTCACGCTGTGCCCGATACAGCACGGGCCAGGCTGCCGACAGGAGCCAGAACCCGCCGCCGATCAGGATGAAACTCGCCAGGTGGAATGGACCGAAATGCGGATTGGCGCGCCAGCCGAACCACATCTCCAGCAGATGGCCGGCGTCGTGGCTGAGCCAGTTGACCTGCGGATAGTTGGCGCTGAGCCACCCGCCCAAGACGTACAGCGTCAGCGGGAAGCCATACATTTCCGCGAACAGGGCCACGACGAAGGCGGAGAACATACCGAACCCACGCCAGTCCCAACGGGTCAAGGGCTTGTAGAAGCTCCAGGCGAAGAAGATGAAGAACGCGGCGTTGATGGCGGCCAGCAGCCAAAGGCCGTAGCCGGAGTCGGGTGCCTGCATGTCAGTGCCCTCCGTTCGAGGTGTCGGACGTTTCGTCGTTCAGTGCCCGCTTGCTACGGCTCTCATGCTGGCCATGGGGTGTGTCGTCGGCATTGCCGTCGCGCCCATGACTTCCGGAACCTCCATGACCGCCATGCCCCTTGTGCATGAACACATGCATCAAGGGACATAGCAGCAGGATGGCCAGGGGCAACCAGCGAAGCGTCCCCGCAAGGTGGGCGCGGTGCTCGACGCCGAGATAGAACACGGCCAGCGCCAGGAAGATCCAGAAGACCCAGCGTCGGGAGCCTGAGGGGGCAGGACTGGAGGCTGTCATGGCAAATTCTCCTCTGTGGGGCGGCGTCCAAGAAGTCGCCGGGGGGTGGACTTGACGAACCCGCCGCCTTCAGCAGCGGCAACAGATTCGATCAATGCGCAGACGTCATCGCCAGTCGGAATGGAGTCCGGAAGCTCCGCCCAGGCGTGGATGGCACGCTCCATTCGTCCGTGCATGGCGAGCAGCCTGTCCAGTTGTTGGCGGGTGTCGTCGAGCCTGCGCCGAATGATGTCCCGCACAAGCGGACAGGGACTATGTCGCAGCAGGCTGTGGTGGATGATTTCCTCGATTTCCCCCAGCGTGAAGCCAAGGTGTTGCGCCGTGCGAATGAAGTGCAGGCGAAGGAGCTCCGAGGTGGAGAACAACTGGTAGCCGCCCTCGGTACGCGTGGCCGCTTGCAACAGACCGCGCCGCAGGTAGTTGCGCACCACATGCACCGTGACATCGCCCTGCCGTGCCAGCTGGCGGACCGTCATCAGCGGCAGCGTCACTTCTTCCTTGGTCGTCATCGGCTTGCTCCCGGCGAGGTGTTGATCAGGCTAGACCTGTGTCTCGCACACAGGTCAACCGGCCTTGCGGTGGGCGAAGCCAGTAACGCGCGAATTGGCCGTAGACGGACGGATGTTCGCGGCCACAGTTGCATGAACCGTCGGTCCCTGCCTGCGTTGAACGGCCCCATCACTACTTCTCCTTGGGTGGTGCGGAGGAGGGGTGCGGCTTCCTGGCCAGCTGCCGCTGCTTGATCAGCGAGTACAGCGCCGGGATCACGACCAGGGTGAGGATGGTCGAAGACACCATGCCACCTACCATCGGCGCAGCGATTCGGCGCATGACTTCCGAGCCAGTACCGCTGCTCCACATGATGGGCAGCAGGCCCGCCATGATCGCGACCACGGTCATCATCTTCGGGCGCACGCGGTCGACCGCGCCTTCGATGATGGCCTCGCGCAGGTCCCGTGAATCCAGTGCCCGGCCTTCGGCCTGCCTCTGCGCGGCACGCGCTTCAAGTGCGTGGTCGAGGTAGATCAGCATCACCACGCCGGTTTCCGCGGCGACGCCGGCCAGCGCGATGAAGCCCACGATCACCGCGACGCTGGTGTTGTAGTCGAGCATCCACATCAGCCAGATGCCACCGACCAGTGCGAAGGGCACCGACAGCATCACGATCAGCGACTCGGTGACGCGGCGGAAGTTGAGGTACAGCAGCAGGAAAATCAGCGCCAGCGTCACCGGAACGACGACACGCATCTTCTCCGCGGCACGTTGCATGTATTCGTACTGTCCACTCCAGGTTACGTAGTAGCCAGGCGGGAACTGCACCTGCTCGGTGACCGCTTCCTGCGCAGCCTTCACGTAGCGGCCGAGATCGCTCTCGCGGGTATCGACGTAGATGTAAGCCGCCAGCATCGCGTTCTCGGTGCGGATGCTCGGCGCACCCTTCCTGACCTCAATCCGCGCCAGTTCGCCCAGCGGCACCTGGGCGCCGCCGGGCACCGGCACGAGGACTTGGCTGCCTATCCGGTGCGGATCGTCGCGGAGTTCGCGGGGATAGCGCACGATCGCACTGAAGCGTTCGCGGCCCTGGAGGATGGTGGTGACGATCTCGCCGCCCAGCGCGGCGGCCACCACGTTCTGCACCTCGCCCAGGGTGACGCCGTACTGGGCCAGGCTGCCAAGGTCGGGGGTGATGTCGAGGTAGTAGGCGCCGGTCAGGCGTTCGGCGAACGCGCTGGTCGTGCCCGGCACTTCGCGCACCACGGCTTCGATCTCGGTGGCCAGCGCGTCGAGTTGCTCAAGGTCCGTGCCGAAGAGTTTGATGCCCACGGGCGTGCGGATGCCGGTGGCCAGCATGTCGGTGCGCGCCTTGATCGGCATCGTCCAGGAGTTGGCGACGCCCGGGAACTTCAGCGCCGCGTCCATCTCGGCGATGAGCTTGTCGGTGGTCATGCCGTCCCGCCATTCGTCCTCGGGCTTGAGGTTGATGACGGTCTCGAACATCTCCAGCGGCGCCGGGTCGGTGGCGGTCAGGGCGCGACCCGCCTTGCCGAACACCGACTCCACTTCCGGGAAGCCCTTGATGATCCGGTCCTGCTGCTGCAGCAGCTCCGATGCCTTGGTCACCGACATGCCGGGAAGCGACGCGGGCATGTACAGCAGCGTGCCTTCGTTGAGCGTGGGCATGAACTCGCTGCCCAGGCGCGATGCAGGCCAGAGGCTGGCAAACAGGGCGACCAGCGCGAACATGACTGTGGCCATGCGGTGCCGCAGAACGACGTTGATCACCGGCCGATAGGCCGCAACCAGGAACCGGTTCACCGGATTCTTGTGCTCGGGCACGATCTTGCCGCGCACGAACAGCAGCATGAGTACCGGTACCAGCGTGATCGACAACAGCGCGCCACCGGCCATCGCGAAGGTCTTGGTGAATGCCAGCGGCTTGAACAGGCGCCCTTCCTGCGCCTCCAGGGCGAACACCGGCAGGAAGGAGACGGTGATGATCATCAGGCTGAAGAACAGCGCCGGCCCGACCTCGCGACAGGCATCGATGATCAGCTGGGTCCGGCTGCGGGAGCCGTCGGAGCGCTCGATGTGCTTGTGCGCGTTCTCGATCATCACGATCGCCGCGTCGACCATCACGCCAATCGAGATCGCGATGCCGCCCAGGCTCATGATGTTGGAGTTCATGCCCAGCATGCGCATCGCGATCACCGCGATCAGCACGCCGACGGGCAGCATGACGATCGCGACCAGCGCGCTGCGCGCATGGAACAGGAATACCAGGCACACCAGTGCGACGATCAGGCTCTCCTCGAGCAGCGTCGTGCGCAGGGTCTTGATCGCACGCACGATGAGATCGGAGCGGTCGTAGACCGCCTGGACGCTGACGCCCTCGGGGAGTCCACTCGCAAGCTGGGCGATCTTGTCCTTCACCCCCCCGATCACGGCCAGGGCGTTTTCGCCGAAGCGCGCAATGACGATCCCGCCCACAACGTCGCCTTCGCCGTCCAGGTCGACGATGCCACGGCGCTCATCGGGTACCAGTTCGACCCGGGCGACGTCGCCGATCAGCACCGGTGCGCCCCCTTCGGCGCGCAGAACCAGGCTCTCGATATCCTCGATACCGCGCAGGTAGCCGCGGCCCCGCACCATGTACTCGGTCTCGGCCATCTCGATCACGCGGCCGCCGACGTCGCGGTTGCTCTCGGCGATCACCTCGGACACGCGTGAAATCGGGATGTCGAACTCGCGCAGCCGGACCGGATCGACGGTGATCGAGTACTGGCGCACGAAGCCGCCGACGCTGGCGACCTCGGCCACGCCGGGCGCGGTGGTGAGCTGGTAACGCAGGTACCAGTCCTGCATCGCGCGCAGCTCGTCCAGCGAGTGGCGGTCGCTCTGCAGCACGTACTGGTAGACCCAGCCCACGCCGGACGCGTCGGGTCCCAGTGCCGGTGCCACGCCAGCCGGCAGGTTTTTCGACGCGACGTTGAGGTTCTCGAGCACGCGCGAGCGCGCCCAGTACAGGTCCGTGCCTTCTTCGAAGATGACGTAGATGAAGGAGGCGCCGAAGAACGAGAAGCCGCGGACGTCCTTCGACTTCGGCGTCGCGAGCAGGGCGCTGGTCAGCGGATAGGTGACCTGGTCCTCGACCACCTGGGGCGCCTGCCCCGGGTACTCCGTGAACACGATCACCTGCACGTCCGACAGATCCGGTTGTGCGTCCAGCGGCGTGTTCATCAGTGCGTAGATGCCACCGGCGACAATCGCCAGCGCCATCAGCAGCACCAGGAAGACGTTGCGCACCGACCATTCAACGAGACGGCCAAGCATGTCAGTGCCCCTCGTGGCTGGTGGCGGGAGCAGGTGTGCCGTGGTCGTTCATCGTTCCATGGTCGCCATGGCTGTCATGGCCGTCGGACGCGCCAGGATCGCTGGCGGCAGCCGGTGGATCTCCCGATGTCGCCGGTATGGCATGGCCTGCGTGGGGATCAGCGACCTCGTCAACATGACCTGCGTGCGGATCGACGGCGTCCTCACCGTGCCCGGCGTGTGGATCCTCGGTGGTGCCCGAAGGCGCGCCGTGTCCTGCATGACCCTCAAGCCCCTGGAGTGCCGACTGCAGGTTGCTTTCGGCGTCGATCAGGAAGTTGGCGGAGACCACGACCTGTTCGCCTTCGGCGATCCCGTCGAGCACTTCGATGCGATCGCCGCCACGGCGACCCAGGGTGACGTCGCGCGGTGCGAACCGGCCGGGGCCGGTCTCGACCAGCACCACCTGGCGCGTGCCGCTGTCGAGCACGGCCGAGCGCGGAACGGTCAGGACCGGTCCAGCACCCGGCTCCTCCAGCACCACCGTCCCGTAGAGCCCCGGCCGGAGGTCGCCGTCGGGGTTGGGCAGGGCGATGCGCACATCCACGGTGCGCGTCATCGCATCGATGACGGGCTGCACGAAGGTGACCGCGCCCTCGGCCACCTGGCCCGGCAGGGCCACGGTTTCAAAGCGTGCGGGCTGGCCGGGCTGGATGCCCGCGGCCTGCGCCGCCGGGACCTTCGCGATCACCCACACCGTCGACAGGTCCGCCAGGCGCAGGATGGTTTCGCCGGGCTCGAAGCGTGCGCCCTGGACCACCGGCTTCTCGATCACGACCCCGTCCGCGGGCGCGGTGAGCACCAGCCCCGTCTTGCCGAGTTGCGCGTCGCTGATTTCCCAGTTGCGCAGGCGGGTGCGTGCGGCATCGCGCAGGCGGGTCATCGATGCCGCGCTCGCGGGATCGGACCCGGCCAACCTGCGGGCGGTCTCGTCGGCCAGCCGGTATTCCTGCTGCGCCGCCGCCAACTGTGGGCTGTAGACGGAGAGCAGCGGCTGCCCGGCGCGGACGCGCATGCCGGTCTGGTTCGCGTACAGCCGCTCCACCCAGCCTTCAAAGCGGGGCGCGATCGCGTACTGCCGGGTCTCGTCGACCTCGACCGTGCCGCTGGTGCGCACGGTGGCGGACATGGCTCCTCGCTTGACCGCCTCGGTGCGCACGCCCAGCGCCTGCACCTTGTCCGGGGGCAGCACCACCGTACCCGGCGCCGCCGGCGGGGCGTCGTCGGCATAGACCGGGACGTAGTCCATGCCCATCGAATCCTTCTTCGGCACCGGCGACGTGTCCGCCAGGCCCATCGGATTGCGGTAATAGAGCACCTTGCGTTCCGCGGCCGCTGCCTCGGCGGACGTGGCTGCGGTGGGCGAATCGTTCGTGGCGCGGCCCGCCATCCAGCCGACGGCGAGTGCGGCGAGTGCGACGCCGATGGCGAGCGACAGGGTCTGGACACGGGTCATCGGATATCTCCTTCGATGGCGCGCACGGCGGCGGCGCCCAACAGTTCGTCACGCAGTGCATCGACCCGTGCGAGGTCGGCGCCCTGCCATTCATTGAGTGCTTCCAGCAGCGTCCCGAAGTCGACTTCGCCGACCTGGTAGCTGGCCAGTGCGGACTGCCAGGTGGCGTCGGCCTGCGGCATCAGCGTGTTCTCGACCAGCGCGCGGCGCTCGCGTGCGCTGGTCCACTGCGACCAGGCGGAAGCGCCGCGTTCCTCGACGGCCCGCAGCGTGGCGTCTCGGCGGGCCAGCGCCGCGTCTTCGAGCAGGCGCGATTCGCGCTCGCGTTCGCGACGCGCGCGCTGCTGGAACGGGATCTCGACCTCGAGCATCAGCTCGGTGCTTTCGATGCCGTTGCCGTACTGCATCGCACCCACGCCCAGGGTGATGTCAGGAAAGCGGTTGCGACGCTGCAGTACCACGTTCGTGCGCGCGGCCTCGGCGCGGGCCTGCTGCGAGCGCACCGCGGGGTGCGCATTTGCGTCATCCAGTGCCTCGGTGAGCGAGGCGCTGTGGACGACGAGGCGCGGCGCCTCATCGGGAGTCGCCAGCGGTGCATCGGAACGGCGTCCCAGCACCGCGTTCAACATGGCGGCTGCCTCCTGCTTGGTCGCGATGCGTTCGATCCGCTCGCGCTGCAGGCTGGTCTGCTCGACCTGGGCGCGGATGGCATCCTGCTGCGCGGCGCGGCCCAGCGCGTAGCGCACGCCGGCCATTTCTTCGACCTGGCGGAGCAGGGCGATGCGGCGATCGAGCACGGCCACGGCCTGGTCGGCGTGCCAGTAGCGTGCGTAGGCCGCCTCGGCATCGGACAGCAGGTCGCGCGCCGTGGCGATGCGGTCGAGTCCGGCCGCGATCGCATCCTGGCTGGCCGAGGTCCGCGCCAGGCCGCGCTTGCCCCAGAGCGGGAAGCGCTGGCGCAGCGCGTAGTTCACCTCGCGCTCGGCACCGACGGTGCGCCAGGGCTTGTCCGGATCGAGGCCGCGGAATCCAACCGAGGCCATCGGATCGGGCAGGGCACCTGCGGGAAGGATCCTCGCTTCGGCGGCCTGGGTTTCGAAGTCCATGGCCCGCAGCTCGGGGTTGTGTTCCAGAACCCAGGTGCGGATCGACTCGAGGCTGTGCCCCGGGATGGGTTCGGTGGCGGTCGCGGGCAGCGCCAGCGTCCACAAGCCGCCGGCGAACACGCAGGCAAGCAGGTGCCGGAGCAGTGGCCGACGGCGGAACAGCGGGTAAGGGTGCAGGCGCCTGGCCTGCATCGGGTCGAACAGGGATGCCATATCAGTGTCCTTGGGCCGACGCGACGCAGGTCGCTCGGACGAGGGCAGGAACACATGCCGTGACGCAGCCACGGCGCGAACGCACAGGACCGCGCCGCTCAGTTGTGCGGGCGGGTCAGCGTTCGGGCATCAGATCAGCAGGAGAGCCGCGGGATGGGCGGTGGGCCGGTGCCAGGCGGCCCTGGGGGGCGATTCCACCCAGCTGGGCGTGACCCCTGGGCCGGCATCGGCGACCTCGGCCACGACGAACCAGGAGACCCACGCTCCGACAAACAGCGGCGGGACCGGTGGGATGCGCCCACTGTCGGCCGAAATACCCCCCAAGCTGCAGTGCGCGGCACACACCGCCCTGTCCGCCGAGGGAAGCTCCGCGTCGCAGCCGTGGCCGTGGTCGTGGTCGTGGGGGGTATCCGCGCCGGCCGCGACTGCGGCGGCGGGTGTGCCCGGAAGATCCAGGCAGCCGCCATGGCTGGCCAGCGCGAGCTGAGACCAGAGCAATGCCGCCATCGCGAGGAGGGCGGTGCGCTGGAACCAGCTACGGTGACGACGGCGGATCATGGCTTGAGGTTACCTTTTGCTCGGTCAGATGCAACTGATCCAGATCAATCCCCCGGGCAGATCGGGTGACTGGACCGGCATGGCCGCTTTCGGTGTCGCCGAAACCGGAGCCGACCCGGCCAGGCGAAGCGCGCGGGCCACAACCGACACCTAGCTCAGTCTCATGGCGAGCGCCGCAACCATCGGGCTCAGCGGGATCCCCGAGCGCGAGTAGAGCGCGCCGGCGGCGGCCGGAACCAGCTTCAGGCTGATCGCTCGTCCGGGTACCCAGCCTCACTGAGCGCTGAGAGGAACGCGCCCCCGTCCATGTCGCTATCGACCCTCACCTGACGCGTCGGTGGGTCGGTTTCGATGCGGGCTTGGGGGTCCACACTGAGCAGTGCCTTCTTGACGGACTTGGCGCAGCCGCCGCATGTCATGTTTGGAATGTGGAAACGAAGCATCTTGATCTCCTGATCGACTGTGGTGTCGGATCAATATGGGGTTTGACAGCGTGGCAAGGTCAATCGGCTATCAGCAGAATGTTTGCAAGCTGCTCACGGCTGGCCGACAACGGCGCCGAGAACTCTTGCGAATGCACGTCCGACCATGAATGAGTCATCTGCCGCGGTTACGCGAGGAGGCGGGCGTGTCGGCCCCAAACCGAGGCGTCCTATGTGGACCCTGCGAACGCGACTCCGCCGCTGTTGGCTCGGCCAGATCCGCAAGGATCGGGCATTCCGGTCGGTCATCCCCGTGGCAGTGGTCGGCCAGATGCTCGAGCGTTTGCACCATCGCCTGCAGCTCGGCGATTCTCGTCTTCAGTTCGGCGGCATGGGAAAGCGCCATCGCCTTGACGTCGGCGCTTGCGCGGTCACGGTCGCGCCACAAGACCAGCAGTTCTGCGATCTGTTCGACAGAGAAGCCAAGGTCTCGTGCGCGACGGATAAAGCGAAGGCTATAAGCGTCAGGCGTGCTGTAGTGTCGGTAGCCGGCCTCAGAGCGCGCAGCTTTGGGGATCAAGCCGATCTGTTCGTAGTAGCGGATCATCTTCGCCGACACGCCTGAAAACTTGGCTGCTTCACCGATATTCATCATTCTCTTTTCCTGGTCACCCAAGGATGCTTGGTTCGACACGCTAGGCCGGCGTCCGCCACATCGATCCTGTCTTGGTGTTCAGTCAGGCGGCACCGTGTCTTGGGATCAATGTTCGATTGCCTGGCGCGGATTGGGCAATGCCGCCCCGCTCTGGGGCATCCCCGTACGGGTTTCGATCGTTATGGGAGCCTGGAAGCGCTTGAGCCGGAGCGCGTTGCCGAGCACGAAGACACTGGAGAGGGCCATCGCGGCCGCAGCGAAGATCGGCGAAAGCAACATGCCGTTCACCGGGTAAAGCGCACCCGCCGCGACCGGGATCAGCAGGGCGTTATAGGCAAAAGCCCAGAACAGGTTCTGCTTGATGTTGCGGATCGTCGCTCGGCTGAGCGCGATGGCATTCGTCACGCCGCGCAGGTCGCCCGACATCAGCACCACGTCGGCGGCCTCGATCGCCACATCGGTTCCCGTGCCGATGGCGAGCCCGACGTCCGCTTCGGCCAGCGCCGGCGCGTCGTTGATGCCGTCGCCCACGAAGGCGACCCGCGCGCCATTGGTCCGGAACTTCTTCAGCGCCGCGACCTTGCCGTCGGGCAAGACCTCGGCCGCGACTTCATCGATGCCGAGCTGCCTGGCGATCGCCGCGGCCGTCGCGGCATTGTCGCCGGTGATCATCGCGACCTTGAGTCCCAGCGCATGCAACGCCTTGATCGCCTCGGGCGTGGTCTCCCTGATCGGGTCGGCCACCGCGATCACCGCCGCCAGCCGGCCGTCGATCGCGGCATAGAGCGGACTCTTGCCTTGGTCGCCGAGACGCTGGGCGACAGGCAGGAAGTCCGACACATCGATACCGATCTGCGTCATGAATCGGTCCGCGCCGACGGCGACGGTGCGACCGGCGACCTTGGCCGACACGCCGAAACCCGGCGTGGCCTCGAAGCCCCCGACGGGTGCGAGCGTGATGTCCCGCTGCTTGGAGGCGTCGACGATCGCTTCTGCGATCGGGTGCTCGGAGCGGGTCTCGACCGCGGCGACAAACGCCAGGACTTCGTTGTATTCGAAGCCTTCGGCAGGCACCAGGTCGGTCAGCTCCGGGCGCCCCTTGGTCAGCGTGCCGGTCTTGTCGAGCGCGATGACACTCACATCGCGCAGCGCCTGCAAGGCCTCGCCCTTGCGGAAGAGAACGCCGAGCTCGGCCGCGCGGCCCGTCCCGACCATGATCGAGGTCGGCGTGGCCAGCCCCATGGCACAGGGACAGGCGATGATGAGCACCGCGACCGCATTGACGAGCGCGAAGGACAGCGCGGGCTCCGGTCCGAAGGCCAGCCAAACAAGGAAGGTCAGCGCGGCCCCGGCCATCACTGCCGGGACGAACCACATGGTGACCTTGTCGACCAGCGCCTGGATCGGCAGCTTGGAACCCTGCGCTTCCTCGACCAGGCGGATGATCTGCGCGAGCACCGTGTTCGCGCCGATCCTCGTCACGCGGAAACTGAAAGCGCCGGTCTTGTTGATCGTGCCTCCGACGACATCGGCGCCCACCCCCTTCGATACGGGGACCGGCTCGCCGGTGATCATGCTCTCGTCGACATAGGAGGCGCCCTCGACGACCTCGCCGTCCACCGGAATCTTCTCGCCCGGACGAACCAGCACGACGTCACCGGTCGCCACCTGATCGAGCGGAATTTCGACCGTATCGCCGTTGCGCTCGACGCGCGCGGTCTTGGCCTGGAGTCCGACCAAGCGCTTGATCGCCTGTGAGGTTCGCCCCTTGGCGCGCGCCTCCAGCGAGCGCCCGAGCAGGATCAGGGTCACGATGACCACGGCGGCCTCGAAATAGACGTTGGCGGTGCCCGGGGGCAGCACGTCGGGGACGAAGGTCGCGACGACTGAATAGCCGTACGCGGCCGCCGTGCCAACCGCGACCAGTGAATTCATGTCGGGGGCAGCGCGCAGCAACGCTGGTACGCCCTTGCGGAAGAAGCGTAGCCCCGGACCAAACAGCACGAGGGTGGCGAGCGCGAACTGGATATACCAGTTCGTCTGCTGACCCAGGACCCCCATCACCCAATGATGCATGGCGGGAATCAGGTGGGACCCCATCTCGAGGATGAAGACTGGCAAGGTGAGGACGGCGGCAATGGTCAAAGCCCGCCGCAGCCCCCGTGCCTCGCTCTCACGACGCTCGGCGTCATGATCGCCTGCACTTGCCGTATCGACGGACAAGCGGCGGGACTTGTAACCCGCCTGTTCGACCGCCGCTTCAAGGTCCGCCGTGGAAACGACCCCGGCAAGGTGGCGCACCCGCGCGCGCTCGGTCGCCAGGTTGACGTTGGCTTCGAGCACGCCCGGGATCTGTGCGAGCGCCTTTTCGACCCGGCCCACGCACGACGCGCAGGTCATGTCCTCGATCGCGAGCTCGGTGGTCTCTTCGCGCACCGTGTAGCCGGCACTCTCGATGGCGCGAACCGCAGCCCGCGGATCGGCCAGGCCAAAGAAGGTGAGGTCGGCACGTTCGGTGGCGAGATTGACCGCGGCTGTCTGCACTCCGGGGACCGCGTTCAGCGCCCGCTCGACGCGGCCAACGCAGGAGGCACAGGTCATGCCCTCGACTGGCAGGCTCAGGCGGGAGACGGCGGAGCTGGGTGGATTGGCGACCGGTCGGGTGGCGACGAAAGTCATGGAACTATCCCTGGAATATGCGCGGGAAGCCCAGCTTAAAGATTCCCACGATGGCAAGGTCAAGGCCCGGCAGCTCGGCAGGTCGCTACCGCGCAGCCAGCTCATGCACTGCCATCGTGCGGATGGCGATTGCGGCTGTTGAATCAGCTCGCTGGCCTCTGGACCGCTGTCTGTAAGACGATCGGTCGACCGAAACCGGCTCCGGTGATCAACGTCATGGACCGCGCGTTTCGAAGTTGGACAGCGCCGGCGGCACATTGTCGAGTGCCATCATGCGGCTGCCGGTCTCGGCGCCGGAGTTTGGCGAGTTCTGGAGCGAGGCCGGGCGGCATTTTTCTCGGACACCGGGCAGCAGATGGAGGCAGATCCTCGGCCTAGTCGAGACGGGATCTGATGCTCTCCATCTGGTCGATCTCGGAGCGCTGCGCTTTGGTGATGTCGTCACACAGCGCGAGCAGTTCGGCGTCACGCAGTCTGGCTTCCCGGCACATGAGGATCGCACCTGAGTGATGGGGGATCATCGAGTCGATGAACTGACGGTCATCTACAAGCACCTGCGCGCGCGTGGCGCCGAACGAGCCGAGCGTCACTGCGGCGAAGATTGCGTAAAGCGCCATGTTCAGGCCCTTCTTGGGGAACATGCCAGGCATTGTGGCGAGCATGAAGATCCCCATCGGAGCCCACATGGTCAGTGCCATGTAGAACATGTTCAGGTTGTTCCGGAAGTCGCGGACACCATCGATCATCGAAAACATGACGATGTACATCACCGCGAGACCGAGCACCATGTTGATCCAGAACAGCAGATAGGGACGCCCGCTGCCCTCGGCGTGCTTGTGATCTGTCCCTTGAACAGCGTGTGCCATGTTGCTTCTCCTAGTGTTTCCGGAACAGTGTCCCACCCGACGTCAACCATCCTGGAAAGCGTTGCACCGCGACAGTTACGGCAACGTGTGCGGTCGCACCTGGTTCTCGGGTGCGTCGGAGACGTACAGGCGGCACCAGTTAGGCCTGCCAGCGTGTGTGTCGTTGAAAGGTATGGTCAAGCGGGGCTGAGCGTCCCGAGCACTGAAACGACAATGAGGATCAGGATCGCCAGCGCAGCCTCGGCCGCAACGCTCTGCCGCAAGGCTCGCACCTCCTGCGAGGGATCTCCGCCGGCCAGCGCCCGTTCAAGGCGCGGCACCAGCGTCCATCGGTGCATTGCTCCCAGGCCCAGCATTCCGCCGAACAGGGCAAGCTTGAACAGCAACAGGTTTCCGTAGGTGCTCTGGACCAGCGTCGACAATGACCACGCGGTGAGATCACCGTAATGCGCGATGCCGGACACAATGAGCGCAGCAACGAAAATCGTTCCAAGCGTCGAGAATCCACGCAGGAAGTCATGCGTTGATCGCAGACGCCCGTTGCCCGCAGCGCCCTTGCCGCGCAGGAGCATTCCCAGGAACATCAGGACCGCTGCGATCCAGCCGCCTGCAGCGAGAAGATGGACGAGGCCCGCAGAGAGCCGGACCGCGCCTGCCACGCCCTCGCCAGCGGCGGCGTGGCCGTTCCATGCCAGCGAGGCGAGGGCGCCGCCCGCCAGCGTCGCCGCGAACGGGAAGGCGGCCTCCACCTTCCCGCGACGACGATGCCATCCGAGTACAAACACCATGGCGATCAGCAGCGCGCCTCTCGCCATGGCTGCGCGGCCTGCGGACGTATCAAACAGATACCAGCCGAGCGATTCGCGATCAACGTCGGCAATCGGCATTCCCATGATGCCCGCGGTCTTGAAGACGACATCGGCCCCGGTGAGCACGAGACCGACGGCGGCACTCACCAACAGAACGCCCATGAATGGCCACCCGGCCAGGGCGTGGGCGAGTGCCGGTCGACGCAAACCGTACCAACCGAACAGTGGGACGCCGAAAAGAAGCATGAGAACCAGGTACTCCAGGAATCTCAGTGCGTAAGCCGACAGGTCGAACATTCGCGACTCCTCAGCGCACCGTGAAGCTGAAGCTGCCCGGCATGGGGTGATTGTCACCACCGACGGCGCGGTATTCCACCGTATAGACGCCTGGAGCCAGCGGCTGGGGCAACTTGGCACGCAGGGTCTTGCCGTTGTTGACGATCTCGGTCGCGAAATTCTCGATCGGCATGGTGGAGCTGTCGTGCTTCATGACCAGCTTGAGCCGCGACGCTCGCGGAATCAGCGTCTCGTTGAACACGAGATCGATCTGGCTTGGGGAGGCCACGACCGCATTTGCTGCCGGTGTGGACTGCTGTAACGCCGCGTGGGCGCGCGCGACCTGCAGCGAAAACTGCCCTGCCGCGATTGCGAGTACGAGCGCGAAAGAGCGAAAAACGCTTGAAGACTTCATATGGACCTCTTTGTGAACTGATGCAAAGCCCCGTTGGTGGGCGCCGTGCCTTGTGAAATCGGAGGTGAGGATCCCGTCATCGCAGGCGGGACCCTCGATGCATCAAGCTGCCATGGCGCTGCAGCTTTCCGCGCATCGACGACACGCTTCAGCGCAACGCGCCATCTCAGGGTCGTTCATGGCATCGCATGCATCCGCGCACTGGCGGCAGATCTCCGCGCAGGCACCGCAAATGACGTTATGAACGCTCGTACCGCGCAGCATCGCGTCGGCGCTGGTGGCACAGATATCGGCACACGTCGCCAGCAGGGCGATGTGCTCCGGTGCTGCGTGTGCACCTCCCTTGGTCAGGCAATAGTTGATGGTCTCCAGGCAAATCGCATGGCATTGCGTGCAGTTGTCGATGCACGTGTTCATGGCCTGGGACCGGTGGTCTTCGGAATGGTGAGTCATGTGGATCTCCTGCTTCATCGCGGACGAGAATCGGCGCGCCCGCTACACCGCCCCCTGATTCGCCGATGGCTCAGTGCTGCGCGAATGGTTCGGTGGTTCCGTCGCGATGGACCAGCTCGACCGTGTACGGCTGCTGTCGCCCCTCCGGAACCTCCATGCCGGGAGAACCAAGCGGCATCCCTGGGAGGACCAGGCCGCGTGCGTCCGGCTTTTCTTCGAGGAGACGCTTGATGTCCGCGGCCGGGACGTGGCCTTCGATGACGTATCCGCCGATCTCGGCCGTGTGGCAGGAGCCCTTTGCATAGGGGACACCCAGCCGCTCCTTGAGCGGCCCCAGGTCATCCATGTCGTGCACATCCACGGTGAAGCCCGCCTTCTGCACGTGGTCGATCCAGGCACCGCAGCACCCGCAGGTCGGGGTCTTGTGGACGGTCATGCGTGGCAGGGCTGCTGGAGTCGCGTCGGCTGATTGGACGACAACCTGTGCGGAGGGCGAGGTTGTGGGTTGCGCGGATGAAGCATCCTGGGTGCAAGCACCCAGACCAGCCACGGCAAGGACCACAAAAGTCAGGCGGTGCAATCTGAGCGTAGTCATTTCAAACTCTCGACTCAGCGTTTGGTCCGCGAGGACCAGTGGATGTGGACGATCCGCCAGCCGTCGGCGGTCTGCTTCAGCACCATCGTTTCGGTGCTCTGGACGGTCAGTGGCTTGCCGTCCTTCTGGGCGTGCAGCTCGCTTTCGGTTCCGACCCACGCGAACTCGCCAGCGGTTCGTGCACGCTGACGGAGCAGCTGGCGATGGGCGCCCTTGAGGAACGCCGCATCGCTGACTGCGTGATGGCCCATGTATTCCTCGCGGCTGTGTTCGGCGCCCCCGGACTCGAGGATGAGAACGTCGGCAGCGAGCAGGGCTTCGACCGTGGCCAGATCGCCGCTAGACAGGGCGCTGTTGAAACGCTCCGCTACGGCGACCGCGGCCTCTGCAGTGACTGGGACGTCGACGTCCGCAGATGCCGCGGCAGCGGGGTGATGTGCGTGCGGCTGTGTCGCCTGCGCCATTGCGGGGGACACGACGGCCAGTGCCAGTGCGAGGGTGAACGAGATTGCTGTTGCGTTCATTGCGTGGGCTCCAAGGAGATCAATGGGTGTGCGCATGGCCGTCACCGGCCACGGGCGTGTGTGGTGCAGGGTGCGACTCCACCTTGCCGTTGGGATGGCGGTGGTCCACCAACCCGACTTCCGTGTCGCTGAGTGTCGGGCCGTGGTGATCGTCGTCCACGCCCGGCGGGTGCGCATGCGGCATGGAGTTGTTGCCCGGCTCGGATGGGGCAGGGTGATCCTCGGCCTTTTCGTCGTCATGGTGGCCTTGCGTCTCGCCGCCGCCATGCGAATGGCCCTCGCTGCTGTCGACAAGTTCCTTGTACGCAGTCGCGTCGAGCGTGGGCAGCACCTGCAGGAACGCGGCCATGTTCCAGATGTACTCGTCCCCCATGTTCTTGCCCCAGGCGGGCATGCCGCTAGCCTTGATCCCGTGCTTGATCACCCAGAACGCTTTGGCCACGTCGACCTTGTGTTTGCTGAGGTCTGGAGGCGTGGGATACAGGCCTTGGCTCAACTCGGTTTCGGCCATCGACGGAGCCAAGTGGCACCCTGCGCACATGGCCGCATAATTGCCCGCGCCCTGGACGATCCGTGTGCGATCGTCCAAATCCGACGGCACGTCCAGCTGTCCCAGACGTGCCACGATGGAGCGCTCGCGTGCGGTTTCGAGCAGGAAATGCACGGGCTTCGTGTGCATGTCATCGGCGGCGACGTTGTACACGCCGCCCCAGATGAAGCCCGCCGTACCGGCCACGACAACCAGCGGAACCCCGATCAACCAAACACGCTTGCGTGTCTTCGGTTGCATGTATGTTCTCCCATCAGAACCAGATTCGAACGCCGGCGACGATCCGGGTGTCGTCGATGTCACCGGACTGCGCGCGACGTTGGTCCGCCGTGCCCCCGTAGGCACGCTCCCACACCACCCCGACGTAGGGAGCGAACTGCCGATGGAACTCGTAGCGCAAGCGGAAACCGGCTTCGACCTTGCTCAGCCCACTGCCGATTCCCACCGCCGGATCGTCCTTGCTCCAGGCCTCGCCTTCGACCAGCCACTGGCCGATCAGCCGGTTGGTGAACAGCATTTCGTATTCGGCTTCCGCACCTACCCCGAGCTGACCGGACTCGCCTAGGTAGGCCGTCGCGGAGACTTCGAATTTGTACGGCGCAAGACCGATCACACCGAGCGCGGCATAGGTGCGCGACGGCCCGCCGCCGAAGGCGAAGTCATGGCGGACACCGGCGACTGCGTCCCACCATCGGGCGATCGCTCGGCCGTACAGCACTTCCACATCCGCCGACTCGGTGGATCCACCTGCACGCTCGCCCTCGCTGCGCAGCCAGAGCCGGTTCAAGTCGGAACCCACCCAGCCTTGTGCTTCCCAGGCCATGCCGGTGCCGTCCTCGTCCGCGTCCCACGCCTCTAGCCGGTCAAGCGCCCAGTAGGAATTGATCGATTCACCATGCATCAGGTGCTCGTCGAGGTCCGGGAACGCCGCAGCCCGATCTGTCGGCGTGACAACCGGGATTGGCTCGCGCGGCTCGGCCGTCGGCGGCAGGTCCTCGCTGACACCAGGTTGATGGCCCATGGAAGCGTGATCCATGCCCGAGTGATCCATGCCCGAGTGATCCATGCCGGAGTGATCCATCCCGGAGTGATCCATCGTGGAGTGATCCATCGTGGAGTGATCCATCGTGGAGTGATCCATCGTGGAGTGGTCCATCGTGGAGTGGTCCATCCCGGTGTGTTCGCTGTCGGCAGGATTCGCAGCTCCGTGCCGCATGTTCCCGTGGTTCATCGTCCCGTGATCGTCGGAACTCTTGTCCGGTGAAGTCGGTAGATGGCCGGCGTGCGGATCCGCGGGCCTTGGCGACGATGGTGACGCAGCCGGCTTGGCTGCCGGATGGTGTGCGGCGTGGTCCGTCTCCTGCGCCCACGCCGGGGCGCAACCAGTTGCAAGAACGAGTACGGACGTCAGGCCGATGGCTAGGGAGTGACGATTGGAACGGCTCATGGCGTTCATTCCTCCACCCGCACTTCGCGGAACATGCCGGCTTCCATGTGGTAAAGCAGGTGGCAATGGAACGCCCAGCGACCCAGCGCGTCGGCGCGCACGCGAAAGGCCCGCTTCGTACCAGGCGGCATGTCGATGGTGTGCTTGCGCACCATGAAGTTGCCGGACTCGTCCTCGAGGTCGCTCCACATGCCGTGCAGATGGATCGGGTGCGACATCATCGTGTCGTTGACCAAGACGACTCGCATGCGCTCGCCGTACTTCAGACGCAGGGGTTCGGCGTCAGCGAACTTCACTCCGTTGAACGACCATGCAAAGCGCTCCATGTGACCGGTCAGGTGCAGCTCGACCGTGCGACCGGGCTCACGCCCGTCGGGGTCGGGGAACGTGCTGCGCAGATCGCCGTAGGTCAGTACGCGTCGGCCGTTGTCGCGTAAGCCAATGCCCGGATCATCGAGTCTCGGCACAGGGGCCATCGTCTGCATGTCGACCAGCGGGTTGCCGGTTTCGGTGGCTGGATGCTCCTGCATCCCGCCGGCACCGTGGTCCATCCCGGCCATGCTCCCTCCGGCGGCCGTGCCTGCTGCCATCGACGACATGTCGTGACCGCTGTGGTCCATTCCGGCCATGGCACCGCCGGCCATCGCACCGTGCGACATCGAAGACATGTCGTGACCGCCGCCACCCATCCCGCCGTGGCCCATGTCGTCCATGGTGAGGAGTGGCTTGGGGTCGACGTCCGGCACCGGCGCCCGCAAGCCTTCCCTGACGGCGAGTGTTCCGCTGATGTATCCCGTGCGGCCGCTGTCCTGGGCAAAAATGGTGAACGCATCCTGCCCGGTCGGTTCGACAATGACGTCGAAGGTCTCGGCGGTGGCGATGCGGAATTCGTCGACCGTGACCGGATGCACGTACTGGCCATCGGCTGCGACCACGGTCATCTTCAGGCCCGGGATGCGCACGTCGAAGTAGGTCATCGCGGACCCGTTGATGAAGCGCAGGCGTACCTTCTCGCCGGACCGGAACAGTCCGGTCCAGTTGCCGAGCGAGGTCGTGCCGTTCAACAGGTAGGTGTAGGTGTTGCCGTTGACGTCCGACAGGTCGGTCGGTGTCATCCGCATCTGGCCCCACATCTTGCGATCTTCGACCGTGGCGGCCAGGCCGTGCTGTTTCACGTCGGCGAAGAAGTCGCCCACGGTCTGCTTGGAGAAGTTGTCGAAATCCGACCGCTTCTTGAGCCGGGCGAACAGACGCTGCGGATCCAGGTCGGTCCAGTCGCTGAGCATGACCACGTAATCGCGGTCATAGGCGAAGGGCTCGGGCTCGAGTGGCTCGATCACCAGCGGCCCGTAGAGGCCGGCCTGCTCCTGGAAACCGGAGTGGCTGTGGTACCAGTAGGTGCCGCCCTGTACGACGTTGAAGCGGTACTGGTAAGTCTCGCCGCGGTCGATGCCGTCGAAGCTGAGTCCCGGCACGCCGTCCATGTTGGCTGGCAGCAGGATGCCGTGCCAGTGGATCGATGCCTGGTGGCCATGGATGGAGCCTGGCGGCAAGGCATTGCGGACCCGCAGGTTGACGGTAGTGCCCTCGCGCCAGCGCAGCAGCGGTGCAGGAATCGAGCCGTTGACCGTGATGGCAGGACGCGTGGCGCCGGTGAAGTTCATCGGCGTCTCGCCGATGGTCAGGTCGAACTCGGTGCCAGAAAGTACGTTGGGCACGCCTTCAGCCTTGACGGCCCAGCTGGTGCGCGGCCAGAGGCCAAGCGCCGCGGCGGCGCCTCCGGCGGCAAGTCCTTGAACAAAGAGGCGGCGCGACGGGGAAGACAGCCCTCCGGCACGGCCGAAAGAATCGGATGACATGGGAACTCCGGGAAAGGTCGAGGGCTCGCGAAGCGAGCGTGACCCTGTCGGTGCGGACAACGCGGACAGGGTCCATCGGCGCCTCAAAGGCGCTCAGCGACACTTAGCCGATCGGAGGTCGGAAGAGATTGGTCAGGGCCGCGGACGCGTGCACCGACAGAAACGGTTCAGCGATCTGCCGGTAAAGAACTTCCACGACGGGAGACGCCGACCCTGCGAAGGCCGCGAAGCAATGGTGCATGCACGCACAGCAACTGTCCGTCTCACAGCAGTCGTCCCACGGCGATACCGCTCCGGCCTCGTCAGTGGCCTGGGGGTGATGGTGTTCATTGGCCCCCGTAGCAGCCGCTGCTCCTCCATGGCAGGCCGCCATGGCCTCGGCTGCTGTCGGTGCCGAGGTGACGTCACCGGCGGAGTCGCGCACGTGCTCCATGTGCATGGACGCGCCAGCGATGCCCGGACCGTTGGCGAGCAAGGCAACGACCAGGAACAATCGCATCAGGAGCGCGCGGAAAGTCATGCGCCTTAGTATACGTGCGGATATAAACTCCGGATGAATACAGTGACAACGCACGGGGGATCGAGCCGCGGGTCTTCGTCGCCTGCCTGACCCAACGTCGCCTCCCGCTTTTCGGCTACAGGGCCATGTCTTCGTAGCTGCGGGGATCGGAGACCGGTTCCAGGTGCCCGGTCACGCGCATGGCGGGAAACTCCGCCACGATCTTCTCCACCAGGTCTTCCATGGCGTCATGCCCGCGCAGCACCGTCCAGTCGCCGGGCACCAGCATGTGCATCTCCATGAACTGGCGGGCCCCGGACTCGCGCGTGCGCACGGCGTGGAATTCGATCCGGCCCGGTTCGGCGTGCGCGTCCAGGATGGCCTGGATCCGGGCGTTGTCCTCGGGGGACAGGGTCGCGTCCATCAGGCCGGAGGCGGATTCGGACATCAGCCGGTAGCCGACAACCAGGATGTTCACGCCCACCAGGATCGCGATCACCGGATCCAGCCAGTTCCAGCCTGTCAGCCACGCCAACCCCAGGCCCACCACGACCCCGACCGAGGTGTACACGTCGGCCATCAGGTGCTTGCCGTCGGCGCGCAGGGTGATGGAGCGGTGGCGCGTGCCGACCTTGATCAGGATCCGCCCGACGATGTCGTTGAGGACGGCGGCCATGATCGAAACGGCGAGGCCGATGCCGAGCGATCCCAGCGGCCGGGGGTTGAGCAGGCGATCGATGCCCAGGTAGATGATCGAGGCCGCGGAGACGAAGATCATGATCCCTTCAGCGCGGCGGAGAAATACTCCGCCTTGCTGTGGCCGAAGTGGTGGTCGTCGTCGGCCGGGCGGGCGGCGATGGTCAGCGAGACCAGGGCGACGATGGCGGCCACCAGGTTGACCATCGATTCGGCGGCGTCCGACAGCAGGCCCACCGAGCCGGTGATCGCCCAGGCGCTGCCCTTGAGCAGCACTGTCAGCACCGCGGTCACGATGGCCAGCCAGGCGTATTTCCTCAGGTCCGGCGTGGCTTCGGCCGGTCTGTCGCGGGGTTTCATGGCGACCATTGTCTGCTGTGCGCGCGGGTCCGGCCAGCCGAAGCCTGTCGCCTCACGATCACCAGGGTCGCCCGGAATCTCCACGTGGCCCGTACGTACACGTTGTCATTGCGGCGCGCGCCGGGCGATTTCCTCGCGCGGCGGAGGATGCCCCCGTTGGTCATGGTCTACCACACCCACCGCATCCCGAGCAGTTCGTCGCTGACCTGAAATCGCTCAGCAACAGCTAGCCGTTGGGGCGCCGAGTAAACGATACCGGCGCCGTGATCGTAGGCCGCTTTGGCCGGAAGCGAACATCGATAGGGCAGGGGATTAGGGATGTTTATCGGGGGTAGGGAAGGGCCGCTTCCGACCCGAAGCGGACGTCGCCTCGACTTGCGCCGGCAGGCGACAGTCATCGCACGGCATTTCCCCACGATTGAGAATGTTGATGCCCTGCTGGCTCCTGAGGATCTACTTGAAATCGGTCCGGATTGCTTGGATCAGAAGCGGCTGGAGACATGGTGCAGTGAACTGAAACATGGGCCGCTTACTGGGAGCACACGGCTTCGTTGGCCCGAGTGACGGTTTCTCGAGGCGCGTTAACGTATTGGGTGGCCCATCACGTGAGGTGGCCCAGTTCGGAACTGTCACCTTGGCGTCGGCCGTTGGCGACTGGTTTCTGCTGTTGTTGATCGTTGAGCAGGAACCTCCGCATCAGATGAGCTGAGACTCTGCGGGCAGTGGGGAAGATTCACTGCGGTAAACAGATCCCTCGGGTGCATTTGCTGCATCTTATACCGCCTATTCGAACCTCTTCAGTGTTCAGCGAACCAATTTGGGAATATCGGCGTAGCTGATCATGGAGGGCTGCAGATCGGAGATTCTGCAACCGGGCTTACGATGGATCCTCTGCGAATGAACTGTTGTGATGCCGAGTCTGCAAACATCGCGGCGGCTTCTTGGCGGTCCATGCGCTCCACCGTCTGCCGAATCGGGGGCGGATTGTTCGCTGAATCTAAAGCCGATGGGTGGTTTGTAGGCGGTACAGTGAATTCGAGGCAAGTCTTGGGGCTCTAAGGGGCGGTTGTGCGATGTGGCGGGGGTGATTCCTCAGAGGTGGTCACCGGAGCCAATCCCAGGCCAGTTAGAGGGATGGCAGGGAATCATTACAAAAGCAGCCTTTGGGAGCCTAACGTATTGATTGGCTTTTGCTTTGCCAAGTATCGTGCTGAGGCCACGAAGTGGCCTATTAGCCCAAATCGTCGATGCTGAATACTCGGCCTCCGCAGTCCAGTCCTTGCCGCTGCCGGCACATGTCCTTCGCGCTTACGGGGCTGAATCACCGCCTGACCAATAAGGTAAACGGTAGCTACCACCTCCCCGCACTGAACGGATTTCACTCCTTACTCGGAATGTTCCAGGCAACTTGCGTAGCGGCGATGTCCTTGCTACTACCGCCCCGTCCTGCAGGCTGAAGACTGATACTCTGACCTGGTGCTCGTCGGGGAAGCCACGGAATGGCAACTGATTGAGTAGTTCCAGAGTTTCAGAAAGCAGGACGGACCGAGCATCGCGGGTGGCGGGCTGCTTTTCATTTCCAGCCGTCGGCAGAACCCCAGCCCTTCCTAGAACATCCTCTACTGTCGCGCACATCAGATAGAAGGCTGGTAGAACTTCGCGCAGCGTTAGTGCAAAGGAATAGCCCTCGGGATCGTCGCGCCCCGACCGCCGAAACTTGATGGGTCCCTGCACCCCATCACCAATGGGTCCCGCGACCATATAGCCGTGGGTCACCAAGTCGCCGAGGCTCATCTCAATCCAGCTCAGGCAGAAACCGTCATGCTTGATAAAGTTGATCGGCATTTTAAATAGGCGGTTGATTTGATCATCAAGTCGTCGTTTTGCCGATTGCGCCTCTTGGCTCTTCTTCTGTCCCGATGTACTCGTAAGCAATGTCCGGGCAAGAACTCCTAGGTAGTCATTCAAGGCCGCACAGCGATGCATCAGCAGCTCCGTACCACTGAGGATGCTGCGCTTTCGATGCGCCTGTGATTTCCCATCCAGGCTGCCGAAGTCCAGTGAGATGAGCATGTCGTGCAACTGCTCGATCAAGGTCCAGAACGAATCGGTGATCTTGCTCGTTGGGTGTGCAACATTACTCCGGTCTAACGTCGCGACAAGTTCAGGTGAAAGATCGGAGGCACGAAGCACTAGAGACGGCAATGGCGATCGGGCACCACTTAGCTGCTTCATAATTTGATCCCGCGAGCCAGAGCGTGGAATATCGGAAACGTGTGGTCTGGCTACCTTGAGTGTAAAGCTAGAGAACGCAACAGTGGCGCCGCCACTCAAGACGATCCAGAATTCTCTGGTCGCCAACCTAGCAACGCTAAGAAGTCTTCAGATGGAGACGAATCCTCTTTCCAGCGATCCGACCACACCTCCGCTCCTGAGGTGGTACTCGATGAATGCCCGAGAACAGGCTGTCTGGAGTGCGGCTTACATCGCCTGCGCACTGGACCCGGCGCGCGCGGCGCAATCGGCCGACAAGGCTGTATTGGCATTGCGATCTCTGGCCATCGATGAAAGCCAGTTCATTGGCCCTGAGTACGATGCCGCACGATACTGCTCGGACATGACGTTCGAGAGGTTCAGTGGCTGGTATCCAATCGCACTAAAGATTGCCTCGCGCAATCAGATCCTCCGGGAGCCTAGTGCGGATGAACTGCGTCAAGCGTTCGAAACGTATCGAATGTCCACCACGGATTTCTTCTAACGTTTCGGTCGCTCGGCTTAGTCGAGCACCTTGCCGGAGTAGTCCAAGGGGGCGATTTCCTTCTCCAAGTCCAAGGTGTAATCGCCGAACCGGTTGATGTGGCTGGTGCGGTATGGAGACAGCCCCGCCAGAACCTCAGGGGTCAATTCGATTCCGGTCTTGCGCAATTCACCTAGCGTTCGCGTCATGCCTTCCACGTTGTGCAAGATGACCATGTTGGCGACCAACTGGCTGTACTTCACGATCTTGCGCTGCTCGTGCAGCACGTTTTCGGCGATGACGCCTTCCCCGCCGAAGAACACCCACTTCACGAAGCCGTTGAATTCTTCGCTCTTATTGGTCGCGGCATGGATAGTCTTGCGGATCTCGACATCGTCGATGTAGCGCAACAGGAACAAGGTGCGTATCACCTTGCCAAGCTCTCGAAAAGCGAAGTACAGCTTGTTCTTGCGACTATAGGTGCCGAGACGCCTCAGGATCGAAGACGCTGTGATCTTTCCAAGGCGAATGGAGATCGCAACGCGCAACATGTCATACAGGTGGGTGCCTATCAGCTGCCAGTCGATACTGTCTCCGAAGAGGGCTTGGATGTTTTTATAGGGCTTGCCCGGTTCGGGACGGAAAAAGGTCAGGTCCTTGATGTTCCGGATCCGGGGCATCAGCTGGATACCCAGTAGATGAGCTAGGCCAAAGACCGGATAGCTCTGGGCTTGGGTATCGCCATGGACGATCTCCGGCTGGATGTCGGAGGTGTTTGCCATCAACCCATCGAGGATGTAGATGCCTTCGTGTACCCCGCACGGGATGAAGTGGCTGAACAACGCCACGTACTTGTCCGAAACATGGTAGTAGCCAATGCCACCATAACCGCCATAGCGGATGTGGTACTCCGACAATAGATTGTCCTCGTACACGCTCCACTTGGTGCCATCTGCCGACGCGCTGCGTCCGCTGCCCCAATAGCTCGGTAGGTCAAACTTGTTGTACATGTTGATGACATCGTTGGTCGCCCTCTCCAGCGTGCCCTCGTCAACGAACTTTAGATTCAGCCAGGCAATCTGCCGGCGACTGAAGCCTTTCACGGACCGCGCCGTCTGGGTTGGCCCCAGGTTGCAGCCGTAACAGAACAGTGTGGTGATGACCCGCCTCGGCAGGTCGTCGACCTGGGCTTCGGTACCGGCAAAGGGGCGGAAGTGTCGGTGTATTTCCAGCCATTGCGCCGATTCGATCAGGACGTCCACGATGCTGGTCGCCGGCATGCGCTCGGTGATGAGCTTGTCGACGGTGGCGACGGCGCTGGAGATCTCCGGTCGCTGTGCCTTCCGCAGGACAAGGCGGCCGTCGACCATGTCGGCATGCACGTTCTCGGGGAAGCGCTGGTCGACCGCATCGGCCAAGGCAATCAATTCGCGGCGCAACTCGGATACGAAGGTCTCGGCGTCCGTGGGTAGTCCAGCGACTTCACCATACGCTTCCAGTTCGTGAGCAAAGGTGACTTCGTCGACCAGCTGTTCGCGGTAATCATCGAATCGCTCGCTGTGCGGAATGAACAGGTCGCCAGACTTGAGCTCGTCTTTTACCTGAACCAGAACCGCCAGCTCGAAGTACTTGCGATGCATCCAGCCCGTCCCCAACGTGTTGGCCCTCTTGCCGAAGACATGCTGCCGCCAGGCCTTGGGCATCCACTCGAAGTCTCGGTCCTCATCCAGGCCCAGGGACGCTACCTCGATCAGTTCGTGGCGCCTGTTGCGCAGAGACAGCACCGCTGCGATCAGCGGCTCCATGCCCGCGTCCTGGCTAGTGGATCGCAGGGTCATCAGCTCCAGGCCGTTGAACAGCAACGGCCGAATCACGCCGTAGGGCTGCAACATGAATGGAAGATAGTTGCGTCCGGCGTAAGCCATGTGTTCGTCGCATTCGGCCAGCAACGTGGCCACTTCAGCTCGCAAGCTGCCGCCGATTGCGTCCACCCGTTGGGCGTCGCTGCCCTCCAACTGGAAGGCCTGCAAGACTTCCTTGAGCTGGCCGATCAGATAGTCGGCGCGTTTAGCGTGCTCCAACTGGTAGGCGATCAGCTTCTGTTGCGCCAGATTCTCCAGGCCACGGACCTGCTTGATGAATAGCTCGGCGGCATCATCCAGCGTCTTGGCATACTGGGCGCGGATGAAGATGGCGGCCAAGGCGTAGCGCTTATCCTTGGTCAGCTCTGCCAGCTCACTGGCATCGTAAGCGCGCGCCATGGTCCGGAACTGCTTGAGCTTGGGGACCGGAACGTCGATGGGAGGCAGCTGGTCGGCCAGCTGCTGCAGCATGCGGATGTGCTGGAGGTAGGTCCGAACCTCCTTATTGGTCGGACGTCCCGGCTCGCGCTTAAGAGTCTGCCAGCCGGTAAAGCGAGACCCTTCCTTGGCTTTGAGCAATTCGTCAATTAACTTTCTGGCTTTAGGGGTCAGTGCTTGGCTGATACTGGCGAAGTAGGCGCTGTTCACCTTCTCGCGTGCGCCGATCGCCACTAATTCCAGTGTCCGGAACGCCGGCAACTCGTAACGATGATGAACTAGTTCCTCAAGCAGGACGTTGATAATGTCGCCAACAACATGCTTGGTCTCAGCGGCCGAGACCGCCACCGTTTTCAGCCATGCCGTCCCTGCTTGGTCCAATGGCCGCACGCCCAGAAATTCGCGCAGCAGTCCAATGTGGCGCTGTTTGCCGCCGGAAGTGTCATAGCTTTCCAGGCGCCCAGATTTCAATGCACCACGCAGCCGGGTCGCCTGGGCGATGTGCTGAAGAATCCTGTCCGGCACCTCAGCTAGCCGGGTGAAGTAGGCCAGCCGCTGGAACATCTTCAGATGGATGACCACGGCCAGCTGCGTGGTGGGCACTTTGGTGATGCTCCGCACGAAGGCAATTTCAGCGTCCGTGGGGGTATAGATTTCTGCCAGTTCCTTGGCGGTGGGATCAGGCTTCAGGCGTGGATAGGCTGTCTCGTGCAGGGTGGCCATCGGATCTCGAGGTAGTTGTCAGTCCCAGTGGCGTCCATCGCCGCTGATGAGGGAGGCTTCCAGGAAGCAATGATGCGTATCTGCCATGCGATGCAAGTCATCTAGTAGGATGGCCAGTCGTTCGTCCAGATCTTGCTCTGTAGCCTCCACTACAAATATGCGGTACTCAGTGCCCTCGACATTGAGGCGTTGGGCCTGAAATGGCGCTAGGCAGATCTCCTCGATTCGGGCACGCGCCTTGGCCATGCCCCGGCCTCCACGGGCGAATGGGTTCAGAACCAGACGCAGTGTCAAACTCTGCCGTTCAAGCACATGGGGGGCTGGCAGGACCGACTGCGCGACCGGCTGGGCAGTAGCCGGCAGGCTGGCCTCGATCCGCTCCCGTGCGAATGGGTCACGTCCATCCAGGTAACGCATGGCTGAGTGCACATCCCGCCAACCCACGTACTCCATCAACGCTTTCATATCCCAGCCTTGGTCGTTGGCCCAGGTTGCAAAGCCATGGCGCAACGAATGGCTGCTATAGGCATGCGCGTCGGCGAACCCAGCGCACACGAGCAGATCTCTCATCAGTGGAATTAGGCTATTGGGATGGAGGGGCTCTGCGCCCACATGGCCCCAGCGGTCTACCCCACGGAACACCGGACCTGTCCGCAAGTCGGCCATTAGGATCCAGTCCTGCGTCGCCTCAACCGGACACAGGCGCGACAGTGCGGGCACCTTGTAGGTGGCACCGGCCGCCTGCCGGTCTCCCTTGCTGCGTGGCAGGAAGCAGGTCATCCCTTCGCCGGGCACCGGTTTCAAGTGCTCCACCTCCAAGCGGAGCAGCTCATCGCCACGGAAGCCTCGCCAAAACCCCAACAGGACTAAGGCCCGGTCGCGCCGATGCCTCAGCCCTGCCGGTCGGTCCCTCCGCTGATCGGCGGCCTCGATGGCTCCGGCTAGCCAGTGGTCGAGCTCTGCCAACCGCCGGATCTGCAGGGGCTCAGCTTGCTTAACCGGCGCCGGATGCAAAGTCTGGATGCCTTTCAGGACTTTGCGTACCAGCGCGGATCGAGTCGGATCGACAAAGCCATGGTCCCGATGCCACGCAGCCAAGGCTGCAAGCCGGTGGCGCAATGTGCTGACGGCCAGCTGGCCGGCGTAAGTCGCCAGGTAGCGGGCCACGCTGTCCGGCGTGGCAGGGAGGTGTCCTTTCCACTCCACCTCGAAATGACGAAGAGCCGAGGCATAGCTGCGCCGTGTGTTGTCGCGGGTGGCAGCCTCAAGATATGCATCCAGACTGCTCATGCGGCAGATCTGCCCAAGGCCATAGAAATGACCCCATGACAACTTCCGGAAGTGACAGCGTCGTCGATGCGCATTACGGGCCCGACTCCCTAGTCGTTTCGGACTTTACCTGCTCATACATCTCGATGTTAGCAACTCGAGCGCGGGTCAATCTACGGACATGCACAGCGATCCTCCCGTGCAGCGATTAGGGGTGCAGCCGCCGGCTACTGGCCCCAATCACATCGGCCCCGGCCCCTGGTTGCTCGTCGCGGACATCGTTATCGATGCATCATGATGTTCATTGGATGCAACTAGACAGTCGCGGACAAGGAGACGGAATGCAGTACGCATTGGTGGAGGGGGTACCGCAAGAGGCCACGTCAGGAGCTAATGGTATATGCGGCCAATGCGGGGCGCCGGCCGTCGCCAAGTGTGGCCCTAAGGTCATGCATCATTGGGCGCACGCGGGACGCAAGAACTGCGATCCCTGGTGGGAGAACGAGACGGAATGGCACCGCGCCTGGAAGAACCTGTTTCCGTCACAGTGCAGGGAGGTCTCTCACACGGCGCCCACTGGGGAAGTTCATCGGGCGGACATCAAGTCACCGGGCGGGCTTTATATCGAGGTCCAGCACTCAGCCATGACCGACGCCGAGCGCTCGTCTCGTGAGGAGTTCTATAAGAACCTCGTGTGGATAGTTGATGCCCGAAAATTCGCCTCGTCCTTCTCGCTGCACCACATACTCCCTGACCCCTCGTTGAAGTGGGCGCAGGACTTGGCTTGGGTGCGTGTGAGCCGCCCGCCGAGCAGCCACAGTGCCAACGGCATGTACTTCAAATTCTCTCTCATCGCCAAAGACAAGGCCGAGTGGCCCGAAGGAAATATGCATGAAGTTTTTTCACTTCACCACATCATGGGACAGGTAGAGGCATCCTACATCGGACACCATCAGTACCACTGGAGGCGTCCGTACACGACTTGGTTGAGTGCCACGTGTCCGGTGTATTTGGATTTCGGAACTGAGCGAATGATGCGCTTGGAAACCTACCCAGTGGGCAATATTCCTTGCGTCCGGTTGATCAGCAAAAGCCGGTTGATCGCAGATTTGTTGTCGAAGACATCCGCCGGCGATGTGTGCTTATAGGAAGAAAGACTCTGTCCTGGAGCATCAACAAGCGATCAAAGGCTGAGGGGTCGCGATTCTTCGGCTGCAACTGACCAACGTGGACGCGATCTAACGCTGTGGACTCGTTGACAACGAATCTAAATGAACCGTACCACTCATTCGTTGGACAGTCGCCACATCCCCCACCAAGCCAGTGGCGCGAGAATGACCACGCTGGCCATCCCTGGGAAATATCCATAAGGCTCGTTGGCCAGTACTGGCATCAGGAAATGGGCCAACTCGGTAAGCCCCATAGAGGCGAAGAACGTCCACGCCAGATATCGACCGAGTTCGTAACCGCGCCGCAGCAGCAACGGGATTGCCAGCCATGCGCCCACGGGGATCACTAGCAGCCCGATAGCCACGCCTACGGACATCCCAGGGGCTGGATCCCCCGTAATCCTATTCGATACCGCCTCGAAGAATGCGGCCTGGTTCTCCTCGACCTTATGCAACAACAGGAATGCGGCCAGCGTCAGCCAGTATGGCAGGCGAACAGAGCCCCAGAGGGGAGCGGCTGGTACCAGGAGCCACAGGGCGAAGCCCCCGCCATACCCGACCAGGAACAGGCTGGCGTACAACGGCCCCAGGTAGACATAGCCCAACCACGGAACCAACAGGGAGAACGCGGCGGCCGACAGCACCAGTAAGGAACCTTTTCGCGGCTTTTCCACTCGGATCCTCCCAAATAGTGGCGTAGGACCCATGCAGGGCCCTTCACCACATTGTTATTGTGTCCGGGTGCCACCTCTAGGTAGCGTATACGTCCCATGATCCGCTGGCTTGCAAATCCGAGGCGAATGATCGCTGCACTGCTGTTGGCGGTGCTGGTGACGTTGCCTGTCTTGGATGCCTTTGCCTGCGCTTTCGAGGGAACGGCGGCTCATGCCACCAGTGAGCTGCAGGCCGGTCCGCATGACGATGAGGGCGACACCCGTTCCCATGGGGCATGTGGCCACCACCACTGTCACCATGCGTCCGCCAACATCCTGCCGGATGTGGCCATGCGCAACGCGCCGCTCAAGCGCTTGCTCCCGGTCGGTTATGCCGACCCCTTGCCCTTGGCGGGCATCCTGGAAGGACCGATGAGGCCTCCGCGGGCCTGATGTGCGTTTCCCGCGATTTGCGGGCTTCCCACGTCATCGTCTGATCCAGGAGTTCTTCCATGTTGATCATGCTTGGCCGTCCACGATGGACGGTTGGGCTTGCAGTGGTCGTTCTGGCCATGGTGTCGCCCGCGTGGGCGATGCAAGCGGCCACCGATTCTGCCCCCACCTATGAGTCCCTGATCGAGCGGCTCGACGCCATGCCGTCGACGCTCGAAGCGCAGGCACTGTCCGATGCGGCCCAGGCTCGCGCCCAGCAAGCCGCCGCCTTGCCCAATCCCACCCTGTCCTACGACCGCGAGAACTTCTCCGGCAGTGGACCCTACAGCGGTAACCGCGCCGCCGAGAACACGTTGGCGGTCAATCAGCCCCTGGAGTTGTGGGGCAAACGCCGGGCCCGAATCCAAGCCGCCCAGTCGGAGGCCTTGGCTGCCGACCTGCGGGCCGGGCAGCAACGGTGGTGGTCGGCTGGCCAACTGGCCCAGGTGTATTCGGCAGCCGAAGCTTCTGAGCGGCGCTATGCGTTAGCTACCGAAGCCCTGTCGCTGATCGAGCAGGACGCCCAGGCGGTGGCTGCCCTGGTCAGGGAGGGACGCGAGGCCACATTGCGCAGCGTCCAAGCCCAGAGCGAAGTTGAAAGCGCACGCGCGACCCTGGATGAAGCACGAGCGATTCGTGATGCTGCCTTCGCCCGGCTCAGCGCCTGGGCGATGCTTCCGACGCCTGTCGCAACGGTAGGCAATAGCCTGCTCGACCGGGAGCCCAAGGCCTCGTTGGTCCAAACCAACGATCCGCTGTCCGTTCAGGTCGCACAGGCCGAACTCGAGGCGGCCAGCCGTCTGGTCACCGTCGAGAAGCGTCGTGCGCTGCCAGACGTCAGTGCCGCCGTGGGACTGCGCCGCTTCGAGGAAACGGGCGATGACGCCATGACGGCAGGCATCACTCTGACCGTGCCACTGTTCGATCGCAATCGCGGTGGGATACGTGCGGCTTACGCGGACCAGCGCGCCGCCGAGGCACGACTGACTGCGCAGAAGCAAGCCGCCTATGCCGATCGCCTTGCGGCGCAAGCGACGCTCGAGGCATCCAACAGCCGCACCCGAGCGGCCGATAGCGGCGTGGCCGCGGCCGAGGAAGCCTATCGCCTCTCGCGGGTCGGGTTCGATGCCGGCCGCATTTCACAGTTGGAACTTCGTAGCTCGCGTGCGGCACTCATCGCCGCTCGCAACGCCGCTGTGGACGCGCGCCAGGCGCGCGTCATGGCCGAAATCGATTTGGCGCTCCTTGAAGGACGCGCCCCCTTTGGGGAGACACCATGAACAAAAAGAACAATCGCCTCTGGCTCGCTGCGGCGATCCTGCTGGCATTGGGCGCCGGCTTCGGGCTGGCGCGTCTGTTGGGCACGCCTGCCACCGAAAGTGCCGACCAGCACGCGCAGGCCGATGACCATGACGATGAAGGCGATGGACATGCCGAAGGCAAACCTGAGGCTGAAGGCGAGGAAGGGCTCATTGCACTGACGCCGGACCAAATCAAAGCTTCGGGTATCGATGTGGTGGCCGTAAGCCGCGGTGGTGGCCACGAAACCCGCCTGAGCGGCCGGGTCGAGCCAGCGGTGGGTGCCCGTGCGTCGATCGCCGCGGCCATTGGTGGCCGCGTTGAGCGCGTGCTGGTAGCGCCCGGATCACAGATCCAGACGGGAGAGCCGCTGGTGGTGGTCGTCAGCGGCGAGGCAGCGACTCTGCGGGCCAGCGCGGACGCAGCGTCGGCTGAGGCCGAGGCGGCACGGTTGGTGCTGCAGCGCGATCAGTCCTTGGTCGATCAAGGTGTGGTGGCCCGCCAGGAACTGGAGGCGTCCCGCGCGCGATCGCTTGCGGCCGACGCCACCGCCCGCGCGGCCCGCGCCCAAGTGGCCGCCGCCGGCTCGCCCGATGCGCAGGGGCGCACCACGATCGCCAGTCCGGTGACCGGGGTGGTCGGCGCCGTCCAGGCCACACCGGGCGGGTTCGTGAACGCGGGCGACATCGTCGCCAACGTCTCCGACCCCACGCAGACCGAACTGGTGTTCACCGCGCCACCGGCCTTGGTGACACAGGTCAGCCCGGGTATGCGGATCGAGGTGACCGGTCCATCGGGCAACTTCGAAGCCACCATCATTGGCGCTGCGGCCGACGTGCGCGAACAGAGCGGCGTGGCGATCATCCGCGCTCGTGCAGAGGCGGCCGACCTGCCGCCGGCGGGGTCGCCGGTTGCGGGCGTGGTGGTCGCTGCTGACAAGACCGACGTTCTGACGGTGCCGGCCGATGCGGTGCAGGCCATCGAGGGTCGCTCAGTGGTCTTTGTCGCAGGCACCGATGGCTTCCGCGCTGTGCCGGTCTTGGCCGGACGTCGCGCCGGCGGACACGTGGAGATCCTCAATGGGCTGTCCGGCGATGAGCGAATCGCCAGCAGCAACGCGTTCCTGCTCAAGGCCGAGTTGGCCAAGGGCGAGGCCGAGCACGGGCACTGAGGACGACGATATGTTCAATCGACTTATTGCGCTGGCCGTCCGCTTTCGATGGCCCGTGGTCTTCCTCTCCGCGCTGATCGCTGCCTACGGCTTGTTCCAGCTGAGCCAGCTGCCGATCGATGCGGTGCCCGACATCACCAACCGCCAAGTCCAGATCAACACCATCGCCCCGGCGTTGGCTCCCGGCCAGATCGAACGCCAGGTGACCTATCCGCTGGAGACGGCGCTGGCCGGAATTCCGGGCCTGACCAGCACCCGTTCGCTTTCCCGCAACGGATTTTCTCAGGTCACCGCGATCTTTACCGACCAGACGGACATCTGGTTCGCCCGCCAGCAGGTGGCCGAGCGCATGCGCGAAGTGCAGGAGGATCTACCTGAGGGTGTGACACCCATGATGTCGCCGGTCACCACAGGCCTGGGTGAGGTCCTGATGTGGACAGTGGACTTCACTACGTTTGACGAGAACGCGCTGGCCCAGCCTAACCAGCCCGGTTGGCATGCTGGTGAGGTCTACCTGACGCCGGAAGGTCAGCGCCTGGCCACACCGCAAGAGCGTGCCACCTATCTGCGCACCGTCCAGGATTGGATGATTGCCCCGCAAATGCGCGGAACGCCCGGGCTGGCCGGCGTCGACACCATCGGCGGCTACGTCAAGGAATACGCCGTACAGCCGGACCCGGCACGCCTGGCCGCCTACGGCCTCGGATTGCCCGACCTGGTGCAGGCGCTGGAGCGCTCCAACGTGCAAGCCGGTGCGGGCTTCGTGCAGCGTGCCGGTGAGGGGTTGGTGGTCCGTGCCGACGCCCTTGCCCAGACCGCCGACGACCTGGGGCGAGCGCCTGTCGCCAACCGCGACGGCCTGGTTATCCGGGTCTCGGACGTGGCTACGGTAGGCATCGGACGCGCGCCACGCTTGGGTACCGCCACCCGCGACGGCCATGAGGCCGTGCTTGGCACCGCGCTGATGATCGCCGGGGGCAATAGCCGCACGGTCGCTCAGGCTGCGGCTGCCCGCCTGGAGCAGGTCAACAAGTCGCTGCCACCGGGAATCGTGGCCGAGCCCGTGCTCGACCGCAGTCAATTGGTGAACGCCACCATCCGTACGGTAGCCCGCAACCTCACTGAAGGCGCACTGCTGGTGGTGCTCGTGCTGTTCCTGATGCTGGGCAACATACGCGCTGCGGCGATCACGGCGCTGGTGATTCCACTGTCGTTCCTGTTCGCGGTGATCGGCATGAACCGCTTCGGGATCAGCGGCAACTTGATGAGCCTGGGCGCGCTGGACTTCGGCATTCTGGTTGACGGTGCGGTGATCGTGGTGGAAGCCACCTTGCTGCTTCTGGCCAAGCGACAGGCTGAGTTGGGCCGACCATTGGCGGTGAGCGAGCGGATGAAGGTGGTCGTGGAGGCCTCCAGCACGATGATGCGGCCGGCCGCATTTGGTCAGTTGATTATCCTGCTGGTGTTCGCGCCGATCCTCACGTTGCAGGGCGTGGAGGGCAAGACGTTCCAGCCGATGGCGGCTACCTTCATGCTGGCTCTCATCGGCGCTTTCATCTTCTCCTTCACCTTCGTTCCGGCCATGGCGGCCTTGCTGGTGCGAGCGCCTAAGGAGAAGGCGTCGGCCGGTCATGCGACAGACCATGCGGGCGAGCATGAGACCCGTTTGATTCGCGCGGTGCGACGGCGTGCTGAACCCGTGATCCGCCAAGCCGTGGCCCGGCCCAAGGCGGTGCTGGCCGGTGCCCTGCTCATGCTGGCGATCGGTGTGACCGCCTTCGTCTCGCTGGGTCGTGAGTTCATGCCCACGCTGGATGAAGGCAATCTGGCCATGCAGGCGCTGCGGATTCCCTCCACCTCCCTGGAGCAGTCTCTGGCCATGCAGCTTGCGCTGGAGAAGACCATTGCTGCCGAGCCTGAAGTGGCGACCGTGTTCTCCCGCACCGGTACGGCAGAAGCGGCCATCGACCCCATGCCGGTCAATATCTCCGACAGTGTGATCGTGCTCAAGCCCCGTGATCAGTGGCCCGACCCAAAGCTGGACAAGGAGGCGTTAATTGAGCGACTGGAGTCCCGGGTGGGCGACCAAATCGGCAATGCCTTTGAGTTCAGCCAGCCTATCGAGCTGCGCTTCAACGAACTGATCTCCGGCGTACGTACAGACTTGGCAGTGATGGTATTCGGTGACGACTTCAACACCTTGCAGTCGGTCGCCGACCAGGTCGCCCTCAAGCTGCGGGGCATTGACGGCGCAGCCGATGTACGGGTTGAACAGGTCTCCGGCCTGCCGACACTGACAGTGCGGATCGATCATGCCGCCGCGGCTCTGTATGGACTAACAGCCGCTGATGTCAGCGACGCCTTGGCCATAGGCGTGGGCGGAGCGAGTGCAGGCCGGATCTTCGAGGGCGATCGCCGCTTCGACGTGGTGGTCCGATTCAATGAAGAAGCCCGCAATGATCCTGCTCAGCTGGCCGCCCTGCCGATTGCAACGCCGAACGGCGCTGTGGTGCCGCTGTCGTCGGTGGCACGTATTGAGGTAACAGAGGGGCCCAACCAAATCAGCCGCAATAACGGCAGCCGGCGTGTTGTGGTTCAGGCCAACGTCCGTGGTCGCGACCTTGGCGGATTCGTGGGTGAGGCGCAGGCGGCGGTAGCAGCCGTCGAGGTGCCCGCCGGCGTCTATCTGACCTGGGGTGGCCAGTTCGAGAACCTGCAGCGTGCCGAACAACGGCTCTTGCTGGTGATCCCTATCGTGTTTCTGCTGATCGGTAGCCTGCTGTACATGGCGTTGGGCAGTATCCGCGAGGCAGCGCTGGTCTTCGCCTGTGTGCCATTGGCGCTCGTAGGCGGCGCGTTGGCACTCCTGCTGCGCGGCATGCCATTTTCTGTGTCCGCAGCCGTGGGCTTCATTGCGGTCTCGGGCGTGGCCACGCTCAATGGCCTAGTGTTGATGCAGGCTATCCGCGAACGCCTAGATGCCGGCGATGCGCCACTGGAAGCTGCCGCCGCCGGTGCAGCCAGCCGTCTGCGCGCGGTGCTGACCACTGCTCTGGTAGCCATCGTCGGATTCATCCCGATGGCTTTGTCCACCAGTGCCGGCGCCGAGGTGCAGAAGCCGCTGGCCACGGTCGTCATCGGTGGCCTGATTAGCGCCACGGTCCTGACGCTGCTGGTGCTGCCGACCTTCGCTGCGCGAGCTGCGGCCAGGGCTGCGAAAGAGGAGACCTGATGTGAGTGACGACCCAGCCCGGCAGAAATCGATACTGCGGCAGGTGCTGCTATGGAACCTGGGCCTGTTTGGCGGGCTTGGTGTTGCCGGCTGGGTCGCTGACTCCAGTGCGCTGACGGCCAACGCGGTCGACAACGCATCGGATGCGGCCGTCTACTTGATTAGCTACCTGGCGATCGACCGCCAGCCGGCCTGGAAGCGCTGGGCGGCGATGCTTTCGGGGATCATGTTGCTCCTATTTGCATGCTTCGTATTGGCCGATGTCGTACGCCGCTGGTTGGGGGATGCCGAACCCGTGGGCATGACGATGATGGTGCTGGCTTTGGTCGCCGCAGGCATCAACCTGTGGTGCTTGGTGCTGCTCCGGCGGGTTCAGTCAAACGACGTAAACATGCAGGCAGCCGAAACCTTCAGCTTCAACGACTTCATTTCCAACGGTGGCGTACTCATCGCCGGAGGGCTGGTCCTGTGGATCGGCTCACCTTGGCCTGACCTGGTCGCCGGTGCACTGATCGCCCTGGTCGCGATTGTGGGAGGCATAGGCATCCTGCGTAGCGTCCGTGCGGACAAGAAGCAGTCTTAACCATCTAAACGACTCCCTAGCAACACTGCCCGTGTCCTTCAATGGCTAACCCGAGGTAGCCCGTCATGACCGAGAAACTACGCCTGGATATCCAAGTCCTGCTGCCCGAGATCGACAGCGATGCAGATGGATGCGTGGATCGGCTGGTCAGCGACCTGCAGGGGCGGCCGGGCATCGAAGGGGTGCATCTTCGGAAGGGCGAAGGCGACCAGCCAAGCCAGCTGTGTGTCCATTACGACCCTCAGGTCCAGTCCTTGGCCCGAATCCGCGAGGTGGTGCAAGCCGCCGGGGCGCAAGTCACCGCACGCTTCGGGCACGTGCTGTGGGAGGTAGATGGCATCGGGCATGAACGGCGCGCGCGGACGGTTGCCGAATTCTTGCGCTCACAATCTGGCGTGATGGAGGCCGATGCCAGTGCGGCCGGGACGGTGCTGGTGGAGTTCGACCGCGATCAGATATCCGAGGAGAAGCTCAAGGGCGCTCTGTCGTGGATGGGCGTCACTCGACGGGTCAAACCCTCCGACGACAAGGTATTGGTCGAGTCGACGACGCTCGATCAGTCTCACGAGGATAAGGGCCACACGCACGGTGCCGACGAGAAACATTCCCATGCCCCAGGCGACGGCCATGCGTACGCCCATGGTCAGGTATTGGGCCCCAATACCGAGTTGATCTTCGCCTTGACGTGCGGCGCGTTGCTGATCGCCGGCTACCTGGTAGAGAAGCTGGTGCCTACGGCGCCGGGCTGGTTGCCGGTTGCCTGCTACGTAGCTGCCTATTTCTTCGGTGGTGCTTACACGCTGCGCGAGGCGATCGACAACCTACGAATGAAGCGGTTCGAGATCGACACGCTGATGCTGGTGGCCGCTGCCGGCGCGGCGGCACTGGGCTCATGGGCCGAAGGCGCCTTGTTGCTGTTCCTGTTCAGTCTCGGACACGCACTGGAGCACTACGCGATGGGCCGGGCCAAGCGGGCCATCGAGGCCTTGGCGGAGCTGGCGCCTGAGACTGCCACGGTACGGCGCGATGGGCAGGTGCATGAGATCCCAGTCGAGGAGCTGGCGGTGGGCGATGTGGTGATCGTGCGGCCCAACGAACGCATGCCTGCCGACGGCTTCCTGGTAGCGGGTACCTCCAGCGTCAACCAGGCCCCAGTCACCGGTGAGAGCATCCCGGTGGACAAGCGCCCGGTCGATGATTACGCGGTAGCGCGATCTAAGCCCGACGCGGTGGACGCGGCCTCGCGGGTATTCGCCGGTACGATCAATGGCAGCGGCGCGATCGAGGTCGAAGTCACACGTCGTTCTACCGACTCGGCACTGGCCCGGGTGGTGCGCATGGTCAGCGAGGCTGAGACGCGCAAGTCGCCCACGCAGCGGTTCACCGACCGCTTCGAGCGGATCTTCGTCCCAGCCGTCCTCGTCCTGGCCGTACTGCTGTTGTTCGCCTGGGTGGTGATCGACGAGCCCTTCCGCGACAGCTTCTACCGCGCGATGGCGGTGCTGGTTGCCGCCAGTCCGTGTGCTCTTGCCATTGCCACGCCTAGCGCGGTCCTGTCCGGTATTGCCCGGGCCGCTCGCGGTGGCGTGCTCATAAAGGGCGGTGCCCCATTGGAGGAACTCGGATCGCTGAAGGCGATGGCGTTCGACAAGACTGGCACCCTCACCGAGGGTCGGCCACGAATCACCGATATTGTGCCTGTCGATGGCACAACCGAAGAGGATCTGCTCGCGGTGGCGGTGGCGGTTGAATCATTGAGCGACCATCCGTTGGCCGCGGCGATTGCACGCGACGGCCGTGCGCGGCTGGAGGGGCGCGCCATTCCCACGGCCACCGACCTGGTAAGCCTGACCGGCCGGGGTGTGGCGGCTACCCTAGAGGGGGAGCCGGTCTGGATTGGCAAGGCGGAAATGTTCGGAAGTGAGGATATCCCTGCACTTGGCACCGCCGCCACCCAGGCAATTGAGGAACTGCGCCAAGCTGGACGGACCAGCATGTTCGTTCGCCAAGGCACGCGTGATCTGGGCGCCATCGGCCTGTTGGATACACCACGAGACGGAGCTCGCGAGACACTGCAGCAGCTGCGCGAGCTGGGCATCGAGCGAATGATCATGATCTCCGGCGACCACCAGCGGGTGGCTGAGGCAGTGGCTGGCCAAGTTGGACTGGACGAGGCTTGGGGTGACCTAATGCCTGAGGACAAGGTCGAAGCCATCCGAAAGCTGCGTGCACAGGACAAGGTGGCAATGGTCGGTGACGGCGTCAATGATGCCCCTGCCATGGCCAATGCAACGGTAGGGATCGCGATGGGTGCAGCTGGATCAGACGTAGCCCTGGAGACCGCGGACGTCGCACTCATGGCTGACAACTTGCGGCACCTGCCGTTCGCAGTGGGCTTGAGTCGTCATACACGCGGGGTGATCCGACAGAACGTGTTCGTCAGCTTGGGGATCGTCGCTTTCCTGGTGCCGGCGACGATTCTTGGCTTGGGTATTGGGCCCGCGGTAGCCATACACGAGGGCTCAACCTTGCTCGTGGTGTTCAACGCGCTTCGCCTGCTCGCGTACCGAGGCAAGGCCACAGCATCGGAATGATGTCAGCGTGAAGCGATTGCGAAAGTTTCTGCGCCGGGCACCAATGGGGTTGTTGCTGTTGATCACCATGTCCAACCCCATTCTTGCAGCCGTGGGTGAGTTGCACGACGCCTTTTCGAGTGCAGCCGCAATGCACCACGGCGACATAACGGCGAGCCCAGTGGCTCAGTCCGCTGGGGCAGAAGATCATGATGCGGGCTCCAAGGATCTGTTGCATGCATTGGTGCATGGCGCTCACTGTTGCGGCCACCTGCCTGCGATTTTGCAGATGTCGGTCCAGATCACAGTGCGCAAGCTCTTAGTCACCGCACCCAATACCCAGGCCGAAGCCAAGCCTGCTGTTCGTCCTTTCGAATTGAATCGCCCTCCCATCGCAGTGTGAATCGACACCGGGGTGTCCCGGTGCTTTTTCCCATTGCCGAGATTGGAGGGCTCTATGCCTACATTCACGATGGCGCATTGCGCCATGCTTTGCGTTGCCGCTTCAAATCACCTGGGTGCAGGCTGTAAGACCGGGGGTGCCGGGTACGAGATTCACGGTCGTACCTCGGTGGCGCCATGACAGCCATTCCTCATGAGAATGTCCTCCGTTGGTTGGCGGGAATCGGCAGACGAATTGCAACCAGCCTGGGGAAGCGCCCGAATATTGCGCTCGAGAGTCTGATTCTTCTGGTATCGGCCTACTTTGTTGCGGTAACCAATACAGCGTTCTGGAAGGCCTTGTCAGCTACGGGCGTCTTGGAGGGGTCGCGGGGATTGGCACTGGTTCCTTCGCTGGCAGTAGCGATAATGGGATTCCATGCCGCAGTACTGGCTGCATTCCTCAACCGATGGATTGCCAAACCAGCACTGACCATCCTGATGGTGCTGACAGCTGCGGTCGCCTTCTTCGCGGACAGCTACGGGGTCCACATGGACCAAAGCATGATCCGCAACATGCTCAAAACCGACGCGTCCGAGGCGGCCGAACTGTTCACGCCTGGACTGCTCGGATACGTCTTTGTGTTCGGCATTATTCCGACGATCGCAATCTGGCGGACAAGGCTGATTGTTGTGCCGTGGCGCCGCGCCGCCTTCCGTCGAATCACCTTCATCATGTCGATGTTGGCGCTTACCTTGACTGCGGTGCTTGCTACCTTCAACGACCTTTCGCCGCTGATGCGCAATCACAAGGCATTGCGATACCTGATAGCTCCAGGAAACTACATCGTTTCCACTGCCAGGGAGATCGAGCGCCAGAGGCGCCCGAAAAAAAACGCTCTGCACGTGGTCGCACCAGATGCGGCCCAAGTTGCCCATGCCCCTGGTTCCAAGCCTCATCTTCTAGTGATCGTGGTGGGGGAAACGGTGAGGGCAAAGAACTGGGGCTTGAGCGGTTACGCGCGACAAACGACCCCTCAACTCGCGTCGCTTGACGTGATTAACTTCCAGGATGTGACGGCTTGCGGGTCGAATACCGAAGTCTCGGTCCCCTGCATGTTCTCGCCCTTCGGTCGTAGATCCTACGACCAAGACAGGATAACTTCGTCAGAGTCCTTGCTCCATGTTCTGGAGCGAGCTGGAGTGAGGACGCTATGGCGTGACAACCAAACCGGTTGCAAGGGTGTATGCGATGGATTGGCATTCGAGTCCTATCGCGAGCCACGAAAGGACGATCATTGCGACTCGCAGGCATGCCGCGATGCAGTCATGTTGGATGGTCTTCATGACGCCATCGATGACAACCCCGGAGACGTGGTCGTAGTCCTCCATCAGCTGGGAAACCACGGGCCAAGCTATTTCAAGCGGTACGCGGACCAGTTCCGCCGTTTTGTTCCGGACTGCCGTAGTGCGGACTTGGGGAGCTGCTCTCGCCAGGAGATCATTAATGCCTACGACAACGCCATTCTTGCCACTGACGACTTCCTCGCCCAAGCCATCCGCATGCTGGCTGATGACGCGTCACACGATACTGCCATGATCTATATCTCAGACCATGGTGAATCGCTTGGAGAAGCCAATGTGTACTTGCATGGCCTTCCTTACGCGATTGCCCCGGATACCCAGATCAAGGTGCCGCTTACCGCATGGCTGTCTGAAGGAATGGTGGAGAGCAACGGAATCGACGTGTCGTGCGTTGAGGCGCGCTCGCGCATGCATGCCAGCCATGACAACTTGTTTCATTCCGTTCTCGGTCTGATGCAGATCCAAACGAACGCATATGAGCGGGACCAGGATCTGTTCGCCGATTGCCAGCGGCCCCCATCAAGCGGGCGCGCCGGACTTGGCCCTTCGGAAAAACAGCGGCCGACAGACTAGCTATTGAGAAAAGCGGCAGGCCCTTGGAGGGCCGCAGTGGTCGCCGTCTTAGCCGATGACTGCTTGGACGTATTTGCCTGGGCCAAGGCACTGCCGGCCAGGGACTTGGCGGTTTTGCTGGCGCCCGGATCCCGCAGGACCGATGAGGCGGTCCTGGTGACCTTCGGCCCCGATTGTTCGCGCTTGGACATCACCGATTCCTTTCCGTGGCGACTAAGGAAGCCCAATCGCGCCTGCCACGGTGGGGCGCGACTGGAGGAAGTTCAAGCAACCTTGCGCAGCGGCTGCTGCAGCTCGGCCACGTCGAGCGTGAAGTCGAGCGGGACCTGGATCGGTTCGTCCGGCTCGCGCTTGTCGTTGTAGACATCCACGTCGGTCTTCAGTTGCAGACAGTCTCCGACGATCTGCTGGCGGCGCTGGGCGAAGGAACGCACGAAGTGGTTGTGCGGCGCCTCTGGGTCGTCCAGGTCGGCCCAAAGCGACAGGGTCTTGTTACCCTTCTTGTGGGTGGCCGCGTGCTTGGCCCGATACCGGCGCCCGTGCTTGTCGGTTCGATATTCTTCGCGCCAGACTTGGGCAATGTCCGCCGCGATAGCGTCAATGATCGTTTTCGGGTTGGGCTTATGCAGTCCGTTGTGCAAGGCCCAAGCTGCGACGTCGTGGGGGTCGAGGAGGCCGTCGTTGCCCGTCTCGGCCTTGTAGCGCTCGACGTAGTCTTTCACCTGATTGGTATAAGCGGACATTGCGGTACCTCCTTCAGTCGGTCTGGACCACGCCCCAGCCGTCGGTACGGGCTGAGCTGGTGACAAAAGAGCGCACCTTGACCTGGTGCTTCCGGAACAAGTCGAACCGGCGTAGGCGACGCTGCAGCTGGCCAACGACCAGGCCTGGATGAATGTTCAGGCGCTGAGCGAACTGCAGGACACGCTCCTCCTTGAAGAACGGGGCGACCCGAGCCACGAAACCACTCATCTCGGTTTGGTCGACGCAGAACTGGGCCGCCTCCTTATTGGCGACCTTTTCTTCCTCGCTGATCTGATCGCTCGGTTCGGAGTCGATCTCCTGATCCAAGATGTAGCCACGATCGCGACCGTGGCGCTGGAGGACATGCTCCAGTTCATGGCGAAGTACGAACCAGAAGTTGTCGATCCGATCCAGGCGCAAGGTCATGGCCACCACCGGCCGGTCTTCGGCCAGCCAGAAACAGGCGCCGTCGATCTTGGTGCCGGCAATGGGTTCTACGATCACGAAGCGCACCCCGCACTCGTCCAGAATCCGGGCCACGTGCCGGGTTTCCTCCGGAGCCGTCCGCAGCGCCGACAATCGCGGCAGCGCCGAGCGCAATGCCCCCTCGTCGTAGGCACCGTTGACCAATTCACTGGCAACCTGGCGGGCCCGGCGCAGCCAAGCCAGTTGCAAGGCAGTGGGGGCAGCCTCGGCATCCGTCTTGCGGGCGGCATGAGAAAAGGTGAGTGGCTGATCCAGACGCGTGATGTCGAAGAACTCCAAGAACTGCTGCTCAAGCACCTCGATGCTCTTACTGGCGGTGATCCAGCCGCGCTTGGTCATCTCCCGCACGGGAAAGCGGTTGTACAGGTCGGCACGGCGGGCGATCAGGTTGTCAGCCAGGCGAACCTTGGAGAGCTGGTACTGGCTCTCCAGGTTCATCCACACCTCCGCACCGGTGCCCAGCGACTCACCCAGCTGGATGGCCGTCTCGGGCGTGATCGCCTTCTTGCCGGCGATGATCTCGTTGATCAGGCGCACCGGGCGACCCATGATCTCGGCCAGCTCGGTCTGAGACCAATTGCGCGCCTCCAGCTCCTCACGCAGGAATTCGCCCGGTGGAAAGATTTCGGCGAACGTGTTCATGGCGTGTCCTCGGGGGTGTTAGTGGTAATCGGCAATGGAGACAACGACGACTTGCTTCCCTGCATCGTCTTCTTCGAGGCGGACAATCAGCCGCCATTGATCGTTCAGGCGCATGGAACGCTGCCCGGCCCGGTCGCCCTGGAGCTTTTCGTAGTGCAGCGACTTCATGGCATAAAAGGCGCGCTCGTCCGAGGCGGCGCGGATGAACTGTAGGCGCTTGCGAAAGGCCTTAACTAAGGCGCCGTCCATGCCGTTGGTGAAGTTGGGATCTGCCTCCAAGCGTTCCAGAGTGGGATCCTCAAACCTGACTTCCATGCGGTCGGCAACCTCGATATGCGTCTTTTACACTTAGTGTAATAAGCGCAACTTTTAGTTGCAAGTCCTTGCAACGTGTGCTCTAGCTACGGCCTCCCTCAAGCCGGATCCTCGATTTCGTACTGGTTGACCCCTGGTTCGATCCGAAAACCGGGATCACACGGGATAATCCAATATTATCCCGCCTCACTATGGGCCCTAAGTCCTAGGGAACTTCGCTCGTTGATTAGCATGTAATTACATGGTATGTAATACATTACGAAATAACGCGGAGGGTTGGCTTATGGCCCGATCAGGCTTGTACAAAGGTGACGTGCAGCGTGCTCGCGACAGCTTGCTGGCGCAGGGCAAGAACCCTTCTGTGGACGCCGTGCGTGTGGCGCTGGGCAACACCGGCTCGAAAACCACCATCCACCGCTACCTCCGGGAACTGGAGGGGGAAGAAGGTCGTCCGGTGGGAGCGAAGGCAGCGGTCAGCGAGGCATTGCAGGACCTGGTCACTCGCTTGGCCACGCGCCTGCATGAGGAGGCCGAAGAGCGCCTCGACGAAGCCCAGCAACGCTTCACAGCCCGGGTTCAGGAGCGCGACCAGGCGATCGAGCAAGGCCGACAGGAGGCCGCCGCCCTCAGCAACCAGCTCCAGCGCACGGAAACGGCCCTGCAGGCCGAGCGTCAGGCTCACGAGGCTACTGGCCGCGAGCTCGGCGCCCGCACAACCGAGGTTGCCCAGCTTCACGAACGCATTGCCGGCCTGACGACGCGGCTGGCCGAACACGAGGCCCATGCCCAGTCTCTGGAAGAGAAGCATGCACATGCCCGCGAAGCGCTGGAGCACTACCGCACCACGGCGAAGGAACAGCGCGATCAGGAGCAGCGCCGGCATGAACACCAGCTACAGGAGCTTCAGCTGGCCCTACGGCAGGCCAACGAGACGTTGGCCACGAAGAATCAAGAGCTGCTCCTGCTCAATCGCGACAACGGCCAGTGGCTTGAGCGACATGGCCGACTGGAGAGAGAAGTGTCGCTAACCCGGCAGGCCCATGAGGCCCAGCAGGCCGAACTCGATGCACTGCGCTTGACCGCATCTGAGCACCGCGCCCTGCAGGTTCGTTGGAATCAGGACCACCAGGCCTTGGAATCCCTGGAGGCTGAGCTGGCACAGGTGCGTACCGAGCTGGCCAGAGAGCGTGATCGGCGGGAGTCCGCTGAAGCCCAAGCCTCGCGGCTGCAAGGGCACCAGCAGGCCATTGACCAACTATTGGTGCAACTGCGCCAAAGCGACGCCGGGGTCTCGGCCAGCGAGAAGGCCAAGAGGTAAGGTCGGGCCAAGGAGCGTAGGAGGCGGCTTTCAGCAATACCGCCTCTGGCATGTCTACAATCGATCCTGACTACCGTGGCTGCGACGCAGACCGTGCCATGCCCTTCGACATCACACAGATTGCAAGACAGCACCAGTTTTTCCAGAACGCCATGGGCGCCTCGTACAGTGCTGTCCAGTCCTTCATCGAAGAGCAGGAGCGCTGGCGCGAACGCCTGCTGAAACCATCGGCCGCATACCAATCGATCCTGGATCGTGCCAGCGCACAGCAAGATCTCATGGATCGGTACAGGGATCTTATTTCTTCATCGCGCATGCTTGAGGTGAGCAAATACTGGGATCCAAGCCAAACACTCTCGTGGCTCGACGAAGCTCGCCGCGCCACCGAATCGTTTAATGACGTTTTCGAGAAGAACCGCAAGCTGTTGGATCAGATTGCAAGCTTCACTGATCCGTTCCTCGACCTGGTAGAACGGCTGAAACTTGAACAGATTGCTCCCTGGGCCTCCCAGATGGAAGCAACGGTCGAGCATGTCCAGAGGATGCTGCAGTCCTTACCGGACGATGACGATCCGGAGTGGGACTCCTTGGGCAGTCGCTTGGAAGATGTCAACGTCGCCATAGCGAACCTCCCCCCAACAGGAGCCACTAAGCAACAGATCCGGGCCATAGGGATAACCTGGGAGCAGTGGAATGCCCTGTTTTGGGTGCTGAGCACACTTTTGACCGTTCTGACGATGATCGAAACACATGCACAGGGGCGTTTTGCTCGTGAGCAAGCAGCCCAACAACAAATTGATAGTGCGCGTGCCGCTCAAGAAGAGCGGAAGTATCACGAACAATTGCTTGCTGCGATCGCGTCCTTGGCGAATCATTCGCCCATTCCCCAGGCCCGCTATGTGGTGGGCCCCAGGGAAGTAAGGGTGAAATCGGCTATAAGCAAAGGGCTCACTCTAGATCTGGCCTACCCCAATCAAGAAGTGATAGCCACAGGAGAGCAGGGTCGTTGGATCAAGATCAGGTACCGCAACCACCTTGAAGAGCGTGATGTCGAAGGCTGGGTGCTAAAGAAGTACCTGACGCGTCAACGAACATCCACGATCGATCCGGGTTCGGATGAGAATCCGTCGCCATAGAAGTGGGAACGGATTTGCTATATTTGTCTCTAAATGAGGCCAACTTCGATGACAAAGAAAGAAAAGACGAGCGAGAAGCTGGCCAGCCATTCGTCAAAAGTGATGCGTGACCCTTACGCTACGAAGACCGCAAAATCGCTAGCGGGAAGCGCGCTGTCGCAAACGCGTACCGACAAGAAGACGTCGTCGAAGGTGGCCACCAAGGCCTCGGAAGTCATGAACGACAAGCGCAGCTCAAAGTCGAGCAAATCTTTGGCCGGTAGCGTGCTGTCGCAAGCAGGGAGTTTTCCCGTCAAATCGTTTCCCATTTATGGCAGCTCGCTGACCAAGGCTGAGCGCTCGTCGGCAGTTCGTAAAGTGGCCTCGAAGAAGAAATAGGGGCACCAATGGCACGGGCGAAAGTGGTCGTCGACCCTGATTTCGTTTTTATCAATTGTCCCTTTTCTGACGACTTCAAACAGCTTTTTCAGTGCATGCTGTTTACCGTAGTTGCCTGTGGATTCAGGCCACGCACGGCGTTGGAAGCAGCTGACGGCGGTGATGTCCGCCTGGATAAAATCGTACGACTTGTTCGTGAATCGTCGTACAGCATTCATGACTTGTCGGCAGTTGAACTCGATAGCGTGAACAACCTTCCGCGCTTCAACATGCCATTTGAACTGGGGATGGTGATCGGCTGCAAGAAACTCGCTGGAAGATCGTACGCGTCCAGATCGCTCCTCATCCTTGAGCACACTCGTTACACAACCCAGAAGTGCCTGTCGGATATTGCTGGCCAAGATCCAACCGCCCACAACGGAAATCCTCGGACTTTGACCAGAGTCGTCCGAAACTGGCTATCTCAAGAATCCAAACGAACAAATATACCGGGCGAGCGGAAGGTGTTTGAGGCCTATCAGAGATTTGATGCTGAGCTATCAGATATCTGTAATGAAGCCGGCTTGGACATTGAGACGTTGAACTACCCTGATCTGCTCGGCTTCATCCAGGAGTGGCTGAAGCGACAGTAGGCGAATCTTTAGGGAGCACTGCAATGCAAGACCCTGATGATCGGTTTGGCATGCCTGAAAGTGCCTTTAGTGCCGCTCGAGCTTCTCACGGCCCCAACAACCCGTTCGTCCGCCTCGGCATGTATGTGCCAACGCGCAGAGAAGTAGCCGAATCTGATCCTGAGTGGTTGTATTCGGTTCTTGAGGAATGGATGTGGGAGAGTCCTGCAGAACTCATTCCCAACAACCCTCAAATCTCGGATGTCCGGCAGGTGCTTCTAGGCCGACTCGACGCAATCGAGCCTCCTGTTGTTAGGCTAATTGCCCTGTGCGACAGCTACCTCAAAACGTGACATCTTCAGCGCTCCAGTGCACGGATAGCATTGGGCCAGTTTGAGTGCGGCAGGCTCTCAAGCCGCCGTGGTCGGCAATCAGGCAAGGCTTGCGCGGCCTACGTCAAGAACAAGAACTCCTTTGTTTTTCAAAGCGATAGCCACTATGCGGCTGTATTTGTAACGATTCCCGGCCGACCCTCAGTTACGAAATACCGGGCCCACCCTGTATTTCGCATAATGTGCATTATGTCTTATGGACTCGAGGCTATTGCCCCCACGGCCTATGGCGGCCTTCCCGGGCCTGAGGTAAATCTGGCCGCGCCACGGGTCCGGGGTCGTGGCCAGGGTCAGTGTCGTGTTCCCCGTACTCGATACCGGGGCAGCCATGGCGCGAGCGACGCGAAGCTTGAGGACGATGCTTCAGGTCCGCGCGGTACTCCTGGGGATCCTGGCCGGCCTGCTGCTATCCGCCGGTGGCACGTCCGCCGCGACGCCGGCGACATCGTCCCCGGTGCTGGCCACTGGCGCGGGCCAGGCCTCCGCGCCGGCCAGCTCGCCGGCTGCCGAGGCGACGGTCCGCTTCTACAACCGCGACATCGTCACCCTCCGCAGCGAGTTCCTCGGGCGTGGGCCAGAACTGCGGGCGCGAACCAGCGAAGCGACGATCCGCCGCGTGGTCGAACGAGGCACCCCGGCGAAGATCGAGTTCAAGGAATCATCCGAAGGCACGCTCGTGCTGCTGGGCGACGAGCTGACCATGATCCTGACGCCCGCGGACCTGGATGTGCTCAACGGCGAGACGATGGCCCAGGCCCGCGCCGGCGTGGCGCGGCGCCTCGGCGATGCGGTGACCACTGCCCAGCGCGAACAGGCGCCCGCGAGGCTGCTTCGTGGCGTGCTGTGGACCGTGCTGGGCACGGCCATCGCGATCGCCGCGGCCCTGGGCGTGCTGTGGCTGGGCAGGCGGCTGCGCGGGCGCGTCAAGCGCTGGCTCCAGCGCACCGAAGAGGCCGCTTCCCCGGGCTCGGTGCGGCATCTGCTCACGGGGGTGCGGATCGTCGGCGACTGGCTGCTGCGCATCCTGGTCGCGGTGGCGCTGTTCCTGGTCGCCGAAGAATGGCTGCGCTTCACCCTGGGCCAGTTCGGTTTCACCCGGCCCTGGGCCGACGCGATGACCGGCTGGATGCTGGACCTGCTGCGCGGTTGGGGACATGCGATCGCCGGTGCCCTGCCCGGCCTGTTCGCGGCGATCCTGATCTTCCTGCTGGCGCGGCTGCTCACCCACACCGTCAGCTTGACCTTCCGCGGCGTGGCCGAAGGCCGGTTCCAGCTGTTCGGCATCGACCAGGTGCTGGCCGAGCCCACCCGCAAGCTGGTCAACGTGATCATCTGGCTGTTCGCGCTGGCGATGGCCTATCCCTACCTGCCCGGTTCGGACACCGATGCCTTCAAGGGCCTGAGCGTGCTGGTCGGCCTGATGGTCTCGCTGGGTGCCTCGGGCATCGTCGGCCAGGCCGCCGGCGGCTTCACCATCCTCTACTCGCGCACGATGTCGGTCGGCGACTACGTGCGCAGCGGCGAGGTCGAAGGCGTGGTGCTGCAGATCGGCCTGTTCACCACCCGCCTGCGCACCGCCGCCGGGGTGGAGGTCAGCATTCCCAACAATGTCGTCCTCGGTGGCCAGCTGCACAACTTCTCGCGCCATCCCGACGGGCCGGGGATGTGGATGGAGACCGGCGTGACCATCGGCTACGACACGCCGTGGCGGCAGGTACACCGGCTGCTGCTCGCCGCGGCCTCGCGCACGCCGGGCGTGGCGCGCGAGCCGGCGCCGTTCGTGCTGCAGACGGCGCTTTCGGACTTCTATGTCGACTACCGGTTGCGGGTGCGCGTGGCCGACCCGCTGCGGCGGTTCCCGGTCCTGAGCGAACTGCATGCGCAGATCCAGGACGCCTTCAACGCCGAGGGCGTGCAGATCATGTCGCCCAACTACGAGGCCGATCCCGACCGGCCGAAACTGGTCCCGCGCGAACACTGGGAAGGACTGCCGGTCCCGGCGCCGCCGACGGACGCGCCCTCGCGCCTGGACTGACCGCGGCTCGCGGCGCGGCGACCGCGCCATCCCCGCCCTACTCCTCCGGTAATCCCGGCGGCGAGCGCCGCCACGCCGGCCCGGACGCTGCGGCCTCACCGGCCTGGTAAAGCGATGTCATCAGGCGACATGGAAGACGCAGGTGGGCTACACGCGGCCGTTCCGACAGATGCCGCGCGACGCTGCACCCGCCCTTGACGCGGCGCCAGCGCGGCGCGATGTTGGGCGCCAGGCAAGTCCCTTCCCGTCGTTGGTCCAGGGGTGAGCTTCATGATGCGGATCATGGTCCTGTCGGCGCTGGTGTCATCGCTTGCCGCGTGTGCCCATTCGGGCCCTTCCCTCAGCACGGCCGAGCGCCTGGACCTGTAACGCGCACACGCCGGGCCACCCGTGGCCAGCTTCCAGATCAGCCGCGTCGCCGGCGTCAACCGCTGGACGCCGCTGGGCGACCAGGCCCTGGCCATCTGGAACACCTCGGTGCAAGGCTACCTGCTCGAGTTCCGTACGCGCTGTGCCGGTCTGTCCCTGGCCAGTTCGATCACCATCAGCAACTCCATGGGGATGGTCAACCCGCGGCTCGACAGCGTGCAGCCGCGCGCGGCCAACGGCTCGGCCATCTCGCAGCCGTGCCGGATATCCAGCGCCCGCCCGCTCGACGGCCGGGCCTTGAGCGAGGCCAAGCGCGAACTGCGCGAGGCCAGCGTGATCGAGCGCGCGGCGGACGTGGTGCCCGAGGAAGACTGACCCATCCATCCGCGCGCACGCCGCCGATCGGCAGGCTGCGGGTGGTCGCGGTGCCGGGGAACCGTCGGCGCGGCGATCGCGTACGCCGCGACCACGTCCGCGCTGTATGGCCGCCTCGCGTGGGGTGCGCACCGCGGGTTGGCGCGCCTGCCGGCTGCGTCCGGCCGCTAGTGCCGGGCGCCTGGCCCCGCTCAGGCGGCGGCGGTCACCACGATCTCGACCTTCCACTGCGGGTCGGCCAGGGGCGCCTGGACGGTGGCCCGCGGCGGCGTATGGCCCGGTGCAACCCACGCGTCCCAGGCCTGGTTCATGCCGGCGAAGTCGGCGATGTCGGCCAGGTAGATCTGCGCGCGCAGGATCCGGGTCTTGTCGGTGCCGGCCTGGGCCAGCAGCGTGTCGATCGCCTCGAGTACCTGGCGGGTCTGGCCGACGATGTCGAGGGACGCGTCCTCGGGCACCTGTCCGGCCAGGTAGGCCACGCCGTTGTACACGGCCAGTTCGGACATGCGCGGGCCGACATCGAAACGCTGGATCACGGGGAATCTCCTGGCAGGGGCGATAGGACCGCCGGCGGCGGCGGCGCAGCATACACCGGCGCGCCTCAGCGGATGCGCTGGGGTTCCAGGGCCGCGGCGCTGGCCTCCAGCAGTTCGCGCAGCACCTGCGGCGAGGCGTCGGCCAGGCGCCGCAGGTACAGGCACGACCTGCCGATGCGGTGGCGTCCCAGCCTGGCCAGCAGGGACTCGCGCCCGGTGAAGCCATCCATGACGTAGAGCGACAGCTCCCTGCCCTTCGGCGAGAAACCGAGCAGGGGCCAGGGCTGGAGCCGGCCGTCCGCGTAGCGCTGCGCGTACTGGCCGAAGCCGACGATGTTGCCGCCCCACACCACCGGCGGTTCCCCGGTGACGGACTGCATCAGCGCGGCGAGTTGGCGGGCGTCCTCGCGCCGGGCCTCGTCGAGTCCGGCCAGGCACGCGTCCAGCGACATGGCGGTGGGTCGGGTCTTGGGTTCGCTGGCCATGGGCCGGTCTCCTCGATCTGCCGCTGGCTGGCGGCGCGCCGCCCGGGCCGCCGGCGCGGCTGCCCGGCCCGGCCTGCCGGCTGCGAGTGTACGCGGCCGCGCGCCCGGGCTTAACTTCGGGCCCGCCGCGCCGATACGGCAACGACACCCACGTGCGCGCCCCCCATGCTCATCATCGTCGGCTTCATCATCGTGATCCTCAGCGTGCTCGGGGGGTTCGTGCTCTCGCACGGCAAGCTCGGCGCGCTGTGGCAGCCCTACGAGGTGCTGATCATCTGCGGCGCGGCGTTCGGCGCGTTCCTCGTGGCCAACCCGCTGAAGGTGGTCAAGGGCGCGCTGCTCGGCATCCCCGGCCTGCTCAAGGGCGCGCGCTACAAACGCTCGGACTACGTGGACATCCTGTCGATGATCTACGACGTGCTGGTCAAGGCGCGCAAAGAAGGCATGATCGGGATCGAGAAGGACATCGACAACCCCGGGTCCAGCCCGGTGTTCTCCAAGTACCCCAGGTTGCTGGCCGACCACCACCTGATGGAGTTCACCACCGACTGCCTGCGGCTGATGGTGAGCGGCAACATGGAGCCCCACGAGCTGGAGCAGCTGCTGGAGATCGAAGTCGAGACCCACCACCAGGAGGCGGTGGAGCCGGCGCATGCGCTGCAGGTGCTCGCCGACTCCCTGCCCGGCTTCGGCATCGTCGCGGCGGTGCTGGGCATCGTGATCACCATGGCCGCCATCGGCGGCGAGGTCGCCGAGATCGGCCACCACGTCGCCGCGGCGCTGGTCGGCACCTTCCTGGGCATCCTGCTGGGCTACGGCTTCGTCGGCCCGCTGGCGGCCTCGATGCAGCACCGCGCGCACGAGGAAGGCAAGGCGTTCGAGATCATCAAGATGGCGCTGGTGTCGAGCCTGCGCGGCTACCCGCCGACGGTGGCGGTGGAGTTCGCCCGCAAGCTGCTGTTCTCCGACGTGCGCCCGGCCTTCGCCGACCTGGAAGCGCACCTGCGCGGCAACCGCTGAGCGGCCATGGACAAGACCCAGCCGATCATCATCCGCCGGATCAAGAAGACCGCCGGCGGCCACCATGGCGGTGCCTGGAAGGTCGCCTACGCCGACTTCGTCACCGCGATGATGGCGTTCTTCCTGGTCATGTGGCTGGTGGGCATCGCCAGCAAGGAACAGAAGGCGGCGGTGTCCGAGTACTTCAAGAACCCCAGCGCGGTCGAGGGCACCGCCGCCATTCCCGGGACCAGCTCGCTTGGCCCGGGCGGCGCCTCGGACAAGATGATCCCGACCGCCAATGCGCTGTCGATGCCCGGTGGCGTGGGGCCGCGCGTCGGCGACCCGGGCGAGGCCACGCGCAGCCGTATTCCCACCGACGCGCAGGAAGACGCGCGCGCGGCGGCCGCGGCCGAGGACCGTCGCCAGCTGGACGAGCTGCGCAAGGAGCTGGAAGCGGCGATCGAGAAGAGCCAGGCGCTGGCGCCGTTCAAGGACCAGTTGCTGATCGACCTCACGCCGGAGGGATTGCGGGTGCAGATCGTGGACCGCATGAACCGGCCGATGTTCGACCTCGGCAGTTCGAGCATGAAGGACTACACGGTCGAGGTCATGCACGAACTGGGCACCCTGTTGTCCGGCACGCCGCACAAGATCGCGCTCGCCGGCCATACCGACGAGACGCCGTTCCAGGCGCCGCGTGGATACGGCAACTGGGAGCTGTCCAGCGACCGGGCCAACGCCGCCCGACGGGCGCTGCTGGAGGGCGGCCTGGACGAGGCCCGGATCGCGCGCGTGGTCGGGCTGGCCTCCTCGGTGCCGTTCGACCGCGCCGATCCGCGCGCGCCGACGAACCGCCGCATCAGCATCGTGGTCCTGAACCGGACGCCCGATGCCGGCATGGACGCGCTGGCGAGCGCGCCGGCGAACCCGGCGACGCAGGCGATCGCAACGGCGCCTGAATTGGTACCACCGCTGGCGTCTCCCGCCCCCCCGCCAGCGCGCCCTTATAGGCATACACTCGGGGCATGGTCGGCTCATCCGGGAGGGTGCCATGCTGCCTGCATTGACATTGATGGCCGCGCTGGCGCTCGCGCCGCAGGCGACGAACGCCGGGACACCGGCGGCGGTTCCCACCATCGAACAGGTCATGGCCGTGCCGGCGCCGTTGCGCGCCGAGGTCCACGCGCGCGTGGTCGAACCCGGCGGTACGCGCAACGAACAGCTCGAACGGCTCGCCGACTACGTGTTCGGCGACGATGGCCTGGCGCTCGAGTACGACAACGAGGTCACCCGCACGGTGGCCCAGGTCTACCAGGACCGCAAGGCCAACTGCCTGTCCTTCACCCTGCTGTTCGTGGCGCTGGCGCGCGAAGCCGGGCTGGAGGCGCAGGTGCAGGAAGTCGGCGAAGTGCTGGCGTGGTACCAGGACGAGGGCGTGATCTACAACGCCAACCACGTCAACGTCGGCGTCCGCACCACCATGCAGTGGCAGGTGGTGGACGTGGACACCAACATCCTGGCCGCCCGCAACCGCCCGCGCAGCATCGATGACCGCCGCGCGATGGCCCATTTCCACAACAACCGCGGCGCCGAGCGGATGGCTTCCGGGGATGCGCCGGGCGCGTATGCGCTGCTGCGGGCCGCGCTGGAGGACGACAAGACCTTCGTCCCGGCCTGGAACAACCTGGGCGTGCTGCTGCTGCGCGAGGGCGACGCGCGCGGCGCCGAACGCGCCTACCTGACCGCGCTGCGGCTCAAGAAGGACCACGCCGCCACCCTGAGCAACCTGGTCACCCTCTATCGCCGCAACGGCGATGAAGCGATGCAGCGGCGCTACGAATGGCGCCTGGACCGGGTACAGCGCACCGATCCGTTCCACCAGTTCATGCTGGCGCTGGAATGCGAGAACAGCGGCGACTACGATTGCGCGATCGCCCGCTACCGGCGCGCGATCGCGCTGCAGGGCGAGGAGCACCAGTTCCACTTCGGCCTGGCCCGGGCCTATTTCCTGTCCGGCGACCTGGCCCGCGCGCAGCGTGAGCTGGGTCGCGCCTATACGCTGGGCGGCAACGAAAGCGTACGCAGCGTCTACCGGCAGAAGCTCGACGGGCTGCGCCGCTGGCGCGAGCAGGCTTCCAGCCAGTTCGTGCCCTGAACACGACAACGGAAGGCATGGATGGTCGATTTCGAACTGGAAGGCGAATACGTCGAGTTGAACCAGCTGCTGAAGCTGGCGGGTCTCTGTGACAGCGGCGGCGCGGGCAAGGCCCTGGTCGCCGCTGGCGAAGTGCGCGTGGACGGCACGGTGGAGCTGCGCAAGACGTGCAAGATCCGGGCCGGGCAACGTGTGCGGTGCCACGGCGTGGAGATCCGGGTGGTACCGGCGGGCTGATCCGGCCGCCCGCCGGCCCGCGGACCGGTATCATGGCGCCTCGGATCGTGCGCGAGGGGGACGCCGCATGCCGACACGGGCTTCCCCGGAACCAGAGGTGGCCGCCTTGCCGGGTGCCGCGCTTTCGAGCGTGGCGCCCGAACGACTGGCGCGCATGCCGCGCCGGGTCTATCCGTTGCGCATCCTCGGCATGGGCCTGGGCGGCCTGCCGCTGGCGGTAGTGCTGCATGAGATCGATGCCCCCGCTGCCTGCTGGGCCTGGCTGGTCTTCACCGCCCTGCTGTGGCCGCACCTGGCGCTGTGGCTGGCACTGCGCAGCCGTCATCCGCACCGGACCGAGGTGCGCAACCTGCTGTTCGATTCCGCCCTGGCGGGGTTGTGGGTGCCCCTGATGCACTTCAACCTGTTGCCGAGCGTGTTGCTGTTGACGCTGGCGACGGTGGACAAGATCAGCACCGGCATCCCGCGCCTGTGGCTGCAGTCGCTGCCGGTGGTCCTGGCCGGCATGGCGCTGGGCTGCGTGATCGCCGGACCGGCGTTGCAGCCGGTCACCAGCATGGCGGTGATCCTGGCGTGCCTGCCGATGCTGCTGATCCACACCATCGCGGTGAGCCTGGCCGCCAACCGCATGATCGGCCGGATCCGCGAGCAGAACCGCGAACTGGACCGCCTGCACCGGGTGGACGCGCTCACCGGGCTGGCCGGCCGCCGCCATTGGCAGCAGCAGGCCGACGCCACCCTGCGGCGCCTGCGCGAGCAAGGGGCGCCGGCCGCACTGCTGATGCTCGACATCGACCGGTTCAAGGACATCAACGACCAGTACGGCCACGCCTCCGGGGACGACGTACTGCGCCTGGTGGCCGGCGTGCTGCGTCGCCGCCTGGGCGAGCACGACAGCGCGGGTCGCTTCGGTGGCGACGAGTTCGCGGTCGTGCTCGCGGGCGTCGATCGCGACACCGCGCGTGGCCTGGCCGAGGGCATGCGCCGCGACCTGGAGGCCGCCGCGGCGACGCTGCGCCTGCCAGGCCTGTCCTGTTCGATCAGCGTGGGCGTGGCGCAAGCCGATCCGCGCCATGCCAGCGTGCGCGAATGGCTGGAGGCGGCCGACGCGGCGCTCTATGCGGCCAAGCATGCCGGACGCAACCGGGTGGTGGTGGCCGACGCGGCTGGCATCCAATGACGGTCCAGGTTCCCGCATCCTTGGCTGCCGCCTGCCGGCCTGTCCGGCCGCCCATCTCCTAGAATGGGCCGCCGCAGGCCGCACGAGCCACTGGCACGACGAGGAACGTGATGACGGAGCGTTTGCCCACCTGGGTACAGGACTGGCTCGGCACGGTGTTGCCGATCGGCGAAGTGCTGCTGGTCCTGGCGGTGGCCTGGTTGCTGCAACGGCTGGTCCGGGCCATCGTCCGGCGCCTGGTGGCCAACCGTGGCCTGCCGCTGGAGATGGCCACGGTGCTGCGGCGGGTGTCGGCCACGCTGATCAGCTGCGCGGCGGTACTGCTGGTGCTCGAACGCATGGGCGTCTCCGGCACGGTGCTGTGGACCGCGTTCACCGGCTTCGCCGCGGTCGGCGCGGTGGCGTTCTTCGCCGCCTGGAGCGTGCTGTCGAACATCTTCTGCACGGTGCTGATCTTCAGCACCCGGCCGTTCCGGCTGCAGGACCACATCGAACTGCTGGAGAACGGCGAGAAGCCCGGGCTCAAGGGCCGCGTGGTCGACATCAACCTGATCTACACCACGCTGCTGGAGGTGGGCGCCGACGCCAGCGACGAGGGCAGCGTGCTGCAGGTTCCCAACAGCCTGTTCTTCCAGCGGACGGTGCGCCGCTGGCGGGGCCAGGGCGTGCCGGCGCGGTGGCTGCCCCCTGCCCCTTCAGGCGACGGCTGAGCCAGGCCGGCGCACGCGCGTCAACGCAGCTGGCTGTCCTTGCTGCCGCGGCGGTTGTAGGCGCTGAAGCCGTTTTCCTGGTCATGCGCCTCCTGGCAGGCCACGCACAGGCGTACCCCCGGTATGGCCCTGCGCCGCGCCGGCGGAATCGGCGCATCGCATTCTTCGCAGCGTTCCAGGCCGGGCCCCGTCGGCAGCTGGCGGCGCGCGCGCTCGACCGCGTCCTTCACCGTCGCGTCGATCTGGTCATTGACCGCCCCGTCGCCTGCCCACCCGGTCGCCATGTCGTTCTCCTGGATGCGTCGCCTTCCACGACAGCGTGCCCGGAGCGACTTGAACAAAGCCTAAGGCCGTCCTCCTGACCAACCGCGCCCGGTTTGACCAGCCGTCCGTCCCCGGACGACACCCGCCTGCCGCGCCACCTGACTGGCGGCGGGCAAGCGCTTTTTTTACCTGAATCGCCCGCATGGATCCCGGCGCCGGGGTCGAGACTTGCATGCCCGATCGCGAGTGGCGAGGCTGGCCCCTTCCGCATGCCCCCGCAGGAACCCCGATGCCCGATCTGCTGCGCCGTCACCTGTTGTGGACCGGTGCGCTCGCGCCGCTGGCGCTGGCGTTGCCGTCCCCGGCCAGAGCCCAGGTGCCGCCCGCACCCGCGGCCCTGTCCGCCGGTTCGACCGCCGAGCAGGCCACCGCCGGCCTGGACCTGCGCGGCAGGACCATCCTGGTGACCGGCTGCAACTCCGGGATCGGCCTGGAGACGATGCGCGTGCTGGCATTGCGTGGCGCGCACGTGATCGGCACCGCGCGCACATCCGACAAGGGCAAGGCGGCCTGTGCCAGCGTGTCGGGCCGGGCCACGCCGGTGGTGCTGGACCTGGCCGACGTCCGCTCGGTGCGCGACTGCGCCGCGCAGGTGCACCAGCTTGCCCCGCGCCTGGATGCGCTGGTCTGCAACGCCGGCATCGTGCTCGACGACTGGGAGAAAGTGGACGGGTTGGAGAAGCAGTTCGTGGTCAACCACCTGGGGCATTTCCTGCTGGCCGAGCAGTTGCTCGACCGCGTGGTCGCGGCGCAGGGGCGCGTGATCGTGCTTGGCAGCGGCGACCATCGGAATGCGCCGGCAGGCGGGATCCAGTTCGCCCGCCTTTCCGGTGAAGGCTGGTACCGCAGGGGCTACAGCCATTCCAAGCTGGCCAACGGCCTGTTCTCGCTGGAGCTGGCGCGGCGCCTGCAAGGCACCGGCGCGACCAGCAACTGCGTCACCCCGGGCCACACCCGCACCGCGATCCTGCGCAACAGCGGCAACAACTACCGCGAAGATGCGCGCACGCCTGCGCAAGGGGCGGCAACGCCGTGCTATGCAGCGGTCCACCCGGCGATGGCCGGAGTCAGCGGCGCCTACCTGCGCGACTTCACCGCCGGCGAGCAGAGCGCCCAGCAACAGGACGCGGCGATGGCCGCGCGCCTGTGGGCGGTGTCGCACGAACTGGTCGCGCGTAACGCCTGATCCCCATCCTGGCCCGCAACGCCCGCGCGTGCGGCTCAGGCCGCCGGCTTGGGCAGCGCGTGCCAGGCCTTGAGCAGTTCGGCTTCCTTCTCGCGGCTGATGCCCGCGCGCAGCTTGGCCTGGCGTTCGGCGGGCTGCGAGGCCAGCCAGGCCAGCAGCTCGCTGATGGTGGTGTCCAGCGGCCGGAAGGTCAGCCCGGCGGCGACGGCGCGGGCATTGCTGACCTGCCCATAGCCGCCGTACGGACCCTGGTCGCGCGGCACCCAGATCGGCAGTTCGATCTGCTTTTCTTCGACGAAGGCCGGGCTGACGTGGGTGAAGCTGGCCGCGCTTCCGGTGACGCGCTTGCTGGCCTCGAGCATGGCGTCCATCAGCAGCGGCTCGCGTGGGCCGACGGCGTTGAAGGTGCCGAAGGTGCGGGCTTCGGCCAGCCGGATCATCCACTCGCCCAGGTCGCGGCCGTCGATGACCTGGATCGGATCCTTGCCATCGCCGGGCACCAGCACCTCGCCACCCTGGGCCACGCGGTGCGGCCAGTAGGTGAAGCGGTCGGTCTCGTCGCGCGGGCCGACGATGTAGCCCGGTCGCACGATGGTCACCGCATCGCCGAACTGCTTGCGCGCCTCGGCCTCGCTGAGCGCCTTGAGCGCGCCGTAGAGGTTCTCGATGTCGGCCATCAGCGTCTGCTGGGTCTCGGCCATCGCATCGGCGCCCTTGTAGGCGGCCAGCGGCGCATCCTCGGTAATGCCCGGCCTGCTGCCGTCGGCATAGACCGAGATGGTCGAAATGAACAGGTAGTGGCCGACATTGCCGGCCAGCACCTGGCCGGCATCGCGCACCCAGAACGGCAGGCTGGTCGGGTTGTCGATGCATACGTCCCAGGTGCGGCCCTTGAGCGCCGACAGGTCGCCGGCGTTGCGGTCGCCGTGCAGCTGCTCCACCTCGCCCGGCCATTCCGGCGAGGGGCGCTTGCCGCGGTTGAACAGGGTCACCTGGTGGCCACGCGCCAGCGCGTAGGCGACCTGGAACGGTCCGGTGAACCCGGTACCGCCCAGGATCAGGATGCGCAGCGGTTTGCCGGCGCGCGCCACCGGCGCAGGGTTGGCGGCGAATCCGGGAAGCGTGGCGGCGGCGGCCGCCAGGGCGCCGATCCGGATCAGGTCACGACGTGTGGTGCGCATGCGGCTGTTCTCCTGGCGGGAGGGGAGCAAGGTCCGTTCGTGCCTCCCCATGGCGTCGGGATTGATAGCATTCCTCCGGCACGGCCGCCCATGACGGAAGTGGGGGGGCGGACCGGCATACGGTGATGCGATCGGTCCCGGCGGCCTCTCCACTGAAACTCGATGACCAGCTCTTCATGGGCGCGCCGGCACGATGCGATGGTCCCCTTCCCCAGTCCCCTGCCCGCCCGGAGCCCGTCCATGGAACCCACCGTCCACGCCTTTTCCGAACTGTTCGCTCAGCTGGGACTGCCGGACGATGCGGCCAGCATCCGTGCCTTCATCGCCACGCATGCGCCGCTGGCCGACGACATCCGCCTGGAGGAAGCGCCGTTCTGGACGCCGGCGCAGGCGCAGCTGCTGCGCGAGGAACGCATCGACGATGCCGACTGGGCGATCGTGGTCGACCAGCTCAACCTGGCGCTGCGCGCACCGGCGCACTGAGGCCGGCCGCAGCAGGCGACGCGGCGATCAGGCCTTGCGCAGGAACTCGGTCTTCAGCACCAGGCCCTTGATCTTCTCCGAGTGGCCTTCGATGTGCAGCGGGTCGTCTTCCACCAGGCGGATGTTGCGGATCACCGTGCCCTGCTTGAGCGGAATCGAGGAGCCCTTGACCTTGAGATCCTTGATCACGACCACGGTATCGCCTGCGGCCAGCAGGTTGCCGTTGCTGTCGCGCACCACCATGGCCTGCTCGGTCACCGGATCGGCGGTCCACTCGTGCCCGCAATCGGGACAGGTCCACAGCGCACCATCGATATAGGTGTTCTCAAGCCCGCACTGCGGGCAGCTCGGCAACGTAGGCACGACCGTTTTACTCGACGTCAGGGGCCGCACAGTTTACCCCGCGCCACCGACCGTGCCCGTGGCGCGGCTTCAGGCCGCCGTGTCGCCGGCTACTGCGGCTCGCCCGGTGGCGGCATCGATGCCGGGCGGGCGCAGCCGTTGATGGGCGTGCCGCCATCGATGACCAGGACTGCGCTGTACGGGAACTGCGCTCCGGACATCGAGTCCTGGCAGGGATCCGCCGTGACGGTGAGCTCGACCGCACCGCTGGCATCGACGGCGCGCACGGTGCGGGTATCGCCGGTGGTCTGGCTGCTGGCCACCGCCAGCTCCCGCTCGCCCTCGATTCCACGCAGCAGCAGGGACGGCCCCGGACCACGCACCTGCGCCTGCCAGAACGGCTCGTTGGTGGAGGCGACCAGCTCGCCGTCCAGTTCCGACTCCACTGCCGGCGCCGCAGCGTCGGGCATGGCGGTCGCGTCGGTCTCGGCCGCCGGCGCGGGGGTGGGCGTTGTTGTGATCCGGTCCTGGCAGGCGGCCATGGCGAGGCAGAGCGCGACGCCCAATGCGGTCCGGGTGGTGAACGGAAGCAGGTGCATGCAAGTTCTCCTCGGCGACGTTCGTCGCGCCGATCATGCGCCGGCCCCGTCGCCTGCGCCACTGCTCAGCGCGAAGCGGTGGCTTCCATGCCATCGGCCGGGTTGGCGACTAGCAGTTCATCCACCGGATAACCCAGGTCGCGCGCCTGCTCGACCAGCGCCGCGTAGCGCTCGGGGGCCAGGGCGGGTTCGCGCGACAGGATCCACAGGTGGTCCCGGTCGGGACCACCGACCATCGCCCAGCGGTACTCCGGATCCACCGCGATCACCCAGTATGGCGCCCAGGCCAGCGGCAGCCAGGAGGTCCAGCCGGGCGCGAAGCGCACCCGCAGCGACCCCGGCGCCCCGGGCACGGGCTGGGCGACGCCGACCGCCTCGATCCGCTCGCCGTCCTTGCGCACGCAGGTGTTGCGCACTTCAAGTGTGCCGTCTTCCCTCGGCGTGTACGTGGCGGTGGTATCGCGTGCGCACTTGCGCTGGAAGAACATGGGCAGGTGCGCGACCTGGTGCCAGGTGCCGGCATAACGCTGCAGGTCCAGCACCGGCACCGGCTTGTGCATCGGCGGTTGCGCCGCAGCCCTGCCGGGGACGGCCAGCAGGCAGGCCAGGCCCAGGGCGATCGTCGTGGAAGCGCGCATCAGGTGGCTCATGGGTTTCCGGATGGAAAAAGGTTGACAGGGCCGGCGTGACGGGACGGTGTCGCCGGTGTTATCGCGGCGTCACGTGACGGCCTACCGTGGATACGGTCACAGCTGCGACTCCACCGGCAGCACTCTCATCAGCCAGGCCTGCGCGCGTTGCGATGCGGTCGCCTCCGGCTCGCGGGTCCAGGTCGCGTCGCCATCGCTCCAGCGCAGGCGGCCCTGCGCGTCCAGGGTGGCTTTCCAGGCATGCGCAGGCGCGGTCTGCTGGGCGAACAGCGCGGCCAGCTCGGACGCCAGTGCCGGGTGCTCGACCAGGATGCCCTGCTCGCTGTTGAGCGAGGTCGAGCGCGGATCGAGGTTGTAGGAGCCGACGAAGATGGTCCCGTCATCGATCACCATCGCCTTGGTATGCAGGCTCGATCCCGATGAACCCTTCAGGCTGAAGTTGGCCGGACCGCCGCCGGGCTTGAGCTCCCATATCTCCACGCCCTGCTCCAGCAACGGGCGCCGGTAGCGGCTGTAGCCGCCATGCACCGCGGCGACGTCGTTGGCCGCCAGCGAGTTGGTCAGCACCTGCACCGTCGCCCCGCGCGCTTCCGCCGCCGCCAGTTCGGCGGTGCCGCGCGCGCCGGGCACGAAGTAAGGCGAGATGACCAGCAGCCGCCGGGCCGCCCGCTGCAGTTCCGGCAGCAGGACCTTGACCACTTCCGAGCGTTCCTCCGCCGGCAGCGTGGCCTTGAGCGGATCGTCGCTGACGAAACGCCAGCGTGGACTCCAGTGCAGCGCGCCGCCGCCTTCCAGCAGCCGCTGTACCTTGGGATCCTCGCGCAGCACCTGCGCGTACGGGCTGCCGTGCAGGTCGGCCGCGGCCTGTTCGAGCACGCCCCGCAGCGCCTGCAGGCGTTCGGGCGAGGACTGGTCCGGGGAAAGCTGGGCGATCGGATAGTTGGAAGGCGAATCCCAGAACCGCTCGAAGTTGCGCGCGACCTCGCCGACCGCCGGGCCGACGATCAGCAGGTCCAGGTCGACGAAGTTCGGGCCGTCGCTGGCGGCGAAGTACTCGTTGCCCAGGTTGCGGCCCCCGACCAGCGCCATGCGTCCATCGACGATCCAGCTCTTGTTGTGCATGCGGTGGTTGAGCCGCTTGAAGCCGGTGCCGAACTCGCCGGCCAGGCTGAGCGTGCCGGAGCGGCTGGCCAGCGGGTTGTAGAGCCGCACCTCGATCCGCGGGTGCGCATCGAGCGCGGCCAGGCCGGCATTCTTGGCCCGCGCATCCAGGTCGTCGGCGAGGATGCGCACGCGGACGCCGCGGTCGGCGGCCTGCAGCGCCTGCCGCGCCAGCATCCGCCCGGTGAGGTCGTCGTGCCAGATGTAGGTCTGGATGTCCACGCCGGTTACCGCGGCCTGGGCGCTGTAGGCACGCAAGGCATACGCTTCGGCGCCGTCGCCGACCAGGCGGAAACCCGATTGCCCCGGATGCGCCGCCTCGGCCGGCAGCGTGCGCTCGGCGATGGCGCCTTCGGTCGCCGGGGGCAGCAGCGCATCGGGAGGGGTTTCGGCGCGCGGCGGCAGTTGCGCGCAGCCGGCCAGGAGCGCCAGCGCCAGCCACGCGCAGGCGCGAGGGATGGACGGGCAGCGGACTGCCATCCTGCCGCGACGACGACCTTCGGCTCCCCGCATGGCCCCTCCCCCGGTGCCCGTGCCTTCCGGCGCACCCCTGCGATGGCGCCGTGAGCGGTGAATAGCACATCCGCCGCCGACAATCCCGCACCCCGCGCATGCGCCGTCCATGTCACATCCCGGTTTGACCCGCGCGGCCGTCCGCGTGGCGCCGCTGCCCGCGGCGGGCGATCGTTGGCGGACGGGACGCCCGGTTCAGGCGCCGAAGCGCAGCAGCCGGTAGGTGTACAGGCCCAGTGCGGTGAGCAGCAGCGAGCCGAACAGGTGCGCCGCCACGCCGAGCAGCGCGGTTCCGTACTGCTGCCGGGTCAGGTGCTGGACGATCTCGGCGGAGAAGGTCGAGAACGTGGTCAGCCCGCCCAGCAGTCCGGTGACCAGGAACAGCCGCCACTCCGGCGACACGCCGGGCCGGTAGGTGATCCACCCCAGCGCGATGCCGATCACGTAACCGCCGACCAGGTTGGCAGCGAGTGTCCCCAGCGGGATCGGGCTGCGCGACGGATTGAGCCAGACCGAAAGGCCCCAGCGCATCCACGCGCCGATCGCCGCGCCGGTGCCCACCGCGATGAAGGAACGAACCATGTCCACTGCCCTGCTCCGTGCCCGTGCCTGTCCGGCAGCCTGAGGCCAAGCGTAGCGGATCAGTCGCCGGACGGGCGGCGCGCCTGGCTGCGCGCGGCGCGCAGCCGGTCGAGCTTGTCCTTGAGCTTGATCTCCAGGCCCCGCTCGACCGGTTCGTAGTACACGCGCTCGCCCATCGCGTCCGGGAACCCGGTCTGGTCCAGGGCGATCCCGCCCGCGGCGTCGTGGTCGTACTGGTAGCCCCTGGAGTAGCCCAGCTGCTTCATCAGCTTCGTGGGCGCGTTGCGCAGGTGCAGCGGGACCTCGGCGGTGCCGTACTGGCGCACGTCCGCCCTGGCCGCGTTGTAGGCGTTGTAGGCGGCGTTGGACTTGGCGGTGCTGGCCAGGTAGATCGCGACCTGGGCCAAGGCCAGGTCGCCTTCCGGGCTGCCCAGGCGCTCGTAGGTGTCCCAGGCGTCGACCGACATCTGCAGCGCGCGCGGGTCGGCCAGGCCGATGTCCTCCACCGCCATCCGGGTCAGGCGCCGCGCCAGGTAGGCCGGATCGCAGCCGCCGTCGAGCATCCGCGCCAGCCAGTACACCGCCGCGTCGGGATTGGAGCTGCGCACCGACTTGTGCAGCGCGGAGATCTGGTCGTAGAACTGTTCGCCGCCCTTGTCGAAACGGCGGGTGCGATCGGCCAGCACCTGCATCAGGGTCGCCTCGGTGACGCGGCCGCCCTCGTCGGCGGCCAGCTCGGCGGCGATTTCCAGCAGGGTCAGTGCGCGGCGTACGTCGCCATCGGCCGCGCCGGCGATCTCGCGCAGCAGCGCATTTTCCACTTCGATGCCCTGCCCGCCCAGGCCACGTTCGCCGTCCTCCAGCGCCCGCCGCAGCGCATCGGCGATGTCGTCCACCGACACCGCTTCCATCACGTGCACGCGGCAGCGCGACAGCAGCGCCGAGTTCAGTTCGAACGACGGGTTCTCGGTGGTGGCGCCGACAAAGACGATACTGCCGCGCTCGATGTGCGGCAGGAACGCGTCCTGCTGGCCCTTGTTGAACCGGTGCACCTCGTCCACGAACAGGACAGTGCGGCGCCCCTCGGCGAAGCGCTGCGCCGCTTCGGCCAGCACCTGGCGCACGTCCGGCAGGCCTGACAGCACCGCCGAGATCGCCCGGAAATCGGCGTCGGCATAGCGGGCCAGCAGCAGCGCGAGGGTGGTCTTGCCGCACCCCGGCGGGCCCCACAGCACCATCGAATGCACGCGGCCCGATTCGACCGCCCGGCGCAGCGCAGAGCCCGGTGCCAGCAGGCGGCGCTGGCCGACCATCTCGTCCAGGCTGCGCGGCCGCATGCGCTCGGCCAGCGGACGCATGGCGTCCTGGCGCCCGCTGTCCACGGCCAGCAGGCCGTCATCGGACCCGGGGGAAGAAGCGTTTCGGCGCGCGCGGCTCATCGCGCCATCCTAGCGCCTGGCCTCACCGGGACGCCTGGTTGCGCAGGCCGGCCGGACCTGGGATCGGCGTGGCCCGGTCACTGGCCGACGACGTCGACATCCTCGCCCGGCTTGAACTGGAAGGTGCCCGCGGCGAAGGCCGGGTTGCGCTTCCAGGCCTCGAAGCGGATCTCGGTCTTCTGCCCGACCAGGTCCAGCACCTGCATCCGGGCCAGGCCCTGCGCGCCGAAACCCAGCCGCGCCATCTGGAAGTTGGCCTGCGCGTCGACCTTCGGGGTCAGGGTCAGCCACTGCAGGCCATCGCTGGCGGCGGCTTCCTCGCTGACGTCGAACTGCTGGTCCAGGCGCTTGGGATCGAACAGCGCCACCAGCGGGCTGTTGCGCTCCTCCTCGCCCTGCGGCCGCACCGTGGCCTGCTGCAGGTCCGGCTCATAGACCCAGACCTTCTGCCCGTCGGCCACGATCAGCTGCGCGAACGGCTTGACGTATTCCCAGCGGAACAGCCGCGGCGCCGACACGGCCACGCTGCCGGCGCTGCTTTCCTTGGCCCGGCCGTTGGCATCGAAGACCTGCTGGCTGAACTTCCCTTCCAGGCCCTTGAGCCCGGTGGTGAACCGGGCCAGGTCCTCGCGGGCGCCCGCGAAAGCGTGGCCGGCCAGGAGCAGGCCCAGGCCGATGCCGGCGGCGAGGCGGAGAGCGGTGCGCGATATGCGGTGCATGGCGTGATCGACGGAGGATGGATGGCGGAAGTGTGCGGATAGGAAGCTGAACAGGCGTGGATGCCCGGGTGTTGGCAGATGGCGTGGGCGGACGGCGTGGACGGAACGCCAATGGAAGCTGCCGTGCAAGCTCGGCCGGCGCCCCCTTTCGTAGAGCGGGGCTCCCCCCGCTGCCCGTCCCCGCCCGGTCAGTCGCGCGGCGGCGGCGGCGCCAGCACGCTGCGGTCGCCGTTGTGCTCGGGCCCGCTGACCACGCCCGCCGCTTCCATCGCCTCGATCAGGCGTGCGGCGCGGTTGTAGCCGATCTTCAGCCGCCTCTGCACTCCGGAAATGGACGCGCGGCGGGTCTCGGTGACGATCCGCACCGCCTCGTCGTACAGCGGGTCGGACTCGTCGCCGCCGCCGCCGGATTCGGGCAGGCCGGTGGCGCCGACGACCACGCCATCGCCCATGGTCTGCAGTTCGTCCAGCACGCCCTCGATGTAGTCGGCGCGGCCGCTGGCCTTCAGGTGCTCGACGACGCGGTGCACCTCGTCGTCGCTGACGAAGGCGCCGTGGATGCGCTCGGGCATGGCCGTGCCCGGCGGCAGGTAGAGCATGTCGCCGTGGCCGAGCAGGGTCTCGGCGCCGGACTGGTCCAGGATCGTGCGCGAGTCGATCTTGCTCGACACCTGGAAGGCGATGCGGGTCGGGATGTTGGCCTTGATCAGGCCGGTGATGACGTCCACCGACGGGCGCTGGGTGGCCAGGATCAGGTGGATGCCGGCCGCGCGCGCCTTCTGCGCCAGCCGCGCGATGAGTTCCTCGACCTTCTTGCCGACGATCATCATCATGTCGGCGAATTCGTCGATGAAGATGACGATGAACGGCAGCGGTTCCAGCGGACGCGGCGCCTCGCCCAGTTCCGGGTTCGGCTTGAACAGCGGGTCCATCAGCGGCTGGCCGGCGTCCTGCGCGTCGTGGACCTTCTTGTTGAAGCCGGCCAGGTTGCGCACGCCGACCGCGCTCATCAGCTTGTAGCGGCGCTCCATCTCCGCCACGCACCAGCGCAGGCCGTTGGCGGCCTCCTTCATGTCGGTGACCACCGGCGCCAGCAGGTGCGGGATGTCCTGGTAGACGCTCAGCTCGAGCATCTTCGGATCGATCATCAGCATCCGCAGGTCTTTCGGGCTGGCCTTGTACAGCAGGCTCAGGACCATGGCGTTGACCGCCACCGACTTGCCCGAGCCGGTGGTGCCGGCGACCAGCAGGTGCGGCATGCGCGCCAGGTCGGCCACCGTCGGCCGGCCGGCGATGTCCTTGCCCAGGGCCAGGGTCAGCGGGCTGGCGGACCTGTCGTATTCCTTCGAGCGCAGCAGCTCGGAGAGGAAGATCATCTCGCGGCTGGTGTTGGGGATCTCCAGGCCGATCACCGACTTGCCCGGGATCACGTCGACCACGCGCACCGACTTCACCGACAGGCCGCGGGCGATGTCCTTGTCCAGCGAACTGATCTGGCTGACCTTCACGCCCGGCGCCGGCTCCATCTCGAAGCGGGTGATCACCGGGCCGGGATAGGCGCCGACGACCTGCGCGTCGATGCGGAAGTCCTTGAGCTTGAATTCGATCTGCCGCGACAGCGTTTCCAGGGTCTCCTCGGAGTAGCCCTTGGTCTGCGGCTTGGGGTCGTCGAGCAGGGCCAGCGGCGGCAGGCCGTCGGCGGTGCCGCCGGTGCCCTGGAACAGCGGGATCTGGGTCTCGCGCTTGGCCCGCTCGCTCTTCTCCACCACCGGCGCGGCCGGCGGTTCGATCCGCACCGGTTCACGCCGGGCCTGCCTGACCGCATCGGTCTTGCGGACCTCCTCGCGCTCCTCGCGCAGGTCGCGGGTGCGCTTCCACTCCTCGGCCTGCTGGGTCTTGCGCCGCAGCAGGTCCGGCAGCGCCAGCACTCCGGCGCCGATCCGCTCCATCACCCAGAACCAGGACAGGCCGGTGGCCAGGGTGATGGAGACCAGCAGCAGGACGACCAGGAACAGGTTCGCGCCCAGGGCACCGAAGCCCGCCGCCAGCGACTGCCCGACCAGCCGCCCGATGACGCCGCCGGCCTGGCCGACGTCGCCCGCGTGCAGGCGCAGGTGCAGCAGCCCGGTGAGCGCGATCAGGAACGCGACGATCCCGACCAGGCGCAGGGCCGGCCCGAGTTCGTCCTCCTCGCCCAGCCCGAACAGCGCGATCCAGGCGATCGCGCCGAGGATCACCGGCAACACGAAGGCGGCGTAGCCGAACAGCTGGATCAGGATGTCGGCGATATACGCGCCGGCCAGGCCGCCGAGGTTCTGCACCTGGCCTGTCACGCTGCCGCTGTTGGACCAGCCGGGATCGTCCGGCGAATAGCTCACCAGGCACGCCAGCAGGTACAGCAGCAGCGGCGCGATCACGATCAGGGCCAGGTCGCGCCACAGCCGTTGCCGTCGCGGGCTGGCGGCGTCGCGCTCGGCGCGCGCAGCGTTGCCGCGGCTGGACTTGCTGCGTTCCGTCAATGCCTTGGCCACGTCGACGTTTCGATCCCCGGGTCTGGAACTGCTCGCAGAATGCGATGTTAGGCCTTGATCTTAAATGCTTCTGTCGCCGATTGCCTAGCCGCCGTGCCGGCCGGCGGCGGCGACGGGCCGCCGCGCCGGCAGGATCGCCGCCGCCGGCGGCACCGAGCGGTTGCGCCCCCGCACGCGGGAGTTCCCGGCGCGCTCGCCGGGGAAGCCGAGCCCCGCCCTGGCGTCCCAGCGTTCCGTCCTTCGCCTTGATTCACCCCGGTGCGGCCTCCACTCTATGCGCTGCTTCCCACTCGTCGCCACGGACTGCATGACCACCAAGCACTCGCGCCTGCTCATCCTCGGTTCCGGCCCCGCCGGCTGGACCGCCGCCGTCTATGCCGCGCGCGCCAACCTCAAGCCGGTGGTGATCACCGGCCTGCAGCAGGGCGGCCAGCTGATGACCACCACCGAGGTCGACAACTGGCCCGGGGACGCCCACGGCCTGATGGGCCCGGACCTGATGGCGCGCATGCAGGCCCACGCCGAGCGCTTCGATACCGAGGTCATCTTCGACCACATCCACACCGCCGACCTGTCGAAGCGGCCGTTCACCCTGTCCGGCGACAACGCCACCTATACCTGCGACGCGCTGATCATCGCCACGGGCGCGACCGCCAAGTACCTGGGCATCGAGTCGGAGGAGAAGTTCAAGGGGCGCGGCGTATCGGCCTGCGCGACCTGCGACGGGTTCTTCTACAAGGACCAGGACGTGGTCGTGGTCGGCGGCGGCAACACCGCCGTGGAAGAGGCGCTGTACCTGTCCAACATCGCCCGCAAGGTCTACCTGGTCCACCGCCGCGACACGCTGCGCGCGGAGAAGATCATGCAGGACAAGCTGTTCGCGAAGGTCGAGGCCGGCAGGATCGAGCCGGTATGGCACCACACCATCGACGAGGTGCTGGGCGACGACGCCGGCGTGACCGGGGTGCGGGTCAGGTCCACGCTCGACGGCAGCACCCGCGACCTCGCCGCGCACGGCTTCTTCGTGGCCATCGGCCACCATCCCAACACCGGCCTGTTCGAGGGCCAGCTGGCGATGGACAACGGCTACCTGGAGATCCGCTCCGGCCTGGGCGGCAACGCCACCGAGACCTCGGTGGCAGGCGTGTTCGCCGCCGGCGACGTCGCCGACCAGCATTATCGCCAGGCCATCACCTCGGCCGGCTTCGGCTGCATGGCCGCGCTGGACGCCGAGCGCTTCCTCGACAAGGGCGAGTAGCCGCCCTTGCATGCCGCCCCGTCGGTGGTTTGCGCGGCGGCGGGCGCCCGGTCATGCACAGCCGGGCCGGGCGTTGCGGAGCGCGTGGTGCGCCATGGACGGCGACACATCCGCCTGGAGAGGCAGGGGCTGCCGGGATAAATGAAAGCCTCTTCCCCGTTCGCGAATCCGCAGACCCCGCCTTGATGCCGACCGTACGCATCCTCGATTCGCTGGCGCAGGTTCCCGCCGCTGACTGGGACGCGCTGGACGACAGCGGCAACCCCTTCGTCCGCCATGCCTTCCTCGAAGGCCTGGAGCGGCACGGCTGCCTGCGTGCCGACTGGGGCTGGACCCCGCGCCACCTGACGCTCTGGGAGGGCGGACGGTTGCTCGCCGCCGCGCCTGGCTACCTCAAGACCAACTCGCACGGCGAGTTCGTGTTCGACCATGCCTGGGCCAACGCCTATGCGCGGCATGGGCTGGACTACTACCCCAAGTGGCTGTTCGCGGTGCCCTACTCTCCGGTGACCGGGCCGCGCCTGCTCGCCGGCGGCGAAGCGGTGCGACGCGCCCTGCTGGAGGCGATCGCGCGCCAGGCCGACGAGGACGGCCTGCCTTCGGCCCACGTCAATTTCCACACCCAGGACGAGGACGCCCTGTTCGATGCCCGGTGGTTGCCGCGCATCGACGTGCAGTACCACTGGCACAACCGCGACGGCTGGGCGGATTTCCCCGGTTTCCTGGCGGCGATGGACCACAGGCACCGCAAGAACATCCGCCAGGAGCGGGCGCGGGTGGCCCGCGCGGGAGTGGAGTTCCGGCGCCTGCACGGCGACGAGGCGGGTCCGGCCGAGCTGGACCTCATCCACCACTTCTACCTGCAGACCTTCCGGGAGTACGGGAACGCGCCAGCCCTGACCCGGGAATTCATCTCGCATATTGCGCGAGAAATGTCTCGTAACTTTATGATTGTTATTGCATATCATGCGGGGCAGGCCGTCGCCGGGGCGCTCTTCCTGCGTGGCCGCGATACGCTCTATGGTCGGTACTGGGGCAGCGACGCAGTGCTGCCGGGGCTGCACTTCGAGACCTGCTATTACCAGGGCATCGAGTACTGCCTGGAACAGGGCCTGGCCCGTTTTGAACCCGGCGCCCAGGGCGAGCACAAGCTGGCCCGGGGGTTCCTTCCCGCGTTCGTGCGCAGCCGGCACCGCATCGCCGATCCGCGGTTCCAGCCGGCCCTGCGCGACTGGTGCCAGGAAGAGGCGCGCTCGGTCCGGCGTTACGCGGCGGCACTGGCCACGCGCGGGCCGTTCCGCGACCCGCCCTGAGCCGCCGCCCCCTCCCTACAATCCACCATGGCCCGACGCCCCGTCCTCCTGTCCGGCGATCCCCATGCCCCCTTCCCCGACGTGTCGCTGGCGCTGCGGCAGCCGGACGGGCTGCTGGCGGTGGGTGGCGACCTGTCGGTCCCGCGCCTGCTGGCGGCTTACCGCAGTGGCATCTTTCCCTGGTACTCGGAGGGCCAGCCGATCCTGTGGTGGAGTCCCGACCCGCGGACGGTGTTCCGCACCGGCGCGGTGCATCTGTCCTCGCGCTTCCGCCGCGAACTGCGCCGCCTGCGCTGGCAGGTGCGGGCCGATACCGCCTTCGACGCGGTGGTCGCCGCCTGCGCCGCGATGCCGCGGCCCGGACAGGACGGCACCTGGATCGTCCCCGGGATGCGCCGTGCCTACGCGCACCTGCATCGCCTGGGACATGCGCATTCAATCGAGGTCTTCGACGAGGAGGGGCGGCTCGCCGGCGGGATCTACGGCGTGGCGATCGGCCGGATGTTCTTCGGCGAGAGCATGTTCAGCGCACGCAGCGGCGGCTCCAAGGTCGCGCTGGCGGCACTGGCGCGATGGCTGGACGAACGGGGCTGGCCGCTGATCGACGCGCAGGTGGGCAACCCGCACCTGGAATCGCTTGGCGCCGAGGCGTGGCCCCGCGCCCGCTTCATGGACGCGCTGGCTGCGCTCACCGCCGCCCCGGGCCTCGGCGGCAGCTGGACCGGCGAATTCGGGACCATTCCGGCCTCGGGGCTGGCCGGACCGACGGCTGATTAACATAATTTTTGCCTTCGGCGCCAGTCTCGCGTAAAATGCGCGGCTTTCCGCCCGCCCGCCCCCTGACTGGAACCGCATGTCGAAAGACGACTCCATCGAGTTCGAAGGCACCGTCATCGAGACGCTGCCCAACACCACGTTCCGGGTTCGCCTGGAGAACGGGCACGAGATCATCGCCCACATCTCCGGGCGCATGCGCAAGAACTACATCCGCATCCTCACCGGCGACAAGGTGAAGGTCGAGATGACCCCGTACGACCTGACCAAGGGCCGTATCACCTACCGAATGAAGTGATGCGCGGCCTTGCGCCGCGGCATCCAGCAAAGGCGGCCGATGGCCGCCTTTTTTTTGCCGTGCGCCGGCGCGCCGGACCACGCCGTTCGCACTGACGCAGGCACGTCGATGTGCAGCGCACATGAACAACGCATTACCGAAACGGCATCCATGACCTTGGTCATTGTCACCACAGGCAGGTCCGGAAACGCATCAGCGGCCATAGCCTTGTGCGCGTCCAATCCGGACCACCCCGAGCCCCTATAAGCCATGAACATCAAGCGTCTTTGCACTGCAGCGCTGCTCGCCGGCGCCGCCTTCGCCGCCAATGCCGCCGACAACACCCCGATCGCCGACTGCGTCGACCTGGGCGCGAACCAGGAGATCGTGCGTTCGGGTGGCGCGCAGAGCATGCTGCTGCGCGACGGCGATACGCACTACCTGGTCGGCTTCCGCGGCGATTGCAGCTCGCTGGCCACCGCCTCGAGGATCGAGATCAGCACCGATGGCACGGCCAACCGCCTGTGCCCGAAGGGCACCAAGGTCAAGACCAACCGCGCCACCTGCAGCGTCGGCAAGGTCGAGGCGATCGACGCCGAGCAGTTCGCTGCCGGCAAGAAGCGCACCTCGCGCTGATCGAGGACCTTATCCCGGCGTCGCCCGCCGCCCACTCGTCGTGGCGGCGGACGATGGCGTGGAGAAGAGTGCCGCCGCTGGCGCCAGCTGCCAGCGGCGGCTTTTTTTATCGCGACCGCGCGCCGGGACTAGACAGTCGCCGGCAACAGCCGCTCCGGCTCGGACTGGCTTTCGACCACCAGCTGGCCGTCGACCACGTCGATGTTGACCCGGCCGCCATCGACCAGCTTGCCGAACAGCAGCTCGTCGGCCAGCGGTCGCTTGATCCGGTCCTGGATGACGCGGGCCATCGGCCGCGCGCCCATCAGCGGGTCGAAACCGTGCTGGGCCAGCCACTCGCGCGCCGTCGGCGAGGCGGTCAACGCCACGTGCTTCTCGTTGAGCTGCATCTCCAGCTCGATCAGGAACTTGTCGACCACGCGCAGGATGTGCTCGAAGCCCAGCGGCTGGAACTGCACCACCGCGTCGAGGCGGTTGCGGAATTCCGGGCTGAAGCTGCGGCGGATCACCTCCATCGCGTCGGTCGAGTGGTCCTGCCGGGTGAAGCCGATCGAGCGCCGCGAAGCCTGGGCCGCCCCTGCATTCGTGGTCATCACGATCACTACATTCTTGAAGTTGGCCTCGCGCCCGTTGGTATCGGTCAGCACGCCGCGGTCCATGACCTGCAGCAGGATGTTGAAGATGTCCGGGTGCGCCTTCTCGACCTCGTCCAGCAGCAGCACGCAGTGCGGGGTCTTGACGATCTTCTCGGTCAGCAGGCCGCCCTGGTCGAAGCCGACGTAACCCGGGGGCGCGCCGATCAGGCGCGAGACCGAGTGCGGCTCCATGTATTCGGACATGTCGAAGCGCACCAGCTCGATGCCCAGCTGCAGCGCCAGCTGCTTGGTCACCTCGGTCTTGCCCACGCCGGTCGGGCCGGCGAACAGGAAGTTGCCGATCGGCTTGTCCGGGTTGCCCAGGCCGCTGCGGGCGAGCTTGATCGCCGAGGCCAGGGTCTCGATCGCCGGGTCCTGGCCGAAGATCACCATCTTCAGGTTGCGCTCCAGGTGCTGGAGCACGTCCTTGTCGGTGGCGCTGACCTGCTTGGCCGGGATCCGCGCCATCTTGGCCACGATGGTCTCGATCTCCTCGACGTCGATCAGCTCCTTGCGCGTCTCCAGCGGCAGCAGCCGCTGGCGCGCGCCGGCCTCGTCGATCACGTCGATGGCCTTGTCGGGCAGCAGCCGGTCGGCGATGTGCTTGACCGACAGGTCCACCGCCGCCTGCAGCGCCTCGTCGGCGTAGGTCACGCCGTGGTGCGCCTCGTAGCGGGGCTTGAGGCCCTGCAGGATCTCGTAGGCCTCGCCCACCGTCGGCTCGACGATGTCGATCTTCTGGAAGCGGCGGGCCAGGGCCCGGTCCTTCTCGAAGATGCCGCGGTATTCCTGGAAGGTGGTCGATCCGATACAGCGCAGCTCGCCGGAAGCCAGCGCCGGCTTGATCAGGTTGGACGCGTCCATGGTCCCGCCCGACGCCGAACCGGCGCCGATGATGGTATGGATCTCGTCGATGAACAGGATCGCGCCGGGAATCTTCTTGATCGAGCTCAGCACGCCCTTGAGCCGCTTCTCGAAATCGCCGCGGTACTTGGTCCCGGCCACCAGCGCGCCCAGGTCGAGCGCGTAGATCACCGCGTCCGACAGCACGTCGGGCACCTCTCCCTCGACGATGCGCTTGGCCAGGCCCTCGGCGATCGCGGTCTTGCCCACGCCGGCCTCGCCCACGTACAGGGGGTTGTTCTTGCGCCGGCGGCACAGCACCTGGATCGTGCGCTCGATCTCGTCGGCGCGGCCGACCAGCGGGTCGATCTTGCCGATCCGGGCCTGCTCGTTGAGGTTGGTGGCGTATTCGGCCAGGGCATCGCCCTTGCCCTCGCCGTCGCCGCCTTCGGCCTTGCCCTCGCCTTCGCCGGGCGCGGGCTGGCCGCCGTCCTGCTCGTCGCCGAGCTTGGCGATGCCGTGGGACAGGTAGTTGACGACGTCCAGCCGGGTGACGTCCTGCTGGGTCAGGAAATAGACCGCATGCGAGTCCTTCTCGCCGAAGATCGCCACCAGCACGTTGGCGCCGGTGACCTCCTTCTTGCCCGAGGACTGGACGTGGTAGACCGCCCGCTGCAGCACCCGCTGGAAGCCCAGCGTGGGCTGGGTGTCGCGGCCGTCGTCCTCGGCCAGGCGCGAGACCGAGGCCTCGATGGCCTGGTCGAGTTCGCCGCGCAGGCGGTTGGAATCGGCGCCGCAGGCCCGCAGCACCGCCTGGGCGGACGGGTTGTCGAGCAGCGCCAGCAGCAGGTGCTCGACCGTCATGAATTCATGGCGTGCTTCGCGTGCGCGCTTGTAGCACTGGCCGATGGTCTGTTCGAGGTCTTTGCTGAACATGGCGGACTCCGTGAGATGCCAACAATATGCGGCCTGTCGTCCGGAATTCCACAGTGCCGGCGGATCGCAGCGTTCAGCCGGCGGCATGGCCCGGGCCGCCGGCCCTGGCCCCCGCCCCGGCGAGGCGACATCCCGGGGTCAGGCCTTCTCCATGGTGCAAAGCAGCGGGTGCTGGTTCATCCGCGAGAACTCGTTGACCTGGGCCACCTTGGATTCGGCCACTTCGCGCGTGAAGACCCCGCAGACGCCGCGCCCGCGGGTATGGACGTGGAGCATGACCTGGGTGGCCTGCTCCAGGTCCAGGCTGAAGAACTGCTGCAGGACCGCCACCACGAAGTCCATCGGGGTGTAGTCGTCGTTGAGGAGGACCACCTGGTACATCGGCGGCGGGGCGACTTCCGGCTTGCCGGGATCGACCAGCGCGCCGTGCTCGTGTTCGTGTCGTGGGGTGTGGGGCATGCCCCGATTATACGGGCGCCTCCGCGATGGACTCGATCGCGCCGGCTGCCGGACAATGGCTGCGACCCGCGCACGCGCGCGCCTCCCGCCAGAGCCCATGTCGCCATACCGCCTCGCCTGTGCCTGCCTTTTCGCCTTCGCTTCGCTGGGGGCGCACGGCGCCGGCCAGGCGGCGTCCAAGGCCGATCCCTCGATCGCGCCGCTGCTTGAGGAGCTGGGCTACGAGTACGAACTGGACGAGGACGGCGATTACAAGATGGTCATGGCGCTCGACGGCGGGCGCACCCAGATGGTCTTCATCCGGTCCGGCGTGGAAACCTACGGCCGGCATCGCGTGCGCGAGATCTGGTCGCCGGCCTACCGGGCCGATGCGGGCGCTTTCCCCGGTCCGGTCGCCAACCGGCTGCTGGAGGCCTCCCATGCGCTCAAGCTGGGCGCCTGGGTGAACAATGCCGGCTTCGCCGTGCTGGTGGTGAAGGTCGACGCCGGCATCGATGCCGAGGCACTGGACCAGGCGATCGGCGCGGCGGTCACCAGCGCGGACGAGATGGAGCGGGAGCTGTCCGGCGATCCCGACAGCGACGAGTTCTGAGCATGGTCGCCACCCTGCCCGGCCAGGCCTGGCACCCGGACGTGACCGTGGCCACCGTGGTCGCGCTCGAGGGCCGGCTGCTGCTGGTCGAGGAAAGGATCGACGGCCAGCTGGTGCTGAACCAGCCGGCCGGTCACCTGGAACCGGGCGAGAGCCTGGTCGAGGCCGCCGTGCGCGAGACCCTGGAGGAAACCGGCTGGCAGGTCCGCCTGGAAGCGTTCGTGGGCAGCTACCAGTGGACGGCCCCCGGTGGCCAGCAATACCTGCGCTTCGCCTTCGCCGGGCAGGCGCTGGCCCACGACCCGTCGCGGCCGCTGGACGAAGGCATCGAGCGCGCCGTGTGGCTGGCCCCCGCCGAACTGCGCGCACGCACGGCCCAGCACCGCAGCCCGCTGGTCTGGCGGGTGGCCGCCGACTGGCTGGGCGGGCAGCGCCATCCGCTGTCGCTGGTGCAGGCGCTGTGACCGCCATACGCACCATGGTCGGGGTGTCCGGCGGGGTCGACTCGTCGGTCGCCGCCTGGCTGCTGGCCCAGGCCGGGGAGCCGCTGGCGGGACTGTTCATGCAGAACTGGGACGACGACGGCAGCGGCGACTGCCGCGCGGAAGAGGACCGGCGCGACGCGGTCGCGGTGTGCGGGCGGATCGGCATCCCGTTCCACTTCCGCGACTTCTCGAAGGAATACTGGGCCGGGGTGTTCGAGCATTTCCTGGCCGAATACGCCGCCGGGCGCACCCCGAACCCGGACGTGCTGTGCAACCGCGAGGTGAAGTTCAAGCATTTCCTGGACGCGGCCCGCGCGCTGGGCGCCGAGCGCATCGCCACCGGGCACTACGCCCAGGTCGCCCGCGAGCGCGGATGCTGGCGGCTGCTGCGCGGCGCCGACCGCGACAAGGACCAGAGCTACTTCCTGCACCAGCTCGGCCAGGCGCAACTGGCCGCGACCCTGTTCCCGATCGGCCACCTGCCCAAGGCCCAGGTGCGGCAGATCGCGCGCGACGCCGGCCTGCCGACGCATGCGAAGAAGGACTCCACCGGCATCTGCTTCATCGGCGAGCGCGACTTCCGCGAGTTCCTGGGTCGCTACCTGCCGGCGCAGCCGGGCGAGATCCGCGACCCCCGGGGCGTCAGGGTCGGCGAGCATCCCGGCGTGTTCTATTTCACCCTGGGCCAGCGCGAAGGCCTGGCTATCGGCGGCGTCCGCGGCCGTGCGGCCGCGCCCTGGTACGTGGTCGGCAAGGACGTGGCGCGCAATGTCCTGTACGTGGACCAGGACCGCGACAGTCCCTGGCTGCTTTCGTCGGTGCTGCGGAGCGGGCCGATGCACTGGGTCGAAGGCGCCCCACCCGCCTCCAGCTTCGAATGCACCGCGCAGGTGCGCTACCGCCAGCACGAGGAGCCCTGCCAGGTGCAGGTCCAGGACGATGGCACGCTCCAGGTCCACTTCGAGCGCCCGCAACGCGCGGCCACGCCGGGCCAGTCGCTGGTGCTGTACGACGGGCCGGCCTGCCTGGGTGGCGCGGTGATCGAAGCCACGGACGCACCCACGCCAGCTTCGTAGGCGCCGGGTTCGCCCGCGAGCGAGCCTCGTCGGCCGGTTGAGGCATCGCGATGCCGGCGCTCGGCTCGCCCGCGAACCGTGTCCTGCGAGGGCCCTCCGCCGCAGGCGCGGGAGATGCCCGGTTAGAATGCCGCGCATGAACTTTTCCTACGACGACCGCGTGCTGGCCCTGGCCGGCCTGGCCCAGGCCCTGCAACAGGTACGCCGCATCGCCGAAACCGGACAGAGCCAGGATGCCGCCGCCCTCCCCGTGCTGGAGAGCGTGTTCCGGATCGACGCCGGGTCGGCCGCCGAGGTCTACGGCGACGGCGCGCGCGTGCTGGAGCCGGGGCTGCGTGCACTGGGGGACTACCTCTCCAACCGCAGCGAGGACCCGCTGCTGCCGCGCCTGGCGCTGGCCACGCTGCAGCTGGAACGGCGCTTCTCGGGCGAACCCAACACCCTGGCCGCGGTCGGCAACGGCCTCGATGCGCTGTCGGCGCAGGCCGCATCGCTCGGCTGCGGCCACCCCGAGGTGCTGGCGGCGCTGGGCGGCCTGTACGCCGACACCATCAGCCACCTGCGGCCGCGGATCATGGTCCAGGGCAATCCGCACTACCTGGGCCAGGCCGGCGTGGTTTCGGAGATCCGCGCGCTGTTGCTGGCCGCGGTGCGTTCGGCCCTGCTCTGGCGGCAGCTGGGCGGCAGCCAGTGGCAGTTCCTGTTCGCGCGCCGGGCGATGGTCGAGTCGGTGGCCCGGCACCTGCGCTGAGCGGCGTCCCCTGCTGCGGCGCTTGCGCGGCGACACAAGCCATGGACCGGCGTGGTGCGTCCAACACCGGGCGGCAAGTCGGCTAAAGGCACCGGGTGGGCGGCCGATACTGCTCACGTGGTTCCGCAGAGATCGCCCATGGACTCCCGCTTGCTAATCCGTATGGCCGCGCCGCTGGCGCTGACCCTCCTCGCCCCCCTTGCCTTCGGCCTTGACTGGCCGACACCGGTACGCTGGGCGATCCTCACCACGCTCACCCTGAGCTGGTTCGGCTTCGCCGCCTGGCTGCTGCTGCGCGGCAGCGGACTGGCGACGCAATCGCCGGAGCACCAGCGCGTGATGCGCGAGCAGGAACAACTGCTCGCCGAGCTGCGCAGCTTCGTCGGCAAGGAGATCGATGGTTCGCGCCAGGAAGTCGAGCGTGCCCGCGACCTGATCCGGCAGGCCGTCGCCGGGCTCGGCGCCAGCTTCGACGCGATGAACCGCAAGTCGCGCCAGCAGGGTACGGCCATGGCCCGGATCATCGCCGACCAGGACGGCAGCGGCGGGGTCGACGTGGCCCGCTTCGCCCAGCACGCCAGCTCGCGCATGGAGCAGCTGGTGGAGGCGCTGGAACAGGTCGCCGGCCAGAGCACGGTCACCGTGCAGCACATCGACCAGATGGCCCAGCACCTGGACGGCATCTTCGCCCTGCTGGAGGACGTCAAGTCGATCGCCGACCAGACCAACCTGCTGGCGCTGAACGCGGCCATCGAGGCGGCCCGGGCCGGCGAGGCCGGTCGCGGCTTCGCGGTGGTCGCCGACGAGGTGCGCAACCTGTCGGAACGCTCGACCACCTTCAACGAACAGATCCGCAAGCTGGCGCACAGCTCCAAGGACGCCATCGCCAAGGTGCGCGAGACCGTCACCCAGATGGCCTCCCGCGACCTGGACCGCTCGCGCGAAGCGCGTGCCGAGGCCGCGCAGATGCTGCAGAACGTGGCCGCGATCAACAGTTCCCTGGGCGACGGCATGCGCGAGATCTCCGAGTGCGGCCGCGCCATCGACGGCTCCGTCGCCGAGGCCGTGCGCGCCCTGCAGTTCGAGGACATCGCCACCCAGGCCCTGGGCGGAGCGCACGTGCACCTGGACCGGCTCGACGCGATCAACCGCGAAGCCCTGGCCCTGCAGGACCTGCTCCACCGCAGCAACGGCGCCGGCGACGAAGACGTGCTGCGCGCCCTGCAACGCCTGGGCCAGCGCCTGCGCGACCTGCGCGGCGAATGGGAAGCGCCGCCGCACAAGCCGGTCGCACAGCAGACCATGGGCGCCGGTACGGTCGAGCTGTTCTGAGCACTGCACCGGCGGTGATGCCGTCGCGGTCCGGATGGACCGCTTCCAGGCCCCGGCCGCACGCCGGGGCCTTCGCCTGTATCCGCAGCGAGGCCGTCATGGACGAGGATCAGCTGGCAACGGCGCGGCAGGCGGCGGACACGTCCACCGCCCACCCCGGCAAGCCGGTGGACAAGGTCGCCCTCGCGCGCCTGGAACAGCTCGCGATACAGGAGCTGTCGGCCGCCCGGCCCCTGGCCGGCGCCGGGTACGAGCAGGACGACACCCTGCTGGCGTGCATCCACTGGGACCTGGGTACGCCGCCGCGCTGAGCGGACCGGCTCCGGCGTAGCTGCAGCCCGGGCACGCGTCCCTGGTGGGATGGAGCACCGCCGGCAGCGCATGCGCACCTGGCTGACCGCACGGCGCCAGGCGTCCCGCGCCCGTCGAGGCGGGCGCGCGATCCAGGCCTTGAACTGCAACGCCCACTTCCCGCCCCGTCGGAACGGTCTCCGGGACGATCGAAAGCACCCACGGCCGCGGACAGGTTCGGGCGCACCATGGAAAGAGCGGCACGCCGCCCTCGCCTGCCCATCGGTCACCTCGTCAGGCTACGGCTCCGCGTGGCGTCGCTGCGCGCACCGCGGTCCAGGCATGGTGTACGGCGTGTCCGCCGACTTCGGCAAGCGTGCCCGCGATGCTGCGCACCGCCGCCGCTGCGGCGCCGCCGGGCGCACGGCGGCGACAATGGCGTTTGGCCGTTGCGGTGCGACGGTGGCCAGGGCCGCTGGCGATGGCGGCGGTGCCGGCGCTTGCCGGCGTGTGGCACCGTCAGAGGTTGCGGCCGGCCAGTCCCGGGATCCAGGCGCCCGACAGCGGCTCGATGGACAGCTGGCGCAGCCATTGCGCCAGCTCGCGCGGCGGCAGCGGCCGGGTGTAGAGGTAGCCCTGGATCTCGTCGCAGCCCCAGCGCGCCAGCTGCGCCTGCTCCTCCAGCGTCTCCACGCCCTCGGCGACCACCCGCATGCCCAGCGCATGGCCGAGGTGGATGATCGCCTGGGTGACTTCGCCGGCATTGGCATCGCGCAGCATGTCGGTGACGAAGCTGCGGTCGATCTTCAGGCGCTGGACCGGGAACCGGTTCAGGTACTGCAGGTTGGAGAAGCCGGTGCCGAAGTCGTCCACCGCCAGTTGCACGCCGTGGCGTTCGAAGACCGAGAAGCAGTGGCGCAGGCTGTCGCTGTCGACGATCAGCGCTGATTCGGTCAGCTCCAGCTCCAGCCGGCCCGGGGGCCAGCCGGCGCGCTGGCACAGCGTCACCACGCGTTCGGCGAAGCCGCGGTCGCGCAGCTGCACGCCCGAGACGTTGACCGCGATCCGGCCGAAGTCCAGCCCGGCGGCGTGCCAGGCCACCGCCTGGCGGCAGGCCTGCGCGATCACCCAGTCGCCGAGGCGGACGATCTCGCCGCACTGCTCGGCGACGGGAATGAACTCCCCGGGATGGCAGGCGCCGGCCGGCCTGTGCCAGCGCAACAGGGCTTCCACGCCCGGCGCCTGGCCGTCGCGCAGGCTGACCTGAGGCTGGTAGACCAGGCTGAATTCCTCGCGCTCCAGCGCACCGCGCAGGGAGTGCTCGATCTCGAGGCGGCGACGGGCGTGCCGCTGGATGTCCTCGTTGTGCAGCTGGCAACTGTTGCGGCCCTGCTCGCGCGCCGCGTGCAGGGCGGCGTGGGCCGCGCGCAGCAGGTCGTCGAACGCGTGCCCGTCGCGACCGAGCAGGGCGATGCCCACGCTGGCGCCGACCTTGAGCTGTTCGCTGCCGAACGCCAATGGTTCGGCCAGCACCGCGATCAACCGCCGCGCCAGGTCCTCGGCCATCGCCGGATCGGCCGGGCCGCGCATCACCACCAGGAACTCGTCGCCACCCAGCCGCCCGAACAGCTCGCCGCTGCCCAGCGCGTGGTGCATGCGCCCCGCCGCGGCCTTGAGCATGGCGTCGCCGGCGGCGTGGCCGAAGGAATCGTTGATGCCCTTGAAGCCGTCCAGGTCCAGCAGCAGCAGCGCCAGGCCGCTGCCGGCGCGGTCATGGCTGGCGAGGATCGCCTCCTCGGTCTGCGCACGCAGCAGGAAGCGGTTGGGAAGGCCGGTCAACAGGTCGTAGTGGGACAGCAGTTCGATCCGCTCGCTGGTCTCGCGCTCGCGGGTGATGTCCCGGTACAGGGCGACCAGCCGCGGCACCATGCCCTCGCGCCGGTCCATCTCCACCATCACCTGCACCCAGACGCGCTGGCCGCTGTGGCGGTAGAAGCACAGCTCCAGCTGCTCGGGCGCGCCGCCGGCGGCCAGCCGGCGCAGCGCGCCCTCGAACGCCTCGCGCGAGTCGCGGGTGTACAGCGCCAGCGCATCGTCCAGAGTGAGCGGGCCGTGCGGCATGCCGTGGATCCGGTAGCACTCCTCGGTCCACTGCACCCGCCGGCTGACCGGCTCGATCTCGCATCCGCCGATGTGGCCCAGCGATGACACCCGGTCGAGCAGCTCGGTGCGCCAGCGCAGCAGCGCATCGGCGCGGCGCTGGCCGGTCACGTCCTGCAGCTGCCCGAGTACGCGCACGATGTGGCCGCCGGCGTCGAGCTCCGGCCGGGCCCAGGCCAGGACCTGCAGCGGCTCGCCTTGCGGGCCGTCGAGCACCAGGTCGAACTGCACCGGCTGGCCATCGCGACGCATGCGGCGCCAGGCCCGGCGCAGCGCGCTGGCGGCGGGCCGCGGCATCCGCCGCAGCCAGGCGCGCGCCGAATCGCCCTCCTGGCGCGGGTGGCCGGTCAGGCGATAGAGGTCATCGGGCCACCAGCCGGTGTCGGTCTCCGGATCCCAGGACCAGGGCACCATCGCTGCCAGCCGCTGGATCTCCTCGAGCAGCGCCTGCTGCTTGCGCAGCTCGCCCTCGAGCTGCTTCTGCGCGTCGATGGCGGTGTGCGTGCCGACCATCCGCAGCGGCCGGCCGTCGGCCGACCAGGACACCACCCGGCCGCTGTCGCGGACCCAGCGCCAGCTGCCGTCGGCGTGGCGTACCCGGTGTTCGCCGGCGTACATGGGGCTGTGGCCGTCCAGGTGCGCGCGTACCGCGGCCCGCACCCGCTCGATGTCGTCCGGATGGACCAGGGCCAGCGCCGATTCCAGGTTCGCGTCGGGAACGTCGTCGGCGGTGTAGCCGAGCATCGCCAGCCAGCTCTCGGAGCGGAAGATGCGGTTGGCGGCGATGTCCCAGTCCCACAGTCCGTGCCCGGCGCTGTCCAGCGCCACCTGCCAGCGGCCGGAATCCTCCGGGTCGGGAATCCCCAGGGTGTAGGCGAGCACGCCGCCCTCCGGCGCCCGCACCGCCCGCAGCCAGCCGTCGAGCCGGCGCTGCGGCCCGGGCAGGCTGCAGGCCACCGCCTGCAGGCGGCCGTCGGCGAGGAGCTCGCGCAGGTCGCGCAGCACCGGCGCGTAGCGCGCGGCCGATGCCTGCAGGCCGAGCGCCTGCGCGGCCGGATTGGCGGCCAGCGGCATGCCGTCGCGGTCCAGCACCAGAAGCGCACTCTCGATCGGGTGCTGCATCAGGCTCGCGATCGCCCCTGAATCCACGCCAGCACTCCATGCAATCGCCCGCAGCGGGCCGTCATGCAGGTAGCGGCCGACGCCCGCGTTTTTTGAGCGGCTGGCCTGCGACGTGACCGCTTGGCGCACTGATATGCTTGCCCGGCAAGGCAGAGGGGGATTGGATGCGGCAGCAGGACGAAGCGATGGAAGGCGACGCCGCGCGGCCGGTGGTCGTGCCGCGGGCGCGTGCCCTGGTCTGGCGCATCCCGCTGCTGTACGTCCTGCTGGGGATCTGCTGGATCCTGTTCAGCGACCAGCTCACCGCCGCGCTGTTCGACGACGCCGCGGCCATCACCCGCTGGCAGATGTGGAAGGGCGTGGCCTACATGGTCGGCACCGGCGTGCTGCTCTACCTGCTGCTGCGGCCACTGGTGGAGCGCCTGCTGGAGGCCCAGCGCCGGATCACCGACTCGGAAGCGCGCTACCGCGAGATGTTCGAGTGCAACACCAGCCCGATGTGGACCTACGATCCGGAGTCGCTGCGGATCGTGGACGCCAATCCGGCGGCGAGCGAATTCCTGGGCTGGTCCCGCGGCGAGCTGCGCGGCATGGAACTGCACATGCTCTGGCCGGCCGAAAGCCGCGGCCACTTCGAAGAGGGGATCGCCGCGATCCGGGCCGCGCCGGGCCAGCCCTGCGCGCGCATCGATCGCCTGCGCACCAGCGATGGCAGCTTCCGCGACGTGGAGATGCGCAGTTCGGAACTGGTCCTGTCCGATGGCCAGCGCATCCGCCTGATCGTGATGCACGACCGCACCGCCGAGCTGCAGTCGCAGCGCTCGCGCGAACACGCCATGTCCCGCCTGCAGGAGGCGCAGCGGCTGGCGCGCCTGGGCTCGTTCGAGGTCGACGCACGGACCCGGCGCGGCCATTTCAGCCCGATCCTGCTGCGCCTGGTCGACCAGGCCGGCGACGACGACCGGCCCCGGGCCCTGGAGGAGGTGCTGGTCGCGGCCAACGCCGATACCCAGTCGCGGCTCGAACACATGCTCGACGAGCTGGGCGCGGGGCAGCTGCAGAAGATGGACGTGCTGCTGCCGTTCCTCGGCGCGGGCGGCCAGGAGCGCCTGCTGCGCGTGCGCGTGCAGCGGGTCGAGGAGGACCGCCGCTGGATCCTGCGCGGCACCGCCCAAGACGTGACCGAAGAGCAGCAGACGCGGCGCCTGCTCGGCGAGCGCGAGCAGCAGTTCGCCGAGCTGATGCGGATCCTGCCCGACGGGGTGATGCTGCTGTCGGCCGAGCACGTGATCTACGCCAACCCCGCCTGCGCAGGCCTGTTCGGGCGCCGCACCGAGATGCTGCTCGGTGAGCCGCTTTCGTCGCTGGTCCTGGAAGAGGACCTGCCGGCGCTGCGCGACTACATGCAGGCCGGCACCGGCAGCGAACCCTCGCCACGGATGCGCCGCGGCGACGGCAGCTGCTTCCGGGTATCGGTTTCCTGCAGCAACGCGCGCTACGGCGGGCAGGACTGCAAGCTGCTGGTGGTGCGGGACCTGAGCGAGCCCGAGCGCATGCGCATCGCGCTGGCCGCCAGCAACCAGGAACTGCAGGCCATGGGCCGCCAGCTGTTCACCGCCCAGGAGGACGAGCGCCGGGCGATCTCGCGCGAGCTGCACGACGACATCGGCCAGGCGATCACCGCGATGAAGCTGTCCGCGCACGCGGCCATGGGCGAGGAGGACGGCGCCCGCCGGCTCGAGGACCTGCAGGCGCTCGCCGGACTGGCCGACGCGACGCTGGACAAGCTGCGCAACCTCTCCACCCTGCTGCGCCCGCCGCAACTGGACGCGCTCGGCCTGGAGGCGGCGCTGCGCTGGCATGCCGGCGTGCTCCTGCGCAACTCGCCGGTGCACCTGCGGCTGGACATCCAGCCGCTGCGCCAGCGTCCGCATCGGGAAGTCGAGCAGGCCTGCTTCCGGATCGCGCAGGAGGGGCTGACCAACGTGATGCGCCACGCCGGCGCGCGCAATGTCGGCGTGGCCCTGGCCGACGTGGACGGCGCCTGGCTCCACCTGCGCATCGAGGACGACGGACGCGGGTTCGAGCCGTCCCAGGCGCAGGGTCTGGGGCTGGTGATCATGCGCGAGCGCGCGCAGGGCGTGGGCGGGCAGTTGCGCATCGACGCCCTGCCCGGGCGCGGCACCCGGATCGAACTCGACCTGCCGTACGACCAGCAGCTCGCGGACTGACGCCTGGATGTCCGGCCACCTTCCCTACCCCGCCCCGTCCGCCACGCCCGGGCCCGCCCGCCTCGGGGCCGGGCACCCGGTGCTGCAGCGCCTGGTCGAGGACGCGATCGCCGGTGGCCCGCGGCTGATGGTGGTCCACCTGGACATCGACCATTTCGCCTCGGTCAACGAGAACATGAGCGTGGCCGTCGGCGACCTGGCCCTGGACCTGCTCGCGCGCCGGCTCGAGGCCTGGCTGCACGGCCGCGGCCACCTGTGGCGGCACGGCAGCGACGAATTCGTGGCGGCGATCCCGTTGCCCGCCGGCGGTCCGGACGCGAGCGACCTGGCCCGGGACCTGCAGCGCGAGGCCGAACAACCGCTGAGCGTCCTGCCCTACACCCTGTTCCTGACGGTCAAGCTGGGCGTGAGCTGCTGCCCGGAGCACGGCCAGGACGCGGACACCCTGCTGCGCCACGCGGAGATCGCCGCGCGCCAGGTCGGCCACAGCGACGAGCGGATCCAGTTCTACGGCGGCCAGAGCCTGCAGAACGTCCACAACGAGAGCGTGATCGCGCGGCAGATCGTCGACGCGGTCCCGAACGGCGAGCTGCGGCTGAGGTTCCAGCCGGAAATCAGCGCCCGCGACGGCCGCGTGATCGGCATGGAGGCGTTGCTGCGCTGGCAGTCGCCGAGCCTGGGCATGCTGGTGCCGGAGCGGTTCATGCCGACCGCCGAGCGCCTGGGCGTGATCGTGCAGATCGGCGGCTGGGTGCTGGAGAACGCGATCGAGCAGGTAAGGCAGTGGCGCGAATCGGGATTCGACGACCTGTTCGTCACGGTGAACGTATCGACGCTGCAGTTGCAGCGGCCCGGCTTCCCCGACGAGGTGCTGGCGCTGCTGATGCGCGCCGGGGTGCCGCCGGAGTCGCTGGTGCTGGAGATCAACGAGAGCGCGCTGGCGGCCAACGTCACCCCGGTGTACGAGGGCCTGGTGGCGCTGCGCCGCGAAGGCGTGGGCCTGGCCCTGGACAACTTCGGCACCGGCGACTCGAGCCTCAGCTCGCTGGTGCGCTACCCGGTCGACAAGCTGAAGATCGACCGCAGCTTCATCCGCAGCTCGCCCGCCGGCGAGCGCGAGGCGGCGATCGTGCGCGCGATCATCGCCATGGGCCACCAGCTCAACATGAAGGTCGTGGCCAACGGCGTGGAGACCGAGGCCCAGCTGGGCTACCTGCGCCGCAGCGACTGCGACATGTTCCAGGGCTACCTGTTCGGCGAGCCGATGCCCGCCGACATGGCCAGCACCACCCTGCGCCGCCGCTACCTGCGCCCGGAGCTGTTCGCGGCCAGCAAGCAGGACCAGACCCTGCTGCTGGTCGACGACGAGGAGAACGTGCTGCGCTCGCTGGTGCGCCTGTTCCGCCGCGACGGCTACCGGATCCTGGCGGCGGGCAACGTGCGCGATGCGTTCGACCTGCTGGCGACCAACGAGGTCCAGGTGATCCTGTCCGACCAGCGCATGTCGGACATGAGCGGCACCGAATTCCTGGGCCGGGTGAAGATGCTCTACCCCGATACCGTGCGCATGGTCCTGTCCGGCTACACCGACCTGGCCACGGTGACCGACGCGATCAACCGCGGCGCGATCTACCGCTTCCTGACCAAGCCGTGGAACGACGACGAGCTGCGCGAGCACATCCGCCAGGCCTTCCGCACGCACCGCGAACGCCAGCCCCTGGCCGGCCCGCCCTAGCCCCGGGTGGGCGCCGGTCCTAGACCGCCTCGACCGTGGCCTGCGGCTGCCGCACCGGCAGCACGATGCGGAAGCGCGAGCCCTCGCCGATGCGGCTGTCCACGTCGATCCGGCCGTGGTGCTTGGCGACGATGCCGTAGGAGATCGACAGGCCCAGCCCCGTGCCCTTGCCCACCGGCTTGGTGGTGAAGAACGGATCGAAGATGCGGGCCTGCGCCTCCGGCGGGATCCCGGGCCCGCTGTCGGCGATCTCCACCCACACATGGTCGCCGTCGTGGCCGGTCTGCACGCGGATCGTGCCGCGCTCGCCGATCGCCTGGCCGGCATTGATCAGGATGTTCATGAACACCTGGTTGAGCTCGGACGGCAGGCATTCCACCGGCGGCAGCGTGCCGTAGTGCTTCTCCAGCGTGGTCTTGTACTTGAGCTCGTTCCAGATGATGTTGAGGGTCGACTCCAGGCCGGCGTGCAGGTCCACCAGCTTCCACGACTCGTCGCGCTCGCTGCGCGAGAAGTCCTTCAGGTCGCGCACGATCCGCGTGACCCGTTCGATGCCCTCGCGCGATTCGGTCATCAGCTGCGGCAGGTCGCGGCTGATGAAATCGATGTCCAGGCGGGCGCGGGTCTGGTCGATCTCCGGGATCATCGCGCGCGGATCGGGCGAGCGCAGCGCGCGTTCGTAGGCCTCGATCAGCGCGAACAGGCTGTGCAGGTACTCCTGCAGGCTGCCCAGGTTCGAGTGGACGTAGCCGATCGGGTTGTTGATCTCGTGCGCCACGCCGGCGGCCAGCTGGCCGATCGAGGCCAGCTTCTCCGATTGCAGCAGCTTCTCCTGCGCGGCGGTCAGGCGCACGTTGAGCTCGGCGTGCCGGCGCAGCAGTTCCTGGTCGTGGAAGCGGACCTGCCGCAGGTCCTGCATCAGCACCAGGAAGTGCTCGCCATGCTCGGCGCCGAAGTAGACGTGCACCATCAGGATCGCGTCGCCGCCGAAGGACAGGTGGCCGCTCCAGCGGCCCTCCGCGCGTGCCTGCGCCAGGGCGTCGCCGGGCAGCAGCTGCTGCAGGGTCAGGCCGCTGGACAGGTCGCGCGGATAGCATTCCCCGCACAGCCTGTGCGCGGCGGCGTTGGCGTAGACCAGCCGGCTGGCACCGTCGTACAGCAGGATGCCCTCGAACATGCGCCCGGCCAGCCCCTGGATGGTCTGCAGGGAGGGCAGGACGGTGGCTGCAGGTGTGTTGGTCACGGCGATGGCACGCGCTCCGGCGGCATCCGGTTCTGGAGGGCGATTCTAGCCGGTGCCTGCTGCGTACTGCGGGCGCGCGCGGCGGCCGGGTTCAGGCGACGGCGAGGTCGCGGCGCGGCTGCAGCTGCTGGGCCTGGCCCTGGGCATCGTAGGCCGGGGCGCTCTCGGCGCGACCGAGGTGGCGCAGCGCCCAGTTCACCTCGCGCCGGCGGCGGGCCAGCAGCGCGCCATTGCTGCGGTTGGCCTCGGCCAGCTCGGCCAGCCGCTCGCCACGCCCGCTGGGGAGGTCGGCCTCGAGGTGGCGCAGCGATTCGAGCTTGTCGCGGGTCGACCGCACCAGCAGCTCGATGTCGTGTTCGAGCAGTGCGCGGCGCTCGTCGGCCAGCGCGGCGGCGAGCCGGTCGAGCGCTTCGTCGCTGGCGACGGCGTCCATGGATCAGCCGCCCAGCTGCTTGTCCAGGTCCAGCATGCGCTCGGCGATCTTCGCCGGGTCGATGCGGTAGCTGCCCGACTCCAGCGCCTGCCTGACCTCGGCCACGCGGGCCTGGTCGATGGCCGGGGCGGTCGACAGTTCGCGCTGCAGGGCCTGCAGGCTGGTCGCTTCGCCGGTCAGGCGCAGGCTGTCGCCGGCCTGGGCGGCTTCGACCGGGGACGAGCGATCGGCGCCGGCGGGGGCGACGCGGCCGCCCACGGGGCCGGTGCTGCGCACGGCGGGGGGCGGGGTGCCTTCGATCTTGTGGCTCATGGCGATGAGTCCTTTACGGGGTACGCCGGGGTATCGGCTGGGTCGGGAGGGAACTTTAGGGCCGTTCCGGAAATTTTTTCGCAGGTCGGTTCAGCGGCTGACGACGACGTCCCCACCCGGCCCGACCCGGCCCTGCAGGACGCGGCGGGTGGATAGGTTCTCCACCGCGACCCGCTCGTTCTCGCCGGCATCGCCGAGGGCGCGTCCGGATACCCGGACCTCCACCCCGCCGCGCCGCGATACCAGCGCCACCGCGTCGCCGCGGCGGACCAGCCGTGGCGCGGCCAGGTCGCCGGCCGACAGGACGGTGCCTGCCGGCAATGTCCGCCGCGCGACCTGGCCGGCGGCCTGGGCCACGTCGGCCAGCGCCGCACCGGCGATGCGCGAGGTGTCGCGCGCCTCGGTGGCCACCGCATCGGCCGGGATCGCCTCGCCCGCGGCCACGCCCCGGACCAGAACCACCACCGGCTGGCTGCGCCGTACCTTCACCGGCACGAACAGCCGCCAGCCTTGCGGACAGGACACTTCGACCGTTCCGGCCGTCGCCTGCCGGGCCTCGAGCGCCTGGCCGCAGGCCGGCATGCGCAACGCGGGGTCCAGGCTGGCTTCCGCCTGTCCCCCGGGTACCGCCTGCAGCGCGGCCGCGCGGATCGATTCCACCGGCTCGAAGCCGGTCGCGGCCAGCGCCACCGTCATCGGCAGCGCGAGCAGGAACATGAGCATGGGGCGCAGCAGGAGCATGGCGGCCTCGCCGGTGGAAACTGGGCGGGGCCCATGCAAGCACCGTGCCGCGGCCGCGCTCAAGCCTCGCCGGCCAGCGCCGATACCGGGGGCATGTCGCACAACCTGCTCAACCGCATCGACCAGCGCACCCGGCTGGCCGGCCACAACCGCCTGGCGCTGCTGCTGTTCCGGCTCGGCGGCCGGCAGCTGTTCGGGGTGAACGTGTTCAAGGTGCAGGAGGTCCTGCGCCGGCCGCCGCTGTTCCAGCTGCCGGGCCTGCCGGCGCAGTTCGCCGGCGTGGCCGACGTGCGCGGGCGCTCGGTGCCGGTGCTGGACCTGGGCCAGGCGATCGGCCATCCCGAGCACGATCCGGCCGCGGTGAGCGACGGCACCCACTACCTGGTGGTCACCGAGTTCAACCGTTCGGTCCAGGGCTTCCTGGTCAGCGACGTGGAGCGGATCGTCAACATCGCGGTGGAGGACATCCACCCGCCGCCGGACCTGGGCTCGCAGAGCAGCTACCTGACCGCGGTCACCCGCTTCCAGGACGCGCTGATCCAGGTGATCGACGTCGAAAGCGTGCTGGCCGACATCACCCAGGCGCGGATGGACGCGACCCTGGACCCGGCGATGGCCCTGCCCGCCGGCAGCCCGCCGCTGCAGGTGCTGGTGGTGGACGACTCGCGCGTGGCCCGGCAGCAGATCCGCAGCGTGCTGGACCAGCTGGGGGTCGGCGTCACCCTGCTGTCCGACGGCCGCCAGGCGCTGGACCACCTCCTGCAGGTGCACGCCGGCGGCGAGAACCCGGCCCAGCGCTACGCCATGGTCATCTCCGACATCGAGATGCCGGCGATGGACGGCTACACCCTGACGACGGAAATCCGTCGCCACCCCGGCCTGGCCGGACTCTACGTGCTGCTGCACACCTCGCTGTCGGGGGTGTTCAACAACGCGATGGTCGAGCGGGTGGGCGCCAACGCGTTCGTGGCCAAGTACAGCCCGCACGAGCTGGCCGAACACGTCCTGGCGCGCCTGCAGCAGGTCGCCCGCGCCGCCTGACGGCGCTCCCGCCGCGGCTTCTGGCACGCCGCTTGCCTGTGTGACGGCAACGGTCCGTCCGGAGGCAGCATGTCCAACCCGATCACGTCCTACATGGGGCTCCACGCCGATGCCCTGCCGTTGCGCGAGCAGCGGATGAAGCTGATCGCCAGCAACCTGGCCAATGCCGACACCCCCGGCTACCGGGCCCAGGACATCGACTTCAATGCCGCCCTGGACGCGGCGCGGCTGCAGCGCGAAGGCCTGCCCGGCACCGGCCTGGCCGCGACCCGCGAGGGCCACCTGTCCGACGCGATCGCCACCGGCCAGGCGCCGTTCCATTTCGCCCGCCAGGCCAGCCAGCCCAGCCTCGACGGCAACACCGTCGACCCGGATGCCGAGCGTGCCGCCTACGGCCGCGCCGCGCTGGAGTACCGCGCGTCGCTGAGCTTCCTCGAATCCAAGGTGCGCACCCTGCTCACCGCGATCACCGGCCAGTAGTCCGGACCACGGAGAGCATGCCGCCATGAGCAACCTGCCGATATTCGACATCGCCGGATCCGCGCTGCAGGCGCAGTCGGTGCGCCTGAGCACGATCGCCAGCAACCTGGCCAACGCCGATTCGGTGGCCGGCTCGCCCGAGGCGGTCTACAAGCCGCTGGAGCCGGTGTTCCAGGCCCAGGCCAGCGGCACCGACCCGGCGCTGACCGGCGTGCGCGTGCGCGAGATCGCGCAGAGCGAGGCGCCGCCGGTGCGCCGCTACGAACCGGGCCACCCGCTGGCCGACGCCGACGGCTACGTGTTCTCGCCGGACGTGGATCCGGTGGCGCAGATGGTCAACCTGATCTCGGCCTCGCGCAGCTACCAGGCCGGGGTCGAGGTGATCACCACCGCCAAGGAACTGGCCCTGGCCACCCTGACCATGGGCCGCTGAGGAACCCGCACATGAGCACGATCGCTTCCGACATCTACTCCAGCCTGGGCCTGTCCGGCGCGGGCGGAAGTTCCGCCCCCAAGAAGGAAGAGTCGCTGGGCCAGGCCGATTTCCTGCGCCTGATGACCGAACAGCTGCAACACCAGGATCCGCTCAAGCCGATGGAGAACAGCGCCTTCCTCGGCCAGCTGGCGCAGTTCTCCACGGTCCAGGGCATCCAGGACCTCAACAGCCAGGTGCAGAACTTCTCCAGCGCGCTGGGCAACGACCAGGTGCTGCGCGGCGCGGCGCTGGTCGGGCACCAGGTGCTGGTGCCGTCGTCGAAGCTGGCGCTTGGCGCCGAGGGCGGGGCCAGCGGCGTGGTCGCCGCACCGGGCGCGGGCACCGTGACCTTCACCATCTCCGACGCCAACGGCCAGAAGGTCCACGAGTTCAGCGTCGCCGCCTCCAAGGCCGGCGAAGTGGCGTTCGACTGGGACGGCACCGACGCGCTGGGCGAACGGCTGCCCCCCGGCAGCTACGGCGTGAGCGCCAGCCATGCCGCCGCCGACGGCACGACCGGGAAGGTCGACACCTACGTCAAGGGCACCGTCGACAGCGTCACCGTCGGCAGCGACGGGTTGTACCTGGACCTGCCCGGGCTGGGCACCGTCCCGCTCGATTACGTGCTCCGCGTCAGCTGAGCCATCCATCCGAACGACACGCAAGACTCACGCAGGAGTCCGCCATGAGCTTCAATACCTCGCTGTCCGGCATCAACGCGGCCAATTCCGACCTCAACGTCACCGCCAACAACATCGCCAACGTCAACACCACCGGGTTCAAGGAATCGCGCGCCGAGTTCGCCGACCTGTTCTCGTACACGACCTACGGCCTGTCGCGCAACGCGATCGGCGCCGGCGTGAAGGTCAGCAACGTCGCCCAGCAGTTCTCGCAGGGCAACATCGACCCGACCGGGCGCAGCCTGGACTTCGCCATCGACGGCGAGGGCTTCTTCACGGTCAACAAGAACGGCAACACGCTGTACACCCGCGCCGGCAACTTCCAGACCGACAACCAGGGCTACGTGGTCACGCCCGATGGCGCGCGCCTGCAGGTGTTCGCGCCCAACGCCGGCGGTGCAGGCTTCGACGTCGGCCGCCTGAGCGACCTGCAGCTGCTGACCACCGACAGCCCGCCGGCGCAGACCGGCATGGTCAACCTGATGGTCACCCTGCCCGGCAACGCCTCGCCGCCGGTGACCACGCCGTTCGACCCGGCCGATCCGAACAGCTACAACGCCTCCAGCGGCGGCGTCACCGTGTACGACTCGCTGGGCGTGAGCCACGTGCAGACCTCGTACTTCGTCAAGACCGCCAACCCGAACGAGTGGCAGGTGCACAACTACGTCGACGGCACCTCGGTCGGCGCGCCGACCACGCTGCAGTTCTCCGGCAGCGGCACCCTGGTCAGCCCGGCCAGCGGCCAGATCACGATGGATCCGTTCACCCCGGCCACCGGCGCCGGCGTGCTGAACATGACCCTGGACATGAGCGGCAGCACGCAGTACGGCAGCACCTTCGCCCTGCGCGACGTGCGCCAGGATGGCTACGCGGCCGGCAAGCTCAGCGAGATCAGCGTGGCCGAGGACGGCGTCGTGTTCGCCCGCTACACCAACGGCGACGACGTCGCCCTGGGCCAGGTCGCGCTGACCAACTTCGTCAACCCGCAGGGCCTGCAGTCGCAGGGCAACAACCAGTGGGGCGCGACCTACGCCTCGGGCACGCCGCGCACCGGCGCGCCGGACAGCTCGGACTTCGGCCAGATCCAGGCCGGCGCGCTGGAGTCGTCCACGGTCGACCTGACCGAGCAGCTGGTGAACATGATCGTGGCCCAGCGCAACTTCCAGGCCAACGCGCAGATGATCTCCACCCAGGACCAGGCCACCCAGACGGTGATCAACATCCGCTGACGCGGATCCGGCGGACGGAGCTGACGCATGGACAAGGCCCTCTACATCGCCATGACCGGTGCCCGCGCCACGCTGCAGGCGCAGGGCACGGTCTCGCACAACCTGGCCAACGCCGATACCGCCGGCTTCAAGGCCGCGCTCGCCAACACCGAGGCGTTCCCGGTGCGCGGCGCCGGCCATGCCTCGCGCACGGCGGCCATGCACATCGACCAGGGCTTCAATGCCCTGGCCGGCGCCCAGCAGGTGACCGGCAACCCGCTGGACGTCTCGCTGCAGGCCGACCGCTGGCTGGCGGTGCAGTCCCCGGACGGCGGCGAGGCCTACACCCGCGCCGGAAACCTGTCGCTCACGCCGAACGGCCAGCTGGTCACCGGTGGCGGCCATCCGCTGGTGGACGACCAGGGCAACCCGGTCACCCTGCCCCCGCACCAGGCGCTGGAGATCGGCCAGGACGGCACGATCTCGATCGTGCCGCTGGGCGAAGGCGCCGACACGATGGCCATGGTCGGCCGCCTGCGCGTGGTCGAGGCCACGCCCGACCGGCTCGCGCGCGGGCTGGACGGGCTGATGCGCAATACGGATCCGCAGCGGCCGCTGGCGCAGGCGGCCGGTCCGGTGATGGCCACCGGCGCGCTCGAGCAGAGCAACGTCGATGCGGCGGGCGCGCTGGTGCAGATGATCCAGCTGCAGCGCCAGTTCGAGATGCAGGTCAAGGTGATCAGCCGCGGCGACGACAACGCGCAGGCGGCCAATTCGCTGCTGAGGCTGGGCGGCTGAGGCTGACTAGTAGTGACCGGCGCGAGTGGCGCCGGCTACCGCCACGACCTTGAGCCGCGGCTGCCTGGACGTACGAGCTGGAGCCACCAGGCCTGGAGCGGCCGTGAACTGCAAGCCGACCATCGGTGCTGGAGCGGCGGTGACGTCCGGGTTCTGAAGCATCGGGCCCAGAACGGGCGGTGACGTCCAGAGGCCGAAACCATCGGTCCCGGAAGGGGCCGCCGTGACCCGGGGGTATGGCGCCTCCCTCGGGCGGACGTCCTGTCCGTACTCGGGTCGTGGCACATCCATGTGCCACTGGCGCCATACCCCCGGGCCACGACGTCCTCGGGCGGCTTACGGGTCGTAGCTTCGGTTGGAGAGCGGGCCAGCGCTTCGCCGGCGGCGAACGCATGGGGTCGGCGACCTGCTTCGTAGGAGCACAGCTTGCTGGCGACACGGGCGCCGGATCCCCGTGGGCGCTCTCCGTGCCGGCTGCGTCGGGTCGCGGGCGCCTTTCCACGGACGCATGTCCGGTCTCCCCGGCTCCTACAGGAACCCCAGGCCGGCACCGGTACTGATGGCACCGCGTGAGGAGCCAGCACGGCTCCGCGGTCGAAGCGACGACCGCAAAGCATCCCGAAGACGCGTCGGGTCGGGGGTGTCGTGGCAGCGGCCATGGATGGCCGCGGTAGCGAGTGCGTACAGGGATGTACGCCCGAGCGGCCACGACACCCCCGGCCCGGCGCGGCTCCCACCGAGCCGACGCTGTTCCGCCACCCCTGCAACGGCGCGGCTCCCACCGAGCCGACGCTGTTCCGCCACCCCTGCAACGGCGCGGCTCCCACCGAGCCGACGCTGTTCCGCCACCCCTGCAACGGCGCGGCATCCACCGGAGCCGATCTGTTCTGCCTAGCGTGCACCGGGAGCGGCTCCCCGCCGGGATGGTGCACGCCCGGATCAGCCCCCCACTCCCCGCGCTGCCGCCGTTCTGGCACGCCGCATGCATCTACCCCGGCGTCAATCCGTCCTTATCGAGGTCACGCGTCATGAATCAGGCACTCTGGGTCGCCAAGACCGGCTTGGACGCGCAGCAGACGCGCATGTCGGTGGTGTCCAACAACCTGGCCAACACCAACACCACCGGCTTCAAGCGCGACCGCGCCAACTTCGAAGACCTGCTGTACCAGCAACTGCGCCAGCCCGGTGGCTCGACCTCGGCGCAGACCCAGCTCCCGTCCGGCCTGCAGCTGGGCACCGGCGTGCGCGTGGTCTCCACCTCCAAGGACTTCCAGCAGGGCAACCCGCAGCAGACCGGGCGCTCGCTCGACGTGATGATCAACGGCCGCGGCTTCTTCGAAGTGCTGATGCCCGACGGCAGCCCCGCCTACACCCGCGACGGCAGTTTCCAGGTCAACGCCCAGGGCGAACTGGTCACCAGCAGCGGCTACCCGGTGCAGCCGGGCATCCAGATCCCCGAAGGCGCGCAGTCGCTGACCATCGGCAACGACGGCACGGTGACCGTGCAGATGGCCGGTGAAGGCCAGTCGCTGGAAGTGGGTTCGCTGACCGTGACCGACTTCATCAACCCCGCCGGCCTGCAGGCCCGCGGCGAGAACCTGTACGTGGAAACCACCGCGTCGGGCCCGGCGCAGAACGGCACGCCCGGCCTCAACGGCCTGGGCCTGCTCGAGCAGGGCGCGCTGGAGGGCAGCAACGTCAACGTGGTCGAGGAACTGGTGAGCATGATCGAGACCCAGCGCGCCTACGAAATGAACGCCAAGGCCATCTCCACCACCGACTCGATGCTCGGCTACCTCAACACCAACGTCTGACGCGCGCGCCCGCCGCGCCGCAGGAGACCTACCGTGAACAAGCGCCTGACCCCTTCCCTCGCCGCCCTGCCCGCCGTGCTGCTGCTGGGCGGTTGCGTCGCCGCCGGCGATGTCCGGCCGTACCCGGCGATGGCGCCGATCGTCCCGGTCGTCGCGCCGGTCGCGGCGGCCACCCCGGGCGCGATCTACCAGGCAGGCCCCGGCCTGTCGCTGTATGCCGACCGCGTCGCCCGCGACGTCGGCGACATGGTCACGATCACCCTGGTCGAATCGACCACTGCCCAGACCAGCGCCAGCACCCAGGTGGCCAAGAACAGCGAGATCGGCATCGCCGCGCCGGAGATCTTCGGCGCGCCGGTCACCTACAACGGCCGCGACATCCTGTCGGCGACCGCCAGCGGCGAGCGCGATTTCGATGGCCAGGGCAAGAGCAGCCAGAGCAACCGCCTCCAGGGCAGCGTGACCGTCACCGTGATCCAGCGCCTGCCCAACGGCAACCTGGTGGTCCAGGGCCAGAAGAACATGCGCCTGAACCAGGGCGATGAGCTGGTCCAGATCCAGGGCATCGTGCGCCCGGCCGACATCGCCCCGAACAACACCGTGCCCTCCAGCAAGGTCGGCGAGGCGCGCATCGTCTATGGCGGCCGCGGCGCCATCGCCCAGTCCAATGCGATGGGCTGGCTGGGCCGGTTCTTCAACACCCGCCTGTACCCGTACTGAGGCCGTATATGCGAGTCCTTCGCAAGAGCCCGCGTCCCGAAATGCGAGTCCCTCGCAAGAGCCCGCACATCCATGTGCGGGGATTCAACAGGAAAATCCCCGCGCTGTTTTGCGCGCTCGCGCTGCTGGTCGGATTCCTGCCGGCAGCTCACGCCGAGCGGATCAAGGACCTAGCCCAGGTCGGCGGCGTGCGCGGCAACGCGCTGGTCGGCTACGGCCTGGTCGTGGGCCTGGACAACAGCGGCGACCGCACCAGCCAGGCGCCGTTCACCGTGCAGAGCCTGAAGAACATGCTCGGCGAGCTGGGCGTCAACGTCCCGGCCAACGTCAACCCGCAGCTGAAGAACGTGGCCGCCGTGGCGATCCATGCCGAGCTGCCGCCGTTCGCCAAGCCCGGCCAGACCATCGACATCACCGTGTCCTCGATCGGCAATGCGGTCTCGCTGCGCGGCGGCTCGCTGCTGATGGCCCCGCTCAAGGGCGCCGACGGCCAGGTCTACGCGATCGCCCAGGGCAACCTGGTGGTCGGCGGCTTCGGTGCGCAGGGCAAGGACGGTTCACGGGTGTCGGTGAACATCCCCAGCGTCGGCCGCGTCCCCAACGGCGCCACGGTCGAGCGCGCGGTGCCGAGCGCGCTGGACGGCGGCGGCGACATCACCCTGAACCTGCATCGCAACGATTTCACCACCGTCTCGCGGATGGTCGATGCGCTCAACAACGCGTTCGGCGCCGGCGCCGCGCGCGCGGTCGACGGCGTCACCGTTTCCGTGGCGGCCCCGGCCGATCCCGGCGCGCGGATCGGCTTCCTGGCCCGGGTCGAGAACCTGGAGCTGACGCCCGGTTCTGCGCCGGCCAAGGTCATCGTCAACGCACGCACGGGCACGGTCGTGATCGGCTCGCAGGTGCGGGTGATGCCGGCGGCCGTGGCCCACGGCGCGCTCACCGTGACCATCGCCGAATCGGTCGATGTCAGCCAGCCCAATGCCTTCGGCGGCGGCCAGACCGTGGTCGCGCCCTCCTCCACCGTGAGCACCTCGCAGGAAGGCAGCCGCATGTTCAAGTTCGAGGGTGGCACCACCCTGGACGAGATCGTGCGCGCGGTGAACGAGGTCGGCGCCGCCCCCGGCGACCTGATCGCGATCCTGGAAGCGCTGCGCCAGGCCGGCGCGCTGCGCGCGGAGCTGGAAGTGATCTGATGCGCATCGGCTCGCCCTCGCCGATCGACCTGGCCGCCGGCCCGCAGAAGGCCGACGCGGCGCGCATCGACCATGTCGCGCGCCAGCTCGAGGGCCAGTTCGCGCAGCTGCTGGTCAAGAGCATGCGCGATGCCAGCTTCGGCGACTCGCTGTTCCCCGGCGAGAACCAGACCTTCCGCGACATGTACGACCAGCAGCTGGCCAAGGCGCTGACCGACGGCAAGGGCCTGGGCCTGGCGCCGATGATCGCGCGCCAGCTCGGCCGCCAGTCCGGACTGCCCGCCGATGCCGCGCCCGCGCTCGACACCCGCCTCGGCCCGGCCGCGGGCCCGACCCGCGCCGCGGCGGCGGCGCTGGCCTATGCACGCCAGGCCGGCGCGGCGACCAGCGCGGGCCTGGCGGACGCCGGCTCGACCCCCGAGATCGATCGCGCACTGGACGTGATCGCCGGCCGCGAGCCGGGCCCTGCGGCCGCGGCGCAGGCCTCGCCGCTGGACGCGCTGGTCGCCCGGCTGATGGCCGGTGCGCAGGTGCAGGACACCGGCGCGGCGGTGCCGGCCGCCGATGCCGCGGCCGCGACCGAAGCCGCCGCCGGCTTCGCCCCGCGCAGCCCGGAACAGTTCGTGGCCAAGATCTGGCACCACGCCCAGGCCGCGGCCCGCGAACTCGGCGTCGACGCCCGCGCCCTGGTCGCGCAGGCGGCGCTGGAGACCGGCTGGGGCCGCAAGCAGATCCAGCGCGGCGACGGCGACAGCGCGCACAACCTGTTCGGGATCAAGGCCACCGGCTGGAAGGGCGAGCGGGTCAGCAGCGGCACCCACGAGTACGTCAACGGCGTGCGGGTGAGCGAGAAAGCCGAGTTCCGCGCCTATGCCTCGCCGGCCGAAAGCTTCGCCGACTACGTGCGGATGCTGAAGAACAACCCGCGCTACCGCCAGGCGCTGCAGTCCGGTGGTGACGTCAGGCGCTTCGCCCAGGCCCTTCAGAACGCCGGCTATGCGACCGATCCTTCCTATGCGGCCAAGATCGCCGCGATCGCCAACGGCCCGACCATCGGCCGCGCGGTCGATGCGATCGCCGGCATCGCCGCGCGCACCGGCGCCGAGGCGGCCGCCGGCGCCGCGCGCGTGGTGGCCGGCTCCGCAGCCGCTTTCAGGAGGTAACCCCCGATGTCCGTCCTGTCCACCGGTACCGGCGCACTGATCGCCTTCCAGCGCGCCCTGGCGACCGTCAGCCACAACGTGGCCAACGTCAACACCGAGGGCTACAGCCGCCAGCGCGCCGAGTTCGCCACCCGCAGCCCGACCGACTACGGCTACGGCTTCGTCGGCAACGGCGTGAAGATCGGCGACATCCAGCGCATCGCCGACCAGCTGGCCACCTCGCGACTGCTCGACAGCGGCGGCGAGCTGGCCCGGCTGCAGCAGTTGTCCGGCCTGTCCAACCGGGTCGACAAGCTGTTCTCGGACAACGCCACCAACATCGCCGGCATGTGGTCGAGCTTCTTCGACTCCGTCAGCGCCCTGTCGTCCAATGCCGCCGGCACCGCCGAGCGCGGGGACCTGCTGTCCCAGGCCGACGCGCTGGCCACCCGCTTCCGCCAGCTGGACGGCCAGCTGCAGGCGCTGGACTCGGAAGTGAACAACGGCCTGGTCGCCGGCTCCCTGGAGATCAACCGGCTCGCCGCCGAGATCGCGCGGATCAACGGCACCATCGGCGGCAACCTGTCGGCGGCCTCGCCCGACCTGCTGGACCGGCGCGACCAGCTGGTCAGCGAACTGGTCGGCTACACCGGCGGCACCGCGGTCGCGCAGGACGGGGGGATGCTCAACGTGTTCACCGCCGGCGGCCAGCCGCTGGTGGTCGGCAACCAGGCCTCGACCACGACCACGGTGGCCGATCCCTACCGCCCGGAACGCCTGCAGCTGGCCTTGAGCACCCAGGGCACCACCGTGGCGCTGGACCAGCGCACGCTGGGCGGGCGCATCGGCGGACTGGCCGAGTTCCGTGCCAGCGTGCTGGATCCGGCCCGCGCCGAACTGGGGCGCCTGGCCGCCAGCATGGCCGAGACGTTCAACGCCGGCCACCGCGCCGGCATGGACCTGTACGGCGACATGGGCGGCGACCTGTTCTCGCTGCCGGCACCGACGGCCGTCGGGCATGCCGGCAACACCAGCGGCGCCAGCCTGCAGGCCACGCTCGCCGATACCGGGGCGCTCACCGGGCAGAACCTGGTGCTGCGCTTCGACGGCAGCGCCTGGACCGCGACCCGTGCCGACACCGGCGTGGCGGTGCCGATGACCGGTACCGGCACGGCCGCCGATCCGCTCAGCGTAGGCGGCATCGCGCTGGTCGTCTCCAGCGCGCCGCCGCCGGCCGCCGGCGACCGCTTCCTGCTCCAGCCCACCGCCGGCGCGGCCGCGGGCATGGGCGTGGCGATCACCGACCCCTCGCGCATCGCCGCCGCCACCCCGGTATCGGCCCGCGCCGACCTGGACAACGTCGGCACCGGCGCGCTGTCCGGGCTCAAGGTCGACGATGCCGGGGATCCGGCGCTGTTGAACGATGCGGTGGTCGAGTTCATCGATGCCGGCCAGTACACCATCGACGGCACCGGACCCTACCCGTTCACGCCCGGGCAGACGATCAGCGCCAACGGCTGGAGCGTCACCCTCGACGGCGCGCCTGCCGCCGGCGACCAGTTCCGGATCGCGCGCACCGCCGCGCGTTCGGGCGACAACGGCAACGCCGCGCTGCTGGCCAACCTGGACGATGCGCGGGTGCTCAACGGCGGCACCGTCAGCCTCAACGGCGCGCTTGGCGGCCTGACCACCCAGGTCGGCTCGGCCGCGCGCCAGGCCCAGTACTCGGCCGACGCCCAGCAGGTGATCCACGACGAGGCGCAGGCCGCGCGCGATTCGATCGCCGGGGTCAACCTCGACGAAGAGGCGGCCAACATGCTCAGGCTGCAGCAGGCCTACCAGGCCGCGGCGCAGGTCATCTCGACGGCCGACACGATGTTCCAGTCCATCCTCAACGCGGTGCGCTGATGACCGATCGCATTTCCACCGGGATGATGTACGGCCAGTCGCTGTCGGGCATGCTGGTCCGGCAGAAGCAGCTCAATACCCTGCAGCAACAGCTGGCGACCGGGCAGAAGCTGGTCACGGCCAAGGACGACCCGGTGGCCGCCGGCACCGCGGTCGGCCTGGACCGCGCCCTGGCCGAGCTGGAACGGTTCGGCAAGAACGCCAACACCGTCGCCAACCGGCTGGGCCTGCAGGAGAACGTCCTGGCCCAGGCCGGCGACTACATGATCCGGGTCAACGAACTGGCGATCCAGGCCAACAACAGCAGCCTGTCCGACCAGGACCGCCAGGCCATCGCCGCCGAACTGCGCTCGATCTACGACGGCATGCTCAGCGTGGCCAACAGCACCGACGGCAGCGGACGCTACCTGTTCGGCGGCAGCGCCGACGACGCGGCCCCCTTCAGCCGCACCAGCGGCGGCGTGGCCTACCACGGCGACCAGACCCAGCGCCGGGTCGAGGTCGCGCCGGAGACCTTCGTCAAGGACGCCACGCCGGGCAGCGAGATCTTCATGCGCGTGCGCACCGGCGACGGCACCATGGACGCATCGGCGCAGGCCGCCAACACCGGTACCGGAGTGATCGCCGGATACGGCCGCGACAGCGGCGGTGCCTGGAACGGCGAGTCGTACCGCATCGTGTTCACCGGCGCCGGCGCCTACGACGTGCTCGATGGCACGGGCGCCACCGTCGGCGGCGGCACGTGGAGCGCCGGCGAAGACATCACCCACGGCGGTGTACGCATCGCCATCGACGGCCAGCCGGCGCCCGGCGACGCCTTCGACGTCGGTCCGGCCGGCACGCGCGACGTGTTCGCGACCCTGCAGAACCTGATCGGGACGCTGGAGTCCAGCCCCGCCTCGCTCGCCGGGCAGGCGGCGCGCCAGAACGCGCTGCAGGCCGCGATGCGCGACGTGGCGCGCGCGTCGGAACAGATGATCGACGCCCGCGCCGCCGGCGGTGCGCAGCTGGCCGCGATCGACGACGCCGGCGCGGTGCGCGAGGCCAACGACGTGACCGTGCAGGGCACGCTTTCCGAGCTTCGCGACCTGGACTACGCCGAGGCGATCACCCGCTTCCAGCTGGAAAGCACCGCCCTGCAGACCGCGCAGACGGTGTTCACCCGCATGCAGGGCCTGTCGCTGTTCAACCTGCTGCGCTGACGCGGCTTCGACCGCATCCGGCATCGGAAGGCGCAGTCCGCTGCGATGTTCTTCCGCTTCTTCCTTGTTGCCACGCTCCGGCATGGCTGCAAGGCCGCACGGGCCGCAGCGCGTGAGCCAAGAAAGCACCGGCTCCGGAACGTGCCGCTGGCGACGGGGCGTGCCCGCCGATCGGCCCGAAGCCGGAGCCTCGGCGTCGGTCGGGGCCGCCGGGATGGTTGCCGCTTCGTTCGGTAGGCCTGCGACGACCCACGTCGGTTGCCGCTTCCTGTAGGAGCCCATCCTCATGGGCGACCGGGCGCGAAAACCATGAAGGCGTCGCCTGTGCCGACTACTTCGGGTCGCCGATGAATCGGCTCCTACATGGAAGAGCCTCACGAGCCGGCGTCCTCGGGCGACCTGGATGGCTGTCGCTTCGTTTGGGAGGCCTGCGACGACCCGCGTCGTTTGTCGCTCCCTGTAGGAGCCCATCCTCATGGGCGACCGGGCGCAGAACTCATGAAGGTGTCGCCTGTGCCGGCGGAGTCGGGTCGCCGATGAATCGGCTCCTACATGAAGGGCCCCATGACCCGACGTCCTCGGGCGACCTGGATGGCTGTGGCTTCGTCTGTCAGGCACGCGATGACCGCGTCGTTTGCCGCTCCCTGTAGGAGCCCATCCTCATGGGCGACCGGGCGCGAAAACAATGAAGACGTCGGCTGTGCCGACGGCCTCGGGTCGCCGACGAATCGGCTCCTACATCGAGAACGAAGCGACGACTTCGAAGCGCTCCGAAGACGCGGTGGGCCGGGGGTGTCGCGGGAGCGGACAGGGATGTCCGCGCCGGATCGTCGGCACAGGGATGTGCCGCCGATGCGGCCGCGACACCGCCGGCCCACCGCGGCTCCGACCGGAGCCGACCACCACCGGCGCTCCAGCCTTTGCCGTGTCCTTCTCCTGGCCAGACAAGCCGGACTAAATTTCCCGATGCCGGTGCCGTTACCGGTACCGGCGGGCGAACCGCCACGGTGGCGCAGCGGCAGGCGGCAGCGGAAAAACCGGGTAAATCGAAAAATTTCACCCGGACCCGCTAAAGCTTCTTGACAAAGCGCCGTTATCCAAACCAGCAGCGGCATCGGTCAACTTGATGACCCCCCTGCGGAGGCTCCGGCCAAGGCTCTGAAACCTTCCCGCCGGGATAAATCGCTTAGGAGAATCAAAATGGCACAAGTCATCAACACCAACGTGATGTCGCTGAACGCGCAGCGCAACCTGTCCACCAACAGCGCGAGCCTGGCGACCACCATCCAGCGCCTGTCCTCGGGCCTGCGCATCAACAGCGCCAAGGACGACGCGGCCGGCCTGGCGATCAGCCAGCGCATGACCACCCAGGTCCGCGGCATGGACGTGGCCGCCCGCAACGCCAACGACGGCATCTCGCTGGCCCAGACCGCCGAAGGCGCGCTGAGCTCGATCGGCGAGAACATGCAGCGTATCCGCGAGCTGGCCGTGCAGGCCGCCAACGGCACCAACAGCGCCGAAGACCGCGCCGCGCTGCAGAAGGAAGTGACGCAGCTGTCCGACGAAATCACCCGCGTCAAGAACAACTCCAGCTTCAACGGCACCAAGCTGCTCGACGGCTCGACCGCCAGCTTCACCATCCAGGTCGGCGCCGACGCCGGTTTGGACAACCAGATCGACATCAGCACCGTCGACATGACCGCCACGGCCACCGCCGTCGCCGCCCTGGACATCTCCTCGGCCTCCGGCGCGACCGCGGCGCTGACCGCGATCGACACCCAGCTGCAGACGGTCAACACCGCCCGCGCCGACCTCGGTGCGATCCAGAACCGCTTCAGCTCGGTGATCTCCAACCTGCAGAACAGCTCGGAGAACCTGTCGGCCGCCCGCAGCCGCATCCAGGACACCGACTACGCGAAGGAAACCGCGGAACTGACCCGCACCCAGATCCTGCAGCAGGCCGGTACGGCGATGCTGGCCCAGGCCAAGTCGGTCCCGCAGAACGTGCTCAGCCTGCTGCAGTAAGCCGGCGACCCCGCAACACAGAGCGGTTCCATGCAACACGGAAGGCCCCTCCCGCAACGGAGGGGCTTTTCCGTTTCCGGGCCGGCACGGGTGCCGGCGGCACGGAACTTGCCTGTGCCGGGGTCGACACCCGGCCACCACGCGCTCAAGGGCGGCGCGCGTCGGCCGATAGGACCTGAAAGGCACCCCCGCACGACGGCAAGGGCCCACGCGAGGACGGCAACATGGCGAACCAGATTTCCGCATCCGGCTCCGGCCTGGACATTCCCTCCCTGGTCTCCCAGCTGGTGCAGGCCACGCGCACCCCGACCGAAACCCGGATCAACAGCGCCGGAAGCGCGGCGACAGCCAAGCTGTCGGCCATCGGCCAGGTCAAGAGCGCCATGACCTCGCTGCAGTCGGCGCTGGAGAAGATGGCCTCGGCCGCCGATGCGCCGTCCTACAAGACCACGGTCGGCACGGGCGCCGGCTACGCGGCGAGCGCCTCGTCCAAGGCCGTGCCCGGCGACTACAGCGTGGAGGTCGTCCGCCTGGCCACGGCGCAGAAGCTGTCCTCGGGCGCGTACGCCAAGGACGCCACGGTCGGCAGCGGCTCGCTGCGGATCGCCTGGGGCGCCGGCGCCGACGATGCGCTGGACGTCGCCATCGGCGCCAACGCGACCCTGGCCGACATCGCCTCGGCGGTGAACCGGGCGGCGGGCGGCAAGGGCGTCACCGCCAGCGTGGTCACCGCCGACGATGGTCAACACCTGGTATTCAGCGCGGCCTCGACCGGTTCGGGGGGGGCGCTCGCCATCTCCGCCAGCGGCGGCGACGGCGGCCTGGTCGCGCTGACCAATGGCGCCGGCGGCGGCCTGACCCAGACGGTGGCGGCCGCCGACGCGCTGGTCCGGGTCGACGGCTTCGAACGCACCTCCAGCAGCAACACCATCGCCGACCTGGTCCCGGGCGTCGACCTGACCCTGACCAAGGCCGCGCCCGGCACCAGCCACACGCTCAACGTCGCTTCCGACAACACCAACCTCAAGGCCGCGATCGGCGCCTACGTCACCGCGTACAACAGCGTGGTCGGGACCCTGAAGTCCACCAGCAGCTACAACAGCACCACGCGCACCGCCTCGGCGCTGACCGGCGACTCGCTGGTGCGCACGGTCCAGCAGCAGTTGCGCGAACAGGTCAGCGGCAACGTGCTGGCGCTCAAGGACCTGGGCGTCACCGTCAGCAAGGAGGGCGTCATGAGCTTCGACGCCACGTCCTTCGACCAGGCGATCGCCGCCGACCCGGGCAAGGCGCAGGCGATGTTCGGCAAGGAAGGCCTCTACGGCGGCGCGGTGGCTTCGCTGCTCGACCAGCACCTGGACTCGATCAGCGGCACCCTGGTCCTGCGCACCGAGAGCATCAACAAGCAGATCTCCGGGCTGGAGGACGAACTGGACCGGCTGGACGTGAAAATGGAGCGGTTGTCGGAGCAGTACACCCGGCAGTTCACCGCCATGGAAACCATGATCGTGCAGATGCAGAGCAGCGCCAGCTCGCTCAACAGCCTGCTCGCGCAGTCCGAATGACAACCGCACTCAAGCCCGGCGGCCCGCCGGCCGATAACCATCCTGTCCGGCACGCCGCCGGCGCACCCGCTCGACCGGCACCGCAAACAGGGGAATGACAGCATGTACGGGACCAGCCGCCACTTCGCCGAGCAGTACCGCAAGACCGGCGTGTCCGCCAAGGTGACCGAGGCCGACCCGCACCGCCTGATCTCGCTGCTGTTCGAGGGCGCCAGCCAGCGCATCCGCCTGGCCCAGGCCGGCCTGGCCCAGGGCAACCCGGCCAGCAAGGGCAAGGCGATCGGCGAAGCCTGCGCGATCATCGGCCACCTCAACGGCTCGCTGGACCACGAGGCCGGCGGCGAAGTCGCCGCCAACCTCTCCTCGCTCTACGACTACATCGTGCGGCGCCTGACCGAGGCGAACCTGCACAACGACGGCATGGCCCTGGCCGAATCGCTGGACCTGCTGGGCGAGATCGAGTCGGCCTGGAACGCGATCCCGCAGGCGCAGCGTGCGATGGCGGTGGCGCCGTGAGCGAGGCCGCCGCCCGCCTGGCCGCCCTGCGCGCCGGACTCGACGCGATCGCCGCGGCGCTGGAGCAGGATTACCTGGCCGTGCTGCCGGGGATGATCGACCGCCACGATGCCGCGGTCCGCGAATTCTGCGCCCTGCCCGGCGCCAACGCCAATGCGACGGAAGTGCGCGCCCTGCGCGACGCCCAGCAGGTCCTGGTCGAGCGGATGCGCGAACGCCAGGCCCGCCTGCTCGAACTGATCCGGCGCCAGCGCCAGACCTCGCAGGCCGCCACTGCCTATGCCGGCGCCGCCGCCGGCTGACCTCCATCAGACCGCCCGCCCCACGACCCATGAACGACGCCACGCCCGACGCGCTGCACGATGACCTGGTGGACCTGCGCGACGCGCTCGAGCGCGAGGACTTCCGCTGCGCCGGGGACGTGCTGGCCCTGCACGACCGGCGCATGCGCCAGTACATCGACACCGTCGGCATGCAGGCGCCGCTGCTCGCCCTGCGCGAACTGTTGACGCTGCAGCACCGGCTGCAGGCACCGGCGCTGAGCGTCCACGCCACCGGCACGCTGCAATGAACGCGCACTGGCCCGCACCGGCACGCGCTGCCGAAACGGCGCTGTTCGACGACACCCTGGCCTGCGACGCCATCCTCCCGGCCGGCTTCGTGCCCGGCCCGGGCACCGGCCAGCCGCACGAGGCGGAGGCGCTGCTGCGCAGCCTCGCCCAGGTCGAGGACCTGCGCGGCGAAGACGGCGCCGAGGAGAAGCGCGGCGAGCTGCCGCAGCTGGCCCAGCGCATGGACGCCAAGCTGGACCTGGTGCTGGCCCTGCTCGGCCGCCTGGTCCGGCAGTCCTCGCCGGGGCTGCCGGCCCTGCCGCTGCGCTGGTCGGTGCACGGCGTCCGGCTGGAACTGCCGGCAGGCCCCGAACCGGACGGCCATGGCCACGGCCTGGTCCGCCTGCAGCCATCGGAGTGGTTGCCGGACAGCCTCGAACTGCCGGCCACGGTCCTGGCGACGGCCTCGGCCGAGGGGCGCCGCTGGCTGTGGCTGCGCTTCGCCGACCTGCCGCCGGGGCTGGAGGATGCGCTGGAGCGGCAGCTGTTCCGCATGCACCGCCGCGAGGTCGCCGCACGCCGGCGCTGAGACGTCCGTCCTTTTCCCGGTCCGCCGCCTGGGCTAAGGTGGCTGCCTGTTCCGGGGAGCACCCAACCGCCCGTGCGTGTCCTGATCGTCGACGACCACACCCTGGTCCGGGCCGGGCTCAGCCGCCTGCTGCAGACCTTCGCCGGCGTGGACGTGGTCGCCGAGGCCAGCAACGCCGACCAGGCCATCGACCTGGCGACGATCCACCGGCCCGACCTGGTCCTGCTCGACCTCTCCCTGCCGGGCCGCACCGGACTGGAGGCGCTCAGCGTGATCCTGGAGCGGGCGCCGGGGACGCGGGTGGTGATGATGTCCATGCACGACGACCCGCTGCACGTGCGCGATGCCCTGGACCGCGGCGCGGCCGGCTTCGTGGTCAAGGACGCGGCGCCGATGGAACTGGAACTGGCCCTGCGCTCGGCGCTGGGCGGCGACGTGTTCCTGAGCCCGCGCATCTCCTCGCGGATGATCGCCCCGCTGCTGGGCAAGGCCAAGCCGGCCGGGGTGGCGGCGCTGCCGCCGCGCCAGCGCGAGATCCTGGCCCAGATCGGCCGCGGGCTGAGCAGCAAGGAGATCGCCGCCGACCTGGGGATCAGCGTCAAGACGGTGGAAACCCACCGCGCGCGGATGATGGAGGCGCTGGGCTGCCGTCGCGCCAACGAACTGGTGCTGCTGGCGGTCAAGCACCGCCACGAGCTGGGCTGACGGCCCGCCGTCGCCGCACCCGGCCGCCGCGCCGGCCCGTGCCGGAAACCCGTGGCCATGTAGGGGAATCCCCGACACCGGGTCAGGAAAACGACCACCCGCCTCGGGTATGCCCCGATTCAATTCCCGTCGCGCCGGGCGCACGATGGCTCCATCGCGCCAGGGGAGTCCGGCGCACGGGGAACAAGCCATGAAAGCCAGCGTCTCGGTCCAGCTCGGCCAGCAACTGCACCTCACCCCGCAGTTGCTGCAGTCCATCCGCCTGCTGCAGCTCGATGCCCAGCAGCTGCAGATGGAAGTGGCGCGGGTGCTCGAGCAGAACCCGATGCTCGAGCTGGACGAGGAGGCCGCGACCGCCGATGCAGGCGCCGTGCCGGAATCCGGCGCCGATGCGGTCCAGCTGGAAACGGCGGCCTTCGACGAACTGCCCGAATCCTCGATGTGGGACGTGGCCGGCGCCAGCTGGAGCGGCGAAGGCGAGGACCGCATGCAGCGCATCGCCGAGCCCGGCTCCAGCGACCCGTGCGTGCGCGTGCTGCAGCGCCTGGCGCTGGAACTGGATCCGAAGTCGCTGGAGATCGCCGCGTTCTGGCTGGAGCACTGCGACGACGCCGGCTACCTGGAAGGCGACCACGAGGCCCTGCTGCTGCGCGCCTGCGCCCGCTTCGACGTGGCCGCGCCGCGGATCGAGGCCATCCGCCAGCGCCTGCTGCACGGCGAGCCGGCCGGCCTGGCCGCGCGCGACGTCGGCGAATGCCTGCAGGCGCAGCTGGCCGCCCTGCCCGCTCCCTGCGCCGCGCGCCCGCTCGCCGCGCGCATCCTCGAGCATTGCGTGGCCGAACTCGCCAGCCACGACCACGCCGGCATCGCCCGCCGCCTGCACGCCGAGGAGGCCGACGTGGCCGAAGCGGTGCGCCTGGTCCTGTCGCTGCAACCGCGGCCGGCGCAGGCCGAGGCCGGGCAACCGGACGATGCGGGTTACGTCATCCCCGACGTGGTGGTGTGGCATGCCGACCGCCAGTGGCGGGTCGCGCTGAACCCGGCCACCGCGCCGAAGCTGGCGGTCAATGGCGCCTACGAGCGCGCCCTGGCCCAGGCCGGCGACAGCGAAGGCGCCGGCCGCCTGCGCGAGCTGCTGCAGGAAGCGCGCTGGCTCACCCGCGGCCTGTCGATGCGCTACGACACCCTGCTGCGGACCACCCGGGTGATCGTCGAGCGCCAGGCCGCGTTCCTGGAGCGCGGCGACGAGGCGATGGCGCCGCTGACCCTGAAGGAAGTGGCCGACGCGATCGGCATGCACGAATCGACCGTCTCGCGGATCACCAGCGGCAAGTACGTGCAGACCCCGCGCGGCACCTTCGAACTCAAGCACTTCTTCGCCGTGCGCCTGGAAGGCGCCAACGTCTCCGGCGCGGCGGTCAAGGCGATGGTGCGGCGGCTGATCGAGTCCGAGCCGGCCGCCCGGCCGCTGGCCGACGATGCGATCGCCGCGCTGCTGGCCCGCCAGGGCGTGAACATCGCGCGCCGCACCGTGGCCAAGTACCGCGAACAGATGTCCATCGCCCCGGCGCGCGAACGCCGCCGCGGCACCGCCCCCCTGCTGGCCCGCGCGGGCTGAGAAGGAACCAGACCATGCGTACCCTCCGCGTCCTGCTGGTGGACGACCACGACGGCTTCATCAACGCCGCGATGCGCCACTTCCGCAAGGTCGAGTGGCTGGACATCGCCGGCACCGCCGGCAACGGCCTGGAGGCGATCGAGCGCTCCGAGGCGCTGCGCCCGGACGCGATCCTGATGGACCTGGCGATGCCGGAAATGGGCGGGCTGCAGGCCACGCGCCTGATCAAGGCCCAGGACGAACCGCCCTACATCGTGATCGCCAGCCACTTCGACGACGCCGAGCACCGCGAGCACGCCATGCGCGCCGGCGCCGACGGCTTCGTCAGCAAGCTGTCCTACCTGCAGGAAGTGATGCCGATCCTCGAGCGCCTGGCGCAGGGAGAGGCCTCGTGAGCGAGTCGCGCATCCTGGTCATCGACAGCCAGGCCGAGCGCGCCGAGCGCGTCTGCGGCCTGCTCGAATTCATGGACCTCAACCCGCGCTGGGCCGCCTGCGCCGGCGACGTCGCCACCGCCCGCCAGCGGCCGACCGACTGGATGGCCGTCGTGGTCGGCGAGCTGGACGACGCCGACGCCGCGCGCGGGTTCTTCGCCTGGCTGGGCGCCGCGCCGCTGCCGCCGCCTGTCCTGTTGCTGCAGGGTGATACCGCTACCTTCGCGGCCGGCCACGGGCTGCACGAGGCCGGCGTGTGGCCGCTGGAATCGCCGATCCGCCATGCCCAGCTGGAAGCCTGCCTGCGCCGGGCCAGCCTCAAGCGCCTGGACGCCGAGGCCCAGGCCGGGGCCGCGGTGCAGGACAACGGCCCGACCGGCAACAGCGTCGCCGTGCAGCGCCTGCGGCGGATGATCGGCCAGGTCGCCCCGTTCGACACCACGGTGCTGGTGCTGGGCGAGTCGGGCACCGGCAAGGAAGTGGCCGCGCGCGCGATCCACCAGCAGTCGGCCCGCCGCGACGGGCCGTTTGTGGCGATCAACTGCGGTGCGATCCCGCCGGACCTGCTGGAAAGCGAGCTGTTCGGGCACGAAAAAGGCGCCTTCACCGGCGCGCTGACCGCACGCAAGGGCCGCTTCGAAATGGCCGAGGGCGGCACCCTGCTGCTGGACGAGATCGGCGACATGAGCATGCCGATGCAGGTCAAGCTGCTGCGCGTGCTGCAGGAACGCAGCTTCGAGCGCGTCGGCGGCAACCAGACCATCAAGTGCAACGTGCGCGTGATCGCCGCGACCCACCGCCACCTGGAGGACCGGATCGCCGAGGGCAGCTTCCGCGAGGACCTGTTCTACCGCCTCAACGTGTTCCCGATCGACATGCCGCCGCTGCGCGAGCGCCGCGACGACCTGCCCGCCCTGGTGGAGACCATTGCCGGCCAGCTGGCACGCACCGGCCGCGGTGAAGTCCGTTTCGCCCGCGACGCGCTGGCCGCGCTGGCCGGTTACGCCTGGCCGGGCAACGTGCGCGAACTGACCAACCTGGTCGAGCGCCTGGCCGTGCTCAACCCCGGCGGGCTGGTGCGCCTGGACGACCTGCCGGCGCGCTACCGCGCCCACGTGCCGGCCGGGACCACGCCGGCGCCGTTGGAGGTCGCGACGGTGCAGGCCAGCGACGATGCGGCCGTGCCGGCGGCGCCGGCACCGGCCGGCACCGTCCCCGCCGCCGACCCGGCCGCCCTGCCCGAGGACGGCCTGGACCTGCGCGAGCACATCGCCCGGATCGAACTGCAGCTCATCCGCGAGGCGCTGGAACGCAGCCAGGGCGTGGTCGCCCATGCCGCCCAGCTGCTCGGCCTGCGCCGCACCACCCTGGTGGAGAAGCTGCGCAAGTACGGGATCGAGCGCGAACAGGCCGAACTGGCCGGATGAGCGCCGACGCACACGCGCCGGCGTCGCCCCTGGCCGAGTGGCGCGACGCCCGCGGCAACCGGGTGCTGGCGCCGGCCGGGATCGGCGGCCTGTCGACCGTGTTCAAGGGCGCCGGCTGCACCCTGGAGATCGACGCGCGCGCTCGGCTGGGCGCGGTGACGGTCGAGTTCCACGGCTCCAACGCCCATTGCCGGATCGGCGCCGGCGGACCGGACGGCAGCTTCACCGCACTGATCCGCCTGGGCCAGTGGCTGCGGGTACGCCGGCCGGCCGGCGTGCAGGCGCAGCTGCTGGACGCGCACCTGGCGGCCGCTGTCCCTCCCCGCCTGGGCGTGCTGGTCGTGCCGGATGCGCGTGCGCCCGGCGGCGCGCAGGCCACCGTGCACAGCCTGGCCGCGCACGCCCGGCCCGGCCTGCGGGTGCAGGCCAGGGTGGCGGGTGCGCCGGTCGACGCCGCCGGGTCCATCGACATGCAACCGCTGCCCTGGGACGAACGCGACCCGGCCGGCGCGCTCAATGCCGCCATCGCCGGCTGGGACGTGGGATGGCTGCTGGTGGTCGAGGCCGGCGCCGAATTCACCGCCGGCGGCTTGGCCCGCCTGGCGGTCGCGCTGGCCGCCAGCGGCAGCCTGCGCGCGCTGTTCGCCGACGAGTGGTACCGCGATGCCGCCGGCAACACGGCGCCGGCGCTGCGCCCGGACCTCAACCTGGACCTGTTGCTGGGCAGCCCCTGCGCCATGGCCGGGCACTGGGTGTTCCGCCGCGATGCGGTGCTGGCCGCGGGCGGCTTCGACCGCGCGCATGCCGGCGCCCACGAACTGGACCTGGTCCTGCGCCTGCTCGAACGCGACGGACTGGACGGGATCGGCCACCTGGCCGAACCGCTGCTGGTCTGCGCGCCGCCGCGCCGCGCCGACGCCGCGCAGCGGAGCGCGATCGCCCGCCACCTGCACGCCCGCGGCTACGAACAGGCGCAGGTCCATGAGGCCGGGCCCGGCCTGCACCGGATCGACTACGGGCACCCGGCCCAGCCCCGGGTGTCGCTCATCGTCCTTGCTCCGGACAGCCTGGCGGTGCTGGAGCGATGCGTGCTCTCGATCCTCGAGCACACGGCCTGGCCGGACTACGAACTGCTGCTGGTCGACAACGCCAGCACCCCCGAGGTGCGCGACTGGATGCACCAAGTCGCCGGCCTCGCTGCCGGGCGCGTGCGGGTGGTCGCGACAACCGGCCCGCTCGCCCCGTCCACCGCCCGTAATCTCGCCGCCGCGGACGCGAGCGGGGTCTTCTGCCTGTTCCTCGATGCGGACGCGGCGGCGGTGCAGCCGCAATGGCTGCACGCCCTGCTCAACCACGGCCTGCGCCCGGAAGTGGGGATCGTCGGCGCACGCACCGTGGCGGCCGACGGCACCGTCACCCATGCCGGCCTGCTGCCAGGGCTGCGCGAGGGCGCTGGCCGGATGTTCCTCGGCAAGCCGATGCAGGCCGGCGGTTACATGGACCGCCTGCGGGTGGCCCAGGACTGCTCGGCGGTCTCAGGCAGCTGCCTGCTGGTCGAGCGCGGCCTGTTCGACCAGCTCGGTGGATTCGACGCCGCCGCATTCCCGGACGCGGGCGCGGATGTCGACCTGTGCCTACGCGCCGGCGCGCTCGGGCGGCTGGTGGTCTGCACGCCCGAGGCGCTGCTGCTGCACGGGCCCGAACCGGCGCCGCTGCCGGAGCCGGCATTCGATGCCCTGTGCGAGCGCTGGCTGCCGGCGTTGGCGCGCGATCCCGCCTACAACCCCAACCTGCGCCTGGACGTGGCCGCTGGCTTCGAGCTCGAGCAGAGCGAGCTGACTTGGGATCCGCTGCCCTGGCGACCGCTGCCGCGGGTGCTGGCACTGCCCAGCGATGGCCACGGCAGCGGGCACTATCGGGTGCTGCAGCCGTTCGCGGCGTTGCGCGCCGCCGGGACGATCGACGGTGCGGCGTGCCCGCGGCCGCTGGACGTGGTCGAGGTCGAGCGCTTCGCCCCGGACGTGCTGGTGATGCAGCGGCGCGTGGCCGATGCCGACCTGGCCCGCCTGCGCCGGCTGCACCGCTTCTCCCCGGCCTTCAAGGTCTACGAACTCGACGACTGGCTGCCGGACCTGCCCGCCGCCAACATCCACCGCCGGCACATGCCGCGCGACGTGGCCCGGCGCCTGCGCGAGGGCCTGGCCCATGCCGACCGCTTCGTGGTCTCGACCCCGGCGCTGGCCGAGGCCTGCGCCGGCTGGCACGCCGACATCCGGGTCGCGGAAAACCGGCTCGACCCGCGCCATTGGTCCGCGCTGCCGGCGCCGGGCAAGCGCGCCGGCAAGCCGCGCGTCGGCTGGGCCGGCGGGGTCAGCCACGATGGCGACCTGGCGGTGATCGCCGAGGTGGTCCGCGCGCTGGCCGGCGAGGTGGACTGGGTGTTCTTCGGCATGTGCCCGGAACCGCTGCGCCGCCACGTGGCCGAGTTCCACCCGGGCGTGCCGATCGGCCAGTACCCGCGGGCGCTGGCCGCGCTGGGCCTGGACCTGGCGGTGGCGCCGCTGCAGGACCACCCGTTCAACACCTGCAAGAGCAACCTGCGCCTGCTCGAGTACGGCGCCTGCGGCTACCCGGTGGTGTGCAGCGACCTGCCGCCCTACCGCGGCGACCTGCCCGCCACGCGCGTGCGCAACCGCCGGCAGGACTGGATCGAGGCCATCCGCATGCACCTGGCCGACCGCCCGGCCAGCCTCGCCGCCGGCCAGGCGCTGCGCGCGGCGGTGCGCCGGGACTGGATGCTGGAAGGCGCCGGCCTGGACGCCTGGCGCCGGGCCTGGCTGCCGGACTGACGTCGCCGGTGCCCGCATCTGTGCGGGGCGCCGGATCCAAGAATGCCTTGCCCGTCCCGACGACCTCGCGTCGCGGGCAAGCCCGGCTCCTACAGCAGCCGCGTCCCCGTAGGAGCACAGCTTGCTGACGACCGCTGCGCCGGATCCACCAAGGCGTCGCCCGTGCCGACCGCGTCGGGGGCACGCCCGGAGCCCGCCGCCGGGAACCCGGCACCGTCGCGGCACGCCGCTTGCATCGAACCCGGCGTGCACCGCCCGGGGGTCCCATGACCGATTCGATCAGCTCCGTCCTGTCGCAGATCCGCGCCTACCAGAGCCAGCTGGGCCAGGCCCCGCGGGTGGCCGGCGACATGGCGCGCAGCGATGCGATCCAGGGGCTGCAGGGGCTGCAGGCGCCCGGCCAGGCCGGCGCGGTCTCCGGCCCGAGTTTCAGCGAGACCCTGCGCAGCGCGATCGACGGCGTCAGCGCCGCGCAGGAGAAGGCCGGCGCCTTGCAGCGCGCCTTCGAACGCGGCGACCCCGGGGCCGACCTGGCCCGGGTCATGGTCGCCTCGCAGCAGTCGCAGGTGGCGTTCCGCGCCACCGTGGAAGTGCGCAACCGACTGGTACAGGCGTACCAGGACGTCATGAACATGCCGCTCTAACGCAGGGACCGGACCGCGATGGCGCTTTCGATCACCAAGGATTCCTTCAACCGCGAGCAGGCGACCGAAAAGGCCGCCTCGGCCGTGGTCAAGCTGCAGGAGATGCAGCTGGGCCGCAAGGCCGGCACGCTGCTGATGATCGCGCTGGCCGTGGCCGTCGGGCTCTACGTGTTCTTCTGGTCGCAGAAGCCGGACTTCAGCCCGCTGTACACCGGCCTGGACCCGAAGGCCACCGCCGAGGCCGCCGACCTGCTGCGCGCCGCGCAGATTCCGTTCAAGCTCGACCAGGCCACCGGCGCGATCTCGGTGCCCGAGGCCAACCTCCACGACGCGCGCCTGAAGCTGGCCGGCTCCGGCCTCACCGACAGCGGCCGGCTCGGTTTCGAGTTGATGGAGCGCGACCCCGGCTTCGGCGTCAGCCAGTTCGTCGAGAACGCCCGCTACCAGCACGCGCTGGAAACCGAACTGGTGCGCACCATCGCCACCCTGCGCCCGGTCCGCGACGCGCGCGTGCATCTGGCCATCCCCAAGCCCTCCGCGTTCACCCGCCAGCGCGAGGCCGCCAGCGCCTCGGTGGTGCTGGAGCTGCGCTCGGGCGCGCTGCTGGAGCGCAACCAGGTCGACGCCATCGTCCACCTGGTGTCGTCCTCGATCCCGGACCTGGCGCCGGAGCGGGTCACCGTGGTCGACCAGAACGGGCGCCTGCTCAGCAGCAACAGCGCCGACAGCGAGTCGGCGCTCAGCGCGGCCCAGTTCGAACAGGCGCGCCGCCAGGAAACCTCGTACAACCAGCGCATCCGCGAACTGCTCGAGCCGCTGACCGGGCCGGGCCGGGTCAACGCCGAAGTCACCGTCGACATGGACTTCTCGATCACCGAGGAGGCGCGCGAGCTGTTCAACGCCGAACCGCCGAAGCTGCGCAGCGAGCAGGTCTCGGAGAACAGCTCGGCGGCCGAAGGCCCGCAGGGCATCCCCGGCGCGACCAGCAACACCCCGCCGGGCGCGGTCGCCGCGCAGCAGGCCAACGGCACGCCGGCGCCTGCCGGTGCGGCTCCGGCCGCGGCCACCGCGGCGGCCGCGGCGCCGACGGAAACCTCGCGCAGCGCCACCCGCAACTTCGAGCTCGACCGCACCCTGCAGCACACCCGCCAGCCGGCCGGCCGCATCCGCCGGGTCACCGCGGCGGTGCTGGTCGACCACGTGCCGCGCCCGGGCAAGGACGGCAAGCCGGCGCTGCAGGCGCTCAGCGCCGAGGAAATCAAGCGCGTGGAGGACCTGGTCCGCCAGGCCGTGGGCTTCGACGCCGCGCGCGGCGACGTGGTTTCGGTGGTCAACGCGCCGTTCGTGCGCGAGGACGGCCAGGCGGTCGAGCCGGCGAAGTGGTGGGAGGACCCGCGCCTGCGCGACATCGCCCGCCTGGTGCTCGGCGCCCTGGTCGTGCTGGCGCTGCTGTTCGGCGTGCTGCGCCCGGCCCTGCGCCAGATCGCCGGCCCGGCGCCGAAGGCGAAGTCCCGCGCCGAGGCGCTGGCCGAGCAGACCGCCGAGGTGTCGCTGGTGGAAGACGAGTTGCCGGCGCTGGCCGACGACGTCGCCCAGATCGGCCGGAGCCGGCAGCCCATGGCGCTGCCGTCCGATGCCTACGAGGACCGCCTGCGCAACGCGCGCGAGGCGGTCAAGACCGACTCCAAGCGGGTCGCGCAGGTGGTCAAGGACTGGTTGGGAAATGAAGCCGCATAACGCCCACGAAGACCTCAACGGCGTGCAGCGCGCCGCGGTGCTGCTGCTGTCGCTGGGCGAGGCCGACGCCGCCGAAGTGCTCAAGCACATGAGCGCCAAGGAAGTGCAGAAGCTCGGCCTGGCCATGGCCACGATGAGCGGTGTCAGCCGCGAGCAGGTCATGCGGGTGATGGACGACTTCACCGGCGCGCTCGACAAGCAGACCTCGCTGGGCGTGGGCGCCGACGATTACATCCGCAACGTGCTGATCCAGGCGCTGGGCGCGGACAAGGCCGGCGGCCTGATCGACCGCATCCTGCTCGGCCGCAACACCACCGGCCTGGACACGCTCAAGTGGATGGACGCGCGCGCCATCGCCGACCTGGTCCGCAACGAGCATCCGCAGATCATCGCCATCGTGCTCTCCCACCTGGACGGCGACCACGCCGCCGACACCCTCAAGCTGCTGCCCGAGCGCACCCGCGCCGACGTGCTGCTGCGGATCGCGACCCTGGACGGCATCCCGCCCAACGCCCTCAACGAGCTCAACGAGATCATGGAGCGCCAGTTCGCCGGCGCGCAGAACCTGAAATCGTCGAACATCGGCGGGGTCAAGGTCGCGGCCAACATCCTCAACTACCTTGAGACCGGGCAGGACCAGTCGATCCTCGGCGCGATCTCGCAGGTCGACCAGGAGCTGAGCAACCGCATCCAGGACCTGATGTTCGTGTTCGACGACCTGGTCGAGCTGGACGACCGCGAGCTGCAGTCGCTGCTGCGCGAGGTATCCGGCGAGCGGCTCGGCATCGCCCTGCGCGGCGCCGACGTCAAGGTGCGCGAGAAGATCACCCGCAACATGTCCCAGCGCGCCGCCGAGATCCTGCTCGAGGACATGGAAGCGCGCGGCCCGGTGCGCCTGTCCGACGTGGAGGCGGCGCAGAAGGAGATCCTCACCATCGTGCGCCGCATGGCCGACGAAGGCGTGATCGCGCTCAACGGTGGCGGCAGCGAGGAGCTGGTATGAGCGCGGCGGTCCGCTGGCTTGCACCGGACCTGGCGGCCGGCCCCCGGGCGGCCGCCGAGGCGGTGGCCGACGTGCCGGTGCCGCGGCCGCCCAGCCTGGAAGAGATCCAGGCGATCGAGGAAGCCGCGCGCCGCGACGGCTACGAGGCCGGGCTGGCCCAGGGCCACCAGGAGGGCTTCGCCCAGGGCCAGGCCGAGGTCCGTCGCCTGGCCGCCCAGATCGAAGGCATCCTCGACAACTTCACCCGTCCCCTCGCCCGCCTTGAGGACGAGGTCAGCGCCGCGCTGGGCGAGCTGGCGGTGCGCATCGCCGGCTCGCTGGTCGGCCGCGCCTACGATGCCGACCCGGTGCTGCTGTCGGACCTGGTCGGCGAGGCCCTCGACGCGGTCGGCGGCACCAGCCGCGAGGCCGAGGTGCGCCTGCATCCGGACGACATCCACGCCCTGGCGCCGCTGCTGGCGCTGGTCTCGGGCGCGCGCCTGGTCCCGGATCCGTCGCTGGGCCGCGGCGACCTGCGCGTGCATGCCGAAAGCGTGCGCATCGACGGCACCCTGGAGGCACGCCTGCGCGGCGCGCTGGAAACGGTGATCCGCAAGTCGGGGAGCGGCGCGTGACGCCGCCGCCCTCCCCGGCCAGCGAACACCCCGTCGCCGGCGCGGTGCCGGCCGACTGGCTGGCCGCGCGCAACCTGCGCCTGGCCGCGCGGCTGGACGGTATCGCACTCGACACCGCCAGCGGCCGTGGCCTGATCCGTGAGGGCATCCTCCGCCGCGCGGTCGGCCTGACCCTGGAAGCGGTCGGCTGCGAGGCGCCGATGGGCGCGACCTGCAAGGTCGAAGTGGCCGACGGCGGCTGGGTCGAAGCCGAAGTGGTCGGCTTCGCCGGCGAGCGCACCTCGCTGATGCCCAGCGCCGAGCTGCACGGGTTGCTGCCGAACGCGCGCGTGGTGCCGGTGCGGCGCCGCGGCGGCGTCGAGGTCGGCGAAGGCCTGCTCGGCCGGGTGATCGATTCCGACGGCGTGCCGCTGGACGGCAAGGGCCCGGTCCGGGCCGAGGGCAGCGTCGGCATGGCCGGCGTGGCGATCAACCCGCTGGCGCGCGAACCGATCATCCAGCCGCTGGACGTGGGCGTGCGCGCGATCAATGCGCTGCTGCCGATCGGTCGCGGCCAGCGCGTGGGCCTGTTCGCCGGCTCGGGCGTGGGCAAATCCACGTTGCTGGGCATGATGACCCGCTTCACCGCGGCCGATGTCATCGTCGTGGGCCTGATCGGCGAGCGCGGCCGCGAGGTGCGCGATTTCGTCGAGACCACCCTCGGCGAGGAAGGCCTGCGCCGCGCCGTGGTGGTGGCCGCCCCGGCCGACCGCCCGCCGCTGGCGCGCCTGCACGGCGCCTACCGCGCCACCGCCATCGCCGAGTGGTTCCGCGACCAGGGCCTGAACGTGCTGCTGCTGATGGACTCGCTGACCCGTTTCGCCCAGGCCCAGCGCGAGATCGGCCTGTCGGTCGGCGAGCCGCCGACCACCCGCGGCTATCCGCCGTCGGTGTTCGCCAAGCTGCCGGCGCTGGTCGAGCGCGCCGGCAACGGCGCCGCCGGCCGCGGCTCGATCACCGCCTTCTACACCGTGCTCACCGAAGGCGACGATCCGCAGGATCCGATCGCCGACGCCGCCCGCGCGATCCTCGACGGCCACATCCTGCTGTCGCGGCGGATCGCCGACGCCGGCCTCTACCCGGCGATCGACGTGGAGTCCTCGGTCAGCCGCGTGGTCCAGGACATCGCCGACGAGACCTGGCGCGAGCGCATCCGCGCGCTCAAGCGCCTGGTCGCCGCCTACAACAGCAACCGCGACCTGATCGCGATCGGCGCCTACCAGCGCGGCAACGACCCGGTGGTGGACGAGGCGCTGGAGCGCTGGCCGGAGATCGTCGAGTTCCTCGGCCAGGACGTGGCCCGCGCCGCCGACCTGGAGCACAGCCGCGGCGCGCTCGCCGACCTGCTGCAGCGCAACCGGGCGCAACACAAGGAGAACGCCGCATGATGCAGTCCCGCCGCTTCGACCCCCTGCTGCGCCGCGCGCAGGACCACGAGGACGCGGTGGCCCGCGAGCTGGCCGAGCGCCAGCGTGCGCACGAGATGCAGGAATCGCGGCTGGCCGAGCTGCGCCGCTACGCCGAGGAATACGCCTCCAGCCAGATGGCCGCGATCAGCCCGGCGCAGCTGGCCAACCGGCGCGCGTTCCTCGACCGCCTGGAGAGCGCGGTGGAGCTGCAGAGCCGCACCGTCGACAGCAGCCGCGAGCGGCTGGAGGCCGAACGCACCCGGCTGCTGCTCGCCAGCCGCGACAAGCAGGTGCTGGAGCAACTGGCCGCCAGTTATCGCGCGCAGGAGCGCAAGGTCGACGAACGCCGCAGCCAGCGCGAGATGGACGACCTCGGCGCGCGCCGGGTCCGCGCCGCGCAGCAGGCCGGCGAAACGGAAGGAGAACCGCGTTGAACCTGTCGGTGATCGCCGGGACGGCCCCGAAGCCGCCGGCCAATGGCGGCGGCGCGCCGGCTTCGGCTCCGGGGAGCGGCGACGACGATTTCTCGCGCCTGCTCGGCCGCGCCGGGGACAGCGGCCCGCAGGCCGCCGGTGCGGGCACCGGCCCGTCGCGTCCGGGCTCGCGCGACGCGGCCCAGTCGCGCGCCGATGCCGAGGCGCCCGCTGCGTCCGCGCGGGAAACGGCTGCGAAGAAGCCGGCTGCCGAAGCGGAGGCAACGCCCGCGGACGCGGCCGGCGACAGCACCACCGGTACCGACGTCGCCGAGCGCGCCCCGACGCAGGCCGGCGAAGAGACCGGCGCGACCACCGACGGCTGGCCGCCCCCGGGACTGGCCAGCCTGCTGGCCGCCCCGCCGGTGCCGGCACCGGCCCCGCCGGCAGCCATGCCTGCCGTCCAGGCGCCCGCGTTCCCCGCACAACCCCCGACCTTGCCTTCCCTGGACACGCCGGCCGGACATCCCGTCGGCAAGGTCGCCTCCAGCCCGTTGGTGCCCGCGCCCGTCGCCGGCACCGCCGGCACCGCCGGCACCGCCGGCACCGCCGGCACCGCCGGCACCGCCGGCACCGCCGGCACCGCCGGCACCGCTACGGCTCCCGCGCCGGCCGGACCCGCTCTGCCGGCCATGGCGGCCGGCGGCGAGGGTTCGGTACCCGCGCTCGTGCTCGCCGGTGCCGAGGCCAATGCAGCGGCCCTGCCGGAACCGTCGCCGGCCGCCACGCCGTTCGCGCTCCACCTCGCCCCGGCGCCGGGTCACGGCAATACCGCCGGCGCGACCGCGGTTCCGCTGTCGGCGCCGCCCGACGCACCGGTGCCGCAGCTGCAGGGCGAAGGCTTCGCCGACGACATCGGCACCCATGTGCAGTGGCTGGCCGGGCAGAAGATCGGCCATGCCCACATCCGCATCGCACCGCAGGAGCTGGGGCCGGTCGAGGTCCGCCTGCAACTGGATGGCGACCGCGTCCGCGCCGACTTCACCAGCGCCCAGCCCGAGGTCCGCCAGGCGCTGGAAAGCAGCCTGCCGCGCCTGCGCGAGATGCTCGGGCAGCAGGGCTTCGAACTGGCCCATGCCGGCGTCGGCCAGCAGTCGCACTCCCCAGGCAATGGCAGCGGCCAGTCGCGCACCGGGCCAGGCGACGAAGTGGCCACCGCGGCGGACGATACGCCGACGCCAGCCCCGCGCACCCTGCGCCTGGGCCTGCTCGACGCCTACGCCTAGCGCCCCGTCCCTTCTTTGCGGGGGCCCATCCTCATGGGTGACCGCGACCGCGACTGCGCGCGACCGCGGCACTGCGCGAGCGCGGCGCAGGCAACCTTCGGGGGTCGCCTGGGCTGGGCTTGCCGTCGGGTCGCCCATGAGGATGGGCTCCTACAGCAGCTGGGTCGCACCTGTCCCCACTTGCGCGCGCCCGCGACCAACGACGGATTCCCGTCTTCACTACGGCACGCCGCTTGCATCCTGAACCGGGGACCTTCCTGGAGATCGACGCGTGGCCACCGCAGCCGACAAGAATTCACGCTCCCCGGCGCAGAAGAGCGCCGCCCCGGCCGCCAAGGGCGGAAGCAAGCTGCCGCTGATCATCAGCGCGGTCGCGGTCCTGGCCGCCGCCGGCGCCGGCGGCGGCTGGTACTGGAGCTCGAGCAAGGCCGCCGCCGCCGAGCACGCGGCCGCCGCAGCGGCCAAGCCCAAGCTGCCCGCCCCCGCGCAGTACCTGGCCCTGGAACCGCCGTTCGTGGTCAACCTCAACGGCGCCACCGGCGGCCCGCAGTACCTGCAGGTCGAGATCCAGCTGATGACCCGCGACGCGGTCGCGCTGTCGGACCTCGAGCGCCACGCGCCGGCGATCCGCGCCCGCCTGCTGATGCTGCTCGCCCAGCAGGATGCGCAGGGCATCGCCGATCGCGCCGGCAAGGAGAAGCTGCAGGCGCAGGCGCTGGCCGAGGTGCGCAAGCTGATGCGCGCCGAAACCGGCAAGCCCGGCGTCGAAGACCTGCTGTTCACCAGCTTCGTCACCCAGTAACCGGCGCGCCTCCATGAGCATCAACGACCTGCTGTCCCAGGACGAGATCGACGCGCTGCTGCACGGCGTCGACTCCGGCGCGGTCAGCACCGAGCCCGAGCCGGTCGACCCGGGCACGGCGCGCACCTACGACTTCGCCAGCCAGGACCGGATCATCCGTGGCCGGATGCCGACCCTGGAGATGGTCAACGAGCGTTTCGTGCGCCTGTGGCGGATCGGCCTGTTCAGCCTGATCCGGCGCTCGGCCGACCTGTCGGTGCGCGGCATCGACCTCGTCAAGTTCGGCGACTACATGCATTCGCTGTACGTGCCGACCAACCTCAACCTGATCCGCTTCAAGCCGCTGCGCGGCATGGGCCTGATCGTGTTCGAGCCCAAGCTGGTCTTCACCGTCGTCGACAACTTCTTCGGCGGCGACGGCCGCTACCCCACGCGGATCGAGGGCCGCGAGTTCACCCCGACCGAGATGCGGGTGATCCAACTGCTGCTCAAGCAGACCTTCACCGACCTGGTCGAGGCCTGGGCGCCGGTGATGGACGTGGAGTTCGAGTACATCAATTCCGAGATCAACCCGCACTTCGCCAACATCGTCACCCCGCGCGAGTACGTGGTTGTCAGCCGCTTCCACGTCGAACTGGAGGGCGGCGGCGGCGAGATCCACGTCACCCTGCCGTACTCGATGCTCGAGCCGATCCGCGAACTGCTCGACGCCGGCATCCAGAGCGACCGCATCGACCGCGACGAGAGCTGGAACAGCACCCTGCGCGAGCAGCTGATGCTGGCCGAGGTCACCGTCTCCAGCGTGCTGGCGCAGAAGCGCATCGACCTGCGACAGCTCACCCGGCTGAAGGTCGGCGACATCCTGCCGATCGAGCTGCCCTCGAGCGTGCCGGTCTGCGTCGAGGACATCCCGGTGTTCACCGGCGAGTTCGGCCTGTCCCACGGCCGCAACGCGGTGAAGATCGTGCAGACCCGCCCGCCGGGCGCGCCCCAGCCGCGCACGGCCACCCTTTCCGAGGAATCGCCCGCATGAACACCCAGGAAGACTCCGCCACCTCGCTGGCGCAGTTCGACGCGCTGCAACCGGACGCGGCGCTCGATGCCCGCGACCTCAACCTCGACGTGATCCTCGACGTGCCGGTGACCCTGTCGCTGGAAGTGGGCCGCTCGCGGATGCCGATCCGCAACCTGCTCCAGCTCAACCAGGGCTCGGTGATCGAGCTGGAGCGCGGCGCCGGCGAACCGCTGGACGTCTACGTCAACGGCACCCTGATCGCCCACGGCGAGGTGGTGGTGATCAACGACCGCTTCGGCGTGCGCCTGACCGACGTGGTCAGCCCCAGCGAGCGGATCCGGAGACTGAGGTGAGCAGCGCACTGGCCGTCCTCGCCGTCGCCGCCGCACCGGCGGCGAAGGCCGCGGTGCCGGCCGCGCATGCGCCCTCCTCGCCGGGCCTGGCCGGCGCGTTCTTCGCCCTGCTGCTGGTGCTGGGCCTGATCCTGGGCCTGGCGTGGATGCTGCGGCGCCTGCCCGGCGCCGGCTTCCGCCCGGCCGAGGGCCTGCGCGTGGTCGCCAGCCTGCAGCTGGGGGCGAAGGAACGCGCGGTGGTGGTCGAGGTCGGTGGCCAGCAACTGCTGCTCGGCGTCACCGCCGCCGGCATCAGCCGCCTGCACGAGCTGCCGCAACCGTTGCCGCCGGCCGAGCCGCCCAAGCTTCCGAACCTGAAAGACCTGCCCAACTTCGCCCAGCTGCTGTCGCAGCGGCTGCGCAAGGACGCCTGACCCATGTCGCGCCGCACCCTGCTCCTGCTCGTCCTGCTCCTGCTCGCCCTGGTACCGGCGCTGGCCCTGGCCGCCCCCGGCGGCACGCCGCAGGTACCGTCGCTGCCCAACCTGACCGTGGGCCGCATCGGCGACGCCCCGGTGAGCGTGCCGCTGCAGACCCTGCTGCTGATGACGGCGATCACCCTGCTGCCGTCGCTGCTGCTGGTCATGACCGCCTTCACCCGGATCATCATCGTGCTGGCGCTGCTGCGCCAGGCGCTGGGTACCGGCCAGACGCCGTCCAACCAGATCCTGGTCGGCCTGGCCCTGTTCCTGACCGCGATGATCATGATGCCGGTGTGGCAGAAGGCCTGGGACGCCGGCTTCGCGCCCTACCTCAACGGCGACATGGACTTCCGCAGCGCCTGGGACCTGGGCACCGCGCCGCTGCGCGGCTTCATGCTGGCCCAGGTGCGCGAAACCGACCTGATGACCTTCGCCGGCCTGGCCGGCCACGGCACCTACGCCGGCCCGGACGACGTGCCGTTCCCGGTGCTGGTGGCCTCGTTCGTCACCTCCGAACTGAAGACCGCCTTCGAGATCGGCTTCCTGATCTTCATCCCGTTCGTGATCATCGACCTGGTCGTGGCCAGCGTGCTGATGTCGATGGGCATGATGATGCTCTCGCCGATGCTGATCTCGGCGCCGTTCAAGATCCTGCTGTTCGTGCTGGTCGACGGCTGGGTGCTGACGGTGGGCACGCTGGCGGCGAGCTTCAACGGGGTCTGACGCCTTCACGACTGCATTGCGGTTGCCATCACCCAGGTTCATGCCATTGGGGCTGCTGTTGCAGTTGCTTTGGCGTCTGATCTTCGATCTTGACCTCCCCGCCCGTAAAGCGAGCCGAGCATCACAGGATGGCGGGGCCGAAGAGCTGCCCTTGTCTGAGCGCAGCGAGTTTGGGCAGCGTGCCCCGTCATCCGAGAAGCGCAGGGAACCGGCCGGCGTAGCCGGCCGGCTCGCGGCCCGGGCTGTGCTTTCTTTTGGTTACTTTTCTTTGCACAAGCAAAGAAAAGTGACTCGCTCGATGCGAAGCAGCGAGTGAAAGCCTTGGTTCCAATCTCCTCGATGCGAAGCGAGAGCAGATGCGTGTCCCGTGGAAGGGCCCTCCAAAGCCTGGAAACCAGGCCGGAACAGCAGTCTCCGCAACGACGCCGGATCGATGTCTTTCGCGACCAATGCGTCGGATGCCAGCACCACGCTGGCACCGTCCTTGCATCAGCCCGCCCATGAGCCCCGAACTTGCCCTCACCGAACTGCGCCGCGGCCTGGAAGTCGCCCTCTGGGTCGGTGGCCCGCTGCTGGTCGCGGTGCTGGTGGTCGGCGTGGTGGTCGGCGTGGTCCAGGCCGCCACCCAGATCAACGAGCCGACCATCGCCTTCATCGCCAAGGCGGTGGCGCTGACCGCCTCGCTGTTCGCGCTGGGCAGCTTCCTGCTGGCCTACCTGGTCGACTACACCACCGCGCTGTTCCAGCGCATCCCGCACCTGATCGGCTGAGCCGGGCGCGCTGCACGATGGATCCGGCGACCGCCACCCTGATCGACGGCCAGCAGGCGTTCGGCATGATCGGCACGGTCATGTGGACCATGCTGCGCACCGGCGCGATGCTGATGGCGATGCCGCTGGTCGGCACCCGCGCCGTGCCGGTCCGGGTCCGGGTGCTGCTGGCCGGGGCGCTGGCGATGGCGATCGCACCGCTGCTGCCGCCACCGCCGGCCTCCGCCGGCATCGACGCGGCCACCGTCCTCGGCGTGGCCCGCGAGGTGGCCCTCGGGGTTGCGATGGGGTTCGTCCTGCGCCTGGTGTTCGAGGCCGGGGCCGTGGCCGGCGAGCTGGTCTCGCAGGGCATGGGCCTGGCCTTCGCGCAGATGAACGATCCCCTGCGCGGGACCAGTTCGGGCGTGGTCGCGCAGTGGTTCTACCTGGCCTTCGGCCTGCTGTTCTTCGCCGCCGACGGCCACCTGGCGATGGTCGCGCTGCTGGTGCGCAGCTACCAGGCGCTGCCGGTCGGCACGCCCTGGAGCGACGCGGCCGGCAGCCTGGGCAGCATCGTCGAACTGTTCGGCGTGGTGCTGCGCGGCGGCCTGCTCCTGGCGCTGCCGGTGATGGTCGCGCTGCTGGCGACCAACCTGGCCTTCGGCGTGCTCGCCCGCGCCGCGCCGGCGCTCAATCCGATCCAGCTCGGCCTGCCGGTGGCGGTGCTGATGGGCCTGTTCCTGCTGGCGGCGCTGGCCGGGGAGCTGGCGACCCCGGTGCAGCGTCTGTTCGACGCCGCGTTCGAGGCCGGGGCCCGCGTGTCCTCGCCCTGAGTGGCAAGGGCGGTAAAGCCCGGGGCCGGCAAGGCCGATATCCCGGCAATGGCCGCCGAGGCGCGGCACGGAGCACCCGATGCGTCCTTCGCCCCGCGATGGCCACCCCCCGGGTGGCACCGGCCCTGGCCGGGCCGACCCGCGCTTTCCATTTGCCACGGGCCGCCGCATAGTGGCCCCAGGCACTGGCGCAGGGGACGTCATGCAGCGATGGACACGCCGCAACACGCGTGACGCGATTCTGATCGCGCTGGCTTGCCTTGTCCTTCCCCTGCTCAGCATCCCCTACTGGCCCGGCTTCGGGGCCGGGGCCATCGCGCCGCTGGCGCACCTGCAATGGGGCCTGTTGCTGGCGCTGGCGATGCTGTCGCCACACAAGCTCTACTTCCGCATCGGCTACCTGGCGCTGTTCGTGGCCTGGTGCGTGCAGCTGCTCTGGCGCGCGCCGCCGGACGTCCTGCCGTTGCTGCTGCGCTCGGTGCCGATGTACGCGGCGATGTACGGCTGGACCGTGCTGTGCGCGCGCTGGATGGGATGGCCGCGGCCGCCGGAGCAGGCGCGGATCCGCCAGCGCGACATCGTGCCGTTCGGCGCGATCGCCCTGGTCCTCTATCCGCTGGGCTGGGCCCTGGCCCACGCCCTGGTCAACGGCCTGCTATCCCAGGTCAGCGCGCCCGACCTGCTTGCGCAGACGCTGCAGGTGGGGTTCGCGCGCTTCTTCGGCGTGCTGTGCCTGACCTTGCCGTTGGTGCTGTTCTTCACCGGGCGCCACGAGCCGGCGCCGATGCCCAGCCGGCCGCCGTGGTGGGAATGGGTATTGCTGGGCGGCTACTCGATGCTGCTGACCGCGCTGCTGTGGGCGCTGCCCGGCAGCGGCGAACATCCGCTCGGCGGCCTGCTCGACCAGCGCTTCATGCTCGCCGCACTGATGATCTGGGCGGTGCTGCGCCTGCCCTGGCGCTGGTCGGCGCCGCTGATCGCGGCGGTCACGCTCCTGCTCACCTACCTGGTCGGTGCCGGCACCCGCGTCGGCCTGCGCACCGACGCCCTGCACCTGCTGCAGATCGCCTTCGAGATGAGCGTGCTGCAGCAGCTGATGGTATTGACCCAGGTGATCGCGCGCGACAACCGCCGCGCGATCGCGCGCCTGGCCCAGGAGAGCCGCCGCGACGGCCTCAGCGGCGTACCCAACATCAACGCCCTGCGCCACGACCTGGCCCAGGGGACGCAGGCGCCGACCGAGATCGCCTGCCTGGGCATCGAGCACCTGGACAGCCTGATGGCCGGCTACGGCCTGCCTGCGCAGGAGGCCCTGACTGCGGCGATCCACGACCACCTGGCGCCGGACATCCGCGCCTATACCCTGGGAATGGGGCGCTTCGCATTGCTGCCCGCGGCCGGCGAAGTGTCGTGGAAGGACCTGCTGGCCCGGATCGAGCAGGTCGAGTTCAGGCTGGGCGACACCCAGGTCAGGCTCGAACCGCACCTGGGCGTGTGCCCGCTGCGGGACGGCAGCGGCCAGTCGCTGGACCTGGCGCTCGACGCGGCCTACGGGGCCATGCAGGCGGCGCGCCAGCGTGGCGAGACGGCGCCGGTGTTCGCCACCCCGGGGCTGAGCGACCCGGCCGCCCTCCGCGCCGTGCTCGAGACCCATTCCCTGGCGCTGTCGCTGCTGCGGCGGCGGCAGCTGGAACTGCACGTGCAGCCGATCCGCCGGCTCTCCGGAGGCGCGGCGCAGATGGGCGAGATCCTGTGCCGCCTGCGCACCGATGACGGCCGCCTGCTGATGCCGCGCGACTACATGGACGAGCTGGACGCCAGCCGCGGCGTGGTCGAACTGGACCGGGCGGTGATCGAGACCCTGCTGCCCTGGCTGCGCGAGCATGGCGACGCGATGCCGTTCCAGCGGCTGACCGTGAACCTGACCGGCCGCAGCCTGGTCTCGGAAAACTTCCGCAACTGGCTGCTGTACCAGCTCGACCTGCAGCCCGGCACCGCCGAGCGGCTGTGCTTCGAGATCACCGAGCGGGCGATCACCGGCGGCCTGGGCCAGGTGCGGCCGCTGTTCGACGGACTGAGCCAGCGCGGATGCCTGATCGCGCTGGACGATTTCGGCACCGGCATGCAGAGCTTCGAGCGGCTGCAGCAGCTGCCGATCGACCTGGTCAAGATCGACGGCACCTTCGTCCGCAACGTCGCCCACAACGCCCGCGACCGCGATCTGGTGCAGGCGATGGTGACCATCGCCCGCGCCTACCAGGCCGAGACGGTCGCCGAGTACGTCGAGGACGCCGACATCCTGGCCGCGCTGGAGCCGCTGCAGGTCGACTGGATCCAGGGCTACCACATCGGCCGCCCCGTGCCGCTGTCGACGCTGGACCTGACGCCCACCGGGGCCTGACGCCGCCGCCGCGGCCGCTTCTGGAACGGCGCTTGCATCGCTGCTCCCGCAGCCCCCCTCCCGCGGGGACCGGAGCCGGCGATGGCCGAGAACGAGGACGGCCAGGAACGTACCGAACAACCCAGCGCCAAACGCCTGCGCGAGGCCCGCGAGAAGGGCAACATCGCGCGCTCGCGCGAACTGGCGACGGCGGCGGTGTTCGGCGCCGGCGTACTGGCGCTGATGGCGGCCGGGCCGATGATCGCCCGCGGCTCGCGCAACTGGATGCGCGGCGCGCTGCGTCCGGACCCGGCCCTGCTCGACGAACCCGGCCTGCTGTTCGGGCACATGGGCCTGCTGGTCCTGGAACTGGCCTGGGTGATGCTGCCGCTGGTGCTGGCCGCGCTGCTGGCCTCCTTCGCCGCGCCGTTGCTGATGGGCGGGCTGCAGTTCTCCGGCAAGTCGCTGGTGCCCGACCCGGGCCGCCTCAACCCTCTCAGCGGGATCAAGCGCACGTGGGGACCCGAGGGCCTGGCCGAACTGGCCAAGTCGCTGCTGCGCGTGGCCCTGGTGGGCACGGCCGCCGTGCTGACCCTGAGCCACGGCATGGACGTGCTGCGGACCATGCCCAACCAGAGCCTGGAGGACGCCAGCCGCACCGGCTTGCACTTCGCCGGGCGGCTGTTGCTGGCGACCGCCGGCGCGCTGGCGCTGCTGGCCGCGCTGGATGCGCCGTACCAGAAGTGGAACTGGCTGCGGAAGCTGAAGATGACCCGCCAGGAACTGCGCGACGAAATGAAGGAGAGCGAGGGCAACCCGCAGGTCAAGGGCAAGATCCGCCAGATGCAGTTCCAGCTGTCGCAGCGCCGGATGATGGAGGCGGTGCCGGCGGCCGACGTGATCGTGGTCAACCCGACCCACTACGCGGTGGCGCTCAAGTACGACGGCGGCAGCATGCGCGCGCCCACCCTGGTGGCCAAGGGCGTGGACGAGGTCGCGCACCGGATCCGCGAGGTGGCCGACCGGCACCGGGTGGCGATCGTCTCGGCCCCGCCGCTGGCACGCGCCTTGTATCGGGAAGGCCAGCTCGGCAAGGAAATCCCCGTGAGACTGTACGCCGCTGTCGCCCAGGTCCTCTCCTACGTCTACCAGCTGCGCGCCTGGCGCGCCGGCACCGCGCCCGCCTCGCCCGAGCTGGGCGAGGTGGCGGTGGACGAGTTCGCGCCCGGCCAGGGTGACCGCCGGTGAGCGCGGTGCCCGCCCCGCCGCTGTCGCGCCGCCTGCTCGAGCTGGCCCGTAACGGCCTCGGCGCGCCGCTGGCGGTGATGGCGCTGCTGGCGATGATCGTCGTGCCGATGCCGCCGATGCTGCTGGACGCGCTGTTCAGCGTGAACATCGCCATCTCGCTGGTGGTGCTGCTGGCGGTGGTCTACGTGCAGCGGCCGCTGGACTTCACCATCTTCCCGATCATCCTGCTGACCACCACGATGCTGCGCCTGGCGCTGAACGTGGCCTCCACCCGGGTGATCCTGCTCAACGGCCAGGGCGGCCACGACGCGGCCGGCAAGGTGATCGCCGCGTTCGGCGAGTTCGTGGTCGGCGGCAACTACGCGGTCGGAATAGTCGTCTTCGCGATCCTGACCATCATCAACTTCGTGGTGGTGACCAAGGGCTCGGGCCGCATCTCCGAGGTCACCGCGCGCTTCATCCTCGACGCGATGCCCGGCAAGCAGATGGCCATCGACGCCGACCTCAACGCCGGCCTGCTGACCCGCGAGGAAGCCAAGGCCCGCCGCGAGGAAGTACGCGAGGAGGCCGACTTCTACGGCGCGATGGACGGCGCCAGCAAGTTCATCCGCGGCGATGCGATCGCCGGCATCCTGATCCTGTTCATCAACCTCATCGGCGGCCTCGCCGTGGGCGTGCTCCAGCACGGCATGCCGGTGGCCGACGCGGCCTCCACCTACACCCTGCTGTCGATCGGCGACGGCCTGGTCGCGCAGCTGCCGGCGCTGCTGGTCTCCACCGCCGTGGCGATCCTGGTCACCCGCGCCTCGCGCGCCCAGGACATGGGCCAGGCGATGGTCGGCCAGGCCTTCGGCCAGCACAAGGCACTGGCGATCGCCGCCGGCATCCTGATCGTGGTCGGCCTGGTCCCGGGCATGCCCAATGTCGCCTTTTTGACGCTGGGCGCGGCGCTGGCCTACGGCGCCTGGAAGCTGTGGCAGCGCAGCGAGCTGGAGCAGGCTGGCGGCACCGGCGGCGAGATCGCCGGCGCCCTGCCCGCCCCCGGCGCCGGCGGCAGTGCCGAGCTGGGCTGGGACGAACTGCGCCCGGTCGATCCGCTCGACCTGGAGGTCGGTTACCGGCTGATCCCGCTGGTCGACAGCGGCCAGGGCGGCGAACTGATGGCGCGGATCAAGGCGGTGCGCCGCAAGCTGACCCACGAGATCGGCTTCCTGGTGCCGCCGGTGCACATCCGCGACAACCTGGAGCTGCAGGCCAACCACTACCGGCTGCTGGTCCACGGCGTGCCGGTGGCCACCGCCGAGATCCATCCGGATCGCGAACTGGCGCTGGATCCCGGCGGCGCGCTGGGCGCGATCGAGGGGATCAAGGGCAAGGATCCGGCGTTCGGCCTGGACGCGACCTGGATCCAGCCGCACCAGCGTGCCCAGGCCGAATCGATGGGCTACACCGTGGTCGACCCGGCCACCGTCGTCGCCACCCACCTCTCCCACCTGGTCCGCGAGCACGCGCCGGAACTGCTGGGCCACGAGGAGGTGCAGGAACTGCTGGCCACCCTGGCCAAGCGCGCGCCGAAGATGGCCGAGGACCTGAGCCCGAAGACGCTGTCGCTGTCGGTGCTGGTGCGCGTGCTGCAGAACCTGCTGGTCGAGCGGGTGCCGATCCGCCAGCTGCGCAAGATCGCCGAAGCGCTGGTCGAGCATGGCGCCCATACCCAGGACCCGGCGGTGCTGACGGCCGCGGTACGCAATTCGCTCGGCCGTTTCATCGTCCAGGAGATCGCCGGCGCCGCGCCGGAGCTGCCGGTGTTCACCCTGGCCGCGCCTCTGGAACGGGTCTTGCAGGATTCCGCGCAAGGCGCTTCCGGCGCCGCGCTGGAACCCGGACTGGCCGAGCGGCTGCAACAGAGCCTGGCCGATTGCGCGGGGCGGCAGGAGGCCCGCGGCGAACCGGCGGTGGTGCTGGTGCCGGCGACGGTCCGCGCCGCGCTGGCGCGGCTGGTCCGCCACAGCGTGCCCTCGCTGTCGGTGCTGGCCTACACCGAGGTGCCGGAAGACAAGCGGCTCAAGCTGGTCGGAACGATCAGCTGACCGACGGAACAAGAACGCGGTAACGAACGAGCGGGTAAGGAGCAGTCATGAAGATCAAACGATTCGTCGCCGCCGACATGCGCACCGCGCTGCGCATGGTCCGCGCCGAGCACGGCCCGGACGCGGTGATCCTCTCCAACCGCCGCACCGAAGAGGGCGTGGAGATCGTGGCGGCCAGCAACTACGACGAGAACGCGGTGCAGAAGGCACTGGTCGATGCGCAGCGCAGCGCCGAGGCCGAGGCCGCCGCCCGCGCCGCCGCGCGGCCGAATCCCTTCCTCGACAACCTGCCGCCGGCACCGGCGGTGCCGCAGCCGGCCCCTGCGCCGCGCATGACCCCGGATTTCGCCGCGGCCATGGCGGCCGCGCTGGCCACGCCGGCCGCGGCGCCGGTCGCCGCGCAGGCGTCGGCGCCGGAACCGGCACAGCCGACGATGGCGGTGGCGGCGGCACGTGCCGCCGACGCCGGTGAACCCGCACCGGCCGCGTCACCGGCCAGATCCGAACCGGCCCACCTGTCCGCGGTGCCCGCGTCCCCGGCGCCGGCCAACGACGAACAGCTCGTGGCCATGCGCGAGGAACTGGCGCAGATGCGGCAGATGATCGAACGCGAAATGCACCGCCTCACCGACGAGCGCCTGCGCGGTTCGCCGGTGCGCCTGCAGGCGATGGAGCTGATGGAAGACTACGGCTTCGACGCCGGCATCACCCGCGACACCGTGCTGCAGCTGCCGGCCGACACGCCGCCCCATCGCGGCCGCGGCCTGATGCTGGGCCTGATCTCGCGGCGGCTGCCGGTGTGCCCGGCCGACCCGCTGGAGCAGGGCGGCGTGATCGCCCTGGTCGGTCCGACCGGCGCCGGCAAGACCACCACCATCGCCAAGCTGGCCGCCCGCTACGCCGCCGAGCACGGCGCGCGCAACGTGGCCCTGGTGACCACCGATACCGCCCGCATCGGCGGCCGCGAACAGCTGTACAGCTACGGGCGCCAGCTGGGCGTGGCGGTGCACGAAGCCGACAGCGACGCGGCCCTGATCGGCCTGCTGCAGCGCCTGCAGGACTACCGGCTGGTGCTGGTGGATACCGCCGGCCTGGGCCAGCGCGACCGCGCCCTGGCCAACCAGCTCCACTGGCTGCGCGCCGCGCGCGAGGTCCGCACCCTGCTGGTGCTGCCGGCCAACTCGCACTACGCCGACCTGGACGAGGTCGTGCGCCGCTTCGGCCCGGCCAAGCCGCAGGGCGTGGTCCTGACCAAGCTGGACGAGACCGGCCGCCTGGGCAGCGCCCTGTCGGTGGTGGTCGACCACCAGCTGCCGCTGACCTGGGTGACCGACGGCCAGCGCGTTCCCGACGACCTCCACCGCGCCAATGCCGCCAGCCTGGTCCTTCGCCTTGAAGATCTGCGCCGCGCGGCCGATAAGCCGAACATCCCGGAGCACGACCATGCCGCCGCGTGAGTACCCGCCCTTGAGCCTGAACACCGCCAACCCGAGCCTGGCCCCCGTCCGCAGCATCGCCGTCACCGGCGGCAAGGGTGGCGTGGGCAAGACCAACCTGTCGGTCAACCTTGCCGCCTCGCTGGCCGGCCTGGGCAAGCGCACGCTCCTGCTCGACGCCGACCTCGGCCTGGCCAACGTCGACGTGCTGCTGGGCCTGTCGCCGCAGAACACCCTGGCCGACCTGGTCTCCGGGCGCTGCGAGCTGGACGAGGTCATCCTCGAAGGCCCCAACGGCATGCTGGTGGTGCCCGCCGCCTCCGGCCGCCGGCACATGGCCGAACTGCAGCCGGCCCAGCACGTGGGCCTGGTCAACGTCTTCAACGAGCTGCAGCGCGACCTGGACATCCTCATCGTCGACACCGCCGCCGGCATCACCGACAGCGTGCTGACCTTCTGCCAGGCCGCGCAGGACGCGGTGGTGGTGGTCTGCGACGAGCCGGCCTCGATCACCGACGCCTACGCCCTGATCAAGGTCCTCTCGCGCGAGCGCGGCGTGGACCGGGTGCAGGTGGTGGCGAACATGGTGCGCAGCCCGGCCGAGGGCCGCGGCCTCTACGACAAGCTATCGCGCGTGTGCGAGCGCTTCCTCGGCGATGTCTCGCTCAACTTCCTCGGCGCGGTGCCGCAGTGCGACTGGCTGCGCATGGCGGTGCAGCGCCAGCAGGCGGTCGCCACCGCCTACCCGGCCAGCCCCTCGGCCCGCGCCATCGCCGAGATCGCCCGCCGCGCGGCGCGCTGGGAAGCCCCGGCCAGCCCGCGCGGCAACATCGAATTCTTCGTCGACCGCCTGCTCGCGCAGGGCGTGCGGCAGGGAGCGGCGGCATGAACGCCCTGGCCGAATACCGCGCGGTCCAGCGCAGCGTGGCCGACGACGCCGTCGCCCGCCATGCCGACCTGGTGCGCCGCATCGCCCACCACCTGGCGGCGCGCCTGCCGGCCAGCGTGGAGGTCGACGACCTGATCCAGGCCGGCATGATCGGCCTGATCGAGGCCTCGCGCAGCTACGACCCCGACCAGGGCGCCTCGTTCGAGACCTACGCCTCGATCCGCATCCGCGGCTCGATGATCGACGAGATCCGCCGCGGCGACTGGGTGCCGCGCTCGGTGCACCGCCGCGCCCGCGACGCCGCGGCGGCGGTGCGCCAGATCGAGCAGGCCACCGGCCGCGCCGCCAGCCCGCAGGAAGTGGCCGCGCACCTGGAGATGCCGCTGCCCGAATACCTGCGCCTGCTCGAGGACGCCTCGCGCGGCCAGGTGCTGAGCCTGGACTCGCACGTGGAGGACCACGGCGAGGTGACCATCCACAGCGGCGGCATGACCCCGCAGCAGGTCCTGGAACGCAGCGACTTCGGCCGCGAGCTGGCCGCGGCCATCGGCCTGCTGCCCGAGCGCGAACAGCTGGTGCTTTCGCTGTACTACGAGCAGGAGCTGAACCTCAAGGAGATCGGCGCGGTGCTCGGGGTCAGCGAGTCGCGCGTGTGCCAGATCCACGGCCAGGCCGTGCTGCGCCTGCGCGGCCGCCTGGGCCAGTACGAATCGCGCGACGCCGGGCTGGACGACGAATAGGCCGGCGCCTCCCACCCGCTACACCGCACCACCCTGAAACGGAGCAAGAAGTGAACAAGAACATGCGCATCCTGATCGTGGACGACTTCTCGACGATGCGTCGCATCGTCAAGAACCTGCTCAACGATCTGGGCTACACCAACACCGCCGAGGCCGACGACGGCCACACGGCCCTGGCCGCGTTGCGCTCGGCTCCGTTCGATTTCGTGGTCACCGACTGGAACATGCCCGGCATGACCGGCATCGACCTGCTGCGCTCGATCCGCGCAGACGAGAAGCTCAAGACCCTGCCGGTGCTGATGGTCACCGCCGAGGCCAAGCGCGAACAGATCATCGAGGCCGCGCAGAACGGCGTGAACGGCTACATCATCAAGCCGTTCACCGCGCAGACCCTGGAAGAGAAGCTGGGCAAGATCTCCGAACGCCTGGCGGCCACCGCATGAGCGCGGTGGCCGTGTCCCCCGAACGCGCCGCGCTGATCCAGCGCCTGCACGAGGCCCTGGACGCGCTCGAGCGCGGCGACGAGACCTCCATGCGCGCGGTGATCGACGCGCTGGCGTCGGCCCGCACCCGGCCGCTGGTGCAGGGCCTGGGCCGGCTCGCCCGCGAACTGAGCCAGGCCCTGGGCGAACTGCCGCGCACGCCCGACGAGGACGGACGCCCGGTCGAGCTCGACGATGCCTGCGCGCGCCTGGACCACGTGGTGGCGGTGACCGAACAGGCCACCCACCGCACCCTGGACCTGGCCGACCAGTGCCGCGACCTGCTCGAGAGCGTGCGCATCGAAGGCGTCTCCGCGCGCCAGGACGAAGTGCTGGACAGGATCCGCCACAACCTCACCGAGATCGGCCTGACCCAGAGCTACCAGGACCTCACCGGCCAGATCATCCGTCGGGTGGCCGGCATCGTGCGCAAGGTCCACGAGGGCTTCGGCGCGCTCGGGCTGCCGCCCCGCGAGGAAACCCCCGGCCCGGCGCTGGCCGGCCCCGCCGTGCACGGCCTGGACCGCCACGCGGTGACCCAGGTCGACGCCGACGCGCTGCTGGCCGACCTGGGCCTGTAACGAGACCCATGCCATGAGCGGAGTGACCGCGGAGATCGCGGCTGATTTCATCGTCGAGGCCCAGGAAATCCTGGACCGCCTCGGCGAGCAGCTGGTCGCGCTGGAACATGCACCGGACGACCGCGACCAGCTCAACGCGGTGTTCCGCGGCTTCCACACCCTGAAGGGCGGCGCCGGCTTCCTCGGCATCACCCCGATGGTGGAGCTGTGCCACGCCGCCGAGGAGACGCTCGGCAGCGTGCGCGCTGGCCAGGCCGCGCTCGAGGCGCAGCACTTCGACGCCGCGCAGCGATCGCTGGACTGGCTGCAGGCCATGCTCGATGCGGTGGGCGCCGGAACCGAACCGGCGCACGCGCCGGCCGAGCTGATCGCGCAGTTCAGCCTGGACCCGGTCGTCGCCGCGGCACCGGCCCCTGCCTCGTCCGCCCCGGCGTCGCCGGAGATGATCGGCGACGACGAGTTCGAAGCCCTGCTCGACCAGTTGCATGGCGCCGCCGCACCCGGCAGCGCCCCGCCCCCGGCCAAGCCGGCGGCCGCCCGGCCTGCGCCGGACATGATCGACGACGACGAGTTCGAGGCCCTGCTCGACCAGCTGCACGGCGGTGCCGCACCGGGCGCCTGCCCGGCGGCGCCGGCACCGGCCACGCGCGTCGCGCCGGCGGTGCCCGCCTCGCCGCCGCGACCGGCCACGCCCGCGCCGCCACGCGCGACGGCACCGGTCGAGGCCGAGCAGACCGTGCGCGTGGACACGCGCCGGCTGGACGCGATCGTCAACCTGATCGGCGAGCTTGTGCTGGCGCGCAACCGGCTCAAGACCCTGCGCGTGCGCCTGAAGGACGAGGAACTCGACCGTGCGGTGGGCACCCTGGACGTGGCCACCGCGCGCCTGCAGTCGGCGGTGATGCGCACGCGCATGCAGCCGGTCGGCAAGGTGTTCTCGCGCTTCCCCAAGGTGGCCCGCGACGTCGCCCGCTCGCTGCGCAAGGAAGTCGAGCTGGAGATGGTGGGCGCGGAGACCGAGCTGGACCGCAACCTGGTCGAGGCGCTGGCCGATCCGCTGGTGCACCTGGTCCGCAACGGCATCGACCACGGGGTCGAATCGCCGGAATTGCGCGAGGCGGCCGGCAAGCCGCGGGTCGGCCGGCTGCGCCTGTCAGCGCAACAGGAAGGCGACTACGTCAGCATCGAGGTGCAGGACGACGGCGCCGGGATCGACCCCGAGCGGCTGCGCGCCAAGGCCCGCGAGAAGGGGCTGCTCGATCCGGAAGCCGCCGCGCGGCTGGGTCCGGACGAGTGCCTGCACCTGGTGTTCCTGCCCGGCTTCTCGACCAAGGCCGAAGTCACTGACATCTCCGGCCGCGGCGTGGGCATGGACGTGGTCCAGTCGCGCATCCGCGAACTCGGCGGCCAGATCCAGATCCAGTCCGAGCTCGGGCGCGGCACCCGCTTCATGATCCGCGTGCCGCTGACCCTGGCGATCCTGCCGACCCTGCTGGTCCAGGCCGGCGACGACGTCTATGCGCTGCCGCTGGCGCGGGTGCAGGAGGTGCTGCACGCCGCGCCCAAGTCGCTGGGCTGGTTCGACGGGCGCCCGGTGCTGGACCGCCAGAGCCACACCCTGGCCCTGCTCGACCTGCGCCGCTGGCTCGGCATCGAGCCGCAGGACACCGCGCTGCTGACCGTGGTCGTGCTGCAGATGGGCGATTCGCGCTTCGGCCTGATCGTCGACCAGGTCCGCGGCCGCGAGGAGGTGGTGATCAAGCCGCTGCCGCGCGCCCTGCGCGGCCTGCCCGGCTATGCCGGCGCCACCCTCATCGGCGATGGCCGCCTGGCCCTGATCCTCGACGTCGACGGACTGCGGGCCTCCGGCTGAGGAAGCCGGGCCCCGCGCCGGGGCCCGCCTTCCGGCCCACCCTCACTGCCGCTGCGTCGGCGACAGCGGGCGCGCCAGGCCCGTTTCCAGCGCGTGGTCGATCTGCTGGCGGGTCTCGCGCTCGGCACGCTGGCTGACCACTTCCATCTGCTTGCCCAGGGCCTCCATCGGCCGCGAGGCTTCCTCCATGCGCCGCGACAGGCCCTCCATCGGCTGCAGCTGCCGCTGGTGGCGTTCGGCCTCCGCCTCGATCCGCAGCGACTGCTCCTGCATCCGGCGCGACACGGCTTCCTGCTGCTCGGCCAGCGAACGCATCTGCTGCTCGAGCGCGGCGCGCTTGCGCTCGTCGGCGTCGATCATCGCGATGGACAGGCGCGCCTGGCGTTCGGCGATTTCGCCCTGCTGGCGCCCGAGCACCTCCATCTGCCGCGAGGCCGCCTCGATCGCGGCCGGTTCGGCGACGTCGGACAGGTTCTCCATCTCGCGGCCGATCGCCTCCATCTTGCGGCCGTGGCCGTCCATCTGGTCACCGAGCACGCGCATGCGCTCGCCCAGCGCATCGGCTCCGGCCCACGACTTGCGCACCTGCGCCAGCGTGGCCGGATCGGTCACCACGTAGGCCTTGCCGTCGCGGAGGAACCAGAGGAAGTCGCCCTTCATCGAGCGCCGCAGCGCTTCGATCTGCGGCATGTCATCGCTGGAGCCGGACATCAGGTAACCGTCGCTGCCGTTGCCCACCAGCGCGTACGACTCGCCGCCGTTCCCGTGCATGCGTACCTGCACCGCCGGCGGGGCCGGTGGGGCCGGCACGTTCGCCGGACGGGCCGGCGCCGGTGGCGCGGGAGGCGCCGGCACCGCCGTCGGCGTCGCCGGTGCGGGTGGCGCCGGCGGTGCCGGGACGTTCGCCGGCGATGGTGGCGCCGGCGGTGCCGCAGGCGCGGTGGCGACCGACGCGCTTGCCGTCGGCACCGCGGCCGGGGTCGCCCGGACGGCGGTGGTAGCGCGCGCGGCCGGCGTCGGTGATGCCTGCGCCACCGCGGCGACGACGCCGCCGCGCGGCACCGTCGCCGCCGCCGGCGCCGCGGTGCCGATCGCCACTGAAGGCGTGGAATTGAAGACGTTCATTCCCGCCGGCGACGCCGAAGGGTCGCGGTGCGCGTGGGCGTAGAAGGCCAGCCCCGCGGCGGCCAGGCCCAGCAGCGGAAATACAATGCGCCCGCCGCCGGTGGCGTGTCCGGGACGTACGAGCTGTTCGATGCGTTTCATGAGCGGTCCTCCAGTGGGAGACAGGGCGGCGAGTGCCGGTTCGGGGGCGGCGTGCAGGCTCGCCTGGTGGTCGGCCAGCGCCGCCAGCGCCAGCGCGAGCCGTCGCGGGTCACCGGTGGCCTCGGCGGCGAGCCGGTCGGCCACGTGTTCGCGTTCGACGCGGATCCGGCGCGACAGCCACCAGGTGGCCGGGTGGTAGAACAGCAGCGCCTCGGCCACGCCCTGCAGCAGGTTGACCAGGTAGTCGTGGCGTCGCACGTGGGCCAGTTCGTGGGCCAGCAGGGCCTCGAGGTAATCGGCCGGCAAGCGTGTCAGCAACGAGGCCGGCAGCAGCACCACCGGCCGCCACCAGCCCACGACCACCGGCGAATCCAGTGCCGCCACCAGGCGCAGGGCCACCACGCGGCGCAGGCCGGAGCGTTCGCCCAGCGCATCCAGGCGCTGCTGCCAGCTGCGCTGGAGTTGCGGCGAGGCCAGCACCGGCAGGCGTCCGAGCCACCACACGCCCGCGGCAAGCCGCAGCGACAGCGTGCAGGCGCCGGCGGCCCAGAGCAGCACGACCGCCGGCAGGAACGCCTCGACCCCGCGCACCGCCTCGCCAGCGTGCCGCAGCGGCGCGGCGATGGCTGCGATCGCGTTGCCTGACGCGGGCGCCAGCGCGGCCGCGGCCGCGGCCGGCAGCATCGCCCCGGCAACATCCACGTGAGCCCGCGGCCATGCCCAGGCGATGTAGCCCAGCGGCGCCAGCACGCAGGCCAGCAGCGCCAGGCAGGCGACCGCGTAACGCAGCTGCGGCCGGGCATCGCGCAGCAACTGCAGCGCGATCGCCGCCAGCAGCGCGACCAGGGTGCCTTGCCAGAGGAAGTGCAGCAGCGCCCGGCCCAGCACCGGCACCAGGGCATCGGTCAGCTCATGCATGGTCCTTCCCTCCCCGGCCGGCGGAATCGTCCTGGCCCTGCTCGAGCAGGCGGCGGATCTCGGCGCGTTCGCGTTCGCTGACATGCCCGTCCAGCGCGGCCAGGACCAGGGCCTTGCCCGAGCCGGCGAACACCTTCTGGATCAGCTCGCCCAGCAGGTTGGTCTGCAACGCGTCCTGCGCATGCGCGGCCGCATAGACGTGCGAGCGCTGGCTCTCGTCGCGCACCACCAGGCCCTTGCCGTGCATCACCTGCAGCAGGCGCAGGACCGTGGCCGGCTGCATGTCCGGCCGGTCGGCCTGCAGCGCCTGGTGGACTTCGCGCGCAGTGGACGGCCCCAGCCGCCAGATCGCCCGCAGCAGGTCGAGCTCGGCGGCGGTGGGCTTGGGTGGACGCGTGTTCGAACGGGACATCGGCGGGCTTCCACGATGGCGACGGCCGCATCGTGCACCCTCCAGACAAACTTGTCTAGACATTTTTGTCTAGGTCAAAAGTCATGGTCCCGGAGCGATCGGCCTGGAACGCGATCCAGGCGCCTCAGTCCCGGGCGGCCGCCCCGTCGCGCATCCGCGCCACCGCTTCGACGCTCGCCTGCGCGAGCAGGCCGGCCAGGGAACCGCGTTCGTGCGGCACCGCGCTGGCCTGTCCCTCCAGCGCGGCCAGCAGCGCGGGCGCCAGTTGCCACTCCTGCGCCACCAGGCGGCCGATCCGCGGTGACCAGTGCTGCAGGAGGCTGGCGATCGCAACCGCGGGTGGCGCTGGCTGGCCCGCACGTAAGCATTCGTCGCGCAGGGCCTGCACGACCACGATCGCGCCCAATCCCTGCAGCAGGACCGGCAGCTGGGCGCCGAAGGCATCGACGCCTTCCCGACGCGCCGCCTCCACCACCCATGCGGACGCATGCTGGGTGTGTTCCCAGAGCCGGGCGGGCAGTTCGCCCAGCACCCCGCCCTCGGTGCGCATCACCGGCTGCATCAGCGCCACCGCCAGCATCCGCCGCACGCCCTCGGTGCCGAGCAGGGACACGGCCCGCTCCAGCCCTTCCACCGGCGTGGACTGGAGCCTGTACAAGGGACTGTTGGCCAGTTTCAGCAGGTTCGCCGCCAGCGCCGGATCGCGCGCGATCAGCACGGCGATGTCGCGCGCCGAGGAAGCGTCGTCGTTGAGCATGCCCAGCAGCTGCGGAAGCAGCTGCGGTCGCCGCGGCAGCCGTTGCGGTTCGGAGGCGAAGCGCGACAGGACCTGCGTGGCGCCCGCGCAGGCGCGCGCATCGGCGGTGGCGGCATCCCCGCCGATGCCCGCCAGCTCGACCAGGGCCAGGGCCCATCCGCCATCACTTGCGAATGCTTCGGCACCGGCCTGGGCAGCCGATTCAACGCGCGGTGCCATCGGCGCCGGTGCGGCGCCGGTGCGGCGGGAACGCCACCACCAGCCACCCGCCGCGAGCGCGATTACCGGCAATCCGATCCAGGCCAATGTCGACATCCGTCCCCTGCACTCACTGCGTGACCCTGCGCCAGGCGCGATGGTAGCAACCGCCGTGCCGGCACGCGGCCGTGCCGGCGCGCGCGACGGTCAGCCGTGGGCGAGCGCGTAGTCGATGGCCGCGCGCACGGCGGCCACCTGCGCGGCATTGCACTGTTCCGGGGTGGCCTGCGGGCTGTCCGGATAGACCTCGGTCGTGGTCGCGTAACGCGCATCGGTGGCGCCGGCGCACAGGCCCAGCGACTTGACCGGGTAGTTGATCACCCCGTGAGCCACCACCGGCGAGCCGATCATCTTCCCGTCGGCGTCGGCCGGCGCGATATGCGTGACCCGCTCGACCGCGGCGATGACCGCCTGCTGGAACGCCGGTTGCGGATTCTCCGAATCGCCGACCAGGTAGAACCCGTCGGGAACGCCTTCCGGCTCGAATGGCTTGCCATCGCGCGCGGCCAGGGCCGGGCGGAACTCGCTCTCGTCGGTATCGGTGGTCTCGTGCAGGTCGATGTGCACCAGGAAGCGGCCCTGCATAGGCGCCAGCAGCCGCATCAGCGCGATCGACTCCAGCGCCTTGCCGTGCGCGCTGAAGGACCGGTTCGGGTCGACCGCGGCCGGATTCCAGCGCTGCACGTGCTCGTAGCCCCACGGGCTCACGCAGGGCACCACCAGCACGTTGATGCGGCCCTCGTAGGCGCTGCCGTGCTCGGCGGCGAAACGCAGCGCGCCGTGCACGCCGCTGGTCTCGTAGCCGTGCACGCCCCCGGTCACCAGGGCGATCGGCCGGTCATGGCTCCAGTCGGCGCTGTGCAGGGCGACCAGGGGATAGAAATCCGGGGCATAGTCCAGCTCGCCATAGGGCTGCACGTCCCAGTGCGCATGCAGGTGCGCGACCGCTTCGAGCACGTCGCTGGCGTAACTGCGCTGGCGACGCTGGCGCGAACGCCACAGGCTGCGCTCCGCCTCCCCCCAAGGCTGGCCGGGGGTTCCGATCGGATGGAAGCGCTGGGGCGTCATAAAAACACCGGGTCTGCAGTAGGGCCATCACTCTAGCAGCGCCCCGCCCCCGGCCGGAGGCCCGCGGCGGCAGGGCCATTCCGGCCCGCTTCACGCCAATGGAGTACGATCGGGCGCAAGGCTCGCAGAGGCGCGTGCCGCCGCGGCCCACGGGCCGCCGACCCGCCATCCTCGTCCCCTCCGCCCGGACCTTCCGGACGCCTCCGCCGCCATTGCCGTCCGCGACCGCGCGGGCCGTCACCGGCCTCACCGTTCCACCCTCCCGCACTGGAGCTCCGCCCTGCATGGCCACCCGCAAACCCCCGAGCCCTCCCTCCTCCGACCGCAGGCCCGCCAGTGATGGCGGCAAGGGCGGTGGCAGCCTGACCAGCGAGCGGATCTCCGGCGACCTGGAGGCCTTCCGCAAGGCCGGTGGCCGTATCGAAGTGCTGGGCAACACGCGCGTGCTCACCCGCATCGAGGAAGTCGAGAAAAAGCCCGGCAAGTGACCGGCCGCGGCCGGGTCAGATCCGCGACGTCGGCAACGGGCGAGCGCGGTGCATCAGGCTCCACTCGGCGTGCTCGGTCAGCGCCGCCTCGCCCAGCGCGACCAGGATCCGCCGCTTCTCCTCCAAGCCCGGTGCATCGGCAAGCAAGCGCCGCGCCGAGGCGAAGATGCGCTGCATGAACCGGTACTGGCGCACCATCTCGCGGTCGGCCTTCTTGTGCATGTAGGCCTCGTGCACCCCGGCGGCGATCGACAGGAAGCCCACCGCCGATCGCGACCGGCAGGCGTTCGCGAACGCGCTCGATGCCTGGCTGGCCCGGCGCCGCTAGGCGCGCCCGGCCTCAGGGCGCGGCGGTCGCGGCCGCCGGCTTGACCAGCTGCTTGTGCAGTTCCGGCAGCAGCATGTTCGCCGCGCTGCCATACCAGCGGTGGTACTCGGCCACCATCTCGCCGTTGGCGATGACCGGATCGGTCGCGGTGAGCGCGCGGGCCTGCTCGATATCGTCGACCGCGAACACGAACAGTCCGCGCCAGCCATCGGGGTCCTTCATGAAGGGACCGGCCAGCGCCAGCTTGCCCTCGCCGGCCAGGCGTTCCATGTTGGCGAAGTGGCCGGCGAACATCGCATCGCGCGCCGCGCCATCGGGCATGCGCTTCGGGCCGGTCTTCAGGATCACCAGCACGTATGGCCGCATCCCGTGCTCGTCGGCGCCCACGCGCCGGGCCAGGGCCTCGTCATAGGCCGGCGCTGCCGCGGGTTCGGCCGCGAATCCAGCCGGTGCTGCCAGCCAGGCCAGCAGGAAAGGAACCGATAGCCACTTCATGCGCTGCCTCCCGACGGCCTGCCATGCCGCACGGCGCGGCGATGGCCGGGATCGTAGTCCCGCCCCGCGCCGGCCGCCAGCCCACGGACCAGGCCCCGGCGAACGGCGCTCGCGCGACTTCGACGCCGCTCAGTCCGCCCGTCCGGCCGGGGACTCGAGCATGGCGTCGAGGTCGGCGTCCTTCTGCTCCCATAGCCCGTTCATCCACTGCTGGAAGCGGGCGCGGAAGGCGCGGTCGTCCTGGTAGTGCCCGCTGGCAAGCTCGGCGGGAATGTCCCGCTTGCGCACGCGGATGCGGATGGCGGGCACGCGATCGGCCATCAGGTCGAGCATCGACGGCCGGCCCGCCGGATAGGCGATGGTGACGTCCAGGATCGCGTGCAGCCCGTCGCCCATCGCATCGAGCACGAAGGCCACGCCGCCGGACTTGGGCTTGAGCAGGTGCCGGTACGGTGAAGCCTGGCCGGCATGCTTGGCCGGAGTGAAGCGGGTGCCCTCGACGAAGTTCATCACCGCCACCGGGATGTCGCGGAACTTGGCGCAGGCCCGGCGCGTGGCCTCGATGTCGCGCCGGCCCAGCTCCGGGTTGCGCGCGATCTGGCGGCGGTTGTAGCGGCCCATGAACGGGAAATCCAGTGCCCACCACGCCAGCCCAAGCACCGGCACCCAGAACAGCGAACGCTTGAGGAAGAAGCGCAGCAGCGGGATGCGCCGGTTGAACACCTTCTGCAGCACCAGGATGTCGACCCAGCTCTGGTGGTTGGCCAGAACCAGGTAATGGCCGTAGCGCTGCAGGTCGCTGAAGCCTTCGACGTCGAACCGTGCCGAAGTGAAGCGGTCGATCATCGCGCTGTTGACCGCGATCCAGCTTTCGGCGAGGCCGGTCAGCAGCGGATTGCAGGCGCGCCGCACGGCGGCCAGCGGCAGCGCCGCCTTGAACAGGCCCACCAGCAGCAGCGGCAAGGCATGGACCAGGGTATTGACCACGACCAGCAACAGGATCGACGCGAGACGCAACCCGGTCAGTAGGGACACCGGCGGTTTTCCAGGCGATGCAGGGGCTGCGAAGGTTACCAAAACATCGCCGGCCGCCGCCTGCGCCGGCGCGAGCGGAAACGGGCGCGCCGGTCCCCGACGTGCGATGGCTGCAGGAACGCAGCGCTCGCGCGGGTGCCGCCGCGGCGACGGCGCGGATTCGACAGGGAGCCCGGGATGCCGGCTCCTGGCGACGGCTCGAACCCGTTCCGCGCCGCCGGACGCGACCGCTTCAGTTCACGAGCGGTATCGCGTTGGCCAGGCGCGCCTGGCTGGCAAGCCCCAGCCGCCGGCTGATCTGGATCACGCGCGCGGCCTGTCCCGGATCGATCACCTTGGCGTATTCGCGCAGGTACTTCTCGCGCAGGTCATGGATGCGCTGGTCGCGATCCAGCAGCGCCTGCACGTACTCCAGCGAGTCCTGGTCGGTCATCGCCGCGTAGTCGTCCGCGTACTCGCGCACCGCCGCCACCTGCGCGTCGATCACCGCCGCCTGCTCGGCCTGGAAGCGCTTGAATACCGGCCAGAACCGCGTGGCCTCCTCGGTGGACAGCGACACCGACTTGGAGACGATCTCGGTTTCCACCGACTGCAGCTCGTTGCGGAACTCCGCCAGCATCTCCTTGGTCGGCTTGCCATCCTGCTCCGCGGGCTCGGCGGCCGCCAGCGGCAGCGCAACCAGCAACCCCAGCAACCCCAGCAACAACCATCCCGCACCCTTCCCGCCTGCGCGCGCCTTGCCCATGCCGTACCCCCCATTGAAGTGACGGACGGCAGCCTATCCGGACGACCTTCGACTGGCTGTAGGACTCTGGGGCAATGCGCCGGCCGGCGCTGGCAGCGGGCTGTTGGCCGGAGCGATTCCCGGCCGCGGCACGGATTCCGATTCGGGGGTCAACCGCGTTGGGCGGCCTCGCACGACCCCCGTGCTCGCACAACCCGCTAGAGGGTGCGGATCGTCTCGCCGCCATGGGCCGCCAGCACCTCCTGCGCACGAGCGCGTTCGCCGTCGTCGAAGGCATGCACCACGATCGCGCACCGTCCCTCGTCCAGGGCCGTGCGCACCTTCGCCACGTAGGGCGTGTGGTCCGGACGCAGGGAGACCAGGCCACCCGCCATCAGGCCGAACACGCCCCCGTAGCCGATGATCAGCGCCGCCGCCAGCCGCGGCGACAGCACCACCGGCTCCAGGCCGGCCAGGTAAAGGCAGGCGAACAGCAGCGCGCCCAGGCCCAGGCCGGCGAGCCCGAGGCGGTAATGGGCGACCAGGATCGTGCGGAAGATGCCGCGGCCTTCGGGCTCCAGCTTGCGGCCGGGACGCGCGTCGTGCGGCGTGACCACCTGGACCTGCGCCGGTTGCATTTGCAGCATGTGCTGGACCTGGCGGGCGATGGCACGCGCTTCGGATTCGTCGTCGAATACGGCGGCGACCTTGCTGTCGGACATCTCGCCGGTCACGGAAGAAAGGAGGTTCATGGCCTTCTGCCGGCAGTGGGGGTACGCGCAGGCTGGCATGCGTGCGGTCGCCGAGGCGTGAGCCGGAATCGCCTGTATCCGGCAGCGGTTCAGGCTTGCGGCCGCCCCCCTCCGCGCGGATCCAGCGGCCTTAACCGTTCCCATGCATTTTCCTCACGATCGTGCACGCACAGTCCGGCTGTCGCCGCCGCTGCCGTTCGCATTACCCTGTCGTCGCGCGCATCACCCCGGAGCCTGCATGCCCTCCCCGACCCTCGACCTGATCCGTGAGGCCGCCGCCGGTTCGTCGGAGGGCCGCCTGCAGTTCAGCCAGGTGGTCGGCCTGATGGTGGTCGCGGGGGTGGAGTCCTACACCGTCGATTACCGCAGCGGCCGCACGACCTACTATCCGCGCGACGGCGCGCCGCTGGACCTGGCACTGGACACGCCGGAAATGCCGATCCCGGCGATGCTGGACATCGCCGCCCTGCGCGCGGCGATCGCCGGTTCCCAGCGCGGCGTGGTGATGTATCCGCAGTTCAAGCGGCTGTCGATGGCGGCCGGATGCATCGGCTACACGGTGTGGATCGACGGGCGGCACGTCAGCTATTACGGCCGCCGCGGCGAGGTCCACGTCGAGAAGTTCCCGGACTGACAGCCAGGCACGCGCGGCGTCGCACGGCCGCCGCGCGACTTCGCTTCACCCTGGCCCCACACACGCGCCGCATGCCGCGCGTAGCTTCCCGGTCCCGCCCTGCCGGAACGACCATGGAAGCCTTTCCCCCGCGCGCCACCCGCTCCGCCCCCGACCTGGTGGTGGTCGGCGCCAGTTTCGCCGGCGCCGCCTGCGCCATCGCCGCGGCCCAGCGCGGCCTGCACGTGGTCGTGCTCGAGCGCAAGCGCGATCCGGGCGCGAAGCTGCGCACCACCGGCATCATCGTCAAGGAGGCCGCCGAGGCGACGCTGCTCGGCCAGCTGCCGGCCGTCCTGGTGCGGCGCGTGGAACGGGTGCGCCTGTACGCGCCGAGCCTGGAGCAGGTGGCGCTGGCCGCGCCCGGCTACTACTTCCACACCACCGACACGCCCGCCGCCATGCGCTGGCTGGCCGGGCGGATGCGCGAGAACGGGGTCGACCTGCGCCTGGGCCAGGCGTTCACCGGCTGCACGCGGGCGGGTGATGGATGGCAGGTGGAAGGCGTCGGCCCCACCCGCTACCTGGTCGGCGCCGACGGGGCGCGTTCGCGCGTGGCGCGGCACTGCGGCCTGGGCCAGGTGCGCCAGTTCCTCTATGGCATCGAGTACGAATTCCCCGGCTCGCTGCTTGCCGATCCCGGCGCCCTGCACTGCTTCATCAGCAAGCGCTACGCACCCGGCTACATCGGCTGGATCGCCCAGAGCCCGACCGGCATCCAGGCCGGCCTGGCGCTGCGCCACGACCCGGCCCATGCGCGCCTGCCCGACATCGACGGCTTCCTGCTGCGCGTCGGGGTCGCCGCCGGCCTGCCACGCCAGCTCCGCCCCGGCAGCACGCGGGCCGGACTGATTCCGTGCAGCGGGCCGGTGTTCGACCTCGCAAGCGATCGCGCGATCCTGGTCGGCGACGCGGCCGGCGTGGTATCGCCGGTGACCGCGGGCGGCATCCATTCGGCCTGGACCCACGGCTGGACGGTCGGCGAGGCCATCGCCCGCCGCCTGCGCGACGGCGGTCCGCCGGCCGAAAGGGTCGCCATCGACGCCGCGCCCAGGTTCCGCCTCAAGCGCGCCCTGCGCTGGGCCTACGACCACCTGCAGTTCGACTGGCCCTTCGACCTGCTGCTGCACTCGCCGCCGCTGCGCTGGGCCGCCAGCCAGGTGTATTTCCACCGGCGCGGCGGCTGAGATCGCGCCGGCCTGCACGACCGGCGCACGAGCGGTGCCGGTCAGCCGGCCGGCGCCGCCCGCGTCGCCGCGATCCAGTCGTCCACCGTCGCTTCCAGCACCGCCAGCGGGATGGCGCCATTGCCCAGCACCAGGTCGTGGAAGGCGCGGATGTCGAAGCGGTCGCCCAGCTGCGCGCGTGCGCGCTCGCGCAGTTCGACCATCTTCAGGTGGCCGACCTTGTAGGAGCATGCCTGCCCCGGCTGGACCAGGTAGCGGTATACCTCGATCCGTACTTCCGCCGGCTCCATGCCGGTCTGCGCGTGCATGTAGGCGATCGCCTGTTCCGGCGTCCAGCGCTTGCGGTGCAGGCCGGTGTCGACCACCAGCCGCACCGAGCGGAACAGCTCGGCGCGCAGGCGGCCGATGTCGCCCCACGGATCGTCGCGGTACAGGCCCATTTCGGCCACCAGCTGCTCGGCGTACAACGCCCAGCCTTCGGTGAAGGCACTGGGATTGAGCCCGCGCCGCATCATCGGCAGGTCGGCCAGCGCCTGGCCGATCGCGATCTGGAAGTGGTGCCCGGGCGAGCCCTCGTGGTAGGTCAGCGTCGGCAGGCTCCAGCGCGTGTTGACCTTGGGGTTGCCCAGGTTGATGAAGTACAGCCCGGGCCGCGACCCGTCCATCGCCGGCGCCAGGTAGTAGGCGCCGGGCGCGGTGGCTTGCGCCGCCGGGGCGACGGTACGCACTTCCAGCGGCGCCGGTGGCAGGCGGCCGAAGTACTTCGGCACCTCCGGCTCGAGCCTGGCCAGCGCGCGGTGGATGTCGGCGACGACCTCGGCGCGACCGGCATCGGTGTCGGCGTAGAGGAAGCGCGGGTCGTCGACCAGCGCGGCCATGCGCTCGCCCACCGTGCCGTCGGCCATGCCCTGCGCACGCAGCAGCGCATCCATCTCCTGCTGGATCCGCGCCACTTCGGCCAGGCCGATCCGGTGGATGCGCTCGGCGTCCAGGTCGGTGCTGGTGTTCCAGCGCAGAGCGGCGTCGTAATAGGCATCGCCACCAGGCAAGGCCCACATGCCCCGGTCGCCCGGCTGCGTGGCGATCGCCTGCTCCAGCCTTGCCAGCAGGCGCGCGTAGCCGGGATTGGCGTCGTCGCGCACCGCCGCGGTGGCCTGCTCGAGCAGCTCGCGCTGGCGCGCGGGGGCCAGTGCGGTCTTCTCGAGCTTGCGCTGCAGCGCCAGCACGAAACGGCTCTGCGCCGGCGGTGGCGCGATCAATGCGCGGACCTGGCTGGCCGCGCCTTCCAGCGCCACCTGCGGCGGCAGTACGCCCTGGCCGGCCTGCAGGTCGAAGTTGGCGCGGACCTGGTCGAGCTTGGTGCCGATCGCGTGCAGCCGCGAGACGTAGGCCAGCGCGCTGGCCTCGTCGCGCACCGCATGCTGGTTCTCCATGAACTGCGGCAGCATCACCGGGATGCTGAACAACTGGTCGACCGCATAGGTCGTCGCACCGGCCGGCAGCCAGGCCGGCGCCCAGGCCGGGGCCATCATTTCGATCTGGCGGTCGTAGAACCAGCGCATCAGCCCCAGGGTCCAGCGGTCCTGGCCCTCCACCGGATGGGCGGCGACGTAGCGCTCCATCTCATCCAGGTTGTCCTGCATCGCCTGGCGCAGCACCTGCCGCCGCGCCGGCGAAACGTCGGTCAGCTGCGACGACAGGTCGATTCCGTCGCCGGAGATGCCCAGCAAGGTACGCAGCTCCGGATCGCTGTTGGCCGCACGCATGGTCTGCGCATCGACCAGGGCGCCGAGGGTCTGCGACGGCGGCGCTGCTTCGACTGCGACGTGCGCCGCGTCGGTCGCGCCTGCGACGGCGGGCGCGGCGATGGCGCAGGCGGCCATGCAGGCGGCGAGCAGGACAGTACGACGGGGCATCGGATCTCCTGGGGAACGGCGCGACGGGTCAACGCGCAAGGATCGCATGCGCGTACGCGCCTGATCAGCACACCACGTCGCGGATCGGGAGATGGACATGCGCGGGCGGCGGGCGCCGCTACGGCCGCTCGGGCGAACGCAGGCACGGCGGCCCGACCGCGCGGTGTCCCTAGCCCGTGAACACCGGCTCGAGCATCCGCAGCGTCCCCGCATCCGCGTCCAGTTCCACCATGCCACCGACCGGCAGGATGAACTGCTCGCGGATGTGGCCGATCATGGCGCCGCGGTAGGCGGGGATGCGCAACGGCCGGATGTAGTCGTCGAGGATCTGCTCCAGGGTCAGCGAGCCGTAGCCGTCGCCGGGATCGCAGTCGGTGCACTGGCCGAAGACGAAGCCGGCGATCCGGTCCAGCGCACCCATCAGCTTGAGCGTGCTGAACATGCGGTCGATCCGGTACGGCGCTTCGGCCACGTCCTCCAGGAACAGGATCCGCCCGTCGAAGGCCGGCAGGTAGGAGGAGCCGGCCAGCGCCACCAGCACCGACAGGTTGCCGCCGACCAGCTCGCCACGCGCCTTCCCGCCGCGGAGGGTGATTGTGCGGTTGCTGCGCTGGACCAGCTCGTCGCCGGGGTCGGCGGCGTTGCGGTATTCCATCAGTTGCCGCTCGAGGAACAGGCGCCGGAACTGGTCGACGTTGAAGCGGTTCCAGCTGCCGGACCCGATCGGCCCGTGGAAGGTGACCAGGCCGGTCCTGGCCTGGATCGCGCAGTGCAGCGCGGTGATGTCCGAGTAGCCCAGCAGTACCTTGGGATCGCGCCGGATCGCGTCGTAGTCCAGCAGCGGCAGCAGCCGCGCCGCACCCGAACCGCCGCGCACGCACACGATCGCCCTGACCTGGCGGTCGGCGAACATCGCGTTGAGGTCGCCGGCCCGCTGCGCATCGGTGCCGGCCAGGTGGCCCCACCGCGCGCCGTAGTGCTCGCCGGTGCGCACCTTGAAGCCCAGCGCCTCCATCGCCTCGCGCGCCAGCTGCAGGCTGAAGCTGTCATCGGTGGCCGACGACGGGCTGACCAGGCCGACGGTGTCGCCGGGTTGCAGCGGCGGTGGCCGCAGGCGGCCGCGCACGGCGGCGAACGCCGGGCTGCTGCCGGCCATCCATGGCAACAGCGACGCGCCCAGGGCGCCTCCCAGGAACTGCCGTCGATGCATGCGTGCCGATCCTCTCCGGTGGATGATCCGCCGAGGGTAGCAACCGGGGGCGATCCGCGCCCGGGCCCAGCGCCGCCGTCCCAGATGCACATCGCACTGCCACCGCGGCTCAGCCGCGGGGAAACACCGCCTGGATCGCACTGGCAGGATCGGTCCGCACTCCCATCGATTCGGCCAGCAGCGCCAGCGCGCGCCGGCCCAGCGCCGCCCTGCGCGAAGCGACGCAGTCGGAGGGCACCCAGATCCCGAACTCGCGCATCTTGGCGTCCTGGGCGGTCGCCAGCACGCACGAATCGGTGGCGATGCCGGCGATCACCAGCCTGGCCACGTCCAGCTGCGCGAGCAGGACCGGCAACGCCGTGCCCAGGAAGGCCGAGTGCCTGGGCTTGAGGATGTAGTAGTGGTCCGGTTGCGGGGCGAGCGCTGCGGCGATCCAGGCCGGCGTACCGCCGTTGGCGCGGCAGCGCTCGACCAGGTCGGCGAACTCGCCGCGCCAGTGCGCGAAGTTGTCGTTGACATGGATCACGGGGGCGCCGGCGCGGTCGAAGCGTTGCCGCAACCGAAGCAGCGCCGGCGTGATCCGGCGCGCGGCCCGGGCCATCGCCTGCCCGTCCGGGAAATCGAACAGGTTGAACATGTCCAGCACGAGCAGCGCCGTGCGCGCCATCGGGAGGCCGTACCCCGACGGCACGCGGCACCGGGCCCGTGCGCCTCAGTCGAGATCCGCGAGGGCATCCGATTCTTCGATGTCGCCCTGGATGCCTTCCAGGTCGCTACGCTGGCGCGTGGCCTCGCGTATGTAGGCAAGCGCGTGGTCAGGATCGCGGTACACGGCCACCGGGTTGCGACGATCGGAAACATGCACCTCCCAGGTGTCGCCCGCTTCCACGAGCGAGTATTCGTGACGTTCCACCATTGCCGGTCCTCCAGGGACTGGGATTTTCATTGGGGCGCGAGCCGGATTTATCGTAGATGAAAGACGCGGAAGGTTTTTGTTGGAACGTGAAGCGGTTCACATTGACTGCTTGCATCGCTTCGCCATTGAACCTATGAGTGCAACGAAGCGCGCGACCAGTAGCGCATCGTCCGACCGCCGGTCGCGATGACCGACGCGTGAACGGTCGCCCCCTATGGGCTGCGTACCGCACCGGCGCCACGCTCCCATCACGCAATGGCGACCAAGGGTTTCGCACGCTGCATGCATCGCATTGCAGAGGGTCGATTCCATGGCCAATCCGAAGGGATCCCGCGCGCGGGCCGGCAACAGCGCCGCGGCGGCGAACCGCACCGCAGCGCGGCAACGCCAGCTGCAATCGGGCATCGACAGGAAGGATGCCAAGCCCGGGAGGAAGGCTGCGCCGAAGAAGGCGGTGCAGGCCGGCGTTCGCCGCCAGCCCGTGCGCATGCCCGCGCAGCACCTGGCCAAGCCCGGCCATGAGTCCGACCTGGCATTGGCGCCCCGGTTCGAGGCGCGCGACTATGCCGGCAGCGGCAAGCTCGCCGGGATGAAGGCGATCGTCACCGGCGCCGACTCGGGAATCGGGCGTGCGGTGGCGGTGCTGTTCGCCCGCGAAGGCGCCGACGTGGCGCTGTTCTACCTCAACGAGCACAAGGACGCGCGCGAGACCGCGCGCTGGGTCGAGGCCGAGGGACGCACCGCGGTGCTGGTGCCGGGCGATGTCCGCGATCCGGCCTTCTGCAACCGCGCGGTGAAGCGCATCGCGCGCAAGTTCGGTCGCATCGACGTACTGGTCAACAACGCCGGCTTCCAGTTGCACGCCGACCGGCTCGAGGATCTCACCGACGCGCACCTGCAGGAAACCCTGCAGACCAACGTCGCCGGCTACATCCAGATGGCGCGGGCCTGCCTGCCGCACATGCAACGCGGTGCGTCCATCGTCAACTGCGGCTCGGTCACCGGCCTGTTCGGCAGCCCCGGCCTGATCGACTACTCGGCGACCAAGGGCGCGGTCCATGCGTTCACCAAGGCCCTGGCCGCGAACCTGCTCGGGCGCGGGATCCGGGTCAATGCGGTCGCGCCCGGCCCGGTCTGGACGCCGTTCAACCCGGCCGACAAGCCGACCGCGGAGGTCGCCGAGTTCGGCAGCGACAGCGCCATGGGCCGGCCGGCGCAACCGGAAGAACTGTCGCCGGCGTTCGTGTTCCTCGCCTCGCCGGTGATGTCGTCCTACGTCAACGGCATCGTATTGCCGGTAATGGGCGGTCCCAAGGGCTGAAGCGCGCCGTCATGCCGGGCCGATCGGCGCCCGGCCATTCCGGCGCGTCCGCCTCGGGCCGTCGATGCCTTCGGCAAGCGCGCGGCGGGCTCAGCCGGTGTTGCCCAGCGACGCCTGCAGTGCCGTCGCCAGCGCGGCATCACCGTTGACGAGGTCGACCCAGGCCAGCTCGATGCCGTTGCGGTGCCCTTTCGGCACCAGCTTCAGGCCTTCGGGCGAGATCGTCAGGGTGAAGAGGCGGTCATCGACCTGCAGTTCGCGGCGCAGGGGCTTGTCGAGCGGGGTCATCGGCACCTCCAGATCAGGGGTCCACGCGTGAACCGGCAGCCGCTTCGTCTGCACGCCGCCGCCGCCAGGACAGGATCTGTCCGGCCAGCGCAGTGACCAGCAGGCAGCTGTTGGTGACGATGAAGACCCAGTTGCCGACCAGCACCGAGTACAGCACGAACAACGCCGAGGCGGTCGCCTGGCCGATGAACAGCCAGGTCGACACGGCCTCGCTGTGCGGGTCGCGGGCCTGCTTGGCGATCTGGCGCACCAGCGTGGCCAGCAGGATCGCCGAAGCCAGCCAGCCGACCAGGTCTTCCATCACGCCGCTCCGTGCCGCGCCGGTGCCGATGGATCGGGCCCTGCCCCCTCCGGCAGCAGGCCCGCGCGCGCCAGCATGCGAGCGATGCGTTCGCGCACCAGCGCGATCTCCACCGGCGAGGACAGGCCGGCGAGCGAATCCGCCTCGGCGGCGAAGGCCGCCAGCACCTCCTCCGCGGGCAGGCGGGCAACGAGCATCGGCAGCAGGTCCTGCAATCGCCTGAGCTCGCTCTCGATGTCCACGTGGGGATGCATGCGCACACGTTGGTGCGCCGCGCGTGATGGAGGCGTCGTCGCCAAGTGTCCCGCAGGCTGCACCGCACGTGCCTCGGCACGACCGCAGCGTGATCAGCGGTACGGCCCCGGCCCCCGCCACACCAGTTCGCCGCGCCGGTAGACGTACATCACCACCACCACCTGGCGCGCGTCGCCGATCTCCTGCATCTGCGGATCGGTGGGCTCCAGCAGCCGGCACTTGCCCGAGCCGCGGCGCAGCGCGATCTCCACCGGGCAGACCATGCGCTGGCGCAGGCCCGGCAGCGGGAACGAGATTTCCTTCATGCCGGCCGCCTGCCAGGTGCGCAAACGTTCCTCGGCGAGCAGGTCGTAGATGATCTGGAAGCCGCCGATGTCCATGCTCGGCTCGCCGCCGGACATGTCGCGCTGGGTGCCCGGGTCCTCGGCCGCGCCACCGGTGGTGCCCGCGTCGCGCGGACCGAGGTCCTCCTCGAGCAGGCCCGGCGGGCGCCCGGTCCAGCGCGGATTGCGCTGCGCATAGGCTGGCGACCCGGACGCCTGCGCCGGGGTCCTGGCCGGCGGCTCCGGGGCGGGCACCGGTTCGGGCGCGGGCGGTGGCAGCACGTATTCGGCATGCGGGACCGGCTTGCTCTCGACCAGGCGGTCGCGCGCCCGCTCCGGTTGCGGGGGCGTGGGCGCCGGCGTGGGCGACGGACTCGGCGGCGCCGGCGCCGGTTCGCCGATGAAATTCACCCGCACCCGGCCGCCGCTGGACGCGCCCTGCGGCGAGGTCACCACCGGCGGCGGCGCGGCGAACATCAGCACCAGCAGGAACGCCACGTGCAGCAGCACGCTCAGGGACGCGGCGATCCACCGCGACCAGCGTTCGATCCGGGGTTCGGCCTCCGGCGCGGCCTGGGGGTCGACCTGGCGTTCCAGGTCCGTCGATGTGTCGCTCATGCCGCCAGTGGAAGGTGGGGGGTGGCGGCCCTCATGCGGGAACCACGCAATGCTGCCGGTGAAGAGTGCGTCATCCCGCCGCCCGGTGTCGACCACGGAGGCAGTTCAGCCGTGGCCGCGATGCGCTCGCCTCCGGTACCCCGGCGATGCGGTCGCCCGCGCGGGCGCCGCCGGGGACCCAGCGGCGCGCTTCCGCGGGTCCGGCCTCAGTCGGCCAGCACCTCGATCCGGTTGCGGCCGCCGCGCTTGGCCGCGTACAGGCGCGCGTCGACCGCGGCGACGAAGTCGCTGGCCTCGCCGGTGCTGGCGACGGTCGCCGTGCCCACGCCCAGGCTGGCGGTCACCACCGGCCCGGCCTCCGGGGCGCCATGCGGGATTCCCAGCGCGGCCAGCCGCTCCATGCACTGCCGGGCCAGGGCCAGCGCGGCAGCCGCGTCGGTGTCCGGCAACAGCAGGATGAACTCCTCGCCGCCGAAGCGCGCCACGACATCGCGCGGGCGCTGGGCCACGCCGCGCAGCAGCGCCGCCACCCGGCGCAGGCAGTCGTCGCCGGCGACATGGCCGTGGGCGTCGTTGAACTGCTTGAAGTGGTCCAGGTCGAGCACCACCAGCGACAGCGGGCTGCCGCTGCGGCGGGACGCGCTCCACTCCGTCTCCAGGCGCTGGTCGAACATGCGCCGGTTGGCGATGCCGGTCAGGCCGTCGGTCAGCGACAGCTGCTCCAGCTCGCGGTGCAGGCGCATCCGCTCTTCCTCGGCCTGCTTGCGCTCGCTGATGTCGAACATGAAGCCGACCAGGCTGTCGACCTCGCCGCTGGCGTCGCGGACGACGTGGACCACGTCGCGGATCCAGACGTAGCCGCCGTCGCGGGTCAGGGCGCGGTAATCGGCCTCGTGGTCCACGCCGGCCTGCGACTGCGACACGCAGAACCCCACGACCGCATCGCGATCCTCCGGGTGCATGCGCGACACCCAGTCGTCCACGGTCTGCCAGCTGTCCTGCGACCAGCCCAGCAGGGTCTCGATCTGCGGACCGATGTAGGCGAAGCGCATGCTTGCCCAGTCGATCTTCCAGGGGATGGCGCGGGTGGATTCCAGCAGGGTCCGGTAGACGTCGGCCGATTCGGGCAAGGGCTGCGGCTGGCCGGCACGGGCCGGGACCGCCTCGGGTCGGGTACTCATGCCGCCATGGTACCGGGCAACGCCCCGCCCTTCACCGCGGCAGCCACCTGCCGCCCGCATGCCGCCAGCCCTGCTTGTAGGAGCCCATCCTCATGGGCGACCCGACGCACCTTCCCGCCCGATGCGCCCTCCCCGTCCAGCGCCCTCGGGTCGCCGATGAATCGGCTCCTACAGAAAAGCGATGGGGGGTTCGCTGGCCCGCGTGCCGCCCCCTCTGTAGGAGCCCATCCTCATGGGCGACCCGACGCACCTTCCCGCCCGAATGCGCCCTACCCGTCCAGCGCCCTCGCGTCGCCGATGAATCGGCTCCTACAGAAAAGCGATGTGACCGCTCGCTGGCCCGCAAGGCCGCGCCCCCTGTAGGAGCCCATCCTCATGGGCGACCCGACGCACCTTCCCGCCCGGATGCGCCCTCCTCGTGCAACGCCCTCGGGTCGCCGATGAATCGGCTCCTACAGAAGAGCCGGCGCCGCCCATGCCGCCTCGGCCATGGTCTCCTCCTCGTGCTCGGAGAAGCGGTCCAGGGTGAACGCGTCCAGGCGCAGCGACTGGGCCGCGGTGGAGAACGCCAGCGTCGCCAGCACCCGTTCCGGGTAGCGCGCCCAGGGCGGCACGTAGTGCGCGGGCGCGACCAGGCCGCTGTCGCGGCAGGCCGACAGCGCCACCAGGTCGCCCAGCGCCACCCGCCCGCAGAACAGCAGGCGCAGCGTGTCGGCGCGGTTCTCGTGCAGTGCGCGCTTGATGAACGCGGTCACCAGCAGCAGGCCTTCCAGGTAGGCGCCGTCCTTGGTGAAGCACACCCGTCCGCGCACGTCGCCACCGCGGAAGATCCGCACCGCGCTGCGGTAGCTCTCCACGTCCGACTGCCCGGCCGCCAGGAACGCGCGGAACACCTCGATGAAGTCCGCCCCGGCCAGCGCCTCCTCCAGCCGCAGCACGCGCAGGGCGAGCCGGCGCAGGCGGTTGATGTCCATCGCGCCGGTGATGATCTCGGCGAACGTGGCCAGACCCTCCTGGGTGCGGGTGGTGCGCGGCGCGCCGGCGCCCAGGCAGCGCAGCCACGGCTGGCGCTTGCCGTTGAGCATGGTCAGCGAGTGGATGTAGGCCTCGTGCTCGACCAGCTGGTCCAGGTCGAGCGCGGAGAACAGCGCGTCGGCGCGGAGGCGGATGACCTTGCTGCCGGCGGCGGCCTTGGAGGCCAGTTGCGGGTCGAGCACGACCTCGACCGGATCGTCGGCGAAGAACGGCCCGATCCGTTCGCGCAGGCGCTCGGCGAACAGCGGCGCCGGGATGTCGTAGGGCACCTCGGGGATGAAGCGCGCGTCGATCAGCTGGTCGGTGATCTCCAGCATCTTCGCCGCCGACTCCAGCGTGGTCGTGTCCTGCGAGCGGTAGTGCGTGGACGGGCGCCCGTACAGCAGGGTCGAGCATTCGGTGAACCGCGGCGTGCCGATGGCGGAAAGCATGAGCGCGGCGACGCGGTAGCTCCACGCGGTGCGGTATAGCCAGTCGCCGACCGGATGGCCGCGGTCGAGCTTGCGCATGACCGCGTCCAGCGCCTCGATCGTGGCGGCATGGTCTACCGGGGCGGTGGGCGGCGCCGGCATCTCGACCCGTCCGGCGCGCCAACGCTTGAGGAAACGCAGCTCGTGCTCGACCGGCCAGGCCAGGCCGGACAGGATCCGGACCCGCGCGCCCAGCCGGGCGATGCGCGCGTCGTGTTCCAGCAGCAGGGCCAATGCCGGATCGTCCCGGGTCGGATCGGTGGTGCCTGGCTCGACGGCATGCATGCGACGCTCTCCTCGGCCACGGAAACCGGCGACGGACCCGCGCCGGACCACAGGGCTGCGAACGCCGGCTGCCGCGCGGAGCGGACCGGCGTCCGGCATGGCGGCCAGCCTCGCCCAGCCCCGGCCTGGGCTCAATGGCCTCTTGGCCCCATGCCACCGCCGCGCAGGCGCCCTCTGGCCTATGCTGCCGGCGAGCCCGACCGGAATCCCGTCATGCGCATCCTGCTGGCTGCCGTCGTCCTTTCCCTGCTGCTGGCCCTGTCGCCGCAGGCCATCCGCGCCGCCGACGCACCGCTGTCCTACGCCGGCAAGACCGCGCTGGTCACCGGCTCCACCGATGGGCTGGGCCGCGAGCTGGCGCTGGCCCTGGCCGCCGACGGTGCGCATGTCATCGTCCACGGCCGCAACGCCGCCCGCGGCCAGGCCGTGGTCGACGAGATCACCCGCGCCGGCAAGGGCTCGGCGCGCTTCATCGCCGCCGACTTCTCCTCGCTGCAGGCCACCCGCGAGTTCGCCGACACCATCGCCCGGGACTACCCGCGCCTGGACCTGCTGGTGAACAACGCCGGCATCGCCTTCAACAACGCGCCGGCGCGCAGCGCCAACGCCGACGGTTACGAACTGCAGTTCGTGGTGAACTACCTGGCCGGCTGGATCCTGGCCAACCGGCTGCTGCCCAACCTGGAGGCGGCCGCGCCCTCGCGCGTGGTCAACATCGCCTCCGGCAGCGCCGCGGCGATCGACTTCGACGACGTCATGCTCGAAAAGCCCGACGCCCATCATCGCGGCTACGGCCAGAGCAAGCTGGCCCAGGTGATGATGACGATGGCGCTGGCGCCGGCCTTCGCCGGGCGCGGCGTCACCATGATCTCGCTGCATCCGGCCACGCTGATGGACACCACCATGGTCAAGGGCATCGGCATCCCGCCGCGCACCACCGTGGCCGAGGGCCGCGACCACGTGATGGGCCTTGTCACCGCGCCGACGCTGCAGGCCGGCGCCTACTACGAGCAGGGCCAGCCGGCCACGCCGCGCGACCCGCAGGCGACCGACCCGCAGGCGCGCGCACGGCTGGTGGCATTGAGCGCCGAGCTGACCGGGGTGCCGTAAGCCGCCACCGGCCCGTCGGGCGCCTCACTCCTTCCCGTCCACCCGCACCGGCGCGCCGACGTCCACGTCCTCCTTGGGCGTTCGGTTAGCGGACGCGTGTCCGCGACTGCGGGCACTTGATTATCGTTATTCGATATGCGTAATATCGTTTAACGATGTCACGACCGGAGCCGAGCATGTCCGCCCCCGCCAACGCCCTGGCCCTGTCCCGCCCGCTGCTGCGGGGGCTGGTGCTCCTCAACCTGCTCTACGCCGCCGCCATCGGCCTGTTGTTCGTGGCCGGCCTGGTCGCACCGGATGTCGTGTTCGACGCGCTCGGCGTGCGCCACGGCGAACAGCGTGCAGCGCTGGTCCTAGGCATGCGCACGGTCATGGTGGCCGGTCTGGTTGCCGCATTCGTGGTCGACCGGGTGCTGCGCCACCTGCTGGCGATGGTCGACACGGTGCGCGCCGGCGACCCGTTCGTGGCCGGCAATGCACGGCGCCTGCAGGCGATCGCCTGGTGGGTGCTGGCCGGCGAGGTGCTGCGCCTGGCGATCGGTGCGACCGCCTGGGCGGCCAGCAGTCCGGCGCAGGGGCTGGACCTGGACACGGGCTTCTCGCTGGCGCCGTGGCTGGCGGTGCTGCTGCTGTTCGTGCTCGCCCGCGTGTTCGCCGAGGGCACGCGCCTGCGCGACGACCTCGCAGGCACGGTGTGACATGGCCATTACCGTTCGCCTCGACGAGCTGCTGCACGCGCGCCACATGACCCTGACCGAACTGGCCGCGCGCGTGGACATCACCCTGGCCAACCTGTCGATCCTCAAGACCGGCAAGGCCCGGGCGATCCGCTTCTCCACCCTCGAAGCGATCTGCGCGGCGCTGGAGTGCCAGCCCGGCGACCTGCTCGCCTTCGATCCGTCACTTCCGCAGGAGGATTGACCATGCACGCCCTGAAGCGCTTGTTCGCCCGCGACCATGTCCACCACGAAGGGGTCCGCCCGTTCCAGGTCTGGGGCCTGCGCCTGTTCTGCCTGCTGATGCTGGTGTTCGTCGTGCCCGAAGCCTGGGGCGTGCTGCTGCGCCACCAGGGCCCGTGGGATCCGCTGCACGCGGTGGCGTTCTGCGTGTGGGCCACCTACCCCGCACTGGCCGTGTTCGGCCTGTTCCGCCCGCTGCGCTGGCTGCCGCTGATGCTGTTCGTGCTCGGCTACAAGATCCTGTGGCTGGCATTCGTCGCCTGGCCGCTGTGGAGGACTGGCACCCTGGCCGGTTCGGCTGCCGCACCGATGGTGCCGGCGTTCGCACCGCTGCTCCCGCTGGCACTGGTGGTGCCGTGGGGGTATGTCGTGCGCAAGTACATCGGACTGCCGCGCCGGCGCGCGGGGCTGGCCGGCGCGGGCTGACGCCTTGAGTGACGGGAGTGATCCGCACGCGGACGCCTAACCGTCCGCCGCGCGCAGCAGCTTCTCCAGCGCCTTGCCCTTGGCCAGTTCATCGACGAGCTTGTCGAGGATCCGGATCTGCCGCATCAGCGGATCGTCCAACTCCTCCACGCGCACCCCGCAGACCACGCCGGTGACGAACTCGCGTCGCGGGTTCATCGCCGGCGCCTCTGCGAAGAAGGTGGTGAAATCCACCTCCCGGGCGACCTGCCGTTCCAGCGCGGCCTGCGAGTAGCCGGTGAGCCAGCGGATCACCTGGTCGACTTCGGCGCGGGTGCGGCCCTTGCGTCCGGCCTTCTGCACGTACATCGGATAGACCTTGGCGAAGGCCGTCTGGAAGATGCGGTGGCCGGACATACGGACTCCTGGAGGCTGGTGCGCGACGGCAAGCCGATGGCTGCGCACGCGGCCGGTGCTATCGTCCCGCTGCATCGAACGGGAGGACGGGATGAGCGTACGCATGATCGGCTGTCGGCACCCGTCGCGCGCCGGCCGGGTGCTTGGGATCCTCGCCGCGCTGGCCCTGGCCGGACCGGCAACCGCTGCACCGGATCCGGCAGCGTCCCGCGAGGTGATCGCGCAGGCGCAGGCGCTGTGCGACCGCGACGGCGGCGCGCTGTGGGGCGTATCGCTGTGCGGGCCGCTGATGATCGTCGATCCGGCCGACCGCGCCGTGGTCGCCAACCAGGCCGACGCCAAGGGCGCGCTGGTCGCCCGCGACGGCGCGTACGTGGGCACCCTGCCCGCCGACGCCATGCTGGCCAATACCGCCATGGACTGGTCCGGTACCCGCTGGACGCAGTTGCTGTGGCCGCTGCCGACGGAACCGGCGCTGCTGCGGGTGATGCTGCTGCACGAGATGTTCCACCGCGAGCAGCCGGCGCTGGGCCTGGCCCGCGACGAAGCCGGCAACCGCCACCTGGACAGCTTCGACGGCCGCTACCTGCTGCAGATGGAATGGCGGGCGCTGGCCCATGCGCTCATGGAGGACGGGCCGGACGCGCGTCGCGCCCGGCTCGCCGACGCCTTCGCCTTCCGCCAGGCGCGGCGCGCCCGCTTCCCCGGTGCCGCCGCCGAGGAGGCGGCGCTGGAGATCAACGAAGGGCTGGCCGAGTACACCGGCGTGCGCCTGGGCCTGGCCGCGCCCGAACAGCGGCGCGCCTATGCCATCTATGCCCTGGCCCGGTTCGTCGACGCGCCCAGCTTCGTGCGTTCCTTCGGCTACGCCAGCGGCCCGGCCTATGGCCTGCTGCTGGACCAGGCCGACCCGCAATGGCGCGGCAAGCTCGGCGCCGACGCCGACCTGGGCCGGCTGCTCGCCGGTGCGGTTGGCATCGACGCAGCCGTGCCCGCAGATCTGGACGCACGTGCACAACGCTACGATCCGGAAGACCGCGTGCGCCAGGCCGAACAAACCCGCGAGCGCGAGCGCCAGGCGCGCCTGGCCGCCTGGCGCTCGCAGCTGGTCGATGGCCCGGTGCTGGTCCTGCCGCTGGCCCGTTCGCGCTTCCAGTTCAATCCGCAGACCCTGGCCGCGCTGGACGGCGTCGGCACCGTCTACCCGACCCTGCGCCTGGCCGACGACTGGGGCGAGCTGGTGGTCGACGGTGGTGCCGCCCTGGTCCACGCCGACCGCAAGCACGCGACGGTGGCCCTGCCGCGCGGCGGCGACGGCCGCCGCGGCGATGGCTGGACGCTGGCGCTCGAGCCGGGCTGGTCGCTGGTTCCGGGCGAACGGGACGGCGACCTCACCGTGGAGGCCGGCCAGGCCCAGCGCACCGCACCGACAACGAAGTGATCGCGGCAGGGCGTCAGCCCAGCCGCGGCGAGTGCACACCTCCATCGCGCATTGCGCCGCGCCTGGGGCGGTCGCGCCCACTGCGCAGGAGCGGCCCGGCCGGCGCGGACGGGACGCCGCCGCTCAGCGCCGCCGCATCACGGCTGGCGCCCGAACAGCCGCCGCGCGTTGCCCGACAGGATCTTCGCCTTCTCCTCTGCGGTCAGGTCCAGCTTGTCCAGCGCCTGCACCGTGCGACCCAGGCCGATCTGCGGATAATCCGAGCCGACCAGCACCCGATCGATGCCGACATTGCGCAGGGTCCACACGAACTCGTCCTGCAGCGGCGAGCCGGCCGCCAGCAGCACGGTGCCGGAGATGTCGAAGTAGACGTTGTCGGCGAACAGGTTCTCGGCGGTGCGCACCAGCGCCAGGATGTTCCAGAAGCGGAATTCCATCCCGCCCATGTGTGCGAAGATGAACTGCGTGCGCGGCGCGGCCAGCGCCAGGTTGAACAGCGCCTGGCTGTCGCCGGCCACGATCCCGGCGTTGTCCATCAGCACCACCACGCCCAGCTCGCCGGCGCGCTGCACCAGCGGCAGCACGCGCGGATCGGCCAGCTCGAAGCGCTGGGTATGCGGATGCAGCTTGAGCACGCGCACCCCGGCCTTCGCCACCCGCGCCAGTTCCTCCAGCGCGGCCGGGCCGTCGTACGGATGCACGGTGGCCACCGGCACCACCTGCGGATGCGCGCGCGCCAATGCGATGACGCCGTCGTTGCCGGCGCGGATCGCGGCGATGTCGCCGGCGCGCGCCTGGTAGGGGCCGCCGAACCACATCGCCGCCAGCCCGGCCAGTTCCACGCCGGACTTGGCCACGTCGGCCTCGTAGTCGGCGAGCGAGGCCTGGCCTTCGCGCAGGTGCACGTGGGTGTCGAACACCGGCACCTGCGCGGCGGCGTGTTGGGCGAGCAGGCACAGCAGCAGGGCGGCAGCGGAACGGATCATGCTTGGGCACCGGGATCGGGATCGGCCCGGGAGTCTAGACCACGACGACATACCGGACATGCAGTGCTATCCAGCGAGCCCAGTCCACTTCCCTCTCGCGACGCGTTCATCGCCGTGATGTCGATTCCCGACCGGCCCGGCCGTCGTAGCCCTGTGATACGCCAGCAAGCGCACGCCCCGGCCCGCCGTGCCACGCGCCGGACACCGGACGTTCGCGGCCGGCTAACGCGCGCAGGCGTACCCCGTGATCCAGCTTTCCCCCGACACCGCCAAGGAGACCGCATGAAGATCGTGACCAGCCTCAGCTTCCAGGGCCAATGCCGTGAAGCGTTCGAGTTCTACGCCAAGGTGCTGGATGGCCGCATCACCGCCGCCTTCCCCTATGGCGACGGCCCGCCGGGCATGGAAGTCAGCGACCCGAAGCAGAAGGACTGGCTGATGCACTGCTGGCTGGACGTGGGCGACCAGTCGCTGATGGGCGCCGACATGGCCCCGGAATGGGCGCCGAACATCGACAAGCCCAAGAACGGCTTCGACGTCACCCTGCACACCGACGACATCGACCAGGCCCGCCGCTGGTTCGACGCACTGGCCGCGGGCGGGAAGGAAGTGATGCCGTTCGCCGAAACGTTCTGGTCCCCCGGCTTCGGCTCGCTGGTCGACCGTTTCGGGATCCCGTGGATGGTCAACACCAACGCCGGTCCGGACTGGAAGCCGACGCAGGGCGCCTGATCGCCAGAGCGGGGTCGCAGTCGACCGCCAGGACCGGCCCAGGCCGGCGCAGCCGCTGCCCGGCCTCCCGGCCGGGCGGAGGATCGAGGTTCCGGAAGGGCCGCCGGGTTCGCGCAGGCATCGCAGCCCGCCGGCCGCATCGGATTCGACGCTGGCCCGGTGACGTGCCTGGCGCAGCCGGTGATGCCGATTCGATGGTGACCCGACCGTTTTTCTTGCGCGGAAGGCAGCGTCCAGCGCCTGCCCGACATGACGAGGAGTTCCTGATGATCCCCAAGAACACGATCTGCCTGTGGTTCAACGACGACGCCCTCGATGCGGCGAAGTTCTATGCCGCCACCTTCCCCGACAGCGCCGTCGGCGAGGTCCACCATGCCCCCGGCGACTTCCCCGGCGGCCAGGCCGGCAAGGTGCTCACCGTGCAGTTCACCGTGCTCGGCATTCCCTGCCTGGGCCTCAATGGTGGTCCGGTGTTCCCGCAGACCGAGGCCTTCTCGTTCCAGGTGGCCACCGACGACCAGGACGAGACCGACCGCTACTGGAACGCCATCGTCGGCAACGGCGGCAAGGAAAGCGAATGCGGCTGGTGCAAGGACAAGTGGGGCGTGTCCTGGCAGATCACCCCGCGCGTTCTGACCGAGGCCTTCCGCGACCCCGACCGCGCCGCGGCCAAGCGCGCCTTCGAAGCGATGATGACCATGCGCAAGATCGACGTGGCCGCGATCGAGGCGGCACGCCGCGGCTGACCCCGTAGAGCGGGGCTTGCCCCGCTGCTCTTCTCGCCACCTCGTAGAGCGGGGCTTGCCCCGCTGCCCTTCCCGTCGCCCCGCCAGCCGGGCAAGCCCGGCTCTACGACGCATCGATCCACCCCGTAGAGCGGGGCTTGCCCCGCTGCCCTTCTCCCGTAGAGCGGGGCTTGCCCCGCTGCTTCCCTCGTCGCCCCGCCAGCCGGGCAAGCCCGGCTCTACGTCGTACCGGTCCGCCGTTGCGGCGATCGGGCGCCTACCGTTGCCGCAGGAACGCCGCCGCTTCTTCCCGGTACGCCTGCGCGCCGGGCGCCAGGTACGGCAGCAGCAGCCGCACCCAGGCGCGGCTGGTCTGGCGGCTTTCACGCGGGCAGCCGGCGGCGCGCGCGGCGGTGAGATCGCCGGCGTCGACCATGCCGGCGAAGGCGTCCGGGTCGGTGCCGTAGACCAGGCATTGCAGGTTGAAGAAGCGCTGTTCGCCCAGCGCGTGCTCGTCGGCGAAGGCGTCGATGTCGTAGGCACCGGTGCTGCGCGAAAGCATCCAGTTGGCGACCAGGCGCAGGTCCTCGATCACCTCGCCCGGGCTCTCGTCGCGCCCGCCGAAGCGCAGCATCAGGATCGCGGCGAGCTGGTCCACCGCATCCTCCTGGCGGCCGGTGACCGGCAGGTCGAACAGGTCCACCAGCGCGTGCCCGGCCTCGTGCAGGACCATGAAGCGCACGTTGGCGCGCAGGTAGCGCAAGGGATGGTCCTCGGCCAACCCCAGCGCCTGCCGGTGCGCCTGGCCCTGCGCGTAGAGCGTGCGCAGGCTTTCGTAGCACAGCACCACCTCGCCCTGGTCCGGGCGATAGAACGCACCGGGCTCGCCGCATTCGGCGGTGACGAAACGCAGCCGGCGCGGCAGCGCAAACAGGCCGTCGAGTTCCTGCAGTTCCGGCAGTTGCCGCCACAGGTCCGCCTCCACCACGCGCTGGTAGATCGGCTGCAGGTCCGGCGCGGACGGCGGACGGTAGGCGTATTCGAAGGCGGGCCCGCGCGCCGCGGTAGCCGGCTGGGCAGCCACGGACCCGGTCGGTGTCGAGCTCTTCCGCGCATCGCCGGCGGCCACTGTCGCCGGGGTGCCGCCGGCAAGCAGCACGGCCAGCGCCATCGTCAGGGTGGTCGCGAAACTGCTGGAAGGCATCAAGCAACCATGGCGTCGAAAGATGCCGGTAGCGTAAGCGCAACTGCCGCGGAAAGTGAACCGCGGCGCCTTCAGGGCACCAGATACGGCATGACGTCCTCGGCCTGGCGCTCGCCATCGAGGGCGAGCAGGTCACGGAGGATGGCCGTATGCCCCTGCCCGGCGACCACCAGCACGCGGCGCCCGCGCGCGGCGGCCTGTTGCACGTTGGCGTACATGCGGAAGTTGCGCTGCCACCAGCTGGCCGCCGCGTCGGCGCCGGCGAAGCCGCCGCCGGCATCGAGGTCGTTGGTGCCGATGTACAGCGCCTTGTTCTCGCGGTCGCGCGCCGGGTCGTTGGCCAGCCGCAGCAACTCGGGCAGCGGCAAGGTGGCCTGCTCGCGGGTGTGGCGCGCCGCCAGCGAGGCGAACAGCGCCTCGATCGCCGCCTTGCGCTCGGGCGCGTGTGCGGCCATGTACTCGAACATCGGCCCGGCCTTCCACTGCACGCCGCCCTCGTCGAAGCAGGTCACCGTGGACAGGCCGGCTTCACCGGCCACGCGGAAGCCGATCTGCTGCACTTCGTTGACGGTCAACGCGGCATCGCCATCGCGCCAGGCCGCGAACTGTGCATCCTGCCGCGCCTGCGCGGCGGGATCGCACTCCACCAGCACGTCGGTCGGGCCGAACGCGGCCAGCCGCTGCGCCAACCCCGCCAGGTAGGCCTGGTTGGCAGGCGTAGTGACGTCGATGACCTCGGACTTGACCATGTCCATGCCGGGATTGGCGAAGTGGAACACGCCCAGCAGCATCAGTTTCGCGGGCGCCGGCACCTTCGCCGGTGCGGCGGCGGGTTCGGGTGCGGCGGCCTGCATGGCGAACGCGACCACGCACAGGAGAAGGACGACATACGGCGAACGGCGCTTGGACATGGTCTTGCTCCCGGTGCGCGGCCTCGCGGCATGCCGCGAGGCGTGGCGGATGGCCCATGCTGGCGCGCGCGCGGCCCGGCCTCATGTGCCGGAAGTGCAGCCCGAAAGCCAGGCGCCACTGTTGCTTCACCACCAGCGGCCAGGAGCAGGCCAGCTCAAGCCGATGCGCGCACCGGCAGGCCCAGGAACTGCGCCCATCGTTCCGCGTCTTCGTCGATCGCCCGGGCCAGTGCGACGAGGTTGACCCAGAGCGGCACCGACAGGCCCGGCCGTTCGCAAAGATGGTCCACGCACGCGCGCAGGGCGGTCAGGTCCGGCACGTCATGCATCAGCAGGGTCTCGCCGGCGCGCCGGTTCACTTCGGCCGGATTGGGCTGCAGGCGGAAGGAATCCACGTCCGCCCGTGTCACGCCGACGAACTCCGGCTTACCTCCCCGCCTGATCCAGCGGAAGTAGCCCAGCACCTGTGTATCGCAACCGACCTGCGAGGCCTTTCCGCCGAAGGATTCCTCGACGAACTCCCGCTCCATCGCCCGCACCAGCGTGGCCTTGAGGTCCACCGCACCGCCCTGCGCGACGACATCGCTCCAGTCGCACGAGCCCGACCCGGTCGGCGCCAGCAGGTTGCGCGAATGCAGCGCCTTGCCGCTCTGGTTCCAGAGCACCAGCTTGCGGTCGCGGGTCACCACCAGCGTGCTGATGCCGACATGGTCGGCCATTCCGGACATCGACAGTGGCCACAGCCGCCACCGCTCGCTGTCCGGAGCCGGCTGGCGCGACACCGGAAACTGGGCCGCGCCGGAGAATTCCTGCTGGGCGATGCCGTCGTCCGATACCAGCCGCCGGCTGACGGCCTCGTTGGTGACCACCGCATGGAAGTAGTCGACCTGGTGGCAGCGCACCGACGTCCTGTCGATCGCCATGCCGTCCGACAGGCCGAACTTGGCGCCGTTGAAGAACACCCGCGACGGATCGGAACGATAGGACTCGCGCGCGCGGCAACGCAGCATCGCTTCGAGCATCGCCGCATGGCTGCGCAGCCGTGCCTCCATGTCCTGCCGCTTCTGCCCGTCCTCCACCGCCGTGATCGAGGTCGTACGCAGCCACCGGTCCAGCCGGTCCGAACGCAGCACGACCTCGCGCGGGTGATGCGGCACGCGTGCGACCGCAAACCCGTCGCGCTCCTCCTCCACGGACGGCCTGACCTGGGCGACGAGCTCGTCGACGAACGCGTCGTCCTGCTCGATCAGCGCGGTGGGCGTGCCGAACAGGTCCGCCATCGCCGGCCAGGCCTCGCGCAGCAGGCCGATGACGCCGACGGCGAAGGCCAGCCAGGCACCGGTGGAATAGTCACTGACGGCGAGGAAGACACCCAGCGCGAAGAAGAACACGGTGAGCGCGATCGCCCACCAGCGGCGCGCACGAAGTACCCGTGTCGCAAAGGCGTTGACCTGCACCAGGCTGCGGATGCCGTTCCACGCCCTCAACCAGAACCCCATTACGTCCCCCGTGGCCAATGATTCATTACCGCCGCCCGACCCACCATCCAGCGCCCGCATTGCTGCAGGCGGCACTCGTTCTGAATGGTCCTACCCCAACCGGTACGACACCTTGGTACCGTTCACCATCACGACGTTGAGCTTGCGCAGCTGGTCCATCACGCGAGCCAGCATCGCGGCGTCGAATGCGTCAGGTGCCCAGGACTTCAACGAGGATTGCAGTGTCTTGACCGTGGCGGGCCTGCCCGCTTTCTGCGATTTGAGGCGCGCGACTGCCAGCTCGGTGAGCTTCGCCACCGCGTCCGAACCAGCTCCGTTGGCCGGCGGCGTCCCGTTCACCGGCGGCACGGTGATGGCCACCGCCTTCTTCGCCTTGGCGGCCGGTTGCGCCACAGGCTTGGCCGATACACCTGCTTTGGCCGCGGGCTTGGCGGCAGCCGCGGCTGGCTTGCCCTGTGACCCCGCCACATCCCCCGGCAACGCACCGACGCGCCTGCACTTGATCTTCAGCGACCCCAGGTGCCGCACCAGCGGATCGAATCCGGTATCGCGCGAGACGATCACGTAGTTCGCCGCCGGATCCTCGCTCGCCAGGCGCCCGATGTAGAACGCGACGTGGAAGTCCACCGCGTTGGGGCCGCTGCCTACGATCTGCACGTACTCCACATCGCTGCCGAAAGGCTGCAACGCCTGCATCAGCGCCACCGGCACCTTGGCCTGGTTCTGGCCCAGGAACAGCTTGATCCTGCAACTGCCAGGCACTAGCCGGCCAACACCCGCCGGCTGCACGTTCTCGAAATCGATCAGGAATACGTCCAGACCCGCGCCTCCCCTCTGCCCCGGCCGAACTATGTCATCCCGTTCGCCTGCCTGCACCTGTCCGGGGTGCCCCACGTTCCGGAGCCTGCACGGGACCTGCACCCGTTTTCGCTAGACTCCCCGCATCGCCCCGCGACGGAGGCTCCATGCGCATCCTGATGACCGGCGCCACCGGACTGCTCGGCCAGGGCGTGCTGCACGAGGCCCTGGCCGATGCCTCGGTGACCCGCGTGGCGGTGCTGGGCCGTCGCGCGCTCGCGCATCCCGACCCGCGGGTGGAAGACCTGGTGGTGGAACGCTTCGACGACGTGTCCGCCGTGCACGCGCGGCTGGCGCCCTTCGATGCCTGCTTCTACTGCGCCGGGGCGCCGCCGCTGGGCACGCCGGAGGCGACCTATCGCCACGTGACCCTGGACCTGACCCTGCACGTGGCACGCGCCTTCGCCCAGCAGAACCCCACCGCGCGGCTGCTCTACATCTCCGGCGCGCATGCCGACCCGGCCAGCATGCTGATGCCGATGCGGATCAAGGGCGAGACCGAAGCCGCCCTGCGCGCCCTGCCCATCACCACCGTGATGCTGCGCCCCGGCGGCATCCAGCCCGCGCATGGCGAACGCAGCCCGCATGGGTGGATGCGGCCGTTCTACCGGCTGGCCGCGCCGGCGATGGGCGTAGGCGTGCGGCTGATGCCGGGGGTAATGACCAGCACCGCGCACGTGGGCCGGGCGCTGCTGGTGCTGGCGGCGATGCCCGATCCGCCGCCGGTGGTGGAGAACGCACGGATCAACGCGCTGGGCGAGTCCGCCTCCGGTGCGCGCGGCCCAACCGGCGACGGCTGACGACGCCCGGACTTCGAACTGCGCGGCGGACCAGGCGGTGGACCGTGCCTCGCCCTCCGGTGACGCGCCGGATCAGGCGGCCGACGCCGCCTCCAGCTTGAGCTGCGCGGCGATCGAGGCGGCCAGCGCCTCCACCTTCTGCATCACCGCCGCATCCAGCGTCGCCGGCCGCGGGTCGAGCGCGCACAGCGAGCCGAACAGGCTGCCGTCGGCCAGCACCAGCGGGATGGAGATGTGGCTCTCGAAGCCGTAGATCCGCGGCGCCGGATGGGCGCTGTACACCGGGTGCGCGCTGGCCTTGCCGAAGCTGGTGGTCCGGCCCGGGCGCAGCTCGCGGCAGACGGTAGTCTCCAGCACCAGGTCCTGGCCGGGCTGCAGCCCGAACTCGAGCCCGTCCAGCACATGGACGCCCGGAAATCGGGGCGCCATCACGGCAGCGCTTCGCCGGCGCGACGGTTCATTCCAGGAAATCACTGCTCCCCAGGCGGCCGACTTCCCACAAGCCCAGGCCGAAATCCTCGACTGGCAAGCGCACCACAGTCCTCAATCGACGATCATCCTCATCGACCAGCCCACCATCGTGGTGAACGGCTCTGGCCAGCGTCCGGTAGAGAACATCGTCTGCGCCAGCGTCAGTCGTCGCAGGGGCGGCATGCAGCCAGCCAATACTGCCAGGGCTGAAATGTTCGGACATGCGGCGCCCGTATGGCGATTCCTCGGCCAGTTCGGCGGCGCCGCAAACCCGCTGGCCCCCGAGCCTCGAACAGTCTCAGTACTTGAAACCTATCCTGTGCTCGCAATGATCGCTCTCGGTTGGGTTCGCGAAGATTCACGACCGCACGGAAGACTGCCCAAGTACAACCCCGAGCGCAGAAAGACCTTCTCGATTCACGATTGGCAGTACGTCTGTCAATCGGCAGCCGTATTTTTCCGCGCGACCGGGTTATCGGACACTGCGGCGTGGATTGACGGAATCGGCCGCAAGGAAAAACCGAACAAATCCGACCAGGACAGGCTGGATGCATGCCTGTGCCTACTCGTGGCCGTCCATGTCGCCGAAGGCCGCACCTGCCTCATGGTTGGCGACGTAGAGCACGGCTACATCATCGCGCCGCATTGCCCCACTCTCAGGACTGAACTCGAATCACGCTGCACCGCGTCCGCCAGGGATCCGTCCGCCTGGGTGCGAGTGATCGGGACCACGGCAGCGAAGCCGGGACCTGGCAGTTGAACGGCGGAACTCCTTCATAGTCCCGCCGGCGAAGATCGCCCGTCCCTCGCCTCGCTTGAAACTTGCCTTAGACCTCCGGCGTCGTGGCCTCGATGACCTTCATGGCCTCCTCGGCCTTGCGCTGGGATTCACGGATCTCCTCTTCCGTTTGCGGTCGCGGTGCAGTGTCGGCAGCAGGGGACGCCCGATTCTTGGAAGGCGAAACTTCCGGCGGGACAACTCCATCGGTGACTGCCTCTAGGCCACTGCTCCCCGGCACCAGCGAACCGAGCCCCGATCGCAGCACATTCATTGCAAGGAATGGCGCCAAGAGAAAGATCGCGATCGACAGCAGGGCGAGCGCCAGTCGACGGCCCAGGCCGGCGCCGCCCACCCCAGCGGCCGCGCCAGTCCGGCCACGCCCGAGACGCGCCTTGCCTTGCCCCCGACGATCCGGGGCCGGACGCATCTGGCCGAGCCCGGCGCCGGCTCCGTCCGCACCCGGAAGACCATAGGCACGCCGCAGCAAATCCTCCGGCTCCAACAGAGGCTCAAGCATCTCGCGCAGGGCATCGCCATCTACCAATTGAACGTGGCCGCCTTTGGCCGCGGCGTCGATGGCGGCCCGCGTGAACTCACCGGCGGTGACGAGAATGGCGCCGGTCGCGCCTTCGTTGACCACCAGTCCGATCAGCTGGTGTACCTCGTTGTGCGGCACCTGGTAGGCGTTCCAGCCCTTGCACTGGACCAGGACGTACTGGTCCTCCTTGCGTAGCTTGAGATCGATACCGCCATCGAAACGCTTGGCGGTACGACCCGTCCCCACATGCTCGACGTGGTACCCCTGGCCGGCGTAGTACTCGGCGAGGAGAGCCTCCAGGCGATCCCAAGGGATGGCGGACACCCCATCCTCGCGCCGATTCTTGACCCGCTTCAGCCCGTGCATCGATCCCCCTTCACTCAGGCGCGGCTTGCCGCCGCAGCCCTCTACCCCGCTTCGTCGTGCGGACCCGATCTAACACCGCATCGCCGGCCCGCGTTTGGCAAAGCGCAACGGCTCAGAAGTGCACTCTGACCCCGGTTTACGGACCCCGGTTTACGCCTACTTGCCCGCATCCCACACCCGCCCCGACACGCTGCCACCCTTCTCCACCAGGAACACCTCGACCGCGAAGACCTGGTAGGTGGGGTCGTCGCTGGCGTCGAAGTTGTCCAGGTCGGGGAGCTTCCAGCCGTTGGCTTCCCAGGCCTTCACGTGGTCGGCGAAGATGATCTTGTGGTCGACCCCGAGCGGCATCTGCTCCTTAGGCTTGCTCCAGTACTGGTAGAACGTCTCGGTGTTGTTGATCGAGGGCTTTTCCCGGCGCACGGTGCGGTACGTGGTGTACTCCACGCCGTTGCTGGTGAAGGTCACGCCCTGCTCGCCGCCCTGGGCCGGGGTGCGGACCCAGCGCTGGATGATGTAGTACTCGACCAGGTGGGCGGGGTCGGCCGGATCCATGTCCTTGTCGTAGCCCCAGCCATAGAGGGTCACGTAGCTGGCGCCGGCGTCCTCGTCGAGGCGGTAGCCGATCACGCGGTTGCGGTCGCCGCTCTCCCAGCCCGGGCCGCCGACATAGTTGTAGTCGCCGCCGATCCAGTCGATCTTGAAGTGGCCCTGCTCGTCCAGCTTGAACGAGGCCTCGCCGCCGTCCTTCCAGTGGGTGAAGAACAAGTCGCCCACATGGCCGGTCGCATGGCTCTGGGTGAGCAGCGTCTCGCCGGCAAAGCGCCGGGTGTAGGCCTTGAACTTGGTGATCGGGGGCTTGGCCGGGACCGCAGCAACAGCTTGGGGAGTCGGCGCATCGGAGGCCGCGGGCGCGGCGCAGCCGGCGAAGCCGAGGATCAGGGCGGAGGTCAGGATCGAGGTCGTGAGGCGGCAGGTCATGAGGGAACGTCGCAACTCTTCGGTTTCTGCACGGAAGACCGACCGTAGCATCCGTCGCCCCGATGTTCACCATCATGGCCGGATACGGGACGGGTGAACGCGTCGCCCCGCGCCAGCCCCGCACCTCCCTGGGGCTGAACCTGACCCATGACTCCCGCCTCAGCCCCTCAGAGCTTTTTTCTCCATCACCAAGGAAAAAAGCTCGACGCGCCGAGCTTTGAACTGCGACGTCGCTGAAAATTTGTCCGACCGCCGAGAAAAAGGCTCCGACGTCGCTGAAATTTTGTCCGACGCCCGAGAAAAAAGCTCCGCCGTCGGTGAAATTTTGTCCAACGCCGGAGCCCAGAGCCCTGGCGATGGTGAAAATTTGTCCGACCGCCGAGCTCGGAGCTCCGAGCGCCGAGTTATTTTCCCTGACCGTTGCAAAAGAAACGGCCGCGCGCGCCAGGTGGGCGGGGCGGCCGTGGAAGGTGCAACGAGGGGTTTGGCCCGGGGGTTGGGCTCCGCTGCACCCCGGCGCGGGGGAGAGACAGCGCCGGCGGGGAAGTCGTGCAAAGGAACGCAGGTCAGGCTTCGACCGGCTCCACTTCGGCGCTGCTGCGGCGGGCCCAGCGGTTGGACAGCTCCTTGCGCAGGCCATCGAGCCCCTGCTGGCGGCCGGACACCCGCAGCAGGCCATAGCCTTCCAGCGCCGCGTCCATCACATCGGCGCCCAGCGCCATCTCCGTGTCGCGGCCGCGCTCGGCCAGGCGCTGCAGCCGGTCCAGCAACGGCGCCAGCTGGTCCAGCGCAAGCAGGTCGGCCTGCGCCTCGGCCAGGTCCAGCCCCGGCGGCACCACCTGCGGGTTCTGCGCCAGCAGGCGCAAAGCCTGCCGGCAGAACACTTCCGACTTCTGGCCCATCTTCACCAGCCGCCGGCGCTCGGCCGGCGCCAGCGACACCAGCCCGGCGAAGGCCTGCTCCAGCGTGGTGATGGCCTGCGCGGCCTGCGACAGTTGCTCGTTGCTCAGTTCCAGGGACACGTTGTTCTGCGACACGACGGTTCTCCTTTTCCGGTGCGCCAGCCGGGGTTGGCTGGACGGACGCAGGGTCAACGGAAAGGGCCGCGGGCGTAGTCGGCCTTGGCCGCGCTGGCGTGTGGGAAGTGGCTGGGATTCGTGTAGGAATTTTCTGAGCCGGGGGTAGGAATGAGGCCATCCAGGCCTGCCTCCGGGTTAACCTGGCACCTAACCGAAGGCCGCACGAAGGGGAGCGGACGGATGGCTAAAGGCGAAGACTGGTCGCGAATCGAGGTGGAGGCCTGCGTGGCCGACTACCTGCGGATGCTGACTTTAGAACTCAATGGCCAGAGCTACAGCAAGACCGAACACGCCCGTGCGCTGCTGCAGACATTGGACGGCCGCAGTCGCCCCTCCCTGGAGTTCAAGCACTGCAACATCAGCGCGGTGATGCTGGCGCTGGGCTATCCCTACATCGACGGCTACAAACCTCGCGGCAACTACCAGGCGCTCCTGGCGGACGTGGTCGCAGCACAGTTGGACGGCAACGCACTCCTGCAGGAGGCGGCACAGGCGGCCGTCCTGCGCCCGGCCGCCGATGTCGCCGTGACCGACGGCGCCGCCGTCTGGGTGGCGCCACCCCGGCCTTCAAAAGTCCGGGAAGCGCCCGCCGACTATGCTTCCCGCTTCTCTGCGGCCCGTCGCGACTACCTAGCCCAAGAGGCACGCAATCGTTCGCTCGGCCGCGCCGGCGAGCTATTCGTGCTTAAGCTGGAAGCCCGGCGTCTACACGCCGCCGGCAGGAAAGCACTAAGCGAACGCATCGAACATGTGGCGGCCACCCAGGGCGACGGCCTGGGGTACGACGTGCGCTCGTTCGAGGAGGACGGCCGCGAACGCCTGATCGAAGTCAAAACCACAGCCTTCGGCGAGCTGACCCCGTTCTACGTCACCCGCAACGAACTGGCGCGGTCCGAGCGCGACGCCGCGCAGTACCAGCTTTACCGACTGTTCGACTTCCGCGATAAGCCGCGGGTGTTCAGTCTCCCGGGCGCCATCGCCGCGCACTGCCAGTTGGATGCGGTTTCTTACCTGGCCAGGTTAGCGGGCTGAATCGAAACGGAAGGATCCGACCATGCTCTCCAACCTCATCTTCCTTTCAGCGTTCCTGATCACATCGGCCTTGATCATCGCCTGCGCCGCGCTCGCCAAACTGATCCGCAAGCGCAGCAGCAGGCGATCCCCGCTGCAGGGGAAGAAGATTGCGAACCTTCCCGGCCAGCAACTCATGGCGCGGATCAGCGATCACGGCGACGACATGATCGCGGCCTTCATGGTCATGTACCTGTCGCTGCCGATGATGCTCTTTGCCTGGGCGATAGGGCGCGTCGACTGGACCAGATTCAAGTTTGGCGTTGTCGAGGCCATGTTTCTAGCTGCGGGATTGGCGATATTCGCCTTTGGCCTCTGGTCCTACGTGCGTAACCTCAGGGCTTACCTGCGCGCCAAGGAAGGCCAACTCGCCGAGCAGGTCACCGGCCAGTTGCTCAACCGCCTAGTCGGACCCCGCTGCGTCGTCGCCCACGATGTACCTTGCGAAGGCTTCAACATCGACCACGTGGTGATCGCACCGCGCTGCGTGTACGCCGTGGAGACCAAGTCGTTCCGCAAGCCGCGCAACTCCGACGACGACAGCCATTACAAGGTTGCCTTCGACGGAGCCGCGCTGAGGTTCCCCGACTTCGTGGACACCAAGGCCGTCGAACAGGCCCGCCGCCAAGCCCAGTGGTTAGCTCGATATCTCAAGGAAAGCCTCGGGCAGGAAGTACCCGTCGTCCCGGCCGTCGCTCTTCCCGGCTGGTGGATCGAACGCACCGACGCCGCACGCCGCAGCGACGTGCGCGTCTTCACACCAATGGGGCGTGGTGCCGAGTTCCTACTCGACGGCGAGGAAAACCTTGTGCCTGCTATGCGATCGCTTGTCGCCCAGGCCGTCTCTCAGAAGTATCCGAGCGTCGACTAGGGAAGGTCTGATCAAAGCGCGCTGATGCTTAGATTTCAGCGCCAAGGCGCCTGATCGACCTCGATGTGATCACTTTCTCGCCATTTCTGGCGCTTTTCTACGGGTTTCCCCGTCCAACGGACGGATTTAGCCCGTCGGCAGCAACAGACGTCGCCGCGCTATCCACAGGTTCGACAGCGCGAACAGCGTCAGCACCTGCGCCGTGTTCTTCGCCAAGCCGCGGTAGCGCACCTTGGTGTAACCGAACTGCCGCTTCACCACCCGGAACGGGTGCTCAACCTTTGCCCTTAAACTGGCCTTGAAGTGCTCCCAGCGCTCGGCGTACTTGCGCTCGCGCTTGTTCTTCAGCGCTCGCAATTTCGAGGGCTTCTCCGCGATCCAAAACGCAGCCTCCACGCCTTGCAGCTCCTCGCGCTTGTCCGCGCCGGTGTAGCCGCTGTCGCCGCAGATCGTATCTTCCTTGCCGTGCAGCAGCTTGTGCACCTGCGTCACGTCATTCACGTTCGCCGCCGTGCACTCCACGTGGTGCACCAGGCCCGACTCCTCGTCCACGCCAATGTGCGCCTTCATCCCGAAGTGCCACTGGTTACCCTTCTTCGTCTGGTGCATCTCCGGATCGCGTTCGCCGCCCCTGTTTTTGGTCGAACTCGGCGCCGCGATGATCGTGGCGTCCACGATCGTGCCGGCCTTCAAGCTCTGGCCCTTGCGCGCCAGGTGAGCGTTCACGCGCTCCAGGAGCTGCGGCGCCAGATCATGCGTCTCCAGCAGCCGGCGGAAGTTGAGGATCGTGGTCTCGTCCGGGATGTTGTCCAGCCCGCCCAGGCGGGCAAAGCGGCGCATCACCGGCATCTCGTACAGCGTCTCTTCCATGCCAGGGTCGCTCAGCGAGTACCACTGCTGCAGGAAGTGGATGCGCAGCATCGTCGCCAAGGGATACGGCTGCCGGCCGCGCTGGCCCATCTTCGGGTAGTGCGGTGCGATCAGCGCCAGCAATGCGTTCCACGGCACCACCTGCTCCATCTCCGCCAGGAAGACCTCGCGCCGCGTCTTCTTGCGCTTGCCCGTGTGTTCCGCGTCCCCGAAGCTCAGCTGCATCGTCGTCATCCGTCGAACCTTGCGCTATTGTCGCCGAAGGGATTTGTTCAGAGCATCCCTAGGGGAATTACATCCCCAACCCGGAAAGTGAACCTGACTCCGTTACCTTCCTTCCAAGCAGATAATCAAAGATGCATCATCGAATCTTCCACTACACGAATGCTCGCTCTCTTGCGTTGATCCTGAAGTCGCGCAAATTTCGCTTCACTCGTCTGGATCAATTTGACGACGTGTACGAGGCGCAGTCAGTCGGAAAGTTCGACTTTGGCCAACTCCTCTTCGCGAGTAGTTGGACTACTAACGAGGAAGAGGACTTACCTCAGTGGTCCATGTACGGGGATGCCATGCGTGGTGTTCGCATATCTCTTCCGCAGCACCCATTCAAGTGGCACCGATACCAGCCCCTTCCCGGCGATATTGCAGTTGAGACAGAGATACCCATGCCTATGGATCAGGCCATAGGCGAAACATACAAGGTCCGGCCGTTCTATGAACGGTCGCATTTCTTCCAAGAAGTTGAGTACGTAGATGACGTAGAAGCCATTTGGCAAAGCCGCGTCATCTTGACCGGCGCAAACTCGTTCGTCGCAGAAGATCCATGCGCACTGGCACGCTTCAAGGGAAAAGCATGGTCATTTCAAAAGGAGCACAGGTTTGTTCTTATGGCGCAGGGACGCTCGTCGAAGCACTCAGAAGCGGCAGTGCCGCCCCCACCACCGTTTATGCATATCGATGTTCCAATTGTCGACGAGGCGCTATCGAACATACAAATAACCTTGGGCCCGCTGCGAGCACCTGCTGACCGCCTAATAGTCGAGGCATTGGCGCACAAATTTGCGCCTTCCGCCGAGATCAAAGAAAGCAAGCTACTCGACGCCATTCGCCCCCGTTGATCGTGCACATAACAGGCGCATTCCCACCATGGTTTCGGGAGCGAAATCTACCTCAAGCCACCTCTCTCACTGATCCATGTATTTACCACCTGGCTTCTGCTTGAGCACCTCATTAATGTACCTTCCACGCGACTGCCCGGGCGCCGTGAACTCGGCCCAAACATGAGGCGGACATGCGCGATAGGCCCAAGAAGTTCCGTCTTTGAATCGGACATAGATGGTCTCCTCGTCGGCGCTATACGCCTCCGCGGAAACCCAACTCGAATCTACTGGCTGCCATACCAACATCACTCTTCTCCGTAAGTGCCACGCCACGAGGAAATTGCTTGATCGACCTGAAACTCCTTCAGATCCTTCCTCCAACCTGCAAGGCTAGGATCTTCGGCTTTCGGGAATGGGCTCGGGACATCGAGAACCGTCCTCGTCGGAATTACCGCGGCCTCGCCACTGACGAGCGCTTCGCCCGTCCTCAGCGCTGGCAAAACCGCCGAAAGGCCAGAAACGTCGTCCGGCAACGCAGTCTTCACGGCGCCCTGATCTGCACTATTTGTCAATCGTAGAGCGATCAAGGTTCCACATTGAGCTAAAGCAGTTTCGGGCAACTCGGTTGGGCGCTGCGAGACTAACCACATCCCGACCCCATACTTTCGTCCCTCACGCGCGATCTTGTTCGCCGATTCTCGCGTCAGCATAGAGGCACCTTCACTCAGATACCGATGAGCCTCCTCAAGGACAAGAAGAACTGGAAGGTTTTTTCCAATCGCTTGATCGCCATCCGGAGCGCGCATAGCCACTTGTAAGATCAAGCTAAGAACAACGCCGATGGCTGCGTCAGCAGCCTCCGGGGGTACCCCAGAGAAATCGAGAACCGCTATTGGCTTGTCGCGACCGAGCCACTCGATAATTGCGTGCACCATCGGGTCCGGACCCGCAAAGGTTGCTTTCGGCTTTAGCAAGAACTGAAGCCTTGGATCTCTCAATCCGAGACGCAGCAGGTCCGGCATGGTCCCGTGAACTCCGTACATCGCCCCCTTGAAGGGAGCTGCGGCCCCAGCGCCATACGGACTAAACACTGTTGATCTCAAGGCCGAAGCATCACCGAGATTGACTACGGCGCGGGTAGTCGGATCCGCCTTAACCGTTAACGTTTCGCGGTTCTCGGAATCCAACTCGAACCATACCAAGTTGATGTCGAACGGCACAGGCGTGTCTGGGGTCACCGCGCTCGCATCCATCTTGAGCCAAGCGGATGCCGTAACGAACTGCTTTCGATACTTCCCGACTAGTTCGACAAACCTACCCAAGAAAGTTGCACCACCGGTGCCACCTGCGAATATTCGCAGTATCTCAACCGCTGGCAAAGCCCAGAAAGGCACATGCAATGCACCTTCGCCGTCGCCCAACACGCTTCAGACTCGAGCGCTGTCGCCTAGCGCCCGTGAATACTCTCCATGCGGATCGACAACAATGATATTGGACGACGACCACCCCCCAGAGACGAAGCCTTGCAACAAGGACGACACGCAACTGGTCTTTCCGGATCCTGTCGAGCCCACGATTGCCGCATGCCTTACAACCAGTCGTGCTGCGTCAAGGCTAACGGTCAACCCCTCCGCCGCAGCCAGCCGCCCGATTCTTAGCCGCCTCTCGTCTGCCGCCGGGAACAGAGGAAGCAGTTGATCAGTGGTAGCGAAGTGAACTGGATCGTCCAAGCCAGGATAGCAGGCCACCCCCCGGCGAAAAGCACCAGATGTCCTATCAATCTGGCCGACCAACTGTACCTGCAGCCACCGCTCACCCACTGTCGTCGCACTTGATGGCTTCAAACTGGTGACAAGTTCTGCAATTCCAACAAGACTCACAGAGCCGATTAGGTCGACTAGGCCTTGCGGTATGCGAACGATCGAACCAATCTGACCCACCGATACAACTTCGCCGCGAAATATAGGCGATATGCCGGCCATCTCGGGATCTAAAGCTACGGTCACGGTCGAACCAAGCACATGCTTAACCGTGCCCACACATGTTGGTTCACGGTTAATCATTGCTCCACTCCTCCGCCCAGCAGCTCAGTTAGGCTGGGATCCTGCGCAGAACTTCCCGCATGCACCCTCGCGAGGAAATCACCAAGCTGGGCGAAGTCAGCGATTACCAACTTGTCGGCTTTCCAGTAAGCACACTCAGCCTCTGTTTTAGCCCAAGGCGCCCTCACTCCACCAATGATGGCCTCACTTGAATGAATTACCTGAAGATTCGGCGTTATCGATGCGCGCTGAGCTAAGTCGTCTTGTATCGGATCGTAGGAGAAGACAATGATTTCGGATCGCTCCCGGCGTGCGGCAGCATCAAAAATAATCTCGTTTAGATGCTGATCGCCAAAAGCATAACCACTTATGACTGTAATGGTCTCAGGGACATTCAATGCACGCCTGAATCGATCTTGCAGAACCACGAAAGGATAGCGCCGCGATTGATCGTATTTAGCCTGCGAAGGGTAGATGGCCGCTACATCCTTATGCTCAGCGGCAGCCCCCAAACGACGAACGTTGACACCATCCCATGCCCAGTTAACAGAACCGTGCAACTTCCAGAGCCTCGTAAAGAGGCTAGGTATTTCTTCACGCACCTGCACTTGGCCAGGATCGACAAGCTCTATCCGAAATGGCGCTCGGAGCACTCCCGAGAATCCATCGAAGTAAAGAACGGACTCCGTATCGAAAGCGGTCTCGAGGAGAAGATCGTAATTGGTCGTAAATACCTCAACAGCTGACTCGTACTGCGCTCGCTTTACCCACGCTGCGAACCTTCGCACAGGCAGCAGGTCAGCGCCGCCAACATCAACTCCCTTCACTATTTGAAGGCAAACGCTTCTATCTAGTTTATCGGCATCGTCTTTAGTCAAGCCATCGAGAATCTGCCCAACTTTAAGCAATCCCGACATTGCACGAAGTCGACTCAGCGCGTTCTCGAGACCATGAGCTTCGATAAGTGGCGAGAACTTATTCCGCTCATCTATAGACAAGCCAGCAAGCACCTCCGCTTCCAACCCCTTGAGGTCAGGAAGATTGCATGCTCGAGAGACCCCCGCACCGAGCAGAAAACAAACATGCCTACTTCTAGTCGCTAGCTTTGCGGCTAGAGCGCTCAAGAATCGATTCGGATCGTGCTCCATACCCCCCCCCGCATAGATGCCCTATGGCAGCTCGATTGCTTTACATATTCCTTCGGTACTCCCCGCCCACGTCATACAGCGCATGGCTGATCTGACCGAGGCTGTGGGTCTTGACCGCTTCCACCAGCGCCGCGAAGACGTTCCCCCGCCTGCGCGCCGTGTCCTGAAGATACGCCAGGCCGTGGCCGTCGTGAACGGCCTCGGCCAGGCCGCTGCCTGACTCCTCGGCCCCGGCGATATGGCCGGTGGCGGTCTCCCCTTCCGGGGCCAGGCGGTTGCGGTTGGCCTGCCAGCCGGCGACGTTCGCGATCTGCTGGGCCTTCTCGCCCTCGGTGGAGCGGATCAGCTCGATCTCGGTGGCGACTTCGCCGGCGTGTCCCTTGGGCAGGAAGGTGTTGACGCCCACCAGGGGCAGCGAGCCGTCGTGCTTCCTGTGTTCGTAATAGAGGGACTCTTCCTGGATCTTGCCGCGCTGGTACATGGTGTCCATGGCGCCGAGCACGCCGCCGCGTTCGCTGATGGCCTCGAACTCCTTGTAGACGGCTTCTTCGACCAGGTCGGTCAGGTACTCCACGGCGAAGCTGCCCTGCCAGGGGTTCTCGCAGAAGTTCAGCCCCAGCTCCTTGTTGATGATCATCTGGATGGCCACCGCGCGGCGCACGCTCTCTTCGGTGGGCGTGGTGATGGCTTCGTCGTAGGCGTTGGTGTGCAGGCTGTTGCAGTTGTCGAACAGCGCGTACAGGGCCTGCAGCGTGGTGCGGATGTCGTTGAACTGGATCTCCTGCGCGTGCAGTGAGCGGCCGCTGGTCTGGATGTGGTACTTCATCATCTGGCTGCGCTCGTTGCCCTGGTAGCGCTCGCGCATGGCGCGGGCCCAGATGCGGCGGGCGACGCGGCCGATGACGGTGTACTCCGGGTCCATGCCGTTGCTGAAGAAGAAGCTCAGGTTGGGCGCGAAGTCGTCGATGTGCATGCCGCGGGCCAGGTAGTACTCGACGATGGTGAAGCCGTTGGACAGGGTGAAGGCGAGCTGGCTGATCGGGTTCGCCCCGGCCTCGGCGATGTGGTAGCCGGAGATGGACACCGAGTAGAAATTGCGGACCTGGTGGTCGACGAAGTACTGCTGGATGTCGCCCATCATCCGCAGGGCGAACTCGGTGCTGAAGATGCAGGTGTTCTGGGCTTGGTCTTCCTTGAGGATGTCGGCCTGCACGGTGCCGCGCACGGTCTTGAGCGTCTCGGCCTTGATCGCCGCATAGGTGTCGGCATCGAGCAGCTGCTCGCCGGTGACGCCGAGCAGGCCCAGGCCCAGGCCGTCGTTACCGGGCGGCAGGTCGCCGTGGTAGCGCGGCCGGCTTCTATTGGACCCGTCGCGGCCTTCGAAGAACGCGTCGATCTTCCTCTGCGCATCGGCCCAGCGCTGCGGGTCGGCCTTGAGGTACTTCTCCACCTGCTGGTCGATGGCGGTGTTCATGAACATCGCCAGGATGATCGGCGCCGGGCCGTTGATGGTCATCGACACGCTGGTGGTCGGCGCGCACAGGTCGAAGCCGGAGTACAGCTTCTTCATGTCGTCCAGCGTGGGGATGTTGACCCCGGAGTTGCCGATCTTGCCGTAGATGTCCGGGCGCTTTGCCGGGTCTTCGCCGTACAGGGTGACCGAGTCGAACGCGGTGGACAGGCGCGCGGCCGGCTGGCCGGCGGACAGGTAGTGGAAGCGGCGGTTGGTGCGCTCGGGCGTGCCCTCGCCGGCGAACATGCGGATCGGGTCTTCGCCGGTGCGGCGGTACGGGTAGACGCCGCCGGTGTAGGGGTAGCTGCCCGGCAGGTTCTCCTTGCCGAGGAAGGTCAGCAGCTCGCCCCAGGACTTGTAGGTGGGGGCGGCGATCTTGGGGACCTTCTGGTGGCTGAGCGACTCGCGGTAGTTCTCGACGCGGATGGCCTTGTTGCGGACCTGGTATTCGGTGAACTCGTCGGTGATGGACTTCAGGCGCTGCGGCCACTCGCGCAGGTTGCGCAGGGATTCGCTGGACAGCGACTGCACGGCGTCGTTGTAGCGCTGGCGCAGGGTGAGCAACGAGCGGTCCGGCGCGTCCTGTTCTGTAGGAGCCCATCTCATGGGCGACCCGACGGCCTCGCCCTGCCCCGCGTTCGCCAGCGTAGCCGGCACATCCGACGCCTTCGCCGTTCCATTGCCCGTGTCGCCCATGAGATGGGCTCCTACAGGGGATCCCCCATGGTCGGGGCCGGCATCGGCGGCCAAGGCGCCGCCGCGTAGAGCGGGGCTTGCCCCGCTGCCCTGGTTCGCTGGCAGCAAGGCATCGGCCGGATACAGGCCCAGCGGTTCGGGCAGGCGCTCGTCGCCCAGGTCGCGCAGCGACTCCCAATACGACTGCGCGCGGCTGGCGGTCTCCGCTTCCATCTCGATGCGGCGGTTGATCGCCCGGCCTTGCTCGGCGATCTCGGCCAGGTAGCGCACGCGCGCGCCGGGGATCAGCACGGTGGCGCGCGGCTCCTTGAGCGTGGTGTCGATCTGCGGCTGGAAGTCGCAGCGCCCCGCCGTCGTAGGAGCCCATCTCATGGGCGACCCGACGGACGCATCCTGGCCCGCGTTCTGCGGCGTGGCATGGGTATCCGACGGCTTCGTCGCTCCATTGCCCGTGTCGCCCATGAGATGGGCTCCTACAGGGGGGGCGTCGCGGTTGGACAGGCCGAGCTTCTGCCGCAGCAGCCGGCACAGGTTGGCGAACATCCAGCTGATGCCGGGGTCGTTGAACTGGCTGGCGATGGTCGGGTAGACCGGGATGTCCTCGTCCTTGACGTTGAAGGCCACGCGGTTGCGCTTCCACTGCTTGCGCACGTCGCGCAACGCGTCTTCGGCGCCGCGGCGGTCGTACTTGTTGAGCACGATCAGCTCGGCGTAGTCGAGCATGTCGATCTTCTCGAGCTGGCTGGCCGCGCCGTAGTCGGAGGTCATCACGTACATCGGGAAGTCGACCAGGTCGACGATCTCCGAGTCCGACTGGCCGATGCCGGCGGTCTCCACGATCACCAGGTCGAAGTCCAGCGACTTGAGGTAGGCCACGCAGTCCTTGAGCACCGCGTTGGTGGCCACGTTCTGCCGGCGGGTGGCCATCGAGCGCATGTAGACGCGATGGGACCTCAAGGAGTTCATGCGGATGCGGTCGCCCAGCAGCGCGCCACCGCTGCGGCGGCGGGTCGGGTCGACCGAGACCACGGCAATCCGCATGGCCGGGAAGCTGGAGAGGAAGCGGTTGAGCAGTTCGTCGGTGACCGAGGACTTGCCGGCGCCGCCGGTGCCGGTGATGCCGATGACCGGGGTGCGGCCGGCGGCGAGCTGCCAGTGCTTGCGCAGCTTGGCCAGGTCGGCGTCGGTGTGTTCGCCGTCCTCGATCGCGCTGAGCGCGCGGCCGATGGTGATTTCATCCACGGTAGGAGCCCATCTCATGGGCGACCCGACACCGCCGGATTCCCCGGCGTTCGCCAGCGCGGACGACTCCCCCGACGCCTTCGCGGTTTCATTGCCCGTGCCGCCCATGAGATGGGCTCCTACAGTCAGCGCCACGCGCGCGGCGCGTGATTCGCGCGCGGCGCTGGCGCGGGCGACGACGTCCTCGATCATCTCCACCAGCCCCATCTTCATGCCGTCGTTGGGGTGGTAGATGCGTTCGACGCCGTAGGCTTCGAGCTCGCGGATCTCCTCCGGCGTGATCGTGCCGCCGCCGCCGCCGAACACGCGGATGTGGCTGGCACCGTGCTCCTTGAGCATGTCGACCATGTACTTGAAGTACTCGACGTGGCCGCCCTGGTAGCTGGACAGCGCGATCGCGTCGGCGTCTTCCTGCAGCGCGGCGCGCACGACGTCCTCGACGCTGCGGTTGTGGCCCAGGTGGATGACCTCGGCGCCCTGGGCCTGGATCAGCCGGCGCATGATGTTGATCGCCGCGTCGTGGCCGTCGAACAGGCTGGCGGCGGTGACGAAGCGCAACGGGGTGGCGTCGGGATGCGGCTGAGGGATCTGGCTGGCGGGCGTGCTCATGCGTGCGCTGCTGGAATCAAGGACTTGGGCCCGATTCTAGTGCTTGCACGCGAAACGTATGGGTGCGCTGCAGCGTGACTTTGGTCGAAGCGCCGGCGCGTGACCGGCGGCGCCTCGTAGAGCCGGGCTTGCCCGGCTGGTGCCGTCTCGTAGAGCCGGGCTTGCCCGGCTGGTGCGCGGCGGGCGGTTCAGCCGGGCAAGCCCGGCTCTACGGGGGCACGCATCGGGGGCACGCACCGGCGACAGGCATCGACGGCGGGGATGGGCGGGTGTCGCGGTGCCGACGGCGCCGGGTCGCCGATGAATCGGCTCCTACAGGGGAGCGTAGCTTGGCTCCATTGGGTCGCCGGCCAATCGGAGCCCATAAGAGCGACGGCCACGCCGCCGGCAAGCCCGCCCCGCCCGGCCATCGGGCGCCCTGGGGAGACCGCCCATCGAGGGGGCGGGCTTGCCGGCGGCGCGGCGACAGGCGGCGCTGCAGACCCGGGCGCCTGGCGCTCGTGGATCCGCCCGCTGTCTGGTCCCCCACGCTCGCTCGTCCATCAATGCCGCTCCGCGCTGATCTCCTTCCCTTACCCACGCACGCGGCGACGCCGGATCGCTCCGGCGGGGTGCCCATGTGCTCGCGCCGGCATCTTCACCCCGCCTGCGCATGCGGCCGCCACCGCCCTATCCGCCCTGCCCGGCACCCTCACTCGAACCCGAACGGCAGGTTCGGCGAGGACACCACGCGCTCGCCCACCGCCTCGCCACGCAGGAAGCGCAGCGCCGCGTCGATCACCGTGGCATCGCCAGCGATGCGGTGGTGGCCCAGGCCGGTGGTGCTGAGCAGGCGCGCGCCGGGCCACAGGCGGGCGTAGCGTTCGCCCTCCTCCCACGGCACGTCGTCGTCTTCCAGGTCGTGCACGACCAGCGCCGGCGCGGCCATGCGCGGGGCGTGGTGCTGCGCGGCGAAGCTGTCGACCGGCAGGCCGATCTGGCGCTCGAAGCCCTCGAACATCCGCGCCACCAGCGGCGGCGCCAGGCCGATCATGCGGCCGAAGCGGCCACCGGCCGCGCGCAGGTCGGCCGCCGGGGCGACCAGCACCACGTGGCCGGCGCGCAGCCCGGCGCTGAGCGCCAGCAGCGCCGCCGCGCCGCCCATCGAATGGGCGACCAGCGCCGCCGGTGCGCCGTGCGGGCGCGCGACCGCGGCCAGCGCCGCCGCGAACGACGGCAGGATCGCCCGCCCGCCTTCGTTGCGGCCGTGGGCGGGATGGTCGAACGCGACCACCGCATAGCCGGCCTCGCGCAGCGGCGCGATCCACGGCCGGCAGCGCAGGCCGAAGCTGGACCAGCCGTGCGAGAACAGCACGTAGGGCTGCGTGGCCGGATCGCCCCAGGTGTAGGTGGCGACGGCGTGGCCTTCGCTCATCACCTCGCCCACGCGCGCGTCGCCGGCCTCGGCCGCCAGGGCGCGGCTGCGCGAGGACGCCATCGGCGTACCGAACAGGCGCGAGGCGCGGCGCACGGTGGCCTCGGGCACCACCCAGCTGCCGATGGCGAAGGCGGCGCGCAGCAGCCGCGGCGCGGCGGGCGTGCGAACGGTCGTGCTTTTTTGCGGCGGCGAGACGGGCGCGACGGCGGCCATGGCGAGGGCTCCTGCGGGACTTAGGGACGGGGGGAGGCGGCCGGCGCGGGCGCGTCGGCCTGGTAGCGCGCGAACAGGTCGGCAATGGCGCGCTCGGTCAGCGTGCGCGCGGACTGCGGGTGGTGCATGCGGGCGTGGTGGTAGCCCTGCATCAGTGCCTGGAACTGGAACGCGACCAGCGCCGGGTCGGTGCCCGCACGCAGGTGGCCTTCCTCGACCGCCAGGGCCACCGCGCGCTCGAGCGCGGCGCGCCAGGACTCGAGCATGCTGGCGACGTGGTCGCGCATCGGCCCGGGACGGCCGTCGTACTCCATCGCCGCGCCGAGGAACACGCAACCGTCCGGATGCTCGCTGATCCAGGCCAGCCAGGCGTTGCCGATCGCGCGCAGCCGCGGCATGCCGCGCGGCAGCCGCAGCGCCGGGGTCATCACCTCGGCGATGAACTGCCCGGCGGCCCAGTCCAGGGTCTGCCGGACCAGGTCCTCGCGCGAGCCGAAATGGGCGAACACCCCGCTCTTGGACATGCCGGCCGCGCTGGCCAGCTCGCCGATCGTCAGCCCTTCCAGGCCGACCTTGGCGGCCATGCCGCAGGCGCGTTCCAGCAGCATCCCGCGGGTGCTGGCGCCCTTGGCGGTACTGGCGGTAGCGGCGGCGGCCGGGGTCATGGCGGCTTGAATAGCACGACCGTTCGTATCATTCAAGCCCCCATGGCGAACAGCGTCACAAGGCTGGGGTTAGAATGCGCCCTGCGACGACCGCCCCTCCCCCTGGCCACGTCGCATTTTTGTTTTCTGGGGCCCGGTAATGCCGGGCGATGTCCAGCCACCCAAGCCACACGGCCACTGTCGCGACCTGCCCGCCGACGCACGCGACACGATGCGGAGCCTTCCGATGCTTTTCGAAACCCTCGCCACTTCCGGCCACGAGCAGGTCGTCTTCTGCAACAACCCGGAGGCCGGCCTGAAGGCGATCATCGGCGTGCACAACACCGTGCTCGGCCCGGCGGTCGGCGGCGTGCGCATGCGCCACTACGCCAACGAGGCCGACGCGGTGCGCGACGTGCTGCGCCTGAGCCGGACGATGACCTACAAGAACGCGCTGGCCGGGCTGAACATCGGCGGCGGCAAGGCGGTGATCCTGGGCGACCCGAAGACCGACAAGAGCGAGGTGCTGTTCCGCGCCTTCGGCCGCGCGGTCGAGGCGCTGGGCGGGCGCTACATCACCGCCGAGGACGTCGGCACCGACGTCAACGACATGGAGCAGATCTACCTGGAGACCGAGTTCGTCACCGGTGTGCACCAGGTGCATGGCGGCTCCGGCGACCCGGCCCCGTTCACCGCCTACGGCACCCTGCAGGGGCTGATGGCTTCGCTGCAGCGCAAGTTCGGCCACGAGGAAGTGGGCAAGACCAGCATCGCGATCCAAGGCCTGGGCCACATCGGCATGGAACTGGTGAAGCTGCTCAAGGAGCGCGGCGCCAAGCTGTTCGTCGCCGACCTGGACCCGCAGCTGGTGGAGCGCGCGGTGAGCGAGTACGGCGCCGAGGCGGTGTCGTGCAGCGACATCTACGACGTGGCGGCCGACGTGTTCGCGCCGTGCGCGATGGAAGGCAGCATCGATGCGCAGACCCTGGAACGGCTGAAGGTCAAGATCGTCTGCGGTTCGGCCAACAACCAGCTGGCCAGCCATGCGATCGGCGACGAGCTGTACCGGCGCGGGATCCTGTATGCGCCGGACTACGCGGTCAACGCCGGTGGCGTGATGAACGTGTCGCTGGAGATCGACGGCTACAACCGCGAGCGGGCGATGCGGCTGATCCGCAGCATCTACTACAACGTCTCGAAGATCTTCGACCTGTCCGAGAAGGAGAAGATCAGCCCGCAGTACGCCGCCGACCGCATCGCCGAGGCGCGCCTGGCCGCGATCGGCAAGCTCAAGCTGCCGATGGGCCGCACCCGCCCGCGGATGGGGCACCTGCGCGGGGAGCACTGAGGCTCGCCTGTCGCCTCGATGCGGGCGTCGCATTGTAGGAGCCGATTTATCGGCGACCCGGCGCCCTCGGCACAGGCGACGCCATCGCACGTCCGACGTCCCGGTCGCCCATGAGGATGGGCTCCTACAAGTGGGGAAACCGCGCCCGAACCGGGCCGCCCTGTAGGAGCCGATTCATCGGCGACCCGACGCCCTCGGCACAGGCGACGCCATCGCACGTCCGACGCCCCGGTCGCCCATGAGGATGGGCTCCTACGAACCAGGGAACCGCGTATGCAGGGTTTTGCGGGTCATGGAAGCCTGGACCGCCGCGTTGTCCTAGGCCACCGCTCGATCCCAACGCCCCCCTGATCCGGGTCCATCCCTTTTGTGCAGCCGCACGTGTGGCCGGGGCGGCGGCCACCTACAATGGGTGCACATGTAACCATCAGGGGATCCGATGCACGCGTTCCAGCTGGGAGAGGAGATCGACGCCCTGCGCGAGGCGGTGCGCCGGTTCGCCGAGGCCGAGATCGCGCCGCGGGCGGCGGCGATCGACGAGGAAAACGTGTTCCCGCAGGACCTGTGGCCCAAGCTGGGCGAGCTGGGCCTGCTGGGCATGACCGTGCCGGCCGAGTACGGCGGCAGCGAGATGGGCTACCTCGCCCACCTGGTGGCGATGGAGGAGATCTCGCGCGCGTCCGGGTCGGTCGGCCTGAGCTACGGCGCCCACTCCAACCTGTGCGTGTCCAACCTCTACCTCAACGGCAACGAGGCCCAGCGTCGGAAGTACCTGCCCAAGCTGTGCAGCGGCGAGTGGAAGGGCGCGCTGGCGATGAGCGAACCGGGCGCCGGCTCGGACGTGGTCGGCTCGATGCGCTGCAGCGCCCAGCTTGAGACAAGAGCGGGGCGCGACGGCGTCTGGATCGCCAACGGCAACAAGATGTGGATCACCAACGGTCCCGAGGCTGACGTGCTGGTCGTGTACATGCGCACCGCCGGCAAGGACGCGGGCAGCCGCTGCATGACCGCCTTCATCGTCGAGCGCGGGATGAAGGGCTTCTCCACCGCGCAGAAGCTGGACAAGCTCGGCATGCGTGGCTCCAACACCTGCGAGCTGGTGTTCGAGGACTGCGCGATCCCGCAGGAAAACGTGCTCGGTGAAGTGAACCAGGGCGTGCGGGTGCTGATGAGCGGCCTCAATACCGAGCGGCTGGTGCTGACCGGCGGCCCGATCGGCCTGATGCAGGCGGCGATGGACATCGCCCTGCCCTACGTGCGCGAGCGCAAGCAGTTCGACCAGGCGATCGGCACCTTCAGCCTGATGCAGGGCAAGCTCGCCGACATGTACACCGCGCTGCAGTCCTCGCGTGCGTTCGCCTACCAGGTGGCGCGCGACTTCGACGCCGGCCACGCCTCGCGCGCGGCCGCCGCCGGCTGCCTGCTGCACGCGTCCGAAGCGGCGGTGCAGGTGGCGCTGGAAGCGATCCAGGCGCTGGGCGGCAACGGCTACATCAACGAGTTCGCCACCGGCCGCATCCTGCGCGACGCCAAGCTCTACGCGATCGGCGCCGGCACCAACGAGATCCGGCGCATGCTGATCGGCCGCGAGCTGTTCGACGGCCGCGGCTGACCGCACCCGTAGAGCCGGGCTTGCCCGGCTGAGGGACGTCGCACGGCACAGCGGGGCAAGCCCCGCTCTACGCAACGGCACATCGCTGCGCACCCGTAGAGCCGGGCTTGCCCGGCTGGGGGGACGTCGCACGGCGCAGCGGGGCAAGCCCCGCTCTACGCAACGGCACACCACTGCGCACCCGTAGAGCCGGGCTTGCCCGGCTGGGGGGACGTCGTACGGCACAGCGGGGCAAGCCCCGCTCTACGCAACGGCACACCACTCCGCACCCGTAGAGCCGGGCTTGCCCGGCTGATGGGGACGCCGTACGGCACAGCGGGGCAAGCCCCGCTCTACGGTCAGAACCCGAACGCGTACTTCAGCGACACCAGGCTCGCGTCCCCACGCGGGCCGAATCGCTGGTCGTAGCCGAACGACAGCGTCGAGTGCGCGCCCAGCCAGGCCGAGGCCTGCAGCCCAACCATGCCACCCGACAGCGCCGGGTCGGAAGCCGCCAGCGGCGACCAGCTGTCCACGCCGACGAAGCTGGCCGACAGTTCCAGTCCATCACTGGCCAGGGTCTGCTGCCACTCGGCGTAACCGCTCACGCTGAAACGCCGCCAGTCGTGGCTGGCGCGCAGCCCGGCAATGGCCTGGGTACGCCAGGACGTGCTGTCGCCCGTGCGCAGCCCGAATCCGGCCGCGCCCTGCTCGTAAAACCCGTCGCTGCGCACCTGCGCGTGCTCGGTGCCCACATACGGCACCAGCGAGCCGGCGGCGCCGTCGAAGCGGTAGCCCGCCTCGAATCCGGCCACAGCAAAGTCGCCGTCATAGTCGCTGTGCACGCCGTAACGGCTGGCGCCCAGCAACAGCTCGCGGTCGATCTGCCGCTGCCACTGGCCGGCACCGAACTGGCCCATCAGGTAGGCCTGGTTCCAGTGTCGACCGAGGTAGGCCTGCGCCTGCGCCTGCCGCTCGCGGCTGCGGTCGGCCAGCCCGTCGATGCGGCTGTCGATGCGCGACTCGCCGAAGGCCAGGCCGGCGACCATCGTGCCGTCCAGGGCCATGTCGTGGCCGGCCAGCCAGCCATCGACCTGCGCGTCCACCCCGTTGCCCAGCGAGGCCGCGCCACCGAGCGCTTCCATCCAGCCGCCTGCACGACGGCCGCCCGAGGCCAGGTCGTCGAAACGCGCGGACAGCGCCCGCCGCCCCAGGTCCAGCGTGTCGTAGGTCGCCGCCGCGGCGGCCGCGTGCACTTCGCCCGACAGGCTGCGCAGCGAGGCCGAGGCCGCACCGGCGCTGGCGGTGTTCTGGAAGTCGCCGGCGATGCGGATGAAGCCGTCGGATATCGCACCGGTGCCGTCGCGTTGCTGGTCGTCGATGCCGTCGAACGCGGTTTCCACCCGCTGCGCAGCGCCGAAGGCCGCCGGGGTGATGTCGGCCAGGCTCAACGCCGCGGCGGTGACGTCGAGGCGGCGGATGTCGAGCCAGGCAGCCGTGGGGGTGTACAGCAGCGAGGCGTCGAGGAATATGGTCGAGGCGCTGGTCACCCCGGCGAACTGCCCGCTGATGCCGCCCGTGGCGCTGAGCACGTCCTCCCGGGCCTGGGTCACGTACCCGGATCGCACGCCTGCCACGTGCACGTTGCCGCCCTCCAGCGTGGCGGTGCCGTCGACCTGGAGGTGGCCGTAGCCCAGCACCATCGACAGCTGGCTTCCCGCCCGCTGCACGTAGTTGCCGTCCACGCTGATCCCCGTGCCTCCCGCATTGGCCTCGCCGATATGCACGACGCCGGCGTTGGTCAGGTCGCCGCCGAGCTGGGCGGCACCCTCCAGGCGGCCGCCGGCCTCCACGAAGACGTCCGAGCTGCGCACAGCCCCCAGGACCTTCAGCGTGCCGCCCTGCACCCGCGTGTTGCCGGCGTAATCCAGCCCTGCGCCCGTCCCGCCCAGGCTTAGCGTGCCGCCGCCCTGCTTGACCAGGCCACCGTCGCCGGTGATCGGGTTGGTCCAGGTCGACTCGCCGGCGAAATTGACGGTGACGTCGCCCCAGTCGAACTTGGCGGGGCCGCCCAGCGCCTTGCCCAGGTTGAGCAGGCCATACCCGAACACCGCATCCGGGCCGGCCGCGCCCAGGTCGGTGGCCGTGCCCAGCAGGGTCTGCCGCACCAGGTCGTTGGTGAAGTACGGGAACTTCTGCCAGACCACCGCGGCGGCACCGGAGACCAGCGGCGCCGCGTACGAGGTGCCGCTGCCGTAGCGCAGGTTGGGCGTGGTCCCGGTGTCGGTATGCGAGGGGAACACCGCCGTGCCCGGTGCGACCAGGCAGTAGTCCTTGGCCAGGCCGCAGGCGTTGGAGTAGTACATCAGGCGGGTCGGATCGGACGTGTCCAGCGCCGCCACCGCCAGCCAGCCGCGTTCCAGGTCGGCCGCCGGCATCGTGCCGTTGGGGCCGGGCTGGCTGGGCAGCGAGGACATGTCGGTCGGATCGGCGCGGCTCTCGTTGCCGGTGGCGAACACCACCAGGCCGTCGTTGTCGACGATGAAGAAGCGGTATTCGTCGGCGATCGGCGCGGTGGCGCTGGCCTGGGTCCAGTACAGGCCGCCCCAGGAGTTGTTCATGATCCGCATGCCGCGGGCCAGCAGGTCCTGGTGGATCGGCTTCAGGCCCAGGGCGCCGGTGACCTCGTTGCCCTGGCCCGAGCCGTCGTCGGTGGGGCGCTCGTCGTTGATGATCCGCGCCGACAGGATCGAGGCCCCGGGGGCGACGCCACCCGGCCAGCTGCCATAGGCGGCACCGGCAGCCAGCAGCGACACCGTGGTGCCGTGGCCGACCTTGTCGTCCACGCTGAGGTCGTTGCGACTGGCGCTCACGTAGGTCAGGTTGGCCGCCACCCGCCCGGCGAGCGAGGGATGGTTGCGGTTGACGCCGGTGTCGATCACGCCGATGCGGTAGCCAGCGCCGGTATAGCCCTGGCGCTCGGTGGCAGTGGCGTGGGTCAGGGCCAGGTGGGCGTCGATCGGCGGCTGCACCAGCGGCGGCGGCGGCGGCGAGCTCGGCGGAGGTGGCGGGGGTGGCGGCGAGACCGGTGGCGAGGTCGGCGCCCCAGCCCTCAGGTTGCCACCGCCACCGCCCCCACAGGCGGCCAGTCCGGTCGCCAGCGTGGTTGCGATGGCGACCGCCAACAGCGAGCGCGCCACGCCGCCGCGAGCGCCTTCATTGCCGAATATGTGCATTACGTCACCTGATTCGTTGATCCTGGACGGCTCGCACCGCCCGCCCCCGGACATGCCCGATCTATACCGCAAACACCGTCCACTGTCGCCTGCCCGGGTGGACGCTGGCGGCGCTTGCCGGCTGCGCCGATAATCGGTGCTTCGAATCCGCTCCACCTGCAGAGGAATCCCCCATGTCCGACATCGTCATCGCCGCGGCCAAGCGCACCGCCATCGGCTCCTTCCTCGGCCAGTTCACCGGCGTGCCCACCCCGACCCTGGGGGCCGCGGCGATTTCGGCGGCGCTGGATCAGTCCGGCATCCCGGCGGCCGACGTGTCCGAGGTGATCATGGGCTGCGTGCTGCCGGCCAACCTCGGCCAGGCGCCCGCCCGCCAGGCGGCGCTGGCCGCCGGCCTGCCGACCGCCACCGGCGCCACCACCATCAACAAGGTCTGCGGCTCGGGCATGAAGGCGATCATGCTCGGCCACGACCTGATCAAGGCCGGCTCGGCCAGCATCGTGGTCGCCGGCGGCATGGAGTCGATGACCAATGCGCCGCACCTGATTCCCAACTCGCGCACCGGCAACCGCTATGGCGGCTTCCAGGCCGTGGACCACATGGCCTGGGACGGCCTGACCAACCCTTACGACGGCCAGGCGATGGGCGTGTTCGCCGAGGCGACCGTGGCCAAGTACGGCTTCACCCGCGAGGAGCAGGACGCGTTCGCGATCGAATCGGTCAAGCGCTCGCAGGCCGCGCAGGCCTCGGGTGCGTTCGACGGCGAGATCGTCCCGGTCAGGGTGGCCACCCGCAAGGGCGAGGTTGAGGTGGCCAGCGACGAACAGCCGGGCAAGTCCGACGTGGCCAAGATCCCGACCTTGAAGCCGGCGTTCAAGAAGGACGGCAGCGTTACCGCGGCCAGCTCCTCGTCGATCTCCGACGGCGCAGCCGCCACCGTGCTGCTGTCGGCCGACGAAGCCGCGCGCCGGGGCCTGCAGCCGCTGGCCCGGATCGTCGCCCACGCCACCTTCTCGCAACAGCCGGAGTGGTTCACCACGGCGCCGGTCGGCGCCATCTCCACCCTCCTCGACAAGGCCGGCTGGAAGGTCGGGGACGTGGACCTGTTCGAAATCAACGAGGCGTTCGCGGTCGTGGCCATGGCGCCGATCAAGGAGCTGGGCATCCCCCACGCCAAGGTCAACGTCAACGGGGGTGCCTGTGCGCTGGGCCATCCGATCGGCGCTTCCGGCGCCCGCCTGGTGGTGACCCTGGTCAACGCCCTGCGCACGCGGGGGCTCAAGCGGGGCGTGGCGGCGCTGTGCATCGGCGGCGGCGAGGCTACCGCGATCGCCCTGGAAGTGCTGTAATCGTTTTTCACGGCATTTCCACGAAGATGACCAACGCCCGCTTGACAGCGGAAACGGGCTTGTCATCATGTTGCCGGCGCGCAACCGCGCGTTGCCCAAACTAACGACGAGGAATATCCAACATGAGCATCAACAAGCTGCTGATCGCTTCGGCTCTGGTTCTGGCCATGGCCGCGTGCTCGAAGGAAGAGCGCGCTGCTGACGCCGCCGCCGAGGCGAACGAGGCCGCTGCCGAGGCCCAGGCTGCCGCCGATTCGGCCGCTGCTGCCGGCGCCGCCACCGCCGACGCTGCCCAGGGCGCTGCTGACGCCGCTGCCGCTGCCGCCGACACCGCCGCGGACGCCGCTGCCGCTACCGCCGGCGCCACCACCGAGGAAGCTGCCAACGCCGCGCAGAACGCCGCCGAGGCTGCTGCCGACGTCGCCGAGCAGGCCCAGTCGGCTGCCGAAGAGGCCAAGGAAGAAGTCAAGCAGTAATTTGCTGGCCTTCCTGCTGTACCGAAAAGCCGCCGGGAAACCGGCGGCTTTTCTCTTTCCGGGATCCGCACGACGCGCGGGATTCACGGCGCCATGAACCCGGCCGCGGCAAGCTCCGACGCGTCCCGCCAACCCAAAGGAGCATCCGATGAAGCACCGCACCCTACTGCTGGCCACCGCCTTCCTGGCCATTCCCCTGGCCGCCTGCAACCAGCCGGCCCAGACCGAAGCCGAGCGCGCGGGCGAGCATGCCGCCGCCGCGGCCGACCACGCCGCCGCGGCCACCGAGCATGCCGCCGCCAACGCCGTCGACGCGGCCCAGGAAGCCGGCGCCAAGGCCGAAGCGCAGGCCGAGCAGGCCGCGGCCAACACCGAGCAGGCGCTCGCGGACGCGGCAGCGGCGACGCGCGATGCGGCCAGCCGTGCAGCCGACGCGACCGCCGACGCCACCGCTCGCGCCGCCGATGCCACCGCCGACGCGGCCGAGCGCACCGCCGCCGAGGCCCGCGAAGCGGCCGAAGCCGCCGAGCGCAAGGCCGAGGAAAACTGACGTCCCCGCGGATCCGCCGGCCCGCCGGCGGATCCGCGCAGCGGGCGCGCCTTGCTGCGCCGCCAGAAGGCCGCGCGCGCGACCTCACGTATCCTTCGGGCATCCGCACGCCAGGACGCCCATGCCTCCCCTCCGCAGCCAGATCGATCCCCGGTCCCCCGAATTCGCCGCGCACGCCGAGCACCACCGCGCGCTGGCCGATGAACTCCACCGCCGCCTGGCGCGAGCGGCTGCCGGTGGCGGCGACAAGGCGCGGCAACGCCATACCGAGCGCGGCAAGCTGCTCGCCCGCGAACGCATCGACACCCTGCTCGACCCCGGTTCGCCGTTCCTGGAAATCGCCCCGCTCGCGGCCGAAGACATGTACGACGGCGCCGCGCCCGCCGCAGGCATGGTCTGCGGCATCGGCCGGGTGATGGGCCAGGAGGTGGTGGTCGTGGCCAACGACGCCACGGTCAAGGGCGGCACCTACTTCCCGATGACGGTCAAGAAGCACCTGCGCGCGCAGGAAATCGCCCGCGAGAACCGGCTGCCGTGCGTCTACCTGGTCGACTCCGGCGGCGCGTTCCTGCCGCTGCAGGACGAGGTGTTCCCCGATCGCGAGCATTTCGGCCGGATCTTCTACAACCAGGCGCGGCTGAGCGCCGACAACATCCCGCAGGTCGCGGTGGTGATGGGCAGCTGCACCGCCGGTGGCGCCTACGTGCCGGCGATGTGCGACGAGTCGGTGATCGTGCGCGACCAGGGCACGATCTTCCTCGGCGGCCCGCCGCTGGTGAAGGCCGCCACCGGCGAGGTGGTCGATGCCGAGGCGCTGGGCGGCGCCGACGTGCACACGGCGGTGTCGGGCGTGGCCGACCACTACGCCGAGGACGACGCGCACGCGCTGCAGATCGCGCGCGGCATCGTCGGCCACCTCAACCGCGCCAAGACGGTGCCGGTGGCGCTGCGCGAACCGCGCGAGCCGCTGTATCCGGCCGAGGAACTCTACGGCATCGTGCCGGCGGACACGCGCCGCCCGTTCGACATCCGCGAAGTCATCGCCCGCCTGGTGGACGGCAGCGAGTTCGACGAGTTCAAGGCGCGCTACGGCAAGACCCTGGTCACCGGCTTCGCCCACATCCACGGCTGCCCGGTCGGCATCGTCGCCAACAACGGCATCCTGTTCGCCGAAAGCGCGCTCAAGGGCGCGCACTTCATCGAGCTGTGCAACCAGCGCGGCATCCCGCTGGTGTTCCTGCAGAACATCACCGGCTTCATGGTCGGCCGCAAGTACGAGAACGCCGGCATCGCCAAGGACGGGGCCAAGATGGTCACCGCGGTAGCCTGTTCCTCGGTGCCCAAGTTCACGGTGGTCATCGGCGGCAGCTTCGGCGCGGGCAACTACGCCATGTGCGGCCGCGCCTATGGCGCCCGCTTCCTGTGGATGTGGCCGAATGCGCGGATCAGCGTGATGGGCGGCGAGCAGGCCGCCAGCGTGCTGGCGACCGTGCGCCGCGATGCGATCGAGGCCGGTGGCGGCCAGTGGAGCGCCGACGAGGAAGAGGCCTTCAAGGCGCCGATTCGCGAGCAGTACGAACAGCAGGGCAGCCCGTGGTACGCCACCGCGCGGCTGTGGGACGACGGCATCATCGACCCGGCCGACACCCGCCGCGTGCTGGGCCTGGCACTGTCGGCCTCGCTCAACGCGCCGATCGAGCCGGCGCGGTTCGGCGTGTTCCGGATGTGACCGCGGCGATGCGCAAGGTGGTGCTCGTGACCGGCGGCGGGCGCGGCATCGGCGCGGCGACCGCGCTGCTGGCCGCCAGGCGCGGCTATGCGGTCGCGGTGAACTACCTGCGCGATGCCGGCGCGGCCGACGAGGTGGTCGCGCGGATCGTCGCCGACGGCGGCGAGGCGACCGCCCTGCAGGCCGACGTCGCGGTCGAGGCGCAGGTGGCCGGCCTTTTCGCCCGGCTGGACGCCCGTTTCGGCCGGCTCGATGCGCTGGTGAACAACGCCGGCGTGCTGGAAACCCAGATGCGGCTGGAATCCATGGACGCGGCGCGCGTGCGCCGGGTGCTCGACGCGAACGTGGTCGGTCCCCTGCTCTGCTGCCGCGAGGCCGTCCGGCGGATGTCCACCCGGCATGGCGGCCAGGGAGGCGCAATCGTCAACGTGTCGTCGGTGGCTGCGTTGACAGGCTCTCCTGGCGAGTACGTCGACTACGCCGCCTCCAAGGGGGCGCTGGACACGCTGACCCGCGGACTGGCCCATGAGGTGGCGCAGGAAGGCATCCGCGTCAATGGCGTGCGGCCGGGTTTCATCTACACCGGCATGCACGCCAGCGGTGGCGAGCCCGGCCGGGTCGACCGGGTCAAGGCGTTCATACCGATGCGTCGCGGGGGCCAGCCCGAGGAAGTGGCGCAGGCGATCGTGTGGCTGCTTTCGGACGAGGCCTCTTACAGCACGGGCGGCTTCATCGACGTGGCCGGCGGCCGCTGAGCACGCGGATCGCGATCTGGGCGGACCGGAGGAGGAACCCTATGGACCTGCAGTTGCAAGACAAGCGCTGCGTGGTGCTGGGCGGCAGCCGCGGCATCGGCCGCGCGATCGCGCTTGGCCTGGCCGCGGAGGGCGCGGACGTGGCGGTCTGCGCGCGCGGCGCCGGTGCCCGTGGACGCAATGCACTGGACGAGGTCGAGGCGTCGCTGCGCGCGCAGGGGCGGCGGGCGCACGTGCGCCGTTGCGACCTGGCCGACGCCGCGTCGCTGGCGGAGTTCCTGGACGGCACGCGGCAGGCGCTGGGCGGGGTGGACGTGCTCGTGCACAACGCCTCGGCGCTGGCACTGGGCCCGTCGGTAGCCGATTTCGAGGCGAGCCTGCAGCTGGACGTGCTGGCGGCAGCCCGCGCCTGCGCGCAGGTGATCCCCTGGATGAAGGCCGCCGGCGGCGGCAGCATCGTCCTGGTCGCCTCGATTTCCGGCCTGGAGGCCAGCCCCGGACCGGACTTCGGCTATGCCTCGGCCAAGGCCGCGCTGATCGCCTACGCCAAGAAGCTGTCGATTTTCCACGGCCCGGACCGGATCCGCGCCAACGCGATCGCGCCGGGCTCGATCGAATTCGAGGGCGGGCTGTGGGACCAGGTCCGGCGGCAGGATCCGCCGCGCTACGAAGCCGTGCGCGGCACCATTCCCTGGGGCCGCATGGGCACGCCGCAGGAAGTGGCCGATGTCGCGGTGTTCCTGGCTTCGCCGCGCGCGCAATGGATCACCGGCGCGTGCGTGCCGATCGATGGCGGCCAGCACAAGGGCATGCGCTGAACACGCTGCCCGTGCGCGTGTCGATCCGCGCATGGCTGGCGCGTCGTCCCGGAACAAACCCCAAAGCCACCGACAGGAGAATCCCATGGCCACCGGAACCGTCCGCCTGCATCGCGTCCTGCGCTGCCCGCCCGAGCGCGTCTATCGCGCCTTCCTGGAAGCCGAGGCGATGGCCAAGTGGCTGCCGCCGCATGGCTTCACCGCCCGCGTCGAGCAGATGGAAGCGCGCGTTGGCGGCCGCTTCCGCATGGCCTTCACCAACTTCGGCACCGGGCACAGCCATTCCTTCGGCGGCGAGTACCTGGAGCTGGTGCAGGACGAACGGGTCCGCTACGTCGACCGCTTCGACGATCCGAACCTGCCCGGCGAGATGCAGGTCACCGTGTCGCTGAAGGCCGTGCTGTGCGGCACCGACGTGCAGGTCATGCAGGAGGGCATCCCCGAGGCGATCCCGGTGGAGATGTGCTACCTGGGCTGGCAGGAATCGCTGGAGCAACTGGCCCGGCTGGTCGAGCCGGAAATCCCGGACGAATGACCGGCGGAGGGACACGACGCCATTCCATGCCGGTGCGCACGGCGTGGCCGTTCTGCTAGCGTCGACGGCCCGTCGCCCTCGCCCACGCAGGACCCGCATGACCGCCCGCCTTCGTACCGCCCGCTCCACCGGCATGCTGCTGCTCGCCCTGCTCGCCGCGGCATGCACGCGGACCGGAGCCGGGCCCGCAGCGCCTGCGGCGACACCGGCCGCGAGCGCCACCGCGCCGGCCGGCGCAGTGGCCACTGGCGCCTATCCGGACCTGTTCGCCGAAGCCGGTTATGCCCGCGCCGAGGTCGAAGCGAAGATCCAGGCCGCCTTCCAGCAGCTGTTCCACGGCGACCAGGCGCAGCAGGCGGTTTACTACGAGGACGGCAGCAACGAGCACGGCCCGCTCGCCTACATCCACGACGTCAACAGCGGCGACGTGCGCTCGGAAGGCATGTCCTACGGGATGATGATCGCCGTGCAGCTGGACCGGAAGGCGGAGTTCGACGCGATCTGGAACTGGGCCGTGACCCACATGTACCAGGACGATCCGGCGCATCCGGCTTACGGCTACTTCGCCTGGTCGGTGCGCACCGACGGCGTGCCGATCGACGAGATGCCCGCGCCCGACGGCGAGGAATACTTCATCACCGCGCTCTACTTCGCCGCCCAGCGCTGGGGGGATGGCGAAGGCCGCTACGACTACCGCGCCCACGCCGAGCGCCTGCTGGCCGACGTCCTCCATCGCCAGCCCATCACCGGCAAGACCGCGCGCGGCCAGATGACCGCGGTCAACCTGTTCGACCACGACGCGAAGATGGTGCGTTTCACCCCCGACCTGGCCAACGCGGCGCACACCGATGCGTCCTACCACCTGCCTGCGTTCTACGAGGTCTGGGCACGGGTGGGCCCGCAGGCCGACCGGGCGTTCTGGCGCGAGGCCGCGCAGGTCAGCCGCGACTATTTCGCCAAAGCCGCCCATCCGCAGACCGCGCTGACCCCCGACTACGGCAACTTCGACGGCACGCCCTGGGCGGCGCCGTGGCGGCCGGAGTCGGCGGACTTCCGCTACGACGCCTGGCGCAGCGCGATGAACTGGTCGGTGGACTGGTCGTGGTGGGCGCTCGATCCGCGCCAGGTCGCGATGAGCAACCGCCTGCAGGCGTTCTTCGAAGCCCAGGGCATGGCGGACTACCAGAGCCTGTACACGCTCGACGGCAAGCCGCTGGGCGGCGGCCAGACCACCGGCCTGGTCGCGACCAACGCGGTGGCCAGCCTGGCCGCCGACCATCCGCGCCGGCTGGCGTTCGTGCGCGCGCTGTGGGAACAGCCGGTGCCCAGCGGCCAGCATCGCTACTACGACGGCATGCTCTACCTGATGGCCCTGCTCCACTGCAGCGGCGACTTCCGGGCTTGGCTGCCGGAGCATGCAGACGACGGGAACTAGGCAAGCCAACGACCGAGGGTGGGCGTCGCGAGAGCAGCCGGCCAGGGCCGGCTCTACGTGGAGCCGCAGGCCGCGGCTGGGGAACGGGTGTGCAAGGAGTCGCAGGTGCGGGCCACGGACCGTCCAATGGCCACCTAACCGGGCCCGGTCCTACAGAAGGGGAAGTGTCGGTCCATACCGCGGCGCAAGGCGCTCTTCGTAGAGCCGGCCCTGGCCGGCTGCCTTTCCGGCCGCGACGACGCCATCCCCTCGGCGGTCAGCGCTGCTTCGGCTCCGGCCCGCAGTTGTCGCAGCCGCCGCAGGCCGATGCGCCGTCGCCCGATCCCGGCGGCGCGATGCGCCGCGCCAGCGAGCGCATCCACGCCGGGCGGCCGTCGCGCACCAGCGGCGCGGCCAGCGCCACCCGCGCGCGGCGCAGCGGGCCCGGCAGCTGCTTCCTGGCGAAGATCCACAGCGCGGCCGCGACGATGACGCCGACCACCAGGTACTGCAGCCACAGCGGCAGCTCCAAGGTCATCGCCCGGCCCTAGCCGCCACCCAGCCGCACGGCGACCTGGTAGGTCAGCAGCGACGCCAGGTAGGCCAGCGCGAACAGGTAACCGGCCGCGATCGCCATCGTCTTCCACGAACCGGTCTCGCGCTTGATCGCCGCCCAGGTGGCGATGCATTGCGGCGCATAGATGAACCACACCAGCAGCGACAGGCCGGTGGCCAGCGACCAGCCATCCTGCAGCAGCGGCAGCAGCGCCTGCGCGGCCGCGTCGTCGTCGGCGGCCGACAGCGCGTAGACCGTGGCCAGCGACGACACCGCCACTTCGCGCGCGGCCAGGCCCGGGATCAGCGCGATGCAGATCTGCCAGTTGAACCCCAGCGGCGCGAACACCACCGCCAGCGCGTGGCCGATGCGGCCGGCGAAGCTGTAGTCGATCGCCGGCATGGTCGCGTCAGGCGGCGCGGCCGGGAACGACAGCAGCACCCACAGCAGCACGGTCAGGGCGAAGATGATTCCGCCCACGCGCTTGAGGAAGATCATGCCGCGCTCGTACAGGCCGATCAGCAGGTCGCGCGGATTGGGCAGGCGGTAGGACGGCAGTTCCAGCATCAGCGGGTGCTCGCCCTTGTCGCGGCGCCACTTCTTCATCACCCACGACACCGCCAGCGCGCTGAGGATGCCGGCCATGTACAGGCCGAACAGCACCAGTCCCTGCAAGTTGAAGCCGCCCCACACCTGGCGTGCCGGGATGAAGGCGCCGATCAGCAGCGCGTACACCGGCAGTCGCGCCGAGCAGGTCATCAGCGGCGCGACCAGGATGGTGGCCAGGCGGTCGCGCGGGTCCTGGATGCTGCGGGTGGCCATGATCCCGGGAATGGCGCAGGCGAAGCTGGACAGCAACGGGATGAACGAGCGCCCCGACAGGCCGGCGCCGGCCATCATGCGGTCGAGCAGGAACGCCGCGCGCGGCAGGTAGCCCGACTCCTCCAGCGCCAGGATGAAGGCGAACAGCACCAGGATCTGCGGCAGGAACACGATCACCCCGCCCAGCCCGGCGATGATGCCGTCGACCATCAGGCTGGCCAGCGGCCCCTCGCCCATGCGCGCGCCCACCCATTCGCCCAGCGCAACGGTGCCGGCCTCGATGAGGTCCATGACCGGGGTGGCCCAGGCGTAGACGGCCTGGAAGATCAGGAACATCACCACCGCCAGCGTGAGCAGCCCGAACAGCGGATGCAGCAGCCAGCGGTCCAGCGCGTCGTCGATCCTCGCCGTGCGGGTGGGCATGCTGACCGTGGCCGCGAGCAGGCGCCGGGTCTCGGCGTGCAGGTCGGCATCGGCGGACAGATGCACGCCGGGCGGATGCGGATGGGCGGCTACCTGGTCGATGCGTTCCACGAGCGCGCGCGCGCCGTGGTGGCGGATGGCGACCGTCTCCACCACCGGAACGCCCAGCTCGTGCTCCAGCGCGGCGCGGTCGATGGCGATGCCGCGGCGCTGGGCGGCGTCGCTCATGTTCAGCGCCACGATCATCGGCTTGCCCATCTGCCGCACCTCCAGCACGAAGCGCAGGTGCAGGCGCAGGTTGGTCGCATCGACCACGCAGACCAGCACGTCGGGGGCCGCTTCGCCGGGATAGAAGCCGCGGCACAGGTCGCGGGTGATCGCCTCGTCCAGGCTGGCCGGCGTCAGGCTGTACGCCCCGGGCAGGTCCAGGACGGCGTAGGCATGCCCGCCCGGCGAGTGCAGCCGCCCCTCCTTGCGCTCGACGGTGACGCCGGCGTAATTGGCGACCTTCTGCCGGCTGCCGGTGAGCTGGTTGAACAGCGCGGTCTTGCCGGAATTGGGATTGCCCAGCAGCGCCAGGCGCATCGGAACGGCCTGCGCGCTCATGCACCGGCCTCCCGGCCGGCCGCCGAGGCGCTCACCCGCACGCGCGCCGCCTCGGCGCGACGCAGGGCGAAGCGCGTATAGCCGACCTGGACCAGCAGCGGTTCGGCACCGAACGGACCCTGCGCGACCACCTGGACCGGTTCGCCGGCGACGAAGCCCAGTTCGCGCAGGCGGCGGGCAATGGGGTCGTGCGGGTGCCGGTCCTCGACGGACTCGACGACGACGGGCGTGCGTGGCGGCAGGTCGGACAGCGTCACGGGGGATCCGGTATCAAGAACTGTTCTCAATTGTAGCATCCGGTGGCCGGCCTCGCGCCGCGGCGCGTCATGGCCGGATGCGGCCGCGCGGCTATCATCCGGGGCTGCGATGTCCCGGAAACGACGATGGCCGAACCGCTGCTGATCGAACACGCCGGCCCCGCGCTGCGCCTGCGCATGAACCGGCCGCACCTGCACAATGCGTTCGATCCGGCGCTGATCGCCGCGCTCACCGCCGCGCTGCGGGCCGCCTGCGACGACACCGCGGTCCGGGTGGTGGTCCTGGAGGGCGAAGGCCCTTCCTTTTCCGCCGGCGCGGACCTGCAATGGATGCGTGGCATGGCCGCGGCCAGCGAGGACGAGAACCGTGCCGACGCCCTCGCCCTGGCCCGCCTCATGCGCACCCTGGACGAACTGCCGCGGCCGACCATCGCCCGCGTGCACGGGCCGGCCTTCGGTGGCGGCGTCGGCCTCGTGGCCTGCTGCGACATCGCCATCGGCACGCCGCAGGCGCGCTTCGGCCTGACCGAGAGCCGGCTCGGGCTGCTGCCGGCGGTGATCTCGCCCTACGTGATCGATGCGATCGGCCCGCGCCAGGCCCGCCGCTGGTTCGCCACCGCCGAGACCTTCGATGCCACCACCGCCCTGCAGGTCGGCCTGCTGCACCAGGTCGTGGACGCCGCGGCGCTGGACGCGGCGGTGGCCGCGCAGGTGGACCTGCTGTGCCGGGCCGCCCCCCATGCCACGGCGCTGGCCAAGGTGCTGGTGCGCGACGCGGCCGGCCGCGACGACGCGCCCGCCCGCGACCGCGCGAATGCCGACCTGATCGCGCGCCTGCGGGTGTCGCCGGAAGGCCAGGAAGGCATCGGTGCGTTCCTCGAAAAACGTCCGCCGGCCTGGGCGGCACGGGGCTAGTCCGATGCTCGACCACGTGGGGGTCACCGTCGCCGACTTCGCCCGCAGCCTGGCGTTCTACCGCCTCGCCCTGGCGCCGCTGGGCATCGATGTCGCGATGGAGGTCGATTCCTCGCTGACCGGCGGCAGCGCGCACGCCGGCTTCGGCAGCGAAGGCAAGCCGTTCTTCTGGATCGGCGACGGCGGAGCGGTCGCCGCGGGCGTGCACGTGGCGTTCCTGGCGCGCTCGCGCGCGGCCGTCGATGCCTTCCACCGGGCCGCCCTGGCCGCCGGCGGCGTCGACAACGGCGCGCCCGGCCTGCGCCCGCATTACCACCCCAACTACTACGGCGCCTTCGTCCGCGACCCGGACGGACACAACGTCGAAGCCGTGTGCCACCACCCCGAATAGGCCGACCGCAGGACCCCATGTTCGAGAAGATCCTGATCGCCAACCGCGGCGAAATCGCCTGCCGCGTGATCCGCACCTGCCGCCGGCTGGGCATCGCCAGCGTGGCGGTCTACTCCGAGGCCGACGCCGCCGCCCTGCATGTGCGCCTGGCCGACGAGGCGTACTGCATCGGCGGCCCGGCCCCGGCCGACAGCTACCTGCGCGGCGACGCGGTGATCCAGGCCGCGCTCGACAGTGGCGCCCAGGCGATCCATCCCGGCTACGGCTTCCTGTCGGAGAACGCCGCGTTCGCCGAGGCGGTCGCGGCCGCCGGCCTGGTGTTCATCGGGCCCGGCGCCGGCTCGATGCGGCGCATGGGCAGCAAGGCCGGCGCCAAGCAGCTGATGGCGCAAGCCGGCGTGCCGGTGGTGCCCGGCTACAACGGCGAGGACCAGGCGCTGGCGACGCTGTCGCGCGAAGCCGCACGCACCGGTTTCCCGCTGATGGTCAAGGCCGCCCACGGCGGCGGTGGCAAGGGCATGCGCGTGGTCCACCGGCTGGAGGACTTCGTGCCGGCGCTGGAGAGCTGCCAGCGCGAGGCGCTCGGCGCCTTCGGCCGCGACCGCGTTCTGCTGGAACGCTACGTGTCCTCGCCGCGCCACATCGAGATCCAGGTGTTCGGCGACACCCATGGCAACGTGATCCACCTCAACGAGCGCGAATGCTCGGCGCAGCGCCGCTACCAGAAGGTGCTGGAGGAGTCGCCCTCCCCGTTCCTGACCCCGCAGCTGCGCCAGGCCATGGGCGAGGCGGCGGTGCTGGCCGCGCGGGCGATCGACTACGTCAACGCCGGCACGGTCGAGTTCATCGTCGATCCGGACGGCGCGTTCTACTTCATGGAGATCAACACCCGCCTGCAGGTCGAGCATCCGGTCACCGAGATGGTCACCGGCCTGGACCTGGTCGAGTGGCAGCTGCGCGTGGCCGCCGGCGAACCGCTGCCGCTGGCCCAGGCGCAGGTGCCGCAGCAGGGCCATGCGATCGAGGTGCGGCTGTACGCGGAGGATCCCGAATCCGGCTTCCTGCCGGCCTCCGGCACGCTGCGCGCGCTGCAGCTGCCGCCGCCTTCGGCGCACGTGCGCATCGACGCGGGCGTGGAGGCCGGCGACACGGTGACGGTGTTCTACGACCCCATGATCGCCAAGCTCATCGTCCACGACGCCGACCGCGCGCATGCGCTGGCCCGCCTGCGCGGCGCGCTGGCGCAGTGCCATGTCGCCGGCACCAAGACCAACCTCGGCTTCCTCGAGGCGCTGGCGCGCCATCCGGCGGTGGTCGAGGCGCGGATCGATACCGGCTACCTGGATCGCCACCTGGACGAGTTCACCAAACCCGGCGAACCGCCTGCGCGCAGCCTGCTCGCCGCGGCCGCGACCGCGTTCCTGCTTCGGCAGCAGGCGGAGGAGCGCCGGCGGGCCGCCGCGGCCGAACCCCATTCGCCGTGGGCGCGGGCCGATGGCTGGCGCCTGCATGGCCGTGCCCCGCGGCGCTTGCGCCTGCAGGCCGGCGGCCAGGTCCACGCCCTGCTGGCCACCGGCCAGGATGGCGACTGGACGCTCGAGGTCGATGGCAGCCGTTTCGCGATCTCCGGCGCGCGCCTGGCCGACGGCGTGATGGACTTGCGTATCGACGGTCAGGGACGCCGGGTCCCGGCGTTCTTCGACGGCGACACGGTCGAGCTGCACGATGGCCGCCGGCGGTTGCCGGTGCACTGGCTGCCGGCCGAGCGCGGCGAAGGGGGCGACGAGTCCAGCGGCGACGGCCGGGTGCTGGCGCCCATGCCCGGGCGCGTGGTACTGGTGAAGGCCACCGCCGGCCAGGCCGTGGCCGCGGGGGCCGAACTGCTGGTGATGGAGGCGATGAAGATGGAGCTGACGGTGCGGGCGCCGCGCGAAGGCATCGTCGCCGAGCTTCGCGCCGTGGCCGGCGATTTCGTCGAAGCCGACACGGTGCTCGCCCGGGTGGCGGCGGAGTAACCGATGCAGCCGCACGCTTCCGCCGCCGGCGATTTCGTCCGCATCGTCGAGGTCGGCCCACGCGATGGCCTCCAGAACGAGTCGGCGATGGTCGCCACCGCCGACAAGATCGAGCTGGTGGACCGGCTGTCGGCGACCGGCCTGCGCAGCATCGAGGCGACCAGCTTCGTCAGCCCGCGATGGGTACCGCAGCTGGCCGACGCGGCCGAGGTGATGGCCGGCATCCACCGCCTTCCCGGCGTCTCCTATCCGGTCCTGGTGCCGAACGAACAGGGCTACGAGCGTGCCCGCGCCGCCGGCGCCGACGAAGTCGCGGTGTTCACCGCCGCCTCGGAAGCGTTCAACCGGCGCAACATCAACGCCTCGATCGACGAATCGATCGAGCGATTCGCGCCGGTGCTGGCCCGCGCCCGCGAGGACGGGGTGCGGGTGCGCGGCTACGTCTCCACCGTGCTCGGCTGTCCCTACCAGGGCGAGGTGCCGGTGGCCGAGGTGGTGCGCGTGGCGCGGCGCCTGCATGCGCTCGGCTGCTACGAGATCTCGCTGGGCGACACCATCGGCGTCGGCACCCCGCACCAGGCACGGGAGATGCTGCTGGCGGTGGCGACCGAAGTGCCGATGCCGGCGCTGGCCGTGCACTTCCACGACACCTATGGGCAGGCCCTGGCCAACGTGGCCGCCTGCGTCGAGGCCGGGGTGCGGGTGGCCGATTCGGCCGTGGCCGGCACCGGTGGCTGCCCGTATGCCAAGGGGGCCAGCGGCAATGTTGCCAGCGAGGACCTGGTGTATATGCTGCGCGGCATGGGCATCGAGACCGGCATCGACCTGGAGGCACTGGCCGACACCGGCCGCTGGCTGGCGTCGCGGCTGGGCCGGTCGACCGGCAGCAAGGTCGGACGGGCGCTGGCGGCCGCATGAACGCCGCCGGCCAGGCCGTCTCCGCGTCCGCGCCGCAGGCGGACCCGGAGGCGGTTTTGGCCGAACTGGAGCAGGCCCTGCGCGACCGCGCCCTGCCCGCCGGCACGCGCCTGCTCCTGCAGCAGGCCTGCGACGCCCTGCACCACGCGCTGGCCGAAGGCGAATCGGCGCGGCTGCGCTACCACGCCCTGTTCGACGCGGTCCCCGACCCGGTCAGCATCCTCAGCGAAACCGGGATCGTGCTGGACCTCAACAAGGCCGGCATCCGCGCCTACCACCGGCCGCGCGATGAGATCGTCGGCCAGCCGATCGAGACGCTCAACCCGGACCTGCCGCCGGACCACCTCAAGCCGGTCTGGGAAACGCTCAACCGCGGCGAGACCTACGTCATCGAGGTCACCAACATGCGCGGCGACGGCAGCCGCTTCCCGGTCGAGGTGCATTCGGCCGGGTTCGAGCACGCCGGCCGGCGCTGCATCGTCGCGGTGGCGCGCGACCTCAGCGGCCGCTGGCAGGCCGAATCGCGCTATCGCCTGCTGATGGAATCGATCGACAAGGGCGTGCTGCTGCTGGACCGGCAGTTCAACCTGCTGTCGGCCAATCCGGCCGCGCACCGCATCCTCGGTGCGGGCCTGGAAGCCGACATGCGCTCGCACACCCGCGAGTGGACCATCCTGGACGAACACGGGCGCGTGCTGCCGGAAGACCAGTGGCCGGCGCAGCGCTCGCTGCGCACCGGCCAGATCATCCCCAGCACCACCATCGGCCTGCACCACCTGGCCAGCGACCGCATGGTCTGGATCTCGGCGACCACGGTGCCGGTGTTCTCCTCCGGCCGCGACGAGGCCGACCACGTGTTCGTGCTGTTCAGCGACATCACCGAACTCAAGCGCGACAGCACCCTGTTCGACCGCGCCCAGTCGCTGGCGCACATCGGCGGCTGGGAATGGGACCGCGGCCGCCAGCGCCTGTACCTCACCGGCGAGGCACTGCGCATCGTCGACCTGGAGCCGTTCCACCACGGCATGGAAGACCTGCTGGCGCGCCTGCGCACCGGCGACCGGATCCGGCTGGAAGGCGCGCTGGAACGCGCCTTCGGCCTGCGCGACGGTTTCGACCTGGAGCTGCAGGGCCAGCGCGGCGACGGCCACTCGTTCTGGGTCCGCATGATCGGCGAGGTCGAGCCCGGCAACCATGTCTCGCCACGCGTGGCCGGCACCCTGCAGGACATCACCGAGCGCAAACAGGCCGAGGAAACGCTGCGCATCCAGGCGCGGACCGACCCGCTCACCGGCATCCTCAACCGCGACGCGATCCTGGGCGAGCTGGACGCTCGCCTGCGAGAACCGGCCCAGGCCGAGGTCGCCGTGCTGTACATCGACCTGGACCGGTTCAAGACCGTCAACGACGTGCTCGGCCACGGCGCCGGCGACGAGCTGCTGGTGCGCACCGGCCAGCGCATCGCCCATGCGATCGGTACCGAAGGCCTGCTGGCGCGCTTCGGCGGCGACGAGTTCCTCGTGCTGTGCGACGGTGCCGAACCGGGCCAGGCGCCGCGCCTGGCCGATGCCATCCTGCAGGCGCTGTCGCGGCCGTTCCTGTTCGGCGACGACGAGTTCACCATCGGCGCCAGCATCGGTATTGCCTATGCGCCGGCCGACGGCAGCCGACCGCAGCAGCTGATCCAGAACGCCGACATCGCCATGTACGACTGCAAGCGCCGCAGCCGAAACGACTGGCAGGTGTTCACCCCCGACCTGGCGCGCAAGCAGCAGGACCGGCTGCAGATCGAGACGCAGCTGCGCCGCGCGCTCGACAACGCCGAGTTCCGCCTGGTCTACCAGCCGCAGGTGGACCTGCGCCATGGCCGCATCGTCGCCGCCGAGGCGCTGATCCGTTGGCAGAGCCACCAGCTGGGCGAGCTGCGCCCGGACCTGTTCATCAGCCACGCCGAGACCACCGGCGACATCGTCGGCATCGGCGACTGGGTGCTGCGCGAGGCCTGCCGCCAGGTCTGCGAATGGCGCGAGCAGGGCCTGGGCATCGTCCGCGTGGCGATCAACGTCTCCTACCGCCAGTTCGTCGCCGAGGACCTGGCGGTCAAGGTCGCCGAGACCCTGCGCGAGTTCGCCCTGCCCGGCTCGGCGCTGGAGCTCGAGTTCACCGAACGGGTGCTGATCGAGGACGCGCCGGCCACGCTGCGCACCTTCGCCGAGCTGCGCAGGATGGGCGTGGTCCTGACCATCGACGATTTCGGCGAGGGCTACAGCGCGCTGAACTACCTGCGCCGGCTGCCGATCCACGGACTCAAGCTCAGCCAGCTGTTCGTCGAGGGCGTCCCGGAGAACCGGTCCGACGTGGCGGTGTGCGAAGCGGTCACCGCGATCGCGCGCAGCCTGGGCCTGGGCCTGGTCGCCGAAGGCGTGGAGCTGGAATCGCAACGCCGCTTCCTGCTCGAGCTGGGCGTGCCGGTCGGCCAGGGCTTCCTGTTCGCCCCGGGCCTGCCGCCGGACGAACTGGCCCGGCGGCTGGCGGCAGCCGGCGGCCGCTGACGCAGGCGCACCGACCGTGGGCTCGATCACCCGCCTGGCCGACCGGTCGCCGCGCCTGCAGCGCCGGGACGACCGCGGCGCCGTCATCGCCAGCGCCTACGGCTTCACCGTCGGTGGACGCACCGTGGCCTGGCAGGCCGTGCACGAGATATGGGGTTGCCCGGACGCAGACGGCGGGGCGTCGCTCGAGTTCGTGGCCGCCGGGGAACGGATGGCGGTGGGCGAGCGGCAGCCGGGCTTCGCCCTGCTCGAGGCGGCGGCTCGCGCCGTGTTCCCGTCCGTGGCGGCTGGCGCGGATCGATCGCGCAGGCGGCCTGCGCGGGCGCCCGCACGCTGCTGTTCCGGCGAACCTGAGCACAGGGCCCGGGCCGCCCGTCAGCGTGCCGGCCCGCCGAGCCGCGAATCCCAGCTCTCGGTGTCGCCCTGCTGCACCCGGCGTTCGAACAGCTTCCGCCACGACGGCACCAGCGGCAGCGCCAGTGCGCCCTGCAGTTCGTCGCGGTCCAGCGTGCGCCGGTACAACAGCTCGGACAGGCGCGGCAGCGGCCAGTCCGGATGCGGGCGGTCGACCACGGCCAGCGTGTCGCCGGCCTGCACGGTCCCGGTTTCGAGGACGCGGTAGTACCAGCCGCTGCGGCCGCTGTCCTGCACGCGCCGGGCCATGTCGGCGATGCCGAAACGGTCGGACAGCTTCCAGCACGGCTGCCGCGCCTGCGACACCTCCACCAGCGCCGACCCCAGGCGCAGGCGGTCGCCCAGGCATATATCGGCCTCGGTGATGCCGGCCGTGCTGATGTTCTCGCCGAACGCGCCGGCCGCCTGCAGCAGCGCATGCGCACCGACCTCGCCTTGCCAGCTCGCGTAGTGGTCGCGCGGATAGTGGTGGATGGCCTTGTCCGGCCCGCCATGCACGCGGCGGTCGCCCTGCTCGTCGCCGGCCAACCCCTCGGGGCCGATCCGGACCGGCCCTTCGACCGCCCGCTTGTCGATCGCGCTGCGACTGCCCGGCCGGGTGTAGTCCACCGCCCGTCCGGTCAACACCGCGTCGATGATGGCCGACGGGCGCGTGGTCATTGTCCGCGCGCCGCGCCTGCCCGTTCTCAGGCCGCCGCCGGCAGCGCGGCGATCTCGGCCTTGAGCAGTTCGCCGAGGATCTTCACCCCGGCGTCGATCTTCTCGCCCGGCACGGTGACGAACGACAGGCGCAAGGTGTTCTTCTTCGGATCGACCGCGTAGAACGGCGCGCCCGGCACGAAGGCCACGTTGCGCTCGATCGCCTTGGCCAGCAGCGCGCCGCTGTCCACGCCCTCGGGCAGGTCCACCCAGATGAACATGCCGCCGTCCGGGCGGTTCCAGGTGACCTGCTTGGGGAATTCGCGCTCCAGCGCGGCGAGCATGCGTTCGCACTGCTGCCCGTAGAGCGTGCGGATCGAGGGGATGTGCGCGTCGAGGAAGCCATCCTGCACCGCCTCGTAGACGATGCGCTGCGAGAAGGACGGCGTATGCAGGTCCGCGGCCTGCTTGGCCTGGACCATCTTGCCGAACACCGGCTCCGGCGCCACGACATAGCCCAGGCGCAGGCCCGGGGCCAGCACCTTGGAGAACGAGCCCATGTAGATCACCCCGTCGGGATTCATCGACAGCAGGCTCGGCAGCGCCTCGCCGCCGTAGGACAGCTCCCCGTACGGATCATCCTCGACCAGCGGCACGCCGGTGGCGCTGGCCAGCGCCACCAGCGCCTTGCGCCGTTCCAGCGGCATGCGCCGGCCGGTCGGGTTCTGGAAGTTGGGCAGGCAGTACAGGAACCGCGCGCCGGCCAGCTGCTCGGCGTCGAGGCCGTCGGTGACGATGCCCTGCTCGTCGCTGGGCAGCGAGGCGAACTGCGGGGCGAACAGCGAGAACGCCTGCAGCGCGCCGAGGTAGCTCGGGGTTTCGACCAGGACCTTGCTGCCCTCGTCGATCAGCACCTTGCCCAGCAGGTCCAGGCCCTGCTGCGAACCGGTGGTGATCAACACCCGCGAGGCCGGCACGACGGCGCCGCCATGGCTCAGGCGCGCGGCGATCCATTCGCGCAGGGGGGTGAAGCCCTCGGTCGGCCCGTACTGCAGCGCAGCTTGCGGAGCGTCGCGCAGGACCTTTTCGGTCGCCTCGCGCATGCGCTCGACCGGGAAGGTGGCCGGGGACGGCAGGCCGCCGGCGAAGGAAATGACTTCGGGACGCTCGGTGACCTTGAGGATCTCGCGGATGGCCGAACTCGTGAGCGCCTGGGCACGGCGCGACAGGGTGTATTGGGTCGTCATGGCCGGCATTGTAGCGGGTCGGCCACGACCCGGTCCCGGGCACGCCCGAGGCCGGCGCGCCACGGGAACTTCACGCCTTTGCCACGATCCCTTAAGGCGCTGGCGGAATAATCGCGGGACGGGGCGGCGCCCCGCCGTAGAACCAGGAGGCCCCATGTCCTTTCGCCAGTTTCCAGCCACCGGCAACGATGGCAACGCCTACATCATCCTCGAGTTCCACGACGAGCACGGCGGCCCGGACGGCAAGCCGTCGTTGCGCTACGAACTGGCCGACGGCCAGCGCCTGCAGCGCAAGGACGACCGCTTCGCCAACGCCGACAGTACGCTGGTGCTGACCGCCGATTGAGGGGTCTGCCGCGCGCGGGCGACCGATGTCGCCGCACGGGGTGCACCCCGCCGCTGCGGTGCCGCCGGACGGGTTCCGGCGGCGGGCAGCCGGGCGAGCCCGGCTCTACGGTCAGGGGCGCTCGAGCACCCGGCCGACGCCGCTGCTGTCGATCGCCTCGGCCGCCCGGCGTAGCGCATCGAGGTCGGCCCCGTCGTCGAAGCCGATGCGGAAATGCACTTCTCCGGACGGCGTGCGCGAGGAATGGATCGAGGACAGGCTGATGCCCTGGGCCTCGAACACGTGCAGCAGCGCACGCAGCGAGCCGGCGCGGTCCTGCGGCAGATGGACGCTCAGCCGGCGCGTCTCGGTGAGGTCGGCCAGCAGGTAGCCGACCCGCTCGAAGGTGTAGCTGCCCTCGGCGACCGCTTCGTCGCCCCAGCAGTCGCGGTTGCCGGCGAGGTAGTGCGAGCGGAACTCCGCGCGCGCGGCCTCGTCGCCGCGCGAGACCAGGGTGCGCAGGCGGGTGATCTCCGCGCCCAGGCGTTCGAGCATCTCGCCCGTATGCGGGTTGCCGAACTGGATGTCCTCGTAGATCTCCGGATTGAGCGACAGGATCCGCGCGATGACCGCGGCGTCCATCTCGAACCCGATCGAGCGGTAGGGCATCAGCGCCGCCGGTCCGCCGAGGCTGTCGGCGAAACTGCGCAGCACGCCGGCCTGGCCCAGGTGCGCGGCGTGCACCATCGCCTGCACCAGCGCCATCACCCGGTCGTGGTGCGCCGGGGAGGTGCGCACGTACTCGCCCTGCAGCGCTTCCATCAGCGTGCGCAGCCATGGCCGCCACGCATCCAGGCGCGCCTCGCAGACCACCACGACGCGGCCCTTGAGCGTGGGCGTCTTCAGCGGTGCGGTCATCGGGTGCAGGCCGACCACCTCGGCCTGCGATTCCAGCATCGCCGCCACCGGCGCCTGCTTGAGCGAGGTGATGTCGAGCCACAACCGGCCGCGTTCGCGCCCGGCGCTCATCTGCGCGTATCGGCTGATCAGCGCAGGCGTCTGCCGGATCGGTGCGGCGAACACCAACACGTCCGCCTCTTCGATCAGGCGCGCGGGCGGGTCGCTGCCGGCGTCGGCCGGGTCGTGGCCGAGCACGCCCAGGCCCATGCGCTGTTCGAAGAAGCGCCGCAGCCATACGCCATAGGCCCCGGCGCTGCCGACGATGCCGATCACCGGCTGGTCCACCTGGCGGTCGCCCTGCCTGTTCAAACCGGCACCGCCTGGAAACGCACCACATCGGCCAGCGCGGCGGCCGGGGCGGCCAGTACGTCGAGTTCCTCCCAGCCATTGGCCAGGGTCGACTCCAGCGCCGCGTGGACGCCGGCCAGCGCGCGTTCGGCTGCACGCTGCGGCGGCTCGCCGCGCAGGAGGAAGGTGGCCAGCAGGGCGGCGAGCACGTCGCCGGTACCGGCGACGTCGACGTCCAGTCGCGGTGAACGGATGCGCCAGGCCGCATCGCGGCCGACCAGCAGGGTCACCAGGTCGCCGCCCTCGCCGGCCACGCTGTGCGCCAGCACCCACTCCGGTCCGCGCTCCAGCAGCGCGCGCGCGGCCACGAGCGCGTCGGCCTCCTGCAACGCCGCCCGGCCCGTGAGGCGCCCGAGTTCGAAGGCGTTGGGCGTGACCATCCACGCCAGCGGCAGCAGGCGTTCGGCGAACACCGTTTCCAGCCCCGGCTCGACATAGGCGCCGGTATGGGTGTCGCCGATCACCGGGTCCAGCAGGTAGCGCGGCGCGGTGCCGGCATCGCGGTGCGCCTCGAGCCATCCGGCGAACGCCTCGCCGTTGGCGACGCTGCCGAAGTAGCCCGACAGCAGCATCGACGCGCGCCGGCTCACGCCGCGCTCGTCCAGCCCGCGCAGCAGGTCGGCCAGCCACTCGGCCGGCAGCACCTTGCCGCGCAGGGTCGCGTAGAAGGGAGTGTTGCTCAGCAGCGTGGTGGGCACGCCGGCCACGCGCACGCCGAGCATGCGCAGCACGGGAATGGCCGCGCTGTTGCCGGCATGGCCGTAGGCCAGTTGCGACTGCACCGACACCAGGTCCACCGGCGCCGGCAGCGGAGGCCGGTTGCCTCGTTCGTGGACCAGGTGGCTTTCCAGCGCGTCGCTCATCGATCGGCCATGGATGCGGGGCCACGCATGCTAGCGCGTGGCACCGCCGGTCGCGCGCAGCGTTTCAGCTGCAACGGATATAGGCCGATTCCCGCGGATTTTCCGCACGTTTGCGCCGAACGCGACGTCCGGCGCGGCACGCAAGCTGCGATCAGGACGAGGTGATGCGCCCGAGGAACGACTTGACCCCGTCCAGGAACGTGGCCGAACGCGGCGAGTGCCGACGGCCTTCTTCGCCGGAAAAGGTCGCCTCGAACTTCTCCAGCAGCTCGCGCTGCTCGGCGGTGAGGTTGACCGGCGTTTCCACCACCACGCGGCAGTACAGGTCGCCGGCGCTGCGGCTGCGCACCGACTTGACGCCCTTGCCGCGCAGGCGGAAGACCTTGCCGGCCTGGGTCTCGGCCGGGATGCGGATCTCCGCCTCGCCGTCCAGCGTGGGCACGTTGACCACGTCGCCCAGCGCGGCCTGCGAGATGCGGATCGGCACTTCGCAGTGCAGGTCGTCGCCGTCGCGGCGGAAGATGTCGTGCTCGCGCACGCGCACTTCCACGTACAGGTCGCCCGGCGGCGTGCCGGGCGGACCGGCCTCGCCTTCGCCGGTGAGGCGGATGCGGTCGCCGCTGTCCACGCCCGCGGGAATCTTCACCGACAGGACCTTCTCGTCCTCGATGCGGCCCGCGCCGTGGCATTCCCGGCAGGGATTGCGCACCACCTGGCCGCGCCCGCCGCATTCCGGACAGGCCTGCTGCATGGTGAAGATGCCGCGCTGGAAACGCACCTGGCCGCGGCCGTGGCAGGTGTTGCAGGACTCGACCTTGCCGTCCTCCGAACCGCTGCCATGGCAATGGCCGCACTCGGACAGCGTGGGGATCTCGATCCGCTTCTCGATCCCGGCGACCGCCTCCTCCAGGTCCAGTTCCATCACGTAGCCGATGTCGGCGCCGCGGCGCGCCGCGCGTCCGCCGCCGCCGGCACCGCCGAAGATCGTGCCGAAGATGTCGCCGAAGATGTCGCCCATGTCCGGCCCCGGGCCGCCACCGCCGCCCATGCCGTGCTCGAACGCGGCATGGCCGTGCGCGTCGTAGGCGCGGCGCTTGCCGGCGTCGGACAGGACCTCGTAGGCCTCCTTGCATTCCTTGAACGCGGCCTCGGCGACCGCGTCGCCCGGGTTGCGGTCCGGGTGGTGCTTCATCGCGCAGCGGCGATAGGCCTTCTTCAGCTCTTCGTCGCTGGCGTTGCGGGCCACGCCCAGGACTTCGTAGTAGTCGCGCTTGCTCATCGGGTTTCCATGCGTCTGTCAGGCGACAGCCCGCGCCACCGTATCGATGGCGCGGGCTGCGAGGCCGCCGGCGCCGGGGCGCCGTCGCGACTTACTTCTTGTCGTCGTCCTTGACCTCGGTGAACTCGGCATCGACGACGTCGTCCTGCGAGCCGCCGCCGGCGCCGGCGGCCTCGCCGGCGTCGCCGCCGGCCTGGGCCGACGCCGCGGCCGCCGCGTACAGCGACTGCCCCGCCTCTTCCAGCGCCTTGCTCTTGGCCTCGATCTGCGCCTTGTCATCGCTCTTCATCGCCGTCTCCAGCTCGGCGATGGCGCCCTCGACCCGGCCGATCACGTCGCCCGGCACCTTGCCGCCGTGCTCGGTGACCGCCGAACGGGTGGCGTGGATCAGGCCGTCGGCCTGGTTGCGCGCCTGCACCAGCTCGTGGAATTTCTTGTCCTCCTCGCGGTGCGCCTCGGCGTCGGCGACCATCCGCTGGATCTCCTCGTCCGACAGGCCCGAGCCGGCCTTGATCTCGACCTTCTGCTCCTTGCCGGTCTTCTTGTCCTTGGCGGTGACGTGGACGATGCCGTTGGCGTCGATGTCGAACGACACCTCCACCTGCGGCATGCCGCGCGGGGCCGGGTCGATCCCGGTGAGGTCGAACTTGGCCAGCGACTTGTTGAAGCGGGCCTGCTCGCGCTCGCCCTGCAGCACGTGCACGGTGACGGCGGACTGGTTGTCCTCGGCGGTGCTGAAGGTCTGCGAGGCCTTGGTCGGGATGGTGGTGTTCTTCTCGATGATCTTGGTGAACACGCCGCCCAGGGTCTCGATGCCCAGGCTCAGCGGGGTCACATCCAGCAGCAGCACGTCCTTGACGTCGCCGGCCAGCACGCCGCCCTGCACCGCCGCGCCCAGGGCCACGGCCTCGTCGGGGTTGACGTCCTTGCGCGGGTCCTTGCCGAAGAACTCGGCCACGGCCGCCTGCACCTTGGGCATGCGGGTCTGGCCGCCGACCAGGATCACCTCGCCGATGTCGCTGGCGCGCAGGCCGGCGTCCTTCAGCGCGATCCGGCACGGCTCGATGGTCTTCTTCACCAGGTCGTCGACCAGCGCCTCGAGCTTGGCCCGGGTCAGCTTGATCGTCAGGTGCTTCGGGCCCGACGCGTCGGCGGTGATGTACGGCAGGTTGACCTCGGTCTGCTGGGCGCTGGACAGCTCGATCTTGGCGCGCTCGGCCGCGTCCTTCAGGCGCTGCAGGGCCAGCGGGTCCTTGCGCAGGTCGATGCCCTGGTCCTTCTGGAACTCCTCGACCAGGTAGTCGATGACGCGCGCGTCGAAGTCCTCGCCGCCGAGGAAGGTGTCGCCGTTGGTGGCCAGCACCTCGAACTGCTTCTCGCCGTCGACCTCGGCAATTTCAATAATCGACACGTCGAAGGTGCCGCCGCCCAGGTCGTAGACCACGATCTTGCGGTCGCCGCCGGCCTTGTCCAGGCCGTAGGCCAGCGCCGCGGCGGTGGGCTCGTTGATGATGCGCTTGACGTCCAGGCCGGCGATGCGGCCGGCGTCCTTGGTCGCCTGGCGCTGGCTGTCGTTGAAGTAGGCCGGCACGGTGATGACCGCCTCGGTGACCGTCTCGCCCAGGAAGGCCTCGGCGGTCTTCTTCATCTTCTCCAGCACCTTGGCCGAGATCTCCTGCGGCGCCATCTTGCGGCCGTCGGCGGTCTGCACCCAGGCGTCGCCGTTGTCGTGGGCGAGGATGCCGTACGGCACCAGGTCCAGGTCCTTCTTGACCTCGGCGTCGGTGAACTTGCGGCCGATCAGGCGCTTGACCGCGTAGAAGGTGTTCTTCGGGTTGGTGACCGCCTGGCGCTTGGCCGGCGCACCCACCAGGACTTCGCCGTCCTTGGTGTAGGCCACGATCGAAGGCGTGGTGCGGTCGCCTTCGGCGTTCTCGATCACCCGGGCCTTGCCGCCCTCCATGATCGCCACGCAGGAGTTGGTCGTGCCCAGGTCGATGCCGATGATCTTGCTCATTGTGTCTTGCTCCCTCGGGAATGTGTGCGGCCGTTGGCGCGATGGCCTTGTTCGCTAGATAGGGTCCTGGCGGCGCCGTTCAAGTGGGCGTCTCAACCGGGAAGAGAAGTGTTCAGTCGTGGCGGGCGACCACGACCAGCGCCGGGCGCAGCAGGCGGTCGTTGAGCAGGTAGCCCTTCTGGAACACCTGCAGCACGCTGCCCGGCGCGGCATCGCCCGGATCGGCCTGGCTGATCGCCTGGTGGTGCTCGGGGTTGAACGGCTGCCCCGCGGGATCGACCACGACCAGGCCGTTGTCCGCGGCGACCTTCAGCAGCTGGCGGTAGGTCAGCTCCATGCCGTCCTTCAACGGCCCGCCCTGCTCGCCCGCCGCGGCCAGGCCGGCATCCAGGCTGTCGAATACCGGCAGCAGCTCGCCCAGCAGGCGTTCGTTGGCGAAGCGGCGGGCCTGCTCGACGTCCCGGGCGACGCGCTTGCGCTGGTTCTCGAGATCGGCGCGCTCGCGCAGGGAATCGGCCCGGACCTGCTCGAGCTCGCCGCGCAGGGCTTCGATCTCGTCGCGCAGTTGCGACTCGAGGCTGGCGTCGGCGTCGGGGACGGTCGGGGTCGGGGTGTCGTTGTGGGTCATGCAATCGGCTCCGTGGCGGCGCTCCCGGCCGCCCATCCGGGCCCAATGGGGGCCGGAACGGAGCGTTTCAAGGCACTCGCCCCGGTCGCACGGGTGCCCGCGATGGCAACCCGGCCGCTCAGGCCGCCGTGTCGCGGTCGGTCCGGGGCCCCTGCAGCGCCGAGCCGAGCACGTCGGCCGCGGCCTGGACCACCGGGATCACCTTGTCGTAGGCCATCCGGGTCGGCCCGATGACCCCGAGCACGCCCAGCACCTGGCCGCCGGCGCCGTAGGGCGCGGTTACCAGCGAAACCCCGTCCAGCGGTGCCAGGCCGGTTTCCTCGCCGATGAAGATGCGCACGCCCGGCGCGCGCTGGGTGCGTTCCAGCAGCTGCAGGATCTCGCGCTTGCGGGCGAAGGCCTCGAACAGTTCGCGCAGCCGGTCCACGTCGGACAGGTCCTGCAGGCCCATCAGCCGGGTCTGCCCGGCCAGGACCATGTCGTCGCCGGGCGGCTCCAGCGCCTGCTCGGCCAGCTCCACCGACTGCGCCAGCAACTGTTCCATCTCGTCGCGGGCCTGGCGCAACTCGTGCAGCAGGGTCGTGCGGATCTGCGCCAGCGGACGGCCGGCGCAATGGGTGTTGAGGTAGTTGGCGACCTTCTCCAGCTCGGCCGGCTCGAACGCCCGCTGCGGCTCCACCACCCGGTTCTGCACCTCGCCGTCGGCGAAGACCACGATCGCCAGCACCCGCCGGCCGCCCAGGGGCACGAAGTCGATCTGGCGGAAGGCGAACTGTTCGCGCCGCGGCGCGCCGACCACGCCCACGAAATGGGTCATCGCCGACAGCAGTTCCGAGGCGTTGCCCAGCAGCGCCTGGGTGCCGCCGGCGCCGACGGTCAGCTCGGCGCGCAGGCGCGCGACCTCGCGCTCGCCCAGCGACCTGACCTGCAACAGGCTGTCGACGAACACCCGGTAGCCCTGTGCGGTGGGCACGCGGCCGGCCGAGGTGTGCGGCGAGCTGAGCAGGCCGCTGTCCTCCAGGTCGGCGAGGATGTTGCGGATCGTGGCCGGACTCACGTCCAGGCCGGCATGCCGGGCCAGGGTCTGCGAGCCGACCGGCTCGCCGTCGCGGATGTAGCGCCCGATCAGCGTGCGCAGCAGCTGGCGGGCACGGGGGTCGAGCGGCGGCGTGGCGGGCACGGTCATGGCGAATAGATAGCGGCCGCCGCGCCGCGCCGCAAGCGCCCTTGTCCTTCCGGGCCGCGACGATGCGTCCGTAGAGCGGGGCTTGCCCCCCTGCTCTTCGCACGCAATGGCGGAAACCAGCGGGTCAGCCGCCGTTCGGCGAAGCCGCTTCCCACATCCCGTCGCGGCGACTGCGACAGGCGCCACGCACCATCCGGGCACCGTGCCCCCCCCTACAATACCGGCCATGCTGACCCACCTCGCCCTGAAAGACTTCGCCGTCGTCCGCGCCACCGAGCTGGAGTTCGGCCCCGGAATGACAGTGGTTTCCGGCGAGACCGGCGCCGGCAAGTCGTTGCTGGTCGATGCGCTGGGATTCCTGTCCGGCCTGCGCGCCGACAGCGGCGTGGTCCGCCATGGCTGCGAACGCGCCGAACTGGCGGCCGGGTTCGACCTGGCCGGCAACGCCGCCGCCCAGGCCTGGCTGCACGAGAACGAACTGGACGAGGACGGCCAGTGCCAGCTGCGCCGCGTCATCCGCGGCGACGGCGGCTCGCGCGCCTGGATCAACGGGCGGCCGGTGACCCTGGCGCAGTTGGCCGAACTGGCCGGCCTGCTGGTGGAGATCCACGGCCAGCACGAACACCAGTCGCTGCTGTCGCGCGCCAGCCAGCTGGCCCTGCTCGATGGCCATGCCGGCAACGATGCCGAACGCGCGGCGGTGCGCACCGCCGCGGCGGCCTGGCAGGCGCTGCTGGCCGAGCGCGAGCACCTGCTCGCCCAGGGCGACGTATCCGACCGGATCGGCTGGCTCGAACACCAGCTGGCCGAACTGGAACGCGAGGACCTGGACCCGGCCGCGCTGGAGGCGCTCGACCTGGCCCACCGCCGCCATGCCAATGCCGCCGGCCTGATCGCCGCCTGCGAGGATGCGGTGGCCCGGCTCGGCGGCGAGGAATCGCCCTCCCTGGCGAGCCTGCTGCAGCAGGTCCGCGGCGTGCTGGGCCGCGCGGCCGCGCATGAGCCGCGGCTGGGCGAGGCCGACGGCCTGCTCGAAGGCGCCGGCGTGCAGATCGAGGAGGCGCTGGCCCTGGTCGGCCGCATCCGCGACGACCTGGAACTGGATCCGGCGCGCTTCGACGAGCTGGAGCGGCGCCTGGGCCGGGTCCACGACCTGGCCCGCAAGCACCGCCTCGCCCCGGCCGAACTGGCCGCCCATCGCGACCGGGTGGCCGACGAACTGGCGACGCTGCGCGGCGCCGGCGAGCGCCTGGATCGCCTGGACGGCGAGATCGCCACCGCCGCCGCCGCCTGGCAGAGAGCGGCCGATGCACTCAGCGCCAGCCGCCGCCGTGCGGGCGACGCCCTGGCCACGGCCACTACCGCGCTGGTGGCCGAGCTGGGCATGGGCGGCGGCCGCTTCCTGGTCGAGCTGGAACCGGCCGCGACCGGGCGCCCCGATCCCAACGGCGCCGAGCGCGTCGAGTTCCTGGTCGCCGCCAATGCCGGGCAGCCGCCGCGGCCGCTGCGCAAGGTCGCCTCCGGTGGCGAGCTGTCGCGCATCTCGCTGGCGATCGAAGTGGCCGCGCTCGGCTCGGACGCGGTGCCGACGATGGTGTTCGACGAAGTGGATTCGGGCATCGGCGGCGCGGTGGCCGAGATCGTCGGGCGCAAGCTGCGCGCACTGGGTCGCGCGCGGCAGGTGCTGTGCGTGACCCACCTGCCGCAGGTGGCGGCGCAGGGGCATGCCCATTACCGGGTCAGCAAGGCGCCGGTCGAAGGCATCACCCGCAGCGCGGTGGAACTGCTCGACGACGCGGGCCGCGAGCAGGAGCTGGCGCGCATGCTGGGCGGCGTGTCGATCGGCCCCGAAGCGCACGCCGCGGCGCGGCGCCTGCTGGACGGCGCGGTGGACGCCGACCAGGCCGTCACGCGGACGCCACGGCGCGCCGGCGCGCGCTCGCGCTGATCGTCTCGTTGCAGGACGGGTGCGGGGCGGACGCCAGGGCGCGTCCGCAGGCAGGTCAGCGGCGCTTCTTGCGCACGTACAGGACCAGCGAGTGCTCTTCCAGCTCATAGCCGTGCCGGGCCGCGATCTCGCGCTGGAGCTTCTCGATCTCCGGGCTCTCGAACTCGATGATCTTGCCGGTGTCCACGTCCACCATGTGGTCGTGGTGGCCGCCGCGGTCCAGTTCGTACATGGCCTGGCCGCCTTCGAAGTTGTGCTTGATCACGAGCCCGGCCGCCTCGAACTGGGTCAGCACGCGATAGACCGTGGCCAGGCCGATCTCGTCGCCATGCTCGAGCAGCCGGCGGTAGATGTCCTCGGCGGTGAGGTGGTGCTGGGGCTGTTTCTCCTCCAGCAGCTCGAGGATGCGCATCCGCGGATGGGTGACCTTCAGCCCGACGCGGCGCAGATCGTTCGATTCCATAGCCCCTCTCCGTTCAACCCATCCATTTACTGCCGGTTTACCGCCAGTCGCGTGTCGGCGGCCCCCGGGCGCGCCGGGAGTGTATCATCGGCCGACTTTCCGTCCCGCGTGCCCGCAATGCCCAGCTTCCGCCGCCTGCTGCTGATCGCCCCTCTTTCGCTCGCCATCGCCGGTTGCGGCGTGCTGTACAAACAGCCGATCTACCAGGGCAACCTGCTGGAGAAGGAAGCGGTCGACCAGCTCAAGCCGGGCCTCAGCAAGCAGCAGGTCGCCGGCCTGCTGGGGACGCCTTCGGTCCAGGATCCGTTCCACGCCCAGCGCTGGGACTACAGCGCCACCGAGCGGACCAATCGCCGCGGCACCACCGAAAGCAAGACCCTCACCCTGCATTTCGAGAACGACACCCTGGTCCGCTGGGAAGGTGACTATTTCCCGGAACAGGATCTCGAGCTGGCACGCAGCGCCAACCGCCAGTTCGGGCCCAACCTGCCCAAGGAAGAAAAGCGCGGCGGTCGCCGCTGACCGGGCTCAGCCTTCGCGCTGGCGCAGCGCGCGCCGGCGCCGCGCCTCCTTCGGATCCACCAGCAGCGGCCTGAGCAGTTCGACCCGGTCGCCTTCGCGCAACACGGTGGAGCGGTCCGCCAGCACGCCGAACACCGCCACCCCGGCCAGATCCGCCTCGTCGGCCAGCGCCGCCGCTCGCAGCGCATCGCCCACAGTCGCCCCGTCCGCCAGCCGCAGGTCGCGCTGCTCGTGCCGGTGCGGCCAGGCGATCACCACCTGCACGCGGGGCACGATCAGTCCCCGCGGTCGGCCACGCGTACGAAGTCGTCGACCATGCGATCGGCCAGGCCCTGGAAGCCGAGCGTGAGGACCGGCACCAGCAGCCGCGACTTAGGCTCGAAATCCAGGGTCAGGGCGACCTTGCACGACGCCTCGTCGAGTGCATGGAAGGTCCAGACGCCGTGCAGCTTCCGGAACGGGCCCTCGCGCAACTGCATGTCGATGCGATGCGGCCGTTCCAGACGGTTCTCGGTGGTGAACCAGGTCCGCAACGAACCCAGCCCCAGGTCCAGGCGCGCCAGCATCCGCGTTTCGTCCTGCTCCAGCACGTGCGCCTGCTCGCACCAGGCGAAGCGCCTGGGATAGGCGGCCACGTCGTTGACCAGGTCGAACATGCGGGCGGCCGAATGCTCGACCAGGGCGCTGCGGTGGATGCTGGGCATGGACGGGGCGGGCGTCTTCCGGCGCCCGAATTGGGCGACAATGGCAGGATGAGCAAGCAACCGGGCCATGATAAGGCAAAGGCCAAGGCGAAGGCCGAGCCGGCCAACCGCACCATCGCGCTGAACAAGCGTGCCCGCCACGAGTACCACCTGGTCGACCGGGTCGAAGCGGGCCTGGCCCTGCAGGGCTGGGAGGTCAAGGCGATCCGCGCCGGCCGCGCCAACCTGACCGACGGCTACGCCTACGTCCAGGACGGCGAGATCTACCTGATCGGCGCGCAGATCACCCCGCTGATCCAGGCCTCCACCCACGTCATCGCCAACGATCGCCGCACGCGCAAGCTGCTCCTGCACCGGCACGAGATCGACAAGCTGATCGGCCGCGTCCAGCGCGACGGCTATACCCTGGTGCCAACGGCGATGTACTGGAGCAAGAACAAGGTCAAGCTCGAGATCGCCCTGGCCAAGGGCAAGCAGGAGCACGACAAGCGCGACACCGCCAAGGAGCGCGACTGGCAGCGCGAGAAGCAGCGCGCCATGCGCCGCCACAACAAGGACGCCTGAGCGCGGACGGAGAACCCGGGGGATGCCTGGGGACTGGGCGCGCGACCCGGCCGCCTGCGCTCCGCGACCCCGGGTAGGAAATTTCCTACCCCACGGTGGGGAGTACCCTGACTGCGTGGTATCGCCTTCACGGGGCAAGCTTCCTTCGCCCCGGCAGAACGGCTTGCACCGCTAGATACGGAACCGCTCTGCAATGGACAAGGTCGCCGGCAGGACGCCGGGCCGGGGAGCCCCTCACCGCGAACGGACCGCCATGCCCCCGAGCACCCTGCAACTGGTCGGATCCCACGGCGGATGGCGCCTGATCGACAATGGCACGCCGTCGTTCTGGTTCCTTGAGCGCGAACAGGCCATGCAGATCGCCCGCGTCATCGCCGATTCGCGCGCCGGCCTGCGCTTCATCCCGACCCGGATCGAGGCGGAGAACGACGACGGCGAGCTTGAGCTGGTCGCTTCCTTCCCCTGAAGCCTGACTCCAGGAAACGCGAAAGGCCGGGACATGTCCCGGCCTTTCGCGTTTTGGATGGTGGAGGTGGGCGGAACGCAACGGTGCTCTTTCCAACGCATTGAAATGCAAGGAAAAAGCAGCGGTTCCGTCCCCTCAAAGCGATACCTCAAACGATACCCAACCATCTTAAGGTAAGGGGCTCGTGGGCGGCCACTCTCTTCGGAGAGTGGCATGCGCAAGTTCCTGGCGTTGGTGGTAATGCTGGCCTGCGGGCAGGCCTGGGCGGGCAGCGGTTCAATGGAGGTTGGCGGAACCCAACCGGCCGAGGTCCAGCGGGTGGTCGTGGCCGGCCTTGGCAGCATCGACTACCAACCCCTATTCGAGGCCGTCAGCGAGCCGGGTGAAACCCTGGATGCGTTCGTAATCCGGGTCGCGCCGCGGCTCGTCGCCTACAGCGATACCACCGGATTTGAGGCATGCGGTGTGCTGGCCAGCAACGGTGACCGCTTCGGGTTGGCCGTCGGCACAAACCGTTCCCATGTGGCCTGCGCCTCGTTTCGTAACAAGGTTCCCGCGGGCATGGTCTCGACAGCAGAAACGGTTCACTCGCATGGCAAGGGCGCGGCTCGCCTCAACCGCAACGACCTCCGGTTTTTGGGACTGTCCGAGGACGCGCGGAGCCATCGCATGTTCGGCACGCTCCACGGCCAGGACCGCTTCCGCTTTTCCGAACGGGATCTGGCGGGTGAGGCCGGTTATCTGGCGACGCCTCACGGCGTTGTTCACCACAACGGTGGCGGCCAAACGCGCGCTGTCATGCCGTAAGGGCTTCGCGTTGGATTGGAACGTAAGGGGGTGGGCACAAGCGCTCCCCCAAGCAATAAGCCAATAAGCTGGCCTAGAAACCGTTTACCGTGCAAATGCAGTGATAGCTGTGTGTTGCAACGTGCGCACCGGTCGCGCGGCTATAAATAGTTGCAAAGAAATCCGCTTCTTCATTGAGGTTACAGACCCAGTCAAAAGTGATTGACGTGGGCGCGTTGATTGTGAAAGGTGGCGACGCGTGCCCGTTGTAGGTAGGGCTGCCCGACGCCGACCACGCGGAAGACCATTGAATGGTGTAAGCGGCCGGCGAATTGGCGCCCGACTCGAACGTCCGGATGATGCGCCGGAACGCCGCGCTTTGATTTGAGTAGTAGGTTTGGACACAGGCCGGCCCGGGCTCGTTGCGCGTGGGCGGCGGCGTCGCCGGCGGCGCGCACGTGTTGCTTTCGCCGCGCCTGGCACCCGTCGCAGTCCATCCGCCCCAACCCGAGAACGTCGGCGCAGGCACCGAGGAGGTGCCCGCGGGGCAGTCGTAGGAACCCGTGCGTGAGCGTGTTTGCTCGGCCTCCCAGGTGTGCGATCCGACCTGACCCGGCGGGCAGGGGGCGCCGCCGGGCACCCATTGCGATTCCGTCTGGGTGAAGGGCGCTGGGCACGATGCGCAGGTGCCGCCGGTGGTGGTCCACGCACTCCACGGGCCGACGGTTTCCCGCGGAGCGTCCCACGCTTCCGGACAGTCGAAGGTGTGCTGGGCGCTGCGGCTTTCGGTAGTGCCGCCGAACTGACCCGCGGGGCAGTTGGCGCTGCGGTTTTCGGTTTGCGTCCACGGAGCGGGCGCGATACACGCGGGCACCGTCGTGGGTGGGCCGGCGGGGGGCGGCGTGGGTG